>NZ_JBNOOF010000007.1:0-186590 GCF_050585245.1 Clostridium nigeriense
GCGTAGAGGAAACACTCCTTCCCATTCCGAACAGGAAAGTTAAGCTCTACAGCGCCGATGGTACTGCATGGGAGACTATGTGGGAGAGTAGGACGTCGCCAGGTTATTTTTTATGGGGGTATAGCTCAGTTGGGAGAGCACTTGCCTTGCACGCAAGGGGTCAAGGGTTCGAATCCCTTTACCTCCACCAAGAAGTTATGAAAACATAACTTCTTTTTTTATGCTTAAAATTAAAATAATTTATATAATTGATAATAAAAATATATAGTGTTATTATTTTTATAGATAGAAATAATAACACTATATATTTTCGGAAAGGTGATTTCGATGGCTTTATATAGAGTAAAGCAATTTATTTGGGGATTCACTTCATTGTTTAAGGAAATAGATTATACATATGTAACTAAATTTTTAAATGAAGAAGAAATTAGAATATTTAATAATCTTAAGCATAATGATAAACATCATTGTATTAGGGTTTGCAAGGATTCTATAAAGATGAGGAATGACTTAAATATAAATGTAGATTTGTATAAGTTAGGGAGAGCAGCTCTTTTGCATGATGTAGGTAAGGGATATACACATTTATCCTTATTTGAAAAATCTGCTGTTGTATTATTAGATAAGATTAGTAATGGTAAAATAAAAAAATACGATAATATAAAACAAATAAATGTATACTATAATCATCCTAAAATAGGATTAGATATATTGAAAGATAATGGCTTTGAAAAAGATAAAGAATTATTGCAAGTAGTTAGATATCATCATAGTAAAGATTTCATAAAAGGTAATCATATACTTGATATAATAAAAGTATGTGATGATAAAAATTAGCTTTTGAGGTGGTTTATGAGTTCTAAAAAGAGAAGAGAAGAGATTGGTAAGATGCTAGTTAAAAGCAACAAAGCTATAAAGGGTACGGAACTAGCTTCTTTATTTGGAGTTACTAGGCAAATTATAGTGAAAGATATTGCAATTTTAAGAGCGGAAGGTAATACTATTATAGCAACTCCAGATGGATATATTTATAACAAGGACGTAAATAAAGTTAAATCTATAATAGCTGTTAATCATGATGAGAATAAAACAATAGATGAACTTGAAATAGTGGTTAAATATGGAGGAATAATAGAAGATGTAATTATTGAGCATCCTTTATATGGAGAAATAAGAGGAAATTTAATGATAAAGAATTTAAATGATTTAAATAAATTTGAAAATGAGTTTAAAAATAAAAATGTTAAACCTCTATCTAATTTAACTGATGGAATTCATCTTCATACGATTGCAGCAGACAGTGAAGAAGACATTAAGGAAATAAAAAGAGAATTAAAAGAAAAAGGATTTTTACTATAGTATGGGAGGAGGGAAACTATGGATTATGATATTCTTATATTAGGTGGAGGTATAATAGGTTGTGCTGTAGCTTATGAGTTATCTAAATATAATTTTAATATAGCTTTAATAGAAAGAGATTATGATATAGCAGATGATATTTCATTTGTTAATACATCTATAGTATATGATGGCTCTGAAACCTCTGATGATGTAATGGCTGGACTCGAGTATATAGGAAATTCAATAATGGAAGAGACTTGTAATAAGTTTAAAGTTCCATTTAAGAAAATTGGAGCTCTAAGAGTAGTTAATGATGAAAATGGCGTGAAAAAATTAGGAGAAATGTATGATAGAGCTAGAAGAAGGGGAATTGAAGGGGTTCATTTAATTGACGCTGAAGAAGTATATCATATTGAACCGAATATAAATCATAATATAAGGAAAGGTCTTTATTCAGAAAATATAGGAATAGTAGCTCCATATGACTTAGCTATTGCATATGCAGAAGTAGCTGCTGATAATGGGGTTATTTTTAGATTAGAAGAAGAAGTTCTAAATATACAGAACTTATCAAAAGGGTTTAGGGTAACAACTAACAAGAATAAGTTTAGTTGTAAAGTTGTTATTAATACTATTCCTCATGAGATATATATAAAGAAAAATGGTAAGGTAGAGGATAAGGAAACTAAGGGAGAAGGGACTCATTTTAAAAATATGAGTTATTTATTGGTAGATGATAATTATAAAAATAAGTTGAATAAAATAGTGATAGAGACATTTGATAAAGATACATTTGTTTTAAGTACGCCGACTACAACTACAGGATCATTAATAGGAATAAAAAGTACTGAAAAGACTACCCTAAGACATAATTTATTATATGCAAATAATTTATTGCAAGGTTTAGAAAAAAATAATATAAATAATCTTTTTAGGGAAAGCTATAATAAAGATTCTATGTTAATAGATGATAGTGAAGTAGATAAGGGATATATTAGAGTAACTGGCACTCATTATGGTAAAATAACTATAGCCCCAGCAATAGCTAAGATGCTTTGTGATACCATTGCTAATAATTTAAATTGTACATTAAAAAAGAATTTTATAGATAAAAGAAGAGAAGTATATAAGTTTAGAGAACTTAGTAAAAAAGAAGCAAATGAAATAATTGCTTTGGATAAGAGATATGGAAAGATTATATGCGTGTGTAATAATATTTCAGAAGGAGAAATCGTTGATTGTATCAGAAGACCTTTAGGTGCTAGGACTGTAGAAGGTGTTAAAAGAAGGACTGGATCAGGATTTGGAAATTGTCATGGATCTTATTGTTATGAAAAGATAGTAAACATACTTGCTAGGGAATTAGATAAAAATATTACTGATATAGTAGATGATTCTAAAGACTCTAAGATAATATCTAGTAGAATAAAGGAGTTTGAAGATGTGTAAATTGAATAATGACGATAGCAATAAGGATATATTTACATCTATAGTTAGAGTTAAGGGAAGTGATAAGTATAAGGTGGTACCAGTAAAATCTAGTAAAGAGGTAGATAGAAGTCTCTGGATAGAGTTATCTAAGGTAATTGGAAGAATATATGTAAGTGTTCCTGTTAAAGTAGGAAATATAATATGTAAAAATATATTAAATACTGGAATAGATATAATCTGTACAAGAGATTTATTTGATGAATAAAATATTGACATAAATATTTTTTTATACTATATTAAAATAAATATAATAAAACTGTTGAAGAGGCTAGTAATATCATTTTTACTTTAAGAGAGTCGATGGTTGGTGTAAATCGATAGTAATATGTTATGAATCCACCTCGGAGGGACTGCGATGAGCAGTACGGTAGAAACCGTTAAATTTATTGAGTGAATAGCATATTATTGCTATTAATTAGGGTGGCAACGCGGAATCTTTCGTCCCTTTTTAGGGGAGAAGGGTTCTTTTTTATTTAAAAAAATAAGAGAGGAGATATAATAATGTTAGATTTAAAATTTGTAAGAGAAAACCCAGAGATAGTTAAGAAAAATATAAAAAATAAGTTTCAAGATAGTAAACTTCCACTTGTAGATGAGGTAATAGAATTAGATAAAAAGCTTAGAGAAGCTAAGCAACAAGCTGAATCCTTAAGAGCAGATAGAAATAAATTCTCAAAACAAATAGGAGCTTTAATGGCTCAAGGAAAAAGAGAAGAAGCAGAAGAAATGAAAAAAAAGGTAACTGAAAACTCAGAGAGTTTATCTGAGTTAGAAGTTAAGGAAAGTGAATTAGCTGAAAGAGTTAAGGAAATAATGATGACTTTACCAAATATAATTGATCCAAGTGTTCCAATTGGAAAAGATGATAGTGAAAATGTAGAAGTTGAACGTTTTGGAGAGCCAAAAGTTCCAGAGTTTGAAGTTCCGTATCATACAGAAATAATGGAAAAGTTAAGTGGATTAGACTTAGATAGCGCTAGAAAAGTAGCAGGAAGTGGATTCTATTATTTAATGGGAAATGTTGCGAGACTTCATTCAGCAATAATTTCATATGCTAGAGATTTTATGATAGATCGTGGATTTACTTATTGTATTCCTCCATATATGATTCGTAGTGAAGTTGTAACAGGTGTTATGAGTTTTGCTGAAATGGATGCTATGATGTATAAAATTGAAGGTGAAGATTTATATTTAATTGGAACAAGTGAACATTCTATGATAGGTAAGTATATAGATACTATATTACCTGAAGAATCATTACCACATACTTTAACAAGTTATTCTCCTTGTTTTAGAAAAGAAAAGGGAGCCCATGGAATAGAGGAAAGAGGAGTATACAGAATTCATCAATTTGAAAAGCAAGAGATGATAGTTGTATGTAAACCAGAAGAAAGTATGGAATGGTATGAAAAATTATGGGTAAATACTGTAGATTTATTCCGTTCTTTAGATATACCAGTTAGAACTTTAGAGTGTTGTTCTGGAGATTTAGCAGATCTTAAAGTTAAGTCAGTAGATGTTGAAGCTTGGTCCCCAAGACAAAAGAAGTATTTTGAAGTAGGAAGTTGTTCAAACTTAGGAGATGCACAGGCTCGCCGTTTAAAGATTCGTGTAAATTCTAAGAATGGAAAATACTTTGCTCATACATTAAATAATACAGTTGTTGCACCACCAAGAATGTTAATAGCATTTTTAGAAAATAATCTAAATGAGGATGGTTCAGTAAATATTCCGAGTGCACTTCAACCATATATGGGAAATATGAAGGTAATTAAGTAATATTTATTAACTTGATGAAATAAAATAACAATAGATTTAGAGTGAGTTAAATCTAAACATAATGATAGGATGCATAATATAACTACCAATAAATTAGTGGTAAAATAATATGCATCCTATTTTTATTAAGGATACTTAAGTATAAATATATTAATTTAATATAAAATAATAATATTATATATTTTATTATTTATAAAAATGAATCAATACAGAGGTTAAAAAATGTATTTATAAGTAACTGTTTATGAGATATATATTAGTATATCTTATAGGCCAATAGTGGTTTTTTAAAAGTTTTAAATAAAAAATGTTGACATAATATTTTTCTGTTGCTATAATCATATTTGTCGAAAGACGAAACATGGAGAGATGGTCGAGCTGGCTTAAGGCACCGGTCTTGAAAACCGGCGTACCTTTACGGGTACCGTGGGTTCAAATCCCACTCTCTCCGCCATAGAAAAAGCATCTAAAATTAGATGCTTTTTAATTTAAATATGAACATAATAAAAAATATATTAAAAATTTAAAAAAAATAATTGACAATATATATAGTGGTTGCTATAATAATATTTGTCGCAAGACTGAAATATGGAGAGATGGTCGAGCTGGCTTAAGGCACCGGTCTTGAAAACCGGCGTACCTTTACGGGTACCGTGGGTTCAAATCCCACTCTCTCCGCCATATAACCTTTATAAGAGAAGGCACATGGAGAAATACTCAAGTGGCTGAAGAGGCGCCCCTGCTAAGGGCGTAGGTTGGGCAACTGGCGCCCGGGTTCAAATCCCGGTTTCTCCGCCAAAAGCATCTAATGAATATTAGATGCTTTTTTATTATTTATAAATTTATAAAAATTTAATCTATAAATAAATCATTATAAAATGTTTTAATGAAAATTGCTTCATTGTAAACATTTTTAATAAATGATATACTATTTTTATCATTTATAAAAGTTATATTATGAGGTATATATAGGAGGATGGAGATGGAAAAGAAATATGTAATTGGTGTAGACTTAGGAGGAACTAAGATATACACTGCTTTAGTTGACTTAGAAGGAAAGATAATTAAAGAAGTTACAGTTAAGACTGAAGCCCATAAAGGCGATGAGGCTGTTTTAGAGAAGCTATTAAAGACTATAGATGATGTTTTACAAGGAACAGATATAAATGAAGTTAAAGCTATTGGAGTTGGCTCTCCAGGGCCTCTAGATTTAGAAAAAGGATTAATAGTTTATACTCCAAATTTACCATTTAAAAACTTTAATATAGTAAAACCTATAAAGGAAAAATATAAAATTGATACTTATTTAGATAATGATGCAAATGTAGCAACATTAAGTGAGTATATGTTTGGAGCAGGAAAAGGTAGCAAAAATATGGTTTATGTTACTGTAAGCACTGGAATCGGTGGAGGAGCTATTTTAAATGGAAGTCTATTTAGAGGAAGTACAGCAAATGCTTTAGAAATTGGACATATAACAGTAATGAAGGGCGGTCCTAGATGTGGATGTGGTAATACTGGATGTGCAGAAGCTATGGCATCAGGAACTGCAATAATGAAAAGAGCAAGAGAAGCTGTAGAAAGCAAAGTAGAAACAACTTTAAAAAATTATGAAGAAGTAACTGCAAAAGAAGTATTCCTAGAAGCAGAAAAAGGAGATAAGGTTTCTCAAGATATATTAAATGATTCATTATCATATTTAGGAATAACTATTTCTAATATTGCAAACTCATTTGATCCAGATAAAATAATAATTGGTGGGGGAGTTAGTGAAGCAGGTAGAATAGTATTCGATAAAATAGAGTATGAGATGGAGAGAAGATGTCTAAAGACTATTTATAATAACTGTAAAATAGAAAAGGCGGTTTTAGGAAGCCAAGCAGGGGTTCTAGGTGCAGCAGCACTTGCAATTTTAGAAGGTAAATAATTAATTATGAGGCTATATCACAATATATATTAAGTGTGATATAGCCTTAATTTTATAAAAATATAATATTAATTTTAAAGGTAGAGATATAAATATAATTATGATATTTGTACTCTTTTTTTACTATGTATAAAAGATTTATAATAAAAGTAAGAAGATTAATCAGGGAGATGGTGTAAAATGATATATGGAGAAAATGTATACCTAAGGAATCCAGTTAGAGAGGATATAGAAGAACTATACGATATTTGTGCAGATAAGGATGTGCTAAAGTATAATGGTTTATCTACAGCAGTTATGAGTAAAGAGTATTTAAATAGTCAATTTCATCATTTTACAAAGCCTAATAAAAAAGAATTAATTATAGTAACTAAAACTAGTGATTTAATAGGATATGTTTATTACAAAGAAAATAGTTATACAAGAGATGTTTACTCTATTGGAATAACAATAGGAAAAAAATATTGGAATAAGGGATATGGATTAGATTCTATAAGAACTTTATGTAACTATTTATTTAATAATAAACGAGCTCATAAGATTGAATTAGAAGTTGTAAAAGAAAATAAAAGGGCAATAAAATGTTATAGAAAATGCGGATTCAAGGGTGAAGGAGTAAGAAGAAGTAAGTATTATTATAATGGAAAATACATAGATACTTTAGTTATGGGGCTATTAAAAGAGGAATTTATTTAGAACTATGGGATATAATTAAGATATTAAATAATAGGAGTGTTTGAATGGGAATTAGATTTATTTTTGGGAGAGCGGGTACAGGAAAAAGTAGGTTTTGCTTAGATCAAATTAAGAAAAAGATAGATAATAATGATTCAAGTAACAAGCTTATATTGATAGTACCAGAGCAATATACTTTTGATACAGAAAAAAAATTTTTAGATATAGTTACGGAAAAAGGTTTTTTAAGGGGAGAAGTGTTGAGCTTTAAAAGAATGGCTCATAGAGTCTTTGAGGAATGTGGTGGAAGAACAGATATTAAAATAAGCGATTCAGGTAGGAATATGCTTATTTATAAGTTATTAAGAGATAAGGGAGATGAACTTCAGTACTTTAATAGGATGACGAAGGAACAAGGTTTTTCTTCTGTTGTGTCAAAAATAATAACTGAATTTAAAAAATATAATATTTCCACGGAAATACTAGGGATTAAAGAAGAAGAAATTCATGATGATGAATTAAAAAAGAAAATGAATGATTTAAAGATAATTTATCATGATTTTAATGAAGTGCTTCATAAAAGATTCATAGATTCAGACGATGAGTTAACATTGTTAGCAAAGAAACTTGCTGATTGTAATATTTACGACGGAGCAGAAATCTGGATAGATGAATTCACTACTTTTACACCACAACAATTAGAGGTTATAAAAATATTAGCTAAAAAGGCGAAGACAGTAAACATAACTTTATGCAGTGATAATTTAAGTGGAGGAAAAGAAGTAGATTATACGGATATATTTGATGCTATAAAGAATACCGAAAATTCCATTTTAAATATTATGAAGGAAGGAAATATATCTTATTTAGAGCCAATTGATTTAAATAAGGGGTATTCCTATAGATTTTTAAACAGTGAAGATATTCAACATTTAGAAAAACACTTTTTTACTTATCCTTTCAAACCATATAAGGGAAAGGCTAATAATGTAAGACTTTATAAAGCAAATAATAGCTATGAAGAAGTCGAAACTATTGCTAAGGATATATTAGTTATGGTAAGAGATAAGGGATATAGATATAAGGATATAGCCGTTGTTTGTAGAAATATAGATCAGTATGAAAAAATAGTTACAGTAATATTTAATGATTACAAAATTCCATTTTTTTTGGATAAGAAAAGAGAGATATTAAACAATCCCCTAGTAGTATTGCTAATTTCTTCTTTAGAAATATTATCTAGTAATTGGTCTTATGAAAGTGTATTTAAATATTTAAAAAGTGGTTTAGTTAATGTAGAAGAAAAATATATAGATATACTAGAAAATTACGTTTTAGCTAATGGGATAAAAGGATATAAGTGGACTAAAAATCTTTATGACAAGGATGATATACCAGATGATGAAAATCTAGTTTTAGAAATTATGGAGGAAGTTAGGACTCCTTTAATGAGACTTCATAAAAAAATAAAAGAAAATAAATCTGTAAAAGAAATAGCTACTAACCTTTATGAGTTTTTAGTTGAATTAGATGTATTTAAAACTCTAGAATCCTGGCTTGATGAATTCAATGAATTAGGACTTCAAGATAAAATTAAGGAATATATGCAAGTTCCTGAAATGGTTATAGAAATTTTAGATCAATTAGTAGAAGTTCTTGGGGATGAAGTAATAGATATTAAAGAATTTACAAAGATTCTTATATCAGGTTTTGAAGAGAAGGAAATAGGAGTAATACCTATGGCTTTAGATCAAGTTAATATTGGAGATATATCTAGAGTTAAAGGTAGAGAAGTAAAAGCATTATATTTAATAGGAGTAAATGATGGAGTACTGCCATCTGTTAATAAAGATGAAGGAATAATTAGTGATAGAGAAAGAGATTTATTAAGAAATATAGGTATAAGGTTAGCTTCAGATACAAAAAGCAGAGCTTTTGAAGAACAATTCATAGTTTATACTGCTCTTACAATTGCTTCAGAATACTTAATGATAACTTTTCCTATGGCAGATTTTGAAGGTAAGTCTTTGAGACCTTCTATAATTATTCCAAGGATAAAAAAAGTACTGCCCAATTTAATAGAAGAAAGTGAGATTTATAATTTAAGAGATAGAAAAGATAAGTTTAGTAAAATAACTTCGCCATTACCTACCTTCAATGAACTTATTTCAGCCCTAAGGATGGAATTTGAAAAAGAAGAGGTAGATGAATACTGGGCACAGGCTTTTAAATGGTTTGAAAATAATGAAGTATTTAAGAACAAAGCTAATAGAATGTTTAAGGGACTAACTTATACTAATTTAGTTGAGAAGGTTCCTAGAGAGAAGATAAAAAAACTTTATCAACTAGAAAATAAAAAGCTAGTATTTAATATATCTAGAATAGAAAAATATGCTCAATGTCCATTTTCTTATTATGTTCAATATGGATTAAAGGCAAAGGATAGAAAGGTATATGAATTTTCAGCGCCAGACTTAGGATCATTTATGCATAATGTATTAGATGATTTTACTAATACTATTAGAAACGAAAAAATAGCTTGGTCTGATTTAAACAAGGAAAAATGCACTGCAATAGTAAATGAGCTAGTAGATAAAAAATTAGAAAATGATGTTAACTCAATATTAAATAGTACTAAAAAATATAAATATTTTGCAGATAGGTTTAAGAGGACTATAACTAAGTCTGTTATGGTTATTTCAGAGCAGATGAGAAAAGGTCGTTTTGAAGTATTTAGAAATGAGTTTCAATTTGGCGGTTTTAAAGATGGTGAACCTATAAAAATAGATCTTCCATCTAAGGAGACAGTATATTTAGTTGGTAGAGTAGATAGAATAGATACTTTAGATTTAGATGGTAATACTTATATTAAGGTTGTGGATTATAAATCTGGTAATAAAAAGTTTAATTTAACAGAGGTATATTATGGACTTCAAATACAGCTTTTAGTTTATTTAGATGCTCTTATAAAGAATTCAAAATATATATTAGAAAAACAAGCTATGCCTGGAGCAATTTTATATTTTAAAATAGATGATCCTATAATTAAATCTAAAAAGCAACTTACAGAAGAAGAAATTAAAGAAAATATATTAAAAGAATTAAAAATGAGCGGCTTATTACTTAAGGATATAAATGTAGTTAAGGCTATTGATAGTGATATAGAATCATCTTACTCTTTAATTATTCCAGCTGCTGTTAAGAAGGACGGTAATTTTACTGCTGCTAGTTCAGTAGTTACAGAGGAACAATTTGATATATTAAGAAAGTATGTAAATGACAAGATGGCAGAGCTTTGCGAAGAGATGCTAAGTGGAGAAATTAAGATAGTTCCGTGTAAAAATAATAATACTCCATATTGTAATTACTGCGATTATTCATCTATATGCCAATTTGATACTTCTATAGAAAATAATAAGTACAAGATAGTATTAAAAAAGAGTAATGAAGACGCATGGAAATTAATAAAGGATGAAGTAGAGAAGGGAGGTCAAGTATAGATATGGGAAGTACTAAATGGACAGAAGATCAACTTAAAGCTATTACAACAAGAGGATGTAATCTTTTAGTAGCAGCAGCAGCAGGTTCAGGAAAAACAGCAGTTTTAGTTGAAAGAATAATTAGGATTATCACTAATGAAGATAATCCTGTAGATATAGATAGACTTTTGGTAGTTACATTTACTTCAGCAGCAGCAGCAGAAATGAGAGAAAGAATAGCAGATGCTATATCAAAGGCGTTAGAGGTTAATCCAAATTCAAAGGTATTGCAAAGACAATTAACACTTTTAAGTAGGGCGAATATAACTACTATGCATTCTTTTTGTTTGGATGTTATAAAAAATTATTATCATATTATTAATTTAGATCCAACATTTAGAATAGCTGATGAAACAGAAAATACATTATTAAAATTAGAAGTAATTAATGACATGTTCGAAGATTATTATGAAAATGAAGATAGTGATTTTAAAAATTTAATTGAGGCCTATAGTACTTCTAGGGATGATGAAAGATTAAAAGAAATTATCTTAGATTTATATAGATTTTCAATGAGCGGTCCTTGGCCAGAAAAATGGCTTGTAGAAAGTGCAGAAAGTTTTAATATAGATACTATTGAAGATTTAAATAACACAGAGTGGATTAAAATATTAAAACAGACTATTGAAATTGAAGTTTTAGGATATGTGAAGGTCCTAGAGAAAGCTTTAGATATGATTAGATCAACAGAAGGATTAGAGCCTTATGAACCTACCTTTAATGATGATTTAGAGATGTTTAAGAGAATTTTAGATTCATTAAACTATGGAATAGAAGAACTATATACTGAAGTTAATAAAATAAGCTTTGGAAGATTGAAGTCAGTTAAGAAAAATAATGTTTCAGATGGAGAAAGCTTAGAAATAGTAAAATCAATAAGGGATAGTATTAAGAAAAAGGCATCTAAATTAGTTGAAGATAGTTTTTCTATGCCTTTAGAAGATGCTTTATCTGGAATTAAAAATTCTTATCCCTATATGAAGATGATAAGTAAGTTAACTTTAGATTTTATAGGTAGATTTAAACAAAAGAAAAGAGATAGAAATATATTAGATTTTAATGACTTAGAACATCTATGTTTAAAAATACTTATAAACCATGATGCTGATGGGAATATTATTCCTTCAAGTGTTTCAGAGAAATTTAGATGGTACTTTGATGAAGTTCTTGTGGATGAATACCAAGACTCTAATAATGTTCAAGAAGCTATTATAGACTTAGTTTCAAGAAAAAGCTTAGAAGATCCTAATGTATTCATGGTTGGTGATGTTAAACAAAGTATATATAGATTTAGACAAGCGAAACCAGAGTTGTTTTTAGATAAATATAATAGATATCCACTAGAAGAAGGAAGTTTAAATAGGAAAATTCAATTATATAAGAATTTTAGAAGCAGAGAAGAAGTTATTAATGGGGTAAATTATATCTTCAAAGAAGTGATGTCTAAAACAGTTGGTGAGCTTGAATATACTGATAAAGAGTCATTAAATCTAGGTGCAAGCTATAAAGAAAATGAATATGAAAATACAGTGGTTGCAGGCTCAATAGAACTTCATATTTTAGATAAGTCAGGAAATAAGGATATTCCTGAAGAAGATAAAATAGAAGAAGTTAATATTGGAGACTCAGATGTAGAAGAAGAGGAAGATGTAGATGCTATAACTCTTGAAGCAAGAATAGTAGCAAGAAGAATTAAGGAGTTATTAAATCCTGATTTAAAAACAGGAAAGGTATTTAAGGTATTAGATAAGGAAACAGGAGAATATAGGCCACTTAAATATAAAGATATAGTTATTCTATTAAGGGCAACTAAAAATTGGTCAGAGATATTTTTAGATGAACTTGGATATGAAGGAATCCCTGTTTATGCAGATACAGGAACAGGATATTTCGAAACTATAGAAATTAGAACTATTATGTCATTATTAAAAATAATAGATAATCCAATGCAAGACGTTCCTATGATTTCAGTTTTAAGATCTCCTTTAGTAGGATTTACAGCAGAAGAATTAGGAGATGTCAGACTCTTAAATAAAGAGAAGTACTTTTATGAGATCATAAGTGAAGTTGTTGAAGATAATTATGAAGTGAGTGAGGAATTAAAAAATAAGTGTAAGGTATTTATAAATAATCTAAAGAAGTGGAGAAAGAAATCTATATATACTCCAATAGATGAATTTATATGGTATATCTATATGGATACAGCTTATTATGGATATGTAGGAGCTATGCCAAATGGTAAGCTAAGACAGGCAAATTTAAAAATACTATTCCAAAGGGCAAAACAATTTGAGAAAACTAGCTTTAAAGGATTATTTAATTTTATAAACTTTATTAACAAGCTCAGAAATTCATCGGGAGACATGGGAAGTGCTAAAGTTCTTGGGGAAAATGAGGATGTTGTTAGAATAATGAGTATCCATAAAAGTAAGGGTCTTGAGTTCCCGGTAGTATTTACTTCAGGTTTTGGAAAACAATTTAATTTAATGGATTTAAACAAATCTATTCTTTATCATGATGATTTAGGTTTGGGACCTGACTACGTTAATTTAGAAAAGAGAAATTCATATAGTACCTTAGCTAAGGAAGCAATAAAAAAGAAGATATTATTTGAAACTCTTTCAGAAGAAATGAGAATTCTTTATGTTGCATTTACTAGAGCTAAAGAAAAATTAATTATTACAGGAGCAACTAGAGATTTAGAAAAGTCTATAACAAGATGGATGTCAGCAGCTGCTTTAGATGAAGATATTGTTCCACCATCAGAAGTGCTAAAAGGAAAAAGCTATTTAGATTGGATTGGAATGGCTTTATGTAAGCATAGAGATGGAGAGAAGCTAAGAAATTATATTGGCTCTACAAACAGTTTGCTTGTTAATGATTTTTCCACATGGAAGGTTAAAATGTGGAGTAAAAGTACCCTAACTGTGGAAAAAGATGAAGTGGCTGTGGATGAAAATGATGAAGAAGACTTATTTATATATTCAGATATAAATTATATAGATAAAGAAATAAGAAGAAGATTAGACTATGAATATAAGTATAGCTTAGCTGGGGGACTACCTAGTAACGTATCAGTATCTGATTTAAAGAGGTCTCTTTATGAGAATGAAGATGATGATGTATTAACTGTTAATATTTTTAAAGATAAAGAAGTATTAAAACCTAAGTTCCTTCAAGAAAAGAAAGGTTTATCAGCATCAGAAAGAGGTACTGCTGTTCATTTTATAATGCAAAAATTAGATTTAGAGAGAATAGCAAATAATGAAGAAATAAGAGATCAAATACAAGAAATGAAAAATAACAACTTACTTTCAGAAGAAGAAGTTAAAGCTATTGATAAAATTAATTTCTTAAGATTTTTTAAAAGCAATTTAGGAAAAAGAATGTTATCTGCATATAGTAAAGGTAGATTGCTAAGGCGAGAAATTCCTTTTTACACTGAAATTAGTAGCTTAAATGTTGACAGTACATTACCAGAGAAGATTTACGAAAAAGAAAAGGTAAGACTTCAAGGGATAATAGATTGTATATTTGAAGAAGAAGATGGAATAGTATTATTAGACTATAAAACTAATTATGTAGTAGAGGGAATGGAAGAAGAAATACTAGATAAATATAGAATACAATTGAAGTATTATAAAGAAGCAGTTGAAAAGATAACTGGTAAAAATGTGAAAGAAAGTTACCTATATCTATTTGGATTAGGTAAAGAGGTCTTAATATAGAAATAGATTAAAATAAGAGCATTTTTATGAGGTAAAATGAAGAATTAATAATGAAAAATTAAGGGGAAAATTCTCTAGAATTTTTAAATAAAAATTATCTTCTACTAATGAATTTTAAGTTCTATGGAGGAAAACATCCTCAATTTTTCATTCTTCATTCTACCTTCTTTTTTAAGATTTTGCTTTGCAAAATCTGGTTTTAGCTAATTCCAATAATATATCTTTTGAGTTTAAATTAGGATTTTCTAAAACTCTATCTAAAATATAATTTAAAATATCACCAATTATTTTCCCAGGTTTTAATTCTAAATTAGATATTAAGTCTTCTCCAGTAATATCTAAATCTTTTATAGTTAGAGGCTCATTGTTTTCTAAAATCTGTTTAGCTAATTTTTCAGTATAACTTACTTTTTCTAAAAAGATCTTGGGATTATCTAGAGAATTTATATCTGCTCTTTGGAGCTTAAATAATAATGATATATTATTCTTACCAACATCATTCAATAGCTTTTTAACTTCATATTTAGTAGGCATTGTATTTGCGTTTAAAACCAAATGGTGTTCTATTAATTTAGAAACTATTTTTATAGTATTATTATCAAATCTTAATTTAGAAAGAATTTTTTTACTCATTCTAGATCCTTCTATACTATGTCCAGGGAAACCATAAAAACTTCCATCATTGAAAGGAGTTAGTGTATTTAGTTTTCCAACATCATGTAAAAGAGCAGATAATCTTAATAATAGGTTATTTTCAGTATTATTAATAACTCTTAGTGTATGAGTAAATACATTTCTATTATGATTAGTACATTTAGCTGAAAAATCAACTAGAGAATTTATCTCAGGAAGTATTAATTCCAATAATTTAGTATCTTTTAATAGTTTTAAGCCTCTTGAAGGATTAGGAGAAATCAGTATTTTACAAAGTTCATCTCTAATTCTTTCAAAGCTTATATTTTCAATTAGCTTATAATTATCCTTAATTGCATTATAAGTATTTTTCTCAATATTAAAGGTTAATTGGCAACTAAATCTTATAGCACGAAGCATCCTTAATGCATCTTCTTTAAATCTTTTATCAGGATCACCAACACATCTAATTGTCTTATTATTTATGTCATTAATTCCATTAAAGTAATCAATTAAGCCTTTATTTTCATTGTAAGCCAATGCATTTATAGTGAAATCCCTTCTTGATAAATCTTCTTTTATATCAGTAACAAAATTTACTGAAGAGGGGCGCCTATTATCTAAATAAGTTCCTTCAGTTCTAAAAGTAGTAACTTCATAAGGATTACTATTTATAAGAACAGTAATAGTTCCATGCTTTAAACCTGTAGGAATAGTTTTCTCGAATAGAGATATGGTTTCTTTTGGTTTTGCAGAAGTAGTTATATCATAATCTTTAGGTAATGTCCCTAAAATACTATCTCTAACGCAACCTCCTACCATATATGCTTCATAGTTATTTTTATAAAAATTACTAATAATATAATTAACGTCCTTTGGAATATTTATTTTCATTGTTATCCTACCTTTAAAATTTTATATATAAATAATACCATAAAATGAAATAATTAATAATAAATATAAAGGTTTTAATATGTTATACTTTTAATGCAAGCTTGTTTATAGAGGAGGTAGTTATGAAGAACAAAAAATACAGGGTATTAATAGTTTCTATCTTAGTAATTATAGTTATTCTCACTTTTAGTTTTTTCATATATAAGGCTAAAAAAGAAACAAAAGTAATTAATAAAATAGAAACTTTAATATTAAATGGAGATTATGAGGAAGCAATAAAATCCATTTATGAAAGTAAAGATAGTGAAGTATTAATTTTATATAAAAATATACTTGAAGAATTTTTGAAAGTAAAGGATGAAAGTAATATTGAGAAATCTAAAGAAAAGGTAAATAGTTTTAAAGAGAAATATAATAGTAATCTAAATAATGAAATTTTTAGTAAACTAAATGAAGATTTATTGGATATTGAGAAAAAAGTAAAATCTTATTATGATGAAATTGAGAAAGAAAAGGAAAAAATAAAAACAGCTATAAATGAAGATATAGATTCAGTAAAAGGATTAATAGATGTTTTTAAAGAAAAGTATCCTAATGAAGATATTTCAGATATAGAGAATATATATAATAATAGATTAGAAGAAAAAAGAACAGAGGAGGAAGCTAATTCTATAGATAAAGATAGTAGTGATGATAACACCGATAATGCCGCCAAATTAGGAATTGCAAATACTGTAGCTTCTAAATATTCCAGTCAGATAGTAACTGTAGTAAGCAAAGGTGGTTCTTATGGTGAATTAGTATTTTGGGAAAAAGATGACTCTGACAATTGGATTTTGGTGGACAAGGTATCAGCTAGATTAGGGCAGAATGGAATGAAGGTTGCTAGTAAAGTTTATGAAATGGATAAATGTACTCCTACAGGTATATATTCTTTAACAGAAGCTTTTGGTATAAATGATAATCCTGGCAGTGGAATTAGGTACAGGCAGTTGAATGGTACAGAATATTGGGTAGATGATGAAGGATCTGAGTTTTATAATACTATGCAGTTTGGAGAGCCTAATGGAAGATGGTTATCAGCAGAAAGGCTTATAGATTTCCAAGGGTATTATAATTATGCAATTGTTATAGATTATAATAGATGGCCAGTAGTTCCAGGAAAAAGTTCGGCTATATTTTTACACTGCGATACAGGTTCATATACATATGGATGTGTTGCCATACCGCAACAAAATTTAATTAATCTTCTTACAAGATTAGATCCAGAGAAAGATCCAGTTATAATTATGGATTTTTCATATGAAGATATTTATAATAATTATTAATATAAAGAAGGCCAGTGCATATATGTGCATTGGCCATTTTTGAAATTTATTAATTAAGTTAATTTATGATAATTTTAGTATAATTAGCAATATTATCATATAACCATTTAGCATCTTCTACTTCTAATCTTATACAACCATGTGATGATGGTTCACCTATAGTATAATCTACAATATTACTTTGACTTTCATCAAAAGGTAATGAATGAAATAAATAGTCACCCATAAATTGTACCCAATATTTAGCGCCTTGCTGGAATTCTTCTGAGTAAAACCATTCCCCCCTATTAGTAACTGAAAAAATACCTTTAGGAGTTTCTTCTCCATCTATTCCAGTGGAACTAGGAAATTCTTTAATAAGACTCCAATTGTTATTAGAACCTTCGTATACATAAGTCATTTGCTTATCTAGATTTAAATAAACAAGATAAGCTGTTTTACTAGCGATTGATAGACTATTTATATTATTAGGAGTTATTTCTTGAAGTATAGCATTTGATGTATACTCAGAATCCTCACCACTATATTCTTCTCTAAACATTGTTATAGAGTTTATTTTATTTTCTATTTCAGTTATATCTTCTTTTGCTAGAAGACTTGCATCATAATTAGATAAAATATTAATTGCCTTAGTGTAATATTTATTAGCAACTAATTCGTCTATACTTTCAAGTAAGTATTCTTTATAGTTTGCTTTATAGTCTTTAATATAACTTTGTGCTATTTCATAATCTTTAGAAGTAGAATCAGTAATTTTATTAAAATATTTCATGGCTGTATCATAATCATTAGAATTGAAAGCTGATATTCCGAGATTTAAAAAGCTATCTTCGTTATAATTAAATGTTTCATCATTATCAAGAGAAGATTTTGAATTATTAGTCGTGCTATCTTGATTATTGGTTGCAATATTTTTATGGCTTTCATCTAATGAAGTTATTAACTTATCTAGGGAAGAATTAAGAATATCATAATCTTTAATTTCATTTAAAATTTCTAAAGCTTTATTAGAATTAATCTCGCTATTGGATAATGCTATACAAACCTTGTTAACTACATCAGTAAAATAAGAAGTTAAATCATTATTAAGTTTATTTTTCTTAATAGTTAAAACTTTATTATTTAATATAGATTTTGCATCAGAAAAATTATAATTATTAAACTCATTATAAAAATTAGAAGTTAATAATTCATATTGTGAGTTTAAATAAATATTTGCAGTAAATCCTAATAATATTAATAAAACAAAAATAGAAAATAGCTTAAAAAAAGAAAATCTATTATGTTTTTTGGATTTATTACTATACATTTTTTGACCTCCTTAAAACTTATACTATAATGATTAACAAAAAAGATAAAATTTAATCTTAAAAAATTAACTTTTATATAAATTACCGTTTATTTATAAAAATATTTTTATATGTTAAAATATTAATTAAATAGAAAATTCTAAGGAGTTTAGATAATTATGAATGAAAAAATAAACTTTATTAATAAAGTAAGGTTAAGTACAACTAGTATAAGGAAATATAAAGATCTAATTAAGGAAAATATTTCTAAAACTATACTTTATTCTATATTATTGTCTCTAGTAGTAGGGGCTATATTAGGAGCTGTAAGTTTTACAGCAATAGGAACTGTAGAAAAAACCATGGAAAATGTAATATCATCAGACGAATTTAAATTTACATTAGATAATGGCGTACTAAATTTTGAAAATTCTCCCATTAAAAGAGAAGAAGGAAGAGCTATGGTCTATATAGATACTAATATATCTTTAGATGATGTAGAAAGTATAAGAAAGATTGTAGTTCATAAAGATTTATCATTTGCAATATTAAAGGATGGAATTTCTTATAGAATCAATGGAGAAGAATATAATTATAAATTTAGTGACTTCCCACTTATGAGTAAGATAAATAATGAAACCTTATTAAAATCTTTAAATTTAATTGGTATAACTAAATACATAGCATTTTTAGTGGCTATAATAATAACATATATTAAATTTATGTTAAATACACTTATATTATCAATAGTTGGAGTTATATTAAATAAAGTAAATTATTTAAAACTTAGTTATGGGGATATATTTAAAATTTGTGTTTATGCTACAACTCTGCCTACAATTCTAAGTTTAATATTACCAATAGGTTCATTTAGTATATTAATATCGGGAACTTACCTAATATTTGTTAT
This sequence comes from Clostridium nigeriense, assembly GCF_050585245.1. Taxonomy (GTDB): domain Bacteria; phylum Bacillota; class Clostridia; order Clostridiales; family Clostridiaceae; genus Clostridium; species Clostridium nigeriense_A. The sequence goes on from NZ_JBNOOF010000007.1 coordinate 19,535, forward strand.
AAAGCATTTGAAGAGAGAGAGTATAGTGTAAACAAAGGATCACAAATTCCTAGCAAGTATTTGCTAGGATATTTTTTTTGTAATTTATTTGCTATTAAATGGGAATCAAGAAAGAATATATGTATATAATTACAAGTAATTTACAAAATAAATAAATAGTAAAATGAAAATATAATAAAAAATAAAAAAAATGGAAAAAAATACAAAAGATGTTGTTGTAAAAAAGTGTATATGATAAACTAATGTTATGGGGTAGATAAATAAAAGCTGAAGCTGTTACGAAAGGAATTTTTATGATGATTATTAACGAATTTATGGAGAGGGAATTATTATCAAACAAAGATAAATTAAACGAATTTTTTTTTAAAAGTGGTAGGAATCTCACGAAAGATGATTTAGTAGGCATCATAACAGAGTTAATTAATAAGAATGCAGAGCAAGAAAATTTTTTACTTAATATTTCTCATGATTTAAGGAGTCATTTAAATGTTATTCTAAGTGTTATGCAAGTTATGGAATATGGATCTATGTTGATAAGCGATAAGAAAGCTAATGAATACATGAGAATAGTTAAAAGAAATAGTTTAAAGATGCTTAGACTAGTAAATAACTTAATAGATACTACAAAATTAGAAAACCATTACTATGTATTAAATAAAAAAAATATTGATATTATTTCTATGGTAGAAAGCACAATAAGTTGTATAGATAAATATGCAAAACAAAAAAATATTCAGCTTATTTTTGATACAAATGAGGAAGAATGTATAATGGGAGTAGACCCAGAAGTATTAGATAGAATAATTATGAACTTATTATCAAATGCAATAAAATTTTCATATAGTAATACAAATGTTTATATTGATATGTTTGTTCTCAATGATGAAATAAGGATTTCTGTTAAGGATGAAGGACCAGGAATATCTAAGGAATATCAAGAAAAGATATTTAATAGATTTTATCAAATGTCAAAAAAAAGAGAAAGTGATGCAGTAGGAAGTGGAATAGGGCTAGATTTAGTAAATTATTTAGTTCAATCTATGGATGGAGAAATATCATTGAAAAGCAATGAAGGAAATGGATGTGAATTTATAATAAATTTTCCTATAACAATTGTTGAAGAAAATGAGGATCATTGCTTGAATGATGAAGGAAGTAACAAGATTCAAATGTTAGAAGTAGAATTTGCCGACATATATAGTAATTAAAAACATTTTCTATTAAATATAAGTTGCTTGATTTATTTAAGTAGTTATGATAAGATAAATATTGTTAAAAATATAGTATGCGGTGGTAGCTCAGTTGGATAGAGTAGCTGGCTACGAACCAGTTGGTCGGGGGTTCGAATCCTCTCCGCCGTACCATGAAAGCCTTGTAAATGCTAAGTTTACAAGGCTTTTTCTTTTGAGAAAATGAGTAGTTTTTAACATTTTTCCCCTTATAGGTTTTTTGAAATAGAAAATATTGATTTTATTTAATATAAATTTCATTCGGAAAAACTCAATATAAAACTAGAATATAAAACTAAAACATCTAAAAAATGTTGATATTATCTTAAAAAGTCGTATAATATTCTATGGACTATAAAAAAACGTTCGACGGAAGGGGTTACTGAATGAATAATAATAGTTATGATGTCATTATAGTTGGGGCTGGACCAAGTGGTATCTTTACTGCATATGAGCTTTTAAAAATAAGTCCCCAAAAGAAAATTTTAATTATTGAAAAAGGAAAATCCGTTCATAAGAGATATTGCCCAATACCTAAATTAAATAAGTGTGTAAAGTGTAAACCGTATTGCAATATAACTACAGGATTTGCAGGAGCAGGTGCTTTTTCTGATGCTAAATTATCATTATATGATAAGGATTCAGAAGAAGTATTAGTTGGAGGTAATTTACCAGAGGTAATAGGACATAAAAAGACTAAAGATCTAATTGATTATTGTGACAAAATATATCTAGATTTTGGTGGAGAAAAGAATATAGCAGGAATTGAACATAAAGATGAAATAAAGAAAATTAAGGATAGGGCGAAGTCTGAAAATATAAACTTAGTGGATATTCCAATTAGGCATTTAGGTACTGAAAAGTCTAGAGAGTTGTATGGAAGAATTGAAGATTATTTGTTATCAAATGGTGTAGAAATAATATTTGGAATTATGGTCAAAGATTTAATAATTCGTAATGGAGAAGTAGAAGGTGTATCTACAGAAAGAGGAGACTATTTTGCAGAAAAGGTAGTAGTTTCAGTAGGAAGAAATGGAGCTGATTTCTTATCAGATTTATGTGATAGACATAATATTGAAAAAGAAGTTGGAGTTGTAGATATTGGAGTAAGATTTGAGATGAAATCTGAAGGTGATATTCAAAAGGTAAATGAACTTATGTATGAAGGTAAATTTATTTCTAATGTAGCACCTTTTAATGATAAGGTTAGAACTTTTTGTCAAAATCCTGATGGATTCGTTGCTGCAGAGGTTTATGATAATGGAGTTTCATTAGCTAATGGTCATGCTTATAAGGAAAAGAAAAGTATAAATACTAATTTTGCAATTTTATCATCTCATAGATTTACAGAACCATTTAATAAACCAATTGAATATGCAAATAAGATAGCAGAACTTACAAATTTATTATCTAATGGAGATGTAGTAGTTCAAAGATTTGGAGATATATTAAATGGAAAAAGAACTTGGCAAGAAGAACTTGATAATAACTCTGTTGAAGCAACTTTAAAAACAGCTATGCCAGGAGATATAACATTAGGAATTCCATATAGAACTATGACTAATATAATTAACTTTATATTAGAGATGGATAAGGTTGTTAAGGGATTTGCTAATCCAGATAACTTACTTTATGGACCAGAAATTAAGTTTTATTCAAACTCGGTAAAGCTTAATGAAAACTTAGAAACTAATATTAAAAATCTTTATGCAATTGGAGATGGGGCAGGTCTTACTAGAGGATTAATGATGGCTTCATGTTCAGGTGTATATTTAGCAAGAAATTTATATAAATAGAAATATATGAAGAGATTTATCTAGGTAGATCTCTTCTTTTTGCTATTAAAAAAATTATAGGGTAATAGATGATTGTAACAAAGAAGTATTTATAGTTATTAGGATAAATTAATAATTCTTTGGATAAATTAAAGATATATTATTTTTAAAGAGGAAAGAATTTATGAAAATAGATGTTTTAATTAATCAATTAGATAGTCATAATGAGGTCAATATACTTGCAACAAAAAGGTTTAATCCTGAGGAAGTAATATTTATATACAATGAAAATGATGAAGCTTTAATGAATTCATTAAAAAAATACTATGAGACATATTTACCTGAAAATAGTTTAAAAAAGATAGTTATGAAAGAAGGAGATTTAAAATCCTTAAGTAGAAGTATTAATGAAAATAAAAATAAAAATATAATAGTAAATTTAACAGGGGGAAGCAGAATAAATTCTCTAGAGTTATTAAATATATGCAAGGATAATTGTATAAAAGCGGTATATATAGATATCAAAAATAAAAAACTATATGAATTTGATAATAAAATAGAAGTAATTAATGAGGAATATGAAGATTTAGAGTTAGATAAATTATTAAAGGCTAGTGGTGGAGAAGTTATAAATGATTCTACAGAACTTTCAAATAAAAAGGATTTAGTTTTATTAACTAAGAAGATATATAAAAATCTAGCGATTTGGCATAAATACAAACAAAAATTATATGAGTCTAATATTTTTATTCATAATGCAGAGCGTCCTAAAGAGATTAAAATAAATTTGAGTTTGTTAGAAAATGAAGAAAAAGTATTATTAAATAAAATACTAAAAAGTCTAAAAGATATAAATGGAATAGAATATTTTAATGAGTCAAGTGAAGAAGTTAAAGTTTATTTTAAAAATGAATATTTAAAGTCTTTTATTTTTAAAAGTGGAACTTGGCTTGAAGTTGCAACAAATAATATTATTAATGAAATCAAAGAAATTGATGAAGTTAAAAGTGGAGTTATGTTTTTATGGAATGATAAAAGTAAGGTGGTTAGAAATGAAGTAGATGTAATTGCAGTGAAAGACTCTATTCCTATTTGTATTTCATGCAAGGATAGTGATAAATATAATGAGGATGCTTTAAATGAGTTAGATGTTTATAGTAAACAAATTGGAGGAAAAAATGCATATAAGATTTTAGTTGCTACGAAAGAGCCTATTAAATCAGCAGTTAAAGATAGGGCTAAAGAAATGGGTATAAATCTTATAATTTTTGATGGAAATGAGGAAAAATTCAAAAATCAAATAAAATCAATCATTATTAAGAAGTAAATAAGGATTTTCAAAATATGAAAATGTTTACTGAGAATACCAGGTATAATTGAATTATCAGAAAAATGAAAATAAATATCTGGGGGTTGAGCATATGGGAAAGAAACCTTTAAAAATTGTTACAATAGGTGGAGGATCAAGCTATACGCCTGAATTAGTAGAAGGATTAATTAAAAGATACGATGAAATGCCAGTAAGTGATTATTGGTTAGTAGACATTGAAGATGGAAAAGAAAAGTTAGAAATAGTTGGAGAATTAGCTAAAAGAATGGTTAAAAAAGCTGGAGTTCCAATGAATATTCATTTGACTTTAGATAGAAGAGAGGCATTAAAGGGAGCAGATTTTGTTACTACTCAATTAAGAGTTGGATTATTAAAAGCAAGATGTAAAGATGAAGGAATTCCTTTAAGTCATGGGTTTTTAGGACAAGAAACTAATGGAGCTGGAGGATTATTTAAAGCTTTAAGAACAGTCCCAGTAATATTAGATATAGCTAAGGATATGAAAGAATTATGTCCAGATGCATGGTTAATTAACTTTACAAATCCAGCGGGGATAGTAACTGAAGCATTATTAAGATATGGTGTTCATAAAAAAGTAGTGGGAGTATGCAATGTTCCAATAGGATTACAATATTCATTTGCAGATATATTAGAAGCAGATAAAGATAGAGTTACTGTAGATTTTGCTGGATTAAACCATATGGTTTATGCAGAAAGAGTTTATTTAGATGGAAATGACGTTACAACAGAACTTATTAATAGATTAACAGCACCTGATGCCAAGAGCCAAACAATGAGTAATATTAAAGATTTAGAGTGGGATATTGCTACAATTAGAGCTTTTGGAGTAATACCTTGCCCATATCATAGATACTACTATAAAACTAGAGATATGCTTAATTACGAATTAGAAGAATTCAAGAATGGCAGAACTAGAGCAGAAGTAGTAATGGAAGTTGAAAAGAAATTATTTGAAATGTATAAAGACGTTGATTTAAATGAAAAACCAGAAGAATTATCGAAGCGTGGAGGAGCTTACTATTCAGATGTTGCATGTAATGTAATTAATGGAATATATAATGATAGGAATACTATAATTGCTGTAAACACAAGAAATAATGGAACATTAAAGCAATTTGAAGATGATTCAGCAATTGAAGTAAGTTGTTATGTAGGCAAAAATGGTCCAGTTCCAGTAGAAACTATTAATGAATTACCTGTATTTGCTCAAGGACTAGTTGGACAAATTAAATCATTTGAAAGGCTAGCAGCAGAAGCGGCTTATACTGGAGATTATAACACTGCACTTTTAGCAATGGTTACAAATCCATTAATAGCAGATGATATAAGAGGAAGAAAATTATTAAATGAGATGCTAGTAGCTAATAAAGAATATTTACCACAATTTAAAGATGTTATAGAGAAAATTGAAAAAGTAGAAAGAGGAGAGTTTTAGGTAGATTAATAATTTATAATTAATATAATAACTTATTTATATAAGTTATTTAATAGAAAGAAAAAGAGGATTATTTTAAAATTAATCCTCTTTTTCAATGTTTTTAATTATTATTTATACAAGTAATAATCCAACTGAGTATATTGTAAAAATTAATAAATATATAAATATAATTAATAAAATAAAAGTATTAAATTAATAAAATTAATTATAATATGATAAAATTTAATATTTCGATTGACAAAAATTATAAATAGGAATAATATGTAATTAACAGGAGGGGATAATGGCATGTATAAAGTAATAACTTCTTGTCCAGTATGTAATAAAAAATTGAAAGCAACTAGGTTAAAATGTTCTTCATGTAAAACTATTATAGAAAACGAATTTGAATTTTCTAAGTTTGATTATTTAACTAAAGAGCAATTAAAATTCATTGAAGTATTTATTATGTGTAGAGGAAGTATTAAAGATGTGGAGAAGGAATTAGGAATTTCATACCCAACAGTAAGGGCAAAGCTAGATGAGGTTATTAATGCTTTAGGATATGGAGGTAATTCAAAGCAATTAAAAACATCAACAAGTGATGTTATCGAGGCATTAGAAAAAGGAGAGATATCTCCTCAAGAAGCAATTGAGAGAATGAGAGAATAATAATTAAATTTTGGAGGGAAAGAAAATGAGAGAGGATTTATTAAAGGTATTAACTATGTTATCAGAGGGAAAGTTAAACATTGGAAAAAGTGCAGACTTAATTGAGGCAATGTATGTAAAAGAAGAAAAGAATTTAGAGGTAATTAAGAATTATGATAAGAGAATGCTTAGGGTACTTGTAGATTCAGCAGATGGTGACAATGTAAAAATTAATTTACCAGTAGTTGTTATAACATCGATATTAAAAGCAACAGGAAAGTTACCTATTAAAAGTGCAGATATGGAAGGAATTGATTTTGAAATGTTAACCGAGTCAATTATTGCTGCATTAGATAATGAAATGATAGGAGATATTATAACTGTTGACTCAAGTAACGGTGACGTTGTTAGAATTATTATTGAATAGGTGAAAAAATGAAGATAGTTATTAAATCAGAAGGGAAAAACCTTAGATTTTATGTGCCTATGTTTGTTATAACTAGTGGTATAAGAATTTCAAAATATATTAGTAAGCATGTTGATTCAGATAAGGGTATGAATGAGGCAATAAAATATGTTGATTATATAGATACAAAGATTTTGTTGACTGCAGTAAAAGAATTAAAGAAATTCAAAGGGCTTACATTAGTAGAAGTAAAAGAAAGTAATGGGAATTATGTATTAATAAAAATTTAAATATAAAAAGGTAAGAATTTTCTAAATTAAACTTTGAAGTGAAATTATTAATTTTGCGATGACTTGGGAGGAATGTAGTGTAATAATAATTCATAATTCCGAGGAATTATGAATTATTACCTTTACTTCTTTTTTTAGTAATTGTTTTTATATAAATTTCCGTATCTTGCATATATATATTCAATAAGATATGCTAAATCATATCTATGATTTTGAACATATTCATTTGAATCATTTCTAGGTGGTAGATAAATTAAATAGTCGCTTCTCTTTAAGTATTCTGGATTCTGCATTTCAGTAATAACAATCACTTTAGCTGGGCTCTTTTTGATTTTATTCCAAAGTCTTTCATGGTAAAGGGGAAATTTACCTGTTGGAGAGATCAATATTGCTAAAGAATTTTTATCTAGTTCACTAGCTATTCTTTCCTGCTCCTGAACATCGTTAGCGTTATATATTATTTTTGATAAATTTACTAGCTTCCTTTGAAGATCCTGAGCCATTAATTGAGAATACTGAGTTCCAAATATACAAACATTATTGCTATTATGAATGAGCTCTACAACACTGTCAATTATTTTTAAATCAACAAAAGATTTAAAGTTTTCAATTTCATTTACAATTTCCAAAGACATATTATTTAAAATATCTTCCCTAGATAATTTATAAGTTATTGATTTTGGTTTCATAAGACCTTCGTTATAGCTATCTATATTAATTTTCATATTTTTTTTAAACTCTATAAAACTTGAATATCCAAGCTTATGACAGAACCTCGTTATAGCTGCTGGAGAAGTATAACAAAGGTCAGACAATTTATTAATAGACATATTAGGTATAATTTCAACATTTCTAAGCATAGTAATTGCAATATTATAGTTAATATCATTTTCCTTACTACTATTTAAAAATATTAAAAGTCTATAGATTAAATCCCCCATAAATATTCACCCCTATTTAGCTATTTTTACTCCTATACTTTCACCCATTAAAACAATAGTTTCAAATCCTAGGTTTGTTTGATTTATTATATCCTCATCAATTTTAACAGTATCTTTCTTTAATAATAATATAGTTGTTGATCCACCAAATTTAAAATAACCTTTTTCTTGACCTTTTATAACTTTAGTATTTGGAGAATAGCTTTGAATTATTGTTCCAACGCAAGTAGCACCAACTTCAATATGAATTATGTCTCCAAAATTTTCAGACTTAAAAATGCTCCATTCTCTTTTGTTTTGGCAATATAACTTTGGAATCCTTTCAAGAGCTATTGGGTTTACGGAATAATAATTACCTTTAATAAAGTGATTTTCTAAAGGAGTACCATTATCTATAAAATGAAATCTATGATAATCTGTTGGACAAAGTCTTAAAACTAGGCATACGCCACCTTCATATTCCTTAGCTATTTCATTGTCGCCAATTAATTCGGACAAGCTATAATGAATTCCCTTAACTTGGATTAATTTATCTATAGAAATATTTTCATAAGCAAATAATCTACCATCTCCAGGAGAAATTAATAAACGATTATCTTTAGGTATTGGTCTAGCATCTTCCTTTAACTCTCTGATAAAAAAGTCATTAAAATTATTAAAGTCATTCAAGGTATTTGAACTAATACCCATATCTATATCAAAATTTTTTATAAAGTTTGAGATTTTTTTCTTACTTAGTGAAGTATCGCAATAAGAGCCATAAAGTCTTGAAAATAGTTTTTTCTTTATAAGTAGTTCGGTAAAACTCTTGCCAGCAGGAGATTCATAAGACCACTTAATGTAGTTCTCGCCAGCAACCTTTTCTACTTCATATTTTTTTGTTTTTCTATTATATACTTGTATCATAAGTTACCTCATCGAAATATTTTTATATAGTATTATATTACCATAAAACAAAAATAAAAATTCTTCAATATATAAATTTACTTTACATATTATAAATTATAAAAGATAATATTTATTGAAAAAAAGTTTTGGAGGAGGATAAGTCGTTTTAGGATATTTTATAAAATTGATTACTTTGTTGCATACATATACTGGAATATCTAAGAAACATTTAAGACAGAGTAGATGTTTACTAAAGGCATAATAACTAAAGATAAATATATGAGTTAAAGTGAATTTACTTAATAATTAGCATTAAATGTGGAGTTTAAGCTTTAAGTAGAAATATAATATAAAGATTGACTTTATATAAGAAACATTAAAAACATTATCTTTTATTTTATAGATTAAAAGATAGTAATTATTTTAAATGTGGTGTACAATATAATTGTTAATATTATAACAATAAAAGTGGTTTCATTACATTAATTATAGGGGGAAATTTCAATGAAAAATATAACCATCAATGGAAATAAAATTCTAGTAAGTAATGAAGATAACTTAATTAAAGTAGCAAAGGAAAATGGAATAGATATTCCTGCTTTATGCTTTTTAGAGGATTGTGGCAGCGTTGGACAGTGTGGAATTTGTTTAGTAGAAATTGAGGGACAAGAAAATTTAGCTAAGGCTTGTTGTATTATTCCAGAGGATGGAATGGTTATTAATACTAATACTGAAAGAGTTCAAGAAGCTGTTAAAGAAAGAGTTTCAGCTTTATTAGATAAACATGAGTTTAAGTGTGGACCTTGTGAAAGAAGAGAAAATTGTGAGTTCCTAAAGCTGGTAATTAAAACTAGAGCTAGAGCTACTAAACCTTTTGTTGTTGCAGATAAATCAGAATATGTTGATGATAGAAGTAAATCAATTGTTATAGATAGAACAAAATGCGTAAGTTGTGGTAGATGTGTTGCAGCATGTAAAACTAAGACTGGAACAGAATCTATAAAGTTTATAGAAGTTAATGGCGAAAAAGTAATTGGACCTGAAAATTTAAAATGTTTTGATGATACTAACTGTTTATTATGTGGTCAATGTGTAGCAGCTTGTCCGGTAGATGCTTTATCAGAGAAGTCTCATATGGATAGAGTTAAAGATGCATTAGCAGATGAAGAAAAGCATGTTATTGTTGCTATGGCACCATCAGTAAGAACAGCGATGGGTGAATTATTTAAAATGGGATATGGGGTAGATGTAACCGGTAAAGTATATACTGCCTTAAGACAATTAGGATTTGATAAAATATTCGATATAAACTTTGGAGCAGATATGACTATAATGGAAGAGGCAACAGAGCTAGTGGAGAGAATTAAAACTGGTGGACCATTCCCAATGTTTACATCTTGTTGTCCAGCATGGGTAAGACAAGTAGAAAATTATTATCCAAACCTTTTAGGAAATTTATCAACTGCTAAGTCACCACAACAAATATTTGGAGCAGCTAGCAAAACTTATTATCCTACAACTTTAGATATAGATCCAAAGAATGTATTTACAGTAACTATAATGCCTTGTACTGCTAAGAAATATGAAGCAGACAGACCTGAAATGGAGAATGAAGGACTAAGAAATATAGATGCAGTAATAACTACAAGAGAATTAGCGAAGATGATTAAAGATGCAAAAATTGATTTTGCTAAACTTGAAGATAGTGAAGCAGATCCAGCAATGGGAGAATACACTGGAGCAGGTGCTATATTTGGAGCAACTGGCGGTGTTATGGAAGCAGCTTTAAGAAGTGCAAAGGACTTTGTTGAAGGAAAGGATTTAGAAAATATTGAGTATGAACAAGTAAGAGGACTTGCAGGAATTAAAGAAGCTACAGTAGAAATTGGTGGAGAAAATTATAATGTAGCAGTAATTAATGGAGCTTCAAGTTTATTTGATTTTATAAATAGTGGTAAAATTGATGAAAAACAATATCACTTTATTGAAGTAATGGCTTGCCCAGGTGGATGTGTAAATGGTGGTGGGCAACCTCATGTTAATGCTTTAGATAGATTAAATATGGATATTAGAAGTGTAAGAGCATCGGTACTATATAATCAAGATAAGCATTTAAAGAAGAGAAAATCTCATGAAAATGGTGCATTAAATAAGATGTATGATACTTATATGGGTAAACCAGGTCATGGAAAGGCTCACGAATTACTTCATATGAGTTACAAAAAAGAAAATTAAAGTTATAAAAAGTGTGAAAGATAATCTTTCACACTTTTTTAATATATTTTAAATTATATATCAATATTTATAAAATTTACATATAATTGAATAAGGTGTTTTGTAAAATTAGTTAAATTTTATATATTAAAAATTTTTCTAACATTAGTATGATATAATTTTTAAGGAATAAATAATGGGAGAGTGGAATTTAATGAAGTATTTAGCTTGTGATCTGGACGGAACTTTATTAAAGGAAGATCATACTATTAGTAAAGAAAATTTAGAAGCTATAGTAAGATTTAAAGAAGCCGGAAATAAATTTATAATATCAACAGGAAGAAATTTAGATTCAATTTATGACTTATTTAAGGATTATCCAGAGATAGAATATGATTATATAGTAGCTTGTAATGGAGCTATAGTATTAGATAAAAATAAGAAGGTTATTTCAAGTAATTATATAAATAGCAATATAGCAGAAGGAGTTTTCAATGACTTTATAGATGAAAAAGATATTTGTATACATTTTGAGGCGGATGGACAACATTATCTTGTTGAATCTAAAGGAATAGAATGTACAAGCTCCTCATCAAAGGATATAAATGAGATTTTATTTGCCTTTAGAGATAGAATTTCAATAGAAGACTTATTTTCTGAGAAAAGAAAGTATTCATTTATAAGTGTTTTTTCAACTAATAAAGATATAGAAGTAGCAGAAAAGGCAAAAGATTTGTTAATTGAAAATTATGGACATGGTTTAGAGGCTTTTAGAAATCAATATTTTGTAGACATAGCGCCTAAGGATTGCTCGAAGGGAAATGGATTAAGAAAAATATTAGAGTTAGATAATATTCATGTAGATGACCTTTATGCTATAGGAGATTCATTTAATGATGTGTCAATGTTTAATTTAACTAAAAATAGCTTCACTTTTCATAATGTAGAAGAAGAGCTTAAGACTATTGCAAATAAATATGTTTCAAGTGTTGGGGAATGTATAAAAAGCATCATGGAATAATATTGACAATAATAGTATACTATTATAGAATTTTATAAAATGAAGATATTTGAATAAGTATATCGCCGGATATATTTATTTGTATGGGAAGCATTAGAGATTTATACCGTTAGGCCTTGGGTATAAACTATCTAGTGCTTTTTTAGTTCATTAGTAAAATAAAGATATTTTAAACTTAGGGGGATTTATATGGTAGTAAATATAAAAAATAATATTCTAAAAGACTTTGCAAAATATGTATCATTAAATGTAATCAGTATGATTGGAATGTCCTTTTATATACTTGCAGATACATTTTTTATAGCTAATGGTGTAGGAAGTGTTGGGTTAACTGGATTGAACTTAGTTTTACCATTATGGAGTTTAGTTAGTGGTATTGGATTAATGATTGGAATGGGAGCAGGTATTAGATATTCTATACAAATAGGTAAGAATAATGAAAGAGGTGCAAATAGAGTATTTACTCATGCTATAGTAATGGGAGTAAGTGTTGGTATTATTATAACTATTATAGGCTTATTCTTTTCTTATGATATAGTAAAGCTATTAGGGGCAGATGAAGTTGTAGCTCCATTGGCAGGAGAGTACTTAAAAACACTTTTATCTTTTTCTTGTATATTTATTTTAAATAATATAATAACAGCCTTTGTTAGGAATGATAATGAACCTAATTTGGCAATGATTGCTATGATTTTAGGAAGTCTTAGTAATATAGTACTTGATTATGTATTTATTTTTCCATTTAAGCTTGGAATGTTTGGAGCAGCCCTTGCAACAGGAACTACACCGATTTTAAGTTTAATTATATTATCAACTCACTTTATTAGAAAGAAAAACAACTTTAAACTTACTAAATGTAAATTTAATTTATCTTATGCAAAGGGGATAATTTCATTAGGAATACCATCATTTATTACTGAGTTTTCTTCTGGGATAATAATATTATTATTTAATTTTACTATTTTAAGAATATCAAATAATACTGGAGTTGCAGCTTATGGAATAATAGCAAACTTAGCGTTAATAGTAGTCTCTATATTTACTGGAATAGCTCAAGGAATTCAACCTATTATAAGTAAAAACCATGGAAAAGGTGAGGCTAAAAATATTAGAGCGATATTTAAGTATGGATTAATAACTTCCATTGTATTAGGGATTGGATGTTATTTCATTGGATTTAGATTTTCAGATGAAATAGTAAATTTATTTAATAGTGAAGGGGATATGATATTACAATCTATGGCTGTAGATGGGGTTAAAATATACTTCATAGCATTTATTATTATGGGATTGAATATTGTAACTACATCATTTTTTGCATCAATTAATAAGGCAAAAGAATCATTTATTATATCTATATCAAGGGGACTTGTTGTGATTATTCCATTAATAATATTATTACCTAACTTTCTTGGAATGACAGGAGTTTGGCTTACTATTCCTTTAGCCGAAGTTATTACTTTATTAATTAGTAGTACATTATATTTAAAATATAGAAAAGAAATAAGCACATAGAATTAAATCATAGAAAGGAATATCATTTTCTGCTGGTCATATTGAAGGCTCTAAAAGTATAGTAGAATCAAAAATAAGAGAAATAAAGTATCTATAATCAATAATAATATCAGAAGGAGGATGTTTAAATTAACAGCCTCCTTCTGATTATGCTATTCCGTCTAAAGTAATATTTTTTAATACTCACTCATTATTTTCAATAGCAAGATTAATAGTATAAAAGTTAGCAGCTAATGGAACTTTTATACTTAATAGCATTAATAATTATTCCATTATCATATGATGTATAATCTATACAATCTATCATTAACAGTTCACCATTTAGCTTAAGATTTCCAAAGGTATCAGCTAACCCCGTCTTCTTTAGACTAAGAAGAGAAGAATTAACTACAACTTTATTGATATATTTTAATATATTTCTAAAGATAAATAAATATACTATATGTAATAAAATGGATATAGTGTATAATTAATAAAAAGTAGTGATAGGAGATGAATGGATGAAGAAGGAAATAATAACATGGCCTAGGGTAATATTATTTTGTATAACGATTTGGGGATTGCTGCACATTACTCCCCACAATGCATTAAGAACACGATTATTTCTTGAAGGGCATCCTAAGTTAGCATTTACTACAAGTATAGAAGAAATTAAATTAGGATCAGAAAGTGAAAGAGTAAAATTTTATATTTTTAGCCCTAAACCAAAGGATAGAGTGACAGGAAATTCTAAATTAGCATACAAGACAACTAGGATAGGAATTTTTTATATAGTTACATATCATGGAGGAGGCTAATATTTGTTTAGTAAAGGAAGGGATTTAATGAAATCAAGCAAGATTAAATATTTCATTGTCGGAGGCACTATTTTTTGTTCATTAATATCAATAAATGTTTTATTAAAATCAAATGATAACGATAAGAAGAGTAACATTATTATTAATTACAATAGAAATAGCATTACTAATGAAAAAAGTGAAATTAGGATAATCCCTGAAAATAAAAATACAGGAGCAGACTTTATACCAGTTCCAGATATAAACAAACCTATAACTTTAGATGCTTTATAGAGAGATACACTTTTAAGTATCTCTTTTTTATGTATAGAAAAGTATATAGAAGTAAAGGTGTATAATTATGTTAATATGAAATATTTGGGAGATTTAGAGATGAATATAGAGTTTATAGAAATTGATAGAAGTAATTATAATGAATGTATAGAATTGAAAGTTAGTGAAAATCAAAAAAAGGTTTATAGCCTCAAATATGTATTCTTTAGTACAATCAGCTTATGAACCTAATTTATATCCATTAGGAATTTATAAAGATAATAAGATGGTGGGATTCATCCTGTATGATTTTGATGATGAACTTAATGGATGGTCAATGAGCAGGTTTATGATAGACGAGAAATATCAAAATCAAGGAATAGGGAAAATAGCAGTACAGAAATTTTTAGAATTCTTTGTAGATAAATATGGGCATCAGAAGCTTTATACAAGTGCTGAGGTTGATAATATTATTGCAATTAATTTATATGAAAAAAGTGGTTTTGAAAAGCAGGAAGTATTTGAATATGAATTTTCAGGAGTAAAATATAGAGAGTTTAGAATGGTTGCCGAGTTATAAATCTTATTATAATTAAAAATAAAAAAGTCAGCATTGCTGACTTTTTTCTATTTGCTTGTTTTTCCTGAGAATTCTAAGTATTCATCGTATGTCATAGTTCTGTCTACTATTGAACCATCTTCTTTAATATCTATTATTCTGTTAGCAATAGTTTGAATAAATTGATGGTCGTGTGAAGCAAATAAAACTACGCTCTTATAATCTTTTAATCCATTATTAACAGCAGTAATAGATTCAAGATCTAAGTGGTTAGTAGGTTGATCTAAAATTAATACATTAGCATTTGTAAGCATCATTCTAGATAACATACATCTAACCTTTTCTCCTCCTGATAATACACTAGCTTTTTTTAATGCTTCTTCTCCTGAGAATAACATTCTTCCAAGGAATCCTCTTAAGTAAGATTCTGATTGTTCTTCAACAGTCTTTCCAGCATATTGTCTAAGCCAATCAACTAAGCTTAAATCACAACCTTCGAAGAATTCAGTATTATCTTTAGGGAAGTAAGAATTAGTTATAGTTATTCCCCACTTGTATTCTCCACTATCTGGTTCCATTTCACCGTTTATTATTTTAAATAAAGTTGTTATAGCAATTTCATTGTCTCCAACGAATGCAATCTTATCATCTTTATTAACTCTAAAGCTAACATTATCTAAAACTTTAACACCATCAATAGTCTTAGTTAAACCTTCAACAGTTAAAATTTCATTACCAACTTCTCTTTCAGGCTTAAATCCAACGAAAGGATATCTTCTGCTTGATGGTTGGATATCATCTAAAGTAATCTTATCTAATAACTTCTTACGAGAAGTTGCTTGCTTAGATTTAGAAGCATTAGCACTAAATCTTGCGATAAAGTCTTGTAATTCCTTAATTTTTTCTTCTTTCTTCTTGTTTTGATCCTTAGCCATTTGAAGAGCTAATTGGCTTGATTCATACCAGAAGTCATAGTTACCAACGTATAATTTGATTTTTCCAAAGTCAACGTCAGCCATTACAGTACATACTGTGTTTAAGAAGTGTCTATCGTGGGATACAACTATTACAGTTCCTTCAAATCTTAAAAGGAAGTCTTCTAACCAGTTAATTGATTGTATATCTAAGTGGTTAGTAGGCTCATCTAGAATTAATATTCCAGGATTTCCGAATAAAGCTTGTGCTAAAAGAACTTTAACTTTTTCAGAACCAGTTAATTCAGACATCTTCTTATAATGCATATCAGTTCCGATACCTAAGCCTTGAAGTAAAGAAGATGCATCTGATTCAGCTTCCCAACCGTTCATATCAGCAAATTCACCTTCTAATTCAGAAGCTCTTATACCATCTTCATCAGAAAAGTCTGGCTTTGCATATAAAGCATCCTTTTCTTCCATTATTTCATATAATCTTTTATTACCCATAATTACTGTTTGTAAAACTTCATACTCATCATAAGCAAAGTGATCTTGTTTTAAAACAGACATTCTTGTATTAGGGGCTATGCTTACATCACCTGTATTTGGTTCTATTTCACCAGATAATATTTTTAGGAAAGTACTTTTACCAGCTCCGTTAGCACCTATAACACCATAACAGTTACCAGGAGTAAACTTTATATTTACGTCTTCGAATAGCTTACGGCCACCGAATCTTAAACTTACGTTTGATACAGTTATCACTAAAAACCTACCTCATTTCTAAAATTATTCATTTCGTTATTATATCATAAAGTCAACATAATTTCATTGAAAGTAAAATAATATTTAGAAAATTTAATGGAAACTAAGTAAATTATTTATTTTTAAGATCTTTTTAGTTTGACATTTAAAATTTCAAGTGGTAATATTTATTAAAAAGTAGTATGAGTAGTATTAGGAGAATAAAAATGGCAGGGAGAGTTAACTTTAAAAGCATAAAAGTTAATAAAAATTATTATTATATCTATTATAGGTAGGCTTTGTATTTATAAAATTATTATAGATACAAGCCGTTAGTAAAATTTAGGGTTTGTATCTATGATGGTTATAATTATTAGCGATGCCAAAAATTAAGTTGATTAACCACATAGATAATCTATGTGGTATTTTTTATTTTGATAATTAACCACATGGGAAAACCTATGTGGTTTTTATTATATATTAGAAGGAGAGTAGGTTATGAAGAAAAGAGAACATTTTGCAAGTAGTGCAGGATTTATAATATCGTGCATAGGAGCAGCAGTAGGATTAGGGAATATATGGATGTTTCCTTATAGGTTAGGACAAAATGGAGGTGCAGTATTCTTAATTCCATACTTTATATTCGTTTTAGTCTTAGGATATATAGGTCTTATTACTGAATTTACTTTTGGAAGAACAGCAGAAGCTGGATCATTAACAGGAATAAAAAAGTCTTTTGAGAAAAAGAAACTTAAGGGTGGATTATTAGTAGGTGCTATCCCAGCAATAGGTTTAGCTGGTGTGTTTATGTTTTATAATGTAGTAGTAGGATGGATAATAAAATACTTCACTATTAGTGTAACTGGAGAAATGAAAAATATAGATGTAAATACGTATTTTAATAATTTTTCAGGAAGTAATGAGAGTATAATATGGAATGCTATTGCAATATTTATAGCTCTAATTATTGTAGTTATAGGAATAAATAAAGGAATAGAAAAAGCTAATAAGATAATAATGCCAATACTTTTTATAATTTTTTTATTGTTAGCAATAAGATCTCTAAGTTTACCAGGATCTATAGAAGGAGTTAAATATCTATTAACTCCTAAATGGGAATACTTATTTAAGATAAATACATGGGTCATGGCTCTTGGACAAGCATTTTTTACTGTATCATTAAATGGATGTGGTATGGTTGTATATGGTAGTTATATAGGAAGAGAAATGGATATACCAAAGGCAGCTATAAGTACAGCAATTTTTGATATTATTTCAGCCTTACTAGCAGCATTTGTAATAATGCCAGCGGTATTTGCTTTTGGGCTAGATCCAATGTCAGGACCACCATTATTATTTATAACTTTACCTACTATATTTAAGGCAATGCCAGCGGGTGGATTAGTATCAATATTATTTTTCTTAAGTGTAATTTTTGCAGCTATAAGCTCATCAATTAATATGCTAGAGGGGCCTGTGGAAGCCTTAATGTCCCAAAGTAAGTTAAGTAGAAAAAAAGCAACTATATTAATAGCTATAGGCTTATTTATTTTATCAATAC
Organism: Clostridium nigeriense; assembly: GCF_050585245.1. Taxonomy (GTDB): domain Bacteria; phylum Bacillota; class Clostridia; order Clostridiales; family Clostridiaceae; genus Clostridium; species Clostridium nigeriense_A. The sequence goes on from NZ_JBNOOF010000007.1 coordinate 38,063, forward strand.
CTTTGAACTTAAATATGGATTTATTTAATAGATTTTCAGATTTTATTACAATAGTTATATCTCCTTTAGGTGCATTAATAGTTCTTATTATATTTTATTTTATGAGAGATAAAAAAGAAATTTTAAATGAAATAAATATGGGTGCCAAAAGAAAGGTAGGTAATAAATTTCTTATATTTGCTAAGTATGGATTTACATCAATAACTATTTTAGTAATAATTTTAGGAATAATCTATGGAGGAATATAGACTTTTATATAGAGAAAAGAGATGATGTTAATAGCATCATCTTTTTTATTGAAAAATTTATCAAAGTTTATTGACAAATAATCCTAATGGATATACAGTTAATTACATGAGTAATGAACTAAATAACGAAAGAAACATATATTATAATATAAAGTTAAAAGGAGGTAGTCATGAATTTAGATTTTTCTAGTGAAATACCTATATATATTCAAATAGCACAATCAATAGAAGATGGTATCTTAAATGGAATATTTAAGGAAAATGAAGCTATACCATCAACAACTGAAATATCAGTTAAATTTAAAATTAATCCAGCTACTGTAGCAAAGGGATTTAATTTATTAGTTGATGATGGGATTATCTATAAAAGAAGAGGTGTTGGAATGTTTGTTTCAAGTGGCAGTAAGAATATATTAAAACAAAAAAGAAGAGATAATTTTTATTCTAATTATATAGTTTCATTAATTGAGGAAGCAAAGAAGCTTAATATATCTACTGCTGATATCATAGAAATGATTAAGAGGGGGAATAGCTAATGGCATTAATAAAAGTATCTAATTTAACAAAGGAATATGGAAAGCATAAAGTTTTAGATGATGTTTCATTAACCATAGAAGAAAATAAGATATACGGATTATTAGGAAGAAATGGTGCAGGAAAAACAACTCTTTTAAATCTTATGACTAATAGAATATTCCCAACTGAAGGTAGTATAAAAATAGATGATGAAGATGTAATTGAAAATAGTAATGTTTTAGGTAAAATTTATTTTATGACAGAACAAGATCTATATCCTGAAGGAATGAAAATTAAAGACTTATTTAAATGGTCAAAGGAATTTTATGAAAGCTTTGATATGGATTATGCCTTGAACTTAAGTAAAAAGTTTGGACTTAATACTAATAAGAAGTTTAAAGAATTATCTACCGGATATTCATCAATTTGTAAGATAATTATAACTTTATCATCAGGAGCAGAAGTATTACTTTTTGATGAGCCTGTTTTAGGGTTAGATGCTAATCACAGAGATATATTCTATAAGGAATTAGTTGCTAATTATATTGATAAACCTAAAACTATAATTTTATCAACTCATATTATAGAAGAGGTTTCTGAGATTTTAGAAAAAGTAATAATAATTAAGGATGGGAAAGTATTAGGAGATAAAGAAGTAGAAAGCTTATTAGGAGAAGCTTATTTAGTATCTGGTGCTGCTGATAAGGTTGAAAAATATATAGAAAGTAAGAAGTGTATTAATATAGAATCTATAGCAGGATTTAAGGCAGCAACTATTATAGGAAAATTAACTGATGAAAATAAAATACAAATAAGAAATTTAGAATTGGAAACATCAAAGGTAGAATTACAAAAACTATTTATCCACTTAACTGGAGAGGAGGAAGTAAAATAATGAAATTAAAATCTATAATAAAATATAATCTTAATAGTTTAAAAGCTTCAATAGCAATTTATTACTCAATTTTCATTACTGTATGCGTAGCTTTATTAGTGCTTTCTTCAAGTAGTAATGGTTCTGCATCTTCATCTGGATTAGAGATATCATCAGCAATATTTATATTTGTTGCAGGGTTAAATCTATTTAAAGAAAATTTCTATTTTATGAAGAGTAATAATGTATCTAGAAAGGACTTCCTATATGGAACAGCAGCATCTATGATACCAGTTGCTTTATTTATGTCAATTATAGATATAATAATTAATCGTATTTATAATATATTTATGAGAAATCCAACTATTTACGATATGGTTTATGCTAATATAGGAAGTGGAGAGTGGTATTCTTCTATTAACTGGGTTCAAAATAATAGTATAGGAACTTTATTTAATAGCTTTATGTTTCAAGCTTCAGTATGTTTATTTGCAATTTCTTTGGGTTTCTTAATAACTATCATTTATTATAAATGTAACAGTTTTATGAAGGTAGTAGTGTCTATTTCTCCAGTGGTAGTATCTATCTTAACAAATATAATAGGAACAATTTATCCTAATCTAATGATAAATATAAATAAATTTATAAATAGTATATTTGGATTTAATACTCAAAATGTATATTCTGCTATACTAACCTTTGTAATATTATTTGTAATTTTTATAGGAATATCAAGGCTTTTAACTAGAAAAGCAATAATTAAACAAGGATAATACTTGGTGCTTCCGCACAATGTAAAATGAATAATAAAAAATGCTGTATAAGAAAAAATGAATCTTCTTATACAGCATTTATATTTTAAGAAATTATCAAAAGTTCTTATTAAGAAGAATTTTAAATAATTTCTTTTAAATTTTAATGGGTATATAAAAGTTTACGATTATCTGGAACAAATCGATGGAATAATTAACTTACATATATCCAATAATTTCTATAATAAATATATGAATACACAAATAAAGTGACATAAGCTTCCTAGGATAATAAATATATGGAATATTTCATGAAAACCAAATTGTCCAAACTGAAGATTCTTAGGCTTAAGACCATAAATAATTCCACCTACTGTATAAAGTACGCCACCTAAAACTAATAGAGATAAACTTATAGGCGTTAAAGCTTGTGATAAGGGTTTGAGCATAAATATAGCAGCCCAGCCTAAGCCTATATAAAGGGCTGTTTGTAGCCATCTTGGACAGTTGAACCAAAGCATTCTAAATAGTATACCAGCTATTGCAATAGAAGCTATAGTTGCAAAGAACACAGTTCCTTTAGATCCTCCAAGAGCAATTAAACAAAATGGCGCATAAGATCCGGCTATTAATATAAAAATCATAGAATGATCTAATTTTCTAAGTCTGAAAATAATTTTATCACTAGTTATTACTCCATGGTAAGTTGCTGAAACGCTATATAGTAGTATTAAGCTAATACCGAATATTACTATTGAAACAATTGCAACAGTAGATGAGTTAGTTAGTATACCTTTTACTAGCATTGCAATTAAAGCAAAAAGTGAAAGAATAGCCCCCACTAAGTGAGTTAAACTATTGATTGGTTCCCTAAAATATTTTTCCAAAATAAACACCTCTTCACATATAGTTTTCAAAACTACGTATTGTTATTTATATATTAATAAAGCACATTTTAAAAGTCAAAGCTCAAAAAAACTCAAATATTTAGAAAAATTTATATATTTAATTAATTTTCTTGAATTATCTAATGATTACTAGTATATTTAAATACATACACATTAATAAGTAGTTTACAAAACTATGTGGAGGAAATTATGGATAAAAATGAATTGATGGAAAAATTTAGAGAATTAAACTTGCAAAATCAACTAACATTAGATGAGATGCCAGAGATAGATTTATATATGGATCAAGTTACTCAGCTATTTGATAGTAAGTTTAATGATAGTAAAAGAACAGAAGAAGATAAGGCTTTAACTAAGACTATGGTAAATAATTATGCTAAGGGAAAATTACTAATGTCTATAAAGAATAAGAAGTATAGTAAAGAACATTTAATACTAATGAGTCTTATTTATAATTTAAAAGGAGGACTATCAATAGGAGATATAAAAAGTTCATTAAATAAGATAGTTGCAACCTTTGAAAATGGAGAAGAATATCCAATTAGAGAATTATACAGTTTATATTTAGAACAACATAATGAAGATTTAAATTATGTAGAAAAAACTATAGAGGAAAAGTCTAATAATATTGAAAAAATGATGTTAAATGAAAATATACAAGTAGATCAAGAATTCCAAGAAAACTTTTTACTACTTAGTTCCTTTATTAATATGAGTAATATGTATAGGAGAATGGGTGAAAAGTTAATAGACGAATATTTTAATAAGTTATAAGAGGTGTTGATATGAAGAATTCTATAATTTTAAAAAATGAACTTCAAAGAATAGATGGAAGAGGATATAAGGCATATAAGGATTTACAAGGACAATATGACTTTAAAGATTATATTCTAAGTATTGACTACGTTCAAGGAGACCCATTTGCATCACCTTCAAGATTAAGAATTATTATAAATAAAAATAAGGCTGGATTTCCGGAAGATTTAATAAGTGAGTATTATAAGAAAGTTGCAGTTTCAGACTTTTTAACTAGATTATTTTATTTTAATATAAATAAGTTTAGTGAAAAGATATTTGGTTCAGGAAAAAGTGGATTAATTGCTATAAGTAGATGTCCACAAGAAATATTAGAAAGAACATCAGTAATAATAAATAGAGACAATATAGAAGCGAGATTTTATGTTGGTTTTCCAGCTAAGGGTAGAACTGTTTTAGCCAGAGAATTAGAAAAAATTTTATATAATGTTATACCGAGTATAGTTGAAAATACATTAATATATAAAAATATTAATAAAGCTAAAGTAATAGATAGGGTTAAATTAGTTCAAGATCAAGAATATATAAGGTCAGAGATTACTAAGAGAGGGTTAATTGCATTTATAGCAAATGGGTCAATATTACCAAGAGAAAGCGGCGTATCACAAAAGCCATTAAAAAATGCATTACCTTTTAAATCTCCTAAATCATTAGAAGTAGAAATTAATATTCCTAATAGAGGATTAATTAAAGGAATGGGAATTAAAAAGGGGGTAACTTTAATTGTTGGTGGAGGTTATCATGGTAAATCAACTCTTCTAAATGCTTTAGAACTAGGAGTATATAATCATGTTGAAGGTGATGGAAGAGAATTTGTTATTACAGATAATACAGCAGTTAAAGTTAGAGCAGAAGATGGAAGAAGTATTAAAAATACAGATATTTCATTATTTATAGATAATCTTCCTAATGGAAAAGATACTATAAGATTTACTACTGAAAATGCTAGTGGAAGTACATCTCAAGCTGCTAATATAGTGGAGGCTATAGAATCAAAATCAACGGTTTTACTTATAGATGAAGATACATCAGCAACTAACTTTATGATTAGAGATGATTTAATGCAAAGCTTAGTCTCTAAAGAAAAGGAGCCGATAACTCCATTTATTGAAATAGTTAGGCCTTTATACAGTCAAAAAGATATTTCAACTATATTAGTTATAGGTAGCTCGGGAGATTACTTTGATGTAGCAGATTGTGTTATACAAATGGATAATTATGAAGCAAAAGATGTTACAAAGGAAGCAAAGTCTCTTATGAGAGGAGAAATAAATAAAAGAATAGAAGAAAAAAATACTAAAATAAATATAAATTTCAATAGAAAACTTCAAAAGGGAACTATAGAAAGCACCTATAAGGGTGTAAAAATAAAAACTATGGGGTTAAGTAATATAAATATTAATAATGAGAATATTGATTTAAGAGCAGTAGAGCAAATAGTAGATAATGAGCAACTAAATGCTATTGGATCTATTATGAAATATATAGAAGATAATATGATGGGAAAAGATTTATCTTTAGAGCAGGCTGTAACTGAAGCGTATAAGGAAATAAAAAGAAATGGATTAATTTCTATTGATACGATAAAAGGTGGTTCAGGAAGCATGTCATTACCTAGAAAGCAAGAAATTATGGCAGCCCATAATAGATATAGGAATTTAAAGATAAATAAGTAAATTATGATAATATTTTATTTTTTATAAGACTTGAGATAAAAAATATCAAATGAGATTTAAATAGGTTTTAAATGATAATTAGGATAACTTAACAAAATTATTGAATAACAATAAATTGGTTGATATAATAAGTATAATAATGGAAATAAAGTAGTATTATATTAGGGGGATGAGTATGTTAGAGGTGAAACCTTTAGATGATGTGATGAATCATTTTCAATGGATATTTATTGCTTATATAGTCTTATTTATTATAGTATGCATTAATTTTTATAAAGCAATAAAGATCAGAAAGAAATTAATAAATAATAATGCAATTAGAAAATCAATTCAAACTTTAGATTTGATTATTGATATTTTATGTGGATTAGCTATGTATGCAGGACTTATGTTTCAAGGGGTATTAGCAGATAATAACGCCCTAAATTGGACTTATTGGAATGATATACTTATAATAATCTCCATGGTAAGCTTAATTATTTTTATATTAAATGTAATATTAGTTGTTAAGAAAAAGAAAATTGATTATTAGTAAAAAACATTAATATAAATTACTAATAAAAAGTAGGGATAAATTAATTAAATAATTCAGGTTAATATGATTGTCCTATAGGGTATAAAATATATTCTATAGGACTTTTATTTATAAATAATTTATTGGAGGTATAATTATGGGTTCATATAATGAGACAATGGATAATCTTCTTATAAAAGAAGTAGAGGAAGGAAGAGTTGTAGGGGCTAATGTGTTAGTTATACATAATGGAAGTGAAATTTATCATAATACCTTTGGTTATTCAGATAAGGAAAGAAAGATTGCTATGAGCAGAGATACTATCTTTAGAATGTATTCTATGACAAAACCAATTACTGCAGTAGCAATAATGATACTTGTGGAAAGAGGAGAGATAGATCTTAATGATTCTGTGAGCAAGTACTTTTCTGAATTCTCAAACCAATTAGTGTATAGCTTGAATGAAGAATTAGAAGATATAAAGAGGGACATTACTATAAATGATTTACTTAATATGACGGCTGGAATTCCTTATCCAGATGAAAATCATGAATCAGGTAGACAAATGGGAAAACTTTTTAGAAGTTTCATAGAAAGAAGAGAAAAAGGAGATTCGCCAGATACTCAGGAATATATAAGGGCTATTGCAAGAGTTCCGTTGGTACAGCAACCAGGAGCTAAGTGGGTATATGGTTTATCAGCAGATATTCTAGGAGGAATTATTGAAATTGTAACTAATAAAAGGTTTGGAGAATTTATTAAGGAAGAAATATTTTACCCTTTAGAAATGAAAGATACAGCATTCTTTGTGCCTAAAGATAAATTAAATAGATTTGCACAAAATTATATGTGGAATGAGGAAATGAATACTTTAGTTCCATTTGAAAAAAGTCATCTAGGAGAATATTATGGAGAAGATGTAGCTTATGAGTCTGGTGGTGCAGGACTAGTTTCTACCATTGATGATTATAGTCATTTTGCTATGATGATGGTAAACAATGGGGAATATAATGGAAATAAAATTCTAGAAAGAAAAACTATAGAGCTTATGACAAAAGATAAGCTAACTAAAGAGCAAAAGGCTGATTTTATTTGGGATGGAATGAAAGGTTATGGATATGGAAATTTAATGCGTATATTAATAAATAAAGAAGAGGCTGAAACTAGTGCAAACATTGGAGAATTTGGATGGGATGGATGGACAGGTAATTTTGTAAGCATGGATCCTAAAGAAAAGATAGTATTACTTTATTTTATACAAAGATGTGATTCGGGGGTTACTCCTATTGTTAGGAATCTTAAAAGGGCTACTTACGAATTCATAAGTTAATATAAAGTTAAGGGAATAAGGCTGTAGTAAGATCAGCCTTATTAAATATTATGTTAAAGTATATTCAGGATTAAGAATTTAATATTTTCATTAAATCCTTTAGATTTGCAATTTCATATGTAGGTTTTAGTGTAGTTGAGTTTTTAACCTTTTTAAAGTTTGTCCAACAAGTATCTACACCGAAATTAATGCCCCCCTGGATATCAGAAGTTAAGCTATCGCCAATCATTAATACTTTATTCTTATCACTATAGTTTAGATCTTTTAGTGCAATTTCAAATATTTCAGGGTTGGGTTTTGATACCTTTACTACCTCAGAAATAACTATTGTATCAAGATAATTTGCTATAATAGATTGTCCTATTCTTTTAGATTGAACATCTTTAAGGCCATTAGTAATTATAGCTATTCTATAATTTTTACTTAGCTCCTTAATTATCTCGAAACTATCCTCATATAAAAATGAAGCATTGGCTAAATGTCTTATGTATGCTTTAGAAAATTCTACTGCATCAAAAGGTACATTTAATTCTTCAGATAATCTTCTAAATCTTTCTACCTTTAATTTCTCCTGAGTTATTAGACCTTTTTCAAATTCTAACCAAATACCTGTATTAATTTCTTCATAAATCTTTAAATGATAATTTTCATCATATTCCATATTAAATTCACGAATACTATTTTCAAAAGCTTGCTTTTCAGATTTCTTAAAATCAAATAGTGTTTCATCTGCATCAAATAATAAAATTTCGTATTTCATATATAACCTCCATAGTTGTATCATTATATATAAATATTATAACAGCTTGGAATTAAAATCCATTAAATCATTAGATTAATAAATATGATTATAGATTTATTTTATTGTTATGCAAATCTTTTTTGTAATTACATAACTTATATTAAAAATAATAGAAATTTTAATTATATTCTTATTTTCTTCTATATTAGGTTATAATATTTATAATAAAATAGAATATAAAAGATTGGGGAATCGGATATGGGAAAGGCATATAAAATACAAAAACCTAAGTTTATAGATGAGCTTGAAGAAATAGAAAGGATAGAAGATGAAGTAGTTAGATCTGAAAAAATACAAAATAAGATAATAGAAAATGTAGAAATAGATTATTTGAATGAAAAAGGCTTAACTATAGATTCTTGTATATTTAGAAATACTACATTTAATGAGTGCTCACTACAGAATATAGATTTATTAGATTCAGTTTTTGAAAATTGTGATTTATCAAATGTAGACTTTGGGGGAGGAAGTATTCATAGAGTTGAGTTTATTAATTGTAAACTACTTGGAGCAAAGTTTGATGATTGTAGTATAAAAGAAGTATTATTTAATAACTCAATTGGTAAGTATATGAACCTTTCTTTTTCAAGACTTAAGAATATTATTATCGATGATTGTAATTTCTCTGAGGGAATTTTTCAACAGGTAAAATTAGATAAAGTTATATTTAATGAAACAGATTTAACTAATGCCTACTTTAATAAAACAACTTTAAATAAAATAGATTTTACAACTTGTGATATTACAGGAATAGACGTTGAAATAGAAGATTTATCAGGAGCTGTAGTTAATACTATGCAGGCATTAGATTTAACTAGACTTATGAATATAGTAGTAAATAATAATTATTAATTTACAAAAGGCTGTCTTTGAGACAGCCTTTTACATGTTAGAATATAAAATTTGCTATAAGAACTATTACAGGTAGTGTAATTATAGTTCTTTCTATAAATATTATTAATAGTTGCTTTAACGATACAGGAATTTTTGATCCAAGTAGAACTCCACCTACTTCAGACATATATATTAATTGAGAAACAGAAGTACAAGCAACTATGAATTTAGTCATATCACTAGTGATAGAGTTAGCAGCTAAAACTGATGGAAGTAGCATATCTGCAAATCCAACTACTAGAGTTTGTGATGCTGCTACAGCTTCTGGAACTTGAAGTAGGTTTAAATAAGGGATAAACGGTAAACCTAAGACTTGGAACACAGAAGTATATTCAGCTATAATTAATGCAATAGTAGCAAGTGCCATAACTACAGGAAGAACTCCAAGCCACATATCTAAGACGTTTTTAAATCCATCTATTACAAAATCCTTAATTCCAGGATTTTGTTCAGCCTTTTCTAAAGCCTTTTTATATCCCCAAGAAAATGAATTATATCCTTCAGGAATTGTTTCATCATCTCTTTTTTCTTTATTATTGTAATATGTATTAGGAATACTACGTAAAGGATATATTCTTGGAAGAATTATTGCTGCAATTATTCCAGAAACAGTTACTGTTAAATAAAATGGAATAAATAAGTGAGATAATCCAACAGTATCTATTACTATTAAACTAAAAGTTATAGATACAGCTGAGAAAGTTGTGCTTATTACAGCAGCTTCTCTTTTAGAATAAAATCCTTCTTCATATTGTTTATTAGTTAATATTATTCCTAAAGTTCCATCACCAAGCCAAGAGGTAATACAATCTATTGATGAACGTCCAGGCAATGTAAATACAGGTCTCATAACTTTAGCAAGAACTGCACCAAAGAACTCTAATAATCCAAAGTTAAGTAGCAAAGGTAATAATAAACCAGCAAAAAAGAATATAGTAAATAAAATTGTAAGTAAATCATTTAAAACAAAAGATCCGGTTGCAGAATTTATTATTATATCAGGCCCAAAATTAAATAATGATAGAATGCAAAATACTGCACCTAAAATTCTAGCTATAAACCAAATAGTGCTTACATTAAATAAAGTATTTAAAAATTCGTTTTCCAAAATAAGGTCTGGTTTTAAAATTTTAGTAATTATACTGCATATTGCAGAAATACAAATGATCAAAGTAATTATAGTTGTTAAATATCCATCTAACATGGTTGCTAAGAATTTAGACATTAAAGCTACAGGGATAGTAATTTCTCCATTAAACTTAATAGGCACTATAAACAGCAGTATTCCTACTAATGATGGAATAATAAAAGTAAGTGATGACTTCAAAGAAAATTTATCATTAGTTAATTTATTCATTTTGTTCTCCTTTAAATTCAATTATTAATATTTATATATGGCAATTAATCTTAATACATTTTAAAACTAAAAATCAATAGATATATACTCAAAAACAACTAAAATTTATTTAAAAATTACATGTTAATATTTTCTTTTAATAAGGATAAACTAAATCTATTAAGTAACTAAAAGGAGAATCTAACTTATGAAAAAGAAAAATGTTTTAATATATTTAGTTATTTTGAATTTATTTGTACTATTAATAATTTTATTAAGCAAGATATCCCTATTAAAAAGCTTTATAGGAGTAATTTTTTCAGTAGTAGTTATACCAATAATATTTGGAGTATTTTTATTTTATATACTTAAACCGCTAAATAATATATTTGTTAAAAAGAAAATGAAAAGAGCCAGAGCTGCAGTTTTAACATTATTTATATTTTTCTTTATAAGTACTGGAATAATTAAATATTTTGGAGATTATTTTATTGAACAATTTTTATATATTAAGTCAATTTTCTTTAATATAATAAATGAAAGAGGTGGAATGAATTATATTAAAGATTTAGTTATAGGAAATAATTTAATGACTAATTATTATGATAAGTTTTTAGAAGAGATGCAAAATTATATATTTATATTAAGTATTAGTTTAAGAAAAATATTTGATAAAGGAATGCAATTATTTTCAGATATATTATTAATTATTTTAATATTGTTCTATTTACTTAAAGATGAGGATGATATAAAAGAATCTATAGTAAATATATTTCCAGGGAAATATAAAAATAAGATTTATGAGGTTGTAGAAGAGGGAGATGAAGTATTATCCTTATATATTATTGGGCAAGCAAAGGTAGCTCTATCTTTGGCGACAATGATGTTTATTGGATATAAACTAATAGGAATGGCAAGTCCATTACTTTTAGCATCTGTTACATTTATATTAGCTTTTATACCATTTGTTGGTTTCTTTATATCTTTAATACTTCCCTACATAATTGCAATAGCTTTAGGTTGGAATATGATTTTAAAATTATCTGTATTAGTTTTAATAGCTCAAACGCTTAAAGGGAGAATAGTTGTACCGTTAATTATGGGAAAAACAATGAAAATACATCCAATTACAGATATTTTCTTAGTAGTAGGAGCAGCATCTTTAGTTGGACCAATTGGGGCTTTTGTTGTAGTGCCGATTTACTCATTACTTAAAGTTATTTTTAAGTATTTTAATAAAGAAGTAGAAGAAAAGATAAAGGAGTTTAAAGAAGAAAATTAAAAGATTAGGCTGTAGAAAAAATATACAAAAAAATCTATAATTAAATAAAGAACAATAATGGGGGATTAGTAGGAATGAATTATAGAGATAAAATAAAAGAAGCTAATAGGATAGTTATTAAGGTAGGAACTTCAACATTAACATATGATAATGGAAGTATAAATTTAACTAGGATAGAAAAGTTAACAAGAGTATTATCAGATGTTATGAATTCGGGAAAAGAAGTTATATTAGTTACTTCAGGAGCAATAGGTGTTGGGGTTTCTAAACTAAAACTAAAAGAAAAGCCTAAAACTATAAGAGAAAAGCAAGCTGTTGCAGCAGTAGGACAATGTGAATTAATGCATATATATAGTAAGTTTTTCGGTGACTATAGCCATACTGTAGGTCAAGTGCTTTTAACTAGAGATGTAGTTGAAGATGACCATGTTAGAAATAATGTTTGTAATACTTTTGAAACATTAATCGAAAATGGAATTATTCCTGTTGTTAATGAAAATGATACAGTTTCTATAGATGAAATAGAAAATATAGTTAGATTTGGAGATAATGATAATTTATCAGCAATAGTTTCTAAGTTAGTAAATGCTGATCTTTTAATTATATTATCTGATATAGATGGATTTTATGATTCAGATCCTAGAAAAAATATAGATTCAAAGCTTATAAGAGAAATAACACAAATCACTCCAGAGCTTGAAGAGTGTTGTGGAGGTGCAGGAAGTAATTTAGGTACTGGTGGAATGATAACTAAGTTAACGGCTGCAAGAACAGCAACTGAGGCTGGAGTTCATATGATATTAGCCAATGGAGAAGATCCAAATATAATATTAAGAATACTAAATGGTAAAGAAATAGGAACTTTGTTTGTAAGTTGCTAAGTGAGTTTTTAAAGTATATAAAATATTGCAGGGAGTGATTAAGTATGCTTACTATTGAGATGTTAGGGAGAAATGCAAAAGAGGCTTCTTATGATTTAGGAGTATCATCAACAACTGAAAAAAATAATGCTTTAGAATTAATGGCAAATGCTTTATTGAAAAATAAGCAAGAGATTATAAATGAAAATAAAAAAGACTTAGATGTAGCTATTGGAAAAGGAATTTCAAAGGCTATGCTAGATAGATTATCTTTAAATGAAGATAGAATTGAAGATATGGCTAAGGGATTAATGAAACTTATAGCTTTAGATGATCCTATTGGAGAAGTTATAGAGATGTGGAAAAGACCTAATGGGATTCAAATAGGAAAACAAAGAGTTCCAATGGGGGTAATAGGAATAATATATGAAGCTAGGCCTAATGTAACTTGTGATGCAGCAGGGCTTTGTTTAAAAACTGGGAATGCAGTTATTTTAAGAGGTGGAAGTGAAGCTATAAATTCAAACAAAGCTATAGTAAAGGTGTTAAAGGAAGCTGTAAAAGAATCTGGTTTACCTGAATTTTTAATTCAATTAGTTGAAGATACTAGTAGGGAAACAGCTACTAAAATGATGAAACTTAATGAATATATAGATGTGCTAATTCCAAGAGGGGGAGCAGGTTTAATACAAGCTGTAGTAAAAAATGCAACAGTTCCAGTTATTGAAACGGGTGTTGGAAATTGCCATATTTATGTAGACGAGATTTGTGACTTTGAAATGGCTAAGAATATAATAGTAAATGCAAAAACCTCAAGACCAGCAGTATGTAATGCAGCAGAAAAAATGCTTATTCATGAAAATATAGCAAATAAGTTTTTACCAATTATTATTAAAGCCTTAAGAGAAAAGAAAGTGGAAGTAAGAGGAGATGAAAAAGTTAAGTCTATAATATCTGATATTATACCTGCTACTGAAGAAGATTGGGGTAAGGAATATTCAGATTATATAATTGCAGCTAAGGTAGTTAAAGATATAAATGAAGCTATTACACATATAAATAAATATGGTACAGGTCATTCAGAAGCTATAGTCACAAATAGCTATAAGAATTCTCAAAAGTTTTTAAATAAAATTGATGCAGCAGCAGTTTATGTTAATGCATCTACAAGATTTACAGATGGAGGAGAATTTGGATTTGGGGCAGAAATAGGAATAAGCACTCAAAAGCTACATGCAAGAGGTCCAATGGGACTTAAGGAGCTTACGACTACTAAATATATAATATATGGAAATGGACAAATAAGATAATAAAATTCAGGACAGAGATATTTTTGTTTTTAGACATATATATCTACTGTCTAATTTTTGTGCTAAAAAAATAATCTAAATTACTATTTCATATACTGATTAACTAACTCATAGCATCTAGATTTAGTATTATTTGATAAACTTTTAATACGACTTAAGGGTGCTATTGTTCCACCATTAAATTGATCATATGCTTCTTTAGATTTTTTATCTCTGTTTTCGATCCAAGCAAGTTCTTCATTTCTTAATTTATCTATATCTTCTTTTGACAATTGTACCTCTAATTTTGTATAAACTTCATTTAACATATTATCCCATTCAGTATATTCCTTATTAGCGGCATCAATCATATCTTGAGTTTTAGGACTAGCATACTTTTCCTTTAAGGATGTGTTTAAATTCTCTTCTAATTGATTTAATTTCTCCAAATAAATTTGCTTTGTAGAATATTCATCAGTAATATTCTCTTCATTTGATTTATCGATAGTAGTTTCTATTTTTTCTGAAGAAATTGATTGATCTTCCTTTTCATTAGTTTGTTCTTCAATTTTATTTATGTTAGTAGTACAGCCTGTTAAAAACAACGTAAATGGAACTATAATAAAAATTATACTTTTCATAAATTTTCTCATGAATGTTCTCCTTTATTTTTATACAACAAAATATATTATAATATATCTTCCAATGTTATACAAATAAGTTTTAAAAAACAAATTTTATTAATTAAATCCCAATAATAATATTTAACAATATAAAATAGCAAATTAAAAACTAATGTATAGTTTTTAATTTGCTATCTATGTGACATATCCTTAAGATTTATTTTTTAGTTTGTATGAAGATAATCCTAGTAGTATTAATGAAATTCCTAACAGTAATACTATAGTAGTAATTTCATTTCCTAAAGTTGCACCATAAAGTATATTGCTATTAGAAGCATTTATCCAAGTTGTTGGTATTACCTTAGATATGTTTTGTAGTACTGTTGGCATTATATCTCTTGGCCAGAAGCATCCGCCAAGCATTGCAAAAGGTAGTATTACAAGTGTACTTACTGTTCCAGATACCCTTAAATCTTTAGCATGTGTAGTAATAAATACTCCAAGAGAAATAGTGAATACACCAAATATTAGGAATAGGATATAGAGACTTAAAGGAGAATCTCCTAAATTAAATTTAAATATATATTTAAATACTAAAAAGTATAAGGTAATTTGTGCAAATGTAATTACTAAAAATGAAAGTAAGCTTTGGAATATATATTTAAATCTTGTTATTGGTGTAGTAAATAATCTTGTAAATACGTTTTTTTCTCTATCTTTTAGTATAATATTAGTTGCTGAAGTTGCTGAAAATAATAGATTAAGTACTATAAATGCCATAGCAGTATCTGTTTTGGACTTATTTCCTTCACCCTTATCTACACTTGTATAGGATAGTTTATAAGAGCCATCTGAGTAATATTTAACTGCATCATAAAACTTTTCTTCATCACCATTAGAGTTTTTAGCAAAAGTTTTTAGTATATTTATATAGTTATCTAATGAGGTTTTTATAGCTGTAGAAGTATTTCCTTCCTTTGCTTCATAAGTCTTTATTACAGGGTCTTCACCATTAATTAAAGACTGGGTATATCCCTCGGGAATAACTATTGCATAATCTATTTCATTATTAATTAAGTTATCTTGGATAGTATCTTCATCATCAAAGTTAACCTCTGCCTTATCTTTAATACTGTCAATTATATCTTCTGTAATAGCTGTATTGTCATTATCTATAATAGTAACCTTTAAAGGAGCTGTACCATTTGATCCTGAAAAGGCAATAATCATAAAAATTAATGGTAATACTATTAAAAATAGAAGATTTAATTTTTGTCTAAATAATCTTTTTAATGTTGCTTTAAATATTGTCATACTCTTTCACTCCTTCCTATTATATTTGCTCCTAAGAATAATAGGGCAGATATAATCCAAAGGCCTAATATATTTAAGAATACTTCTTTTGAAGCTCCTCCATAAATTGATTTAAACATAGCATTTGAAGCTAGATAATTAGGTGTTAATTTGGCTAAATAGCCAAGAATTCCACTGAAGTTTACCTTGACAAATCCTCCGCTCAAAAATGTAAATATAGGCACTATAACATTTAAAAGAGCAAGTCCTATTAGACCTTTCTTTGTTGCCATTACGACAAATATACCTAGCATTGTAGATAACACTGATAGTGAAAGTGCTGATAATAATATTGTTGGAATACTACTTCCAAAGGTTACCCCAAAGGCTAAATTTGAGATTAGCAATAGTATTAAAGCTTGAACCATGATTGTTATAACTACACCAACAGTTTCTCCAATAAATATTTCAGGAAGACTCAAGGGAGTAGATCTAAATCTATTTCCTACTGGACCATAATAAGATTTATCTATAGCAAAGTTAGCATAAATTGATCCATACATTATTATCATTACAAGCATTGTTATAGCATAATAATCTATAGCAGAAGGTTTTTTACCTGATACTGAAACTGCCTCATCTTGAAGATTATTACTTTGATTTAAAGTAAAATCTCTTGATTGAATCTTAGCTAAAGCTTCCATAGCATTTGCTGAAGAAGAATATGTTTCTATTATTCCTTTTACTATAGAAACTCCAAGTTGATTGTATTCAGAGCCAATTAGCTCAAGTTTACCAGAAGAATTTTCATCATAAACAACTAATGCATCATATTTTCTATTTTCAATTAATTTTTTTCCCTCTTCGATATCATTAACTTTTTCTACTTGAATTATATTTCTAAGTTCATCTAGTGTTATAAAGTTTTCAAAGGCCTTAGCACTGTCGGTTGAATCTTTATCTACATATAATAAATTTACTTTATCAACAGTTCTTGCAGTAAAGTCTTCATTATTTTTTAGTGCATTTCCTAAAATCAATATTAGAAATATTGGTATTAATATCATTGTTACAAGGCTTTGTACATCTCTTATTGATTGGAGTAGTCTGTATTTGACTATAGTTAATATTTTCATAAGGCAATACCTCCTAATCCCTAAGGCTTCTACCAGTAAGTTGAAGGAATACTTCTTCTAGAGAAGCTATGCTTCCATCTTCATGTTTAACTAAAGCCTTAAGTTCATCATTAGTGCCTCTTGCAATTATTTCTCCATGGTCTATTATGCAAATATCAGAACATATAGCATCTACTTCTTCCATATAGTGAGAAGTATAAATTATAGTAGAGCCTTGTTCATTAAGTTTCTTTATAGTTTCTAAAATATTATTTCTTGATTGAGGGTCAATACCTACTGTTGGCTCATCAAATATTATTAATTTAGGTTTATGAACAATAGCACAAGCTATATTTAATCTCCTTTTCATTCCACCAGAAAATTTGGGAGGAAAGTCTTTTCGTCTATCCCATAACCCAACAAATTCCAATGTTTCTTTAACTGCTTCTTTAAGTTGTTTTCCTCTTAATCCGTACAATTCTCCAAAAAATTTAACATTTTCTTCAGCTGTTAAATCATCAATTAAAGCTAAATCCTGAGGAACTACACCTAAGTTTTTTTTAATAAATACAGGATCTGATTTTATATTTTTTCCAAATATCTTAACTTCACCAGAGTATTTAGAAAAAAGTCCACTTAAAATACTTATAGTAGTTGTTTTGCCAGCTCCATTTGGACCTAGAAATCCAAAACTATCTCCTTCCTTAATATTTAACTCTTTTATGTCTACAGCTTTAAAATCTTTGTAATTTTTTACTAGATTTTTTATTTCAATTATCATATAAATTCCTCCTATATGAACAATGTTCATTTAAATATAATTTAATATTAATACTACAAGTTGCCTTGTACAAACTTAATATTTCCTTAAAATATCTAAAAAAGATGTAAATTAATTCAATATGGTTAGATAAGTTCTCATACCTTAAAAATTCATATTAAATGTATTTATTTAGATATTGAAAATTATAATAAAGCCATATAGTTTTAACGATGGATCTTTATAGAAAATATAAAACAATAATATTATAATGATAATAAATGATAAGTGTGATTGATAAGGAGTATTATATGAAGAAAAAATATGAAATTAGAAGTAAGTATTTTAATGAACTTAACATAAATGAGCTTTATGAGATAGCTAAGGCGAGATATGAGGTTTTTGCATGTGAACAAGAAATAACATGTGAAAATGATTTTGATGATAAAGATAAGAAGTGTATTCATTTATTTGCTATAGATAATGGAGATGGGTTTGATAAAGTAGTTGGATATTGTAGATTACTTCCTCCGGGACTTTCTTATGAAGATGCTTCAATAGGAAGAGTACTAGTATTAAAGGAATACAGGGGGAGGGGTCTAGCTAAAGAAATGATGCTTAGTGCAATTGATGAGATTGAGAAAAATTATAAAGTGAATAATATAAGTATATCTGCACAAAGTTATATTAAAGAATTATATAAGAGTGTTGGATTTAAAGAGGTTTCAGCAGAATATGAAGAAGCGGGAATACCGCACGTTAAAATGAAATTAGGAATATAATGGAGCAGGATGGTTTTATGAAGATATTTAAATTTAAGAAGTGGAGAAAAGAGGTATGGGCATATTTGTATCTTTACTAATAATATTTGTATTAACCATAAGTGTTACCATTTCAATAGTTAATAGTTATAAAAAGTATATATATAATTTAGAAGATATACCTAATGATAATTATGCCATAATAGTTCTTGGGGCGGGAGTTAGAAATGATGGAACTCCTTCGGATATATTAGCAGACAGGCTTGAAACTTCCTTAGAGGTTTATAGATCTAATCTTGGTAATGTATTTATTTTAAGTGGTGACCATGGAAGTGAAGAGTATAATGAAGTCAGAGCAATGAAAGACTATATTATGAAAGATAATATAGATAAAAAAATAATTTTTATGGATCATGCAGGGTTCAGTACTTATGATAGTATGTATAGAGCAAAAGAGATTTTTAAGGTAGAGAAGGCTATTGTAGTTACTAATGAATATCACTTGCCTAGAGCACTATATATAGCTAGAAGGTTAGGAATAGAAGCTTATGGTGTAAAGTCAGATAAAAGAGGATATCAATTAATGGATAGCTATAAAAGACGTGAAGTTTTAGCTCAATTAAAGGATTTCTTTTATGTGAATATATTAAAACCTGAACCTACATTTTTAGGTGATTCTATTCCTGTAAATAATTCTGATGGAAGAGTAACGGAAGACGAGAAGTAATTTATAAATAAGTAGATGGAGAAGTGAGAAATTAAAACCTCACTTCTATTTTTTACGATCTTCATAATTCAGATTTAATCTATTAATATTGCGATGACTTAGAGCAGAATGACTCAATAAGCAAATTATACATATGAATTTTTCTATTATATTATTATGTGTTATTTATAATACTAAAAAGATTAAATGAAAAATAAATACACGGATATTCATCTTGTGGATAAAGTGTTAATATTCGTATTTTTAAAAAGGGAAATGTAAAAACTATGAAAAAAAAGATATAAACATTAAAAAAATTGGATTAATATGAGAAAATTTATAAAGTGAGAAAAAACATATTGATTTAATACGAATGAAATGATAATATATCAATATAACATTCGAATTTTGTGAAACGAGGTAAAGATATGGAGAAGTTTTTTAAACTTAAGGAAAATGGAACTGATGTTAAAACAGAATTAATGGCTGGTTTAACTACATTCTTAACTATGGCATACATTTTATTTGTAAACCCTTCTATTTTAGCAGCAGCAGGTATGGATAAAAATGCGGTTTTTGTTGCTACTATAATTGCAGCAGCAGCAGGAACATTGATAATGGGACTAGTAGCTAATGTACCATTTGCACAAGCACCAGGTATGGGATTAAATGCATTTTTCACATATACAGTAGTATTAGGTCTTGGCTTTACATGGGAACAAGCTTTAGCAATGGTATTTATTTGCGGTGTTATTAATATTATTATTACTACTACTAAGATAAGAAAAATGATTATACAAGCAATTCCTCATTCACTTCAATATGCAATTTCAGGTGGTATAGGTTTATTCATTGCTTTTATAGGTATTAAACAAGCTCAATTTATTAACTTTACAGGTGAAGCCGCAAATCAAATTGCTTCATCAGAAGGTTCATCAATATTTAATAGTGTCACTCTAGCGATGACTGACTTTAAAGATCCAGCAGCATTATTAGCATTAATTGGACTAGTAATTACACTTATTTTAATGCTTATAAATTTTAAAGGGGCGATTTTAGTAGGTATTCTTTTAACTACGGTTATAGGGATTTTTATGGGAGTAACACAAGTACCAGATTTTTCACAAATAAGTTTTGGTATTCCAAGCTTAGCACCAACATTTTTTAAACTAGATTTTGCAGGATTGTTTAGCGATCCTTCTAAGATAGTCTTAGTATTTACTACTGTATTTGCATTTTCATTATCAGATACTTTTGATACTATAGGAACATTCTTAGGAACAGGTAGAAAAGCAGGAATCTTTGATGATAATGATGAAAAGTTATTTGAAAGTGAAAATAATTTCTCATCAAAACTAGAAAGAGCGTTATTTGCAGATGCAACAGCAACATCAATTGGAGCACTTTTAGGTACAAGCAATACAACTACATATGTTGAAAGTGCAGCAGGAATTGGTCAAGGAGGAAGAACTGGGCTTACTTCAGTTACAGTAGCTGGATTATTCTTAATATCACTATTCTTATCACCAATAATGGGGATGGTACCATCAGCAGCTACAGCGCCAGCATTAATAGTTGTAGGTATTCTAATGATGGAATCTTTCAAGAATATTGATTGGTCAGATTTTGAAGTAGCTATGCCAGCATTTTTCATAGTAACATTTATGCCTTTTACTGGAAGTATTTCAAATGGGGTAGCAGCTGGATTTATAACATACTGCTTAACTAAAGTAGTTAAGAAAGAAGCGAAGGAAGTTCATCCAATAATGTATGTAGTTAGTGCATTATTCTTACTAAGCTTCATAATCAATGCAATGTAGTATATTTTAAATATAGAAATAATTTTGGGGATAAATAATAATTGAATTTAACTGGTGAAATATCATATTGATTAAAATGATATTTCACCAGTTTTTATTTCTTTAAATATTTATTTATCATAATAGAGCCTATTAAGCCTATTACAACATATAATCCAAAGAATATAAATGGGATAGGTGCTTTTAGTGTTAAAATTAAGCCTAAGCTTTTATTAAAAAATAAATTAATAAGTAGGCTTAAAGGAATAAATGGTATTAAGCAAAAGCTAATTAAAATTTTAATTTTATAGTTTTTAAAAGTTTTGATATTGCTAGATAGAGTTAGGAAAATTCCTATAATCTGAATAATTAATCCTATAGCAATAGATAAGGAGGTTTGATACTCATACCATAGTGTAATTGTAAGTATAAGACCTATGGAAATAAATATTGTTCCCAAAAGACTATAATCCTTTAAATTATTATTTTTACTATCTTCAATAGTGATACCTTTTAAAAGATAGTCTGTTGAAACATTAAATATTTCACTCATTAATATTACTCTATCTATCTCAGGTAATGATTGATTACTTTCCCACTTGGATACAGCTTGTCTAGATACATTTAATGATTCTGCCAACTGTTCTTGAGTTAGTCCTTTTATTTTTCTTTGCTCTTGGATACGCTTTGAAATCATGAATTTTATCACTTCCTTTAATAATAATCTATCATTCTATATGGTTGCGTTCTATAAGCTTCACATTGAATGTAAGCAACTAATAGTTTATTTTACTATAATTTACTATTTTGTATAAAATAATTATATCAAAATAAATATGTAATTCTCAGAGGATAATAATATTTATATTTTTAGTACAATATGTTATATTAAAAATTAAAGTTTAATATCTAAATATAAATGGAGGATTTTTTATGGGTAAACCGTATGGTAGGAGCTGTGTATTAATAACTGGAGCTACTACTGGTATAGGATATGAATTAGCAAGGCTATATGCAAAAGATGAAAATAACTTGATTTTGGTTGCAAGAGATGAGGAGAAATTAAAAGAGGTAAAAGACGAGTTAGAATTTTATAATATTAAAGTTTATACTATTGCCTTGGATTTATCTGAGGATAACTCTTGTGAAAAAGTATTAGATTTTGTGAATAAAAAAAATCTGTCTGTGGATATTTTAATTAATAATGCAGGTATGGGTTCCTTTGGATATTTAAGTGAAATAGAAGTAGAAAAGGAACTTAAATTAATTGATGTAAATATAAGAGCTTTAACAGAACTAACGAAAATGTTTTTGCCTAGTATGATAGAGCATGGGGAAGGATCGATAATGAATGTTGCATCAACGGCAGCTTTTTGTGCTGGACCTAAAATGGCTACTTATTATGCGTCTAAATCCTATGTACTTAATTTTACGGAAGCATTATATGAAGAATTAAAGGGCAGTGAAATAAAAGTAAGTTGTTTATGTCCGGGACCTGTAAAAACTAATTTTCAAGAAAAATCAGGTATAAGAAAGAGTGAGGCTGCAAAAAAGGCGTTAATGACACCTAAGGAAGTAGCTAAAATTGCTTATAAGGATTTTAAGAATGGAAAGCTAATAATAATTCCTGGATTTAAAAATAAGTTAATTATAACATTAAATAAATTAATACCTAGAAGTTTATCTAGAAAGATAATACTAATGATGAACAAAGGATAGGTGATATTAGTGGAAGAAAATCTAAAAGATGAAATTATAGAATTATATGAGACCTTAGTAGATAATGGGGTTACTTTTTACTATGGAAGTGAATCAATACCAACAGGAGAAGTAACTAAGTTTGATCTATTAAATGGTGAAATAATTGACATCGAGTTAGATGGCTTTGAAACATATGAAATTAATATTGATGATTTTATAGAACATCATTCTAAAGAAGGAGCTAATTATCATACTTGGCCTGACATTAGAAATTTTGATAGTAAAATTTCTAATATGGATAATGCTTAATGGATAATTAGAAGAAAAACTCTTTGTAGTTTAGATTTTTTATAATTCAGCTTGCCTGAATTATTTCAAAAATTATGCATTATCAATTATGTATTACTTAAGGTGTAATTAATAAGGAAATTCAGTCTCTGGCTGAATTTCCTTATTTTTATTTTTAATAATTCACTTCAGTGAATTATAACCTAAATTATGCATTATGCATTATCAATTATGCATTAGAAACGTTAGTTTCTAAAAATGACTTCTTCTTTAGAAAACATGAATTTAGCAAATATAATTGAAGCAACTATATATACTATATGCCATCCGACTACTATAGCTATATGTTTAATGTCAAATATCCCAACAGTAAATTCCTTCATTAAGCAAATTGCATTAGTTATAGGAATATTAAAGAATGCTGGGTTTATGCCTTTTGCATCCATCATATATGGTAAGAAGGATAGTATCATAGTTGGCATTGTAATAGCAGCTAAATATGAGTTAGCTTCCTTAGTTGACCTTGCATATATACTTACTGAAATTTGTAGTGCAGATAATGTTACTAACACTAAGCAACCTATTACTAACATACCTAATATAGTTGCTGGTGCTAAATTAAACTGAATATCTCCTTCTCCAAAGCTCATAAATTTTTGCATTGAAAATACCATAGCAGCTAAGTTAGCTATTAGGGCTATAAAGGAAATTGTGCACAATGCTGTTATCTTACCCCAAAGTAATGAGGATCTTTTTGCTGAAGTTGAAAGCAATGGTTCAAAAGTAAATCTTTCTTTTTCTCCTGCTCCAAGATCAGCTGCCATACCAACGGTTGAAGAAACCATAAGTATTACTATAAGTGTTGGTATCATAGTAAGAAGCATAGATGCAACACCATTTACATCTTCACTATCTGAATTTATTCCAGATTGAATGTTAACTTCAAATGGCTTTAATATTGAAGGATCTATGCCGTTTGCTGTTAATCTCTGTTCTATGATTGTATTTTTATAGCTTTCATAAATTTCATTAACCATACTACTAGCAATCATTGATTTATTAGATTCTTCATCTATTAATAAATCAATAGTATCATTTTTACCAGCGGCTATATTTTCATCAAAGTTTTCTGGAATATTAATAATAAGTTGAATATCTCCATTTTTTAAAGCTTCGGTAGGAGAATCTATCTCAGGAAGCTTAACATTTTCTAAGGAAGTGATTACTTTTGCCATAGAGGAATCAGTATCACCTTCTATATAAATATTAATTTCTTTTTCAACATCAGTTTGAGCTTTTTCCATAGATGATGACATAAATTTAAACATTAAAGGATAAATAAGAATTGGTAGTATTAAAGTAAATACTAATGTCTTTTTATCTCTTACAATATCTATAAGTTCCTTCTTTAAAACAGTTAAAAAGTTACTCATTAGTATGACCTCCTATAAGACCTAAGAATGTTTCTTCTAAGTCATCATTATTATATTTTTCTTTTAAATAAGGTAATGTACAATCCTCTAATAGCTTGCCTTTATTGATAATAACTACCCTATCACATAATTTTTCAACTTCCTTCATGGAGTGACTTGAAAACAATATAATTTTATTCTCTTTCTTACATTGAAGTATAAAGTCTTGTACAATTCTTGCAGCACTTACATCTAATCCAGTAGTTGGTTCATCAAAAAGCATAACAGAAGGATTATGAACTATTGATCTAGCAATAGAAATTTTTTGCTTCATACCTCTTGAGTATTTACCAACAGGTTTATTAATATAATCTTCCATTTCAAAGCTTTTAGCTAATGAATCTATTCTTTCGTCTGCCTCTTTTTTACTCATTCCATAAAGGTTAGCAAAATATCTGATGTTTTCTCTTCCGCTAAGCCTATCATATAGACCAACATCACCACCAAAAAGAATTCCTATTTCTTTTCTTACTCTTTCTGGGTTTGATTTTACGTCGATATCATTAACTTTAATATTTCCTTCGGATATTTCAAGCATAGTAGATATCATCCTAAGTGTTGTTGTTTTACCTGCACCATTTTCGCCAAGTAGCCCAACTATCTCGCCTTTATTTACTGAAAAAGATAAGTTATCAACTACTTTTGATTTTTTAAATTGTTTACTAACATTATTAACTTTAAGCACGGATTTACCCCCTTCTTATTAATAGTAAAATTTATTCTTTTAAGAGTTATTATATACTACATTATAACATTCAAAATTAAAATATCAATAGAATTTATAAAAAAATACCAATTAATTCTAATTATATAATAAATCAATACGCAAAGTCTTTCTATTACTGTAAGTCACTATATAAATGACTTAAGTAACTATTTAATAATAATTATAGGATATTTTTACAAAAAAAGCATTTAATATATAACGATGTATAAAAATTTATAATTATTGAATATTTATTCACAAATATGTGTAATTATAAATAAATATAAGGTATTATATATAATAAGTATATAATTTAAGAGTTATCTACTATCTAAGTATTTATATCGGTAACGCGTATTTGAAAATGTAAAATAGATAATATATTGAATATTATTATAATAACAGTTATTGTATAATTATTAATATAAAACTTCTTGACATATATATGGATAAAATATAAAATATTATCAAAAGGATAAATAATTATCAAAAAGATAATTCATAAGTTAAAAAGTACACTTTAAATTGGTCCTGTGAGGCCAGAAAGGGAGTATATGATTATGTTATATTTATATTCACAAGATAATTGCATAGCTATGTCAGTAGGGACATTTTCTAGTACTGATATTAAATATAAAAGGATAGTAAGGAGAGAACTGTAATTTCGTTGTCTCCTTAGTATCCTTTTTATTTTAGTAAGATAAGCTTTTATGAAGTGTATTTTTAGCTATATATATTTAATTTTTAGGAGGGCTAAATATGAGAGCAAAGCTAATATTAGAGAATGGCATGATTTTTGAGGGTAAAGCCTTTGGATACTTAAAAGATAGTATTGGAGAGGTAGTATTCACTACAGGGATGACAGGTTATCAAGAAGTTTTAACAGACCCATCATATTATGGACAAATAGTTACTATGACTTATCCCCTTATAGGTAACTATGGAATAAATTTAGAGGATATGGAATCAAAAACACCAAAGGTTAAGGGATTCATAGTAAGAGAAAAATGTAATTTTCCAAATAACTTTAGATGTGAAATGGACCTTGAAAGCTATTTAAAGCAAAATAAGATAATAGGGTTAGAAGGAATAGATACAAGAGCGTTAACTAAGGTATTAAGAAATTATGGAACTATGAAGGGAATGATTTCGTTAGAAGATGTTACTTTAGAAGATGTTAAGGAGAGAGTAGAAGGCTTTTCAAACAAGGACGCAGTTAGTAGAGTAAGTACAAAAGAAAAGTACACTATAGATGGTGAAGGAAAGCACATAGCAATAATTGATTTTGGAATAAAAGAAAATATAATTAGAAACTTTAAAAAGAGAGGCTGTAAATTAACAGTATTCCCAATGAGTGCAACTGCAGAAGAGGTTTTAGAGGTAAATCCAGATTTAATATTTTTATCAAATGGACCTGGAGATCCAGAAGACCTAGAGGATGTAATAGAAAATATAAAGAAGTTAGTAGGAAAGAAACCTTTAGTAGGTATATGTTTAGGACATCAACTTCTAGCATTAACTTTAGGTGGTAAAACTACTAAGTTGAAATTTGGACACAGAGGATGTAATCATCCAGTTAAAGATTTAGAAGAAAATAAGGTTCATATTACATCACAAAATCATGGATATGTAGTTGAAACATTACCAGAGGATGTTGTAGCGACTCACGTTAATATTAATGATGGAACTATTGAAGGAATGAAGCATACGAAACTTCCAATATTCTCAGTTCAATTCCATCCAGAAGCTTCAGCAGGACCAAAGGATAGCGAATATATATTTGATAAATTCATGAAGTATGCACTATAGGAGGGGTTAGGATATGCCATTAAATAAAGATATTAAAAAAGTTTTAGTTATAGGATCAGGACCGATAGTTATAGGTCAAGCTGCAGAGTTTGATTATTCAGGAACTCAAGCTTGCCAAGCTTTAAAGGAAGAGGGAATAGAAGTAGTATTAGTTAATTCAAACCCAGCAACTATTATGACTGATGCAGAAGTTGCTGATAAGATTTATATAGAACCATTAACAGTAGAATTTTTAGAAAAAGTTATTGAAAAAGAAAGACCAGATAGTATGATTACAGGAATGGGTGGTCAAACAGGTCTTAATTTAGCAGTAGATTTATATGAAGCAGGAATTTTAGATAAGTACAATGTAAAAGTAATTGGTACATCTATTCAATCTATTAAAGAAGGAGAAGATAGAGAACTTTTCAGAGATATGATGAATAGAATTAACGAGCCAGTTATTCAAAGTGAAATAATAACTGAAATGGAATCTGGAATTAGATATGCAGAACAAATAGGTTATCCAGTAATAGTTAGACCGGCTTATACACTAGGAGGAACTGGTGGCGGAATAGCTAATAATGAAGCAGAGCTTAGAGAAATATTAGCATCAGGATTACAATTAAGTACAATCGGACAAGTTCTTTTAGAAAAATCAGTTAAGGGTTGGAAAGAAATAGAGTACGAAGTAATGAGGGACTCTTATGGAAACTGTATAACTGTATGTAACATGGAAAATATAGATCCAGTTGGTATCCACACAGGGGATAGTATAGTTGTAGCTCCATCACAAACTTTATCTGATAAGGAATATCAGATGCTTAGAACTTCAGCTATAAATATAATAAATGCAGTAGGAATAGAAGGTGGATGTAATGTACAATTTGCATTAAATCCAAATTCATTTGAATATGCAGTAATAGAAATTAATCCAAGGGTTTCAAGATCATCAGCTTTAGCGTCTAAGGCTACAGGATATCCAATTGCTAAGCTTGCTGCAAAAATAGCTTTAGGATATGGATTAGATGAAATTAAAAATGCAGTTACTCAAAAGACATATGCTTGCTTTGAGCCAACTTTAGACTACGTAGTAGTTAAGATTCCAAAGTGGCCTTTTGATAAGTTCTTTACAGCAGATAGAGCTTTAGGAACTAAGATGATGGCAACAGGAGAAATAATGGCTATAGGAGCAAACCTAGAAGCTGCATTATTAAAGGGAATAAGAAGCTTAGAAATAGGAAAATATTCATTGGATCATCCAAAGTTTAAGGAACTAAGTATTCAAGAGCTAAAATCAATAGTAGTTAAACCAGATGATGAAAGATTATTTGCCTTAGCTGAAATGATTAGAAGAGATTATAGAATAGAAAGTATTGCTAAGATAACTGGAATAGATATATTCTTCTTAGAAAAATTCAAATGGATAATTCATGAAGAAACTAGATTGAAATTAAGTAAAATAGAAGATTTAGATAAAGAATGGTTATTAAACTTAAAGAAAAAAGGATTCTCAGATAAGGCTATAGCAGATATGCTTAGAGTTAGTCCAGAAGATGTTTATAGATTAAGAACTATATGGAATATTAAACCTGCATATAAGATGGTTGATACTTGTGGAGGGGAATTTGAAGCATTATCACCATATTACTACTCAACTTATGAGCAATTTGATGAAGTAGAAGTATCTAATAATAAGAAGGTAATAGTTATAGGATCAGGTCCAATTAGAATAGGACAAGGTATTGAATTTGACTATGCTTCAGTACACTGTGTAAAATCACTAAAGAAAATGGGTATTGAAACTATAATAGTAAATAATAATCCAGAAACAGTAAGTACAGACTTTAATATTTCTGATAAATTATATTTTGAACCATTAACAGAAGAAGATGTATTAAATATAATTGAAAAAGAAAATCCATATGGAGTTATACTTCAATTTGGTGGTCAAACGGCTATTAAGCTTGCTAATTTCTTAAAAGAAAAAGGAATTAAGACTTTAGGAACTACAGCAGATCAAATTGATATGGCTGAGGATAGAGAAAAGTTTGATGAATTATTAGAAAGTCTAGGAATCGATAGACCAAAGGGTAAGGGTGTTTGGACTATGGAAGAAGGTTTAGAAGAGGCTAGAAGATTAGGATTCCCAGTATTAGTAAGACCTTCATATGTTCTAGGTGGACAAGGAATGGAAATTACTCATGATGAGAGTGAATTAAAATACTACTTAAAGAATGCTTTTGCCAAGGATAAAAAGAATCCAATATTAGTGGATAAATACTTAATGGGTAGAGAAATAGAAGTAGATGCTATATCTGATGGAGAAGAAATATTAATCCCAGGAGTTATGGAGCATTTAGAAAGAGCTGGAGTTCACTCAGGAGACTCAGTTACTATGTATCCTAGCCAAAACATTAGTAAGGAAATTAAAGATAAAGTTTTAGATTATACAAAGAAATTAGCAGTTGCAATTGGAATAAAAGGGATGATAAATATTCAGTTCATAGAGTTTGAAGGAGAACTTTATATAATAGAAGTTAACCCAAGAGCGTCAAGAACTGTTCCATATATAAGTAAGGTAAGTAAGGTTCCAATAGTAGACTTAGCTACAAAAGTAATGCTTGGGCATAAATTAAAGGATTTAGGATATGGAGTAGATATATATAAGGAACCAGATTTAGTATCTGTTAAAGTTCCAGTATTCTCAACACAAAAACTTCCAAAGGTTGAAGTATCTTTAGGACCAGAAATGAAATCTACAGGAGAAGTTCTAGGAGTAGGAAGAAATATTAAAGAAGCATTATACAAAGGATTTGTAGGGGGAAGTATGTATCCTTCAAATAAGAAAGGCAAGATATTGGCAACTATAAAGAATCATGATAAGGAAGAATTCTTACCAATAGCTAAGATGTTATCATTAGTGGGATATAAGTTTATAGCAACTGAAGGGACTGCAGATCTTTTAAGGAAAGCTGATATTGAAGTTGAAGTAGTAAGAAAGTTACATGAAGAAAAGCCAAATATATTAGATGTAATAAAGAATAAAGAAGTTGATTTAGTAGTTAATACTCCAACTAAGGGGAATGACTCTAATAGGGATGGATTTATAATAAGAAGAGCAGCAGTAGAAAGAAATATCGGCGTAATAACTGCATTAGATACATTAAAGGCAATAGCAGAAGTTAAGGTTCAAGGAATAGAAGAGAAGGATTTAGAAGTATTTGATATAACAGAATAGAATGAAAATAAAAAGAGGAATTTAGATAGGGATCTAAATTCCTCTTTGCTAATTAAATATTAAAAATTAATAAAAATAGTTATATAGACCATGAAGTATTATGGATGGGGTTAAAGATTTGGAACAAGTATATAATTTTCCTAAAAGATAGCCAATTAATGATGTTAATAATGAAGCTCTTAAGTTATAAGTGCCGTAATGAGCTAGCATAAATATAATTGATTGAAGAATATTAGATTGAACATCGCTTAATTTATAATATTTTAAAGTAGAAAAAGAAAGTCCTCTAAAAACAATTTCTTCTAAGCCGAAGTTCCATATCAGGCCTACTAATACAACTATAGTAAAATCAATAATATTATTATAGTAATTTGTTTTTATTAAGGTTGTCTTTATTGAAAAGTATACAAGTAATGTTATTATTATCCATTTTATGGAGGTTTTATAGTTAAATTTAAATATGTTTATTCTAAATAAATATAACAATATGAATAAAGAAAATAGATATATTAAGGGCATTATATACATATAGTAATTACCCTTAAATTTAAAGTTATTTACAATAAGATTGAAAGCTAGGGCATATAGAACCAAATACTTTGATTTATTATTAGCCATATATTTATTAATCTTATTCTCACTTTCTGCATTATAAAAATAATCATAAATTGATAAGAGAATTATAAAAAAATCTATAATTAATATAAGCTTTGAAGAATAATTAGTAAATTTAAATATGAGAGCATTAATAGATATTAAATAGATTAACTCTAAAAGAGTATCTTTATATTTTTTATTATTTATAAAATTAGTAAACATAATAAACACCATCCAACAATTATGAATAAACGTAATATTACTATAGCACTATTTTATAATAAATGGGTAAGTTACAATAAATTATTATTAGAGCTGATTATGCAAATAAAATTTAGCAAAAGTATTGACTTTGAACGTGTGTTCGGTTAATATGATTATAGAACTTATGTTTGGTTGGAGGGGTCATAATGAATAATGATATTTTTGTAAAATTGAATTATAAAACAATTGGTGAATTTAAGAGTTTAATAGTAGATAGACAACATAGAGATTATGATAATAATAAATATATGATTTGCACAGGAAAATATGATAAGAATGGTTGGACATTTATATTTAAAGCAAATAGCTTAAAGGAAGCAGAAGATTTTATTAATCAAAATTCAATAAAAAGAAAAAATATAATTAGTAAAAAAAGAATAATTGAAGACAACATAACACTAATAAATAGTGATAAAATACATATTCCAGCTTGGATATAAATAAGGGCTCAGATTAAACTGAGCCTTTATTTTGCTTTAACTATAAAATTTTCAAATTCAGTTAATAACTTTTCATAATTGCCATATAACAAAGTGAATTTTTCTGTGCTTCCATCTTTATAAAATTCTAAATATCTTGATTCACCATATTTATCTACTAAAAATTTTGTAAATGCTCCTGCTAAAGGATAAGTATAGAAGCAGCCATCTTTATCTACTTCTTTATAAAATCTTTCGGAATTAAATAATATATCTTTTATATCAAATTCTTTATTTGATTCAAAATATAATTTTGCCCATTCATAATGAGATTTGCGTACAAGTTCTCCATCAATCATATTTGCCCAATAGTCTTCTGTAAATTCTGCAAATCCTTCTCTTATAAAGGTTGATTCAGGTTTTCCCATATATAAATAAGACAATATATGAGCAAGCTCATGGTTTCCAGTACATTTAATTTTTTTATTGTAAACAAAATGTAGTTCATTAGGATTTCTAGCAAATCCATTACATGGTTCGTTGTCTCCATAAGCAATTCCTACATCCTCTGGTTTTTCATATACAAATAATTTTAATTCGAAATCAATTTTTCTATGAAAAAAATCCTCAAAAAACTTATAAGATTTTTTATATTCTATAATAATGTCTTTTAAATTTGTATCTGATAATCCATCATAATACCAGATATCAAAAAAACCTTCTTTAATATTCTTCATATATATCCCCATTCATCCTTTTAATAAAATTAATTACGTATATTAAATAAACTACTATCTATTTCTGTAATATTAGCATTCTTAGTTTTAAACTTAAGCATCTCATTAAATGGAGTATTAGTCACATAACATTGTAAACACATTATTACAGCACTATGACTTACAATTACAACATCATCAGTATTTTCATTTATAATTTTATCTATAGATTTTAAAACTCTTTCAAGCATATCTTCATAGGATTCTCCATCAGGAGTTTTAGTATACCTTCTATTTAAATACCATTTTTTATACTCAGCTGGATATTTTTCTTCTACCTCTTTCCATGATAGTCCTTCCCATTTACCCATATTCATTTCTTGTAAATCTTTCATTAAGACATAGTCTACATTGCTTGATTTACTTAAAATTTCAGCAGTCTTAAGCGCTCTTTTTTGTGGACTTGAGTAAATTTTTGAGAATTTATAATTGAGGCTTAATAATTTTTCACTTAACTTCATCGCTTGATTTATTCCTGTAGAATTAAGTTCACTATCATAGCTTCCTTGTATTTTACCTTGCACATTCCAATCTGTTTGTCCATGTCTTATAAAAATTAATTTCATATAATACCTCTCAAAGAATATAATCAATAATTGTTTATAATACAATTATAAGTTATATATACATAAAATTCCATATTATATTAGTTATAAATAGAAAAACCCAGCAATTATTGCTGGGTAAAACTCTAAATTTTATTAAATGTCTAATAAATTCTTAGTGTAATCAGAATAAAGATCTCTTAGCTTTTTCATGCTATCCTCTAATTCAAGAAGAAGATTAGATGCTAAAGAGTAGTCTTCAACTGCAATGGCATCCTTAATACGTGTAAATAAGCTCTTGTCAGTATAAGTATCCTTCATTATATAATGTCTTAAATTATTTATTGTCATCCAGTTAGATATATCTAAATCTAATGCGTTATGAGAATGTAACTTTTTAAAGCTTCTAACTTCATTTGCGTGATTTACAATAGTTCTATGGATAATATCAGTTGTCCATCTTTGGATTATTGCAAGTTTAAAGCTATTTATTAGCTTATCACCAAGAACATCATTTCTCTTTAATACTTCTAACTTATCAGTGTATTTATCTAATTGAATTAAGTTTTCATAAACTGTCGCAGGAGCTTTTCCGAAGTATGTATCTCTTTCTTCCTCAGTATAGAATTCAAATACATCTTCTTCACTTCTGTAAGCTCTTTCTTTTTCTAAGTAAGCTGCATCTTCTCCTGGCTTTTTAGAAAGTTCTGCTAGAAGCTCTTCTTCAGTTTTATTATTTTCAAGAGCATAAAGAATTCCATCAAGCATAGACATATAAGAAACTGCAAGAGTTAGATATATATTACTATGTGGGTTTGGAGATCTAAGCTCAAATCTAGTTGCAAGAGGATTTGCTAAATCTCTTATTAATCCTATTAGTATAGTTCTGTTTCTAGATGGATTATCAGGAGATACACCTAATGAAGTAACAACACATATTGGTGCTTCAAATCCTGGCTTTAATCTCTTGAAGGCTCCGTTAGTTGAAGAAATAAATGGATTCATTACTTCATAGTTCTTTAAGATACCCATTATAGCTCCATAACCGATAGTGCTTAGGAAATCTTCCTTTGTAGCATGGAATAAGTTTATTCTCTTCTTATCCTTTAGTTTTAGGCTAACACCTAAATGAACGTGCATTCCTGATCCGGCAACATCATCGATAGGTTTTGCTTTAAATGTAACATCTAAACCATGTCTTCTAAAAGTTTCTTGAGTTAGAATTTTTACAAAAATTTCGTTATCAGCAGCTTGAACTGCATCTGAATATTTCCAGTCAATTTCAAGTTGTTCCATAATATGATTAAATTGACCATTACTATCTAACTTAGATTTAACTCCTCCAACTTCTTTGTGACCCATTTCTGGTTCAAACCCGTATTCTTCCATAAGTAATAGAGTTTCCTCAAGAGCAGTTCTTACAGCACCTTTAGTTCTTGTCCAATATTGTTCTTGTAGAACTTGTGAAGTAGATAATTCTTCAATATGAGCTTGTTCATTTGGAGTTTTAACCCAAAATTCTAATTCTGTTGCAGATGTAATAATTATTTCATCAATATCATCAAATGAAATACCGAAAGGTTTTAATGTTTCAGGCTTATTTTTGAATATATCTAAAAGGTTTGATTTAAAGGTATTTATTGCTGAATTTAAAATATTTCTTGAACAAACAGGCTTATTATTATGAATTAAAAATGAAGGGATTCTAAGAGTACCAACAGGCTTGTTAGTAGAATAGTCAATATGATCGTAATTATAGTCAACAAACCAATTTGCATTAATGTCTGCTACCATATCTACTTTTGCGTCATTTAAAGTTGCGATTCCAGGAAGTACAACCGAAGAACCATCTGTTTGGATAGCAACTCCGTTTAAAAATGAATCTATATCATTTAAGAAAAGTTTAGCTGGTATTTTCTCATCAGTATCATTACCAGATAAATCTATTCCAACGATAGATACGAACTTTATTTCAGGATGTTCTTTAAAGATTTTAAATAGGTCTTCTTTATTATGTTTTGATTTGGGAATTGTGTAAATTAAATCTTTCATAAAATTTTTCCTTGCCGAAAAATAACAAGGAAAAGTCACTTCCTTTCTGTATTTATTCGAATGATTGGGTGGTATAGACATCATAACATTCGTAAAATTAAATAATTTATAAAGAAATTCTATTATATAGAAGTTACACTGTCAATAATAAAATTTATGAATTGAAAAATAATAATAACTATTTTTCAATATGTTTTTGTGAGTTTATTATTATTTCTTTAGGATAGCCTAAAAAATTTAATAGTTTTAATGCATTTCCTGTATTGCAGATTCCTGGTTTTAATTTAAAATCAAAGGTTAAGCCTTCATTTTCATCTATATCTTCACAGAAATAATATCTTAAATATTTATCGTCACAGCTTTCAGCTAATTCTAAGTCGTGAGTTGCAACAATTGAAATAGCATTTTTATTCATAATATATTTTAATATTTCTTTAGATGCTGCTATTCTCTCTATTGGATTAGTTCCTTTAAATATTTCATCTATTATACAAAAAGCAGGAATTTCATCATCTAGAGAATTTAATATTCTAAGAACAGAATTACATTCTTCTAAATAATAGCTAGTACCAGATAAAACATCATCAGATAAACTTAATGAAGATATAATTCTAAAGAAGGAACCAGAATATTCATCACAAAGGCTCATGGAAATTGATTGAGATAATAATATGTTTGTAGCTAATGTTCTCATAAAAGTAGATTTACCAGCCATATTTGACCCGGTTAATATTACACCTTTATTTTTTAAGGTAATGCTATTAGGAACCCCATCTTCTAATAATGGATGAACAGCATTTTTAACTATTAATGTTTTATCATTATTATTTAAAAATTTAGGAATACAATAATTAGATACCCTACATCTATATGAAGCAACTGATATATAAGCTTCTAGTTTTCCTACTAATGCATATAATTCTATTAGGTTTTGTTTATTGCTTTTAACAATATTGATAATTGAATAATAAGAACGAATTTTTGTTAAGAAGAATCCATTTAGGGTTTCTGTAAATATGTCTAATTCACTAGAATTATAAATATATTTAGTTTTATTATCTATTTTAGAAACAGGTATAACCCTTTTATTTATTTCTTCAATATATTCTTTCAATGCTTCATCTTCAATTTTAGATATTTCTTTAGCAGCTCTTATAAGGTTTCCTAAATAGTTAAGTGAAGAAAGTTCATTTTCAACTTCTGCTGAAGCTCTCATTGAAATAAACATATAAATAACAAAAATCCCTATAAATCTTAGAAAATAATTAGATCCAATAAATAAGAAAAAAATTAACAGTATTAATGAAGAAAGAGCTATAAGATTAAATATTATTACCTTCCACTTCTTGATAATTGTAGTTGTATTAAATAAATCGAAAATTTCACCTTTTCTTTGTCTTCCAAGATTAGATAGGCTTTGTTGAATCTTTCCTCTTAAGTTGCTATCTTCAAGTAATTTTTCTATGATTTTATTTCTTTTTTCAAGTTCCTTTGAATTTAATTTAGGAGTTCTCAAAAGATAATATAGCATTTGTTCTCCAGGGGTAGATGAACATATGCTTATCTCCTTTAATAAATCATCTACATTTATATCATAAGCAGTTTGATCATCTATATTATAAAAGTCTTTTTCTTTTAGTTTAGTAGGTCCATATTCCTCATAAAATTTATGAATTTTATCAAAGTCAAATTTATTATCATAAGCTTCTGGCCAAGCTTTAATTAAGTATTGAATTTCTTCAATTTTTTTAGTTTTATCAAAAAAGTTAGAAGATATTATAACAAATAAGATAAATAATGCAATTCCTATTTGATAGGCTCTACCACCTATAGAAGGCCCTATTTTAAATGTTAAATATATTATTATTCCAGCTGTAACTATAGATACATATGTTGTTAATTTATAAAAGGGTAATTTGTTTTTCATAAAAACCTCCATTAGAATTTATTGGGTAAAATTACATATTTAATTATATCATGTAAATTAGAACTTGTACTACTGATAATAAATCTATGGATTTATGATTAATAAAGGTATAAAATAATAGATAGAATTAAAGAAAATGGAGTGATACGATTGGACAATAAGAATAGGCCAATAGGTTTTTTTGATTCAGGAGTAGGTGGATTAAGTGTATTAAAAGAAGCAATAAAAATAATGCCTAATGAGGATTATATATATTTTGGGGACTCTAAAAATGCACCATATGGAATGAAAAGTGTGGAAGAGGTAAGAGAATTAACATTTAAGGCAGTAGAAATTCTATTAAGTAAGGGAGTTAAGGGAATAGCCATAGCATGTAATACTGCAACTAGTGCAGCTGTTGCAGATTTAAGAAAGTTGTATCCCAATTTGCCTTTAGTAGGAATAGAGCCAGCTTTAAAGCCAGCAGTAGAACTTAATAATAAAGGTGATATATTAATTATGGCTACTGCTATGACATTAAAGGAAACAAAATTCAAAAGATTAATGGAAAAATACAAGGATAGAGCTTCAATAATTCCAGTTCCATGTCCAGGACTTATGGAGTTTATAGAAGCAGGAAAGTTTGAAGGTAAAGAGGTAGAAGGATATCTTTTAGATAAAATAAATACATATAAAAAGGGTGAGATAGCATCTATAGTTTTGGGGTGTACACATTATCCGTTTATAAAAGGAACTTTAGTTAATATAGTTGGAAAAGATATAGAAATTATAGATGGTGGCTTAGGAACAGCTAAGGAACTTAGAAGAAGATTAAATGAAAAGAATTTGCGAACAGATTCACTTAATGAAGGAAAGATTGAAATAATTAATTCATCTAATAAAGATGAAATTATAGACTTAAGTTATAGATTATTAAAAGGATAGAATAAAAGCTTATAAGATTGAAAAATTTTATAAGCTTTAAAAAAATATTTGTTAAAATGTTGACAAAATACGAAGAAGTTGATATATTGTAGTAAAGAGAATATTCAGAAAATTTAAATAAATTCTAGGGGGAGATTTTATGGAAATTAAGGTAAGAGATATATTAGGAGAAGATATAACTATAGAGGATGCTATATTATTAAGAGAAATGATTAGAAATAATTTAAATGTTGGGGTATCTTTAGACTTTGAAGGATTTAAAAGAATTCCAACAACATTTTTAAATGTTTTATTAGGTGATTTAATAAATAGCTTTGGAAGAAGCTTAATTTTTGAACAAGTTAATGTTAAAAATTTATCAAATTATACTGATTATTCAAGAGTGGTACTAGGAACTACATTTAAATATTAACAAGATTATATTGATGTAAAATAATAAAAATATTTGATTTAAAACTCCTAAGGGAGTTTTTTTCTTTAATATACAGTAAAGCATAAAAAGTTAACCCGGTTAATGACTATTTATAGCTTTAATTCTTCAGTGCTTAAGTAAAACTATTAATTTTATATGTATTAGACTTTGTAACTGTAATTATCTGTTGTTTTTGTTACCAAATAATATATAATTACTATAAGAGATAAATAACTTTCTTAGTTAAAGGATTTGTTTTATAAGGATTTATAAGTGCAAACTTGTTAATAATAAGAAAGAATTTAGATTGGAAGGAGATTTAATATGAAAAACCCAATAGTAACTATAAATATGGAAAATGGAGGAGTTATTAAGGCTGAATTGTATCCAGAAGTAGCTCCAAATACAGTGAAAAATTTTGTAAGTTTAATTAATAAAGGATTTTATGATGGAGTTATATTCCACAGAGTAATACCTGGCTTTATGATTCAAGGCGGATGCCCAGATGGAAATGGAATGGGTGGCCCAGGATATAGCATAAAAGGAGAGTTTTCTAGAAATGGTTTTAAAAATGATTTAAAACATACAAGAGGAGTTCTTTCTATGGCTAGAACTATGGTTCATGATTCAGCAGGAAGCCAATTCTTCGTAATGGTAGAAGATGCACCACATTTAGATAATCAATATGCTGCCTTTGGTAAAGTTATTGAAGGAATGGAAGTAGCTGATGCTATAGTAAAATCTAAGAGAGATTATAATGATAAGCCTTTTGAAGATCAAAAGATGGTTAAAGTTACTGTGGATACTTTTGGCGAAACATACGATGAGCCTGAAAAAGTAGGAAGATAGTAGATAGGGGGAAGAGAGAGGTTTATGCTTAGTAATAATAAATGTATATTAGCATATTGTTTGCCAGAAGAAGAATTGAATACTTTAAAAGAAGATGGGTTTAAGGTAATAGAGATTTCAGCAGAAATGGCAGAAATGACTATTTCAAATATATTAGATGGATTAAGGTTCGAAACTGTTAATGCTAATTTACCAAATGAAACAGTTATTTTATTTAATGATTTTTCGGATGAAGAAATTAAAGAAGCTATAAGTAGTATTAGACAAAGGTTTAAGGGTGGAATTTTTGCGGCAGTGACACCAAATTCAATTAAGTGGAAGATTAGCTATTTAGTAGAACATTTAATTGAAGAAAGGGAATGGTATTTAAAAAGTCAGAAGGGAAGAGCTTAAGTGAGTAGAGTTGGCGAGAAGATAAAGGAAGCTAGGCTTCAAAGTGGAATGAGTCAAAAGGCTTTAGCAAAGAAATTAGGAGTTGCAGAAAAGTTCATTAACGAAGTTGAGATGGGAAGAAGAATAGCTCAAGAGTCTTTTATAGATAAGGTATCCAAAATATTAAAGTCTGATTTTAATGATGTTAGCATGGTAGTAACAGATGAGGCTTTATTAGAGGAGAAAAAATCTATTAAGGAGGCTAAAGACAATTTTCATAGAAATAATAAGGCTAATGAAGAGGAAGTTTGGACTAGTGCCTTTTCATCAGTATTAAAGAATGTTCCTATATTTGATTATACTTTGAGAAATAATAAAGGTTTTAAAGAGCTACCTATTCATTCAAATAAGGTAGAAGGATTTTCTCAAGATAAGGTTTTATATTTAGAAATTCAAGATGATGAAATGTCTGGATTCAGAATATTAAAAGGAGACTTAGCTTTTTCAAGTTTAGCAAAAGAGCCAAGTAATAATGGAATTTTCTTAGTTGATTATAAAGGGAAAAGAGCAATAAGGCAAATAAAGTTATTAGGCAACTCAAAGGCTTTATTAGTAAGTAATGGTGGAAGTCTTTTAACTGAAACTATGAACTTAAATGAAATTTCTGTAGTAGCTAAGTTAGAAAGATTAGAAATAAGATTATAAGATTATAAGAGATATATTATTTTAGCAAATAGTATATCTCTTATTTTTTTGAGAAATATCTCACTTTATTTTTTAATAACATATATTGGTATAAATGAATTAAAAGAGGTGATATATATAGAAAATTTAAGCTCAAGCAAGATAAATTCAACATTAGGTCTAATACAAAATATGCCTAAAGGGCTATTAAGTAAGTTAGGTGTTAATTTTGCAATTAATAATCAAGTTGGAAATATAATAGAGGTAACGATTATATCAGCAGATACACCAGAAAATGTGAGAAGGTTAGTAGAAAGTCTTGATGGAAAATATGAAGATCTAGGATATGGCTTTGGAATAGTTACAATTTCTGTTGAAAATATAGTAAATCTTGCTAATAGTTCATCTATACAATATATAGAATTACCTAAGCAATTATTTACTACTGACTCTATAAGCAATAGGGCAGCTTGTGTAAATACAGCTAGAGATACTTATGGAATACAAGGAGAAGGAGTTTTAGTTGGGTTTATAGATACTGGAATAGATTATACTCATCCAGCTTTTAGAAATGAAGATGGAACTACAAGAATAGATTATATATATGATTTAAGTACTGGAGGTAATATATACAATAGAGATGATATAGATAATGCACTAAAAAATTCTGATCCATATTCTATAGTACCATCTTATGATACTGTTGAGCATGGAACTCATGTAGTAGGAATAGCCTGTGCTGGAGGTCCAATAAATCCAAAGTATTATGGCGTTGCACCTAAAAGTTCAATTGCTATGGTTAAGTCTACTAGGGGTAATTTTGCATTAAGCAGCAATATTATGAAGGGCTTAAAGTTCTTGATAGATGCAGGAAAAGAATTAAATAAACCTTTAGTAGTTAATATTAGTATGAGTACTAATGATGGAGCACATAATGGAACGAGCCTTTTAGAACAATATATATCAACAATATCAACCTTAGAGAGAATTACTATAGTAATCGCAGCAGGTAATGAGGGTGATGCAGCACATCATATTGGTGGAAATTTAGAGAGAGAAAATAGGATAGCTATAAATGTAGCTGGAGATGAGGCTGGAATTTTATTTAATTTATATAAACCAGTATTATCAGATATTTCTATTAGAATTAAAAGTCCTACAGCAGTTATTAGTGGAGAGGTAGTTGTAAGGGAAGGGTATTATGAAGGAATAATAGGTCTAGATAGATACCAAATTTATTATTCAGGGCCAAAACCCTTTGATATAATAGGAGAAATAACTATTGCTATATTAACAAACAGACAATATATTTCATCAGGTCAATGGGAAATAACAATAAACTTGTTAAATAATTATAGTGGAGTATATGATATGTGGTTACCTATATCTGAGGGTCTTAATGTCAATACCAAATTTTTACAACCGACAGTTTTGAATACTTTAGGGATACCAGCAACAGTTACTAATATTATTGCAGTTGGAAGCTATAATTATTTAACTAATACTATATCTTCTTTTAGCGGAAGAGGAAGGAAGACTATATATCAACCTATTCGTCCAGATTTAGTGGCACCAGGTGAAAAAATAATGTCAACTAT
This sequence comes from Clostridium nigeriense, assembly GCF_050585245.1. Lineage (GTDB taxonomy): Bacteria > Bacillota > Clostridia > Clostridiales > Clostridiaceae > Clostridium > Clostridium nigeriense_A. The sequence goes on from NZ_JBNOOF010000007.1 coordinate 79,832, forward strand.
TCCTAATAGAAGCTTTGATTCTAAAAGTGGTACATCTATGGCAACACCTCATGTAGCTGGAATAGCAGCTTTAATGATGGAGTGGGGAATATTAAGAAGAAATGATCCCTATCTTTTTGGTGAAAGGCTTAAATATTATCTAGTAGTTTCTGCAAAGAGAAGCAGAACAGATATAACATATCCAGATCCAAGCTGGGGATATGGTGAGGTTTGTTTATATTCTGCTATTGGAAAAATAATTGAGAATATAGGTGTTACTATGAGGTCTAGGAAAGGTGAATATGAAATGATAAAAGACTTTAAAAGTTATAATACATTAAGAAATGAATTTCAGCCATATAAAATAAATAGTAGGAAACCTAACTTTGATAATTTTATTAGTAGAGCTCGGCAAGATACTAATGGAGAGGTTGTAGGATTCTTTGTTGAGTATAATTCTTTAGATGATTTAAAGAAAATAAATGATATTCCCGGAGCTTCAGTTGTTGTGATAGATAATAATTATGCAGTTGTATATATACCTTTCAATAGAGTTTCTGAAATAGAACCATATATAAAAGATATAGCTTCTATAGAAGTTCCAGCAATTTATACATTGGAACAAATATCTCCAGTTGAAGCTAGTGGAGCTACTTTATTTCATAACAACCCATTACTTCAATTAAATGGACGAGGAGTTGTTGTAGGTATTATAGATACAGGAATAGATTATTTAAATAAAGAATTTATGAATGAAGATGATACTACAAGAATTTTAAGGATATGGGATCAAAATTTAAAAGATAGTCAGGATATATATGGTATGAGATTTGGAGTAGAGTATAAGGCTGAAGATATAAATAGAGCTATTCAGGCAAGCAAAAGTGGAGGGGATCCATATTCAGTAGTAAATAGTAAAGATGATATAGGGCATGGAACTTCTGTCGCAAGCTTAGTAGGAGCTAGAGGGTATAATCCGGATGTTATAGGAGCAGCACCTAATTGTGATTTTGCTATTGTAAAGTTAAAAGAAGCACCAGAGATAGTACAAAAGCAAGCTGGAGTTAGTACAATGGGAGTAGGAAGATATACAAGTGTAGAAGTTATATTAGGAATTATATATTTATCAAGATTAGCAAGTGATATTAAAAGGCCAATGGTGATTTGTATTCCATTAGGAACTAATATTGGAGCTCATGATGGAACAAATGAAGTTGAAACATCTATAGATACTGTAAGCAATCAAGTTGGAGTTGTTTGTGTAACTGGAACAGGAAATGAAGGGGATACTGATACTCATACAGAAGGGAGATTTGAAAAGGCCGGAGAAATTAGGAATATAGAAATTAGAATTGGTAAAGGTCAAAAAGATTTAAATTTTCAAATATATGTACAAGAACCAGATAGGGTATCCCTTGGAATAGTATCCCCATCAGGAGAAGTTGTAGAAAAAATACCAGCAAAATTAAATAGAGTAGAAAATGTAGGGTTTATTTATGAAGGAACTAAGATGAGGATTTCTTATTTATATCCAGATCCAGTTACAGGTTTAGAAGTAATAAGCATTGAAGCAAGGGGATTAAGAGAAGGTATTTGGCAGTTTAGATTATATGGAGATTATATAGTTGATGGAAGGTATTGGAGCTGGCTACCACAAAGAAGTCTTTTAGATGCAGATACTAAGTTTTTAAGTCCTAGTCCATATATTACATTAACTATGCCTGGGACATCCAAAAGAGCTGTTGTGGCAGCTTTTTATGATCAAAATAATAATGCAACTGTTGGACAATCAGGAAGAGGATTTACTAGAGATGGCAGAATAAAACCTGATTTAGCAGCAGGGGGTATCAATGCCATGGTAACTACTCCAGGAGGTGGAACTAAAACTATAAGCGGTTCTTCGGTGGCAACAGCAGTTACAGCAGGGTGTTGTGCTCTTTTATTTCAGTGGGGAATTATAGATGGAAACGATGCTAATTTATATGCTACAGAAGTTAGAAGCTATTTTATAAGGGGAACAACTATGAGAGCTGGGGATATTTATCCTAATGAACAGTGGGGATATGGAATTTTAAATATTAAGGGAGTATTTGATGCATTAAGAGAAAACTTATTAGGAGGAGTTGAGAAGACTAGAGGGTATGATGAATATAGCGTAGGAGGGTTATTTATAAGAAGACCTAAAGATTTATAACAAAAATAAAAGAACAAAATCATAGATAACACATATATTAATTAGAAGAGAAATAATTAAGGAGTAATATATGGCTCAAGGCAGATTAAAGGTTCAATGTTTTGTTAATGAAACTTATATACCTGTTGACAATACGAAAATAACTATAAGGCCGTCAGCAGGTGGTCCGGATACGCAAGTAATAACACTATCTACCAATTCTATGGGAGAATCTCAAATTATTGAGTTAGAAGCGCCACCATTAGAATATTCAGAACAGCCTACAGGACAAGTTCCTTATAGTATGTATGATATAAGAGTTGAAAGAGATGGATTTCAAAGTATTTTAATAAATAGGTGCCAAGTTTTTCCGGATGAATTAGCGATACAACAGTGCAATCTTATAGAATCTTCAGGAATATTAACTAGAATGGAAAATATAAATATACCACCAAATACATCAGAAAATCAACAAGATGGGAATATAAATGAAATAATAAATATTGGACCTAATACATTAAATGGAAATTATCCAGAGAAAATTCCAGAAGAAGAGGAGAAGCCACTACCACCACCAACAAGTGGAGTAGTTTTACCAAAGCCTGTTGTACCAGAATTTATAGTAGTACATGCAGGAGGGCCTAACAATACATCAGCACCAAATTATAAGGTGCTTTATAAAGAGTATATAAAAAACGTAGCATCTTGTGAAATTTATTCAACTTGGTCAGAAAATACTATAAGATCAAATGTATATGCTATAATTTCTTTTACATTAAATAGAATATACACAGAGTGGTATAGAGGAAAGGGAAAGAATTTTGATATAACTAATTCAACGGCTTATGATCATGCTTTTACTTATGGAAGAAATACATTTGAAAGTATAAGTGCAGTAGTAGATGATATATTTTCAACTTATATAAGAAGAATAGGAAGAAAACAACCATTATTAGCACAGTATTGTGATGGCAAAAATGTAACTTGTCCAGGGTGGATGACTCAATGGGGAAGTAAGTATTTAGGAGATCAAGGCAAGACTCCGTATGAAATATTAACTAGCTTTTACGGTAATGATATAGAATTAGTAACTGCAGAACAAGTTAAGGGCATTCCTAAATCATTTCCAGGATATGATTTAATAGTAGGTTCTACTGGACCAGAAGTTCAATCAATACAAGAATATCTAAATAGAATATCTCAGAACTATCCATTAATTCCAAAGGTATCACAAGATGGAGTGTTTGGAGAAAATACAGCCGAGGCAGTTAAGGTATTCCAACAAGTATTTAACTTGCCACAAACAGGGATAGTAGATTATGCAACCTGGTATAAAATATCCGATGTTTATGTTGGGGTAACTAGAATTGCTGAACTTAGAGGAAGTGTAAGATCAGTAGAAAGGATATTCATACCTCCAAGATCCTTTGATAACTATTATGATAAGACAGTTCCAAGGTTTAATTATTTCGATGATATGGCATAAAATTTTTTATATTAGATTATCATATAGCTGAATTTAGAAACTCAAAAACTAAAGCTTTGAGTTTCTAAATAAAAGCCAAGTGAGGGCATAAAAATTCATAATTCCGAAGAATGAGGAATTATTACCTTAATTTGTAGAAGTAAATATGTTATGTTAGGGCGACTTGGAGCTTGCGACGGAGCAACTAATATAACATATTTACTGTAATTCTTTTCTATGTTTTAAATAAAAATATACTGTTTGGCTTATAAATGCTAAACTAAGTAGCCCAAACAATGGATATAAGGCACCTATAAGATTCGAAAATCCTATTCTAGATATAGGTAATGCAATTAAAATAACTATAAATATTCCCTTTTTAAAATCTATATGAAAGGTATTATCTAAGGTTTTGCTTATTGAATACACATCTGAAACTTCAGTAGAGAACATTTCAAGCCAGATTACTACTAATAATAGAGCTTGAATTATATTACCGAAAGGTTGAGCTATTAATAGTAATGGTATTTCATACTTATGTATATATGGTTGGTTTATCATTAGTAAGAAATTAATAGCAAAGATTAAGGCAACTAATCCTATTGACCCTACAACAATACCATAGAACATAGTTTTAGGTTTTCTTATTTGATTGCTTAAAGGAACTAAAACTCCTAAGCAGCAAAGTGTATTATATCCAGCATATAGGATTGTAGATAGAGCTATTCCTGTTTTTTGAGGTTGGAATTTAGTCATTTGCTCAAAAGAAACTAAATCTTTACAAAACATAAAATATAAAATGGTAATAGTTGTTATAGTTACAACTAAGGTTGGAACTATAAAGGAATTTACCTCTATTAACCCATCTGTATCTCTTAGCAAAAAGAAGATAGCTAGCCCTATCATAATCAAAGATCCTGCAATTTTAGGTATTCCAAAAAATTGATTAATTAAAGCTCCACTACCAGCTAAAATTATAGAAGCACTTGAAATTAAATAAAGTGTAGTTATGACTCCTGTAATTTTACCAAGAAGATTTGGACTAACAACATTTATAACGTCTCCATAGGAGTTTAGCTTATACTTAATACTTATTTTGGAAACTATTGAGCCTAAGGCAATATAGAAGATTCCACAAACTATAATTCCTAAAAAGCTAACTATACCATATGATGTAAAAAACTCTTTAATTTCTTGTCCAGAAGCTAGTCCTGCACCTACTATAGTTCCTATAAAAACTACAGCTATTTGAAAAATCTTTGAAAGTTCATCCTTCATTTTAAAATCCCCCTAATTCATCTCTACTAACAATATATATAAGTTATTAGTGTTTTATTCTTAAAAATGAATAAGCTATCTAATCTTAGGAAAAATAACCTTAAGGAAGCTTTAAGGAGGAATGAAATTGAAGAAAAAGATTTTATCATTAACTTCACTATTATTATTTATTCTAATGCTATTTTCAGCATGCACAAAGTCGATGGATAAGTCAGAAGATATAGAGATATTTAATCCTAAAAAATCCTATGAAGTTGCGGATAAATATTTAGAACTAATTAAAAATAATAATATTGAAGAAGCAAATAAGTTATGTACAGAAGATTTAATAAGTAATAATAAAGAAATATCAACAGGAACCTCACGAATTATAGCCTATGCTCCTGATAATTTAATAGAATCTTCAAAGTCAGCATTTATAACTTTTAATGTTATAAGAAATTCATCATCAGAACCTAAGTGTGATTTAGATAACTATGCAATTAAGGTTATAAAAGAAGGTGATGAATATAAAATAGATGAAATAAAAGCAACGAATTTGAAGCAAGTTTTTGTTAGAAATAAATCTTTAAGGATGATTAATGAAGATGGAGGAAAAAGTGATTTAATTATTTCTTTAAATAATATTCCAAAAGATGTTTACTTAAAGGAAAATGGGCTTATGTTATATAAGGAAAAGGTGCCAGCAGAGAACTTTGGACCAGTTTCTTTAGGATATAAGGGAAAGAAGATAGCAATATCAACTACTAGTGATAATAGAGCTTTCATATCTATTGCCTTTATAGAAGAAAGTAAAGAGACTCAAGGGCCAGCAACACAAGGCGAAAATGAAGGAAATACTCAACAACAAGGAGGAAATGTTGAAACTGGATTAGAAGAATTAACAGATAAACCAATAGCAAAGAAGGTTATTCCTTTAGATATGCTTAATGAAGTTAAATTAGATAATTTAGTTTTTACTCAAGAAGAAAGATATTTAATTGTTGAATATATGAATTCAAGTGATGTTAAAAGAATGAAGGTTTATAATAGTGCAACTGGTGACTTAGTATCCTTAAACTTTGATGAAATGTTTTCCGATAATAAATATAATATAGAATTACTTGAGTTTGAAAAGGATGAATTGAAAATTAATGTTTCAGCTAAAGATGGAATAAAAGATTTAGATAATGAAATTCTTGGAGAGTATAACATAGATATAGAAAAAGAAGAAATTAAAAAAATATAGAAAACTCTTAACATATAAAAATATTGTAGTAGAATAAAAGTACAACTTAAATAAAAGAAAGTGGTACTTTTATTTTTTGGAGGAATTTATGAAAAGATGGAATGATAAAAGATATCATAGTTTGAATTATTATCTTAGAAATAAGTTTAATGAGAAGGTGTATAAAATATCTTTAGATGGAGGTTTTACTTGTCCAAATAGGGATGGAAAAGTTGCTAAGGGAGGCTGTACTTTTTGTAGTGCAAGAGGATCAGGGGACTTTGCAGGTAGTAGAATCTTATCAATAACTAAGCAATTTGAAGATAGAAAAGATATGATGGAGAAAAAGTGGAAGAATGGAAAGCTAATCGCTTATTTCCAAGCTTATACAAATACTTATGCTCCAGTAGAAGAGCTTAGGAGTAAATATGAAGAAGCGTTAAAACAAGAAAATGTAGTTGCCATATCTATAGCGACAAGACCAGATTGCATAGATGATGATGTTTTAGATTTCTTAACTGAATTAAATGAAAAGACATATTTAATAGTGGAACTTGGATTACAAACTATAAATGATGAAACTGCAAGAAATTTTAATAGGGGATATGACTTTGAAGTTTTTGATAATACATTAAAAAGATTATTAGAAAGAAATATTGAAGTAGTTGCTCACACTATCTTTGGATTACCAGGAGAAACTGAAGAAGATATGTTAAAAACTGTTGATTACATAGCTCATTCAGGTGCTAAGGGAATAAAGTTTCATTTACTTCATTTAATGAAGGGAACTAAGATGGTAGAACAATACGAAAGTGGAGAGCTAAAATTATTAACTCAAGAGCAATATATAGACCTAGTATGTAGGGGAGTGGCTAGAATACCAGAAGATATGGTAGTTCATAGGCTTACAGGAGATGCTCCTAGAGATTTATTAATAGGTCCAATGTGGAGTTTGAAGAAGTGGGAAGTCTTAAATGCTATAGATAAAGCATTAGAAGATAATGATATATGGCAAGGAAAAGATTTTAAATAGATATAAATTTATAACATTGGGGGAATTTATATGAAATTAGATGTAATTATATCTGCTGATAACATAAAAGAAGAGTATTTAGAAGATAAGATAGTAGTTGTTATAGATATGTTAAGAGCTACATCTGTAATAATAACTGCATTAGCAAATAAGGCAAAAGAAGTATTTCCTATACTTACTGTAGAAGAAGCCTTCAATAAGAAAGAAGAACTTTTAAGAGATGAGAAAGAAGTTTTACTTGGTGGAGAAAGAAAGGCCTTAAAAATAGAGGGCTTTGATTTTTCAAATTCACCTCTAGAATATACTTTAGAAAAGGTTGAAGGAAAAACTGTAATTTTAAGTACCACAAATGGCACAAGAGCAATTAATTTAAGTTTAAAGGCAAAGGAAATACTAATAGGAGCTATAATAAATGCTAAAGCAGTTACAGAAGAGTTGAAGAAACTTAATAAGGATGTAGTCTTTATTAATGCAGGAACAAATGGAGAATTTTCTATGGATGATTTCATTTGTTCAGGCTACATGATAAGTCTTTTATGTGAAAAAGATAATCATGAGCTTTCTGATATAGCAAAGACAGCAAAATATATTTATGAAAATAATACAAACCTAATTGACTATATAAAAGATGCTAGACATTTTAGTATTTTAAAAAGCCTAAATTTAATGAAAGATTTAGAATACTGTTGTGAAAAGGATATTATAGATATAGTGCCTAAGGTAGAAAAGAGTACAAAAAGTATTAAATATAGATAGTTGATAATAAATTTCAATTATTTGAAATTTTTAGTTGACAATGAATATGAAAAGATATATTATAATATTAGATTGATAATCAATATCAATTAAGTAACTAAATATATTATTAAAAGCTCCACACTTCTAATAATATACTATATAAATATATATAATTAAACTCCTATATTATAGAATTTATTTCAGTAAAAGATGGCTAATAGATATTTTAGCCATCTTTCATTTTTTATATAAATATAAGAATAAACATAATGAATTATATGTATTTCAAAAAGAAAGTTGGAATTTTACAATAGAACAATAAAATATACCAGAAAATATACCAGAAAATATTTGGTAGTATTACCATGGTAAAAATATGGTTAAATTGAATACATTAGGCAAAATAAGGTGGGTTTATTATTTAAAATAAAGCCATCTTATTTTGATAATGGTGCTAATTAGGACTAAATTTTGATTTATAAAAATCTTATCAGAAAAATAATGTGGATTTTGATTGGAAAAAATGAGGAAAAAACATAATAAATAACTATAGTTAGAATATTTTCAATAATTAGAAACTAACTCATATTTGGGACATGCAGTTCTTATGTTACTATAAGTGGGACACGAAACATTAAATCTGAAGGGGGATTTACAAATGATTAAATCAAAATTAATTATGGTAATATCATCAATAGGATTGGTGGCTACATTAGGTGCAGGAGGTGTTTTACTAAGTTCTAATGGAGAAATTCCTAAAGATAATATAGTAAAGACTGAAAATAAAGAAGTAGCATTAAATGAAGCAGGCGTAGTAGAAGGCAATGATGCTGACACTGATAATGATGTAATTAATAAGGAAGTTGATTCAAGTAAAGAAGCTGCAAATAATGAAGTTGTAATTAACGATGATAATATAAGTTTAAATAATGATAATATAAGTTTAAATAATGATAATGTTGTTAGCTCAAATAGTGAATCAGATGATTCTGCTGAAGAAGTAGAAAGTGGAGTGGAAGGAGTATCAAAATATAGACCGTCAAATAATAAGCCTTCATGCAATAGGCCGTCATACAATAAGCCGTCGACTGATACTAATACTCCGAGTGATACACCATCACAGGATACTAATACACCATCTGAAACTCCAAGTGATCAGCCTACAGTTTCAGATAGTAATTATATAGCTGAAATCGAACAAGCTATATTCCAAAGAGTTAATCAAGAAAGAACAGCAGCAGGGCTTCCAGCTTTAAGTTATAACACCACTATGGAGCACTATGCTAGAATTAAGTCTAAGGATATGGGCGATAATGGATATTTCTCACATGAAGACCAACAAGGAAATCTAATAACAGTTCAAATGAAGGCTGATGGGGTGTCCTATAGAGCATGGGGAGAAAATATTGCATATATTCAAGGAATGAATGATAATAGTGCTCTAGCAACTAAATTTATGGACAACTGGATGAATTCATCAGGACATAGAGCAAATATATTATCAACAAACTTTAGTAGTATAGGAATAGGTGTGTATAAGATAGGAAATACCTATTATGCTACACAAGAATTCTATAGATAATAAAATTTAAACTTTTGATTGAAATCCAGCTTTTTGGCTGGATTTCTTTTTATATACAATTATTTACAATAGATTAACTTAGTGATAACATATGGAAAAGTGATTTATTTAATTAGTTATAGGGATTTATGAGAAGAATTAAAATAAGTAATTTATAGGGGAAGGTATATGGACAATAGGAGAATAGTAATAAAACAAGATGTATTAAATGCGTTAAAAAAAATAGGTGTTAAAAATGGACATAATATAATTGTGCATACTTCAATGAAGAGTTTTGGATTTATTTGTGGTGGACCGCAGATTATAATTGAAGCATTGATAGAGTCTGTAGGAGAAGATGGAACAATTATGATGCCAACACAGACATGGAAGAATCTAGATCCATCTTATGGAGTTCATTGGGAAGAACCAAAAGAATGGTGGGATATTATTGGGAATAATTGGCCAGCCTACAATAAAGAAATTACCCCAACGAATTCAATGGGAGCTGTAGCAGAAATGTTTAGAAGATGGCCAGGGACTATAAGAAGTAATCATCCAGTAAGATCCTTTGCTGCATGGGGAAAAAATGCAAATTATTTAGTAAATAACCATAGTTTAAGTGATATTTTTGGTGAAACTTCTCCAGTTGCAAAGCTATATGATTTGGACGGATATGTATTATTATTAGGAACTGGATATGATAAAAATACATCTATACATCTTGCAGATGAAAGAGCAAATTATCCATCAAAGCACATAGAAGAAAATAGTTGTGCAGTATTAAAAGATGGAAAGCGTGAGCGGATTACTTATTCAACATTATATGTTGATGGTGAAGATTTTATAGATATAGGTAATGAATTTGAGCAAAATTATGAAGTTAAAAAGATAAAAATCGGAAATGCAAATGTAAGATTTATGAGACAACGTGATATTGTAGATTTTGCTGTTAAATGGATTGAAAAGAATAGAATATAAATAGATTACTAACATTAAGGGGAAAATAATGTGGATAATATTAATGAGGGTGTGGATATATATAAGTTTGCGATGACTTGGAGCAAAGCTATGGAATAAGAAAAAATAGGAATTAAGCTTTGCTTAATTCCAACCATTTTTTAGAGATAGTTAAAATATCATAGAGGGATGAATTGGAGTTTACGATGGAACCAAGATATGATATTTCAACTATTTTTTAAACAACTTGGAATATAAAGAACTTTAGATAGTAAGACTCATCAGAGTTCCATAAGATTGGATGGTCAGCACTTTGAGTTCTTATTTCTACTTGTCTTAAAGTCCTTCTAGCATCATGAGCTGCTTCTTGAACTGTCTTTTTTAATTGTTCTTCACTCATATAGTGAGAGCAAGAGCAAGTTGCAAAGTAACCACCTGGTTTAACCATTTTTAAACCTCTAAGATTTATTTCTTTATATCCTCTAATAGCAGATTTTATTGTATTTCTTGATTTAGTAAATGCAGGTGGGTCTAGAATTACAACATCGAATTGTTTTCCTTCTCTTGACCAATCTCCAAGAACATCAAAGGCATTATGACATTCGAATTTAACTGTATCTTGTAGGTTATTAAGTTCTGCATTTCTTCTAGCACAATCAATAGCATGTTGAGATACATCAATACCTAAAACAGATTTTGCTCCTGCGATTCCTGCATTTAAAGCAAAGGATCCTGTATGTGTGAAGCAATCTAATACATCTTTATCTTTGCAAATTCTATGCATTGCTGCTCTATTTTCTTTTTGGTCTAAGAAGAATCCTGTTTTTTGACCATTTTCTAGATCAACTATGTATTTAACTCCGTTTTCAATTATTTCTATATTAGTATCAAAAGGTTCAGTTAAGAATCCCTTAGTTTGTTCAAGACCTTCAATTTCTCTAGTCTTAATATCACTTCTTTCGTAAATACCTTTAGCATTAAATTCATTAACTAATACTTTAACTATTATATCTCTATACTTATCCATTCCTAAGGTTGATATTTGAATTACATAATAATCTTCAAATTTATCAACTGTAAGGCCAGGTAGAAAGTCAGCTTCACCGAAAATAAGTCTACATGATGAAGTATCAATAACTGTTTTTCTATATTCATAAGCTGCTTCAAATCTTCTTTTAAAGAAATTATAATCAATTTCTTCATCTATATCTCTGGTCATAATTCTGATAGTTATTTTACTTCTGTCATTTATATATCCTTTTCCTAGAAAGTAATTTTTATGATTATAGACTTCAACTATATCACCATTTTCATATTCTCCATCATATTCATTTATTTCATCAATATATATCCAAGGTCTACCTTGTTCTGCTTTTTTATTTTTACCTTTATGTAAATAAAACTTACTTGTCATGCTTTATCTCCTTCCAAAACTAATCTTATAAGATTATATCATACCTATAAGAAAATCAATATTAAAGTTAATCAATATAAAATAATAAGCATATCAGTTATATCTTATATATAAAAATAAAAAATAAAATATAAAATTTAAGTAAATTGTTAAAAAATAACCTATAAATAAATTGACTTTAATAAAATAAATGATATAATGTTATCAATAAAGCAAATGTAATAAAATGTAACGATGGATATATTTAACCATTTATGCTATTAGATTATATTAAAGTATATATATGTTTTGGGAAAATAAGGGGTGAATATATTAACTACATTATTGTTACGAATAATAAAAAGGGGGAAAATTATGAAAAAGAAATTTATATCTTTACTAGCAATGGGCTTAAGCTGCATGATGCTACTTGCAGGTTGTGGAAGTAAGGGAAATGATGATTCAGGAAATGGAGGATCTAGCAGTGTACAAATGGATAGTGAACAAGTGTTAAACACTATTTATTTTAATGTAGCTACTTTAGATGCAAATGATACTACAGATAACCAAAGTTCTACTATTCTTAATGCAGTAGAAGAAGGATTAGTAAGAATTGAAAATGATGGAAGTGGCGATGAGATAGTACCAGCTGGTGCAGAAAGTTGGGAAACATCAGAAGATGGATTAACATGGACATTCCATTTAAGAAAAATGGATTGGTCAGATGGGGAACCAGTAGTAGCTCAAAATTATGTTGATTCATTTATGAGAATATTAGATCCAGACAATGGATTTGCTTATTCTTTCTTAGCTTATGATATTGAAGGAGCAGAAGAATACAATACAGGTTCAGGTTCAGCTGATGCTGTAGGAGTAAAAGCTATTGACGAATACACTTTAGAATTTACATTAAAGAATCCAGTACCTTACTTTGTATCAAAAGTATCTTATACAGTATTCCACCCAATTAGATTAGATATTATAGAAAAATTAGGTGATCAATACGCTAGTAATATTACAGATAGAGTATATAATGGACCATTTAAGATAGAAAGTTGGGATAATGGTAACTCAATGGTATTAGTAAAAAATGATACTTATTGGGATGCAGATAATGTACATCTTCAAACAATTAATATGACAAATATTAAAGAGTTTGCTACTCAAGCTCAATTATTTGAAGCTCAAGAATTAGATATATCAGGAGCTCAAACAGATTATCTTGAAAAATGGACAGAGCAAGCAAAGGCTGGTGAGTTCCAAGAACTTACAGGGGAAGATCCAGGAGTATTCTATTTATACTTTAATCAAGATAGTGAAACATCAAATGGAATATTAAAGAATGCTAAAATAAGAAAAGCTATTGGCTTAGCATTAGATAGAGATGTTTATACTAAGGATTTAGTTGGTAGATATGAATCAGCTTATGGATTAATACCAACTGCTATAAATTCTGGAGACGAAAAATATAGAGATAAAGTAGAAGGACCATTAGCAGATGATGCTAAAACTTATGTAAATAATAAAGAAAAACTTCAAGAACTATTTAAAGAAGGTTTAACTGAATTAGGACTTCAAACAGATGACTTAAGTCAATATGAATTAACATATTTAGCTCAAGGAGATTCAGAGTTAGCAAAACAAAGAGCTGAATGGTTAGCTCAACAAATCAATGGAAACTTAGGAATAAAAATTAATGTTGAAACTCAAGGTGACTGGGGAGTTTATTTAAATCTAATGGACAAGCAAGAGTATGATTTTACAATGACTGGATGGTCAGCAGATTATAATGATCCAATGACTTTCTTAGACATATGGGTATCAAATGGTGGAAATAACCATACTGGATATGCTAGTGCTGAATATGATGCATTATTAGCATCTGTAGCAAAAGAAACAGACGAAGATAAGGTAACAGAAATTTATAAAAAATTAGAAAATAAATTAGTAGAAGAAGATGCTGTTATTTCACCAGTTTATTATACTGATAAATATTCATTCTATCAAAACTATGTTAAAGATATGCAATTCCCTTCATTTGGTTCAGTTTATGAATTTAAACATGCATATATACAAGGGAAAAATTAATTAAGCTAATTATTTGTATGTTAATGCACATCGACTAATGTTGATGTGCATTAATTAAATATAAAGGAGAGAAGTATATGGCAAAGTACATTGTGAGAAGATTTGTTGAAATGGTTATTACACTTTATTTAATTGGAACAGCAACATTTTTTCTTTTAGCTGCAATTCCAGGAACTGCGATTGATAAAAAAATTCAAAAGCTTCCAGAACAAACAAAACAAATTGTTATAGCTAAATATGGTTATGATAAGCCTGTTGTTGAAAGATATTTTATTACTTTGAAGAACTATATTTTAAAAGGTGAATTTGGTGAGTCTTTAGTACATGCAGGAGATACAGTCTCAAGTATAGTTAAAAATAAGATGCCAGTATCATCAAGACTTGGAATACAACAAATAGTAGTAGGTGTATCATTAGGTATTATTTTAGGTATTGTTGCTGCAATGAACAGAGGGAAGACTATTGATTATGTGATTCTGGTGGGAGTAATGCTACTTGCCTCAGTACCATCTCTAGTATTATCCTTATTACTACAAAAATATTTAGCAAAGGGAGCCATATTAAATCTTCCTATAATAGGTTGGCCAAAGGGAGCTGATCTTTGGTTTGGGGGATGGAAGTATACTATTTTACCAACAATAGCAGGAGCAGGTGCATATTTATCATATTATGCAAGATTAATGAAAACTAGTATGTTGGATAGTATAAATCAAGATTATACACTTACAGCAAGATCAAAGGGATTGTCAGAATCAGCTATAGTTAGAAAACATGTTCTTAGAAATTCATTTATTCCAATAATTACAGTATTACCAGTAGCAATATCAGGAGTAATTTCTGGTTCTTTCTTTATAGAGAGAGTTTTTGCTATTCCAGGGGCAGGACAATATTTTATTCAAGCAGCAAACGATAGAGATATTCCAATACTTATGGGATTAACATTACTGTATGCATTAATTTATCTTATAGCAATATTTATAACAGATATACTTTATACAGTTGTAGATCCGCGTATAAGATTAGTTAAGTAGTTAGAGGTGGACTTTATGAAAAAATTAAAGGTAAAAGATAAAAGATTTGAATTTGTAGATTCATCTACATTAGAGAGTGATTTAGTAGTTAGGCCTAATATTAGTTATTGGCAAGATGCTTGGAGAAGACTTAAAAAGAACCCTGTTGCTATGGGAGCCTTATTTGTGTTAATTGCACTTATATTGATGGCAATATTTGCACCAATTATTAGAAATATGGATTATGAAACAGTTGTAACAACAAAGAAAAATTTATCGCCAAATAGTGAATTTTGGTGGGGAACTGATGCTATGGGAAGAGACTTATTTACTAGAGTTTGGATAGGAACAAGAATATCAATAAGTGTAGCTATTATTGCTACTGTAATAGATATAGTAATTGGTTGCTTATATGGAGGCATAGCTGCATATATGGGCGGAATAGTAGACGAAGTAATGATGAGAATTGTTGAAGTATTAAATAGTATTCCATATTTAATAATAACTTTATTAATTTTAGTTGTTTTAGGAAACGGATATTTTCAATTAATGTTAGCTTTATGCTTAACTGCATGGACAGGTACAGCAAGAATGATAAGAGGACAAATTCTTCAATTAAGAGAAAGTGAGTATGTCTTAGCAGCTGAGGCTCTAGGAGCATCTCCAATGAGGATAATATTGAAGCATTTATTACCAAATACAATTGGATTAATAATATTAGACGTTGCATCAACAATTCCAAGTGTAATAGTTTCGGAAACAACATTATCATTCTTAGGATTGGGATTAAATATTCCAGCATTTAGTTTAGGATCATTATTATCAGCTGGACAACAAGCTATGGCATTTTATCCTTATCAATTATTATTCCCTACTATAATTTTATGTTTATTAATATTATCATTCAACATTTTAGGCGATGGCTTAAGAGATGCTCTAGATCCAAAATTAAGACAATAGGAGGTATATAAGGTATGGAGAAGTTAGTAAATAAAAATGAATCAATTCTAGATGTAAAAGATCTGAAAGTATCTTATCATACTTATGCAGGGGAAGTTCAATCCGTTAGAGGAGTATCTTTTGATGTTGATAGAGGTGAAGTATTAGCTATAGTAGGAGAATCAGGATGTGGAAAAAGTGTTACAGCTAGAGCAATTATGGCATTAATACAAGCACCACAGGGCGAGATTAAAAAGGAAAGTAAGATACTTTATAATGGAGAAGATATATTATCTTATGATAAGAAGCGAATTAGAGAATTTAGAGGTGGGGAATGTGCAATGATATTCCAAGATGCATTAACATCTCTTAATCCAACTATGAAGGTTGGTAATCAAATAGTTGAAAACTTAGTCGCTCATAGAAATATGGATAAAAAGTCTGCAAGGGAAGAAGCTATAAAAATATTAGAATCTGTAGGAATTCCAAATGCTGAAAAGAGAATAGATCAATATCCACATGAATTTTCAGGTGGAATGAGACAAAGAGCTATGATTGCTATAGCAGTTGCTTGTGATCCTAAAATTTTAATTGCGGACGAGCCTACTACAGCACTTGATGTTACAATTCAAGCACAAATACTTGAGCTTATCAATGAATTAAAGGATAGGCTGAATACAGCAGTAATATTAATTACTCACGATTTTGGAGTAGTTGCAGGGATGGCAGATAAAATTGCAGTAATGTATGCAGGACAAATTATAGAAAAAGGTGAAAAGAGAGAAATATTCTATGACCCTAAACATCCATATACTTGGGCACTATTAAATTCGGTTCCTAGATTAGGATGGAAGGGTAAGCAATTACTAGATACAATAAAAGGAACACCTCCAGATTTAATTGCGCCACCAAAGGGATGTGCATTTGCAGCTCGTTGTAAATATTGCATGAATATATGTTTAGAAGAGGAACCAAAGGAATATTCATTCGGAGATATACATAAGGCTAAGTGTTGGTTATATAGTGAAGAGCTTCCTGAGGAAATCTTAGCTAATATTAAGGAGGAAAGAAAAAATGGCTAATGAAGAAAATATAATTTTAGAAGTAAAAAACTTAAAAAAGTATTTCAAAATTGGAAATAAAGATATTCTAAAAGCAGTAGATGACGTTTCATTTGCCATAAAAGAAGGAGAGACCTTAGGATTAGTTGGAGAATCAGGATGTGGTAAGACAACATGTGGAAGAACTGTTATTGGATTGTATGATAAAACAGATGGAGAAATTTATTATAAAGGCAAATCAATAGATGGAATTAAAGGTAAGGAAAAAAAGCAATTTAATAAAGAGGTACAAATAATATTTCAAGATCCATATGCATCATTAAATCCGAGAATGACTGTTGCTGATATAATTTCAGAAGGAATAGAGATTCATGGATTGGCTAAATCAAAAGAGGACAAGAATAAAAGGATTTATGAATTATTAGAGCAAGTAGGATTAAACAAGGAACATGCAAATAGATTCGTTCATGAATTCTCCGGTGGACAAAGACAGAGAATAGGTATAGCTAGAGCTTTAGCTGTTGAACCAAAATTCATTTTATGTGATGAGCCTATTTCTGCATTAGATGTATCAATTCAAGCACAAATAGCTAATTTGTTAATTAAGTTACAAAAGGAATTGGGCTTAACATACTTGTTTATTGCACATGACTTATCTATGGTTAAGCATATTTCGGATAGAGTTGCAGTTATGTATTTAGGAAGTATGGCTGAATTAGCTGAATCAGATGAATTATTCAATAATCCTAAACATCCATATACAGAAGCATTGATGTCAGCTATTCCAATAGCAGATCCAGATGTAGAAGAAAGTAGACAAAGGATTATGTTAGAGGGAGATGTTCCAAGTCCAATTAATACACCTAAGGGATGTAAATTCCAAGGTAGATGCAGTAAATGTATGGAGATATGTAAAAAAGAAATTCCAGAATTTAAGGAAATTAAAAAGGGGCATTTTGTCGCTTGTCATTTATATTAATTAGATCTTGGGAGATAAACATATGAAAAAATTAATTGGAGCATTGAAGGATTTTATTAAGTGTATTATTGTTGGAAGCCTTATATCATTAGTAATTATTTTAGTGGTTGGAATAATTTCATTATTAGTATCGAAATTTAATTGGCAACAAGCATTACAAGTTGTAAGAAGCGCATTTCTTATAATTGGACCACTAGGAATGATTTTAGGAGCTCTTTTAATACTAAAGAAAAGAGATGAAAAAGAATTATTATTTATTGATCAATGGAAAAAAAGGTACAATGTATTTTCATATAAAATTGTTTTAATAGTAGTTAGTTTAATTATTGTTTTATATGGAGGAGCTATAGATTGGTTTATAATTAGTTTTAAATAATAAACTAATTAATTTTATATTAAGGTTTGACTATAAATCCCATTCTTTAAGGAGTTTGGGATTTTATTTATTTTGAGGGAATATAAAATATAAATAACAATAAAATTATAGTATAAAGCAATTAATTTGGAGGATATTATATGATATTTAATGCTATTGTTGTACCAACACCACAAAGAATTAGAAAATTTGTGGAAGATAAAATAGACGAATTAGCTTGTAAAAGTATAACTAAAGAAATTAGTGAAGATAAAGAAGTAGAACATATTAATGTTACAAAAGATGTTTTTAAAAACTTTGGATTATCAATTAGAATATTTTAATAAAAAAACCACCTGTTTTTATTACAGGTGGTTTTAGGGGAGATATAATCTATATGCTAATATAGTTTGGGGGAACTATATTAGTTATTTTCCAGATGTTTATCAATCAAATTTTGGATTGTAGGGGTACATCTGTAGCCTCTGCACCCACCTGTACAAGCTCCTGTTGTCTTAGAAACTTCTTCTACAGTATGAGCTCCGGCTTTGATTGCATCTTTAATTTTGGATCTTGGTATTGCCTTGCAAGTACAAACTTTAGTAATCTTATCAAGGACTTGTTCGTTTAAGTTATTTTCCATTTATCTTTCCTCCTAATATAAAGAAATAGATTAAGGAAAATAAAGGGGATAAAAAATAAATTTTTAATATTTATTCTTTATGCTTATATTATATAAGCACTGGAATAGAAAGTCAATACTAATTGATAGAAATTATTAATTAATTTTAAGTATCAATTTTATTCGATTTATCAGGTATATTACTATTTTTTCTTAAAATTATTAAAATATTCTCAAATAGAGACTTTTATATTATTTTAGTTTGTAGTAAAATAATTATATAATTTATAAAATTAAAAACTAAGATTAGGAAAAGTACTTAATTGGATACTTTAAGAGAGTAGCTGGTTGGTGTAAAGCTATAGAGAAAATTAAGGAAAATCACCTAGGAGTTTGAGGCTGAAAGGTTATTTAGCTTATTAAGTTTTTCACGTTAGCCTGCGTTAAGGGATAGAGTATGTTTGTACTCGAAAATAATGGTTTCCTATAAGTTATAGGAGACTTATAACCTTAGGTGGTATAGCGAATATCTTCGTCCTATTGGACGGAGTTTTTTTATTTTACAAGGATAATATAGATGTATTTCTGAATAATTAGTTACTTATAGTTAATAATGTAAGATATATTTAGTTAAAGTCTATATGATCTTAGAGCCGATAACTTGTAAATATAATTAATATACGGAAGGGAGTTTAGATATGTACAAAAAGGTTGAATTACCAAAGGGATTTGTAGGTATGGAAAAAGAAGTAGCAGACCTTTGGAAGGAAAATAACGTAATTAAAAAGAACTTTGATATGAACCAAGATGGTGAGTATTTTACATTCTACGATGGACCTCCAACAGCAAATGGAAGACCGCATGTAGGACACGTATTAACTAGAGTTATGAAGGATATTATCCCAAGATATAAGGTTATGAAGGGATATAAAGTAATAAGAAAAGCTGGTTGGGATACTCACGGACTTCCAGTTGAACTTGAAATAGAAAAGAAACTTGGAATTTCAGGTAAAGAGCAAATTGAAGATTATGGCGTAGAAAAGTTCGTTAAAGAGTGTAAGGAATCAGTATTTACTTATGTAAACATGTGGGAAAAAATGACTAATCAAATAGGTTATTGGGTAGATATGGAACAACCTTATGTTACATATCATAACTCATATATAGAATCTGTTTGGTGGGCATTAAATCAAATGTGGGAAAAAGGACTTTTATATAAAGGTCACAAGGTTATGCCATATTGCCCAAGATGTGGAACAGGACTTTCTTCTCATGAAGTTTCACAAGGTTATAAGGATGTTAAAGATTTAACTGCTATAGCTAAGTTCAAGATTGAAGGAGAAGAAAATAAATATATATTAGCATGGACGACAACTCCTTGGACATTACCATCGAACTTAGCTTTATGTGTAAACAAAGCTTATGATTATATTGAAGCTAAGGTTGGAGATGAAATATTAATACTTGCTAAAGATTTAGCACCAAAGGTATTAGGAGAAGATTATGAAGTAGTTAAGGAATTTAAAGGAACAGAATTACTAGGAACTAAGTATGAAAGATTACTTCCATTCGGTAAAGTCGATGGAAAGGCTTTTGAAGTTATACATGGTGACTATGTAACATTATCAGATGGTACAGGTATAGTTCATATAGCTCCTGCATATGGAGAAGACGATAATTTAGTTGCTAAGCAAAATGGAATAGGTTTTATAAATCTAGTTGATGCTAGTGGTAATTTCGTTGAAGAGGTAACTCCATGGGCTGGAAAATTCGTTAAGAAGTGTGATGAAAGTATAGTTAAATATTTAGAAGAAGAAAATAAACTATTTAAGGCTGAAAAACACACTCACTCATATCCACATTGTTGGAGATGTGACACACCACTTCTTTATTATCCAAGAGAAAGCTGGTTTGTTGCAATGACTAAGCTTAGAGATAAGCTATTAGAAAATAATAATAAAATTAACTGGTATCCAGATAACATAAGAACGGGAAGATTTGGTAAGTTCTTAGAAAATGTTATTGACTGGGGTATATCAAGAGATAGATACTGGGGTACTCCACTTCCTATTTGGGAATGTGAATGTGGACATAAGGAATGTGTGGGAAGCATAGCTGAATTAAAGGATAAAGGAATTGATGTTCCAGAAGATATTGAACTTCATAAGCCATATATTGATGGAGTTAAGTTAAGATGTTCTAAGTGCGGAAAAGAAATGACTAGAACTGCTGAAGTTATTGATTGTTGGTTTGATTCAGGATCAATGCCTTTTGCACAATTACACTATCCATTTGAAAATAAAGAGCTATTTGAAAAGAACTTCCCAGCTCAATTTATTTCAGAAGCAGTTGACCAAACAAGAGGTTGGTTCTATACATTATTAGCTATTTCAACAGCTATATTTGATACAAACCCATTTGAAAACTGTATAGTTTTAGGTCATGTTTTAGACAAAAAAGGTTTAAAGATGTCAAAATCAAAGGGAAATGTTGTAGATCCATTTGATGTATTAGATTCACAAGGTGCTGATGCTACAAGATGGCATTTCTATACTGCAAGTGCACCATGGCTTCCAACAAGATTCTCCATTGATGATGTACAAGAAGCACAAAGAAAATTCTTAAGCACTTTATGGAATGTATATTCATTCTATGTGTTATATGCAGAATTAGATAATTTCAATCCATTAGACTATAAAGATTTTAAATCAGAAAATGTAATGGATAAATGGATAATGTCTAAGCTTAATACTTTAATAAAAGAAGTAGATGAAAACTTAGCTTCATATCAAATAACCCAAGCTGCATTAAGTATTGAAGATTTTACAGATGAGTTATCTAACTGGTATGTAAGAAGAAATAGAGCAAGATATTGGTCTGAAGAATTAACAGAAGATAAGATAGGTGCTTATGTTACATTATATAGAGTATTAACTACTCTAGTTAAGGTAGCAGCTCCATTTGTACCTTTTGTAACAGAAGAAATTTATCAAAATCTAGTAATAGGATTAGATAAAACTGCAGAAGAAAGTGTACATTTATGTAAATGGCCATTAGTAGATGAAAGTGCTATAGATGAAAAATTAGAAAAAGAAATGGATTTAGCTTATACAATAGTTAAGCTTGGAAGAAGTGCAAGAAATGCTGCTAACATTAAGAATAGACAGCCACTTTCAAAGATGTTATTATCAACAGATGCTATTCCAGCTTACTATGGAGATATTATAAAAGATGAGCTTAATATTAAGTCAGTAGAATTTGGTGCTGATTTATCAGAACATGTTAATTTTGAAATTAAGCCTAATCTACCTGTACTTGGAAGACAATACGGCAAGTTAATTCCAGGAATAAGAAAAGAAATAGCTTCAAGGAACCAAATGGAATTAGCTCAAAAGCTACAAGGTGGTGGAACTGAAACTATTACTGTAGATGGAACTGAAATAGTATTAAATAGTGAAAGTGTACTTATAACTATGCAAGGGTTAGAAGGATACGCTTTTGCTGGTGAAGGTGAAATTGGAGTTGTTCTTGATACTACTATTACAGAAGAATTAAAAGAAGAAGGACAATTAAGAGAAGTAATTTCAAAAATTCAAAACATGAGAAAAGAAAAAGGATTTGAAGTTGCTGATAAGATAGAATTATTTGTTTCAGGTAATGATACTTTAATTAAAGTTATTAATAAGTATTCAGATGTAATAAAGAGAGAAACATTAACTCAAGAAATTGCTGTAAATGAAGAAGCTGATTATACTGAAACTGTTATTAATGGTGAAAAATTAAATATGACAGTTAGAGTAGTAAAGTAGGAAAATCTTAAAGTAAAAAGTTAGAAGTTTCTATGAAATTTCTAACTTTTTACTTATTTTATAGTGAGTTGTTATAAAGAATAGTCTTGAATATTGTATAAACTATTTGCAAATAGTATAATTATTGTTAAAATGAGATAAAAGTATAAATTTAAAAATGGAGTGATGTGTTATATGGCTACTTCTATAAAAGATGTTGCTAGAGAGGCTGGGGTATCAATTGCAACTGTTTCTAGAGTTTTGAATGACATAGATGTTGTAAACGAGGACACGAAAAAGAAGGTTTTAGACGCTATTAGTAAGTTAGGATATAGACCTAATATTGTAGCAAGAAGTCTAAAAACTCAAAGAACAAAGACAGTAGGAATTTTAGTTCCTGATATATCAAGTGGATTTTATCCTGAGATAGTTAGAGGGGCTGAAGATGTTGCTAATATTTATGATTATAATGTTATATTATGTAATTCAGACTTCGACAGTGAAAAAGAGAAGGAATACTTAAGAGTATTAAAAGAAAAGATGGTTGATGGAGTTATTTATATGAGTTCATCACTACAAGAAGAAACTTTAGATATAATAAATGAATTAAATCTAACAACTGTATTAGTTGAGACTAAAGATAAAGAAGAAAGTCTACCTAGCGTAACTATTGATAATACAAAGGCTTCAAAGGAAGTTACAAACTACCTACTAAGCAAAGGATTATCTAAAATAGCTTTTGCAGGTGCAAAAAGAGACAATATGAATGCTTGGGAAGATAGATACATAGGTTATGAAGAAGCATTAAAGGATAAAGGGCTAAAAGTAGAAGACGGTTTAGTATATGCTGGAGGCTTAAAAGTTAAAAGTGGATATGATGCTGTAGAATACTTTGAAAATAGCAATAAAGAATATGATGCAGTAGTTTGTGCATCTGATGAAATTGCTATGGGTGTTATAAATGCTTTAAGAGAAAAGGGTAAAAAAGTTCCAGAAGATGTAAGTGTTATAGGATTTAACGATAATATTATGGCATCTGTTTTCTACCCTAAAATAACAACAATAAAGCAACCGAGTTATGATATGGGATCAGTAGCAATGAGAATGCTTATTAAGCTTTTAAGTAAGAGAGAATTAGATGAATCTCAATTTGTTCTTAATTATGAGTTAATAGAAAGAGATAGTTGTAAATAGGAATTAGTTTAGAAGTGTAAAGATATCTTTGCACTTCTATTTAATTATATATACAAATAACAATTTAAAATATACAAATTTTTTTAATTATATATTGTTAGGAAATAAAAACCATGTTATAATAATATTAACAAATTATTAAACGTTTTCAGATTTTGACTATGTGTAAATAATATATGTTGTATGTTGATTAGAATGGGTAGCTAATCATTGAGAAAAATGTGAGTTAAGGTCATAGTTAAATAAAAGAGGAGCTGTTAAATTAAAATTTAATAAACAGCTTCTTTTTTATGTTCAGATATATACAACTTAATTATAGAAGTATATGCTGTGGCCTATTATTAGGAATTAATAGTGATAGAGTATAATAAGTTGTTGAATAAGTATAAATTTAGGGAAAAATCAATTTAGATAATATTTTAAAATACTACATAAATAATATTACCTGTATTATATTTATATTTTAATGTTTTAAGATACTTTCCCTAAATTGAAGAGGTGTTTTAGATGTTATTTTCTTAAATATTGTGCTGTAATAGCTTTGATTATTAAAGCCTACAGCGATGGCAATTTCAAGTAGTGATAGATTTGGGTTTTTTAATAATTTTTTACTTTTTTCTATTTTATAGTTGTTAAGATAATTAATAAATGTATAGCCTGTTTCTTTTTTGAAAATATTACAAAAATAGCATTTGTTAATATTTAGTTCTTTGCAAAGCATATCTATAGAAACTTCATTCGTGTAATTTTTTTCAATATATTCAATAGCGCGACTAACACAAGGCGATTTGTCCTTATTAACAGGATAAATTAAAGAGTTATTTTCTATAATGAATGTATATAGTTTTATGGCATTATCTAGATTCGTCTTATTTATACATAAAATATCATTTGTATTATTTTCATTAGTATCTTTGATAGTATATGGTCCAATTAAAATATACATAGGTTTATTATCGTAGTGATAAAATTGTATAGATGTATATTTAATATTGATAAATATATCAATAGAAATAACTCCTGGTACAAAATCATAAGTTTTTAGAATTTCAATTGCTTTTGAGGTATAAATTGAATTTTTTATATTCAATTCATATTTATAAGTACATAGAGTATTGAAATTATGATCTAAAATTGAAGTAGGCAACATAAAAGCATTAAAAAAATCTGCAAAATTATTAGGAGAAGTCATAGTTGTTTAGGAACCCCCTCTATAGAAAAAATAATGATTTTAATCAATAACGAAATATTGTTAAAAAAAATATAAATATCGTTAAAATAAAAAAAATATAGTATGATATCATCTAATAGAAAGTAATAATCAATCTCATTTATTATGAAAGAAATTTTATAATATGTCAATTAATATAAATAATCCAAAAAATACATTTAGGGGGATATATATGTTAAAAAGAAAGGTATGTCAATTATTGGCAGCTGTTATGATAGCAACTACAGTGTTATCAGGAAATTTTAGAGTTGTAGGTGCTACAGAACTAGACAACACTACAAAATCTGAGGTGAATGCAAAAGAGTCTACAGAAGATGGAAAGTATGAGGTTTCTAATAATATATTCAAGGTTGGAACAGAAGAAGAAAGCAAAGCTAGAAAATATATAGAAGATAAAACAATTATTACTGTAGAAGACGGAAAAATTACGATGACTATGAAGTATACAGAAAGTGGATTACAGTATATAACTGGAACAACGGCTAAAGTAAATGGAGTAGCTGTTAGAACTGTTATAAATGAAGATAAGTCTGTAACATTTGAAGTGCCGTCAATAGATTCAAAGGTTGAGATAGAAATGACTATATCTGTTCCACAAATGGGATTTACAGAAGTTCAATCAATTGATTTAGTTAATGATATGAATACATTAGTAAAAGTTGAAGATAGTAATTCAGGTGATACTTCTGTTGATGAAGAAGAAAATGTTTTAGAAGATGGAAAATACGAAGTTTCTAATGCTATATATAAGGTTGGAACAGAAGAAGAAAGTAGAGCCAGAAAATATATAGAAGATAAAACAACTATTACTGTAAAAGACGGAAAAATTACAATGACTATGAAGTATACAGAAAGTGGATTACAGTATATAACTGGAACAACAGCTAAAGTAAATGGAGTAGCTGTTAGCACTGTTATAAATGAAGATAAGTCTGTAACATTTGAAGTGCCATCAATAGATTCAAAGGTTGAGATAGAGATGACTATATCTGTTCCACAAATGGGATTCACAGAAGTTCAATCAATTGATTTAGTTAATGATATGAATACATTAGAAAAGGTTTCAGAAGATAGCTCAAATAATATGGGAGATAGTGAGGAAAGTGAATCTGAAAATACTGGAGGAAATGTAGACAACTCTGGAAATTCAGGAAATGAAAACTCAAATGATGGAAGCAATGCTGAAAGTTCAGCAACTAAGACTTATACAATAAAAAATGAAGTAACACATCAAAGTGATACTGGATTAAAAATGGCTAGACAAGCATTAGAAGAAGTATCAAAGGTTGAACTTATTGATGGTAAATACTATGTAACATTGAAATTTACATCTATGGGATCAACAATGATGAAGGATCATATAATATATGTTAATGGAAATAAAGTAGATGCTACTAAATCAGTAAGTGATAATGTTGTTAGTTTAAGATTTGTAGTTGGAAGTTTAGAAGATTCACTAAAGGTTTCAGCTTATGTTGATGCAATGGGTAGTAACGTTGATTTTGGAGTTAATTTATTAAATGATACACTTGTATTAGTTGATAGTTCAAATGATAGTGGAAGCACAGGTAACACTGAAAATACTACAGAAGGAACTACATCTGGAAGCGAAAGCAACACTACATCTGGAACAACTTCAGAAACAAATACAGAAGAGGAAACTAAAGTAACAGTAGGAAAGTTATATTCTATTAAAAATAATGTAAAGCATGAGAGTGCAACAGGTCAGGCAATGGCTAGAAAATATTTAAATGAAATTTCAAATGTTGAGGAAATAGAAGGTCAATATTACGTTACTTTAACATTTACAGGAGCAGAGTTAATGCAAAATCATATGATTTATGTTAATGGATCATATGTAAGTGCAAGTAAAACTACAAGTGGGGATACTACAAGCTTTAGATTTAAAGTATCAAGTTTAAGCGATATAATAAAAGTTAAAGTTTATGTTGTACCAATGGCAAAAGAAGTAGAATTCGAAGTTGAATTATTAGAAAATACATTAACATTTATTAAAGAGTATAAAGTAGAAACATTACCACAAACAGGAGCAGTTGCTAGCTCGGCAACTATGGCTGGATTAGGATTAATTTTAACTTCAGCAGGAGCAGTTTTAGTAAGAAAAAGAAAGTAACTTACTTTTTCATTAGAAGGTATTATAAAGGGAGGTAAATAAAATAGTAGATCTATTTGTTTACCTCCTAATTTGATTTTAATTTTTAAGGAGAGTTAGGGATGAAAATATTAAATAAATTAAAGAAAGTATTAATGATTACAATGGTTTTAGGCATATTTTTTACTTTGGGAAGCAAAAATGTATATGCTATAACGGATGATATTGTAAGTGGAATATATGAAGTTGAAAATGATGTTTATCATGAATCTGAAACTGGAATGGCGATGTCGAGAACTTACCTTTTACCGACAATGACTTTAGAAGTTACAAAAGAACATATTATTTATACTATAGGATTTTCGGGTAGTGATTATATGGAAAACTATAGAATTAAGGTTAATGGAGAAGAAGTTCCAGTTGAATTAGTAGAAGATAATAATGAAGAGGGAACAGTTAAATTAAAGGTAGAAGTTGATAAAGTAGATGCAGATATGGATGCTTTAATATATGTAGGTCCGATGGAAAGGGATGTTGAGTTTAAGGTTATACCTAAAATAGAAACATTAAATTTAATCGAGACAATAGAAGAGGAAATAGAAGAAAAATCAGAAGAAGAAATAATATCAACTGAAGAAGTTAGAGAAGAAGAAATAGAAAGCACAACTAAAAATAATAATGGGGCTATAGTGATAATAGGAGTAGCTTTAGTTGTAGTAGTTGGAGCTTTAATAGTAGTTAAGAGAAAGAAGAAATAGTAAATTATTAAAAATAATTTATAGGAAGGATATATATAATGAAATGTAAAAAAATTTTATCTATGATATTGGCAGGATTAATGACTTTAGGATTGATTAGCTGTAGCTCAGAAAGTAATGAAAATATTATAGAAGGTAATAGTGAAAATGGCGAAGAGGTAGTTGTTGCTACATCAGTCGCTGTAGTTAAAATTTTAGATGCATTAGGAGTAAAGATTTCTGGGGTACCAACCACATCATATGAATTACCATCAAGTACTGAAGGAGCAGTTGAAGTTGGAAATCCAATGAATCCGGATTTAGAAATCATTAAATCATTAAATCCATCTATTGTAGTTTCAGTAGATACATTAGGATCAGATTATATGGAATTATTTACACAAAATAATATTCCCAGTGAATTTGTTTCTTTAGAAAGCTTAGATGGATTAAAGAATGCGATTGAAACTTTAGGAGAAAGATTTAATGCAGTAGAAAAAGCAGATGATTTATTAAATCAGATAGAGCAAAAAGAAGGGGAAGTTAAAATAAAGGCTGAATCTTTAGAAAAGAAAGACGTGCTTGTATTATTTGCAGCGCCTGGAGCAACAATGATAGCAACAGCAAAATCTTATGTTGGAAGCCTAGTAGAGTTAGTTGGTGGAAAAAATATAGTTGAGGATAATAGTACATCTTTTATTACATATAACAAGGAGGATTTAGCTATGCTCGATCCAGAAATGATTCTAGTTATGGTTCATGCTCTACCAGAACAAACAAAGGCTGCTTTAGAAGCTGAAATGGCTACGGATACCGCTTGGCAAAGTATAAATGCTGTTAAAGAAGGTAAAGTAATATATTTAGATAATAATTACTTTGGAATGAGTGCAAATCTTAAGGTTATTGAAGGTTTAGATTTATTAAGTGATATAGTTCATGGTGATGAGGAATAGTTATGATAGTTGCAAATAAAAAATTAAAGATATCAATAATAATATTGTTAGGGATATTATTAGTAGTAAATGTATTGATTTCTTTAAAATTAGGTAGTATTAATGTTGAATATAAAGAGCTTATAAGTGGTATATTTTTTGGACAATCAAATGAAAATATAGCTATTATAAAGGATTTGAGAATGCCAAGGGTTATTATAGCTGTATTAATTGGAGCTAACTTAGCTATCTCAGGAGTTTTATTACAAGCCGTAATAAGAAATCCATTAGCAGATCCATATGTAACAGGTATATCATCTGGAGCATGTGCAGTTACAGTATTTTTTATGGTATTTATGCCTAGTGTTACAACTTTAAGACCATTATTTGGTTTTCTAGGTGGATTAGTATGTTGCGCAATTATTTATTGTATGGCATATAAGAAGGGATTATCTCCTATAAGAATAGTTTTAGCAGGGGCTGCTTGCAATGCATTACTAGGAGGATTTTCATCTATGATTACTATAAGTGCTGGATTAGGTGCAAGTAATATACAAAAGTGGATGATGGGAAGCTTAGCTACAGTTAATTGGAGCAATGTAAACATACTATTAGTATATTCTGTAATAGGGATAGTTTTAGCAATATTGTTAAGCAAGGTTTGTAATATATTATCTTTAGGAAGTAAAAATGCAAAAAGTTTAGGATTTAATTCTGATATTTATATGGTGATAGTTACAGCAGTGGCAGTATTTTTAGCTAGTATATCAACTGCAATAGCAGGAGTTATATCTTTTGTAGGTTTATTAGTACCGCATATTTGTAGAATGGTAATAGGTTCTGATCACAAATATTTAATTCCGTGTAGTGGATTAGTAGGAGCAATTTTAGTTTTATTTGCAGACACTATTGGTAGAATGCTAATGAGACCTAATGAGATACCTGTAGGAATAGTAACATGTGTATTTGGAGCACCATTTTTCTTATATCTTTTAAGAAGGAGTGACTTAAAGTAATGATAACAGCAAAGGATTTATGTTTCTCTTATGATAAAGATAAAAGTTTTATTAGTAAGTTAAATGTTGAAATTGAAAAGGGAAAAATAACAACTATATTAGGGCCGAATGGTAGTGGTAAATCTACATTATTAAGCATTTTTGCAGGGCTAAATAAGCCTACATCTGGAGAAGTAATAATAAATAATAAAGCTATCCAAAAAATAAAGAAAAAAGATTTAGCCAAGGAAATAGCAACGGTTCATCAACAAAATACAGTTCCTAGTGATATTACTGTTAAAGAATTAGTTTCTTATGGTAGAATTCCTCATAAAAAGTATTTTCAAGGACATGATGAAAATGATGATGTGATAATAGATTGGGCTATAAAGAGGACCGGACTTGAAGATTTAAAAGATAAGGTTGTTATGAGTTTATCAGGAGGAGAAAGACAAAGAGCTTTTATTGCTATGGCATTAGCTCAAAAAAGTAAAATATTATTTTTAGATGAGCCTACTACATATTTAGATATTTATCATCAAGTTGAAATATTAGAGCTTGTTAAAGAATTAAATGATGAAGAAGATTTAACTGTTATCATGGTTTTGCACGATATTAATCAAGCAATAAAATATAGTGATAATGTAATAGTAATGAAATGTGGGCAACTTATTGCTAGTGGTAAAGTAAATGAAGTAATAGATATGAATTTGCTTAATAAAGTATATAAAATAGGTGGTTTTATTAGTGAAATAGAGAATGAAATATTTTTTGTTCCGTTAAAATTATAGTAAATTTAAAAATAGATAAGGATTCTATTGGTATTGCAGGTAAAAAATTTATTAAAGTAAATATATTTTTAATTACTCTAAATTAAAAAGGAGCTATCAATGGCGGATTATAAGCCGCTAATCTGATAGCTCCTTTCTTTATTATTTATAATATACCTTCAAGTTTTAATATGTTTTCTAGTTCTTGAACCTTCTCTGTTAAGGTAAGAAACTTTTCTTTTAATACATCCTTAGGAAGATCAGCATCATCTATAAATTTCACCATGTCTTCTACAGTTTTAAGAGCCTCATCTATATCTTGTTGAGCTAGTTTTAAGTTTGATTCCTTCATAATTACTCTCCTTTATGTATTTAAACATAATTAATGTTATATATATTCATCCTATCACTAATAAATATTAGATTCAAGTCATATATTTATATAAGTAATTTTAAGAGGTGGGAGTTTGATAAATTATATTTGGTTTGTAATGATATTTCTAGGAATATTATTTGGATTATTTACTGGAAATGGAGAGGCCATTTCTAAGGCTATAATTAATTCAGCAGATTCAACAGTTACAATGATAATAGGATTAGTCGGCCTTATGTGCTTTTGGTGTGGAGTTATGAAAGTAGCTGAAAAGAGTGGATTTACGAATAAGCTTGCTAAGCTATTAAGACCAATTTTGAAAATTATTTTTAAAGAAGCAGCCAAGGATGAGAAAGCTTTAGGAGCTATTGTCATGAACATAACTGCTAATATGATGGGACTCGGAAATGCAGCTACTCCTTTTGGAATAAAGGCTATGCAAGAAATGGATAGACTTAATAAGGAAAAGGGAGTTGCATCTAATGATATGTCATTATTTTTAGTTTTAAATGCTGCTTGCATCCAGTTAGTACCTTCAACGGTTATTTCTATAAGAGCAGCTGTAGGATCTAATAATCCAGGAGCGATAATTTTACCA
The DNA here is from genome assembly GCF_050585245.1 of Clostridium nigeriense. Lineage (GTDB taxonomy): Bacteria > Bacillota > Clostridia > Clostridiales > Clostridiaceae > Clostridium > Clostridium nigeriense_A. Next base: position 111,404 of record NZ_JBNOOF010000007.1, read on the forward strand.
GCGGTATTAGCAAGTACAGTTGCAGCTATTACGGGAGTAATTCTTTGTAAGATTTTACAGAGATATTTTTAGGGGGATGAGTATATGTTTCAATATATAACAAAAAGTATAATTCCTATAATAGTGGTTATTATAATAACTTATGGAATGATAAAAGGCAAAAAGGTTTATGAATGGTTTATAGAAGGGGCCAAGGAAGGATTAAAAGTATGTCTTAATATTTTTCCATATCTTTTAGCGATGATAATTGCAGTAAACATATTTAGAGAGGCAAAACTACTGGATATATTAAATAATATAATATCACCTGTGAGTAGTCTTATTGGGCTGCCTAAAGAAATAGTTCCTTTAGTATTAGTAAAACCTTTATCAGGGAGTGGTGCCCTAGGTATATTAACAGACATAGTAAAGACTTATGGACCAGATAGCTACATAGGGTTGATAGCTTCAGTAATTATGGGGACTACAGAAACTATCTTTTATACTGTAACAGTATATTTTGGAGCCATTCAAATAAAAAAAATAAGGCATACAGTATGGGCGGCGATATTGGCAGATTTAACAGCTATTATTGTATCAATTTTATTAGTTTCGAAACTTCTAATGTAGAATATCCTAATTAATGTAAGATTTAATATTTTTTAATCAATACGTAATAATTTTGTAACTAGTTTATTATAAAAATAATATATAATAAAAACATAAATAATAGAGGGAAGTGATTGAGATATGAAATGGCTTGATAGCTTATTTTTAAGTGAGGATGAAATTAAAACATTAGCTATATTCTTAGCATATGGAGTTGGCTTAGGAGTATTAGCAGGTTTATTTTTTAATAATGTTGAGATGGGATTTGCATTAGGTGGAGTTATTTCTATTGTGGTTTCGCTTTTTAAGAGTTATATAGAAAGGACTAAAAAGTCCAATAGAATTCATATAAATAAACTTTAGGAATAATATGTATTTTAGAGTTAATAAGCTATATAATATTAAATTATATAGCTTTTTTATTTTATTAAGGGCGGTGATGGGATGGCTTCAGAAAAATATTACATAGTAAGTAGTAAGGTTATACCAGAAATTTTCAAAAAGGTATTAGAAGTTAAAGAGAATCTTTTAACAGGAAAGGCAAAGGATATAAGCGAAGCTGTAAAACAAGCAGGGATAAGTAGGAGTACTTTTTATAAGTATAAAGATTATGTTTTTCCTATGTCTGAGGGATTAAATACTAAAAAGATAACCTTAATTGTACTATTATCACATGAAACTGGAACATTATCTAAGGTCCTAGACTGCATTGCATTTAACAAGGGAAATATATTAACAATTAACCAAGATATACCTATAAATATGGCTGCCAATGTAACTATAACCTTAGATATATCAAATTTGAAGAAAGATTTGAAGCATTTAGTTAATACCTTGAGAAGTTTATCAAATGTTATAAGTGTTAAGGTATTAGCTATGGAATAAGGAGGGTTTTAATAATGAAAAGAGAATTTTATAAAAATAATAGAGAGAAGGTATTAAATAAGATTAAGGATAATTCTTTATTAATATTATTTGCTGGAAAATCTCCTAAGAAAACAGCAGATGAAAATTATCCTTTTACACCTAATAGAAATTTTTATTACTTAACAGGAATAGATGAAGAAGATCATATATTAGTTTTATCTAAGCTAAATGGTATAGCTAAGGAATACCTATTTATAAAAGAGGTTGATCCTATTAGGGAAAAGTGGGAAGGAAAGACTATTAGAAAAGACGAAGTTTTTGATATTTGTGGAGTTGAAGAGGTAAGATACTTAGGAGATTTTGATGCTTTTACAGATAAGCTTATTCTTAATAAAGAGGAGATAAATATTTATCTAGACTTAGAAAAGGGAAATGTATCTTATGATTTTTTAAATGAAATTAAGAATAAATACTATAATATAAATATTAAAAATGCATTTAACTTGATTGGATCATTAAGGCTTATAAAAACTGAAGAGGAAGTAGATAGAATAAGAAAAGCAATATCTATAACTATAGATGGAGTAAATGAGCTTATGAAAAACTCTAAACCAGGAATTAAAGAGTATGAACTTGAAGCTTATTTTGACTTTATATGTAAGAAAAATGGAGCTAAGGATTTAGCATTTAAAACCATTGCCGCAGCAGGAAAGAATGCAACAGTTTTACATTACGTAACTAATGATTCTGAATTAAAGGATGGAGATTTAATCTTATTTGATTTAGGAGCTCAATATAAATATTATAATGGTGATATTTCAAGAACCTTTCCTATAAATGGAAAATTCAATGATAGACAAAAAGAAGTTTATAATGCAGTTTTAAGAGTAAATGAAAAAGTAATAGAAGAAATGAAACCAGGAGTAAGCTTTTTAGAGTTAAATAAAAAGGCTAAAGAATGGATAGCAGAAGAATGTATTTCATTAGGACTTATAACTAGTAAAGAAGATGTGTCTAAATATTATTATCATAGTATAGGTCATAGTTTGGGGATGGATACTCATGATATAGAACTTGAAAATAGAGATGTTATTTTTGAGGCTGGTATGATTTATACAGTTGAACCAGGTATTTATATAGAAGAAGAGGGAATAGGAATAAGAATTGAGGATGATGTATTAATAACAGACAATGGTTATGAAGTTTTAACAAAAGAAATGATTAAAACTGTAGAAGAAATTGAAAAATTTATGTCTAATAATAAGAAAAATTAAATTAAGATAATGTTTTTATATGTATATGAGTACAAATTTTTGGTAAAAAGGTAGAAGAATAAATTATGTAGGAAAATTTATCTGTGTTATAAACATTCAGAAAATAATGTAAATTAAAAATTGGTATACTATGGATTATAGTAATTTATATAGGTATAATAATAATTAGAAAATTAACATAGGGGGCAAAAGTTATGAGTAATTTAGAAAAACTTAGAGAAGTTATGAAAAAAGAAAATATAGATTATTATATTATTCCAAGTAGTGATTCTCATCAAAGTGAATATGTAGCAGAATATTTTAAAGGAAGAGAGTTTATATCTGGTTTTACAGGCTCTGCAGGGACTCTTCTAGTTGGATTAAAAGAAGCATATCTTTGGACAGATGGAAGATATTTTATTCAAGCTGATAAGCAGCTTAATGGAAGTGGAATTTCTCTTATGAAAATGAGAACTCCAGGATATCCAACTATTGAAGAGTGGATAAATGATAACTTAAAAATAAATGAAGTGTTAGGTTTTGATGGAAGATTATTTTCTGTTAATCAGTATGAAGGATATTTAAAGATAGCTAATGAAAAAAACTTTACTATCAACATGGAAAAAGATTTATTAGAAAATGTGTGGAATACAAGAAGTGAATTACCTAAAAATAAAATTTTTTTACATGATGAAAAGTATGCAGGAAAATCAGCTAGTGAAAAGCTAAATGAAGTTAGAAAAAATATGGCTAAAAAATCCGCTGATTATTTTATATTATCTTCTTTAGATGACATAGCATGGTTATGTAATACAAGAGGTAATGATATTGAGTTTAATCCAGTAGCTCTTTCTTATGTGATAGTTGGAAACAACTATTCAACTCTTTATATAGATAGCGATAAAGTTGATGATATAACTGAATCTAAGCTAAAAGCTGAAGGATTTACAGTTAAAGGGTATGATGATATTGAAGATGATGTAAAAGTATTAACTGGAACAGTAATACTTGATCCAAATAAATTAAATTCGAAGATCTTTACTGCTTTAAATAAAGAAGTAAAGATAATAAGAGAAGTTAATGTAACTACTAATTTAAAGGCTATAAAAAATGATGTAGAGATAGCTAACTGGGAAGTGTCTCAAGTGAGAGATGGAGTCGCTATGGTTAAGTTCGTAAAATGGCTTAAAGAGAACATAGGAAAGCAAGAAATAACTGAAATATCAGCTAGTGATAAATTAACTGCTATTAGAGCTATGGGAGATAATTATAAAGGTGATAGTTTTGGAACTATAGCAGGTTATAAAGACCATGCTGCCATGATGCATTACTCTGCTACAGAAGAGAGTAAATATGAGTTAAAACCAGAAGGAATGTTCCTAGTAGATTCAGGTGCACAATATTTAGACGGAACTACTGATATTACGAGAACATTTATATTAGGACCTATAACAGAAGAAGAAAAGAGAGATTATACTTTAGTTTTAAAAGGACATATTGCATTGGCTTCAGCTAAGTTTTTAAGGGGATCTACTGGCATCAATTTAGATGTACTTGCAAGAAGACCTCTTTGGAATTATGGAATAGATTATAAATGTGGAACAGGACATGGAGTAGGATTCTTCTTAAATGTTCATGAGGGACCACAAGGAATAAGACCAGCAGGAAATTCTGTAGTTTTAGAGCCTGGAATGATTTTAACTAATGAACCTGGAGTTTATAAGGAAGGTAAGCATGGTATAAGGACAGAAAATACTCTTATAGTAGAAAAGGATGTTGTATCTGAAGAGTTTGGAGAATTCTATAAGTTTAGAACCATTTCTTATTGTCCAATAGATTTAGATGGTATTAATGTAGAAATATTATCATCTGAAGAAAAGGATTGGCTAAATAATTATCACAAGATGGTATTTGAAAAGCTAAGTCCATATTTAAATGAAGAAGAAAAAGAATTCTTAAAGCATAAAACAAGAGCAATATAGGGAATGAAGAGTGAAAAATGTAGAATTAAAAATTGTGAAAAGAAATTCAGCAAAAGCTGAATTTCTTTTCACAATAATTTTTCATTCTTAATTTTTAATTTGACTTTGGTGGTGCAATAAATTTATTAACCAATAGAGCTATAAAGATTCCGAAAAGAGTTTCTATAGTTCTATTAATTGCATAGTAAATTGGGTGTCCAAATGCATGAACTGTAGTAACAGCTAGAAAAGCTATGCAAGATATATTTATAGCACCAGTTTTTTTTATTAAATTACATATATAAATAACTACAATTACCCCTAATGCAATAGTTATATAAACTAATAGTTTTCTAATAATATAAATATCAATATTATATGTGAAAAATCTACATAATATTAGAAATAAAAGACCAATTGTAGCACCTAGAATTGTGCCTAAGCCCCTATTTATTGCCATATTAATAGAATTAGAAACTGTATCTTGAACACAAAAAACAGCAGTTAAACAAGCAAAAAAGGGCTCACTTGGAAAAAATAATAAACATAAAAATACTGCAAGAGCAGTTTTGATGGTTCTTAGACCAATTTTGGGAAAAGTAAAATTCATGGTATAACTCCTTATCTTTAGTTAGCTTAATCGATAGTATTTTTCTCTTTTGGTGGATGTATATACTTGTTAATTAATATTGCAACAATTACTCCAAAAGCAGTTTCAATAATTCTTCGTATAGAATACATTAGAGGATTATTATAGCTTTGAGATACTAAAATACTAATTAATGTAATAGATGAAATTGAACAAGCGGAAGGTTTTTTTATTATATTGCATATATATATAATTAATAAAACCCCGATAGAAACAATTAATGGTAGAAAATTTTGTAAATTAAGTCCGTTAGCAATATATAAAAATACTATTCCTAATATACCTCCAAGAAGTGTTCCTATAAGCCTGTTTATCCCAATAACAAGGGAATTTTCCACGGTGCCTTGCACACAGATTACAGCTGCAATTGCTGCAAAAAGAGAATTTGGCCAAAATATAAGACATACTAAAACAGATAGAGCAGTTTTAATATTCCTAGATCCCATATGAGGCAATTCGAAAGTTTTCACAGTATCAACCCCAATCTTTTTGATACAATTATATCATATAAAGTATAAAGTTTTTATTATAAAAATAATTTGAATCTTATTGCAGTATTATGAAGCATTAGTATAAAATTATAATAATATGAGGATGTAATTAGGTTGTAGAAGGAAGGTTAATATGGAATTTTGGATTTATTTATTAATTGTAGAGATAATACCTATAGGCTTATTTATATTAGGAGGATTATATGAAACTAATTCAACTAAATTTAATAAAATGAATTTTGGATTTAAGAATCAATTCTCTATAAAGGATAAGTATTCTTGGGAGTATTCAAATAAAGTTGCTGCAAAAATTTTTGGAGCAATAGGAACTTTTCTGTTTATAATTAATGCTATAATATTATTTATATTAGGTGAAGGCACCTTTACTTTTATATTATTATTTAATTTGTTCATGGTGATTTTTTCTAGGATGATGATAGATAATCTTATAAAAAAGAAATTTAATAACAAATCATAATTTAAAATAATTGACAGCAAATTTAATATGGAATATCATAATATTAACAATAAATAAAATGCTATGAAAAGAAGAGTAGTAAAGAGGGAGTGTCTAAAGAGAGCTAGAGTAGGTGAAAGCTAGCGGCATAAAGCTTTATGAAGATGGCCTTGGAGCATATTCTCTGAGCAATTTAGTTAGGGGAATACGGTAGCAACCGTTATATTGCAAGGTGATAGAATGTCACCTATTAAGATATTTATTGCGAAATAAATATAAATTAGAGTGGTAACACGTATAATACGTCTCTATGTAGGTTTTAATATACCTATATAGAGGCTTTTTATTTTTAGAAAAAAAGAACAATGATAGGGAGGAAAATGGTATGTGTAAGAAGACATATTATATTACGACACCAATTTATTATCCATCAACTAAACTTCATATTGGTAATACTTATACTACTGTAGCAGCTGATGCTTTAGCTAGATATAAAAGATTAACTGGGTATGATGTAATGTTTCTAACAGGAACAGATGAGCATGGACAAAAAATACAAAGGATTGCTGAAGAAAAGGGAATAACACCTAAGGCTCATGTAGATGAAATAGTAGCAGGAATTAAGGATCTATGGAAGATGATGAATATCAGCTATGATAAATTCATAAGAACTACTGATGATTATCATATTAAAGCTGTTCAGGATATATTTAAGAAACTTTATGATAATGGAGATATCTATAAGTCTTCTTATGAAGGTTTATATTGCACTCCGTGTGAATCTTTCTGGACAGAAACTCAATTAGTTAATGGAAATTGTCCAGACTGTGGAAGACCAGTAGAAAAATCAAAGGAAGAAGCATATTTCTTTAAAATGAGTAAGTATGCTGATAAGTTAATGAAATATATTGAAGATCATCCACATTTTATTCAACCAGAATCAAGAAAGAATGAAATGGTTAATAACTTCTTAAAACCAGGATTACAGGATCTTTGTGTTTCAAGAACAAGCTTTAACTGGGGTGTTCCAGTTACTTTTGATGAAGGACACGTTGTTTATGTTTGGGTAGATGCCCTTTCAAACTATATAACAGCTTTAGGATATGGAAGTGACAATAAAGAGCTTTATGAAAAATACTGGCCAGCAGATGTTCATTTAATTGGTAAGGATATATTAAGATTCCATACTATTTATTGGCCAATTATGTTAATGGCTTTAGATTTACCATTACCAAAGCAAGTATTCGGACATGGATGGTTACTTGTTGATGGAGGAAAAATGTCTAAATCTAAGGGTAACGTAGTAGATCCAGTAACATTAGTTGAAAACTTTGGAGTAGATGCAGTTAGATACTATCTATTAAGAGAAATTCCATTTGGAGCAGATGGATTATTTAATAATGAAATATTTATAAAGAAGATAAACTCAGATCTTTGTAATGACTTAGGAAATTTATTATCTAGAACTGTAGCTATGATAGAAAAATATTTTGATGGAGTAATTCCAAATAATAATGTTAAAGAAGCCATAGATAATGAATTAATAAATCTAGCTTTAGAAACTCCAAAGAAGGTAAATGATGCAATAGATCATCTAAGAATACCTGAGGCTTTAGAATGTATATTTGATTTAATAGGAAGAGCTAATAAGTATATAGATGAAACTACACCATGGATATTAGCTAAAGATGAAGAAAAGAAAGATAGACTTGGAACAGTTTTATATAACTTAGTTGAAAGTTTAAGATTTGCTTCAGTATTATTATCTGCTTTCTTACCAGATACAAGTAAGAAGATAAATGAGCAAATAAATGCAAGTAATATTACTTTTGAATCCTTAAATAGTTTTGATGGAACAGTAATTGGAACTAAGGTTCAAAAGGGAGAAGCATTATTCCCAAGAATAGATGTAGATAAGAGGTTAGCAGAATTAGAAGCTTTAAGAGAAGCTCAATTAGCTGCCAATAAAAAGGAAGAAAAGAAAGAAATAACTCCAATTAAAGAAGAAATAACTATAGAAGATTTTGAAAAAATAGATTTAAGAGTAGTGAAAGTATTAGCTTGCGAACCTATAAAGAAAGCTAAAAAATTATTAAAGTTAAAAGTAGATTTAAATGGAGAAGAAAGACAAGTGGTTTCAGGTATAGCACAATACTATAAACCAGAAGAATTAGTTGGAAAATACGTAGTATTAGTAGCAAACTTAAAACCAGTTACTCTAAGAGGCGAGTTATCACAAGGAATGATATTAGCAGCAGCTACTGATGATGATAGTTTACTAAAACTAGTAAATCCAGGAGAGTTGCCAACAGGAAGCGTTGTAAGATAATGAATAATGCATAATGGATAATGCATAATTTTGGATGGAATTTCTCTTAAAGGAGAAATTCCTAATAATATATTTATTATAAAAACTCAGCTTATGCTGAGTTTTCTACTTAATTATCCATTATCAATTTAAAATTATCAATTAATAATAAGGGGGTTTTTTATGAATATAATAGTTGGGAACGCATGGCCTTATGCAAATGGACCGTTACATTTAGGAAGAATAGCAGTATTACTTCCAGGTGATATAATTGCAAGATATCATAGACTTATGGGGGACAAAGTTATATTTTTATCTGGAACTGACTGCCATGGTACTCCTGTAACTATGAAGGCTAAAGAAGAGGGAATAACTCCATTGGAAGCGGCCATTAAATATCATGATGAGTTTAAGAAATGTTTCGATAGTCTTGGTTTTTCTTTTGATATATTTGAAAAGACGCACTCAGAATATCATGAATCTAAGGTAAGAGAGTTTATCCTAAATTTATATAATAAAGGTTATATATATGAAAAAGAAATTGAGCAAACTTATTGTGAGACTTGTAATGAGTTTTTATCTGATAGATATGTAGAAGGAAGATGTCCTCATTGCGGTGAAATAGTTTTAGAAGAACAATGTGAAAATTGTTCTGAAATAGTAGAATATGAGGAACTTCTAGATAAAAGATGTAAGCTTTGTGGAAATGAAACAGTAGTAAAAGAAACCAAACATCTATTTTTTGCTCTTTCAAATTTTGAAAATGATGTTAGAAGGCTTTTGATAAGGCAAAAGGGTTGGAGAGAAAATGCACAAAAAATAGTGAAAAGATACTTAGATGAGGGGTTAAGAGATAAGGCTGTTACTAGAGATTTTAATTGGGGAGTAGATGTTCCATTAGATGGATATGAAGATAAAAAGATATATGTTTGGATAGAAGCTGTCATGGGATATTTAACAGATACTATGAAGACTTTAGAAGGAACAGATGAAGATTGGAAAGAATATTGGCAAGGTGAAGATTCAAGAATTTATTTTGTTCATGGAAAAGATAATATTCCATTCCATACAGTTATATTCCCAGCTATTTTAGCGGGATTAGGAATAAAAAATCCTAATTTAAGAGTCATATCTAGTGAATACTTAAAGCTAGAAGGGAAGAACTTTTCATCAGTAAAAAATTGGGCAATATGGGCTGATTATATTGTTGAAAATTATAATGTAGATGGATTTAGATATTACTTATCTTTAAATTCTCCAGAAACTAAGGATACAGATTTTACTTGGAGAGATTTTATAAATGTGGTAAATAGAGATTTAGCCAATAATTTTGGGAGTTTTGTAAATAAGGTTTTTAATAATATAAAGGATAAGCATAATTCTACTGTTCCAAAGGGAATTGTATCTAAAGAGTTAAAAAATGAAATTTTAAATTTATATTTTGATGTAGGAGATTACATTGAAGAAGGGAAATTTAAAAATGCTCTTTTAGATATTATGGGATTTGTCAAAAAAGCTCATAAGGAATATGAAACTGGAGAAAGAAATATTTATGAGTCACTACAAATTGTGATAAATCTATCTAATTTATTAGAACCTTTTATTCCAAAAACTTGTGAAAAAATCAGACTCGCTTTAGATTTTAGTGAACCTATATGGAGCTATATAGAAAAGAAAGAAGGAAGAATTTCAGATATAGAAGTCTTATTTGATAAGATAGATAGAAAAAGAGTTTCAGAAGAAGTGAGAAGATTAAAAGAAGAAAAAAATTAATATTAAAAGGGAAAAACCCTAGATTAAATCACTTTGGGGAACAATTTAATCTAGGGACCATTAGATGGTTTTAGGGGTAAATAATAATGCTTTAACTACTTTACAAGTATTATAATACAGAATTAATATGACAGTATTGTGACAAAAAAATAAAGAAAAAATGAACATAAGATTGATCAATATTTAATAAATATCAAAATAATATTTACAAGTTTAGGTAAACGCTGTATATTAAGCTTGTTAACTAAAAGTTAATATTATATGAAAAATAAAATTTAAGTTATTAAGGAGAATAATTGATGGATAGCTTTTCTATTTTAACGGGTCTTATTGGTGGCCTAGGTATGTTTTTATACGGCATGAAGTTAATGGGGGATGGATTAGAAAATGCCGCAGGAGAAAAACTAAAATCAATACTTGAAAAATTAACAAGTAATAAGTACATAGCCGTATTAGTTGGAGCAGCTGTTACTGCAATAATTCAAAGTTCAAGTGCTACAACAGTTATGGTAGTAAGCTTTGTAAATGCTGGGTTAATGTCATTAGTTCAAGCAGTTGGAGTAATAATGGGGGCCAATATTGGAACTACAATAACTGCACAAATGGTATCTTTTGATTTAGATGCAGTTGCACCTATATTTGTAGGTGTGGGTGCCATAATATTACTTATGGCAAAAAAGAAAAAAGTCAGAGATTTAGCAAGCATAGTATTAGGATTCGGTATTTTATTTTTAGGAATGAGTGCTATGTCAACAGCTATGAAACCTATTGCAGAAGCAAGTTGGTTTAAGGAATTTGTAGTTATAGTTGCAGATAAGAGTATATTAGGTTTACTTGCAGGACTTGGAATGACAGCTATTGTGCAAAGTTCATCAGCAACAACAGGTATTTTAGTAGCACTAGCAACAACAGGTGCAATAGATATGCGTTTAGCTTTTCCAGTAATATTAGGATGTAATATTGGTACGTGTGTAACAGCAATTTTAGCATCATTAGGAACTAATAGAACTGCAAAAAAGGCTGCTTTATTACATTTACTTTTTAATACAATTGGAGCAGTTATATTCTTCCCATTTATAGGGCCTTTTATAAGATTTATAGAATCTACTGATCCTAATGTGGCTAGACAAGTTGCTAATGCCCATACTATTTTTAATATCACTGTAACAATTATATTATTACCATTATCAACATATTTAGTTAAATTAGTAAATAAAATACTTCCAGGTGATTCTGAAATAGAAAAGGAAGGTGCAATATATTTAGATAAGAGCCTTCTTGATACACCGATAGTTGCAAATGGACAAGTTTTAAAGGAAACTTTAAGAATGGCTAATAAGGCTAAGGAAAATGTTCTTTTAGCAATGAAAGCTTTTAATGAAGATAATGAGGAAGCTACAGAGAAGGTTTATAAAAATGAAAAGATTATAAATGCTTTAGAAAAAGATATTACAGATTATTTAGTTGAATTATCTCAATTAGAATTGCCAGAAGCTGATATAAAACTATTTAGTTCTACTTATCATGTTATAAATGATATAGAAAGAATAGGAGATCATGCAGAAAATATAGCAGATTTAGCACTTGAAAAGATTAATAAAGGTTTGAATCTTGGAGAGAATGCAAATAAAGAATTAAATGAAATGTTTGATAAAACTATTAGGGCGATAGAAGTTGCTATAGAAAGTTATAGTAACAAGAGTTTAATTGTTCCTAAAGAAATAGAAGTTATAGAAGAAGAAATAGATAATTTAGAGAAAAAACTTAGAGAAAATAATATAAAGAGATTAAATGAAAGAGCTTGTGCAGCAGCCTCAAGTGTAATATTCCTAGATCTAATAAGTAATTTAGAAAGAATAGGAGACCATGCAAATAACATTGGCCATGCTGGTAAGAAAGCTTAAACATTGATATTATAAAGGTGAAAAGATTATTATTACTTAATTTGGAGTAGATAAGCTTTTCACCTATTTTATTTAGCTATTTAATAACAGAAAATTTAGATATAAAGCTAATTTCCTTTTAATATGTTTAATATTTAGATTTTTGTACTATAATGATAAGTATAAATAAAAAAAGTGATTTTGGAGGAATAAAAAATGGAAAATAAGTATATAATATTTGATACACATGCCCATTATGATGATGAAGCTTTTGATGAAGATAGAGAATCACTTTTAAAGGAGCTTAAAGAAAATAATGTCATAGGGATATTAAATTGTGCATCAAGTTATGAAAGTATAGATAAAACAAATAAATTAGCAATAAATAATGACTTTATATATGGCGCTTTAGGAATACATCCAGAAAATGCGAATGAATTTAATGATAATGTAGAAAATGAAATTAAAGAGTTAATTAAAAAGAATGAAAAAATAATAGCCATAGGAGAAATAGGGTTAGATTATTACTGGGAAGAAAATCCATCAAGGGAGATTCAAAAAAAGGTTTTTAGAGAACAAATGAGATTAGCAGAGACTTTAAACCTTCCAGTTGTAATTCATGATAGGGATGCCCATGGAGATACTTTAGAGATAATGAAGCAATTTCCAAATGTTAAGGGGATTGTTCATTGCTTTTCTGGTAGCACAGAATTTGCAGTTGAATGTATAAAACTTGGCTACTATATAGGCATCGGAGGTGTTGTAACATTTAAGAATGCTAAGAAGATAGTAGAAGTAGTAAAGCAAATTCCATTAGAAAATATACTGGTTGAAACAGATGCTCCATATATGGCACCGACACCAAATAGAGGAAAAAGGAATAAATCAGATTATATAGCTTATATAATAGAACAAATTGCTCAAATTAAAGATTTGAACCCAAAAGAAGTCAATTTGGTAGTAAATGATAATTTTAAGAGGTTGATAGGAAAAGATATATAAAGTAAAATTAATAGGTACCCATATTGGGAAAAATTAACATAATTTAAACGAAGGACTAAGTAATAAAAAACAATCTACTTTCAATAATAACTGTAAAAACTGCTATTATATTTATAATTTATATTTTAATATGCATAGATTTGCATTTTATCTACAGTTTTTAAATGCAGGAGGTCAAATTTGACAAAAGCGATCAATTCAATTATAATGCAAAAGACGCTCTTGCCAAAGGGAGGAAGTAGAGATGGTAGAGAATTTAAAAAAATACCTGAAAAATAACTTTTCTAACGGTCCGAAGGCAAAAATACTGATAGGCATTATAATGCTAGCAATTATACTATCAGTGACGTTGGTAAACATGAGAAAGACAATAATAATAAAAATAGACGGAAAAGAAGAAACATTTGTCACATATAAGAGGACTGTTAAAGATGTGTTGGATATTCAAGGAGTTACACTTAACTCTAAGGATAAAGTTCAACCAGCTTTAAATAGTAATGTATCTGAAGGTGATACAATATCTATTAAAAGAGCTGTTTCAGTAGAGTTAGTTGTAGGCGAAAAGAATATAAGCCTAGAAACAGCTGAAGATACTATTGAAGACATGCTAGAAGTAGAAAAAGAAGAACTAAAGGAGCAAGGCATTGAGTATACTGATGGAGTAGATGAAATATCTCCTGCATTAGATACCAAGATTGAAGACAACCTACAAATCAATTTAGTTAAAGTTGAAGTAAAAAGCGAATTAGCTAAAGAAGCTATTAATTTTGATGTGGTGTTAGAAGAAGATTCAAATCTTGAGAGTGGTCTTGAAGAAACGAGGCAAGAAGGAGCAGCAGGGGAAAAGGAAGTCGTTTACGAAGTAGTTTATAAAAACGGTATAGAATTTTCTAAAACTGTTAAAAGCTCGAAAGTAGTAGCAGAACCAGTAAATAAAATAGTTGCTCAAGGCACTAGAAGAACTTTTGCCAGTAGAGATGGGCAGTTATTAGATTATAAGAGCGTTTTATACTGTGAATCTACTGCATATAGTGGTGGCGGGGTTACAGCAACAGGAACTGTACCTGTAAGGGACCCAAATGGTATTAGTACTATAGCGGTAGATCCAAGAGTTATCCCACTAGGATCATTAGTTTATGTTGAGGGATATGGTAAAGCAGTAGCATCAGATACTGGTGGAGCTATAAAAGGTAATATCATTGATGTATATGTCAATTCTGAAGAAGAAGCATATAGTAACTGGGGAAGAAAATATAATGTTCCTGTTTATATTTTAGCTTATCCTGGAGAATGGTAAAATGGGAGGATGCTCTAATGAGCATCCTTTTATTTTTCTTAAGAAAGATACATATTATAAATTTCAGTATAAAAATTTTTTATGATTTGACATAATAAATATATAAGGATAAATTATTATTTAGGTATATTTGAGAAAGGAAGTTAATATTTTGATAAGGGAAGTTATTGTAGTTGAGGGAAGAGATGATATAACAGCAGTTAAACAAGCGGTTGATGCTGAGGTTATTGCTGTTGGTGGCTTTGGAATAAATGCTAGAGTTATTGAAAGAATAAAAGAAGCTCAAAAGAGGAAAGGTGTAATAGTATTAACAGATCCAGATTTTGCAGGAGAAAAAATTAGAAGTATTATATCTAAGAGAGTTAAAGGGATTAAACATGCTTATATTGCTCAAGAGGATGGAATCAAGGGAGATGACATAGGAGTTGAGAATGCATCGCCAGAAGTTATAATTGAAGCATTAAATAGAGCAAAGGTATCTGAAGAAATAATTGAGGAGATATATAATTCAGAAGATATGTTTTATTTTAAACTTACAGGGGATATTAATTCAAAGAAGAGAAGAATGATGTTAGGTAAGGAACTTGGAATTGGCTATGGAAATGCAAATCAAATGTTAATTAGATTAAATAAATATTCCATAACTAGGGAAGAATTTATTACTGCAATAGAAAAAATAGAGAAAAAACTAGGGGTGAATATTGGTGGAAATTAAAGATGTAAAAACTGCTGAATTAGTTAAGAAATATAATTTTAAATTCTCAAAAAGCTTAGGCCAAAATTTTTTAGTAGATGATTCAGTGCCTAAGGATATAGTATTAGGAGCAGAAGTAGATGAAAATGATTTAGTTATAGAAATAGGGCCTGGAGTTGGAACCTTAACAGCTCAACTTTTAAATAAGGCTAAAAAAGTAGTAGCTATAGAGTTAGATAATGATTTAATTCCTATTTTAACAGAAGAACTTGGAAGTGATCCTAAGTTCACTTTAATACATAATGATGCCCTAAAAGTTAATTTTAATGAAATAATTGGCGAAGAAAAAAGCGTAAAACTAGTAGCTAACCTACCTTATTATGTAACTACTCCAATTATAGTTAAGTTATTAAAAGAAAAATATAACTTTAAATCATTAACTATAATGATTCAAAAAGAAGTTGCAGAAAGAATGGATGCAGAGCCAGGTAATAAAGATTATGGATCACTTTCATTATTAGTACAATATTATTGCAATACAAAGATTATAAGAAAAGTACCACCTCAATGCTTTATTCCAAGACCTAAGGTTGACTCTATAGTAATCAGATTAGATAGATTAGATGAACCTAAGGTTGAAGTGGAGAATGAAAAATTGTTTTTTGAAATAATAAGAAGTTCTTTTAATATGAGAAGAAAAACTCTTTGGAATGGAGTTAAGAATATAGGATTACCTAAGGAAGAATTAGAATTAGCCTTTGAAGAGGCTGGTATAGATCCAAAGAGAAGAGGAGAAACATTAACCATAGAAGAATTTGCTCTTCTATCTGATAAAATAAATAAATATTTAAAGAAGAACTAATTAATAAACTCGTGAGAATTTTGAATTAAAATACAAAAATCTTACGAGTTTTATTTTTAACATATTTGGATATGGTTAGCATATAATGTATTGAATTAATGTAAAATGGAGGTTTTAAAGGTTTGTCACAATTAAATAAGTTGTATAGAAATTTTATTATTTTACAAGAAGATGAAAGAGGCTATTCTAACTCTAGCGACAAAACCTTATCAGGATATTCAAAGGTAGAAGCAAAAGGGAATGTATGTAAAATTTCCTTTTATGCTCAAAATCTAAGAAATGATGAAGAAGATTATTGTATCTTAGCCATATGCAACAAAAAGGATACTAAGAAAATCATAAACTTAGGTAAGATACATGTATCTGATGGTGGTAAGGCGGAAGTAACTAAAGAATATCCCTTAGATAATATAGCTGGATTAGGAATATCTTATGATAAAATATCTGGAGCAGCTATAGGAAAGATGAAAAATAGTATTCCAATAATAGTTATGTGTGGTTTTATTAATGGAGAACAACCAAGTGATAGTTGGAAAAATTATAAGGTTGTTAAGTCTGCTCATGATAAAGCCAAGGATAAAATGGGATATGTGAAGAAAGAAGATAAGAAAAAGAAAGATAAACATAGGTCTGAAGAGATAAAAGAGGTAGAATTAGCAGAAGAAGAGATTCATGAAATAGTAGAAAGAGAAATAGAAGAAAAAGTTAATGAAGAAGAGCCAAGAGTAGAAGAAGAAATTTATGAAGAAATAGAGGATGAAAACTCAGAAAGAGAAATCGAGGTTAACGATGAAGAGGTTAGAGGGGATGAATCAGAGATATTAGATGAATCCGAAGATTTGGAAGAGGTTAATAAAGAAGATATAGAGGTTAATGAAGACGAAACTAGAAATCAATATGAAGAAGAAGTAGAAGAAGAAGTAGTTGATGAAAATAATCCATTTATAATTAATGATTATAATAATAATCCATTTAGCTCTAATATTAATGATAATCTATACGGTGTGGAAGAATTAAACAGAGGGTATATAAAGAATAAATTCGATGAATATGAAGAAAAGTTAGAAGAAAAGACAAGCGAATTTAAGATTAGGGGAAGTGTAGGAGAGTATTTTGAAGGATTAGTTAATGGGTTTGAACACTGTAGAAATAAATATGATGAAATAAAATTCTGTAAGTGGTATAAGATTCCTGTAAATGACCTACATGAAATGTGCAACATGTCTAATTATAATAGATATGCAGTAGCATATTATCCAATGCTTAACTATTATCCATATATACGAAAGCATAGAAACTTTATGTTAGGTTATAAATGTGATAAGGATGGAAATTTAAGATATATAGTATATGGAATTCCAGGTATGAAAGATAAAGATGATCAACCTTACGAAGGAAAAACTGGTTTTGTAACTTGGGTTAGTGATGAGTCTAGGGATGGAATGGGATGTTGGTTAATGTTCTATGATTTTAAAAATTCAACTGTTGTTGTGCCTATGCAATAATGGGTATGAGAATAAAATGTACTTATAAATCCTAATGAGTATATTAAATGAATAAGAAAATCTATACCATCACCTTACTGGTAATCCTTATGTTTTCTATAACCTTAATGAGAAATTTATTTATAAAAGACATTAAAGAAGTCGCATTATCCAATAATAATACTGAGAAATTTAATGAACATGTATTGAGAGAGGGAAAGTATAGTTTTTTATTGCCAGAAGGATGGGATATAGATAGTGAAAGTGACTTAAATAGTGATATTAATATTAGCTTTAGTAATAGGAAGAATATTTATGGAAATATATCTATTGTAGATGGAGATTTAAATGATCTTACTAAAAATATCACTAAGGACAATGATAATACTAAAGTCATAGATGAAGATTATAAATGGAATGTAATAACTCTAAGTGAGAACAATGAGACTAATATGTATTATCTTAGAAATTACTCAGATGGGAAGGTTCTTATATTAAAGTTTTCTTACAATACAGGTAAGGAAAAAAACAGCATTAAAGTTGTTTTTGATTATATAGCAATGAGTTTTAAGTAATTCTTTAATAAGATTTGCTATTAAAGAATTAAAGTATTATAATTTATTTATAATTAGGAGAAGTTATTACTTCTCCTAATTAACTATTAAGAATTGTAGGGATAACCTTTTTTAGAGGGGAAGGATATTATTGAAAAAAACAACAAAGTATTTAATTGCTGTATTATTGATGATATTATCTGTTAACTTAACATCTTGTAGTGTTATAGATAGTATAAAAAATAAGTTTAAAAGTAATAATGGATATTTTGACTACGTAGGAAGTAATCAAGTAGACCAAATAAGTATTCAAAGTGTAAGGGATGAGTCTTTTAAGTTTTTAGTAACTGATGAAAAAGCGATTTTAAATATGTATGAACTTTTAGCAAAGGCAAAGGTTAGTGAAACTAAATCAGATTTACAACCAGATTATAAAGTTGAAATTACTATGGGGGATGAAGTTGAACAATTTAATTATGTTGTAGGTGAATATGAAGGAAACTTTTATAATGATGAAATGAGTTTCACTGTATCTAAAAGACTTGATGAAGGAATTCTTCAAAATCTATCTATAATAAGTAAACCTAGAGACTTTGAGTACATATACTATGAGCCTGTTTTAGACATAATAAACAATTTAAGTAATACTTTAGGTTATGAAAATAGAAAAATAGGTGTAGATATTAAAGGGGATGTAGATTGTTTAAAATATATATTTTCTACAGATTTGGAAAGCTTTTTAAAGAAAGCACGAAAAATTGCGCCTAATATAGATATAATAGATAATAATGAAAGTGATTTCGATATTATAATAAGGATTAAAAATAGAGGGTATAGTACAACTCAATATAAAAGTAATATAACAGTTGAGGATAAGCAAGAAAAAGATCAATATTACTATTATATAGTTGGAGAAAATGAATATAACGAATGGGACACTAACATTTATACGGAGGATGATCTTCCAAAGGATGTTAAGAGAAACTGGTAGGAGGTGTTATTATGTCAAATAGTTCAATGAATCAAAATCAGAAAAAGACTGGGAAAGTTTTAAATTTTGGTCAAAGTGGGAATGGAAAAATAAAACCTAAATATGGTGTAATAAAGAATGTTATAGGCGTAATAAGTGGTAAAGGTGGAGTTGGTAAATCTACCGTTACTGGAATATTAGCTAGTACATTAAGGAAAAAAGGATACAAGGTTGGTGTCTTAGATGCAGATATTACGGGGCCATCTATGCCTAGGTTTTTTGGCATAAATGATAAGAGAGCCAAAATAGAGCCTATTGATGAAAATAATTTTAAGTATTATCCTGTATTATCAAAAGGAGGGGTTAAGGTTCTTTCAATGAACTTATTAATTCCAAAAGAAGATGATCCAGTAGTATGGAGAGGTCCTATAGTAACTAGTGTATTAACTCAATTATTTACTGATACGGTTTGGGAGGATTTAGATTACTTATTAATAGATATGCCACCTGGGACGTCGGATATAACTCTAACTGTTATGCAAAGTTTTCCTATTACTGAACTTATCATAGTATCAACTCCACAAGATATGGTATCTATGATAGTTAAGAAAGTTATAGCAATGGCTAATAAGATGCCATTACCTATAAGAGGAGTAGTGGAAAATATGTCTTATATCACTTGTCCAGGATGTGATACTAAGATAAAGGTATTTAGTAAAAAATCAGCAGAAGAGCATGCAGAATATTTAGGAATACCACTAATTGGTGAATTGCCTATTAATGTTGATTTAACAGAGGCCTTAGAAGAAGGAAAGGCAGAAGAATATGTAGTTAATAATGATTTATATTCATTAATTTTTGAAGGCCTATATTAATATAGCACATAAAAATTAACCTTGCGGGAACAATATAATTGAATTAATTATGAAGGGAAGCGAATATTATGGAAGCTCATGTAGATAAAGATATATGTATTGGATGTGGTTTATGTCCATCTATTTGTGAGGTAGTATTTGAAATGGATGATGATGGCAAGGCCGTTGCAAAAACCCCTGAAGTTCCTAGCGAGCATGAAGATGAAGCTAAGGATGCAGAAGCAAGTTGCCCAGTAAGTGCAATTAGTGTATCATAATAAAAAAGATGCTTGAATCAAGCATCTTTTTTATTTTTAGGAATTAATATTTAGAAGAATCTATAATCTTTAAAAGAAATCAACTATTTTATCTTGAGTAATCTTAGGCTTGTTGCTTGGACTGCAACTAACATTAGTTGTATCTATATTAATAGTATCTCCTAAATTTAAATATCCTGGTATTTGGCTTAAAGGCATTTTCATTATCGTATCATCTTCTAATGCAACAAATGCTTCAAAAAAATTATAATCAATTACTTTTCCTTTCAAAATAACACCACCTATAAGTTGTTAATGTTATTCTGCTCATAAATAAAAATTTTAATACAAATAATGATTATTTATATAAATCTCTGTAAATAATTTTAAATACCTTCAGAGATTCTTCTATTTTGGGTTTTAGAAGATTTTTTCTAGTTTCATACTCCTTAATGCCTTTAGGAGTTAAAGAATAGACCTTTTGAAACTTTTTCTTAGGATTATCCCATTCACCAAATATATACTCATCTTTTTCAAGTTTCTTTAATAATGGATATATTCCCCCGGTGCTTGGTAGCCAAAGTCCAGCTGTCTTTTCACCTATTTTATTAGCAATATCATTTCCATTTGATGGACTGATACTAAGTATATGGAGAACATATATAGGTAATAAACCTTTAGTAAAAACTTGACCTACAGATTCCTTTTCTTTTTGAATCTTTTTTAGTTCAGCAAGCTTTTCTTTATACTCCTGATGCAGTCTTTTTTCTTCTTCTTTTATATCTTCTATACTACTTAAGTGAAGGTTTAAATCATCCATACTAATCTACCTTTTGAATTGCAAGACCAAGTAAACCTGGGCCTCCATGAACTCCTAAAGCTGGGCTTATTTGAGAAATATCAAGGCTCATTATATTATCTAATCCTTTTAAAGATTCTAAAAAGCTTTTAGCTTCTTCTAAAGCTCCACCATGAAGAACCCAAACCTTACAAGGGCCTTGAGAAAGGGATTCTTTTAAAATATTAGTAAGTCTAAGAATAGATTGTTTTCTGCCTCTAGCCTTGCAAACTGTATAGTAAATTCCATCCTCATCAACAGTAACAATAGGTTTTAGGTTTAGCATTTCTCCTATTGTTCCTGCAATTTTACCAATTCTTCCACCTTTTTTTAAGTAGTCTAAAGTATTAACAGTAAAATATCCTGTTATACTTTTTCTTATATTTGGTAGATTATCCACTATATATTCAAAACTTTTACCTGCTTCAATTAACTTTGCTACTTCAAAAGCTACTATTCCTTCAGGCATAGCTAAAATCTTTGTATCAAAAACATGAGATACTAACTTAGGATGATCTTCTAAAGCTAATCTTATAGAGTTAAATGTTCCAGATAAACCGCTAGAAATAGTAACAGCAATAACATGGGTATATCCTTCATTTTCTAATGAAGATAATATTTCTTCTAAATCTTCTGCGCTAGGAAGAGAAGTTTTTGGAACCTCTTTTTCTAAATTGCTATAAATTTCATCTGCAGATATATCTAACATATCTTTATATTCTCCATGAGAATAAGATATTCTAAGTGGAAGTAGTTTTATATTATTTTCCCTTATTGTTTCAAGAGATAAGTCACATGCGCTATCAACTAATAATGCTATTTTTTGCATAAAATCCTCCTAATAATCATTCCATAATTATAAATTAATTATATCATAACGAAAAACTATATCAATAGTGATAATATTAAATCTTATCACTATTGATATAGTTTTTAGTGTTATAAGAAGGGAATTGTCAAATTTAAATAATAATAAAAACAGGGTAATTATAAATTTAGAATAGTTTATAATGTAAATACTAGAAAATGCTAGATTTTTCTAAATTGAAAAGAATAATTTAAAGTAATATAATGAATACTAATGTTATACAATATGTAGTATTTGGGAGGTTGATTATATGCTATATGTAGTGAAAAGGGATGGAAGGGAAGTTCCTTTTGATTCAGTTAAAATAGCAAATGCAATTAAAAAGTCTGGAGAAGAAATTGGGGAAAAGCTAAGGGAAAGTGAAGTATTAAGAGTAGTGCAAAAAGCTACAAGCTATATTGAGGAAGAAAATAGAAGCAAAATAACTGTTGAGGAAATTCAAAATATAGTAGAAAAATCTTTAATTCATGAAGGATATAAAAATGTTAAATTTATTTATTCTAACTATAGAAGAGAAAGAACTAAGGTTAGAGAAATAAAATCAGATTTGATGAAAGCTATTGAAAAAATAGGAGTAGAAACTGATAGGGATAATGCAAATGTAGGAAATAATTTCAGCTCAAAGCTGTTAAGAATAGCATCAGAGTCTAATAAGTGGCATAATCTAGCCATTATGCCCAAAAAATTGGCAAGGGCTCACGAAATTGGAGATTTATATTTTCATGACCTAGATAGTTATAATTTAACTATAAATTGTCTTCATATACCAACAAGAGAGGTACTTGAAAAAGGGTTTAATACAGGTTATGGAACTATTAAATCTCCAAGAAGAATAGAAACAGCTGCTGAGCTTTCATGCATATTACTTCAATCATCACAAAATGATATGTTTGGTGGTCAATCACATCCAGATTTTGATAATGATTTATCTATATTTATTGAGCCTACTAGACAAGAAATAATAGATGAACTTGAGGAGTTAGGTGTTGATAATGATAAAATTGAAGTTTTAGCCGAAAAAAGATTAAAAAAGAGAGTACATCAGGCTATGCAAGGAATTGTATACAATTTAAATACAATGCATTCAAGAGCTGGTTCGCAGGTACCATTTAGTTCAATTAATTTAGGAATACCTAATTCTGATGATGCTGCATTAATTTGTGAAATATTTTTAAAAGAATATGAAAAGGGATTAGGTAAAGGAGAGCAACCTATTTTTCCTAACATAATATTTAGGGTTAAAGAGGGGATAAATAGAGAGCCAGAAGATAAATATTATTATTTGTATAAATTAGCTTGTGAAGTGGCAGCTAAAAGAATGAATCCTACATTTATGAATATAGATGCAGATTTTAATAAGGAATATTATGATAAGGGATATATGCCAGCAACCATGGGATGTAGAACTTATTTAATGAAAAATATTAATGGTGAACCTGGTTGTAAAGGTAGGGGGAATATTGCCCCTGTAACAATTAATTTACCTAGAATAGGAATGCAATCTAAAGGTGATGTAGAAGAGTTTTTTAACATATTAGATACAAGACTAGAGCTAGCAAAAGAAGCTTTGTTGAATAGATATGATGTTTTGAAAAAACTAAGAGTTAAAGATTTACCTTTTGTGGCTGGGCAAGGATTAATAAAGGGGTCTGAAGGGTTGTCCCAAGAAGATTCTATTGAACCAATATTAAAGCAAGGTACATGGGGAATAGGGTTTATAGGACTTGCAGAAACATTAGTATCTTTAGTAGGACATCATCATGGTGAAAATAAAGAGTCAAGAGAGTTAGGTATTAAAATAATTACGTATATTAGAAAGTTTGTAGATAGACTAACTGAAGAAACTAAACTAAATTGGAGTTGTTATGCTACTCCAGCAGAGGGGTTGTCTGGTAAATTTATAAAACAAGATAAGAAAATTTTTGGAATAATTAAAGGTATTACAGATAAAGATTACTATACAAATAGCTTTCATATTCCAGTAAATTATCCTATATCAATAAAGGATAAAATAGATATCGAAGCACCTTATCACAAACTTTGTAATGCAGGACATATTAGTTATATAGAGGTAGATGATAGACCTTCTGGGGAAATTATAATGGATATATTGAATTATGCATATAAGAGTACAAATATAAGCTATTTAGGAATTAATTTTCATATAAGATATTGTAAAAATTGTGGAGAGTTCTTAAATAGTAGTGAAAGAAAGTGTAATAAATGTGGAAGTGAAGAGATTCAAGGAGTATCTAGAGTAACTGGATACTTAAGCTTAGATGAAAGGTTTGGTCCTGGAAAATATGAAGAAAGGGCAGATAGGATTTCTCACTCTGGAAACAAAAAAAATTATAGTGTGATTTAATGAATGAGTATAAAAGGCAAGATAATCTAATTTTAAAGAGAAGCTTGCCTTTTCACTTTCTTAGATGCAAGATTTTATATTTTCATTGCAGAAATTTGTGAAAAAATCATATATAAAATTATTTTGCAAAGAAAAAGTGAAATAATTTTATAAAAACTTGCAATTTTCATATAAATCAATGGTGATTTCACTTGTTTGAATTAACTATATATGGTAAAATTATTATTAATAATTTTTGGAAATTATGGATTTTTCAGTTGGGGAACTTTATTTAGTAGTAAGTAATAAATAATTTTAAGGGGGAAGCTTATGTCAGTAAAGAATGTGAAAGATGGTAAAGAAATTTTTATTGTAGATACTACATTAAGGGACGGAGAACAAACAGCTGGCGTTGTTTTTGCTAATGATGAAAAGATAGCAATAGCTAGTATGTTAAGTGACCTTGGGGTAGATCAACTTGAAGTGGGAATTCCTACTATGGGTGGAGATGAAAAAGAAGCCATAAAAAGAATTGCAAAGAGAAATTTAAAATCTAGTATTATGGCTTGGAATAGAGCAGTAATAAAGGATATTGAAGAGTCAATAGACTGTGGAGTAGATGCGGTAGCAATTTCTATATCAGTTTCTGATATCCATATACAACATAAACTTAGAACATCTAGAGATTGGGTATTAGAAAATATGGTTAAATCAGTAGAATTCGCCAAGAAAAATGGATTATATGTTTCAGTAAATGGTGAAGATGCATCAAGAGCTGATAGGGAATTTTTAATTGAATTTATTGAAGTTGCTAGACAAGCTGGTGCTGATAGATTTAGATATTGTGATACTGTTGGGATAATGGAACCATTTAAAATTTGTGATAATATAAAATATCTTTACTCAAAGACTAACTTCGATATAGAAATGCATACTCATAATGATTTTGGTATGGCAACTGCAAATGCTATAGCAGGTATTATTGGCGGGGCTTCTCATGTTGGGGTTACAGTTAATGGTCTTGGGGAAAGGGCTGGTAATGCTGCCTTGGAAGAAGTTTTAATGGGACTAATGTTTGTATATAACTATGAGGGAAATATGGATACAACTATGTTTAGAGAAGTTTCTGAATATGTATCAAGAGCATCAGGAAGAATACTTCCAGCTTGGAAGGCAATAGTTGGGGATAATATGTTTGCACATGAATCGGGTATTCATGCAGATGGAGCTATAAAAAATCCAAAGAATTATGAAGCTTTTGATCCTGGTATTGTTGGACTTGAAAGACAAATAGTTATAGGAAAGCACTCTGGAAAAGCCGGAATTATAAATAAGTTTAAAGAGTATGGAGTAGATTTAGACGACATTTCAGCTCAAGGAGTTCTTCAAATGGTGAGAGCAACTTCTGTAAGACTTAAGAGAAGTTTATTTGATAAGGAACTAGTTCAAATATACAAGGAATACTTAAGAATAAAGGAACAAAATGTTAATTAACTTAAAGGGGGCAATAAATAATGGGAGACAATTTAGTTTATAAGATACTAAAAAGTCATTTAGTTGAAGGAAAAATTAAAATAGGTAAGGAAATAGGAATTAAAATAGATAGAACCTTAACTCAGGACTCAACAGGTACTATGGCATATTTACAATTAGAGGCTATGGGAATAGATAAAGTTAAGACTAAAAAGTCAGTAGCATTTATTGATCATAATATGTTACAGCAAGGATTTGAAAATGCAGATGATCATAAGTTCATACAAACTGTAGCATCAAAATATGGAGTCTATTTCTCTAAGCCCGGTAATGGAATTTGCCACCAGGTATTTTTAGAAAGATTTTCAGTTCCTGGAGATACTCTTATAGGATCAGATAGTCACACTCCAACTGCAGGAGGTGTTGGTATGCTTGCTATGGGGGCAGGTGGACTTGATGTTGCATTAGCAATGGGGGGAGGAGCCTATTATATAACTACTCCAAAGGTTTGCAAAATTAATTTAATTGGTAAATTACAGCCTATGGTAGCAGCAAAAGATATTATTCTTGAAGTTTTAAGAAGATTAACAGTTAAGGGTGGTGTTTCAAGGGTATTTGAGTATTCTGGAGAAGGAGTTAAGACTCTTTCAGTGCCACAAAGAGCTACAATTACTAATATGGGAGCAGAACTTGGTGCTACTACATCAATATTCCCAAGTGATGAAAAAACATTAGAATATTTTAAGGCTCAAGGAAGAGAAGAAGATTGGATAGAATTTAAACCTGATGAAGATGCAGTTTATGATGAAGAAATAACTATTGATTTAAATGAACTTAGACCTTTAGCAGCTAAACCACATAGTCCAGATAATGTTGAAGAAGTAGTAAGTATAGGTAAAATAAAAGTTGATCAAGTTGCAATAGGAAGTTGTACAAACTCTTCTTATGAAGATTTAATGAAGGTTGCAAAAATATTAAAAGGAAATAAGGTTCATAAGGATGTTAGTTTAGTAATAGCACCAGGCTCTAGACAAGTTATGGAGATGATTGCAAGAAACGGAGCCTTAGGTGATATTATTAGTGCAGGAGCAAGAATATTAGAAAATTCTTGTGGACCATGCATTGGGATGGGACAGGCTCCTGGAACTGATGGTATATCTTTAAGAACATTTAATAGAAATTTTTATGGGAGAAGTGGGACATTAACAGCTAAGGTTTATTTAGTAAGCCCAGAGACAGCAGCTGTTTCAGCTATAAATGGTGTATTAACAGATCCAAGAGAATGTGATGTAGATATAAAGATAGAAATGCCAGAAGGATTCTTAATAGATGATTCTATGATAATAACTCCAGCTGAAAATGGAAAAGATGTAGAAGTTCTTAGAGGACCTAATATAAAGCCATTCCCGGTGAATAAGCCATTAGGTGAGGATTTATCTGGAAAAGTATTAATAAAAGTTGAGGATAATATTACTACTGACCATATTATGCCTTCAAATTCTAAATTATTACCATTTAGATCTAATATACCGTATTTAGCTGAATATTGCTTTAATACAGTAGATGAAGATTTTCCTAAGCGTGCAAAAGAAAAAAATGGTGGTATAATAGTAGCAGGGAATAATTATGGACAAGGCTCTAGTAGAGAGCATGCAGCTCTTGTTCCCTTATATTTAGGAGTTAAAGCTGTAATAGCCAAATCTTTTGCAAGAATTCATAAAGCAAATCTTATTAATAATGGTATAATACCAATGGAATTTGAAGCTGAGGTAGATTACGATAATATAGGGCTTTTAGATGAACTTGTAGTAACTGATATTAAATCTGCTTTAGTTAATGGTAAGACTATAATTAAGAATGTTACTAAAGGAAGCTTATTTAATGTATATATTAATTTAACAGAAAAAGAAATTGAAGTTATTAAAGCTGGCGGAAGACTTAGTTATGTTAAGATAAAAGGGTAAATTTTATATAAACAGCATACAAGGCAATATTGTTTTGCATGCTGTTTTTATTTTATTAGTTGGGATATAATTGAAATTGAACAATATATAAGGAGGAAGTATGAAGAAGAGAGTAATTATTATTTTATTATTTGTTTTTGCTTTATTTTTGGTAGGATTATTTTATATTCCCAAGATGAAAACATTATCAAGCGAAGTGGGTAAAGAAAATTCCATAGAAAGTGTTGGAGAAGTAATTAGTGAAGCAGAGGAAGAAAAAGAGAATATAAATACAATAGAAATAGCTGCTACTGGAGATATACTAATACATAAGGAAATACTAGAAACTCAATATGACTCAGAAAGCGATAGCTATGATTTTAAAAATACACTTCAATATGTAAAAGAATATTTAAGCAATGCTGATTTAACTATATCAAATTTAGAAGGGACTTTATCTGGTATAGAAAATTATGGATTTTCAGGATATCCAAGCTTTAATGCTCCAGATGAATTAGCAGATGCAATGAAGTGGGCAGGAATAGATATAGTTAATAATATGAATAATCATTCGTTAGATAGGGACATTAGAGGGTTTTATAGAACTAGAGAAGTTTTAGAAGATAGAGGATTTGACATAATAGGAACTAGGTCAAGTGAAGATGATGATAGATATATAATAAAGGATGTTAAAGGAATAAAAGTTGGAATAATATCCTATAGTTATACTATGACAGCTGAGGGGGGAGTCAGAGGATTAAATGGAATCCATATATCAAGTGAAGTTTATCCATTAATGAATACATTTAGAGAAGATTCCTTAGAAGAGGATTTTCAGAATATGAAGGAAGAAATAAATAAAATGAAGTCCGATGGAGCTGAAGTTATAATATTTTATATGCATTGGGGAGATGAATATGAATTAGAGGCAAATGAGACTCAAATAGAAATAGCTCAATTCTTAGCAAATAACGGAGTGGATGTTATTTTTGCTACTCATCCGCATTCATTACAACCAATAGATGTTATTAAATCAGATGATGGACTTCATGAAACTTCAGTTATTTATTCTATGGGCAATTTCTTATCTAGTCAAAGAACTGAGAGGATAGAAAATCCTTATACAGAAGATGGAGTTATAGTTTTCGTTAAAATAAATAAAAATGAAGACACTGGAGAAATAAAAGTAGAATATCCAACATATATACCAACTTGGGTAAATTGGTATGGTAAGGATAATAAGTTATTTTATGAGGTAGTACCAGCAACTATAGATGATGCTGCATATTTAATTGATTCAGGAAAAAGCAGGGTAGTAGAATCTTTTAATAGAAGTAAAGGTATAATTGAATCATATAGTGATAAAATAAAAATAAGAGATTAAATTATATCAAAGGGGATGTAATCATTGAAGAATACTATTAGATTATCAGGAATTGCTTATGAAAGCTTAGTAAATGGGCCAGGTATTAGACGAGTATTCTTTTCTCAAGGCTGCAATCACAATTGTAAAGGGTGTTTTAATCCAGAAACACATGATTTTTCAGGGGGAGAAGAGAAAAATATTAAAGAACTTATAGATGATGTATATAAAAATCCAATGATTAAGGGTATTACATTTAGTGGTGGAGATCCATTTGAAAGAGCAGAAGAGTTTTCATATATGGCAATGGCTTTTAAAGAAAAAAAATTAAACATTTGGAGTTATACAGGATATAAATTTGAGTATATACTTAAGAATTTAGATAAGAGAAAAGGATGGAAGGATTTAATTAATAATTTAGATGTATTAGTTGATGGAAAATTTGAACAAGATAAAGCTGTTGAAGGATTAAGATTTAGAGGTTCAACTAATCAAAGAATTATAGACGTAAAAGAGAGCCTTATAACCGGTAATATAGTTACTTTAAATTATTAAACTTGCCTTATTTAATTTAAAATATTATAATTATCAAAAAAGAATATTATAGTATTCGTATATGCTTGAAAATATGGTTCAAGTGTTTCTACTAGGAAACCGTAAATATCCTAACTACGAAGAAAAATATTGCCCTGAGTTTTTTCTTGGCTTTATTACTGAGAATATTAAAAGGACAAGCTTCTAGAATACTATATTACTAAGTAGTAAAGGGGAAAAGCACATGGAATTATTAAAAGATATGATAATGAATAAAGGAAAAGTAAGAGAGGGAAATATATTAAAAGTTGATTCTTTTTTAAATCATCAAATGGATATTAAGTTTTTAAATGAAGTAGGAAAAGAGTTTAGAAAGAGATTTGAAGGAGAAAAAATAGATAAGATACTAACAATAGAGGCTTCAGGTATTGGAATAGCCGCTGTTGCTTCTCAATATTTTGATTATATACCAGTTGTTTTTGCCAAAAAGACAGAGAGTTTAAATTTAGATAAAGAAGTATATGAATCAGAAGTTCATTCTTTTACTAAAAATAAGATATATAAAGTTAGAGTGGGAAAACAATTTTTAAATGAAGGTGAAAACATATTAATAATAGATGATTTTTTAGCTAAAGGATGTGCAGCTAAAGGGCTAATTGATTTAGTAAACCAAGCAAAAGCAAACTTAGTTGGAATTGGAATAGTAATAGAAAAAGGCTTCCAAGAAGGTAGAAGTGTGCTTGAGGAAATGGGTGTTAGAGTTGAGTCTTTAGCAATTATAGAAAAGTTTGAAGATGGAAAAGCTATAATAAAGTAGATTTTAATGAAAAATTAAAAATGAAGAATTAAAAATTTAGGTTGGAATTCAGCATATAGCTGAATTCCTTTTTATTGTTACTTATTTAGATAATAGTCCATAACGTTTCTTACTTTAGGGATAGTAACATGGCTACCTCCTCTTCCTTTTACATCTTCAATTATCATAGCAATTGATATTTTAGATGAATCAGGATCCACAGAAACAAACCATCCATTTTCAGTTCCATTAGTGTCATCTTGAGATTCTTTTATTTCAGCAGAACCGGATTTACCAGCAACTCTATGTCCTGGAACAGCTCCATCTGCAAGGGTTGCTCCTGAATCATTAATTAATGCTGTAAATGTATCTACTAAAATTGGTAAGTTATCTTTTGAAATTAATCCTTCTTTCCAAATTTTCGATTCAGAATTTTCACTTATAACTAATCTAGGTTGCATAATATTACCTTCATTTGCTAAAGTACTATAAAATAAAGCCATATGAAGTGGAGTAACCATGATTTCACCTTGTCCATATCCTGTATCTGCAAGAAGTATATCTCTACTTAATTCTCCATCATTTGATATTTGAGTTGTTTCCATTGGATATTCAAATGTTAACTCTTCTCCTACTCCAAAGCTCTTAAGTCCATTAATAAATTTTTCACTTCCAAGCTCTAAGGCTACTTGAGCATAATAAATATTATCTGAGTAATTAGCAGCATCTTTTAAGTTTACTGATTTACCTGGGTCTGTTACCCTGGTTATTTTGTAATCACCCCAAGAACTATCTTCTTGCCAAGTTAAACCTTCTATATCTTTTTCTTCATTAGGATCTATAACACCATTTTCTAAACCAATAACTGATGTTAAAAATTTCATAGTAGAGCCAGGTGAATAAATTTTATTAAACCTATTTATTTCATCTGTATGGTCATTTTCTTCCCATTTAGCTTCTTGTGTTTTACTTATATAAGTAGTAAATGTGTTTGAGTCATAGGAAGGAGCACTTACCATTGCAAGGACTTCACCAGTTTTAGGGTCAACAGCAGTAGCAGCCCCTTTTTCTCCAGTCATTTCACTATAAATTTTATTTTGTAAATCAGTATCTATAGATAATTTAATATCATTTCCATTCTTTACTTCTGTGCTGGCAATAGTTATCTTATCCATACCACGTTCTATATAAATTTCAGCAGCGTCATCACCTCTTAAGGTATCTTCATAAACTTGTTCTAATCCTGCTTTTCCAATAAGGCTTGTCTCATTATATCCTTTTTCGGTATTTGCCTCTAATTCTTCTGCGGTAATACTTCCAATATATCCAATTAATCTTCCAAAGGATTCTCCACCATAATAAACTCTACCAACTTTTTCATTTAAAAGAATTCCTTCTTTATCTCTATTTTTAAGAGTAGATAGTTTTGAGTCATTTGGTAATATATCTACTAAAGGAATAAAATGTTCAGGATTAGTATTTGCATTTAGCTTAGAAGTAATATTATCCTCACTTATGTCTAATGCATTTGCTATTTCAGCAATTTTAGCTTCTACATCTGATTTATTAAAGTTTGAGGGGTAAATACCTACTGTAATTAAGGTTCCATCTTCTGCAAGTACATTACCATTTCTATCAAGTATACTGCCTCTTTTAGCTTGTGTAGTAGAAACTCTTACTTTATCGTCCTTAACCATATTAGGGAATATTAAACTTTCATCCCATTTTATCTTGTAATCTTTATCCTCTTTAATTAAAGTTAGTTTATAATCAGTAAGGTTAAGATCACCAGTTATTGAATTCATATTTAATTTAAATGGAATAGTAATTATTCCATCTTCTTTTACTTTTTCACCATCAACTTCAAAAGTTAAATTATTAGCGTTTATGGCAGAAAAAATATTAGTATATCTTGAAATAAAATCATCTTCTGATATGTATTCTTTAGATTCATTAGTTAACATTTCATACATAGATGAATAATCAGCTGCAGCCCATTTTTCAGTAAAGCTGTTATAAACCTTTTCAGCTTTACTTAAACCTGTACAACCAGTAGATATTAGCATGTATGCTATGAGAAATGTAGATAATACAGTTAATTTTAAATATGCTTTTAATTTCATGAATTTATCTATCTCCTTAAAATATAATTTATATTCTAAATTATACCATTAAAGTGATAGCTCTACATAATAAAAAAGAAAATGTTATCTTGAATTTTTATAAAATAAAAAAGCGCCGAAGCGCTTTATAAATAAATGGGGGATGGGACCTGTATAAACAGGTTTTGTATCTACATTAGTAGTATTGACCATATATAAATTTTTATACAATAAAAAATTAAAAATTTTTAAAAAATGAATTAAATAATAATTATTATCCATTGAATAGATTTCCTAATAGTGGTATTATGAGTAAAAGGAAGTTAAAACGAGGTGATTAAATGAGTATAAATTATAGAAGTTTAACTTGTTCAACAGCTGATGCTTTAGTTATATATTTATTAGAAGGTAATTTACAAGTATCAAATGAAGAGTTAAATAGAAATATAAAATTTGCAGAAGCAAAAGAATTGTTCAATGGAAAGAATGGAGAAGTTTATACCTTCACAAGACAACTTAATGATACTATTCAAACAGTAATTTTAGTTGGCTTAGGAAAGGAAGAAAATTTAAATCTAGATAAGGTTAGAGAAGCAACAGGAAAGGGAATTAAGAAACTTAAGTCTTTAGGACTTACAAACATATTCTTAAGAGTGCCTCATACTGAAGCTATAAAGCTTGAAGAATTAATAAAGGCTATGGCAACTTCAGCAAAATTAGCAAGTTATACATTTAATAAATATAAAACTGATGCTAAAGAAGAAAAAGAATTAAAAGTTTCAATTTCTAGATGTGGAATAAAAGAAGCTACTAAGGAAATAGAAGATGCAATTAGTGAAGGTGTTGAAGTAGCTAATGGAATAATAATTGCGAGAAATTTAGTCAATGAACCATCAAATGTTATTTACCCTGAAACTTTAGCAGAAGAAGCAGTTAAAGTTGGTAAAGAGAGTGGATTTGAAGTAGAAGTTCATGGAGTAGATAAAATAAAAGCTTTAAAGATGGAAGCATTTTATAATGTTGCAAAAGGATCTGCAAAGGAACCTAAACTTATAGTTATGAGATACTTTGGAGATAAGAATAATAAGGATAATGTTCTTGGATTAGTAGGTAAGGGATTAACTTACGATTCAGGCGGATATTCAATAAAGCCAACTAGTGGTATGGTAGATATGAAATCAGATATGGGTGGAGCAGCTTCAGTTATAGGAGCAATGTCTATAATTGCTAAAAGAAGATTAAAGCTTAATGTAATTGCAGTTGTAGCATCCTGTGAAAACTTAATTTCTGGTGAAGCTTATAAGCCAGGCGAAGTAATAGGATCTATGGCTGGAAAGACTATAGAAGTTGTTAATACAGATGCTGAAGGTAGATTAACTTTAGTAGATGCTGTTCATTACATTATTACTGAAGAAAAGGTTAATGAAGTTATAGATTTAGCAACATTAACAGGAGCAGCTTTAGTTGCATTAGGAGAAACTACTACAGCAGTAGTTACCAATAATGATAAATTCTACAATGAATTAAAATCAGCTTCAGAATATACTGGAGATAAGATGTGGCAATTACCTGCTTTTGATGATTATAAAGAATTAATTAAATCTGATATAGCAGACTTAAAGAATAGTGGAGGAAGATTTGCAGGAACAATAACTGCAGGATTATTCATAGAAGCATTCGTTCAAGATAAACCATGGTTACACCTAGATATAGCTGGAACAGCTTGGACTTCAAGTAATAGCGATTTAGGGGTTAAAGGTGGTACAGGAGCTCCAGTTCATACATTATATGAATTAGCTAAGAGAAGAAGTAAATAAAATTTATAATTAAGGGAAACTACTTGAGTAGTTTATAGAATAATTAATTATATATTATTGAAAAATGTAAGTAGAGATGTTATTATCTCTACTTACATTTTGCTTTCTCTTTTAGCTTCTTTTATTTTTATTAGAATACCATCTTTATATAACTTATTTAAATCAGAAGATGCATTGTTTCTTAGTATATTTAAATTTTCAGATATATCTAAAGAAAAAATTCCTATATAAGGATTATTTATTATTTCTTCAGCAGTTAAATTCGAGCAAAATTTATAAATATAGTTTCATATCATTTTAAGCCGTAACAATTATATCTACCTCCTCAAGTTATCTCTTTGGATCTTAAGTGCTACATTTTTAAACTTTTCTAAGGAATGTGAATAAAATTTATAATATGATTCGCAGAAGTAATTCAGATTACCTTTTTGATTTTCTCTGTGTCTTCTACAACCACCTCTACAAAAATTAAGGTAAGCACAGTTTTTACATTTGTCATTTATATCTTTAGACGAATTAATAAAATTTAATGTGCTGCTATTTTTATGAATATCGTCAAAGGAGTTTTTTAATATATTTCCAATGCTGTAAGATTCATAAGTATAAAAATCACATGGATAAACTTCACCATTACCTTCTATAATATGCTGACATGAGCAGATTCCTTTCATTTCACAAGCCTCGTAATCTTTGTTAAAGAATAATCCTAAAATATTATCGAAAAATCTTATGCTTACGTATTTTCCAGATAATGCATCCTTGTACCAAAGGTCAAAAAGATTAATTAAAAAATCACCGTATTGAGATGGTGTTATAGAGAAACTACTTAAATTCATCTGAGAGTTTTCTAGTGGCTCTAAACAAGGAATAAATTGAAGGTAGTTAAAATTATTCTTTTTATAAAAATTATAGGTGGAATCAATTTTTTTGCATAAAGCAGAAGTAATAACTGTGAGTATATTATAGTCTACATTATATTTTTCTAATGTATGTATTCCATTCATTACCCTGTTAAATGAATCATTATTTAAATGGTCGACTCTATTTAGATTATGTAAATCTTTATTACCATCAAGAGAAATACCAATTAAAAAATTATTCTCACTAAAAAAATTTGCCCACTCATTATTAATTAGTGTTCCGTTAGTTTGTAATGCGAAGGAGAAGCTTGTACCATTAAGGTTATTTATTCTTATATAATCCATAAGTTGTTTGTAGAAATCTATTCCTATAAGTAATGGCTCTCCACCTTGGAAGGCTATTGAACAATTACCGCCATTACAATATTCAAACACTCTATCTAATATTTTTTTGATAGTATATTCTTTCATAAATCCATAATCCCTTATTTCTCTTGCATCAGATATAGAGTTGTAGAAACAATACTTACATTTTAAATTGCATTTGCTTGAAGAAGGTTTAATCATCAAGTTTAAATTCTTTCTCATAAAAATCCTCCTTTTATAATGTCCAGAGTTTGTGTAAAGGTTTTGGTATATACATATTAAAATGAATTAGTAAAAAAACAAGTAAAGCCATAATAATACTAATTAAATAAAATTTATGTGAGAGTATTAGAATAATGTTATGAAAAATATTTAAGAAATAAAATGAAATTAATTCCTAAAGCAAATTCTATTTTAGGAGTACTTGGATGAAACATTTTTACTCAGCTTTTTCATAATAATTAATTTAGTACATAATAGTAATTGATATAAGTATTATCAGAATATAAATATTTTTGATTGCTAATTTCTAAATATACAATGGGGTATCGCTTAGTGTAATGCTATTATGATATTTCCCTTCAGTTTCAAATATAACTATTTTATTTTCACCTTCATTTAGTAAGGGTGAAGGAATATATAAATAATTTGTTGGGCCTATATTCCAGAAGCGTCCTATATTAAATCCATTAACAAAAACACAGCCCTTTCCAAAGTTATGAGTATGTAAGAATGTATCGGCTCTTTCTTTTATATTAAATTTATATTCATAAAAGGCTGGAGTTTTAGTTTCATATCCAAGAGAAAAATCAACATTGTCTATATTCTCCATATCTAGGCAATAATGATCCCAGCCTGAATGAAAGTGAATATCTAACATTACTCCACCCTTTATACCCTTGCGCTGTTTAGGACTTACTAGACTGGCACCATAATTTATTCTTCCTAAGTTTTCTACTAATATATCCATAATGTTATTAGTTTCTTTATTTAACGTAAGTGGAATAGGTTCTCCCATGGTTTCCTTATATTGAGTAGCAACATGTTTTTGGTTTATAAATACTTGAGCTCTATCATCACAATCTACTAATTTACTCTTTTCAATATTGCGCTTACTACCTATGTTAGATCTATATAATATATATCCAAAGTTTTGATTAAGTTTTTCCATATTTAAAGTTATATCATTATAAATAGGAGAGGCAATTGTATCTAATGTATTAAACAAAGATACCTTGTTAGTAAGTTTAAATTCTCCATAGTTTTTAAATTTTATTTTAGTGGACAATTTCACATTAGGAAGTATCGTATATTTTGATATAACTTCTTTGAATTCATTATATTTATCAGAAGGTTCACCCCATTCAGTTAAAGGTGCATCGTAATCATAAGTAGTAGTTTGTGGGTCCTGACCATTATGATAACTACATCCATTATAGAATCCAAAGCTAGTTCCACCATGGAACATATAAATATTTACATGACCTTCTTCAAGAATAGTATTTAATTCCCTAGCAGCATCTTTGCTATCTCTTCGTTTAAACTCTCCACCCCAGTTAGTAAACCATCCAATCCAGAATTCCATACACATTAGAGGCCCTTGTATATTGTTGTCATCCATAAATCTTTTAAGATTAGTAATTTGTTCTTTTGATCTTGAACCAAAATTTGCTGTAGGCAAAATATCTTTGATGGTACCAGCATCAAGGGCTTCTTTCCAAGCCCCATCAGAAGTAAATAATGGGACAGTAGCTCCATGCTTAATCATTAAATCTTTAATTGAATTAAGGTACCTTTTATCATTTCCAAAGGAACCATATTCATTTTCAACTTGCATCATTATTATAGGTCCACCATTAGTTATTTGAAGAGGAGCAATATGCTTAAATAACTCTTTAAAATATGAATCTACTGCATTCAAGAAGCCAGGATAGGTACTTCTAACCCTCATAGAATCATCTTTAATAAGCCATGCAGGTAATCCACCAAATTCCCATTCTGCACAGATATATGGGGTAGGTCTTAGAATTACAAATAAACCTAACTCTTCAGCAATTTTTATGAATTTGACAAAGTCTCTGTTTCCAGAGAAGTTAAATTCGCCTTGTCTAACTTCATGAAAGTTCCAAGGAATGTATGTTTCAACACAATTACATCCTAGAGATTTAAGTTTTTCTAATCTATCTCTCCAATATTCTGGAACAATTCTAAAATAATGAACAGCACCAGAAATAATTTTAATTTTTTCATCATTTAAATAAAAATCTTCCCGTATTTCAAAATTATTCATAATATAAAGCCTCCCAATCTAATACCCTAAAATTTATGAAGTACTTTCTT
Source organism: Clostridium nigeriense (assembly GCF_050585245.1). Lineage (GTDB taxonomy): Bacteria > Bacillota > Clostridia > Clostridiales > Clostridiaceae > Clostridium > Clostridium nigeriense_A. Next base: position 149,252 of record NZ_JBNOOF010000007.1, read on the forward strand.
TTGCATTATTTTATATACATTAAGATATATTATAATATCTATATTTTAAAGCTTTTATAAAGTCCTTAGCTTACAATTTTTTATTATTTAAAAATTAATAAAAAATAATTTATATTATATCTGGAAATTCATTTAAAAAATCATAAACACAACGAGTTACGCCTCCAAATAAATTTGATTTACCATCTAATTTATTTTGTAGTAAAGTAATATCCTTTGAGAAAATAGAATTTATTTTATTATTAATTAAATTCAAGTATCCTGGAATATAGTCAATTAATTCACTATGTATAAATATATTATCAGGGGCAAAATAGTTGAATATATTTGTAATTCCTATGGCCATAAGCTCTATGTTATTTGAAATAGTTTCAATAGCCGCTTTATTATTAGAATTATATAAATCACAAAGAGCTTTCACTGTTCTAACTTTTAAATTTGATTTCTTATTAAAATCCTCTAATAAAGCTGGAGTAGAGCAGTATTGTTCAAAACATCCATTATTTCCACATGGACATTTTTTCCCATTTGGAATAAGAATCATATGTCCTATTTCGCCTGCACGTCCCTCAAATCCTGTATAAAGCTTTTCATTAATTATAATTCCAGCACCAATTCCAGAATGAACATTTATAACAACTGAGTTTTTTAATTGATCCATAGAGTTTTCAAATTCTCCAATAGCAGCTAAATTGGATTCATTTTCTAAATGAAATCTTATATTTGGTATAATGTTAGATAATTCTTTTTTTAGATTTATTTTATCTAGGTCATAGTATGGGGTAAATTTGATATTATCTTTAAAAACTCTACCATGAATAGCTAGACTAACACCGATTAATCCATAAATATATTCTCCAATATAATTTTCTAAGGAGTTAATGATATTAATTATAATATCAACTACTGTGTCTTTATTAACTACTTTCTCATAATGATTATAAGTAAGGATGTTTTTATTTAAGTCAGTCAGTAAATAACTTACATAATCTATTCCTAAATCTATTGCTAAGCTTAAGCCAGCTTTTTCATTTAACTTGAGAAGAATAGGTTTTCTTCCACCACTAGAACTACCATTGCCAGTACCTATCTCTGAAACTATTTCTTTTTCTATTAATAAGCTAATAATTTCTGAAACGCTAGCTTTATTAAGATTTATAAGCTTTGAAATATATATTCTAGAAATATTAGGTTTATTATAAAGTAAATTTAATATCTCAACTATATTAGTTTTTCTAATGTTAAACTTATTTTCCATTGCATACCATCCTTAATGATTGTTTATAAATAATATAGCATAGCAAATTAAAAAGTTCAAAATCAATATTTGGATAAAAATTGAAAAAAATATCGATGTAAACATTGACATTGAAAAAATCAAGGTGTATGATTGAGTTAGATAGAAAAACTAACTAATTAAAATTTATGGGGTGATTATATGGATTTCTTTAATAATATTGAAAAAATTAAATATGAAGGACCAAAAACAGATAACATATTTGCATTTCATCACTACAATCCAGAAGAGGTAGTTTTAGGAAAGCCAATGAAAGAGCATTTAAAATTTGCAGTTGCTTACTGGCATACATTTAATCAAGATGGATCAGATCCATTTGGAAAGGCTACTAATATAAGAAATTGGAATACAGAAGATCCAATGGAAACAGCAAAGAATAAGGTTGATGCTGCTTTTGAATTCTTTGAAAAATTGGGGGTCGAATATTTTTGCTTCCATGATATGGACGTAGCTCCTTTTGGAAATAACTTAGAGGAATTCTTCAATAACTTAGATGTTATTACAGACTATATGAAAGAAAAGATGGACAAGACAGGAATTAAGCTTCTATGGAATACAGCAGATAGACATTCTAATCCAATATACGTTAATGGGGCTGCTTCAAGTCCTAATGTAGATGTTTATGCGATTTCAGCAGCTCAAGTTAAAAAGGGAATTGATATAAGTAAAAAATTAGGTGGTAAAAACTTTGTATTCTGGGGTGGAAGAGAAGGATATGAATGTTTCTTAAATACAGATATTAAGTTTGAAGAAGAAAATATAGCAAGATTATATAAAATGGCAGTAGCTTATACAAAGAAAATTAATCATAAATTAACTTTCTTAATTGAGCCAAAACCAAAGGAACCAATGGCACATCAATATGATTTTGATGCTGCAACTACATTAGCCTTCCTTCAAAGATATGATTTAATGGAAGACTTTAAACTAAATATTGAAGCAAACCATGCAATGCTTGCAGGTCATACTTTTGAGCATGAATTAAATATAGCTAGAAATTATAATGCTTTAGGTTCAATTGATGCTAACCAAGGAGATTCATTATTGGGATGGGATACAGATGAATTTCCAACAAATGTATATGACACTACTTTAGTAATGATAGAGATTTTAAAGAATGGCGGATTACATGATGGTGGTATAAATTTTGATGCTAAGGTTAGAAGAAGTTCTTTTGAACAAGAAGATTTGTTTTTAGCACATATAGCTGGAATGGACACTTATGCAAGAGGATTAAAGGCAGCAGCAAGAATAATAGAAAATGGATATTTAGATAATCTTAAAAAGGATAGATATTCATCTTATGAAAATGAAGTAGGCAAGAAATTATTGAATGGTGAAACTGATTTAGAAGATTTAACTGAATATGCACTATCAGTAAAAGAAGTTAAGAGTAAATCATCACATATAGAATATGTAAAATCTAAATTAAATGATTTAATATATTAATATAGAAGTAAATGGGGAGGCAAAAGTCTCCCTAATTTATTAAATAATGGGGGAATGTTTTATGGAATATGTTATAGGTTTAGATTTAGGAACAGGCTCTATTAAGGGAATAGCTCTAAGTAGAGAAGGAGAAGTTGTATTAAAGCACTCAGAAAGTTATCCTTTATATAATAATAGGGAGGGATATTCTGAACAAGATCCAGAGGATTGGTATAATGCGTCAGTTAAAGTTTTAGAGAAAATAACTAATGATTTAGAAGAACATGATCTAAGAGCCATAAGTATATCTGGGCAAATGCATAGTTTAGTATTATTAGATAATGAAAATAAACCTATAAGAAGAAGTATTCTATGGAATGATACAAGAACTACTAAGCAATGCCGGTATATCATGGATAATTTTTCGGACGAAATAATTGAAATTACAGGGAATAAAAGTCTAGAAGGATTCACACTTCCAAAAGTATTATGGGTAAAGGAAAATGAGCCTGAAAATTGGGAGAAAACTAAAAAATTCTGTTTACCTAAAGATTACTTAGTATTTAAATACACAGGCAATATATGTACAGATATCTCTGATGCAGCAGGAACTCAAATGCTAGATGTAAAAGGGGGAAAGTGGTCAGAAAAGATAGCAAATTTTTTGAATTTAGATTTAGAAAAGTATCCTAAGATATATAATTCAATTGAATGTGTAGGAGAATTGAATGATGAGTTAAAGAAAAAATTAAATGTTAAAGGAAGTATTAAAATTTTTCCAGCTGGATCTGACAACCCATGTTCAGCTTTAGGATCAGGAATAATAAATAGAAATAGAGACTTATTAAGTATAGGTACTTCTGGTGTATATTTAAAATATGAAGAATGTTATAAGAACTACGGTGGAAAGATTCATATGTTTAATAATGTACTACCAAATAGCTATTATTCTATGGGGGTAACTCTTTCTGCTGGAGATTCACTAACTTGGTTTAGGGATACATTTGCAAAGGATAAAAGCTTTGAGGAATTATTAAGTGGTATTTCTAATGTTAAAGAGGGAGCTAATGGATTATTATTTGCTCCATATATAGTAGGTGAAAGAACTCCATATACAGATAGTAAAATTAGAGGAACATTTATAGGAATAGATAAAAGTCATGATTTAAATCATTTTGCAAGAGCAGTTATTGAAGGAATAACATTCTCATTAAAAGATTGCTTTAGTATTTATGAAGATGATAATGATAGAGATATAATTTCAGTAGGTGGAGGGGCTAAGTCTAAGGATTGGCTTCAAATACAAGCAAATATATTTAATAAAAAGATAATATCTTTAAAAATAGAAGAGGGTCCATCCCTTGGAGCATCAATTATTGCAGCTGTTTCTTTAAAGTGGTTTGATTCATTTGAGAAAGCTGTAAAGGTAATAGTAAAGGAAAAGGAATGTTATTATCCAAATAAAGAGTCAGTACAAGCATATAAAGAAGTTTATGCTCATTATAAAAGAGTATATGAAAATATAAAAAATATATAAAAAGCTGAGAAAACTCAGCTTTTTTGAAATGAAAAAATATTGTTTATCAATAAAAATATATTGATAAATACAAAATATATGATATTATTTCATTAAGGGGTGATAATCATGAAAAATAATAAAATGAAATTAATTTTAGCAATTTATGATTTGTTTTTAGCATTAGGAGCAATTTATTGTGGTATTATAATGATATCAGGAAGGTTTGGTGAATACCCACAAGAATGGTTATCTAGGCTTCCTTTTACAAATTGGATTATTCCAGGAATTATTGCAATAGTTTTTTATGGATTAGGTAATTTAATCGCAGGAATTTTTAGTTTATCTAAAGAAAATAAGGGAATAATAATTTCACTTATTATGGGAGTAATATTTCTTATAAGCTTATTAATATCAATAAGAGTATTAGGAGATATATATTTAGCAACAGGTGAATTTATTATTCTTAGCATTGTACAAATATTATTATCAATAATATCATTTATAATTTATATGAGTAGAAAAAAGTAGTTTAGTATAGAAATTTTAAATAAGTATTTGGATGTATGATAACTATATAGATAGATTGATTTTTATAAATTTTAGTATTATAATATTTAAGTAAAATACGAATAATTATTGGGGATGAAGTTCTCCCATGAGAAATCTAAACCGTCAAGTAAGACTAATGACTTCTATGATTTTAATCGTAGAGCCATAGTCTTTTTTATTTTTGTGAATTAATTATTTGGGAAAGGTAGGCATAAGATGAGAAGTTTTAAATTAACTATTTGTACTATTATAGCTTCAATTATAATGGGTATTATATCAGCAATATTTTTAAGATCATTAGAATTAGTTACAACACTAAGAGAAAGTTTACCATATTTAATTTTTTTAATTCCTGTAATAGGAGTATTAACAGCATATATATATTCAAAGTATGGAAAGGGATCTAATAGGGGAAATAATTTAATTATTGAAAGTGTTCAAAAGGAGGTAAAAGTTCCTTTTAGAATGGCAATTTTAACATTTATTTTTACAGTGTTAACTCATTTGGTTGGAGGATCAGTAGGAAGAGAAGGTACAGCAGTTCAAATTGGGGGCGCTGTAACAAATAAAATAGCTAATATTTTTAAGCTGGAGCACAAGGAAAAGAGAATTTTAATTATGTCTGGAATAAGTGCTGCCTTTGGTTCAGTATTTGGAACTCCACTTGCTGGAACATTTTTTGGTATGGAGGTATGCTTTATAGGAAAGCTCAGTTATGAGGCAATGATATATTGCTTTATTGGATCTTATACAGCTAATTTTGTTGCAGAAGCATTAGGTATAAGTCACGCAAGTCATTTAATAAAAGCTATACCTAGCATTTCTATATATACATTATTGGTAGTAATAATATCTTCGATTATATTTGGCGTTTTTGGAAGAATATTTGCAAAGGGAATTCATTTGGTTAAGGGCTTTTATAGTAAAAATATAAAAAATAATATATCTAGAGCAATAATATCAGCAACAGTAGTTTTATTAGTAATTATAATATTTAGATTATATAAGTTTGAGGGGTTAAGTACTTGGCTTATTGATAGTGGTTTTTCAGGGGGTGTAACTCTTTTAGATCCAATAAAGAAATTAATATTAACTGCATTAACTTTAGGAGCTGGATTCCAAGGGGGAGAAGTTACTCCATTATTTGATATAGGGGCCTCTTTAGGTGGTGCTATAGGTAACTTAACTAATATAGAACCTTCATTACTAGCAGCCATTGGAATGATTTGTGTTTTTGGAAGTGCTACTAATACTCCAATTACTACTATTATGCTAGGTATTAATCTATTTGGAGCAGAAGCTGTTCATTATTATATAATTGGAGCATTTATTAGTTACTATATAATAGGACACAATGGAATTTATGGAGCACAAATTATTAATACTCCTAAATTAAAAAGACTAGAAAAACATAAAGGGATATCGTTAGAAAATGTAGAAAAATAATGAATTAAGTACTTCCTTTTGTATTTTCAGTTTTTTAGCAGTAAAAGCTAAGGCTGTAAAATCTATTACAACAAGTTCAACATTGTAAAAAGATGAAGTAGAACTTTTATCACTGTGAATCAAAAAATAAGTCTCATTTTTTTAAATAGACTAAAATGGGATGCTTTTTTCTATAGAAGACTTGTTTATAATAACTTCTTCTTTAGGTTCATTAACCATGAAATTATATTCAGATTTTATCTTATTAGTAAAGACTTAATATTGTTTCGCCACATTAATTAAATACATTAATATATTTCATGGATAAACAACATCATTACTTAAGTAAGTGAGTTATTAATGAATTTCTAGCTAAGTCTATAGTATATTATTATGAACTTTATTATAGATATAAGATTTTTATAATTACGTTATATGAAAAATTAAATAGTATATGCTTTTATATATTCTAGATATAAAAATAAAATTTAATTTAAATAACAACTAGCTAGTTTTATGGTAGTTTTTGTAATATAATGTTATTGGTAAGAAATTAAAAATAATAGTATATTATTTTATATAATAAATTGGAGGTAATAATGCCAATCAATTCAATAAAGATCAGAAATTTTAAATCTCTAAAAAAAATAGACATTAATCTTAATAATAATTATGATATACATTGTTTTTTAGGTCGAAACGGATCCGGAAAGTCTAATCTATTAGATGCTTTAAATTATTTTTATGATAATTTAAATAAACATTCTATTTTAGAAGATGTAATAGATAATAGTAATCCATATATACAAAGGATGGAAATAACATTGGTTTATGAGTTATCTGAATTAATGATAAAAAATCCAAATCAATATATAAAGGACTCATTGGATTATTTAGGGAGATATATGAATGATAAAAATCAAATATTTATCAAATTAGTACAATATAGAGATGTTTCAATTAGATGGTATCCTAATGATAAAAAATTATTAAAAATAATACATAGGTTATTTCCAATATATCTAATTGATACTAGATTTATAGATTTACAGGATTGGAATATTATTTGGGAAATAATGAGTGATTTATCACAGACTACTTTAAAGCTAAATGATAAAGACTTAGAAAAGGAATTGGATAACTCCTTTGAAAATATATATGGAGATAAGTATGTAAAAAGTTTAAAAATAATTGAAAAAATATTTAATCAAGAAAATATCAAAATAAACAAATATGATTATACAAATAGATTTAAAAATAGTTTGATAACTAGATTTGGAAGTGATCAGTTTCTTCCAAATGGAAATAAACTTGAATATTATTCAGACGGATTAAACTCATTTAAATATTTAAAACTTCTATTATATCTAGTACCTAATCTTGCAGGTACAGGATGGAAAAATCCAATGTTAATAATTGATGAGCCAGAAATTGGATTACATCCTCAATATATTGATAGTTTAGTTAAAGCCATTAGTAATAATTCATCAAAAGGTATAAATATTTTAATATCTACTCATTCACCTAATTTAGTAAGCGAATTAATCAAGCAAGATATAAGAGCAGCAATGTTTAGAGCTTCAATGGTTCAAGGTTATACTAAAATTGAAAAGATGAATGAAATTGTTGAAGAGATTAATAAGCCAATCTTGACAATAAATGAATCAAATTGTTACTTTTCAAAGGCTGTAGTATTTGTTGAAGGAACATCAGAAATGCAATTATTATCTCATAAGCTAATTAAAACCATTTTTCCATCTATATCCAAAGTTAATTTTTATCCATATAATTCCAATAATACTAAATTAAGATTCATTAATCCTGAAATAATAAAATTTAATATTCCATATATTATATTAGTAGATATGGATAAAATAATAAAGTTTACATATTTAAAAGATTCTAAAGAGGGGTATTTTAAAGTTAATAGTGACGAGTTAGTTAATCCTTTGAGTAATATAAATCTATATAAAAAGGAGCAGCTTTTATACTACTCAAAAAAGGATTATAAAAAGCATTTTACATATAATTTAAGACAATACATAACAAAGATGTTAACTAGTAGTAAGTTCAAATTAGTATATGATTTATATTATATACAGGACTATTATTTTGAAAAAATATTAAAGTTTATAAAGCATTATTGTGCTCAATATAATGTATTTCCTGTATCAACTACAGTCGAAGGTTTAATAGTTACACAACAATCTTTGCCTAAAATAATTAGTTGGATTAAAGAAGAAAATAAATGCGATTTAAATGTATTAAATAATCTTTTAGATAGAGATAAAACCATATTAGGAAAAGAAGATGTAGGATATAGAACAACTATTATAAGATTAATATGTAATGGGAAATTAGATACGCTTGAAACGTTAAAACAAATTAATAAAGATAGATTATCAAAAGAAAATAAAGAGAAAATAATTAAATTAAGATCATCCATTGGAAGTAAGACGGATGGATGGATAATTAGTTTTATGAATTATTATATTAATAAATATATTAATGTACTTGAAGATGATTTATTAAAAAAAGATACTTTTAAAAAGGATTTCCCTGAATTATTTTTTATTATGCAAAAAATTGAATCTATGGTATGATATATTAGATGAGTAGTAACAATGATCAGTATAAAATATAGTATTGATTAACCTTGATGAAGTTATGAAAGTAGATTTAAAAAGAATTTATTTTCAATAGTAAAAAACCAAGGAGAGATAAATTACAATTCTGCGTACTCGTTACTTTACACTATATAATACGTGTTAAAGCTCGCGGCGCGGAAATATGAGAAGTACTTATCACACACAGGCTCTCGGAAACGGGGGCCTTTTTATAGGAGTTTATTATGGGAATATGGAAAATAGAAGACTATAATACTTTTTTTGATGATATATTAAATATATCAGAGGAAAACTTAAAATTAGCAATTAAGCAAAATGAAAAAAATGAATATTATGGAGAGCATTATAATATTTCTAAAAAAGTAGGTATTCGTAAAATATATTCTATAAATAAAAAATCAAAATTATATAATATACAAAAACAAATATCAAGAAATTTTTTAAGTAATATTATGCTTGCTGATTGTGCATATGGATTTATAAATGGACGTAGCTATATAGATTTTTTAATTCCACATACTGCATTTTATAAAGATAAGTATTACCTTAGACTAGATATTAGAGATTTCTTTGGAAGTATAAGTTTTTCGTTATTAAAGGACGTATTATCTCATTACTTTGAAGTAAGCGAAAAATTAAGTGAAAAAGAGAGAGAAAAATTAATTAAATATACTCTTTCTATAATTACAAATAAAAAGAAAGTGCTTCAAGGGGCTATAACTTCTCCATTAATATCTAATATAGTATTTAGGCAATTAGATATTAGGATTCAGAAATATTGTAGAAAGTTAGATATAGAATACTCAAGATATGCAGATGACCTATTATTTTCATCTCAAAGTAAATATGTTCATAATAAAGCTTTCTTAAAAAGAATAGATGAAATAGTTAATAGTAAAGGATTTAATATTAACTACTGTAAGACTATAAGGTCAGAGAAGGAGTTATCTTTAAATGGATATGTTATTGGTGAAAGTGTTAGATTATCAAGAAAGAAGTTGGAGAATATTTCAAGAATACTATTTGTTATAGAAAATATGAATTGGAAGAATACGAAAAGTAATTTTGAAGATCTAAACAATAAAATTAGAGTAGATTTAAGAGAAGATGCAATTGAATTTGAAGGGAAATATAGCTTGATAAATTATCTTACTGGAAATAGAGCATTTATTATAGCTATAATAAAATATTCTGAAGATGAGAAATTTCTTATTAGGGCAAGAAAAATAATAAATAGAATAGAAAAAATTGTATTTAAGATTAACTCTATAAAATAGATTAATTTGTAAAAGTATTTTAATTATTTATTTGTGTATGAAAATTAAACATAAGAAAATTTTTAATTTGTTATTAGTAAGGATTTATGGCGAAATATTTAAAAGAATTTAATGTGTACAAGGATATTAAGGAGGTAAGCTTAATTAAAAAAATATAATACTCTCTAATATTTTTAAAATTAAGTTTAGAGCTTTAGATAATAAAGGTGCTTGTAGAAATAATTTGTATTAATATAAGTTTAAAATATATTAATGAAGAGTGAAATATATTTTAATATTAATTTCTCCAAACGTATTTAGGTTACGATAAAAAAATCCTAGTAAATATAATATTTACTAGGATTTTTTTATTAGAATTCAGATTGTCCTGTAGTTCTTGGGAATGGGATTACGTCTCTGATGTTTGACATACCTGTAATGTACATAATAAGTCTTTCAAATCCTAATCCAAATCCAGCGTGCTTAGTTTCTCCGTATTTTCTAAGCTCTAAATACCACCAATAATCTTCTTCTTTAAGGCCAAGATCAGCCATTCTCTTAGTTAAGATATCAATTCTTTCTTCTCTTTGACTTCCACCTATAAGCTCTCCGATTCCTGGAACTAATAGGTCAGTTGCAGCAACTGTTTTTCCATCATCGTTTAATCTCATATAGAAAGCTTTAATATCCTTTGGATAATTAGTTACGAAAACTGGTTTCTTAAAGTGTTCTTCAGTAAGATATCTTTCATGCTCTGTTTGTAAGTCAATTCCCCATTCAACTGGGTATTCAAACTTCTTATCAGCCTTCTTTAATATCTCAACTGCTTCAGTATATGTTACCTTTCCAAAGTCAGATGAAACTACATGGTTTAATCTATCTAAGATTCCTTTATCAACAAATTGATTGAAGAATGCCATTTCTTCTGGACATTCAGCTAAAACATATTCTAAAACATATTTAAGCATATCTTCAGCTAATTCCATATCATCTTGTAGATCAGCAAAAGCAATTTCAGGTTCTATCATCCAGAACTCAGCTGCGTGTCTTGCTGTGTTTGAGTTTTCAGCTCTGAAAGTAGGTCCAAAAGTATAAACATTTCTAAATGCTAATGCATAACATTCAGCATTTAATTGGCCAGATACTGTAAGGTTACTTTCTTTTCCAAAGAAATCTTCTTTGAAGTCAATTTCTCCATCTTCAGTCTTTGGAACATTGTGGAGGTCTAAAGTAGTTACTCTAAACATTTCTCCAGCACCTTCACAGTCACTGCCAGTTATTAATGGAGTATGAGTGTAAACAAATCCCCTCTCTTGGAAGAACTTGTGTATAGCATAAGCTGCTACTGAACGTACTCTAAATACAGCTGAAAATGCGTTACTTCTTGGTCTTAAGTGAGCGATAGTTCTTAAGTATTCAAAAGTGTGTCTTTTCTTTTGAAGAGGATAGTCTGAGCTAGACATTCCTTCAATTATAACTTCCTTAGCTTGAATTTCAAAAGGTTGCTTAGCTTCTGGAGTTGCTACTAAAGTACCTATAACAGTAATTGATGAGCTAATAGGTAATTTTGAAACTTCTTTAAAGTTTTCGATTTTGTTATCAAAAACAACTTGCACATTCTTAAAGAAAGTACCATCATTTACTTCGATAAATCCAAAAGCATTAGATGCTCTTAATGTTCTTATCCAACCAGAAATTTTAATTTCTTTAGATAAATATTCTTCTTGGTTTCTATAAAGAGATTTTACATAAACAACTTTACTCATTTCTTTTCCTCCTAGTTAAATTTATATAATAAAAAAACCTTTCATCCCAAAACAAGGGACGAAAGGATAATTTCGCGGTACCACCCAAGTTGCTATAAATAGCCACTCATCTGACACTATATAATGTCATTCAAGATATAACGGCTTGAATCCGTCTAAGTCTACTTAAATAAAAATTATTTTATAAATATAATAATTTTTTACTTGTTCGGTTAGAAACTCGGAGATGTTCTTCACTAAAGGCTTCGTATAAGGCTTTCACCATTCCTTACTCGCTAAAACTACTTCCATATAGCTACTCTTCTCGTCATAGTAATAATAGTATATACAGTTTATTAAGATTTTACATCAATTTACTAACATTTGCAACTTTAAATCATAAGATAATTTTAGGAAATAAATTAGGGAGAGTCAGATGAGTGATAAAGATTATTTAGAAGAAAAATTTATCGAGTTAAATAAGCTAAAAAGTATGTTAATAACATATCCAGAAGAGTATAAAAATAGCTTAATGGAAGTTATGGAGAGGGTATGTAATCAAATAGATGCATATCTTAGAGAAAATGAAAAGTAAAAAAAGAGATAAATATTTTAGGTGGAGGTAATACGATTTTGAAATATTGCTTCGAAGATATTGTAACAATTAGTATAATTTCAGATCCTGTTAATAGAATTAACAATAAACTAGCTTTAGAGGAATTCTTACGAAAGAGTTCATTAGGTCAAGAAACATATATTAAAATATTAGAATTAACTTTTGAAGCACAGCCAATATTTAAAACATTCATTTATCAAGATAACCTTTATAGAGTGCAAATTGATGGGTTAAATACTAGTGCTCCTTATAAGAGGAGAGTCGTAGGTACTAGGTTAGTTGAAAGAGAAGAAGTAGATAAAGTTTCATATGATTTATATTATAATGATAACTTTATTGAAAGTATTTTTTGGTATAGAAAAGTATGATGAATATATAATTCCGAATAATGGGGAATTATTACCTTTAGTTTGTAGCAGTAAATATGTTGTGTTAGAGCGACTTGGAGCTTGCGACGGAACGACTAATATAACATATTTACTGCTTTTTTTACTTTTTAGGAAATTATAAAAATGTTACCCTGTGAATAACATTTTATAATTTCCATCATTCAGCTTTGAAGTGTATCTATTAATTTTGTGATGACTTGGAGCGAATGTGACGGAATAAGCAAAATTAATAGATGTACTTTTTTATTCAGTTCCGCTTTCGTAAGATGCTATTAATTGTGCTGGAAAGTGAAGCATTTGAGCATCTTTAACTATTCTTTTATATTCATATTCTAATTCTCTAAATTTAACATCAACAGTTTTATCTTCTTTTATTTCTATTAAAACATAAGTAGCATTTGGACGGCCAATCTTAGGTTTACCAACACTTCCTGTATTTATAAATACTTTATCACCAAATTTCTTATAAGAAGGAATATGAGTATGAGCGCAAACTAAGACATCTTCCTCTAATGATTCCATAACTTTTTTAGTATTTTCCCCATCTTCAAATAAATATTCATTTATTTTACTTGGGCTACCGTGGGTAAACTTAATTTTTACTCCATTAATATCGTAATTTAATTCAGTAGGAAGTTGAGATAAATAGAATTTATTTGAGGCTCTAACTTCTTCAGAGGCCCAAGGAAGTGCAAAGGAGTTAATTGAAGTATCTCTTATAAATGTAAAAGCTCCATCTACTACAGAAGAATCATAATTTCCTTTTATGCAAGGCATTTCTCTTCTTTTTATTAAAGACACAACTTCGTTTGGATGAGGACCATATCCTACTAAGTCGCCAAGGCAAACTACTAAATCTACTTTTTGTTCATCTATATCTTCTAAAACCTTCATTAGTGAATATATATTTCCGTGTATATCTGAAATTGCAGCTATTTTCATAATCAATCCTCCTAAATAAATATATTTAATTATAGCACTATAAATTATTGATATAAATAGATATTATTTTGTTCATGAGTTATATTATAGGTATAAATATGAATAGAGGTGAATTAATTATGAAGACAAATAGAGTAAATAACGTATTAAGAGAGATGTCAAATCAAGGATTAAATCAAATGCTAGTATCATCACCACCTGCTATATTTTATTTAACAGGAAAGTGGTTTTCACCAGGAGAAAGAATGGTGGCTTTATATTTAAATACTAATGGAAATCATAAGCTTATTGTTAATAAGTTATTCCCAGTTTATGAGGACTTAGGTGTGGATTTAATTTGGTATACAGATATTGAAGATCCAATACAAATATTATGCACAGTTGTGGACAAAGAAAGCGTATTAGCTGTGGATAAAAATTGGCCAGCACATTTCTTAATTAAATTAATAAATAATAATGGAGCAAAGGCTTTTGTTAATGGATCTCCAATTATAGATAGGTTAAGGATGATAAAGGATGCTGAAGAAATAACTTTAATGAAAAAATCTTCAGAAATAAATGATAAGGTTATGCTTGAACTTTGGGATAACTTAAAGGAAGAAAAAACTGAAAAGTACTATGCTAACCTTTTAGTTGATATATATGAAAAACATGGAGTTAACGAATTTTCTTTTTCACCTATAGTTGCAGTTAGTCCTAATGGTGCAGATCCTCATCATCATTCAGATAATACTCCTATAAAGAAGGGACATAGTATAGTTATAGATATTGGAGGGGTTTATAATTCTTATTGCTCTGATATGACTAGAACTGTTTTCTTTGGTGAAGAGCCAAGTGAAAGACATGCAGAAATATATAACATAGTTAAAGAAGCTAATCTAAGTGCTATAAGAAAAGTTAAAGAAGGAGTTAAGTTCTCAGAAATAGATAAAGCAGCAAGAGATTATATTGAAAATGCGGGATATGGCGAGTACTTTACTCATAGAACAGGACATAGCATAGGAATAGAAGATCATGATTTTGGAGATGTAAGTTCAACTAATCATGAAGAAGTTAAAGAGGGAATGATATTTTCTATTGAACCTGGTATATATTTAAAAGATGATATTGGAGTTAGAATAGAGGATTTAGTTTTAGTTACTAAAGATGGATGTGAAGTTTTAAATTCAGTAACTAAAGATATAACAATAATTAAATAATAAAAAGGAGCTGTAAAAAGCTCCTTTTTTAAAATGTAAAATGATGAATTACTAGAAATATATCTACTTTATAAACGACGTAATGAAGTTTCTTCTTTAATTTTACATTATTCAGTCTACATCGTGTGAAAGTACATTTCTATATTTCTTCTATTATTTTATTCATAAGCTTAGTAAATGTTTCTTTTACTTTAGCTGAAGTTTCCATAACTTCTTCATGGTTTAGAGGTTGATCTAAGATACCTGCAGCCATGTTAGTTAAGCATGATATTCCAAGAACTTTCATACCAGAATGTGCGGCAACAATTACTTCTGGAACAGTTGACATACCAACTGCATCTGCCCCTATAACTCTAGCCATTCTTATTTCAGCAGGAGTTTCATAAGTAGGACCACTAAACATCATGTAAACACCTTTTTTAGTATCTATGTTTAATCCACTAGCAATTTCTTCTGCCTTTTTTATTAATTCTGGAGTATATGCACTAGACATATCAGGGAATCTTGGTCCAAATTCTTTAAGATTAGCACCGATTAATGGATTAGCTCCAGAGAAGTTAATTTGATCTGTTATAATCATTAAGTCTCCAGCTCTATAGTTTGTGTTTACTGAACCAGCTGCATTAGTAACGATAAGTTTTTCAACACCTAGAAGTTTCATAACTCTAACGGGAAAAGTGACTTCACTTAATTCATATCCTTCATAGTAGTGGAATCTTCCTTGCATAGCTACAACACATTTTCCGTTTAACATACCTATAACTAATCTTCCTGCATGGCCTTCAACTGTTGATATAGGGAAATGAGGAAGTTCTTCATAAGGATAAAATTCTGGATTTTCGATTGAGTCAGCTAATGAACCAAGACCAGAACCAAGTATCAACCCAATTTCAGGCTTATACTTAGATTTTTTTATAATAAAATCTGCAGCATTTTTAATCTTCATTGATAAGTCCATAAAATCACCTCTATAAATAAATTTATTTTTATCAAATTAGTATTGTATTGTAAATTATAAATTAAAATTAGATAAAAAGAAACACATAAAGCAAACAATATCAATATTATTAGTAGAGTAGTAAAAAGATATCCAGAACGCTATAAAAAAATTAACAGCTAATTATTAAGATTAATTAGCTGTTAGTAAAAAATAATATTATTTTTTTAGTATAATATCTGCTACCTTAACAACATCACCTGCACCTATAGTTAAAATTAGGTCATTGTCTGAAGCTTTAGTTTTTAAGTATTTAGCAGCTTCTTCATGACTGTGAACATTAGTACAGTTTATACCTTTAGCTCTTAATGCATCACCAAGTTGATTTGATGATACAAGACCAGTATCTTTTTCTCTTGCTGCATAAATATCCATCAGTAAAAGTTCATCTACATCATCAAAACAAGTAGTGAATTCATTGAATAAAGTCTTAGTTCTAGTATAAGTATGTGGTTGGAATACTGCATATATATTTTTATGAGGAATTATCTCAGCAGTATCTAATGTAGCTTTTATTTCAACTGGATGATGAGCATAATCGTCTATTATAGTTGCTCCATTAAATTCGCCTTTATATTCAAATCTCTTATGAGCACCCTTACATTCCTTTAAACCTTCTATAATTACATTATAAGGAATATCGAATATTAAGCTCACACAAATAGTTGATAAGGCATTTAAAATGTTGTGCTTTCCGGTAGTACTTAAAGTTACATTAAATAATTCTTTTCCATCCTTGCAAACAGTAAAAGTTGCACATCCTTTATTATTAAAGGAAATGTTAGTAGCCCTTACATCACCAGCATCTATTCCGTAGCTAATTGTATTACATTTAGCTTTCTTTAATATTTCATTTACATTTTCATCTTCACAATATCCAATTAAGTAACCATCCTTAGGAATTATATTAGAGAATTTCTGGAAAGTTTCCTTTATATGATTTAGATCTCTATAATAATCTAAGTGATCAGCATCTATATTTAAAATAATTCCTATATAAGGATAGAACTTTAGGAATGATTCTTTATATTCACAAGCTTCTGTTACAAAATACTCACTATCACCAATTTTAAAATTACCATCTATAACATCTAATTCTCCACCTACTAATATTGTAGGATCTAAATTAGCTTTTAAGGTTACATGAGATAACATTGATGTAGAAGTAGTTTTTCCATGTGTACCGGCTACAGCAACATTATATTTATGTCCTTTCATAATGAATCCTAAGAATTCAGCTCTATCTAAAAGCTCTATATTTTGATTTTTAGCTTCTATTATTTCAGGGTTGTCTGATGGTATTGCAGCTGTGTAAACTACTAAGTCAACATTTTTTATATTGTCTTTATTATGACCTATGTAAATTTCTGCACCTTCATCTTTTAATTTATTTGTAATTTCGGATTCTCTTGAGTCAGATCCAGATACTTTATAACCTTTAGTCAATAAAAGGGCAGCAAGACCGCTCATACTAATTCCGCCAATGCCTATAAAATGTATTTTTTTATTTATATCTTTATTTAGATCGAATGACAAAATACCAACTCCTTTTATATTAAGAATAATCTACTAAATTAATCTTAAATAGTTTTCACTTTATAATTATATACAAATTTAAGAAAATGAACACATAAAAAGTTATATATTATATAAATTGGTGAAATTTTATTAAAAATTTTATAATTATAAGTATTTTACGGTATTAGTGATTAAAATCTATTGATATTGAGAAAAATATAGAATAAAATATGAATATTAGATGCTTGAAACTAACAAATAATTCGGAAAATAATAAAAATGTAGGTGGTATATTTTGGAAAAATTAAGCAGAAATAGTAGAGTAGTTGCTATTACAAAAATTTTAACTGAAAATCCTAATAAAGTTATAGGACTTAATAAATTTTCGGATTTATTAAATGCAGCTAAATCTACTATTAGTGAAGATATAGTTATAGTGAGAGAAATATTAGAAAAACTTGAAATGGGAAAAGTTGAAACCATTTCTGGGGCAGCTGGGGGAATAAAGTATATTCCAGGAATAGAAAATGAAAGTATGAAGAAATTTGCGGAAGATCTTTGTGAAATGTTAAAAGATAAGAGTAGAATAGTTCCGGGAAATTTTATTTATGTGACAGATTTAATGTATAATCCACAAATTGTTAGTAAAGCCGGTGTTATATTATCATCAGTATTTTATGATAATGATGTAGATTATGTAGTAACAGTTGAAACTAAGGGTATTCCTCTAGCATATGAAGTTGCGAGAAATCTTGGTATTCCTTTAGTTATTATTAGAAGAGATAATAAGGTTACAGAAGGTTCAACAGTTACAATTAATTATGTATCAGGAACTAGTGGCAGAATTCAACAAATGTCATTATCAAAGAGATCTATGAAACCAAAAAGCAAATGTATATTTATAGATGATTTTTTAAGAGGTGGTGGAACAGCTCAAGGAATAAAGGATCTTTTGAATGAATTTGAAAGTGAATTAATAGGAATTGGAGTATTAATTGATAATATAGGAGTTACTCAAAAAAGAGTAGATGAATACATTTCTATAGTTGAACTTAAAAATTTAGAAGATGAACAAGGGTTAGAAGTTAAACCTTCTAGCTTAATATCAGATTAAAAATCGAACTACATGAAGTTGCTAAATTTTTAAATTTTTAAAAAATTTAAAAAAATTGAAAATAAAAAGAGGATTTTTACAATTTTTATAGAATTTTATATCTATATCATAGCGACGGAGGTGTAGTGCAATGACAATAACTGATGTAAGAATTAGAAAAATAGCTTCTGATGGAAAAATGAAGGCTATAGTTTCAGTTACATTTGACAATGAATTTGTAGTTCATGACATTAAGGTAATCGAAGGACAAAATGGATTATTTATAGCCATGCCAAGTAGAAAGACCCCAGATGGAGAGTTTAAGGATATAGCACATCCAATAAACACTGACACTAGAGAAAAAATTCAGGCATCAATCTTAGAAGCTTATGAAAAAGCTAAGTTAGAGGATGAATCAGAAGTAGTGGTTGGCTAATATGAACTAATCAAAAATAAAAGGGATATCCCTTTTATTTTTTTGCTCTATTTTAGAATATATATGTTATAGAATTAAAAAGTGATTAATATAGCCTTATATAAGGTTGAAATAGTACCATCAATACAATATAATAGAATGAGATGTTTACGAACGTTTTTTGAAAAAATAATAAATTTGTCCTTAAATTTTTATGGTGAGGTGGGTTATATGTATAAATGTGCATTAATTTTAGCTGCTGGTCAAGGAACTAGAATTAAGTCGGATTTACCAAAAGTTTTACACAAGGTTTGTGGTAAAGAAATGGTTAATCATGTTATAGACACTATGAGAAAAGCTAAAATAAATGATATAGATGTAATAATAGGAAAGGGAGCAGATTTAGTTAAAGAAAAAACTGCTTCAAGAAACATTATTTATTCATTACAAGAAGAACAATTAGGTACAGGTCATGCAGTAAAATGCGCCGTTGATTTCTTGAAAAATAAGACAGGTGTAGTAGGTGTGTTTGCAGGAGATGCGCCTTTAATTAAGCCTGAAACTATAGAAAATTTATTTGAAACTCATATAAAAAATAAAAATGCTGCTACTTTATTATCTTCAATTGTCGAAGATCCAACTGGATATGGAAGAATAGTTAGAGATGGAGATGAAGTATTAAAGATAGTTGAACATAAGGATTGTACTGAAGAAGAATTAAAGATAAATGAAATGAATGCTGCAATATATTGCTTTGATATTGAAAGTTTATTAAACTCACTCGAAAAGTTATCTAATGATAACAAACAAGGAGAGTATTACTTAACAGATGTTATAGGAATACTAAAGGATGAAGGAAAGAAAGTTGGGGCATTATCAATAGATTATGAAGAAACTATTGGAGTAAATTCAAGAGTTCAACTTGCTGAAGCTGAAGAGATCTTAAGAAGAAGAATAAATAGAAAACATATGGAAAATGGAGTTACATTAATTGATCCTAATTCTACTTATATAGGTGATGATGTAGAAATTGGTAGAGACACTATAATATACCCAGGGAATGTAATAGAAGGAAATAGTAAAATTGGTGAAGGAGTATTACTTTATCCAAATTCAAGAATTTCAAATAGTATAATTTTTAATAATGTAGAAATTCAGTCTTCTGTTATTATTGATAGCCAAGTTGGTGAAGGAACTACTGTTGGTCCATTTGCATATATAAGACCAGAATCAGTAATTGGAAGTAATGCTAGAATAGGGGATTTTGTTGAAATTAAAAAATCAAATATAGGAAATAATACAAAGGTATCTCATTTAACATATATAGGAGATGCTAAAGTAGGGGAAAACTGTAATTTTGGATGTGGAACAGTAGTAGTAAACTACGATGGTAAGAAAAAGAATACAACTATAATAGGAAATAATAGCTTTATAGGATGTAATACAAATTTAGTATCACCAGTTACAGTGGAAGACAACACTTATATAGCCGCAGGTTCAACTATAGTTAATGATGTTAAAGAAGGTGAGCTTGCAGTTGCTAGAGCTAAACAAAGGAATATTGAAGGTTGGGTAGCTAAAAGTGGGCTTACTAACAAATAGTTATTTAGATAAACAAAAGTGCCAAAAATTTTAAGGAGGTCTTCATATAATGATAACCCATGGAAAAAATATAAAAATATTTACTGGAAATTCACATCCAGAACTAGCAAAAGAAATTGCAGACATTTTAGGATTACCACTTGGTAAATCAAAGGTATCAACATTTAGTGATGGAGAAATATCAGTTGATATAGGAGAAACTGTAAGAGGAGCTGATGTTTTCTTAGTTCAATCAACTAGTTCACCAGTTAATAATAACTTAATGGAACTTCTAATTATGATAGATGCATTTAAAAGAGCTTCAGCTGGTAGAATAACAGTTGTTATGCCTTATTATGGATATGCTAGACAAGATAGAAAAGCAAAATCAAGAGATCCAATTACAGCAAAATTAGTTGCAGATCTTTTAACTGCTGCTGGAGCACACAGAGTACTAACTATGGATTTACATGCAGCTCAAATCCAAGGATACTTCAATATACCAGTTGATCATTTATTAGGATCGCCAATATTAGCTAAATATTTTGTCGAAAAGGGATTTGATGATCAAGAAGATGTAGTAGTTGTATCACCAGACTTAGGAAGTGTTACAAGAGCTAGAAAGTTTGCTGACAAATTACATGCACCAATAGCAATAATTGATAAAAGAAGACCAAAGGCAAATGTATCAGAAATTATGAATATTATAGGCGATATAAAAGGTAAGAGATGTATCCTTATAGATGATATGATTGACACAGCAGGAACTATAGCAAATGCTGCTAATGCATTAAAGGATTTAGGAGCTAAGAATGTATATGCTTGCTGTACTCATGGAGTTTTATCAGGACCAGCTTTTGAAAGAATAAACAATTCTGCAATAGAAGAATTAGTTATGTTGAATACTATAAAGTTACCAGAAAAAGATGATTTAATTAAATTTAAAGCTTTATCAGTAGCACCTTTGTTTGCAGAAGCAATAAAGAGAATATATGATGATGAGCCAATAAGCAAATTATTCGAATCTTAATACATACTAGGATAAAAAGCCTCTAAGAAGCAAAAACTTTTTAGAGGCTTTTTATTTTTATCATAATAAAATATAATTAATAATTTGTTACAATTATTAATTATGTTTTATAATTGCTATAAAAGTAATCAAAGGGAATTTAAATCAATTATAATAAGATTAAGGATGGTGTTATTTTTATGGATAATAGATTAGGTAGAGTATTAATTGTTGATGATGATGAAAATATATGTGAAGTTATAAATATGTATTTACTAAGTGCTGGATATGAGACTAGAAGATGTCATAACGGTAAAGAGGCATGTAACTTATTCATGGATTTTAAACCAGATATAGTACTGCTAGATATTATGCTTCCAGGGATGGATGGAATAGAAGTATTAAAGTGGGTTAGAAAAAATAATGAAATTCCAGTTATAATGTTAACTGCTAAGGGAGATACGTTTGATAAGGTGTTAGCATTAGAATTAGGTGCTGATGATTATGTTGTTAAGCCTTTTGAACCAAAGGAGCTATTAGCAAGGGTTAAGGCTGTTATGAGAAGATACAATTATGATGAAAAGGGCACAGAAATTATAAATTACTCGGATTTAGTTGTAGATGTAAATTCATATAATGTTGTATATAGAGGGATAGAGATAAAGATGCCCCCTAAGGAGTTTGAATTATTGTATTATTTAGCGAGCAATAAAAATAAAGTGTTTACAAGAGAACAATTGCTTTGTGAGGTATGGGGATATGATTATCCTGGGGATTCAAGAACTGTAGATGTTCATATTAAGAGATTAAGAGAAAAAATAAATGGTGGAGATAATTGGCAAATTGAAACTGTTTGGGGAGTTGGATATAAATTCGAGGTGAAATAAATGAGAAAGAAAAGTGTAATATATAAGCTTTTAATTACCTTTTCGTCTATTACCTCAACAGTCTTAATATTAGTGGGGATGTTTTTAACAACCATGATATATAGAGAGTATTCAAATCAAGAATATGAGCGTGCAAGCAAATATATAGAAATAATAGAAGAAGCTACAACGGAATTTTTAAATGAGAATAATGAATTGGGCTATGAAGATTTAAAAAATGCTATGAAGATAATTAAGGTTTCAGTAGATATGGATTCCATAATATTAGATAGTCAAGGTTATGTATATGCAGTTTCTGACGATAGCCTATCGTATTTAAAATACACAAAAATAGATATTCCTAGTTCTGAGATGGATTTATTAAAATCAGGTAATGTGATAGAAAAAGATTTTGTTAATAAGTCAAACAAAAAGCTTAAATCTTATTATAGACCTTTAATAGATAACAATAATTTCAATGGAATTACTATTTTAATTGAAAGTTCAAAAGAAGCTAGGGCATCAAAATTATTTACTATAATTTGGTTGGCTGTATTAAGTGCTGTAGTATTATCTAGTATAATTGCTTATTATTTTGCTGAAAAAATATTATTGAAGCCTTTATCTGAAATTAATAATGCCGCTAAGAAATTAGCAAAGGGTGAGGTAGAAAAAAGAGTGCATATAGATTCTGAAGATGAAATTGGTGAGCTTGCAGACTCTTTTAATATAATGGCAGAGTCTTTAGAAAAAGTTGATACTGTAAGAAGAGAGTTTATTTCAAATGTTTCTCATGAATTAAGATCACCTATAACATCAATAAAGGGATTTATAACAGGTATTATAGATGGAGTAATTCCAAAGGATAAAGAGAATTACTATTTAAATATAGTTAATGATGAAGTAGGAAGACTTTCAAGATTGGTAGCAGATCTTCTTGATATATCATCCATGGAATCAGGAAAGTTTAAGCTAAGTATTTTGAGGATGGATATTAATGAAATAATAACTTTGTGTATATTAAATTTACAAGGAAAAATAAAAGAGAAAAGTATAAATGTAGAAGTGATTTTTAGTAATAACCATGAGTATTGTCTTGGAGATAGAGATAGAATAATACAAGTTGTTACTAATCTTATGGAAAATGCCATTAAATATGGAGAAGAAGGCGGAAGGATACAAATAGAGACGTATACTAAGGGAGAACTTGTTTATGTAAGTATATTTAATAGTGGATCAACTATACCTAAGGAAGATATAAATAAGATTTGGGAAAGATTCTATAAAGTAGATAAGTCTAGAACAAATAAAGTCAGTACAGGATTGGGATTATCGATAGTTAGATTAATATTAACACAACATGACCAAGATATTTGGGTTAATAATATTCCTGAAAAAGGAGTAAAGTTTACATTTACATTAAAGAGACAGAGTAAGTAAATTTGGTATTGAAGGAGTGTAAAATATGAATGGAAGAAAAGAGAAGTTGAATAAAAAAGATGAGTTTCAAGACATTAACCTTCCTTCAATACAGTTTAAGCAAAAGAAGATAAGGTCTAGGGTTAAGATTTTTATAAGATACCTAATTCTTCTCTCTATTGCTATTATAATTGGAATATTAGTGTCTAGTATAATTATGAATATTAAATATAAAAAATTAGCAGATAAAATTAATAATAAGACAAATAGTGGAGATATAAGTATAGATTATTCTAATTTAATTGAGAAGGTTAGAGAATCTATTGTCACCATAGGTGATAGTGAAGACGCATTAAATCAAGATAAATATATAGATGGAAATGTTACAGGTATAATTATTGAAAGTGATGGTAAGATATTAACTAGCTATTCAAAAATTAAAAATATGAAAGATATTTATGTTAAATTACCTATTACAGATTCAGAGCCAATAAAGGGAGATGTTGTAGCTTTTAATGATGATATAGATATGGCCATAATTCAAGTAATATATAAGGAAGAATTGATGCCAATAAAATTTGCTCAAGACTCTGAAAAAAAAGAAGGAGAGAGTATAGTACTTATTAGTAATGCAACAGGGGATGATTATATAGATAATATAATACCAGGAATTATAACATCTACCAATAGACAGCTTAATGTTGAAGGAAAAAATTATGATTTAATAGAGGTTAATACTCCGATTAATACAATTAATACTGGGGGTATAATAAGTAACTTAAATGGTGAACTTATTGGAGTTGCTAGTAAAAAAGTAACTGATGATGTAGGAAACAACGGGGTCTATTATGCAGTAAACTTTAGCTCTTTAGAAAAAGTTGTAAATTCTACGAATGAAATAAAAGATATTCTAGGGGTGCTAGAGGGTGGCTTTATAAGCGATGAAAATACAACAAATGTAGTTGGATTATATGTTTCTAGGATAAATCAAAATGGAAGTGCTTATAGATCAGGGCTAAGGCCAACGGATATAATATTTGAAATTGATGGACAAAAAATAAATGATATTAGTGAAATTCTTGAAATGCTTAAAAATAAGAAAAATGGAGATACTATTACTTGTAAGGTTATGAGGGATGGTCAAGTAGAAGAAATTAAAATAAAATTAGATAGTATTAAAAAATAGCAACCTTATATGAAGGTGCTATTTTTTTTAAAACCCTTTTCTTATTGTAAAAAACTAGTATAATAATAAATATGCAAACATTCATTAGGAGGGCGAGAAACTATGTTTTTAGTTGTAGGTCTAGGTAATCCAGGAAAAGAATATGATGGAACTAGACATAATATAGGATTTGAAGCTGTAGATTATATTTCTAAAAAGTATAATATAGATGTAAATAGGACAAAATTTAAAGGCGTATTTGGTGAAGGTTTTATAAATGGATGTAAAGTTGTATTGTTAAAGCCTACTACTTATATGAATTTAAGTGGGGAAAGTATTAGAGAAGCCATTAATTTTTATAAATTAGAAAAAGAAGAAGTTATAGTAATATATGATGATATAAGTCTAGAAGTTGGAAAGCTTAGAATTAGAGAAAAGGGAAGTGCTGGTGGACATAACGGTATTAAAAGCATAATAGCTAATATGAGCACTGATGTTTTTCCAAGGATTAAAATTGGGGTAGGACAACCTAAAGGAGATTTAGTATCTCATGTTTTAGGCAAATTTAGCAAAGAAGAATTACAAGATTTAAATGAAGTTATAGATGCTTCTGCTAAAGCTGTAGAAATAATAATAAAAGATGGAACAAAAGAGGCTATGAATGAATTAAATGGATTTAAGCTATCCAAAATTGAATAATAATAAGGACGGTGTATTTTAATGAGATTAAAGGGGGTATTGCAGCCCTTAAGGGATAACTCTACTTTTAATGAAATAATAGCTAGCATCAATAGTGATAAATATCCAGTTAATATAAATGGATTATCGGATTCTGGTAAAAGTTACGGTATATTTGGAATTTATGAAAATATAAATTCTCCTATGATTATAGTTACTTATAGTGATATGGAAGCTAAGAATATATATGAAGATTTAAGCTTTTATACTAATGATATTTACTACTTTCCAGCAAAGGAAGTAGTTTTTTATAACATAGATGCTATTTCAGGAGATTTGAGGTGGGCAAGGTTAAAGGTAATAAAGGAGATTTTAAGTAATAATAATAAAATTATAGTTACTTCAATTGATTCTTTAACTTCAGTTTATACTCCTAAAGAGTTATTTATGAAATATAACATAACATTAAGAGTTGATGATGAAGTAGATTTTAAAGACTTATCTAAAATGTTATTAGAGTGTGGATATGAGAGGGTTGAGGCAGTTGAAGGAAAAGGTGAATTCTCGTTAAGAGGAGGAATATTAGATGTATTTCCACCAATATCAACTTATCCATATAGAATAGAACTTTTTGGAGATAGTATAGATTCGATAAGAACCTTTAATACTGAATCACAAAGGAGTATTGAAAAGGTTGACAGTATGGAGATATTCCCTGCTAAGGAAGTTATCTTAGATGAAGAGGCTTTAAACAGAGGAAAAGAAAATATTTTAAAGGAATTTGAACAAGTTAAAGCTAAGGGAAAATCTGATGAAGAAAGAATAGAAAAGTTAGAGGCGATAGTAAAATCTAATATTGAATCTTTAACAGAAACTTTAACATTTGAAACAGTAGATAGTTATTTGTCTTACTTTTATGAAAAGCCAGATAGCTTTTTTGACTATGTAAAAAATTATACATATATAGTTGATGATGTTAAGAAGTGTGAAGGTAAGCTTGAAAGTTGCTATTTTGAATTTGGGGAGAATTATGAATCTTTTTTACAAAGAGGTGGAATTCTACCATCACAAAGTAAACTTTTATTAGATAAAGAAGATTTAATAGAAAAGTTGGAAATTCAGAAGGTTATTACTTTAGATGTATTTGCTACAAATAGTAAAATATTAAATCCACTAAATAAGTTTTCCTTAAACGCAATTACTTTAAATAGTTATCAAGGGCAGTTGGATCTTTTGATAGAAGATATTCAAGAAAAGAAATCCAAAGGATATAAGACTATAATTTTATCAGGTACCAGACCTAGAGGTGAAAGGCTAGTTAATACTTTAAGAGATAGAGGAATTGAAAGTACTTATAGAGATGACATAAGCTCTATAGAATTTGGAGAAGTTGTAATTACTTTTGGAAATTTATTAAAGGGATTTGAATATCCAGATTTAAAGATTTGTGTAATTTCAGATAAAGATGTTTTTGGTGAGGCTAAGAGAAAAATATCTAAGAGAAAAACCAATAAAAAAGGTATAGGAAAAATAAAGAGCTTTGCAGAGCTTAAACTTGGAGATTATGTAGTTCATGCTAATCATGGAGTTGGTGTATATAAGGGAATAAAGCAAATTGAAGTAGGTGGACATAAAAGGGATTACCTAGATATAGTTTACGATAAAGGTGATAAGTTATATGTGCCCGTTGATCAATTGGATTTAGTACAAAAATATATAGGCTCTGAAGGGAAAACTCCTAAAGTAAATAAATTAGGAAGCAATGAGTGGAATAAGGCTAAGGCTAAGGTTAAAAAATCAATAAATGAAATTGCAGAAGATTTAGTTAAACTTTATGCAACTAGAGCTACTTTAAAGGGATATAGATTTAATAAAGATACTGAGTGGCAAATGCAATTTGAAGATGAATTTCCATTTGAAGAAACACCAGACCAATTAACATCTCTTGAAGAAATTAAAGGTGATATGGAGTCGGATAAACCTATGGACAGACTTCTATGTGGAGATGTTGGTTATGGAAAAACAGAAGTAGCGGTTAGAGCAGCTTTTAAAGCAGTTATGGATGGAAAGCAAGTAGCTTTCTTAGTACCAACTACTATACTTGCAGAGCAACATTATAAAAATATGCTTAAAAGATTTTCAGATTTCCCAGTGAAGATAGATATGATTAGTAGATTTAGAAGTGCTAAAGAGCAAAAAGCGACCTTACAAGCTGTTAAGGAAGGAAATGTAGATATATTAATAGGGACTCATAGATTAGTTTCTAAAGATATAGTGTTTAAAGATTTAGGCTTATTAATTATAGATGAAGAGCAAAGATTTGGCGTTGCTCAAAAGGAAAAAATTAAAAATTTAAAGAAGAATGTTGATGTATTGACATTAAGTGCTACTCCAATACCTAGAACTCTTCATATGTCTTTAACAGGCGCTAGAGATATTTCTGTAATAGAAACTCCACCAGAAGAAAGGTATCCTATTCAAACTTATGTAGTGGAGCAAAATGATCAATTAGTTAGAGATTCTATATTAAGGGAAGTAAATAGAGGTGGCCAGGTTTACTATGTATATAATAGAGTAGAAAGTATAGAAGCTATGGCAAAATACTTAGCTGATTTAGTTCCAGAATGTAAGGTTGGAATTATTCATGGCCAAATGACTGAAAGACAGTTAGAAAAAGAAATGGTAAGCTTCATGAATAAGGAATTTGATATTCTAGTATGTACTACTATAATAGAAACTGGAATAGACATTCCTAATGTTAATACCATGATTATTCATGATTCAGATAAAATGGGATTATCTCAGCTGTATCAATTAAGAGGTAGAGTTGGTAGATCTAATAGAATTGCCTATGCATATTTTATGTATACTAAAGATAAAGTTTTAACAGAGGTAGCAGAAAAGAGATTAAAGGCTTTAAAAGATTTCACAGAACTTGGATCAGGATTCAAGATAGCTATGAGAGATTTAGAAATTAGGGGAGCAGGGAATATGATGGGCTCAGCGCAACATGGACATATGGCCGCAATAGGATATGATCTGTATTGTAGAATGCTTGAAGATACCATTAAGATAATTAAAGGTGAAATAGAGAATGAACCTATAGAAACTACAGTAGATATAAAGGTAGATGCATATATCCCAGGTACTTATATAGAAGATGAAATTCAAAAGATAGAAGTTTATAAAAAAATTGCTGCAATAGAAAACTTAGATGACTATATGGATATTAAGGCCGAACTTGAAGATAGATATTCGGAAATTCCAGAACCTGTATATAATTTGATGGACATAGCTTATATTAAAAGTAGAGCGAAGATGATTTCAATTGAAGAAATTAAGGAAACTCCAAAAGAAATTAAGTTCATATTTGCAGATGGAGTTAAAAATTTAAATCATATTTATAAGTATCTATTAGAGAATTATAAAGATAAGGTATTTTTAATGTTTGGAGAGAAGCCATATTTTGGTGTTAGACTTTCTGAAATAAAAAAAGAAGGGACTTTGGGATTGTTCAAGGAAATTATGGATAAATTAACAAAAAATATTAAAAGTTAATTTAAAAAATTGAATAACTGACACAATATTGATATACTATTTGTGTATAATTAAATGGGTTTAACAAATTAAATAGAAATGAGGGAACATCATTGGTTAAAATTAAAAGATTGATAGCTGCAAGTGCCTTAAGCATTTTTGCTCTTTCAGCAGTTGGATGTGAAATGATACAAAAGACACCAGAAGCTATAAAGAACACAGTTCTAGCAAAAGTAGGGGATGTTAAGATTACAAGAGGAGATGTAGATGAAATAGCAGATCCGTATTTGCAATCATATTATGGTGAGGATTATGATACAAATGAAGATGTAGCAGATCAAGTAAAAGAATTAAGAACTCAAGCTATCGACGTATTAGTAGAAGAAAAAGTTATGTATAAGAAAGCAGAGGAACTTGGAGTACTTCCAACAGATGAAGAAGTACAATCTGCAACACAAGAGTATATAGATAACTTGAAAGAAAGTTTAGGTGGAGAAGATGCCTTCAACACAGCTTTAGAAAATGCAAATTTGACTTTAGAAGAATATACTACACAATTAACTGAGAGTATGAGAAGTAATTTAATTAGTACTAATGTTACTAATGAAATATTTAAGGATGTAAGTGTTTCTGATGAGGAAATACAAGCGTATTATGATGAAAATATAGATAATTATAAGTCAGCAACAGTTTCTCATATTTTAATTAGTGATGAAGATACTGCTAAAGAAGTGAGAGAAAGAGCTGTAAATGGAGAAGATTTTGCTGAATTAGCAAAGGAATATTCAGAAGATACAGGAACTAAGGATAATGGTGGTAGTTTAGGAACAGTTACTTATAATACTACTCAATATGTTCAAGAATTTACAGATGCATTTAAGCAATTAAAGGATGGAGAAATATCAGAGCCTGTAAAGAGTGATTATGGATATCACATAATAAAAGTTACTGATTATAAAGAACAGACTTTAGATGAAGTAAAAGATACAATAAAGACTACATTGGAAAATGAAAAGAAAAATGAAATTTATACATCTTCTATAGAACAATGGAAGACTGATTATAATGTTAAAACATACGAAGATAGGCTTTAGTCAAAAGTTAAGATAAAAGATTATTAAAGAAATTCAGCTAGTTCTGAATTTCTTTTTTTAATTTTAACAATTTGATTTTAACAAATGAATTATTAGATTTTGAATTAAACAGTTGTTAGTGTAATTTGTTATAAAATTTGGTTATATGGGTATAAAATTTCTAAGAAGTCAAATAATAATATTGCAACTAATTATTAATAAAGGAGGTAGCTCATAATAATGAAAGCAACAGGAATTGTTAGACGCATTGATGACTTAGGAAGAGTTGTAATACCAAAAGAAATAAGAAGAACTTTAAGGATTAGAGAAGGGGATCCGTTAGAGATTTTCACTGATAGAGAAGGCGGAGTTATTTTAAAAAAATACTCCCCAATTGGAGAATTAACTGATTTTTCAAAGGAATATGCTGAAAGTTTACAACAAGCAATTGGACATATTATTTTGATAGCGGATAAAGATGCTTTTATATCAGTAAGTGGTGGACCTAAAAAGGATTATATCGAAAGAAAGGTTAGCCAAGAGTTAGAAAGAATAATGGAAGAAAGAAAAGCAGTGTTAATAACTGATCAAGGCAAAACTATTCCATTACATAATGACGAAGAAGCAGGAAAATATGCTAGTCAAGTAATATCTCCAATTATCGCTGAAGGAGATGCCATAGGAGCAGTTATAATCTTATCTAAAGAATCAGGAGAAAAATTAGGAGAACTAGAATTAAAGTTATCTGAAACAGCTTCAGCTTTCTTAGGTAAACAAATGGAACAATAAAAAGAAATAATTAAATAAATATAAAGTTATCAATAAAAAGTAATAATACCTCTAAACTTAAAATAAAAATTATTAAAAGCAATTTAAAGTTTGGAGGTATTTTATGAAGAAACAATCACTAATAAAAGCAAGCTTGATACTTGGAATAGCGGGAATAGTAGCAAGATTTTTAGGATTATTTTTTAGATGGCCATTGATTATGCTTATAGGAGATGAAGGAGTAGGGTATTATCAAATGTCATATCCTTTATATATGTTTTTCGTTGCCATGGCTTCAGGGGTTCCTGTAGCTATTTCAAAGATGATTTCAGAGAAGAAGGCAAAGGGAGACATAGAAAGTATATTCGTTATACTAAAGGAATCTACAATATTAATGATGTTTTTAGGAATTGGTACAAGCATTATATTATTTATATTTGCAAAACCTATAATACAGTTTGTTCAATGGGATATGAAATCTTATTATGCTTTATTGGGTATATCCTTTGCGCCTTTTGTAATATCTATTATGACTATATACAGAGGATTCTTTCAAGGACTTCAGAATATGACTCCTTCAGGAATTTCGCAGATTTTAGAACAAATAGGAAGAGTGATAATAGGAGTTGGACTTGCTATATTGCTATTACCTAAAGGTATAGAGTATGCAGCGGGAGGAGCAGCCTTTGGAGCAGCAGCAGGAGGAGTAATAGGAGCAAGTTACTTACATGAAAAATATAAAAAAGTTAGAAAGGAAATGTGGAATAAAAAAGTAAAAAGTAATCCAGAAGTATTATCGGCGATATTGAAAATTGCTTTACCAATTTCATTAGGAACTACAGTAGGAACTATAATGAGTTTAATAGACTCTATACTAGTACCACAAAAGTTATTGCAAGCTGGTTTATCCTCAGAAAGTGCAACTATTTTGTATGCGCAATTAACAGGGAAGGCAAATGTAATTACAAATATACCATTAACTTTGTCTATGGCTCTTGGAACATCTCTAATACCGATAATAGCAGAAAATTATATTATGAGAAAAAGAGGAGAACTTGAGTCAAAAGTTCAGTTATCTATGAAAATGTCTATGCTTATAGCCATGCCTTGTACATTAGGACTATATTTTCTTGCAGGGCCTATAATGAAAGTAATATTTCCCGGGAAATATGAAGGAATATTAATTTTAAAATATTTATCAATATCTATTCCTTTTATTATAATAACTCAAACAACAACATCAATTATGCAAGGAATTGGTCACTATATAAGGCCAATTATTAATTTATTTATAGGTTGCATAGTAAAGGTTATATTAACTTTTGTTTTAGTACCAATGCCTAATATTAACATTTATGGTGCGGTTATAGCTAGTGTTTCAGCTTATTTAGTGGCAACTATATTAAATTTAATTTCCTTAAAAAGTAAACTTAATTTAAAATTAAATGTATATAAATCTTTTATCAAACCTAGTATTGCAGCGATAATTATGATTATTGGTGTATTAATTTCTTATATTTTCTTATTTAATAAGACAGGTAGCAACACTTCTTCTTGCTTAATAGCTATATTTTTGGGTATTATTATATATGTAATGTTAATATTAATACTTAGAATATTTAGTATAGATGAAATCAAAAATAAAATAGTGAAAAATTAATAAGTGAGGAGAGAACCTAATGATAAAAATAATAGGTTTAGGACCAGGGGCTCCAGAATCTTTGACTATTGGAGCTGTTAGGGCTTTAGAAGAAGGTAAAAATATATACTTTAGAACTGAAAAGCACCCTACTGTAGATTATTTAAGAGAAAAAATAAAAGAGTTTAAAACATATGATCATTATTACGAGGTTTCGGAAAATTTTGATGAAGTTTATGATAGCATAGCTAGTGATATAGTAAGCAATTATAAAACTTGCGATGAAATAGTATATGCAGTTCCAGGACATCCTTTAGTGGCGGAAAAATCAGTATTTAATCTTATTAATTTATGTGATAATGAGGGAATTAAATATGAAATAGTCCCAGCTGTAAGCTTTATAGATGCTATGATGGATGTACTAAAGATAGATCCGATTGAAGGACTAAAGGTTATAGATGCTTTTGATATAAATAATCAGGTTTTAGATAAGAGAATAGGAACTATAATAACTCAAGTATATAATCCATTAATAGCTTCGGAAGTTAAGCTTAGATTACTTGATTATTATAATGATGATACTGAAATATATTTTGTAAGAGCTGCTGGTATAGCAGGAGAAGAATCAATTAGAAAAATACCTATATATGAACTTGATATGCAAGAAGATATAGATTATCTAACTTCTATTTATATTCCTAAAGACATGAATAATAAAAAAGACTTTAATGATTTAGTTGAGATAATAGATAGGCTAAGAGGGGAAGACGGATGCCCTTGGGATATGGAGCAGAGTCATGAAAGTATAAAAAACCAACTTTTAGAAGAGGCTTATGAGGTAGTTGATAGCATAAATAATGATGATATAGATGGAATGATCGAAGAACTTGGGGATGTATTATTACATATAATATTTCATGCATCAATAGGTAAAGATGATGGATACTTTAATATCTATGATGTAATAGGTTCTATATGCAATAAAATGATTTATAGACATCCACATGTGTTTGGAAATATAGATGTTTCAAATAGTGATGAAGTTATTGATAACTGGGAAGAACTTAAAAAGAAAGAAAAGCACTTTGAAACTATAACAGATGAAATGAATGCTGTAGCAAAGGCTTTACCAGCGTTAATTAGAGCTCATAAGGTACAAAAGAAGGCGGCTAAAGTTGGATTTGATTGGGATAAGGTAGAAGAAGCTGCTTTAAAGGTGGAAGAAGAATTAAAAGAGGTATTAGATGTATATAAATCCAATAATAAGGAAAAAATAAAAGATGAAGTAGGTGACTTAATCTTTGCTTGTGTCAATGTAGCAAGGCTGTTAGGTATAGATGAAGAAGAGGCATTAAATTCTACTATCAAAAAATTTATAAATAGGTTCTCTTTTATCGAAGAAGAAGCTATAAAAAATAATAAAAATTTAACTGAAATGACTTTAGAGGAAATGGATGAAATTTGGAATAAAGCAAAAAATAAAGAATTTGATAAAAACAAGAAGGATTTATAAATTTTTTGAAGAATAATATATATTGGTTTATACTATACTATAAATAACTTATTGTAATAAATAGCGTTTATAACAAAAAATTCATAATGTTGTAGACTAGTAGAAAAAGACGATATATAATAAGAGAATGTAGTTATAGTACATATTAACAGAAATAGTTAACTACTAAAATATATACGGGTTATTTAAGGAGGATGTAATTGTGAATAAAGCAGAATTAATCACTAGCATGTCAGAAAAAAGTAAATTAACTAAGAAGGATGCTGAATTAGCATTAAAAGCATTCATTGAAAGCGTTGAAGAAGCTTTAGAAAAAGGTGAAAAAGTTCAATTAGTTGGATTCGGTACTTTCGAGACTAGAGAAAGAGCTGCAAGAGAAGGAAGAAATCCAAGAACTAAAGAAACAATAAACATTCCAGCTTCAACTGTTCCAGTATTCAAGGCAGGAAAAGAATTTAAAGAAAAAGTTAATAAGTAGTATATTAAGAACCCGAGTTTACTCGGGTTCTTTTAATAAAAATTAATTTTAAGGAGAGTAAACATGAGGTTAGATAAATATCTTAAGGTTTCTAGAATTATTAAGAGAAGGACAGTAGCTAAAGAGGTTTGCGAGGGAGAAAGGGTATCTATAAATGGAAAGATAGCTAAGCCTTCAACTGTTATAAAAGAAGGGGACATAATTGAAATTCAATTTGCTAATAGATCTTTAAAAGCTAGAATTATAAATATAGCTGAACATGTGAAAAAAGAAAATGCAAAAGAAATGTACGAGATACTAGAAGGAGAAGAAGATAAAGAATAAATATAATTTCTCTTTCATATATTTTTATAAAGAATATGTGGAGGAGATAAGATGGAAAAGAAAATTGAGAATAGGCTCGAAGAGCCGAGGGGCAATATAATTTTAGAAAATAGAAAAAAACTAGTTCTTACTGGGGTAGAAGAAGTTATAAGTTTTGATGATGAGAAAATTTTATTAAATACAAAATTAGGTTTTTTGACTATTAAAGGATCAGAATTAAAAATGAATAAGCTAGATGTTCAAAATGGTGACGTTATAATAGTTGGAAACATATCTTCAATAATATATAGTAGTAAAGAAGTAAAAAAAGAAAAAGAAAGTATAATTTCTAAGTTATTTAAGTAGGTTTATATGCCGTTATCTTTAGATATTCAATTTGACATAGTAATATATTCCATTCTTTCTGGGATATTAGCGGGTATATTATTTGACTTATATAACATAATAAGGGGAGTAAAAATACCTAAAATAATAATTATCATAGAGGATATATTATTTTGGATTCTTACTGCCGTTATAGTATTTACTTTTTTACTATATATGAACTACGCTTTTTTTGGCCCATATGTATATATATTTATGATATTAACTCTAATTCTTTATTTAAAGCTTATAAGCCCTATGGTTCTGAAAATAGAGATATATATAATTAGCAAATTAGGAAAGTTTATTAGGATATTATTAAAGAATTTAATTTATCCTATAAGAATAATATATTACGGTATTTCTGGTAAAAAGTGATGTAAAAATTAGGAACATAAAAAAATATCTTGAATAAAATATATATAGTGTTTAAAATATATTATATAGTATATTTAAAGAGGGTGAGAGCAATTAAAAAGCAATTAACTCTTAAAAGATTGATTATAGTTTTTATTTTTGCGATTTTTGTTGTTAATTATATTAAACAGGAAATTACAATTAGAAGAATTCAAGAAGATATTGTTAATAGTCAAGAAGAATTACAAGAGCTTAAGGATAAAAATGGTGAATTAGAATCTGACCTTAAAAAGGCAACGGAGTCTAATGAATATCTTGAGAAACTTGCAAGAGAAAGACTAGGTATGATAAAAGACGGAGAGAAAGTTGTAAATTCCCAAGAGCAAAATTAAAGAATATGTTTTAAAACTATTTAAAAGAGGTTATTATTATAATAACATATATTATTTAATTTTTAAGGAGGAATCTTTGTAACATGACCTTGATGGCAGGAAACATATTAGAAGGTACAGTAGTTAATATAACTAGTTTTGGAGCTTTCGTAGAAATAGAGGGAAAGACAGGACTGGTTCACATTTCAGAAGTGGCGGATTCATTTGTTAAGGATATTAGACAACATCTTAATGAACAAGACAAGGTTAAGGTGAAGGTAATATCAATTGACGATAATGGAAAAATAAGCTTGTCAATAAAGCAAGCAAATGTACAAAAAAAATCAGTTAAACCAGTAGAAATAGATTGGAATTCAGAAAGTAAGAAAACTGGTATGAATACAGGAAATTTCGAAGATATAATGTCAAGGTTCTTAAAAGATAGTGAAGAAAGAATGCAAGATGTTAAAAAGAAACAAGATTTTAAATCTAAGGGCTCCAGAAGAAACTATTAATAAGTAATAATCGACATCATATAAATTTAATATATAAATCTATATAAAAGGCTAATTTCACCTATGAAGTTAGCCTTTTATAATTTAGCTTTAAAAGATTTATTTTCATAATTGAATATTGTTAAATAAAAAAATATAAAAAATATGTTGACACTAAATAAAACATCATATATAATTAATTTTGTCGCTGAGGGGCGACAGAAAATATGCTGAAGTGGCGGAACAGGCAGACGCACAGGACTTAAAATCCTGCGGTAGCGATACCGTACCGGTTCGATTCCGGTCTTCAGCACCAAGCTAAATTCAACTTAATTATCGCGGGGTGGAGCAGTTGGCAGCTCGTCGGGCTCATAACCCGAAGGTCGTAGGTTCAAGTCCTGCCCCCGCAACCAAAAATGGCGGAATAGCTCAGCTGGCTAGAGCACTCGGTTCATACCCGAGGTGTCGTAGGTTCAAGTCCTATTTCCGCTACCATATACGCTGAAGTGGCGGAACAGGCAGACGCACAGGACTTAAAATCCTGCGGTAGCGATACCGTACCGGTTCGATTCCGGTCTTCAGCACCAAGTTGAATTTAGCTTATAATATCGCGGGGTGGAGCAGTTGGCAGCTCGTCGGGCTCATAACCCGAAGGTCGTAGGTTCAAGTCCTGCCCCCGCAACCAAAAA
>NZ_JBNOOF010000007.1:186690-204022 GCF_050585245.1 Clostridium nigeriense
GGAACAGGCAGACGCACAGGACTTAAAATCCTGCGGTAGCGATACCGTACCGGTTCGATTCCGGTCTTCAGCACCAAAGCACTTAAGTTTATCTTAAGTGCTTTTTGTTTTAGAAAATTATAAATTAGTAAATGAATATGTTGTTAAGATTAGAAGAGTAATAAATGAAAGTAAGTATATGCTAATAACTAAATGAATATTAATATAGATAAAAAGAAATTTTCTGCAAAAATCATTTAATAGTGACAAAATTATATTAAAAATAAATTTTATAATGATTATAAATAGTTAATATATAAGATTCCTTATATGAAAAGATGTATTCATATAAGGAATCTTATATATTATTGTCCTACGAAAAAAAATGCATAATACATCATATGACATAAATTTTTTATTTAAGGTGCTATAATTTAAATTACATTTTATGGAAATATGGAGGGGAAAAAATGCAATATGGGGTAGATGTATCAACTTATAAGAGGGTTGAGAATAAAAATAAGAAAAAGGAACTTAGGGTTCAAGGAACTTCGTTAAACCTTATTACATCTTTTGTAATGGGATTGTTATTAAGCAGGGTTTTACTGTCAGCAACTATAGATATGGGGATAGCACCATTCGGTATTGCATATCTTATAGGATTGAAAAAAGAGAGAGGGAGAGGTACATTACTAGCTCTATTAGGTGTTGTTTTAGGATATTTATCTATATCATCTATCTTAGAAGGAGCAGTTGCGTACTCTATGGCAGCTGTTTTAGTAATGATTTATATAGAAATTTGTAATAGGATAGAAATTAAACAAAGAGATTATATAAGCTTTTTTTTAGTTTTTTCAGTATTTATTATATATAATTCCATAGTAAATAGTCAGCCTTTAGGAGTTAATGTAGTATTTTCAATATTAAAGGTAATATCTATGATACCTGTTAAATATATGATTAGTTATGCTTTGAATTGTGTTGATGAATTAGAAAGTAACTACTTATTCTCAACAGAAGAAATAATAAGTATAGGTATATTAGTTTGTTTGTTAATTGCAGGTATAGGAAATGTAGGTTTATTTAATATACAAATTAGAAATATATTGGCATTAACTACAATTTCTATTTTTGCATATGTAGGTGGTGCTGGGCTTGGAGCATCCATAGGAGCATCTATGGGATTTATAATAGGAATTACCAATAATGATATTATAGGAGCTGTTACATTATATAGTTTATGTGGATTGATAATTGGAGTTTTTAAAGAGACAGGTAGAATTTTTTCTTCTCTATCATATATAGTAATTTATTTTATAATTTGGATGTACTCAGATTCCTTTTCAATTTATGGGGGAATAGAAGTGTTGATTGCAATAATAATTTTAGTTTCAATTCCTAAATTTATTATTGATGCTATAAGTAAGGAGTTTAATCAAGAAAAGAAAGCGGAGGCTATTAATGATATTCATTTGAATGGTATAAAAGGTGAATTTATAGATAGATTAGATTCTATGAAGTCTATATTAACAACTCTATCAAATTCTATTTTAAATTTAGGAGAAAACGATATTTTATCTTTAAATAATAAGGGTACTGCAATGGTAGAAAATCTAGCTGATAGGGCTTGTTATAATTGTGAGCTTAGGCAAAGATGTTGGGATAGAAATTTACATTTAACTTTCGAAGGATTTTCAGAACTTATAAGTAGTTGTGAAAATAATGATATTTACTTACCGAAAACATTAGAAAAAAAATGTGTAAAGACTAGGAGTTTGATGAAAAATGCACAAGAAGTAGTGAATAACTATACAGTTAATGAAGCATTAAAAACTAGATTAATTGAAGGAAGAAATATAATTGCTAATCATATAAATAATATTTCTACTACAATTGAAGATATGGCTAGAGATTTTGAAAAGGATATATCTATATGCACTGAAATAGATAAGATATTGAGAAAAGCCTTTAATAGAAGCAAGATTGATTACACAGATGTGTTTTCTTATTTAGATAGGCGTGGAAGAATGAAGATAAAAGTTACAACAACTAATTGTGAAGCTGAAAGGTATTGTGCTAAAACTATACTTCCGGTAGTTAATACCTTGGTTAAAGTCCCGGTTTCTATATCTAATAATGGGGGTAGGATAGATCCAGGTACAGGAGAGTGTTCTGTAATAATAGAAGAAACTGCTAAATATCATATGACGTCTTATGCAGCTGTAAAAGCGAAGGATGGTGAAACTTATATAGGTGATAGCTATAGTTTTTCTAAAAATAATGATGGAACTTATATAAGTATAATTAGTGATGGAATGGGATCGGGACCAGAAGCAAGAATGGAAAGTGGGTTAGCTGTAGATTTAATTGAGAAATTTATTGAAAATGGTTTCAGTGAGAAAACTGCTATTGATACGGTTAATTCAATAATGTCTATGAAATTTAATGAGGATGAAAAATTTACTACTATGGATTTAAATATAGTAGATTTATATAATGGAGAAGCTGAATTTATAAAGGTAGGTGGAGTAGTGAGCTTTATAAAGAGGGGTAAAGAAATAAAGGTTATTAAGTCTAATAGTCTACCTTTTGGAATCTTAGATAGAGTAGATGTAAGTCCGGAAAAATTTAGATTAAAACATGGTGATATAGTAGTGTCTATTAGTGATGGAGTATTAGATATAGATAAGAATAATATTGGAAGCTATTCATGGTTAGAGGAATATTTAGAATATGCAGATACTAATCCTTCGACTTTATCTAGAGATATTTTGGAAAAGGCTATGGTTTTAAGTGGAGGAAAAGTTAAAGATGATATGACTGTATTGGTATCTAAAATATATTCAGTATATTAAAATGAACCAATATATTGTAAGAGAATAAATGTAATTTTAAATAATAAGAGATTATTACCTTTGAAATATAGTGGGATAGATATTATGACAACTTGGAGCTATTCAACCTAAGGGGAGATAATATTTATCCTATTTTGTGTTTTATATATATAAATATATAATTAAATAAGAAAAAAATATATTGGGTTACTTGTTCTTTATAAAATTGTAAGAATTAGTTAAGAAATCTTGTTTACAGATGAAAATCTTAAGGTTATTATATTATATATTAAAATAAATATACTGAGGAGTTTTGTTGTGATAAACAAGGTAAAGGCTTTTGTAATTGAAAATGATTTAATACAAAAAGGAGATAAGGTTCTAGTAGCTCTATCTGGTGGACCTGATTCAGTTTGCTTGTTAAATATACTTTATCAGCTTAAAGTTTTTTTTGAAATTGAGATAGGTGCAGCTCATGTAAATCACATGCTTAGAGGAGAAGAAGCTTTAAAGGATGAGGAGTATGCAAGAAAATTATGCGAAAAGTTGGGAGTGAGTTTTTTCTCTAAAAGTATAGATATTGATAAAATATCTAAGGAAAATAATATATCTCACGAATTAGCAGGAAGAGAAGAGCGCTATAAATTTTTTAAACTTATTAGTAAGGAAAATGGTTATAATAAAATAGCTGTAGCACATAATTCTAATGATCAGGCTGAAACTATACTGATGAATATTATGAGAGGAACAGGTATTGAAGGTCTTTGTGGAATCAGAAGTAAAAGAGATGGTGAAATTATAAGGCCTATACTATGTCTATCTAGAGATGAAATAGAAGAGTATTGCGAAATAAATAATTTAAATCCTAGAATAGATAAAAGTAATTTAGAAAATATATATAGTAGAAATAAAGTAAGATTAGATATTCTTCCTTATATGAAAAAAAACTTCAATAAAGATGTAGTAGAAACAATAAATAGAATGGCAAATTTATTACAAATAGATAATGACTTTATTGAAAAAGAGTGTAATAATATTTATAAAAAGTATTGCACAATTAATAGAAATAACATAATTATATCAAAAGAAGCTTTTTCTGTAGAGAAGGCGCTTTTAACTAGGCTTATAAAAAAGTCATTTATAGAATTTTCGGGTAAGCATACTAATTTTGAGATGAAGCATATTTTTGAAGTGATCTCACTAGCAAATAACTCTACAAATAAAAGAATTAACCTTCCTCATGGGATAATAGCTGAAAACATATATGGAGATATATATTTAAAGTTTAAGAAGGTTCAAGGAAAAGAATATAACGAGATTATCTTAAATAAAAATCAATTGGATAATAATTATATAAGTTATGAAGATTATAGTATAAGTTTTATTATATTAAATAATAAAAATAATATAGAATTTTCTAATAATGTATTAATAAAATATTTTGATTATGATAAGATAAAAGAGAGAATAGTAATTAGAAAAAGAAAAAATGGGGATAAAATGGTTCCGCTTGGAATGAAGGGGACTAAAAAGCTTAAGGATATTTTTATGGATTTAAAAATACCTATAGATAGAAGAGATGATATTCCTATTTTATGTTTTGATGATGAAATAGCTTGGTTAGTAGAGCATAAAGTTTCAGAGAAGTTTAAAATAACTAAAGAAACTAAAAATATTATAAAAATAATGTTTGCTAGAAAGGAATAGGAATATGATAAGGGACATAAAGAAAGTATTACTTACAGAAGAACAAATCTTAGAAAAAGTTAGGGAATTGGGAAGTGTTATTAGTAAAGATTATGAAAGTAAAGATTTACTGATAGTTGGAATTTTGAAAGGTTCAGTTCTATTTGCATCTGAACTAATTAAAAATATTACGGTACCATGTGAAATAGACTTTATGGCTGTATCTAGCTATGGAAACTCTACTGAAACTTCAGGAGTAGTTAGAATATTAAAAGATTTAGAGCATAGCATTGAGGGAAAAGACATAATTATAGTAGAGGATATAATAGACAGTGGAGTTACATTAGATTACTTATTAAAGTATTTAACAGCTAGAAAGGCAAATAGTGTTGAAATAGTTACATTATTAACTAAACCATCTAGACGAAAGGTAGATATAAACGTAAAATATTGCGGATTTGAAGTTCCAGATGAGTTTTTAGTTGGTTATGGATTAGATTACGCTGAAAAATATAGAAATTTACCATATGTAGGTATATTAAAAGAAGAAGTATATAAATAGTATTATGAAATATAGTATAATAGTGCAATATAATAAAAACTAGTAGAAAGGGGGGCCTTGAATGAAAAAATATTCAAGTGCAACAGTATGGATATTTGTAATTCTGATATTGTTCTTTTCCGCGACTTTCTTATGGAATAGTGGTAGAACTGCAGATGAAATATCATACAGTGATTTTCAACAAAAATGGGTTAATGATCAGATAGAAAGTGTTGTAGTGCATCCTGATAAGATGCTTATTTCAGGTAAAACAAGAGATAATAAACAATTCAATACATATGCTCCTAGTGAAATGGTGCAAATGTTAATGTCTCAAAATCCAAAAGATGATATAAAGGTAGATTTTAAGCAACCTTCAAATAGTAGTTTGTGGATAAGTTTAATTCCTACATTAATAATGATGGGATTGGTGTTTGTATTCTTCTTTATGATGACACAACAATCTCAAGGTGGAGGTAGTGGAAGAGGTGTTATGAACTTTGGAAAAAGTAGAGCAAAAGTAATGCCTCCAGATGCTAAGAGAGTTACATTTGATGATGTTGCTGGCGCAGATGAAGAAAAGCAAGAGTTAGAAGAAATAGTTGATTTCTTAAAACAACCATCAAAATATACTGAAATGGGAGCTAGAATTCCTAAGGGTGTATTATTAGTTGGTCCGCCAGGAACAGGTAAAACATTGCTTGCTAAAGCTATAGCTGGAGAAGCAGGAGTTCCATTTTATAGTATATCAGGTTCAGATTTCGTTGAAATGTTTGTTGGTGTAGGTGCATCAAGAGTTAGAGATTTATTTGAACAAGCTAAAAAGAGTGCTCCATCATTAGTATTTATTGATGAAATTGATGCTGTTGGTAGACAAAGAGGAGCAGGTCTTGGTGGTGGACATGATGAAAGAGAACAAACTTTGAATCAATTATTAGTTGAAATGGATGGCTTTGGAGCTAACGAAGGAATTATAATGATTGCAGCAACAAATAGACCTGATATTCTTGACCCTGCTCTATTAAGACCTGGTAGATTTGATAGACAAATAGTTGTTGGAGCTCCAGATGTTAAGGGTAGAGAAGAAATACTAAAGGTTCATACTAAAAAGAAACCTTTAGCAGAAGATGTAGATTTAAAGGTGTTAGCTAAGAGAACTCCTGGATTTACTGGAGCAGATATAGAAAATTTAGCTAATGAAGCAGCTTTATTATCAGTTAGAAGAAATGAAAAACTAATTGGAATGCAAGAATTTGAAGAAGCTATAACTAGAGTAATAGCTGGTCCAGAAAAGAAGAGTAGAGTGATTAATGATTATGATAAAAAGCTTACAGCTTATCATGAAGCAGGCCACGCAGTAGTTATGAATCTTTTAGAACATGCAGATCCAGTCCATGAAATAAGTATAATTCCAAGAGGTATGGCTGGTGGTTACACTATGCATTTACCTGATGAAGATAGATCATATACTTCTAAGGAAAAATTAAGAGATGAAATGGTAGGATTACTTGGTGGTAGAGTAGCAGAAAAACTTATACTTACTGATATTTCTACAGGAGCTAAAAATGATATAGATAGGGCAAGTGCTATTGCTAGAGCTATGGTAATGGAATATGGTATGAGTGAAAAGCTTGGAACTATATCTTATGGAGCAGATAATAATGAAGTGTTCTTAGGAAGAAGCTTAGGACATGGAAGAAACTTCAGTGAGGAAGTTGGAACTGAAATAGATAGAGAAGTTAAGAAATTTATAGATGAAGCATATCAAAGAGCTGAAACTTTATTAAGTCAAAATATTGATAAACTTCATGCTGTAGCAGCAGCTTTATTAGAAAAAGAAAAAATTGACGGAGAAGAATTCGCAAGAATATTCAACGCAAGTTAATACTGATTAAGGGATAGTCGGAAGACTGTCCCTTAATTTTTATAAATACGAATTATAATATGATAATCATATAACAAATAGTTTAATTATCTTGAAAATACGAACAATAAGAAATTTAAATATTAAAATATTCGAAACGATGTTTAAATATTTTAGTTTAAGTGATATAATTTATGTAAAGAATAAGAATGTAATAATTATGTAAATAGGAGTGTATTAATATGAAGAGTGATATACAAATAGCTCAAGAGGCTAAGATGGAACCTATAAGTAAAATTGCGGCTAGGTTGAATCTATCAGAAGATGATATAGAGCAGTACGGAAAATATAAATGTAAATTATCTTTAGATATATTTAATAAAAATAAAGAAAAGAAGGATGGAAAATTAGTATTAGTAACAGCTATTAATCCAACTCCAGCAGGAGAAGGTAAATCCACTGTTACTGTAGGATTAGGTCAGGCTCTTTGCAAAATGGGTAAGAATGCTGTAATAGCATTAAGAGAACCTTCGCTTGGACCAGTA
Source organism: Clostridium nigeriense (assembly GCF_050585245.1). Classification (GTDB taxonomy): domain Bacteria; phylum Bacillota; class Clostridia; order Clostridiales; family Clostridiaceae; genus Clostridium; species Clostridium nigeriense_A. The sequence goes on from NZ_JBNOOF010000007.1 coordinate 194,140, forward strand.
TTTGGAATAAAAGGAGGTGCTGCTGGTGGTGGTTATGCACAAGTAGTTCCAATGGAAGATATAAATTTACATTTTACAGGAGACATGCATGCTATAACTAGTGCTAATAATTTATTAGCAGCAGCTATTGATAATCATATACATCAAGGAAATGATTTGAGAATTGATTCAAGAAGAATAGTTTTTAAAAGAGTTATTGATATGAATGATAGAGCTTTAAGAAGTATAGTTGTTGGTTTAGGTGGAAAGCTAAATGGATTTTTAAGAGAAGATGGCTTTATGATTACTGTTGCGTCAGAAATAATGGCTATATTATGTTTATCCAATAGTCTACGTGATCTTAAAGAGAGAATGGGGAATATTCTAATAGCTTATGATTTAGATGGAAATCCAGTATATGCGAAACAATTAAATATACAAGGAGCTATGGCATTACTTATGAAGGATGCTATAAAACCTAATTTAGTTCAAACTTTGGAAAATACTCCTGCTATAATTCATGGAGGGCCATTCGCTAACATAGCTCATGGATGTAATTCAATAATAGCTACTAAGATGGCTTTAAAACTTGGTGATATAGTTATCACTGAAGCAGGATTTGGTGCAGATTTAGGAGCTGAAAAGTTCTTAGATATAAAATGTAGATATGGTGATTTAGAACCAAATTGTGTAGTTATAGTGGCAACTGTGAGAGCTTTGAAAAATCACGGTGGAGTTTCTAAAGAAATGTTAAGCACACCAAATGTAGATGCTTTAAGAAAAGGAATTAGTAATTTAGAAAAACAGATTGAAAATATAAAAAAATATAATGTACCAGTAGTAGTTGCTATTAACAAGTTTGTAAGCGATAGTGATGAAGAAATTGCATTTGTAAAAGAGTATTGTAATAAGCTGGGAGCCAAGGTTGCTTTGTCGGATGTATGGGGCAAAGGTGGCGAAGGCGGAATAGAGCTGGGAGAAGTAGTTTGTGATATACTTGAAAATGAGAAATCTAATTTTAAAGCAATTTATGAAGTGGAAGATAGTATTGTAAATAAAATAGGGACTATAGCAAAAGAAATATATGGGGCAAAAGGTGTGATAATTACTCCAAATGCTAAAAAGCAAATTGAAGAACTTGAAAAATTCGGACTTGATAAACTACCTATTTGTATGGCAAAAACTCAATATTCATTATCAGATAACCCAAATTTAAAAGGAAGACCAGAAAATTTTGAAGTAACTGTAAGAGAAGTAAGAGTTTCTAATGGAGCTGGATTCATAGTAGCATTAAATGGAGATATAATGACTATGCCGGGACTTCCTAAAGTTCCAGCCGCTAATAAAATGGACATATTAGATAATGGTGAAATAATAGGATTATTTTAATATATGGAATTTACAACACTTGACAAATAATCTGTAATTGTTAAAATTAAATTGTTAAATTTATTGAGATTATATTTATTTAAACAAGGCAGCTTTCAAAGCTGCTTTTAATTGTATTAAGGTGGTGCTTGTATGATACTAGTAGTGGACGTTGGTAATACGAATATTGTTTTAGGATTATATAAAGATTCAAAAAATATTGCAGGTTGGAGAATTTCAACAGATGCAAAGAAGACATCAGATGAGTATTCTATTCAATTTATGCAGCTTTTTCATCAAAGCGAACTAAACCCTAAAGAGGTGAAAGGAATAATAATATCATCAGTTGTTCCTAATATTATGCATTCTTTAGAAAATATGATAAAGAAGAGTTTTGGAATGAATCCTATAATAGTAGGACCTGGGGTTAAAACAGGAATTAATATTAAGTACGATAACCCTAAGGAGGTAGGTGCTGATAGAATTGTAAATGCTGTGGCTGCCCATGATAAGTATAAAAAGGATCTAATAATAATAGATTTTGGTACAGCAACTACATTTTGTGCTTTAACTAGGGAAGCTAATTATTTAGGTGGATGTATAACACCAGGTATTAGAATTGCTTCAGACGCTTTATTTGACAGAGCGGCAAAGTTACCTAGAGTAGAACTTGAAACACCAAAAAGTTTAATATGTAAAAACACTATATCTAGTATGCAAGCAGGAATAATATATGGATATATAGGGCAGGTAGAGTATATAGTTAGGAAAATGAAAAATGAGATGAAAGATCTTGGTTCAGATGAACCTTTAGTAGTAGCAACAGGTGGATTAGCAAATTTAATTGCAAAAGAAACTGAAGTTATAGATAAGGTAGATTCTAGTTTAACATTGGAGGGGTTAAGAATAATATACGAAAAAAACAAGGAGTAGTATAGTATGAAAATTGGTAATCTAGAATTTGAAAATAATGTTTTTCTGGCACCTATGGCAGGAGTAACAGATATATCCTTTAGAGGCTTATGTAAGGAGATGGGATGTGGTTTAGTTTACACTGAGATGGTAAGTGCTAAGGCATTATACTATGAAAATGAAAACACGAAATCATTACTTAGAATATCGGAAGAAGAAAGTCCGGTAGCTGTACAAATTTTTGGAAATAACCCAAAGATAATGGCTGAGGTTGTACAAAGACACTTTAATGAAAGAGAAGATATAAGCTTAATAGACATAAATATGGGATGTCCTGTTAATAAGATAACTAAGAATGGAGAGGGTTCAGCTCTATTAAAACATCCTGAGTTAGCTGCAAATATTGTTAGAGAAATTAAAAAGGTATCTACAAAACCAGTTACAGTTAAGTTTAGAAAGGGTTTTGATGAAGGTAGTATAAATGCTGTAGAATTTGCAAAATATCTCGAAGATGCTGGCGTTGATGCAGTAGCAATACATGGAAGAACTAAAGAACAAATGTATGAAGGAAAGGCAGATTGGGATATAATAGGTAAGGTAAAAGAAGCTGTATCTGTACCTGTAATAGGAAACGGAGATGTATTTACCCCAGAAGATGCTTTGGAACTTAAGAGAAAAACTAATTGTGATGGGATAATGGTTGCTAGAGGAAGTATGGGGAATCCTTGGATATTTAAGCAAATTGAAAATAAGTTAAAAGGATTAGAGGCAGAAGAAATAAGTTATTCAGATAAAATTAATATGTGCTTGCGACATTATGAGTTAGCAATTAAATATGACGGAGAAAAGAAAGCAGTAAGAGAGATGAGGAAACATTCTTCTTGGTATTTGAAGGGAATGCCTAAGAGTAATGATATAAGAGCTGTTATAAATTCATTAGATGAAAGTAATGCTGTAGCTGAAGTTTTAAATAATTACAGAGAAGAACTAATGAAACTTTATTAATAATATAGGATAAATTTATAGAAATTTGAATATAAAAGATTTTTATGAATAAATATATTAAAAACAAGAATAATATATATCTGTCGACTAACCTAGAAATAAACTCTACTTAAGAGAATACTTATATTTCGGATTAGTTGACAGATATTATTTGCTGATTTATAATGTTTTAAATGATTTTGACAATATAAGACTTATTGTTAGTTTTTTAATAAAGAAGAATTTGAAGGGGAGAAAATCATGAGTGAAACTAAAAAATTCGTAATGACATACGAGGGTGTTAAGAAATTAGAAGAAGAATTAGAATTTTTAAAAACTGTTAAAAGAAAAGAAATAACAGAAAAAATAAAAGTTGCTTTAGGTTATGGAGATTTAAGTGAAAACTCAGAGTATGATGAAGCTAAAAATGAACAAGCGTTCACGGAAGGAAGAATCATACAATTAGAAAATATGCTTAAAAATGCTGTAGTTGTTGATGAATCAGAAATACCTACAGATAAGGTTTCAGTTGGAACAATAGTTAAAGTTAAGGATTATGAGTTTGATGAAGAAGTTGAATATTCAATAGTAGGTTCAGCGGAAGCAGATCCTATGAATTTTAAAATATCAAATGAATCACCAGTAGGATTAGCTTTATTAGGTAAAAAGGTTGGAGAAGTAGTAGAGGTTTTAGTTCCAGGTGGAGTTAATAAGTTTGAAGTTTTAGGAATAAGAAGAGAGTAACGGAGGGATATCAATGTCAACTGAGGAAATGAGTTTACAAGAATTGGAATCTCAGTTCAATGAGCAAGAAGCTTTAAGAAGAGAAAAATTATCAGAACTACAAAAACAAGGTAAGGATCCTTTTGATGTATATAAAGTTAACAGAACTCATATGTCAGAAGAGGTTAAGAAAAACTATGACAATTTAGAAGGTTCTATAGTTACTGTAGCTGGAAGAATTATGTCTAAAAGAGGTCAGGGTAAAGTTGTATTTTCTGACATCCATGATAGAGATGGAAGAATTCAATTATTTATTAAAATAGATGAAGTTGGAGAAGAAGCTTTAAAGTCATATAAAACTTATGACCTTGGAGATTGGGTAGTTGCAACAGGAGAAGTTTTCAAAACTAAAACTGGAGAAGTTTCAGTAAAGGTTAAGAGCTTTGAATTAATTTGTAAGTCTTTAAAACCATTACCAGAAAAATGGCATGGATTAAAGGATCCGGATTTAAGATATAGACAAAGAGAAGTAGATATGATTTCTAATCCAGAAGTTAAGCTAAACTTTATTAAAAGAGCAGCTATACTAAAGGGTATTAGAGAATTTTTAGACAATAGAGGTTTTATAGAAGTAGAAACACCTATGCTTTCAACAATAGCGGGTGGAGCTTCAGCAAGACCTTTTATAACTCATCACAATACTTTAGATATTGATATGTACCTAAGAATAGCTCCAGAGTTATATCTAAAGAGAGCTATAGTAGCGGGATTAGAAAAAGTTTATGATATGGGAAGAACTTTCAGAAATGAAGGAATGTCAGTAAGACATAATCCTGAATTTACTATGATAGAATTATATGAAGCTTTTGCTGATTATAATGATATGATGGAAATCACTGAGAATATGGTGGCTTATGTATGTGAAAAAGTAAATGGAACTACTAAGGTTATGTATCAAGGTACAGAAATAGATTTTGCACCACCTTGGAGAAGAATAACAATGGTAGATGCAGTAAAAGAGCATACAGGCATTGATTTTAATATAATATCATCTAATGAAGAAGCTCAAGCGATTGCTAAAGAAAAGAATTTAGAATTTAAAAAGAATTTAGCACATGTTACAAAAGGTGAAGTTTTAAATGCTTTATATGAAGAATATTGCGAGCAACATATGATTCAACCAACATTCATCTGCGATTATCCAGTAGAAATATCACCTCTTACAAAGAAAAAGAGAGGTAATGAAATGTTTACTGAAAGATTTGAAGGTTTTGTATTTGGTAGAGAAATATGTAATGCATATTCAGAATTAAATGATCCAATAGTTCAAAGAGAAAGATTTAATCAACAAGAAAAAGAAAGAGAACTAGGCGATGATGAAGCTTATATGATAGATGAAGAATTTATGAGTGCATTAGAAACAGGAATGCCTCCAACAGGTGGATTAGGTATAGGTATAGATAGACTTATAATGTTCTTAACAGATTCAGCATCAATAAGAGACATTATAATGTTCCCAACTATGAAACCAGTTAAGTAGTAAAAAGCTGAGAAAACTCAGCTTTTTTACTTTTTAGGAAAATTTTTTAAGTTTATTTCGCTAAACATAGAAAAATAGAGAGTTTTAAAATAAATATAGAGTAGAATAAAAAATAAAGAAAAATTTTTAATAAAAAAGACTTGCAATATTAATAAAAGTTGATATAATAACTAATGTAGTAAATAATCCGCGATAGCTCAACGGTGGAGCACTCGGCTGTTAACCGATAGGTTGGAGGTTCGAATCCTCTTCGCGGAGCCAGTTTAATTTTAAAATTATTTATAGTATTCCGTGGTAGCTCAATGGTGGAGCACTCGGCTGTTAACCGATAGGTTGGAGGTTCGAATCCTCTCCACGGAGCCAATTTAATTTTAAAATTATTTATAAAATATTCCGTGGTAGCTCAATGGTGGAGCACTCGGCTGTTAACCGATAGGTTGGAGGTTCGAATCCTCTCCACGGAGCCATTTTATAAAAGAGCTTTATAAGAGTAGATAAATTATCTATTGTTATAAGGCTCTTTTTGCTTGACATATAAATGGCTTTTGGTAAAATGAATATATAATTTAATAAATACTGTGACAAAGAGGAGTAGGCTTAAATTTATTTTAGAGAGGCGATGTTAGGTGAAAATTGCTATAAAGTTAAGTTGAAGGGCGCTTTCGAGTATTATGATATTGAAAGTTGGGCTAGAGCCAAGAAGGGTGGAACCGCGGAATTGTAATTTCGTCCCTTTAGGTTTAGGGCCTTTTTTATTTACAAAAAAATTGGAGGTATGAAAATGGCAGTAGAAAAAACTATGGAAAAAATCGTTGCTCTTTGTAAAAGTAGAGGATTTGTATTTCCTGGCTCAGAAATATATGGAGGATTAGCAAACTCTTGGGATTATGGTCCGTTAGGAGTTGAATTTAAAAACAATGTAAAAAAAGCTTGGTGGAAGAAATTTGTTCAAGAAAGCCCTTATAATGTAGGAGTAGACTGTGCTATATTAATGAATCCAGAAGTATGGGTTGCGTCAGGACACGTTGGTGGATTCTCAGATCCTTTAATGGATTGTAAGGAATGTAAGGCGAGATTTAGAGCTGATAAATTAGTAGAAGATCATATGACTGAAAATGGTGCAGAAGTTGCTAGTGCAGATGGATGGACTAATGAACAATTAAAGGATTATATCGAAAAGAATAATATTGTATGTCCTAAGTGTGGAAAGTTAAACTATACAGATATAAGAAAGTTTAACTTGATGTTTAAAACTTTCCAAGGTATTACAGAAGACTCAGCTAGCACAATATACTTAAGACCAGAAACTGCTCAAGGTATATTCGTAAACTTTAAATCAGTTCAAAGATCATCAAGAAAGAAGGTCCCATTTGGTATTGCACAAATAGGTAAGTCTTTCAGAAATGAAATAACACCAGGAAACTTTACATTTAGAACTAGAGAATTTGAACAAATGGAATTAGAATTCTTCTGTAAGCCAGGAACAGATTTAGAATGGTTTAAGTATTGGAAAGATTATTGCTTTAATTTCCTATTGAATTTAGGAGTTAATGAAGCAAGCTTAAGGATGAGAGATCATGGTGAAGAAGAATTATCTTTCTATTCTAATGCAACATCAGATATTGAATATTTATTCCCATTTGGATGGGGTGAATTATGGGGAATAGCTGATAGAACAGATTATGACCTTAAGAAGCATCAAGAACATTCAGGCCAAGATATGAACTATTTAGATCCAACAACTAACGAAAAGTATGTTCCTTACGTAATTGAACCATCTTTAGGAGCTGATAGAGTTGCTTTAGCATTCTTAGTTGATGCATATGATGAAGAAGAGTTGGAAGGTGGAGATGTTAGAACTGTTATGCATTTACATCCGGCATTAGCACCATACAAAGCTGCTATTTTACCACTTTCAAAGAAGCTTTCAGAAAAGGCTTTAGAAGTATATGCTGATTTAAGCAAGAAGTTTAACTTAGAGTATGATGAAGCAGGAAGTATAGGTAAGAGATATAGAAGACAAGATGAGATAGGGACTCCTTTCTGTATAACAATAGATTTTGATACTTTAGAAGATGAAGCTGTTACTATTAGAAATAGAGATACTATGGAGCAAGAAAGAGTTAAGATTTCTGAGTTAGAATCTTATATTGAAAAAAGTTTAGAATTTTAATTTTTTTAAAAGGTGAGTTCAAAAGCTCACCTTTTTGTATTTAGTAAATTAAAGTGTTATAATTATAAAGAATTGGGACAGACTTATAATATGAATTAGTTTCTAATGAGTAAACTAGGGGGGACTCCCATTATCAAAGTTGTATGATTATAATATAATATTTTTATATAGATATGGTTGGAGGAATAGTATGAAGAAGCCATTTGATGAATTTAAGGAATTTATAAAAGATAAGAGGGTAGCTGTTGTAGGAATTGGAGTTAGTAATATACCTCTTATAAGATTTTTAGTTAAATTAGGAGCAAAAGTAACAGCTTTTGATAAGAAAAGTAGAAAAGAACTTGGAGATGTTGCAGATGAATTTGATAGATTATCTGTTACACTTGAGCTAGGAGAAGGATACTTAGATAGGCTTACAGGGTTTGAAGTTGTGTTTAAGACTCCATCTATGAGAATAGATTGTGAAGCCTTGATTAGAGTTAAGGAAGAAGGGGCATATATAACATCAGAAATGGAGGAGTTTGTTAAGTACTGCAAAGGAAAGATTTTTGGAGTTACAGGTAGTGATGGGAAAACTACAACTACAACTATTATATCTAAGATTCTTATGGAAGCAGGATATAAAACTTGGGTTGGAGGAAATATTGGTACTCCTTTATTTGCTAATGTAGAGGAAATAAAGGAGGAAGATAAGGTAGTACTAGAATTATCAAGTTTCCAACTTATGACTATGGACACACCTATAGATGTAGCAGTAGTTACTAATTTAGCTCCAAATCATTTAGATATGCATAAGGATATGGATGAATATATAAATGCTAAGAAAAATATATTCTTATATCAAGATAAAAGTGGAATTCTAATCTTGAACAGAGAGAATGATATAACTCATAGTTTTGTTAGTGAAGCAAAGGGGGAAGTTAGAGAATTTAGCTCTAAGAGAAAGATTGAGAAAGGTGCTTATTTTAAAGATAATATTTTATATGTAGATGATAAAGAAGTATGCGAGAAGGATGATATCATAATTAATGGTATTCATAATGTAGAAAATTATTTAGCTGCATTTTTAGCAACTAAGGATGAAGTTTCTATTGAAGTTATGAAAAGGGTAGCTAAAACTTTTGGAGGAGTAGAGCATAGATGTGAATTTGTTAGAGAACTTAAAGGGGTTAAGTATTACAACGACTCTATTGCATCTAATCCAACAAGAGCATTAGCAGGATTATTTGCCTTTGAAAAAAAAGTTATTTTAATTGCTGGAGGATATGATAAAAATATTCCTTTTGAACCATTAGCGGAAAATGGATATCCATATATAAAGGAGTTAATTCTTTTAGGTGCTACTAAGGATTTGATTAAAGAAGCTTTTGATAAACTTAAGATAGAGAAAGGTATAGAAGTACCTATAGTTTCTGTAGAAAGTTTAGAAGAGGCTGTACTTAAAGCTAAGGATATTGCAAAAGAGGGGGATATAGTTACATTATCACCTGCTTGTGCATCGTTTGATATGTTTCCTAACTTTGAAGTAAGAGGTAATAAGTATAAGGAAATAGTTAAAAATTTAAAGTAAAAATAATTGAGCTGTATTGAATTATCTAATTTCGAATTTGATATATTTAGTACAGCTATTTCTATATTTTATTTTTGTGATATTACTAAGTTATTAGGAAAAAAGTATTTATTATAGCAAAAATATTTATGTTTCTAGATTTATATAAATAATATATAGAATTTACATATATATTATTAAAATGAAATTGAGAAAATATTGATAATTAATAATGAAATAGAGTTCTTTTTATTAGAGAGATATATATAATAACAATAACTTTGCCAGGTGTATCATTATATAAAAAAATGAGAATTAATAAGAAAAATGAAGAATAATAAGTATAATATTGAATAATATAGGAATTTAGGTATATTATTGTGAAATAATCGTGATAATATAAATAGCGTCGTCGGGAACGACGGCGAAATAACAACAAAAAATTGCAACAAAAAAGTGTTGACAATTGAGAGTTGAAATGTTATTATAAATAAGCAAGTCGATAAGACTTAGATCTTTGAAAATTGAACAGAATATAAGTTAAGTATAAAATAAACCAGCAATTCTTTTAAGTCTTTAAATTAAGACTCAAGGTAATTTGAGCAACAGATTAAACTTTTTATTGAGAGTTTGATCCTGGCTCAGGACGAACGCT
>NZ_JBNOOF010000008.1:0-181050 GCF_050585245.1 Clostridium nigeriense
GCTACTAACTCATCATCTGTTGCAGTTGCTGATATGTTTTTAAAGCTTTGTCCTCCAAAAACATCTTCTCCCTTAGAATTAACTCCAGTTTGATAGCTTATTCCTAAAGAATTTCCAACTAATACTGAACTTGCTGCCATGTTTATCACCTCCTCAACTTATATATACGTTGATAAAAAGTGATTTTAAAAAAATAAAAGAAATAAATATAATATTCGGGATTCCGTCGTAGGCTCCAAGTCACCCTCATAATATATTTATTTCTTTATACACAGATTTTCATAATTCCTCTCTAGTTCGGAATTATGAAAATCATTTGCGACCTTGCAAGCTCCAAGTCGTAATAATATTATAAATTTTCCCTTTCAACCTGAAGGATATAATTCTTCTAAACTAGACTCTATAAATCTTTTTTTATCATTATCGCTTCCTCATTGCGCCATACTTCTTTAAAATCATAGTCTAAAAACATTTTTATTGAAGGATTACCTAATGCAATATTATCAAATAAAGTTACTAAGCCATTTTCTTTAGCTTTTTTGCATAATAATTTAAGTCCTATTTTCCCGAAACCATTTCCTCTATATTTACTATGAATAATTATATTTGCTATATATTCTTTTTCACTATAATGATAAGCTATCTCACCTACATAGCAATTTAATTTTTCTGAAAAAAGATATGCATAATATCGATCATTATTTTTGTTTATAATCCATTTTCTATACCATTCTTCCCACTTATTTTCTTGAAAGTCTATTGTTCCTCCCCATTTATGATTATAAGACATAGTATCTTCATCACTTAACAATTCTTTTCTAAATGACAATTCTTCCATTCTGGGAACTATTAACTTTATCATACTTAATCCTCCTTTTATTTAATATTTTCAAAAATAACTATGTTTTAAGCTAGTATTTATAATGGAATGTATAAAAGTGGACAAATTAACTTGTCCACTTTACTTGTAAACCACAATCATTTAAGGTTATTCTCCTAAATCAAATTCATTTCCCCTAAAATAATAGCTAATTCACTCATTAATTAACAATATTGCATAAACTGTATGGATTTGAGCTGGATAAGTTTCTAATATAATACCGTCATAGAATATCTTTACTTTATCGCCAACCTTAAAACTTGTCATACTATCTTTTAATTGAACATCAAGTGAAACACTTATTTTATCACTACTCTTAATTTCATCCTCATCTTCGTCAACAGAAACTAAAATTGCTTTATCATATATTTCTGTTACTATTCCTGTAAAATTAGGCTTATCGTAAATATCATTCATTGTCATTGGTTTAAATAGATAAAACAATATAATACCGACAACAAATATATCTATTGCAATGAACCAAAATATTTTTTTATTTTTCATTTTATCACTTCCTTTTGAGAAATATAATACGATTATTCAATACTTTATATACTTATACACATAATTCACAGATTATAATTCTAGTAATGATATAAATAAAATTAAATTTATACAAATATTTATTATTCCTATATTATAACATAATTTGGAAATAATTGTATCTTAACATTCATTTAAATAGAGCCTTAAAATTAAATAAGTACCCTTCACTTTCTAAATTGTAATAAAAAATTATGTCCATCTTTTTTAAGATAGCCGTTTGTTAATATTATTAATTATCCCAACCTAATAGTCTCTTTTCTAGAGCATCATAATCGTAGTCGCGACCTTTAAAGTTATGGAATCTTAGATTTTTATTATATCCATAGCTTTTTTTATTTCCATAAGGATTATTATTTTTACCTTCTTCTTGCTTTACTATTTTTTGATTTAGATAAACCTCAAACTTATCTCCAAATAGAGTAAATGGAGTTAGATATTGCTCAAAGCTAGTACCCTTCCAAGCCTTAATCTTTTTATCTATAACTTTTTTAAAGTCATCAAAACTAAAGCCTTCTCTTAATCTTGCTTTTATTAGACTTATAGTTTTAGTGTTACTAGGCTTATACATAACACCAACCTTTAAATTTAAATAATTTATTATACTAGTTACATTGTCTTTTATATTATTATATATATTAGTTACTATGGTAGATGAGTTATTTAGTAGATGAGTCTTTGTTGAACATTTCTCTGCATACCCTCTATGATTATTTTGGAATACCCCCTCTTCATTTTGATGATTATTTACATATAAGTTTTCTAAATCATGTACAGCTTTGTCATTCTCAAGAACACTATCTTCATTATTAAGAACTTCATTAATGGTAGAATCCTCCTCTGAACTTATACTTATATCAATATCTTCTTCATTAATATAATAATTATCAGCTTGTCCCCTGTTATCCTTATTATTATCTTTATCATCATTATTTTTATTAATGTATAATAACTCCTTATACTTTTTCCCAAAAGCATAAAAGGAAAAAGTCCCACCTTCTTTTTTAGTATAATGAGATAAAATTCCTAAATCCCTTAATTTAAGCATCCTCATCATAATAGTTCTCTTTCCTAAACCTAAGAAAGGAAGTTCATTTTCAATGTTTTGATAACTTATCCAATAGTACTTAACACCTTCTATAACTTCATAATTCATTTTTCCACTATTTCTAAAATCATCAAAATACCTAAGAATAGTTACATCCTTAACATCTAAATTAAACTCCATAATCTTTTTAACTGAATACCCTAAAAATGAAAATTGCATATTAAAATCCTCCCAAAACTTATTTAAATACCCTATCATTAAATAAGTACCCAGTTTTAAGTGAAATTGAGAAAAAAATAAAAGAAAAAAATATGGTGTGGAGAATTCCGTCGCAAGCTCCAAGTCATTCCCACACCATATTTTTTTCTTTTTAAAACTAAATGTAATAATCCCTCCAAAGTCGGAATTATGTGAATTATTTACTCCGTCGCATTCGCTCCAAGTCGACATAATATTATAAATATTTTTTTCAAACTAATTGATATAATTCCTCTCAAGTTCGGAATTATGAAAATTCATTATTCCGTCGCAAGCTCCAAGCCATTCCCACACCATATTTTTTCTTTTTTAAATTAGGCTATATTTTAAATATGTGTTGATAACTAGTTATAAGTAGAACAAACAGATTGCTTTATCCGTTTTCTATCTATTTTGTATGACAATAATCTTATTAATTATTCTTGTCCTGTTCTTTAATTGATTTAACTAATATATTTATACCATAACCAATAACACTGATTGTTATAATAAATGCAATAAATACTGGAGTGAACATAGTTATATAACTATATCTCCAATAATAGCCCCAACATTTATATCTTTCCTCCACGTTTTTTATAATCCACTTCAATTTTATTCTTCCAATTATCACTTATATTTTTATTAGTTCTTAGACAGCTTACAGTTTCACTTATTACTTCATAATTAAGCCTAGTTCCTTCACTATCACAATTATAATTAGTTGCTCTATCTTCAGATATCCCTATACTTTCAGCAGCCGAAATTGCATCAATATTTGCTCCAAGGAATATAAACTCACATCTAAATTCCTTTTTCTTCTCTTCTATCATTCTTCTAATTTTTTCATAACTATATCTTGTACTTGAATTTTCCATACCATCTGTAGTTATTACAAAAAAAACTTTACTTGCTCTTTCTGATTCTAAAGTATGTTTTTGAGCATTTTCTATTTTATTTATAGTCTTTCCAACGGCATCTAATAATGCAGTAGTACCTCTAACAAAATATTCTTTCTCACTTATAGGCGATATCTGTCATGTAATAACTCATACTTATTATCAAATAATACAGTAGTTATAAAAGCTTCTCCCTCTTCTTTCTTTTGTTTTTCAATCATTGCATTAAAGCCTCCGATAGTATCCTTTTCAAGTCCCATCATTGATCCACTTCTGTCTAAAATAAATACTAATTCTGTTAAATTATTTTTCATACCATTATCCTCCAATCACCTTTTCTATGATTTAAGGATACCATTTTTTAAAACTTATTTGGTCGCATAAAAAGCGACAAAAGAAAAGGAGTAAATGTTATATTCCTTGTTCCGTCGCTTCGCTCCAAGTCACCGTCATATAACATTTACTTCTTCTAAGCTGAAGGTAATAATTCCTCATTTTATTCGGAATTATGAAAAATAATATATATATTTTTTATAGTATATTAATTACATTTTCTCTTTTTACTTGTGACCTCGCTAGCTCCAAGTCGCTCTCATACAATCTTTCTATCCCCCTCACACTGAAGGTAATAATTCCTCATTTCATTCGGAATTATGAAATTTATTAACAAATATAGTTTTGATGATTTATTAGCATATATAAATAATATACCATTATTTAACCTAAGGTATTTTCATCAAAAGTAAATAATTCTTCATTTATCTCAAATATGTCGTATATTTTATTTTCAATGAAGTATTCAATAATAATATCGAATTTACTACTATGGGATAAAGCAAATCCAGCTTTTAAAAGTAAATCTTTTGTTTCATCTAAATTAAGTCTTAATGATATGACAAAGGCAATTACAGTTGACTTACTAGGTTTATAATTTTTATCGTTACGAATTTTAGAAAAAAGTCTTCTATCAACATTTGCCCTTTTATAAACATCTACATCATCCATACCTTTTTCATATATTAATCGTAATAGCATCTCTGAAAAAGATTCATCGATATTATTTAATATATCTTCAAGTTTTCTATTTTTTACTTCTACTTCTTTAACTATACATTGAGATTCACATATAGAGTTTTTCATATATCTTTCTCTAGCATACGAATGCTCTTCTATATATCTATCATCTATATATTGTTTAATTGATGAAAATAGCTTACTAGATATCATAAAGGCATGCTTGTCATATATAACCAAATAAATAGTAACATCATTCTTTAATAAAAAATCGCTAATAACTGAAATAGCAATTTTTAAGGCTTTATCCTTTGGATATCCATAAACACCTGTAGATATTAAAGGAAAGGCAACACTCTCTAGCTTGTAATCTTTAACTAATTCAAGTGAGTTTTTATAACAGTTGGTTAATAATTCTTCCTCATTACTATTTCCACCCCTCCATATTGGTCCAACAGTATGAATTATGTACTTAGCTTGTAGATTGTATCCCTTAGTTATCTTAGCTTCACCAGCTTCACATCCCCCAAGAGTTCTACATTCCTTAAGAAGATCAGGCCCAGCTGCTGCATGAATTGCTCCATCAACTCCTCCCCTTCCAAGTAATGATGTATTTGCTGCATTTACTATTGCATCTGCATGAACTTTTGTTATATCATTACGAATTATTTCTAGTGGCATATAAATTTTCTACTTATTCATAGTTGTACAATTAAAGTAAACACAATCAAAGCCATAGTATCACTTTCCTTATTAATATAATTTTACCATAAATATATACATAATGGATAATCGGTATAGAATGTAAATTCACTGGTATATTTTCGAAGAAATAATCAAACACTATTATATATTAAGTTCTAAAGGAGATATTTTATGGAAAGATTATTACAAACACGATTACAAGAAAAATTAGACCAATTAAAGGAATCTAATAGGCCAGAACCTATCCGTTCAGATGGCTTTGGAGCACTTGACTTAGGACCAAGGAATCTTAAGAGAGATGAAGAAAATCCAGATATGATTGTTCCTCCAGCCACAGATAAAGGGCTTATACCAAATCTCAAATTTTCATTTTCAGATACTAATATGATTCTAAGACCTGGTGGATGGTCAAGGGAAATTACCAAACGTGAGCTCCCTATTTCTGATACCTTTGCCGTTGTAGACATGAATCTTTCCCCAGGGGTAAGAGAAATGCATACACATCAGCAATCAGAGTGGGGGTTCCTTCTAGTAGGCTCTTGTCGTGTAACTGCAGTAGATGAGATTGGAAGAACTTTTGTAGCTGATATTCATCCTGGTGAAGGTTGGATTTTCCCTAAAAATATTCCTCATAGCATCCAAGGACTACATGAGGGCTGTGAATTTTTAATGTTCTTTGATAAAGGTGAATACTCAGAGCATAATACTTTTTCTATTTCTGAATTATTTGCCCATATGCCAATGGATGTTTTGTCCGCTAACTTTGGAGTTCCAGAGGACACCTTTAAAAATATTCCATCAAAACAGGTTTATATTACAGATGGAGGCGATCCTGGAACCTTAGAATCTCAAACCGTAGATTCTCCTACAGGAAAGGTTCCTAAGTCATATAAGCATGAGCTTTGTAATGTAGAACCAATCAAAGGTGATGGTGGAACTATACAAATTCTTGATAACCGTAATTTCCCTGCTTGTGAAACTGTATCCGCAGCTCTTGTTACTGTAGAACCAGGTGCAATGAGAGAAATACATTGGCATACCAACCAAGACGAATTCCAATATTATATAAAAGGAAAAGCAAGAATGACTGTATTTATGCCAGGTCCTAAAGCTCGTACCTTTAATTACAGCGCAGGAGATGTGGGATATGTTCCAGTAGGAGCCTTCCATTATGTACAAAATATTGGTGACGAACCTCTCCAATTCCTTGAAGTATTTAATAGTAGTCATTTTAGTGATTTATCACTTGCTCAATGGATAGCAATGACTCCACGTGAGGTGGTAAAATCAATATTAAATCTTCCTGATGAATTTCTTGATACTATAAGTAAGGAAAGCAATCCTGTAGTAAAATATCAAAACTTTGAGTTTCCATATGCTCAAAACACCCCTCAGAATATTTGCTACTTTAATAATTTTGATTATAAAGCACCTAAAGATTATGATGACAAAAACTACTCCTTATAAAGAGGGATTACTGACCTAAAAACCTTTAATAATACAACAAGGTCTTACGATAACAAAGGCATCAAAATTATGATGCCTTTGTTTATAATATTGATCAAAAATAGAAATAATCATATTCTAATACTTTTAACTATATAAGATTAAATAGCATAAACCCAATATAATTAATAGCAAAATTTGCAAACATGTGGATTAACCAAGTAACATATATATTTTTATATTTTTCATTAAAATAATTGAAAATTAATCCCCCAACAAATAGTCCACATATAGTTAAAATAAATAAACTTATATCAAACCAGCCTATCATCATAGCAACATGATAAAAAGCAAATGCTAAGGAACTAAAAATATATGCAAACTTCCTAGTTGATACTTCTTTTAGCTTTAAAAATGCAAAGCCTCTAAAATAGAATTCTTCTAGTAAAGAATTAATAAAAGAAATATATATGGTAACAAATAAGAAGTTATTATTGTTAATACCTGCATTTTCTGATAATGAGGATACAACATTTGAAAAATCAAAAAAATTACCTATTATAAAATAAGCTCCTAAAATAACTGTAAATATTGCTACTCCTGATAAAATAGCAATGATTATTTCTTTCTTGCTTTTTACCTTAAATAAAGAAGCTAAATTTAAATTCGTATCATATCTTGAATATAAAATTGGCATTATAGAAAAAAGTATAATTTTTATAAAGGACTTTATAAGATACTGTGGGCTAATAACTGCATCTATAAATCCCATTATTAAACAACCTATTAAAACAATTAAAATAATAGTTTTCTTTTTCTTTACCATAACACCACCTCTTTTTCCTTATTATACCACAAGATATATAAATCTGTTATCTATACCTTTATAAATAAAAAAGTCTAGAGCCAATAATACTCTAGACACTATATACATATTCCTAATTACTCTTATCTTCTCTTAAATCCTTTATAATGTATAAAAGTCATCAAAAGAAAATATACAATTTATTTATTTCTTTACTAAATAACGACTATCCCAATCTAAATTTAACTTTTCAAGAATAGAAAGAAATTGCTCTTTTTCAGTAGTATCCAAGCAAGAAAACATCTCACCATGTAAATCTTCCATTTGAGCTCCTGCTAATACTGCTTCCATCTTACCTTCTTTCGTTAACTTAATATCCATAGTTCTTTCATCTTTTTTACTATCAGTGCATTTAATTAAGCCACTATCCTCCATCTTACTAAGTATTTCACTAGAAAATGCTGACTTAACACCAAGCTTCTTTGTTAATTTCTTCTGAGTAATTTTCCCAACCTCATTAAGTAAAGTTAGGATTTTCTTTTGGCTTACTATTCCCCGAGAAAGATTTCTAATTATATATCCTGTATCCCTTAAATTCATTAATATTTTTTCATCAATATTTGATTTTTGATAGTCTTCTAATTTATAAATATGTTCAGATTTTTTATCCTTATCATTAGACTTAATTGGTAATTCCATTGTCTCTGCATATTTTTTACCACGTCCACATTTTGGCTTAGTTAAACTACAATGATTTTTACAAATAGGACATACTTTTTCATCCTGCATTAATATTTCCTCCTAAGTCATTTACTACTATGTATTATAGCATAATTGTAAGGCACCTTATAGTATAATTGATAATGAAAATCAATTATAGTAAGATAATTGATTATATTTTATTATTCTATTCCATCAAGATTCATTTTCCATTTGTTAGCATATAAAAACCTATGAGTTTCATCATCACTAGCAATCCACTCTTCATCATATCGACTATCAGCCCAAGCGCCCTTTCCTATAGCACGTATTTTTAGTACTCCACCTGAAATTGTATATATTCTTTCTTCTCTAGTATTTCTACCCTCATAATATGTTCTCGTGCTGAAACCTTCGTTCTGTTCTAAAATTCTTTGTCTCACATCCCTTGTTAAACGTACCATATTTCCCTCCAAATAATATACTAGTAGTTAAATATATTGCCTATACTTATGATTTATTGTGGTTTTTATGAGCTAAGTAAGAAATTTATAAATTTCATATACTTTGCCAATAGATAGTATAATTTATTAATCAAATTCGCTTTCATCTGCAGTCCCAGAATAAATAATAGAATGATATATTTCTCCATTATATTCATATGCAGTGTACGGATACCATTCCCCGTTATTTTTTTTTGTTTCTTTTTCAACAGTACGAAACTGATCCATAGCCTCTTCTCTACTATACTCATTAACTGGAAAGGTATAGTAATCATACATTTGTTCCCATCCCATTCGTTTTGCACTAATTACATGACATTTTCCCATATTATTCACTTCCTCCTAATTCCAATTTATCGAGTAGTTTAATAAATAACTTACTCATATATTAATACAAATATTAA
Source organism: Clostridium nigeriense (assembly GCF_050585245.1). Taxonomy (GTDB): domain Bacteria; phylum Bacillota; class Clostridia; order Clostridiales; family Clostridiaceae; genus Clostridium; species Clostridium nigeriense_A. The sequence goes on from NZ_JBNOOF010000008.1 coordinate 9,184, forward strand.
TTTCTATATATTTCTATTATCTTATAATTATGGTTATGTCTACGTAAAAGCAAAAATGATAATTTTCTTTTTTAATTCTTCACCACCGTATAGTATTATTTATCTTTTAGATTATTAAATTCTTGAAAAATATTAATATTAACATTATCACTATTCAAGTCTAATAAATTTTTACTTTTAAACACTGTTCTTTTAAGCCCCCAGTAAGTTTTCTTGTACGAATCCTTAGGTACACCTACAGTATAAATGTTCTCTAATTTACTAAACTCAATCCTATTATCCTTAATATCTGTTGGAAAATAAAAAGCCCACCAATCTGAAGGTGATATTCCACTTCGCCAACTTTTTATATTTTCATATTCAAATTTGGATAAATAATATGATGGTGCTTCTTCAAAATTTATTTCTAGTACATATAGTGGTCCATTTCTCCATTTATTTTCCAGTTCTTTATCTTCTCTCCTTTGATATAGCTTGAATAACTTATTATATAACCATCCCTCAACACTAGAATCTGTATTATTTCTTAAAAATTTTGAAGTGCAAGAACTATACCCATTACTTTCTGCAACCTCATCACAATATTCCATAAGTTTTTTTACATTTTTTAAGGTATTATATACTACTGAAAATGCATTCTCTATATTTTTACTATCTGAATTCATAATATTCCCCCTCTTCTATATGCACATTACAACCAAAATTAAATTTATCGTTATCATTCTTTGACATACAATTATATTTTTTATTCTCTTTAAATACGAAATATTCATTTTTATCTATTAGACTACTACTAATATTACTCTTAAAACTTTTAAAGCTATCAAAGCCTTTTTTAGCTAAAAGTCTATAAATATCATCAATTACTACCTTTTCAAAATAGTTTAACTTAGAACTTTTATATAATTCTTCTATTATAGAACATATTTCTTCCCAAGAAATAAACTCAAATATTACACCATTTTCTATAATATTTCTCTTCTTTACGTTATCTACTATTTCTTTGCCTTCATTTTTCCTAGCAATAAAAAGTAAAATTGGTTTCTTATTTTTTTCTATTGCTAACTCTTTAATAATCATTGATTCTCTAGATAACTGATTTTTACTTGGCTCTTCACTTTCATAGTCTTTTATTACATCATCTTCTGATGATAAACCACTATTATATTTAACTTCTATACCAATAGTAACTAAATTAAGATCAATAATTAAATCTAACTCTCCATCTTTATGATAAGGCCAAAACTCAATTTTTTCTGCCCACTCTTCTGCTTCATAATTATTAAAGTTACTTTTATCAATTATTTCTAATAATATTTTTTGAATGCCCTTACTAAATGGAATATATCTTAATGCACCAAAGATATTACCAGTTAAATTATCTTCTGAAGTTTCTCTTAAATTTGTTCCTCTGCTACTAATTTTCCCATGCAACTCTGCAATCATAAATCTTCCCCTTCATTATATCTATACTATAATAAACTTATTAATCATTATTAATCTTATTCACCCTTAATATATAAATTGCATACAAATTTATCTATTAATAATTTTTTCAAACTAAACAAATTTAATAAAAAAATATTGGAGATATTCTACTAATGATAGTGTATATCTCCAATAATTATTATAGTTTAACATTCATATCTTACTATATCATCTACTATTACTTTTTCTAAGCATATATTAAATCATCAACAACTACAAACTCTTTAGCTTTAATATTTTCATCTTTAAATGAAATAATATTTTCAATAAAATTATTTTTAATTTTTTCAAATTCTAATTGTTTGTTTTTATAGTCTTGCATAGCCTTCTTAAATTGACTTACTGCATCATCTCCCTTTATAGCTTTTTTTATAATTTCTAATAATGTTTCTTCACACTTATCTATAAGCATCTTAACATCTGAATCTACTATATTTCCAACTCTCTCAAGTTCTGCAATTATATTTTTGTAATATTCTTCATCATACATTTCTGCAACTTGTATTTCATATACTTTTCCAATACATAGCAATTCAAAACTTAACTGCTGTTGTCTTATTAATCCAAAAACAATTTTTGATAGTTCATCCATTTCTGATAATCTCTTATCTGTAGTACTTAACTTTTTATTAGGTATATTAACTATATCATTACTCTTTCTATCTATGCTCTTAGAATAAAATAATATATTTGAACACATTTTATTATTTGTTGCTTGTAAATTAGTTAAAGTAGATAATTTTAATACTTCATTTCCAAGTATTAATTGCATATTACTCTTTACATATTCACAAAAATTATATGCTGAAAAATTATCTGATTCTTTTTCATCATAAATTATACCAATAATCTCTTTAACATTTTTTGTAATTGTTTCTAATCCATCATCAATTCTAGCCATAAAATACTGTCCTGTAATTGCAGACATTGCTGAGAATATCATTAATGGAGTTAGTGATATATTATCAACAGATACTAATCCAGCATGAGCAGATATCTTTCCATTATCTCCAATAAGCGGAGTTCCTAGCATTCCATTTTTATACTTCATTAAAGTTCCTGATGCACCTTCTGGGAAAACAATTTTATATGAATTGCTAATAATTTCACTTTGTTCTATGCTTACTGCTAAAGGTAATTGTTGCATAAACATATTTACCTTAGCAAGACTACCTATACACTTTTTATTGTTAATTTCTTCATTTTCAACTTTCATAACAGTTAAAAACTCTTTTTTACTTCTAGGATCTAAAAAGCTAACTTCATCTTTAAAGCTTATTATTTCTTCCTCTTTATTTGTTAATAACTCTTTACTCATTTCTCATCCCCCCAGATTTATTAAGTGTACTTATACTCCATGTACAATGCCTTATCTTTTAATTACTTTCCATTCCCTATTATACCATATTATGTCATAAGTCATTATTAAATTATATTTATTTATTAATAATCCATTAATCATATATTTAAATTTAAAACTTACTCTTTATATAAGAAAAAGTACCCTGCTATGGCAGAGTACTTAAGTATATAAAAGTTTATTATTTATTTTTAGATTTACTTTTTTCTAACTGGAACTTGTATTTCTGTAAGCCACTCATCTATATTTTCTTTATTCCAAATACCATCAATATATCTTTCCCTTGGACTTTCTACTATTTCATATCCATTTTCTTCAACATATTTCATTATAAAACTATAAGCATCAGGTAATAAATCATAGGAACCTTTATGATATATACAAACAGCTTCAATTGATTCTTTAGGAGAAGGATGGGTTGCCGAAGAGTGTTTAGCCATTGCAATTTATTCAGCTTTATTTTATGAAAAAACAAAGGATTTAAATAAAGCTATAAAATTAGCAATACACCATAAAGGTGATAGTGATTCAACTGGTGCTGTTTTTGGTGACTTAGTGGGACTATTTTTAAATGATGTTAATGAAAAAACTAATTGTGATGATATTATAGTTAAGGTTGTTAATGACTTTTGTGAAAATTTTAAAATAAATGGATAATTATTTAAATGCATCAAAAATATTAGCTATGAAGAGTATCTAAAGCATAAAGAGATTCTTCAATATAATTTTGATAATGGATTCAAAAAGGCATATCAGAAAGAATTAAACAAAATGAAATTATATGTTTGAGAATTCTCTACTTCCGGAATTAACAATACTTGAAAGAAGAGTTTAATAGAAATGGTAATGAAGTCTTTCTTGAAAAATACCTTCAGCTCACTTATATTGTTGAACACTATGATTCGACAAGGAAGGAGGTAACTGCATGGATTCATTAGAAAAAAAGAGTAAATGAGAATCTAAAATCATTTGGATTAACCTAAGATATAAAACCAATCGCACTAAAGCATCTCATTAAGGTTGATGAAGTCCTTGAAAGTATGGTCCAAGCACAAAATGATTTTGTTCTGGAAATCAAAAATAATAAACTCTATATCAATATAGTCTCAAAGGAAAATGGCATTACAAGACAAACCTTTTATAATAATCCAATTATTACTGCATACATTGAACAATACATTGTTGCTAAAGTTTCTGTAAATCCCTATGAAATCATTGATAATCTAAGAACTGAGATTCGAAGCAAAGATGAAATGATTGCTTGTTGAATAAACCTATCCAAAACTGTTGATATTCCTAATAATCTGGTTCCACCATTAAGCTTTGGTATTTCAACTCTTCTGACTGGCATTGGTTTATACTCATTATTTAGAATACTTTCTTTTATTGATAACCAGTTATCTTTAAGAAATTGTCTAAGTTCATACACTGTCATTCCATCGACTCCATGGCTACCTTTATTTGAGATTACTCTTTTCATTGCTATAAGTAGGTTTTCTCTTGATAATATTCTTTCTAATGAGCCATATTCAAATTCACTTGTTTCTCTATTTGAAGTTGCCGAGAATCCTCTATGCACTCTTTGCTTATCTTCAAGTTCCACTCTATTTTCAGCACTAGAGCCTAAATATTTAGTTTTCTGCAATCTTTGATTATTCTGCGAAACTTTCAAATTTTAAAACCTCCTTAAAGTTCAGTCCTTCATCCGCTATCGCGATTAGCGGAGTTACTATGACCTCTGCTGACTTATCTTCACTATATTTTTCACTCTTAGTATTTACAACATACGCATATTTATTATTAGTTGTTAGACTTTCTTCTAGTATTGGTAATAATTCCTTACACCAAGAGCATTCAGCAAACCCAAAATAATATACCCCTTCTTCTTTATTTAATTTTAATCGATATAATTTCCTTTTTAAATAACTTTATAAAAATATAATGAACAAATTCATGCAGACCTAATACTACATAAAACAAACCAATTAAGATTAGTACCTCAATATATACACTACGCATATTATCCCCAAGCTTTTATTTTTTTCTTTCTACACTTACCAACAATAGTACATAGCAACACAATAAATGCAACCCAAAGAATATAATATAGAAGCATTGTTATGCTTAATGAGAAAGTAGTCATCAACTCTACCTCAGTCATTACCATATCTATTTTTAATCCAAAAACTGAAGTATATAACCCTGATTCATTTATACTATACAATGTTACTACAAAATCCAAAAGTAATAATACCAAATATGATACAGTAGCAAAAACTATTTGTTTAGAAAATTTCATATTTTCTCCCTCTTTCTAATAAATATTTTTTCAAAAAAAACATTTCCACAAATGTTATTATAAAAAAACTATATTTTTAGTTGCTAGATAAGTCAATACCATTAACACTAAACAAACCATAGCTGACGCAAACTCATTCAATGAACTTTTATTTTTGGGAAATAATATCCCCGAAACAGTTGCACACTCAAACCAGATGATACTATTCAACATAATCTCAAAGTAATCTACATACCAAAAGCTAATTATTATTAAAGGTAGATTTATAATTAAATTTATAAATGTTATTGTCAGGACTTCTCTTATTTCGCTAATTCCAAAAAAATGATTCATCTTTCTATTTTGCATATTCTTTTCCTGAAAGGTATTCTAGCAAGTAAAAATCTGATGTAATATAGTGCATCTTCTTTTTAGCTTCCTTTTCATTATAATCAATACCATCTACCCATATATTTCCTTCTGTTACTTTTGTTAAATTACATATACAATTCAAAAGAGTAGTCTTCCCACTACCATTTATACCTATTACAATATCAATACCCTTGCTATCTATATCTAAATTTATATGCTCCAATATCTTATTATTATCATAGAATTTGCATAAATTCTTTACTTTTATCATCCCTCCTCTTCCCCTTTCAACAAAATTTGGTTACATAATCATCTTAACATTTTTACATTTTTTGTAAATATATATTTGTATTTTTTGATTTTTATATAAACACTATTGTTTATTAAAGCATAAAAATTCCCCCAGACATTTAGTCTGAGGGAACTTAAAACACAATCAATATTTACTTTAAAATCATTTAATTACAGGCTATTCCTTAATTAACTTAACAACAGCTTCAAGCAGTAGGATACTTCCAATCAGCTATCGCTTCTTGGTGGATCTAAAATTATTGTATCTGGTTTATCCTTAACATTCTTTATTATTTCTGCTACGTCTCCTGCTAGGAATTCGCAATTATTTAAATTGTTTAATTTAGCATTTTCCTTTGCTGCTTCTACTGCTTCTTCTATAAGCTCTATACCAACAACTTTTTTTGCATTAGCTGCTGCTATTTGCCCTATAGTTCCTGTTCCACAATAAAGGTCAAATACTACCTTATCCTTTGCTTCTCCTAAATAATCTCTAACTATGCTATAAAGACTTTCTGCTCCCTTAGTATTAGTTTTGAATAATGAAAAAGGAGATATCTTAAATTTTAATCCTAAAAGATTTTCATACCTATATAAGAAGCATATTAGATGCACATAAATTTCCAGTTCCTTTCTTAGATACATTAATATTATTTAGCCTACCTAAATAATATTACATACTAGAACTCCCAATAAAATAACCTATTAAAACAACTATAATATACCTTACTTAATCCCCCTATTTCCAATAACCCAATTTGTCATCTCTTCTTTATTTTTCATAGTTAAAATACCCTAGAATATATAAAGTCTCATAAAAAAATAATAATTTAAATTTGATTATATTTAATATGCTAGTCCTACACTTTTCCCAATATATTTATCATCTTGTATTACTTTTAATAGAAAGTTAGCTAGATCAGCACGAGAAATATTTTTCCCTCCAGCTGGTACACCTTCTTCAGCTTCTCTATATACACCTGTAAAAGCACCATCTGTTAAAGATAATGGTCTAGCTAATGTATAATCAACAGTTCCTTCTTTTAATTTATTATAAGCTCCTTTATGATCTTTTAATGGATTTTTTAACATAAAACTTATAACTTTCCCTATTACCCCTTTTAATTCACCATGTACCCCAGCAGAAGAAACTTGGGCTATTCGTTTCACACCTGTTTCATTCATTGCATCTACGATATTCTTTGTAATATCTGTAATAGTTGTAGATACTTTAGCCCCTGGTCCTCCTATACAACTAATTACTGCATCATGAGAAGCCATAGCTTTTTTTACATCCTCATATCGAGTTGCATGTCCAACTATTATGTGTAAGTTCTCAGACTGTATTTTTATAGTCTCTCTATTTCTTACAAATGCCGTTACTTCTATTCCATTACTTATGGCTTGATTAATTACTTTTTGTCCTGTTCTGCCATTAGCTCCAAAAACAATGATTTTCATTAAATCCCATCCTTTCTTTTATTTTTATATATTTAACCTAACTCTCAAAATTACTTAATTTAATTATATATTTCAAATGCTAATTTTCAGCCATCCTTAGTTATCGTTATACTTTTATTATATATAAAAATACCCTATAGAGTAGACTTTTTGCATTGTCTCCTCTATAAGGTCCATTTTATATATTTCTCAACTCTTGTATTTATCTTACTAGTTTCACTACAGCCTCCAAGTGAGGGGTATTAGGAAACATGTCTTTAACACAGCTTTCAACTATTTTATATCCTGCGCCTATTAATACATGTAAATTTTCTACTAAAGTTTTTGGATTACATGATACATATATTATCTCTTTGGCATTGAATTTAATTACATATTCCAATGCTTTTGGATGTACTCCACTTCTTGGTGGATCTAAAATTATTGTATCTGGTTTATCTTTAACATTCTTTATTATTTCTGCTACGTCTCCAGCTAGGAATTCACAGTTATTTAAGTTGTTTAATTTAGCATTTTCTTTTGCTGCTTCAACTGCTTCTTCTATAAGTTCTATACCAACTACTTTTTTTGCGTTAGCTGCTGCTATTTGCCCTATAGTTCCTGTTCCACAATAAAGGTCAAATACTACTTTATCCTTTGATTCTCCTATATAATCTCTAACTATACTGTAAAGACTTTCTGCTCCCTTAGTATTAGTTTGGAAAAATGAAAAAGGAGATATCTTAAATTTTAGTCCTAATAGATTTTCAGTTATATGATCTTTTCCAAATAATAAGTTAACTTTTTCTGGTACTACTGCATCTGAAAATGAATCATTTTCTGTATGTAATATTGATACTAAATCACCTTTATATTCTTGATTTTTTAATATTTCTACATACTCTGATAAATCAAACTCAATTTGAGTTGTAGTAACTAAGTTAACCATTAACTCACCTGTATTAATAGCTTTTCTTATTACTAGGTGTCTTAAATATCCTTCTCTTTTCATTACTCTATAATAAGGTAATCCTTGAGCTCTAAAATAATCTACTGTAGTCTTAATTACAGTTCTAAAATCTTCATCTACTATTAAGCACTTATCTACTGTAATAATTCCAAAAGACTTACCCTTCATATGCATTCCTAGAGTTAACTCTCCACCCTTTTCAAAGTCTCCGAAAGTAAACTCCATTTTATTTCTATATTCCCATTGTTCCTTACTTCCAACTATGCCCTTATAGTTATTAAGAGGTAGGTTTGCTTCTTCAAATAAAGATTTAAATTCTTCACTTAAAAGCTCTAATTGCTTTTCATAGCTTAAATTTTGTGATGTACAGCCACCACAAATTCCAAAATGTTCGCAACATGGTTCTATTTCATATTCAGCTCTTTCATCAACAGAAATAAGCTTTAATTCTGCAAAAGCTTCTCTTTTTTTCTTAACTCTACCAGTTACAACTTGACCTGGGAAAGCTCCTTTTACATATATCTTTTTGCCTTCTAAAGTTCCAATCCCAGTAGATGGAAACTCTGTTTTATCTATTTTAACCTGTACAGTACTTCCTTTTTTCATTTTAACTCCTAATTAAAATTATTTTAGTATTATCTTTCTTCCTATAGTTTCTTTTAGCTTAGTTGATGTGCAAATTGGTGTATAAAAAATATTTACTATTATATACATTATTAAGAACATTGGCTCTCTTTCTGCTATATATAAACCAATAACTTTTAAAATAAGATCAAAAACTATTAATAATAGTAATGAAATAGCTATACTTATTATTTGATCTATTATTCCTGCTAAAACTTTTTTTAAAAACTTGATACCTTTACCATCTTCCTTATTTTTTCCATTTTTCTTTTCTGTAGTAACTTCTTTACATTCAACTCCATCGATTGCTTCAATTACCTTGTTTTCTTCTACAACTTCCTTTTCAAATTCATCATTATTTAAATCTTTATTATCCAAAACCTCATCCTCCTAATATAAATTAATTATTTTTTAAAATCATAAGTTTTTGAGTCTATTTTATATAGTAAAAAGTCATTTTTAATAGTTATAGTTTCAACTAATCCATTTAAATTAGTCTCAATAGTTCCATTAGCATTTTGATTTTTAACTATATCTATTATCTTAGCATTTATTTCTGAATAATCCCTTTCAGAATCATTAGTCATAGCTTCTGAAAATGTTGATATAGAAGTTTCTTTTAAATCAAACTTATCTTCATCTTTTATTTGATCTAAATCTAATCTAAAACCTATCTTTAGATTTAAGCTTCCACTTGCCATATCAGATCCATAAGTTTTAAATCCATAATACATACTTTCCATTCTATTTGGCTCAGGATTTAAATTATCAAAATAAACGTATTTATCATTAACGCTTACGCCATTATCATCACTTATCTTTTCTTCTTTAACATATTCTAATCCATAGAAATTAGCTGCTTCTTCCATTCTAGCTGTTATTTCATCATTTAAGGCCGATACTTCATCTCTAGTGTAATCATTTGCCCATTCACCTTCACCAATAAAAGGTTTATCTTCTTCAATGGATCTTGCACTTTGTGCAGTATTACTTTCTTCATTTTTAACATTCGAAGAAGGACTACATGCTACTAAAGATACAGCCATTATCCCACTTAAAATTGCTATTAAAGTTTTTCTTATCATAATATCCTCTCCTTAGGATGTATAACATACCTATAATATTTTTTCCTTAAATTCATCTTATTATAACATTAAAGATTTTATTTTGAAAGTGCTTGTCACCTAACTGACACATAAAGAAAATGGGTATTTATAGAAAATATAAATACCCATTAAAAATCAAAAATTTATTTAACCACTTGTGAAACTATTATAGCTATACCTATTAAAGCACCAGCAAGAAAAATTGCAACTGCAATATTTCCCTTTTCTAATTCTTTATTGAAATCAGCTGGTATAATTGCATCAAAAATCTTATAACCTGCTACTAAAATAATAATTCCAACAGCTCCAAATATAATACTTAGTAATAAATTCATAAGAGCGCTTAAAACAACTTCCATAATATATCCCCCTCTAAAATGCTACTATATACTAATTTTACCACAAAACATATAATCATATATTAAAGATTTGTAACTTTCTTCAAATAGAAATCTGATCTTTTATCTTTTCGAAGGTCTTTGCCCCTATGCCATCAACATTTTTAATTTCTTCTATAGACTTAAATCCTCCATTCTTTTCTCTATAATTAATTATACTTTGTGCTTTCACCTCTCCAATTCCAGTTATATTCTGTAATTCTGTTAAAGTTGCAGTATTAATATTTATAATTCCATCACTAGAAACTCCTGTGGAAATACTACTGTCTCCCACATTGTTATTTGCATTGTCGTTATTAGGAATAACTATAAGTTCATTAGCCCTAAGTTTTTCAGCTCTATTTATTCCATCTATATTTGCTTCTTCTGTTAAGCCTCCGGCCATATTAATTAAATCCCTAATTATACTTCCTTCATCAATTTCATATACATCTGGATTTTTTACTTCTCCCTTTATTTCTACTGTTATTTTATTAGGAATATTATTAACTACATTTTCTCCAAAGGTCTCTGTACTTCCATCCTCTTTCACTTCACTATTTGCTTCATTTTCTTCTACAAATATGTTTTTCATATACTCATCCTTAAATACACTTGACTTATTTCTTCCATATAAATAAAAAGATGCTAAAATGCAAAATAAAGCTAGTATAATTAATACTATATTTCTTACGTTTAGTAAGTCCTTTATTTTTTTACCCATAAAAACCTCCAAATTAATAGTTTATAGCTATAATTATTAACTTATTATTAAGATTTTAACTATTTATATATAAATTTTTATAAAAACTAGAATGATTTATATTTTTCTGATAAAATAATTTTGTCTATATGAAAACATTATGTGGGAGAATCGGTATGAAAAAATTTATAAAAAAATTTCTTCTGTCCTCTTTACTTGTAAGTAGTATTTTTACTTCAATAAGTGGATTTACAGTAAAAGCTACTGAATTACCGCCTGTATATTCAGAAGGTGCTGTACTAATGGATGGAAGAACAGGGAAAGTACTTTATTCCAAAAATGAGCATACTCAATATGAGCCTGCCTCTACGACAAAGGTAATGACTGCTTTAGTTGTTTTAGAAAATGCAAATTTAACAGATAAGGTAACTATAGGGGAAAAACCTCCTCAAGTAGATGGCTCTGCACTTGGTATACAAAAAGGGGAAGTTTACACAGTTGAAGAGCTTATGTACGGGCTATTACTAGAGTCAGCCAATGATTGTGCTGAAGCATTAGCTGAATATGTTTCAGGTTCTAATGAAGAATTTGCCAAGCTTATGAATGCTAAAGCTAAAGAACTTGGTGCTTTAAATACAAATTTTAAAAATCCTAGTGGTCTTCATGAAGATGGACATTTAACTACAGCTTATGATTTAGCTCTTATAATGAAAGCAGCATCACATAATGAGGAATATGTAAGGATTTCACAAACAGAATCTTATAAATATGTAAATCAACCATTTTCAGATGGAAGTGAAAAATGGGCAACCAATAAAAACCAATTACTTAATGAATATAGCGCTTATTATTATGGAAATACTTATTGTGGTAAAAATGGATATACTCCTGAAGCAAATCATGCCTATACTGCTGCTGCAGTAAATGGTGATCAAATGCTAATTGCTTCATTTATAAATGCTACTGATAAAGATAATTTCTATACAAATATAGGTCCATTATTTGATTATGGATTCGATAATTTTGAAACAATTAAATTAATAAGTGCAGATGATAAGCTAGATACATATAAAATTAATGAAGATATTACTATTCCATTACTAGCTAAAAGTGATTTTTATTATACTAAAGCTAAATCTGAAAAAGCCCCTTCATATTCTATAGAATATGATAAAACTGATATTAGTAAACAAGCTATTAGTGTTGGAGATACATTATATAAAGCTAAAATAGTAATTGACGGTGAAACAGTCTCTACTATGGATTTAATAAGTGGAGCTAATAGAGAGTATAATAATAAAATAAAGCTTCAAGAAACTTTATTAGAATTTATTAAAGAGCCAATGAATATAGCTTATCTAGTACTTGGATTATTTATTTTCTTTATACTTATAAAATGTATTATTTATTTTATAAAAAGAAGAAAGCTTAGAAGAAAATACTCAAAATTTCATAGATACAAAAGTTAAAAGAGGCTATCATAATAAATAGCCTCTTTTTCGCTAGATATACTTTCCTATTTATTTTCTAATTCTTTAACTAATTTATTAATATCCTCTGGTAGCTTTGCTCTAAGACTTAAAGGATCTTTAGTTCTTGGTGATTTAAAATCTAAACCATAAGCATGAAGTGCTTGCCTTTTAATAATATGAATATCATCTTCACTACCATATAGTGTATCTCCCCAAATAGGATGTCCTAAATGACTTAAATGTACCCTTATTTGATGTGTTCTTCCGGTTTCTAATAGACATTCAACTAAATCAGAATCCTTATATCTCTCTACAACCTTATAATGAGTTATACTTCTTTGTCCTCTTTCATCCACAACTCTTCTAATAGTACCTTCTTCTTCAGGTCTATAAATAGGTAAATCTATAGTTCCCTCCATGTTTTCCATATGTCCATGTACTACAGCTAAATATCTCTTCTCTACATTATTTAAAGTCATTTCTTTAGATAACTCCATATGCGCATACTGATTTTTAGCTATTATTATCAGCCCTGACGTATCCATATCTAATCTACTTACAAGTCTAACTATACACTTTTGATTACTTTCTTTAAAATAATACATTAAAGCATTGGCTAAAGTCCCACTTTGATGCCTTTTTGTAGGGTGAACCACCATATTAGGCCCTTTATTGACTACTATTATATCTTCATCCTCATATACTATATCTATTGGAATATTTTCTGGATCAATATTTTGAGTTTCATCCTTCATTAAATTTATCAATATATTATCTTTATCTTTTACTATGTAATTCATTTTAACAGCTTTATTATTTACAAATATTCTTTTATCTACAGAAGCACTTCTTATTAATCTAGAAGAAAGTCCAAGTTCTTCTTTTAAATACTCTCTAATTTTTCTTCCATCGTACTCCTTAGTAACTACCTTCTTAATAGTACTCATTTTCCCTCCTATAAAAAGGAGCTGTTTATAAACAGCTCCAAATTATTATTCATTTTACATTAATTTAATAAGTTATAATCATCACCTAATAGTATTACAACATCATACTCCTTATATTCAGATTTACTTATTTTATCAAATTTTTCTATATCTATATCACTTTTTAGTAATTCTCTTAAATCTTTATCATTAGTTTGTATTACACTTTTAGATACTGCTGTAGTAGTGTTCCCTACCTCTATATTAGTGTATCCTAATGAAAGAAGCTTATTTTTTGCACTAGATGCTAATCCATCTATCTTGGTTCCATTTAAAACTAATACTTTTAAATCTTCTCTATCTATAGATGTTATATTGTCACTTGATGATGAATCACCTGAATTTAGTGCATTAATTAAATCTGTATTATACTCTTTATCAGCTACTATATAAGATTGACCATATATATATTCTGGTTCACCTTGCACTGTTGTCATTACTATATTAGATGAGCCTAACCTTAATACCTTCATTCCTAATGATATTAATTTGTTAGCTGGAATATTAGTATCAACATTATCACTAATAGCCTTTAATATCTTTGGAGCCTTAAATACTATACTTGGGCTCATAGCTTTATCTAATAACTTGCTAAGAAATAATTGTTGGTTCTTAATTCTATCCAAATCACCATTTACAAGTCCAGTTCCATCATTATTTTCTCTCCATCTAAAAAACTCTTCAGCCTTTTGTCCATCTAGAAGAACTGTTTCTCCTGCCTTAAAGTTTATATGAAGATCTTGCTCATCATCATCATAATACATATCTTGCTCAATAGTCATCTCTACTCCACCAATAGCATCTACTATACTTCTAAAGGCATTATAGTCTATCTCTACAATATAATTAATACTAATATCAAGTAATGATTCTACATGGGTTATAACTTCCTCTTCCCCACCTAACGCATAAGCGGCATTCATCTTCCAATATCTTTGATATTCTCCAGTATCTAAATAAGCATCAACCTCAATTAATGTATCTCTTGGTATAGAAACTATATGTGCCTTCTTCGTATTAGGATTATAGTTAAATACCATTATACTATCACTTCTTCTTATAGATTTATTAGTTTGATTGTCAGTATCTCCTATATCCATTCCTAAAATTAAAATGTTTATAGGATCACTTGATGATGTTGGTGCTGTCCCTTCTCCTAAGGTATTTGTTTTTAATCCTGATATAAATGAGTAGGCATATATTCCACTACCAAAGATTAAAAGTAAAAATACAGTAAATATAAGTTTTACTATTCTTTTTCTTCTTCTTTTTTTTCTTTTAGCTTCTATAGCTTTTCTTCTTTTTATTTTTTCTTCCCTAGTAAGTGGTCTTTTGCCCCTGTTTCCAAGATCTTCTCTGCTATTCCCCATCTTTTAATTCCTCTCTAAGATTTATTTATGAAGCAACAAATAATTTCTTGCCTTAATGCTATTTATATCAATAGGAACTCCCTTACTTAACAAGTACTCAATAGTATGATTCAAGCCTTGAAGAACTCCGTTATCTAAATCTTTAAAACATTCTCTTCTAAGATTATCTACTCCTGGAAAATTCCTATTTGGTTCAATCATATCAGCCATATAAATTACTTTATCTAGCTTACTCATATTTTCCTTTCCAGTAGTATGCCATCTCATAGCACTTAAAATTTCCTCATCTTCAATTTCAAAAACTTCTCTAGCTACTATAGGTCCAACCATACTGTGCCATAGTTCTTGATTTCTTTCTTCATCATAAGTTAATTTTACATTATTTTTATCTAAAATATCTTTTAATTCGTATATAGTTTTATTTTTAGCTATATCATGAGCTAAAGCAGCAATTTCCGCTTTTTTTTCATCTACCCCATTTATATTTGCTAATCTTATAGCAGTATCAACTACTCCTAAGGTATGAATATACCTATTTTCCATCAAATTATTTTTAAGGTAGATCTTAATTTCTTCAATACTAAGCATAGTTTTCTCTCCTTAAATTTCACTTTATAATTATTTAATATTATTACAATAATTATATATATTATTTTTTTCTATATAACTTAATACTTCTTTTGGTAAGAAAAAGTCAACTCTTTTTCCTTCATTAATTCGTTTCCTAATCATAGATGAGGAAATTTCTAAATCTATTATATCTAAAAAATTAATAGTTGTGTTAAACTTTTTCTCAATTTTATCCTTTTGAATTCTTAAATTTTTCTTATTGTAACCAGCTCTATTAAACACTACAAATTTTGAAAGCTTAAATATCTCTTCTGGACTTTTCCATTCTTCGATATCCATTAGACAATCAGCACCTGTTATAAAGTATAATTCATTATCCTTAGCTTTAAACTGCTTTAAAGTTTCAAAAGTATAACTGTATCCTTCTTTTTCAACTTCATATTTGCTTATTTCGAAATCCTCATAATTTTTAATAGCTTCACAAACCATATTATACCTTAAGGAAGCCTCTATAATTTTTTTATCTTTTTTATGAGGCGGATTTCCTGCTGGTATAAATATTACTTTATCTAAATTTAATTGGCTTTTAGCTTCATAAGCTATGTACAAATGAGCTAGATGAATAGGATTAAAAGTTCCTCCTAATATACCAATTTTCTTCATTTTAATTATTACCTAGGTAGTTCTATCTTAGGTTTTTTTGAGGATTTTTTATATAAAACTATCTTACTTCCTATTGCTTGAATACCTTCGCATCCTATTTTTTCACATATTGTATTTGATGCTTCCCTAGCAACTAAGCCACTATTTTCAAGCACTTTAATTTTTATTAATTCTCTTGCTTCTAAAGCTTCTTCTAATTGTTTTAAAAAAGTTTCCTCTATTCCATTCTTACCTAATTGAAATATTGGATCCATATTATTTGCAAGTCCTCTTAGGTAAGCTCTTTGTTTTCCTGTTATCATTTTAGTCCTCCTATTTTATAGCACATATTCAAATTCAAAATCATTAAGTCTTACTATATCTCCATCTTCAATTCCCATTTCTCTAAGGTTATCAAAAACACCTTTGTTTCTTAATACCTTATGGAAGTATCTTAAAGAGTCAGCGTCATGTATATTAACTGAGTTTAATAATCTATCTACAAATGATCCATAAACTACATATATCTTATTTCCATCTTCTCCATCTTCAATAGATACATCATAAGTAAATCTCTTTTCTTCTGGGATAAATCTTTCATCTTCACTTATTTCTAAATCTTTAATTGGAATTTCTGAAAGCATTCTACCAGCTTCTTTAATTATTGTCTCTACACCTGATTTAGTAGCTGCTGACATCTTATATACTTTATCAAAACCTAACTCATTTACTTTTTTCTTAAAGTCTTCATAAACTTCTTCATCATAAAGCATATCAGCCTTATTAGCTACAACTATTTGTGGTCTATCCCAAAGCTTAACTGAATATTTCTTAAGTTCTTCATTTATCTTTAGGAAATCCTCAAATGGATCTCTTCCTTCTATTCCTGATATATCAACTACATGTATTAATAATCTAGTTCTTTCAATATGTCTTAAGAAGTCTAAACCTAATCCTACTCCTTCAGCTGCACCTTCAATTATTCCTGGAATATCAGCCATAACAAAGGCATTTATTCCTTCTGCTTTAACAACTCCTAAATTTGGTTTTAAAGTAGTAAAGTGATAGTTTGCTATCTTTGGTTTTGCTGCTGTTACTGTTGAAAGGAAAGTTGATTTTCCTACATTAGGGAATCCTACTAAACCTACATCTGCTAATAATTTAAGTTCTAAAGTTATCCATCTTTCTTCCCCTGGCATACCTGGTTCTGCAAAATGAGGTGCTTGCCTAGTTGGTGTACAGAACTTACAATTTCCTTTTCCACCCTTTCCACCTCTTGCAATTACAAAAGTATCATCCTTATGAGAAAGGTCAGCTATTATCTTATTAGTTTCAAAATCTCTAATAATAGTTCCCATTGGAACTTTAATATGAAGATCATCTCCATCTTTTCCATAACATTTAGAGCCTTCACCTTTTCCACCAGCTTCAGCCACGAATTTCTTTTTATATTTAAAATCTAAAAGTGTTGTTAAACCTGGATCAACTTCAAAAATTACGCTTCCGCCTTTTCCTCCATCTCCTCCATCTGGACCACCTAGAGGAACATATTTTTCTCTTCTAAAGGATACACATCCATTTCCTCCGTCTCCAGACTTAATAAATATTTTCGCTTTATCTATAAACATAAAATCACCTATCTTTCATAAATTATTTTAACCTTATTCTTATTATTTCAATCTTTTCAAGGTTTATTATAACATAATTGTAAATATAATATTAATCCTTCTATAATATCGAAATAACTCTACTATTATATATCACAATTCATAATATGAATGGACAATTGACAGTGTACAATGGGTAAGGTTTATCCATTGTCAATTGCCCATTTCTTTTTATAATTTTTACAAAATAAAGCACCCTAAACTAGGGTGCTTTATGAAAATAATATTATTCTGCTATTTCTTCAAGATTTACTGGATAAATGCTAACTTTTTTCTTATCTCTACCCATTCTTTCAAATCTAACAATTCCGTCTTCTTTAGCAAATAGAGTGTCATCTCCACCCTTACCAACATTAGTTCCTGGATGAATCTTTGTTCCTCTTTGTCTAACTAAAATGTTACCAGCTAAAACGAACTCTCCGTCAGCAGCTTTAACTCCTAATCTTTTTGATTCTGAGTCTCTACCGTTCTTAGAGCTACCTACCCCTTTCTTGTGGGCAAATAATTGAAGGTTCATTATTAACATACTATTGCACCTCCTCTTTCAACAATCTTATATATTCACTATCTTTTTTACTTCCAAAAGTTAATTTAAGAGATTCAATCAAGCTTTCTATACTTTTTTCAAAGGTCAAAAGTAATACTTGACACTTCTCTATTTCTTGATCTTTAAGATTTGATAAATTTATATGTAAAAATCCATCATTTATCTCATACTTAATCTTAAGCTTCAATACCTCTTCCATACCTATTAAAGTACTTTGAGATAATACAGAAACCGAATTGCAAATTAAATCATAAGCATTTCCACTTTTCTCTATTTCAGCCTTTGAGAGAGCATGACCTTCTATCTTAAATCCAAGTCTTAAATCATCCTTTTTAAAAATTCTAATCTTAATCATGATAATTAAGCTTCGATTTTTTCGATTACTAACTTAGTGTATGGTTGTCTGTGACCAGTCTTCTTTCTGTAGTCCTTCTTTGGCTTATACTTGAAAACTGTGATTTTCTTAGCTTTGCCTTGAGCTACAACCTTAGCAACAACCTTAGCACCTTCTACAACTGGTGTACCAACTTTTAAAGCATCACCATTTGAAACTGCTAATACTTCTGTTAATTCAACTGTTGAGTCAACTTCAGCGTTAAGTTTTTCAACGAATATTACGTCTCCTTCTTGAACTCTGTATTGTTTTCCTCCTGTAGATAATACTGCGTACATTAAAAACACCTCCTCTTATTACGGTCTCGCCAACCGAGGTACAAAGCTCTAAACTTTGTTTATATAAAAAACCTCTTATGTGCGGTTTAACATCTGCTATTTTACCATACTATTATGTATATTGTAAAGCAAATTATTCATATTTTTCATATGCTTTTACAAGATATTTTTTAACATTTTCTTTTTGACTATTAAAAATTAAAGGTTCAACTTTATATCCTTCAATTCCATCTACAAAATTTAAGTAAATTTCATTATTTAATGAGTTTATATTAGATAAAAATGAAAATTCATCACCCTTAACAATTTCTTCATAATTCTTATCTAATTCAATATAAAAAGAATTTATAGAGTTTTCTTCTCCTGCCTTAATAACTTCATTTCTAATTAACTTCTCTATATATGATAGTTTTAAAACAAAGCCTTCCTTATTACATCTCTTACAGCCTTCCTCTAAATATTCATATATAGATTTTCCTCTTCTTTTTCTTGCGATTTGTACTAAATCTAGTTCAGTAAAAGGGAATACTTTAACATTTCCTTTATCTTCTTTTAAGGCTTCTTTTAAAGCATTCATGACTAAAGCTTTTTGAGAAAAATCTCTCATATCTATAAAATCTATAACTATTATTCCTGCTAAGTTTCTTAGTCTAATTTGCCTTCCTATTTCCTTTGCAGCCTCTAAATTAGTTTCTAATATAGTCTTATCAAAACTTCTTCCTTTAATATTTTTAGAAGAATTAACATCTATAACATACATAGCTTCTGTTTTATCTATTACTATATTCCCACCACAATTTAATGCAACCTTCTTATGTCTAAGCTTTAATATTTCTTTTTCGATTCCATAAAAGTCAAATAAGCTTCTACTGTTATCATATTTTTCAATAGATATATCACTATTTCCATCTACTATTGAAGAAATCTCTTTTAAATCCTCAGTATCATTTGTAATTATTTTGCAATTAACTCCTAAATTTTCAATAACTACTTTGTTTAAAATAATATTTTCTCCATAAAGCTTACCTAAGTTTAAACTATAATTTAATTTCTTTATAAGGCCTTCAAATTCTAATAAAAGTCTATTTTTTTCTTCTATTAAATCCTCATCACCAGCATGTACTGCTTCTGTTCTAATAGTTACACCATAACCATCAATGTCATTAATAATCTTTGAAATTCTATCTTTTTCTTCTTGATTATTAATTCTCTTTGAAAAGCTTATTCCACTTCCACCTAGAGTTAATACCATAAATCTACCTGGAATACTTACATTTTTGCTTATTTTAGCCCCCTTATTATTTAAAGGTTCCTTTATAACTTCTACTAAAAGTTCATCGCCTTTTTTTATTCCCTGATCTTTTAGTTCATTACTTAAATACATATAAGCTTCTTTTTCTAATCCAATATCTACAAAAACGGAGTTTATAGCAGTAACTATATTTTTTACCCTTCCCTTATAAATCTCTCCCATTTTAGGATCTTGAGAGGCTTCTTCAACAAAGCACTCTACAAGTTTTCCATTTTCCTTTATGGCAATTCTTAAAAGCAATTCATCTCTTTCAATGAAAATTTCTCTCATAAAATACACATCCCTAAATGAATTTATATATTGGTATGTATTTATTATCCTTTAATACATACATTTCTTCTCTCTTTATATCTATAAAGGCATCTTCAACTATTTCAGGAATATTACTTTTTATATAACTAGCTACTAAATCTGGTGATAAATGTTCTCTACTACCTGAAGAAACAACGATGTTTAAAATTAATTCATCATTGTTAATCCAGTATTTCATTTCTTTAATCATAGTCTTTAAATTAACTTCTTTTTCACCTTTTTTACTTTTCTTTATAGTAGTCCACTCTGATTTTTTATCTAATTCTTTCATCTTTTCTTCAGCTATTACAGCATCTTCACATAGCATTTTTATAGTAAACCTTGCTGCATCTATTAATGCCATAGTTTGAGGAATCTTTTTTTCCCCTTCTTTATTTACTACTTTTTTAGCATTTAAAAATTTAATTCCTGATGCAGTCTTTTCATTTAATCTAGTTACTATTTCCTCTTCATTTAATTCTTCCACTAATACTATATCCATATATTCAGCATCTGAATAAACACCAACAGATAAAGGTTGTGCTATTGACATTGCCATGTGCGGATTAAATCCCTTTGAATATTCCATAGGAAGATTTGCTCTTCTTATTACTCTTTGTAAAGTTCTCATTAAATCTAAATGAGATATAAATTTAATGCTGGATTCCTTAGTAAATTTAATTATGTAACGCACCTTCAAAACACTTCCCTTCTTTAAAGTTGACATTTACTCCACAACCTGTACAACCTTTTCTACAGTTTTGCGTAAGTTCTGCTCTTTTTGCTTTTTCATTTTCAACTTCTAAATATCTTCTATTAACTCCAATATCTATAAAGTCCCATGGAAGTATTTCATCATAGTTTCTATCTCTGTAAACATAGAAGTCTTCATCTATATTACATTCATTCATAGCTTCCATCCATATATCATATTTAAAGTATTCTGACCATCCATCAAATTTTGCACCTTTTTCGAAGGCCTTTATTAACAATTCACAAGTTCTTCTATCTCCTCTAGCAAATACAGCTTCCATAAATGAAGTTTTTTGCTCATGATAATTATAATGAATAGCTCTAGTTTTTATAGATCCCTTTACAGCATCTATCTTTTGCCATACTTCATCTGGTCTAGCCATTGGTGCCCATTGGAATGGAGTAAAAGGCTTTGGTACAAGTATTGATGTACTTACTGTAATCTTTAATCCCTTTGCTCTCTTTTCTTTTGGAATCTCATAATATACTGCAGCCATTTTTTCTGCAAGCTCACCAATTCCAGCTGCATCTTCTATTTTTTCATATGGAAGTCCTAATATAAAGTACAGCTTAATAGTACTCCATCCTGATTCAAATGCACTTTTAGTAGCTTCTAAAATTCTTTCTTCAGTTAATCCTTTATTTATAATATCTCTCATTCTTTGAGAGCCTGCTTCTGGAGCAAATGTTAATCCAGTTTTTCTAACTTTTTGGATTTCCTTTATTAAATCAACTGAAAATGCATCTACTCTAATAGATGGAAGTGCTACCCCTACATTTTTATCTCCATGTTCTAGAATTAAACTACTTACAAGATTTTGTATATCTGAATAATCACAAATACTTAGTGATGCTAAAGACACCTCTTGATATCCAGTTGCCTCTATCATCTTTCTTGCTTGATCCATTAAAGTATTAGTTGTTTTTTCCCTTACTGGTCTATAAATCATACCTGCTTGACAGAATCTACAACCATTAGTACATCCTCTTGAAGTTTCTAGAACTACTCTATCATGTACTATTTCTGAATAAGGTACTATCATATCTAATGGGAAATCTACCTTATCGAAGTTATTTATTATTCTCTTTTTAACTTTAGCTGGAACATCATCATACTTTGGTTTAAATTCTTTTATAGTTCCATCTTCATTATAAGTAACATCATATAAAGAAGGTACATATACCCCCTCTATCTTAGCTATTTCTCTTAAGAATTCTTTCTTCTTGCCTTTTCCTTTATATTTCTTATATACATCAAGTACATCATTCATGATTTCTTCACCTTCACCTATTTCAAAGAAATCAACTATATCATATAAAGGTTCTGGATTATAAGCACAAGGCCCACCAGCCATAACTATAGGCTCATCTTCTCTTCTTTCAGAAGCTCTATAATTTATTCCAGCCATATCAAGCATATTTAATATATTTGTATAACTCATTTCATATTGAAGGGTAAAACCTAATATATCAAACTCAGTAAGTGGATCCTTTGTTTCTAAAGTCATTAAAGGAATCTCATTTTTTCTAAGCTCTGCTTCCATATCTGGCCATGGTGCAAAAACTCTTTCACAATATGTATCTTTTCTTGCATTTATAGTATGATAAAGTATTCTAGTTCCTAAATGAGACATTCCTACTTCATATACATCTGGAAAACAAAAAGCAAATCTTATATCAACATCTTTTGGATCTTTAACTACTTGATTTAATTCTCCACCAACATATCTTGATGGTTTTTCAACCTTATACAGAATATGATCAGTAATTTTTTTCATAATCATTCCTCCTAGAACGAAAATTTAAATAGGTACTATCACAAACATCTTACATTGTGCGATAGCACCTATATCCTTTCCATTCTAGCATATATAAAACTAAAGGTAAATCTATTACTAACATATATGCTGCTGATAATTTAACCATTTTTTAATATTATTAGGATTTTTCAATTATATATTCCTCCAAAGTCATATTCCCATATATCTTTAAAGCTTCTATAAGCTCATCTTCATGTAATATATGAATAAGTTTCATATCATCATCTAATATATAAAAAGTATTAAACTTATTTCTATCTACTAAAGCCAATACATTAACAAGTCCTTGCTTGTAATAAACTGATATGCTCTTATTTTCTATATATCTATCCTTTAAAAGCTTTTTTCTTTTTTTAACTATGTTACCCATAGTTATATACATAGATGTATGTTCTTCCATTCTAGTAATATAAATTATAATTATCGCTCCTATTATCATACTAAAATTTAAACTATGTAGAAATATATATATATAAACTCCTATTGCTATAAATAAACCTGCTATTATAAAACTTATTATACTTATAATTTTTTGAGCTTTTTTAAATAAAATTTTTTTAGATAAAATTGTCTCTAATATTCTAGATCCATCTAGAGGATATGCAGGTAATAGGTTAAATATAGCTAAGCCTATGTTTAAATTAATACTAGTTTCTATAAAGCTATTATTATACTTAAAGCTTAAAATATAAAAAAGTACTGCCATTACTATATTAAATGAAGCCCCTGATAAATATATAAATATTTTTTCCTTATCTTTTAAAATATTTATATCTGAAAGCTCTGCATTTAATCCAAATATATGAAAGCTTATATTATAAAACTTACATCCATATTTTAAAGCTATAAGTATATGAGTAAGCTCATGTAAAAACACCCAGATAAAAGCAAATATAAACATCCTATTATAGCTGCATACTAATAATATCAATAGTATTTCTGCTAATATCTTTTTTGTCTCTCTATTCATTTATATCTCCCTATAAATTGCTACAATTCTATATAATCACCTTCTATTTCTAAGATTCATATATCTATAAATCTAAAGTTTTGTTTATATCCTCTAAATTTATATTAGAAATTTCACTTATTACATTCGTATATTTTTCTTCTATATTTTTCAATATATCCTTATAATCAAAACCAAGTTTATCTACTCCAGATAATAAATTTTCATAATTGAAATTACTACTAACTGCTACCTTACAAATTTTATAAAGTTCCTTTGCCTCACTATTTGGTAGTACTTTCAATGTAAATACTCCTAGAAATAATACAAATGTACATATCATTCTAATTATAAATCGATCAATATATTTAAATTTCTTCTTTTCAGACTTTACTCCATATGTACCGCTTCTATAAGTATAATTTCCTACATTTGCAGTACTTGGATATATGTCGTCTCTTGTGCTAACTACTTTATCTATTTTATTTGTTTTTCCTTTAACTTTTCTTCTTACTTTATCATAATAATCTTTATATGCATCATTATAATTATTAATCATACTCCTCTCTCCTACCCTTAATAATGTATTTATATTTACTCATAAATAATTTTATGCTAAGACAATAAAAAAAGAAGGCACATTCGCCTTCTTTCATTAAAAATATATCTTTTTTCTTCTCATTCCTACATTTAGAACTAAACCTATTGACATTACTGTAGTAAGTAGTGAACTTCCTCCATAACTAATCAACGGTAATGTTATACCGGTGATTGGCATAAGACCTATTGTCATCCCTATATTTTGTAATAGTGCAAACAGGAAATACGCAACTAAGCCTACGCAAATAATTGATCCAAAGGTATCCTTAGCAGTTTGCCCAATGGCTATCATTCTTGCAATTAACAATCCATAAAGTAAAAGTAATATGCAAGCTCCAACTAATCCCCATTGCTCTGCAACACTTGCAAATATAAAATCAGTTTGAACTTCTGGAACATATTGAGATGCATATCCAACTGAAGTTTCTTTAGTTATTGAATTTCCTTGTAATCCTAAGGTTCCTCCATTACCTATACTGATAAGAGAGTGTTTAAGTTGATACCCTGATTCTGAAGTATCAGATTCCGGATTTAAAAATGAAGTTATTCTTGTTTTTTGGTAAGGTTGTATTAAGCCTGAGTTCCAGACAATTACTATTGCTATAAGTAAAGATAATAAACCTCCACCTATTATTCTTATATCTAATCCACCAATAAAAAATATTCCTACTACTATAAAGAATAGTACCATAGTCATTCCCATATCTGGTTGAATTACTATGAAAGCCGCCGGTATAACTGCATATACCGCCATCTTAAAGAAATTTTTCCATTCATTTATAGTTCCATTCATTTCTTCTAAAGTTTTACCTAACATCATAATAGTAGCTATCTTTGCTAATTCTGCCGGTTGAAAGGATACTGGTCCAAATTTTATCCATCCTCTTGCTCCATTTATATCAGAACCTATAAACATGGTTAATATAAGTAAAATTATAGATCCCCAATAAAATAAAGGAGTATAGGATTTTAATAATGTATAGTCAATTGCTAATACAAAATACAATGCAACTAAACAAATTAAAAACCACATGGATTGTTTTATTAAGAAGCTAGTTCCATATTTTGATTCAGTTGCTAAGTATATATTCACTATTCCAATTATTATTAAAGAAATCATTGAAAATAAGACTAATTTATCTATTTCCTTAAGTTTTTTAAAGTCTATTTTAAAATGTGATAATGGTATCATTTCTTTGTATTTCACCTCCGTCTTTCAACCTAGATTTATTATATACAAAAACAATTCATTTCTCCATAATATATCTAATAAGTAACTAAAATTTAAGAATTTATTCATTTATTTATAGAAAATAAGTAACTACATTATGTTAGTTGCTCCGTCGCAAGCTCCAAGTCGCACTAACATAATATAGTTACTTCTAAAAACTGAAGGTAATAATTCCTCATTCACTCAGAATTATGAATTTCTGTTTTGTCACTATAATTTAAATTAATAACTCAAAACTTTAGTTGTTGAGTTTCTACCTTCTGCTATATTATCTAATTTTTAATATTCTTAATTGGAATATTAGCAATTAATGACGGATTATTACCCTCTAAATTTTCACTTTTACTTACAGCTATCTCCACATCATCAATATCTATCTCTATATATTTTGATAATACCTCTAATATTTCCATCCTTATCTTATCAAGGGTTTCATGAGGTAAATCCCCTCTATCATGTATTAATATTAGTTTTAATCTATCTTTTGCCACGTCCTTAGGTGTTGGCTTACTTGAAAATTTCCTAAAAAAATCCACCTCTCAAATCCCCCTTTTAACGCTTAAATAATCTTTTTAGTGATGCGAAGAATCCTTCTCCCCCAGTTTTTAAATCAATTAAAGGAACTTCCTCACCAGTTATTCTTCTTGCTATATTTCTAAATGCTTGACCAGATATTGACTTATCATCTAGAACTATAGGTTCTCCCTTATTAGTTGATACAGTTATATTCTTGTCATCAGGAACTACTCCTAATAATTCTATTGATAAAGTTTCAATTATATCAGGAACATCTAGCATATCTCCTCTTTGAGTCATTTCATAATTTAATCTATTGATTATTACAGCATGATCATCTAAGCCTTTAGCATCTAGCTTTCCAATAACTCTATCTGCATCTCTAACTGAAGTAATTTCAGGATTAACTACTACAATAGCTCTATCAGCACCTACTACTGAATTTTCAAAACCTTGTTCAATTCCAGCTGGGCAGTCTATTATAACATAATCAAAATCCTCTTTTAATTGATTTACTATCTTTAGCATATCTTGAGGTCTTATATCATCTTTATCTTTAGTTTGAGCTGTTGGTAATAAACAAAGATTTTGATATCTTTTATCCTTGATTAGAGCTTGTTTTAATCTACATCTATTTTCTATAACATCTGAAATTGTATAAACTATTCTATTTTCTAGTCCCATTAATACATCTAGATTTCTAAGGCCTGTATCTCCATCTACAACTACGACTCTTTTATTTAAAGCAGCTAAAGCAGTCCCAATATTAGCTGTAGTGGTTGTTTTTCCAACTCCACCCTTACCTGATGTAATAACAATAGAAATTCCCATTTTTTATTCTCCCTCCAACACTATATATATTTCTTTGGTAAATATGGCTCTACCACAATGGTATCATCCTTAATTTTTGCTAACTCTGGGTAGGATGGCTTCACTCCATCATCAGGTGCAATAGTAACTATATCCGCAATTTGAAGTATTTCTGGCTGAAGGTTAAATGCTGATATTACAGCTTTTTTATTTCCACCTAACCCCGCATGCACTTGTCCTTTAATAGTTCCTAAAACTACTATATTTCCTCCTGCATAAACTTCTGCTCCATGATTAATATCACCGATAATTACTATATTTCCATAATATTTAACTTGTTGTCCACCTCTTATTGTTTTCTTTATAAACTTTGTTTTTCCTTCATATATTCCATTAAAAATTTTATTTTCTTTCTTATCATTGGATTCTATTTGTTTAATATCTTCAAATATACAATCCTTTATTTGAATCCTCTCAAATAAAACATCCTTTAACTTTAAGATATCATCTTCTTTTAATAGCTTTAAGTTTGTTTCTATGGTAAGTGATGAACCTTTATAAAAACCTTTACCCACTGATAACTTTTTAATTAAAGCATCTAACATATCATTAAAACTATCAAATTTATCCATATCTATTGTTGCATTAATACCATCCTTGGTACCTTTTATTTGAATGCTACTATGTACTTTCATTGGTCACCCTCCACCAATTACCTTAACTTATTAATAATACTGTTACATAATTCTAATTATACAATTATATTATATAGTTTAACAACCTAATTTTGTATTTAATTAAAAAAGCGGCTAAAAATAATAATTATTACAAATTAAAAAGCTGAGAAAACTCAGCTTTTTAATTTGAACTATCAGAACTTGTATTTTCTGTTATATTATCTAATGTAATGCTATCATCCTTATTATCCTTAAGAGGTGATTCTAAAACATATTTTCTAAATGATTCTGACTTAGAAGCATAATCTGGATCTAGTTCTAATAACTTTTCTTTAAAGTATGCTTCATATATAGCCTTATGAATAGTTGCACCTTCACTACCTCTCTTACCATCATAAATAGTTGAGAATATAACTATTTCTGGATCATCTAAAGGTGCCATACTAATATAGTTACCATAAGCTAATCTTCCTTGAATAGTATAATTTTCATCTGTACTAAAGTCTGCAGTACCTGTCTTTCCTCCAACTTTAATTGGGAAGTTTGCAAAACTTGTATAAGCTGTTCCATTACTAGGACTTGTATTAACTCTATACATACCCTCTTTAATAGCTTGAATATATTCTTCTGGTATATCTAATTGATCTACAACTTCTGGTTCATATTGTTTTATTACTTCTCCAGTTGGTGATGTTATTTTATCAACAAGAGTTAACTTATATCTAGTTCCTCCATTAGCTAATGTTGCAACATAATTTGCAATTTGTACTGGTGTAAAGTTATCCATACCTTGACCTATAGCAGCCGATACTATTTGCCCAGGAGTTTCAATTTGAACTGTAACATTACTTATAACATAATATGCTAAAGCATCAGATATTACTCCTGCTTCTTCATCTATATCTACAGTTCTTTTTTGAGAAGTTTCAACTACTGAAGCTTTAAACTCATCAGATAAGTTCATCACATTTTTAATATATGGAACTAAACTTTCTGCGTATGCAGTAGTATCCCTAACTTGTTCATCTGTTCCTACTTTTTCTAAAGTTTCTTTCATATAATCTTTCAAAGCGGTTTTTGCTTCTTTTAAATCATCTGGATCACTATCACTATCTTCTATATTAAGTGGAACAAAAGAATAACTATAGTAACTTCCAGCCTTTAAGGCATCTACTATTTCATACATTGGAGTATTTACTACTTGATTCTTCCATGACTTAAAGTTATAAACTTGCCCAAAATTTTCTTCAATTTGTATACCTGTAGATGTATTAATTGAGTTTTGATTATCTGGATCGGCACCAAGGCCAAATTTCCAAGCATATTTAGCAAGAGTATTTAGAGCCTCAATATCTCCTCCATTATTCTTCCACAATCTATATCCTAATTCATAAAAATAGAAGTTTGATGATACTTGTAAGGCTTTTCCTAAATCAGTAGCACCATTTGCTACACCCTCAAAGTTTTTTAATATCGTTCCAGGTAAATCTTCTTTACTCCATGTACCTGAAGTATCATTCATAACTTCTGATGTTGTAACAACACCTTCCATTAATGCTGCAATTGCAGTAAGAGGTTTAAATGTTGACCCCGCTGGAAGAAGTCCTTGGGTTGCATAATTAAAGAAACGCTTAGGATAAGTATCAAAATAATCTTCCCTTTTTCCTGTATCTTCATTTACTGGAAATAAATAATCTATTCCGCCAGTAGCTCCAGTCCTTTGTATATATTCTTTTGCATAGCTTTCTATATCTGGATCAAAATATTCTTTAGACAACTCATCAGTAAGCATTCCTGGAATAGTAAACACATTCGGATCATATCCTGGATAACTTACCATTGCAATTATTCTACCTGTTTTAGCTTCTATTGCTACTACAGCACCTCTAGTTGCATTTGGCGCTATGCTCTTTATACGTTCCATGGTATCAGCCATTGCTTGTTCAGCAGCATATTGAACATTTTTATCAATTGTTAAATATACATTATTACCTGGATAAGCTTCTAATTCAAATAATTCTTCTGTAACTCTTCCCATTGAGTTAACTTTAACTGTAGTTCCACCCTTTGTACCTTTTAATTGGTCTTCAAAAGCAGCCTCTATACCTGAAACTCCTATTAAGTCTGAAGATGCATCATATCCTCTTAATTCATAATTTTCTTCTTTAGATGAATCTATAGAAGATAAATATCCTATTACTCCAGATGCTAAGCTACTATATGGATAAAATCTAATAGGTTCAGTACTAACATTTATTCCTGGTAAATCATTTAATTTTTGATAAATTATAAATGCTGTCTCTTCTTTTATATTGGATGCAATTGTTACTGATCTATATCCTTCGAAACTTTGCATCTTTATAGCATCTTTTATTACCATATAATTTCTTACATCTTGAAGAGAGTAAGTTTTTAATAGTTCATCTAAAATTTCTTTTCCAGATAACTCTTCGTATTTTTCATCATAAGCTTCAACTCTTGCATTATAAGACTTACTAGATTCTCCTTCTTCTTGAACTGGAACTGGATCTATAAGTTCTTGAAGGCTATAAGTCTTAATAAGCTTATAGAAGGTTTCTTCTGCTGATATCTCAAGTAATTTATTGTTAACTTGAGTTGTTTCTTCATCAGTAAACTCTGTTTTTTCACTACCAAATAATTCTTTTTGTATTTCTTCGTTTAGACCTCTATCTCTTTTAAATCTAGTTTCAACTATTTTCTTTGTATCTGCATCATCTGTTGTAAATTCAAAATAGAAATTTCCACTACTATCTATTTTAAGTATTAAATCATCATCAAAAGTTTCTCCATTTTCAGAAAGTATATCAAATACTTTCCCCATTGTTTCATAAAAATTTTCATTTTCATCATCAGGTTTAGTATATGTTAAGGTATATGTTTGAATATTAGTAGCCAAAACATTTCCTTCACTATCGTATATCTTCCCTCTAGGTGCCTTTTCAGATATAAGTCTTGTAGAACTGACATCAGCTTTTTCTTTATAATCCGAATGCTTATAAACTTGAAGATAAACTAACCTTGCAATAAACGTAGCAAAAAGTGCTATCAATAAGATATACAAAACAACATATCTAGAAATTTTCTTTTTCTTTTTAGGTTTATTTACTATCATTTAAACCTCCATGCCCTCTCTCTATAATTATTATCATAAAGCCTTAAAACAAAACCATACCCTAAAAACATTACTATAGCACTATATATAGAAGAATATATTCCAACTTCAATATTGATAGTTTTTCCTGCTAATTTTAATAATACAAAGATTGAAAATACCTTTAATATATACAGTAAAGCCATAGAAATCACTGGAACAAATTTTTTTTCTCTATAAATATTCTCACCAATAACTGCTGCAAGTAAGCATATAAGCATATTTACTAGAGCGTTTATTCCAAAACCATTATAAAAATATATATCCTGCATTAATCCGGAAATAACCCCAATGAATACAGCTTCACTTTTCCCATTTATAATAGAATAGGCTATTGCAAAAGTAAAAAGCAAACTTGGATATACTCCCTTTATTGCTAAAAAAGGCATAAGAGAATTATCAAGTATTAAAAGTACTAATGAAATTATAATCAAAATCCATTTTTTCATAAACTACCCTCTAATTATCATATTTTACTTCTCTTGTTTCATTTGGGATTATTACAAATAAATCTTCTAATTTATCAAAATCAACATATGGTTTAACTATAGCAGTTTTCATTACTTTTATTTCATCACTTTCAACAGATACAACTTCCCCTATTCTAATATCCTTAGGATAAACTTGACCAAGTCCAGAAGTTACTATAACATCTCCTTCTTTTATTTCTGAATCCAAAGATAAGTTAGTAATCTTTGTTAATCCACTATTAGAACGAGTCACATATCCTTTAAGTATTCCTGCAGTTTCTCCAGTACTACTAACCTTAACGGAAATAGCTATGTTTTCATTTAATAAACTCTCAACTATAGCCCAATTAGTTCCTGTACTGGTAACCTGTCCCACAAGACCCTTATCTGAAATGACCACCATACCTTTTAGTATTCCATCATTTTCACCTTTATCTATTATATATCCATCTGAATAACTTTCTCCACTATATCCAATTATATTACATCCAATATAACTGTAATCATTTTTTGAGTTTTTAAAGTTTAAAACTTCTCTTAATCTATCATTTTCTTCTTTAAGTGTATCGTATTCTAAAAGTTTATTTTGTAATTCTATATTTTCCTTAGTTAATTCATCATTTTCATTCTTAACCTCAGAAAAATTCAAGAAAAAATCTAAAGTTCCTTTTATTTTATTGTTAATTGAATAAACTACCTTTTGTAGTGGATTTATAGCACTACCAACACCACTTGAAACTGCACCCTTTTCTTCATTATTAATTGTATAAATAATTATGCCTAAAAAGGCAACTGACAGCACTATTACAGTAGCTGCCAGTTTATTCTTACGAAGCTTCATTATTGACCTCTTTGAGTCCTACTTAACTCATCAAAGTTATCTAATGCTTTACCTGCTCCTAATACAACACAATCAAGTGGTGATTCTGCTATATGTACAGGCATATTTGTTTCATGGTTAATTAGTGCATCTAATCCTCTTAATAATGCTCCTCCACCAGCTAACATTATTCCTTTTTCCATTATATCTGCTGCTAATTCAGGTGGTGTCTTTTCTAGAGTTGTCTTTATTGATTCTATTATTGAATATACAGGCTCTTTTAATGCTTCTCTTATTTGATTTTCAGATACAGTTACTGTCTTTGGAAGACCTGTAATCATGTCTCTTCCCTTTATATCCATTTCTCTTACTTCATCATCAACCTTATATGCTGAACCTAATTCCATTTTTACTTGTTCTGCTGTTCTTTCACCAATCATTAAATTAAATTCTTTCTTAATATAAGCTATTATTGATTGGTCTAATTCATCTCCAGCAATTCTTAATGATTTACTAGTAACTATTCCTCCTAAAGAAATTATAGCTACTTCTGTTGTACCACCACCAATATCAACTATCATGCTTCCTGTAGGTTCTCCAACTGGAAGTCCAGCTCCTATTGCTGCTGCCATTGGTTCTTCCATTAATACAACATCTCTTGCTCCTGCAAATTTTGCTGCTTCTTCTATAGCTCTTCTTTCAACTTCTGTTACTCCTGATGGATAACAAACTATTATTCTTGGGCTAGTAAAAGCACTCTTACTAGTTACTTTTTCTATTAATTTTTTAAGCATTGTTTGTGCTACATCAAAGTCAGCTATAACGCCATCTTTTAACGGTCTAATAGCAACTATATTTCCAGGAGTTCTTCCTATCATAAGCTTAGCTTCAGAACCTACTGCAAGTGGTTTTCTAGTTGTACTATTTATAGCAACTACTGAAGGTTCGCTTAAAACTATCCCCTTACCTTTAACAAAAACAAGCGTATTTGCTGTTCCTAAATCAATTCCCATATCCTTATTACTACTGAAAAATCCCATGTGAATTCCCCTTTCGCTATATTATTCCTTTTTCTTTCAAACTAACATACTGATTTTTTCCAATTATTAAATGATCTAATAAATCAATTCCCATTATCTTGCCACATTCTTTTAGTCTAATTGTTATATTAATGTCTTCCTTACTTGGTGTAGGATCTCCTGAAGGATGATTGTGACAAATAATTATGCTAGAACTACTCTTTTTTAATGCTTCCTTAAAGATTTCTCTTGGATGCACAATAGATGAATTTAAACTACCTTTAAAAACATCTTTTATTCCTATTATATTATTTTTAGTATCTAACATTATAAGTTTTAAAACCTCTTGTTTTAAAAACACCATTTCTTTCATTACAAGTCTAGCTATATCATTAGGGGATGTTATACTTTTACTTTCTCTAATTAAGCTTAACATATTAATTCTTCTAACAAGCTCACCAATCGCCATAATTTGACTTGCCTTTATGTTCTTAATTCCCTTTATACTAGTTATCTCATCAATTCCAGCATCTAATAAACCATCTAGTCCATTAAATTCAGATAAAACTCTAGTACTTAAAGAAACTATATTTTCTCCTCTAGTTCCAGTTCTTAAAATCACTGCAAGAAGCTCTGCGTTACTTAAGGTTTCTGGTCCGTTAATTAATAACTTTTCAATAGGTCTTTCTTCTTCTGGCATATCTGTAACTTTTATACTATTATTCATAAATAAACACCTCAAAATAGTAACTTTATTTATAAATATGCCCTAAATTCCTACTCTTTAACCTTATTTATCATTTTATTTAAAAGATTCAGCGGTAATCCTACTACATTGTAGTAACAACCGTTTATACCTTCTACAAAAACTCCACCGTATCCTTGTATTCCATAAGCTCCTGCTTTATCAAGTGGTTCCCCTGTTTTTATGTAATTTAATATTTCGCCATCTGTTAAATCGCTTATTTTAACTTCAGTGTATAAAGCTGCTTCTTCTGTTTTATTGTTATACATATTTACAACTACTATACCTGAATAAACTCTATGAGTTTTACCACTTAATTCTTTGAGCATTCTATATGCATCTTCTTCATTTTTAGGCTTGCCTAAAATTTCATTACCTAATGCAACTATAGTATCTCCTGCAATAATTATAGCATCTTCTTTTAGGCTATTTTTAGTGCTAATTGCTTTTCCCTTAGCTAAGTTAATTACATATTCTTCTATGTTTCCATTAAATAATACAGTATTTTCATCAAAGTGACTTACTTCGATATCAAAATCCTTAATTATCCTATGTAACAACTCTTGTCTCCTTGCAGATGCTGATGCTAAAACATATTTCAAACCTATCACATCCTACTTTTATACATATTTTATAGTATTGACAAAATGGCACGGTTTAAAACCAAAAATAAAGACAAAGATAATTGTCCCTATCTTATATCTTATATAGTTTATCATTATATAAGTTTTGAAACAAGTAGCTTTGCCCTTCTTTATTCAATTTTTATTTATTTGTAATATTTTCGTTATTTTTTCAATGTAACATTTTTCTACTTTTCTATTCTACTCAATACTGAATAAATATACTCTAGTTCTGAAACTATATTTGACTTATTTATAGTCTCTGGCAATGCATTAATATGTTCTTTATATTCGCTTAAAATATCAATACTATCTCCTTCTGTGATATCTCCTAATTCTTTAGCCCAACTTTTAAAATCACTGGTATTAACTTCTTTAACTTCTTCTTCTCCTGCTGTATTTAAAATTTCTAAATATCCTTCTGTAATTACAATAACTTGATTTTCTACTTCATCATTTTTATTTAACCCTAGGTTAACCTTTATATTTTCAATTCCCTTTTCTTTTAAATTTTCCATTAGTGCAGCACTATCAGCTTCCTTAGCTATTCCCGCTATAACTCTATATTTACCTTCTGCATCTTGAACTATAAAAGAATTAAAACTACTATCTATAGTATTTAATACTTGTTTAGCATTTTCTTCTTTAGTGAAATATCCACATTGAATTAAAGCAAAGTTTTCTATATCTTCTGTTTCTGATGTATTACTACTATTATTATCATTTTCAACTTGAGGTATAGTATTGGTTTGTCTTGAGGTATCGATATTAGGAATAACTTTTAATAATATCCATGCTGCAAGTAGACCTATAATTACCGCCGCAAGAGTGGTCATAACTAAAGATGTTAAAAGCTTAATTCCATTATTCTTCTTTTTGTATTGATATTTTGTGTACTTCATTTTATCCTCCCCCTCTTTCTATACTTCATATATATTCTAAATCCCTTGATAATATTCATTATGTAAAATAAATTTTATAAGATTTTTTATTAAAGGAATTTATAAAAACTTACTAAGAGTAGGTATTAAAAATAAAAAAGTGCAACTATATAATTTTGCTTATTCCGTCGCTACGCTCCAAGTCATCGCAAAATTAATAGTTACACTTCAAAGCTGAAGGAAGGAAATTATAAAAAGTTATTCACAGGATAAACTTTTTATAATTTCCTAAAGAATAAAGCAAAATATGGGCTGTCACACAAACAGCCCATATTAAAAATTAAAAATTAAGAATTATTGATGTAATTCTTACAGAATTACTAAAATTAATTTCTTTTCAAAACTCCTTCAGGAGTTTTTTCATTAATTTTTCATTGTGCAAAAGAACATTCTATGAAAGCTTTCTTTACTTAATAACTATGCTTCTCTTACAACTGAAACTCTTTCTTTGTTATGTCCTCCATTAACCGCTAAATCAATCATTGCTACAGCATAATCTTTGTAGCTAATTATACTTTCTCCTTTTGAGTTAAGCTTAAATTCTTCTCCAGCAAGAATATATTTTCCAGTTTTTTCTCCATCTGCTTGGAAATCTGCTGCTGGGCTAACATATGTCCAATTTACATTATTAACATTTCTTATTTCTAATAATTGATTAGCTTGGGCAGTTGCTAATGGTTTAAATACTTCTGGGAAATCTTCTCCATCCTTAACTTGAACTGTATGTTCTTTATCTACATATAAACTACCTGCTCCCCCAACTACTAAAAGTCTATTAGGTTTGTCTGCTAAAATCTTAGTTAAATGCATTAATGAAGTAGTATGATTATTTAAAGTTTCTGGTGTGAAAAAACCTAAAGCATCTATAATTACATCATAATCTTTAATATCATCATAATTTAAATCATAGGCATCCTTAATTAAATTTTTCTTTGAATTAACTACTTCTTTCCTAGCAATAGCTAGTACATCTATTCCTCTTTCCATAGCTTCATTTAATATACAAGAACCTGCCTTTCCATTGGCTCCTATTATTGCAATTTTCATTTTCAATTCCTCCCTTATTTTCAAAACATTATCTTCTATACACTAATTATATGACTTAAGAGTTCCATATGAAAGTACGCACTTTCAAGTAATATAGTTACTCAAAGGAAAGAATTAAGTGAAATAGGCGTTTAACAAAAAAAGAAATTTAGCACTAAGCTAAATTTCTTCTATAATTCTATTTTTTATTTTAGTTCCTTAAGAACTTCAAGTAAGTATTCCCAAACATTTTTAACTGATGAAATACTCATATGTTCTTCTGGTGTATGAACATCATAAAGATCAGGTCCAAAGCTTATCATATCTAATTTTCCTAATCTTTCATTAAATAATCCACATTCAACACCTGCATGAATTGCTACTATCTTAGCTTCTTTTCCATACATTCTCTTATATACATCTTGGCATATTCCTCTTACCTTTGATTCACTATCATATTGCCATTCTGGATATCCAGCTGTAGTTTCAAATTCTGCACCGATTAAATCTGCAACTGTTTTACTTCTTAATACTATTTCATCCTTTAAAGATGCTATTGAACTTCTTATTGCACTATCATATTCAACAATGTCTCCATTGGTAATAACTACTCCTAAGTTAGTTGAACTTTCAACTAAATCTTCTATTTCAACACTATTAGTGTTAATTCCATTTGGTATTAAGTAAAGTAAATTTACTGCTTTTTCTGTATCTACTCTTGTAAATAATTTTTCAACTTTTTCTGTGTTTTCTAATATAGAAACATTAACTCCTGGATCTTGAGTTTTTAATTCATTTACTAAAATAGGATTCCATGAATTAATTATTTCCTTTGCTTTTTCTAAGTCACTAGCTTTAACAGCAATTACTGCATCTGCTTCTCTAGGAATAGCATTATTTTTTGATCCACCATGCACTGATGCTAATTTATAATCTATAGGTAATAAAGATTTTAAGATTCTACCCATAATCTTATTAGAGTTTCCTCTTTCCTTATTAATTTCCATTCCTGAGTGACCACCCTTTAATCCTCTCACTGCAATATGTAAGAAATTATTGTAGTCTCCTACTTCTTCTAAATTAACTTTTAATAGGTGCTTGCTTCTAATTCCACCAGCACAGCTTACTAATAGGTGTCCTTCTTCCTCATTATCTAAGTTCAAAAGAATTTTTCCAGTAATATGCTCTTTAGAAACTGCCATAGCTCCTGACATTCCAGTTTCCTCATCAGTAGTAATTAATACTTCTAGTGGTGGATGTGGAATATCTGTAGAGTCTAGAATAGCTAATGAATATGCAACTGCAATTCCATTATCTGATCCTAAAGTAGTATCTGTTGCATAAACCATATCATCTACAACTCTTAATTTTAATGGATCCTTTTCAAAATCATGTTCTGTTCCCTTATTTTTTTCACAAACCATATCCATATGTCCTTGAAGAATAACAGTTGGTGAATTTTCATATCCCTTTGTACCAGGTTTTTTAATTATTACATTTAAAGCCTCATCTTGGTAAACTTCTAAATTAAGCTTTTTAGCAACACTTACTAAGTAATCACTTACTTCCTTTTCATTTCCTGATCCTCTTGGTATTTGTGAGATTTCTTCGAAATATTGAAAAACCTTCTTAGGTTCTAAATTTTGTAAAATATTCATGTTTTTATCTCCTTTCCTACTAAATTATGTTAGAATTATATTATAAATAAAGTATATCATAGTATATATGATACTTAAATTTTATTTTTTTATTATAACTATTCGGAATATTCACAATTTTTATTATGAGGTGATGTTATGCAAAAAACAAAAATGATTTTTACCATTGGCCCCGCAAGTGATACTGAAGATATTCTAAGAAAATTTATTGAAATTGGAATGAGTGCTGCGAGATTAAACTTTTCTCACGGAACTCATGAAACTCACAAAGAAAAAATAGATCTTATAAAAAAAGTAAGAGAAGATTTAAACTCTCCTACAGCAATTATCCTTGATATTAAAGGTCCTAAAATAAGAACTCATAACTTTGTTAATGACGGTGTAGAACTTCATGAAGGCGATGACTTTTCTTTTATATGTGATGATGAAATTCTAGGTGATAATGAAAAATGTACAGTTTCATATAGAGATTTATATAAAGATGTTAAGCCAGGCGGAGAAATCTTAGTAGATGATGGTTTATTAAGATTTAAAATCAAAGAAATTAATGGAAAAGAAATTAAATGTTTAGTTACAGCTGGTGGAACTATTAAAAATCATAAAGGTGTAAATGTACCTAATGTTAAAATACATCTTCCTTCTATTACTGAAAAAGATAAAGAAGATTTAATTTTTGGATGCGAAAATAAAATTGATTTTGTTGCTGCTTCCTTTATAAGAAAAGCTTCTGATATAAAAGATGTAAGAGATACTCTAAACTCTCATGGAGGAGACTATATTCAAATTATAGCTAAAATTGAAAATCAAGAAGGTGTTGATAATATAGATGAAATAATAGAAGCCTCTGATGGAATAATGGTAGCTAGAGGAGATATGGGAGTTGAAATTCCAATTGAAAAAGTTCCTATAATCCAAAAGAACATAATAAGAAAATGTAACGAAGCTGGAAAAATAGTAATTACAGCAACACAAATGCTAGACTCTATGATTAGGAACTCTTTACCTACTAGGGCTGAAGCATGTGATATATGTAATGCTATTTTTGATGGAACTGATGCAATTATGTTAAGTGGGGAAAGTGCTAGCGGAAGTTATCCTATAGAAGCAGCTGAAATGATGTCTAGAATAGCTGTAGAAACAGAAGCCAACTTAGATTATAACTACTTAAATAAGAGATTAAAAGAACCTTCTCTTACTTCATTCTCAGAAGCTATTAGTTATTCAGCATGTAGAAGTTCAAACCTATTGCATGCAAAAGCAGTAGTTGCAGCAACTAATAGTGGAGCTACAGCAAAGCTTATATCAAAATATAGACCTAAATGTTCAATTATTGCTATAACTCCATATGATGAAGTTAGACGAGGATTAAACCTTAATTTTGGTATACACCCAACAAAATGTGAAGTATTCACTACTACTGATGAAATAATAAGTGAAGCAAAGAAAGTTGCAACAAAGTTATCCTTTGCAGAAAAAGGCGAAGATATTATAGTTGCAGCAGGAATGCCTAGTGCTACTACCGGCGGAACTAATATGCTAAAAATAGAAAAAGTATAATGTGCTATCGCACAATGAAAAATTAAGAATGTAAAATGAAGAATTAATGAGAAAAATCTCAGTAAGCTTTTTTTATATAAATTTTTTAGTAATTAAAAATAAATTATATTAAGCAACTTTACATTTTAAAGGAATGTCATAAATACAACTGATTTCATTTATAGATGCAAGTAGCTAATTAAGTAAAAATCACATGTAGATTTACATATAGAATCACGCATGTGATTTTCTTAATTTAATGACTTAAATATAATGAAGAAAAAATTTTTAACACTTTCTCTTAAGATAATTTATTTTTACTTTTTTCTATATATACTAATTTCCCTAGATTTTCTTTTATATTGGTTTTAAAGTAAATATATATATATCCTTTTAACAGAAGCAAAATATTTATTTTTTAAGGAGATGTGAAATGAATAAGAATCTATTTTTGAAATTAGGATTAGGATTACTATTATCTGTATCACTTATTGCATGTGGACAAAAAAATAGTGTCTCTGAATCAAGTACAAATCAATTTGTTAATAAAACTGAAAGTTCTATAAAAGAAGACACTCAATCTGATGCAAAACAAAACCCAACTGAAGATGAATACTATATAATAATAAAAGAAGCTTGGCAGAAACAAAAAGATTACATTGATTCTATTGACGATCCTAAAGTAAAACAATCAATACAAACCACTAACTCTGCAGCTATTATGAAGTCAACATAATTGCTTATGAAATACCCAGAAGATTCTGATACTATAAACGCAGCTCTAAATAGGGTTCTTAATGGGGAATAATTTCATGACTTTAGAAAACTCTAGTGAACAAAAGCCAATGATCATAAATCATTGGCTTTTCAATTACGCTAAATTCAACTTTAACAAAATAATTAAAGTGTTCAAAGTTTAGATAGAAGTAAGTGTATTAATCTTGAATCCTAACAAGCCTATATCCAACCCCTATATGAGTCTGTATATAAGTATTTTTCTCACAATTTTTTTCTATCTTTTTTCTTAACGTAGCCATAAAAACCCTTAATGATGGTATATCACTTTCATATGCTACTCCCCAAATCTCTTTTAATATATAAGTATGAGTTAATACCTTCCCTACATTTTTTGCTAATAAACATAGTAATTTATATTCTATTGGAGTTAAGTGAGTTTCTTCATTTTCAATAAATACACATCCCGATGCATAGTCTATTCTTAAATCTCCATTTATAAATTCACTACTTTCTTCTTTTTTTGTATTATCATAATTCATTTTACGAATAGCAACCCTTATTCTTGCTAGTAATTCATCTACACTAAAAGGCTTAGTTAAATAATCATCAGCTCCAGAATCTAAGGCTTCAATTTTATCTTTATCTTCACTTCTAGCACTAACAACTATTATTGGACAATTAGACCAGGTTCTAATTTTTTTTATTATATTAACCCCATCTATATCTGGAAGACCTAAGTCTAATATAATAATATCCGGTTTATGTGATGTAGCAAGAATTATTCCCTGATTTCCGTTTTCTGCCACAAAACAATTGTAAGAATGAACTTCTAGAGTTGCATGCATAAAATTTCTTATTGCTTTATCATCTTCAATTACCAAAATTGATTCTTTCATTATTAACCTCCACCTTTGATAGTGTAAATCCTATTACTGTTCCATGAGGATAATTATTTCTAACATAAATTTCCCCACCATGAGCATTTATTATTGACTTACATAAAGCAAGTCCTAAACCCAATCCCCTTCTACTATCAACTTTATTACCTTTAATAGTAAAGAACATATCAAATATACATTCCTGATCCTGCTTATTAATACCTATACCATTATCTATAACTTCTACTATAACCTTTTTACCTTTAGTAAAAACATCTATTCTTATTTCAGTTCCTATTTCAGTATATTTAATAGCATTATCTATTATATTTATCATAACTTGCACTATTAATCTTACATCTACATCTACTAATAATAAATCATCTTTAATATTAATCTTGACATCATAGTCAGAAATCTTACGATTAACATGTTGAAGAGCTTCATTTATTATCTCTTCTATTAACTGAGGCTCTGTATTTAATTTTACATTTCCATTATCTAATCTAGATACTGATAATAAATTTTCAACTAGATTTATTAACCAAATAGAATCATCATAAATGTCTAATGTCAATTTTCTTTTTGTTTCTTCATCAAAATTATTATTTAATATTGAACTAGCACTTCCAGATATACTAGTAAGTGGTGTTCTTAAATCATGAGACACAGCTCTTAATAAGTTAGCTCTAAATCTTTCATTTTCAGCTTGCATTAAAGCATTTTTCTTAGATTCATTTAAATTATACTTTTCTATTGCAAAAGATATCTGACTTATCATAGCCTCTAATAATGATTTTTCACTACTATCTATTACTTCATTTTCTCCCATTACTATTCCAATTACAGCCATAACATTTTCTTGTCCAACAAGAGGAATATACATTGCCTTTGCTCCTGGAATTGTGTCTGTATTTGCTCCTGCTCTTTTTTTATTTTTTATAGTCCAAGCAACTACTCCCTTTTCATCTTCACTTGCATATTCTCTATCTATCTCACTACCATCATCATACTTATAATTATAAATACTTTTTATATCCTCGTTTTCAACTTGGTAAATTATAATTGGTTTTTTTAAAAATTTATACAATTGTCGTTGAGCTGTTAATATAATATCTGCTAAATTATTGCTTCTTTCTAAATCTCTACTTGCTTCTAGTAATATATTAGTTCTGTTTGCAATTACTGCTGATACATTTGCTTGATATTTAACTTTATTAGTCAATGTACTTGTAACTAATGCAGAAGTCATCATTATTACAAATGTAACTAAATACCCTGGATTATAGAAATTAAGTGAAAACCTTGGATCTGTATACAATAAATTAAATAGTACTACACTAGCTAAGGAAGCAAAACCACCATAAATATATCCACTAGTCTTATTTGATATTAATAATACTCCTAGTATAAATACTGTAATTATATTGGATTCACTAAATCCTAAGTTATATAATATTAAACCAATTATTACAGCTCCAAGTAATATCCCTAAGGTTTTTATAGTATCTGAAAATGAAATATTAATGCATTTTATTCCATATTTTCTTTTATCTATAGTCTCCTCATTATCTGGTATAACATAGATATCTATATCTGGCGTTAATTCCATAATTCTATCTACATAGCTAAGCTTAGATAATAAAAACTTTTTTCTTCTTTTAGTTCTACCAATTATAATCTTAGACACACCACTTAACTTGGAATATTCAGATACCTGATAAGGTACATCATCTCCATATACAGTCTCTATATTAGCTCCTAACTCCTCTGCTAGCTTTAAGTTTTTTCTTAAATTCTGAATATTCTTTTCTCCTAAATCTTTAGATGATTTAGTTTCTACAAATAAAGCTGTAAACTCTGCACTAAATGCATCTGCCATTCTGGCAGCAGCTCTTATAACTCTGGCATTAGATGGAGCTGAACTTAAGCATACTAATATATGCTCATTAGTGTGATATATATTTTTACTATAAATCTTGTTAATATTCACTTCCTTATTAACTCTATCTGCAGTTTCTCTTAATGCTATTTCACGTAAAGCTACTAGATTTTCTCTAATAAAGAAGTTATCTAATGCTTTTTTTGCTTGTTCATTTTTGTATAT
Source organism: Clostridium nigeriense (assembly GCF_050585245.1). Lineage (GTDB taxonomy): Bacteria > Bacillota > Clostridia > Clostridiales > Clostridiaceae > Clostridium > Clostridium nigeriense_A. The sequence continues at coordinate 52,811 of NZ_JBNOOF010000008.1, forward strand.
CTTCCCCAAATTTAATCTTTTCATTAAATCAGAAGGTTCAATATCTATAAGTTCAACTTGAGATGCATCATTAAAAATTCTATCTGGAACTCTTTCATTTACTACTACATGAGTAATTGATGCAACTATATCATTAAGACTTTCTATATGCTGTACATTTACTGTTGTATAAACATCAATGCCTGCGTTTAAAAGTTCTTCTATATCACTATATCGTTTTTTATGCCTTAGTCCATGAGCATTTGTATGTGCAAGCTCATCTACTAATATTAATTCTGGTTTTCTTTTTAAAGCTCCATCTAAATCAAATTCCTTTAAAACTATACCTTTATATTCAACTTCTAAATTTCGTAAAACCTCTAATCCATTTAAAAGAGCTAGTGTTTCTGGTCTTGCATGAGGTTCTATATATCCAACTATAACATCGATGCCAGCCTTCTTAGCAGAATGAGCAGCATCTAGCATTGCATAAGTCTTACCTACCCCAGCTGCATAACCAAAAAATATTTTAAGTTTTCCTTTTTTATTTTTTTCTTCATTTTCATTTATCTCTCTTAATAATTCATCAGGATTAGGACGATTTTCCATAAAATTAGCACCTCATTATTTTAATATCCCATCTAAAGCTAAATTAACCTCTAAAACATTAACTGTTTCTTCTCCAAATATACCAAAAGCTCTCCCTTTAGTATACTTTTTAATAATATCCTCAACTTCTTCATTGCTTATATTACGACTTTTAGCTATTCTATCCACTTGATACTCTGCTGCTTCTAATGAAATATGTGGATCAAGTCCACTTCCTGAAGCTGTAACTAAATCTACTGGAATAGCTTCATCTTTTTTATCAGGATTTGCTTCTTTAATTTTATTAATTCTTTCTTTTATTATCTTTTCATAGTCATCGCTTGCTGGACTTAAGTTTGATGGTGTTGAATACATTAGAATTTCTCCATCTTCATTTTTATAAGTAGTAGTATCTAAATTCATAACGCGTCCCCACATATATTCATTTCCAGTAAACTCTTGTGCTAGCAAAGTACTTCCATAGACTTTCCCATCTATTTCTATAATACTACCATTTGCCTTATCCTTAAATAAAATTTGTGAAATTCCTGTTATAAAAGTTGGATATATTAAACCACAAATTAAAGTAAAAACTAGTATAAACTTAAATGCCTTTCCAATAATCTTCATAACTATTCCTCCTACACTAAACCAATGGCAGTTATTATAATATCTATAAGCTTAATTGCTATAAATGGAGCTATTATTCCTCCTAATCCATATACTAATAAATTTCTTGATAATAATTTATTAGCTGGAACTTCTCTGTATTTTACACCCTTTAATGCTAAAGGTATAAGTGCTATTATAATTAACGCATTATAAATAACTGCTGATAATATTGCACTTTCAGGACTACTTAATCCCATTACATTTAACTTTTGTAATTCTGGATAAAGTCCAATAAATAAAGGTGGTATTATGGCAAAATATTTTGCTATATCATTTGCAATACTAAATGTAGTTAATGCACCTCTTGTCATTAAAAGCTGTTTTCCTATTCTAACTATTTCAATAAGTTTAGTAGGTGATGAATCTAAATCCACCATATTACCAGCCTCTTTTGCTGCTTGTGTTCCTGTATTCATGGCAACAGCCACATCTGCTTGTGCTAGGGCTGGTGCATCATTAGTACCATCTCCAGTCATTGCAACTAAGTGACCTTTCTTTTGAAAATCTCTTATCATATTTAGTTTTCCTTCTGGAGTTGCTTCTGCTAAGAAATCATCAACTCCAGCCTCTGCTGCTATTGCTGCTGCTGTCAACGGATTATCACCTGTAATCATTATTGTTTTAATTCCCATTTTTCTAAGATCTGCAAATTTTTCTTTTACACCCTTTTTAACTATATCCTTTAAATGTATTATTCCTAATACCTTATTATTTTTAGCAACTACTAATGGAGTTCCCCCAATTGTTGCAACTTCCTTAACCTTTTCTTCACATTCTTTAGAAAAATATCCTCCATTTTTCAAAATATAGTTTTTGACTGCATCTGAAGCTCCCTTTCTTATTTCATTACCATTAAAATCTACTCCACTCATTCTAGTTTTAGCAGTAAATTCAATAAATTTAGCATTTAAAGTACTCATATCTCTTCCTCTAATTCCAAATTGATTTTTTGCTAAAATTACTATACTTCTTCCTTCTGGAGTTTCATCTGCAATAGAAGATAATTGTGCTGCATCTGCTAATTCTTTTATATCAACTCCATCTACAGGTATAAATTCGGTAGCTTGTCTATTTCCAAGTGTTATAGTTCCTGTCTTATCTAACATTAATATATCTACATCACCAGCAGCCTCAATAGCTCTACCACTCATAGAAAGTACATTCGCTTGATTTAGCCTACTCATTCCTGCAATTCCAATGGCAGATAATAATGCTCCTATGGTTGTTGGAGCTAAGCAAACTAATAAAGCTATTAATGAAGTTATAGATGTACTATTTATCTTACCTGCCTCACTAGAAATAAATTCAGAATAAGTGTATAAGGAAACTGTTACTATAAGGAATATTATTGTCAGAGAAACTAAAAGTATTTCTAAAGCTTTTTCATTTGGTGTTTTCTTTCTAGCTGCCCCCTCTACCATAGCTATCATTTTATCCATAAAACTTTCACCAGGATCGTTGCTTACTTTAATAATTAACCAATCTGATATTACTGTAGTTCCGCCTGTAACTGCACTTCTATCACCACCGCTTTCACGAATAACTGGAGCTGATTCTCCTGTAATTGCACTTTCATCTACTGAAGCCGCTCCATCTATAACATCTCCATCAGCTGGAATTTGTTCTCCTGAAAAGACAATAATAATATCTCCTTTTTTAAGTTCAGTTGAATTTACTTTTTTTATATTTTCTCTTTCTTCTATAGATGGAATCTTATTTGCTAATACATCTTTTTTAGCTGAACGTAGTGCATCAGCCTGAGCTTTTCCTCTTCCTTCAGCAATAGCTTCTGCAAAATTTGCAAATATAACTGTAAACCAAAGTAACACTGCTATTTCTAAAATAAAACTTGGTGAATTATCTTTAATTCCTAATAAAGCTAAAAGGTATAAAATTGTTGTTAAGATAGAAGCTATATATACTATAAACATTACTGGATTTTCTTTTTGTGTTCTTGGATTCAATTTTATAAATGAATCTTTAATGGCTCTTTTTAATATTTTTTTATCAGATAAAAAACCTTTATTCTCTCTCATTTAACTTCCTCCTTCTATCCTATTGACTGAAAAAATTCTGCTATTGGTCCTAATGCAAGTGCTGGAAAAAAGCTTAAAGCACCTACTAAAAGAACAATAAATATTAATAACCCTATAAATAAAGCATTATGGGTTGGTAATGTTCCTACCCCAACTGCTACTTTTTTCTTTTGAACTAAAGATCCTGCAATAGCAAGAGTTCCTAACATAGGTACAAACCTTACAAATAACATCATTAAACCTAAACTAATATTTATAAAAACTGTATTTGCTTGAAATCCTGCAAATGATGAACCATTATTTCCACCTGCTGATGAATATGCATACAACACTTCTGAAAAACCATGAGCTCCACTATTAGTAAGGCTATTAGCTACACTTGGTACTAAAGAAGCAATTCCACTACCTATTAATGTAGCTATTGGTGTTGCAAGACAAACTAACATAGCCATTTTCATTTCAAAAGGCTCTATTTTCTTTCCTAAATATTCTGGAGTTCTTCCAACCATAAGTCCTGCTATAAAAACTGCTATTATTGCAAAGGCTAACATTCCATATAGTCCACATCCAACTCCCCCAAATATGACTTCTCCTAATTGCATTAATAACATAGTTACCATTCCACCTAGAGGTGTATAGCTATCATGCATAGAATTAACTGAGCCATTAGAAGCTGCTGTTGTAAAGGCTGCCCAAGTTGATGAAGATGCTATACCAAATCTAGCTTCTTTTCCCTCCATATTACCACCAGCTTGATTTATTGATGATATATTTACAGCTCCATTTTGAGCAAGCTGTGGTGTTCCTTTTGCTTCATTTACCGCTATCACTCCAAGTGCTATAATCAGCATTAAAAACATAGAAATAAATATTGCTCTTCCTTGTCTTTTATCCTTTATATTTCTTCCAAAAGTAAAACATAACGCTGCTGGTATTAATAAAATAGATATCATTTCTACTAAATTACTAAAAGGTGTTGGATTTTCAAAAGGATGAGCTGAGTTTACACCAAAAAATCCCCCTCCGTTAGTTCCTAATTGTTTAATTGCAATTTGGCTAGCTGCTGGCCCCTGTGGTATAACTTGTTTGGTTATTACTGTTCCATCTTCAAGAGTTATAGGTTGTAATAAATCTACTTCTTTATATGATGAAAAATTTTGTACAACTCCCTGAGAAACTATTAATAATGAAACCACTATTGATAAAGGCATTAAAATATGAACTATACTTCTGGTTGCGTCCACCCAAAAATTACCTATAGTCTTTTCTTTTACTCTAGTAAACCCTCTTATAAGTGCAAATAAAACTGCTATGCCTGTTGCTGCAGATACAAAGTTTTGAACAGTTAATCCAATCATTTGAGTAAGATAACTTAATTGGCTCTCTCCTGAATAAGCTTGCCAATTAGTATTACTTATAAAACTAGATGCAGTATTAAAACTTAAATCTAAGCTTATTCCATTAACACCTTCTGGATTTAAAGGAAGAATTCCTTGAAATATTTGCAATAAAAATAAAATTATAAATCCTATTAAGCTAAAAGCTAATACAGATTTTGCATATCTTTTCCAATCCATCTCTTCATTCTTATCTATATTAATTGTTTTATATATAAAACTTTCTACAGGATTTAATATCCTGCTTAAAAATGTTTTCTCACCATTCATTACTTTTCCAATATAATTTCCTAATGGAATAGCTAGTATAATTAATATCCCTAAATATAGTGAATACTGTATTATTGAGTTAATCATTCCTTTTCACCTCTTAATAAAATATAAGTTAAATAAACAAATAATGATAAAGCTACTAAACCTATAAGAATAATAATTACTGACATCCTTGTCCCCCCTTATGCCTTAAATTATATTAGGATTAATATTAAGATGGTGTTAGGATTAATTAAGATGACATTAAGATTGTATAAAGATTTAAGTTTTTTAAATTAATTATAAAAATTAAAGGAACTCAGCATAAGGTGAGTTCCTTTAATAATTTTATCTTTTAATTTTTTTCATTACTAACTTTTTATTATTAGAATAATCCTTTAAATAAGTCTCCTAATGATACTCCTTCATCTGTATCATTGTATTGTAAATATTCTTTAGATTTCTCTTCAGCATCTTTTATAGTTAAAGAAATTTTCTTATTTACTTTATCAACATCTAATACTTTTACTTTTACTTTTTGACCTAAAGTTAATACATCTGATGGCTTAGCTATGTTTTCTTCTGATATTTCATTTATATGAACTAACCCTTCAACTCCAGGGAATAATTCTACAAAGGCACCAAACTTTAATAAATTAACTACCTTTCCATCTAAAACTCCCCCAAGTTTTAAGGCATCTCCATATTTAGTCCAAGGATCTTCATTAATATCCTTTAAGATTAAAGATACTCTTTCATTTTTAGTATCTACTTCTCCAACGAATACTTCAACCTTATCTCCTTCTTTAACTACATCTTCAGCTCTATGAACTCTTCCCCAAGATAAATCATTTAAGTGAATTAATCCAGTTACGCCTCCAATATCAACTAGCGCGCCAGCTCTAATAATCTTTTTAACAATACCTGATCTCTTTTCACCAGACTTAATTGATTTCCATGATTCTTTTTTATTATTTTCAAATATTTCATCTTCAATTACTCTTCTTGAAGCTACTATTTTTCTTGATTTAAAATCTAATTCAATTATTTTAACTTCTAATTCTTTTCTAATTAAATCAGATAAATTAATTCTTTCTCTTGAAGCTAAAGAAGCTGGTATAAATACTCTAATATTTCCATAGTAAGCAACTAATCCACCTTTAACTTCTTCCTTTATATAAACCTTAATAACTTCTTCATTATCAAAAGCTTTTTTAATATCTTCTTTTTCAGTAATCTCTAAAGCTTTTACTCTTGATAATTGAACATATCCTTCTCCGTCATTTGGCGATAAAACATAAACCTTAATTTTATCTCCTATATTAACAACCTCTCTAGGGTCTTTATCCATATTTGTTAGTTCTTCTTTTTCAATAAGTCCATCAAAGGCATAATTAATATTAACCATAACTTCTTTATCATTAACATCAATAACTTCTCCGTCTAATATATCTCCAGTTCTTATTCTCTTAACGTCAAAATCCTTTAATAAGTCTCCCATAGTTCCTTCAAAATTCTGATTTGTCATGTATTTCACTCCTTAAAATATGTTGTACTCTACTATAATTTTAGTTGAATGTGATATTGATTACAAGTTTTTATAATATTAACTTTATATTAATTATTAGTAAAATTAATTGTGTTATAATTATTATATTAAACAGATATAGACTATAAGTTATGTAATACCTTATTATAATGTAATTGTAGCTAGTAAATAAGAGATATATTACGGTATATCTAGTGATTATTAGTTGCTTATCTAATTTTTAAATTTTTTACTAACTTTTAACCATAAATGAGTTTTGAATATTTTATATTTTTTATATAAAATAAATTATAATCTTTTCTTGGAGGTGAATTTTATAAAAAGAAATAACAGTAAAAAAATAATATTTAGTGTATTTTTAACCTTTATTTTTTTAACTTCTAGTTTTCTTATAGATACTGTTCCTATTTTTGATACAATTACTCATGGTGAAACTATAGTATCAGCTAAGACTAAAACATCAAGTAGTTTTAAAAGTTCTAGTGGATTCAAGAGTTCTAGTAGTTCTAAAAGCTCTAGTAGTTTTAAATCAAGTGGTGGAAAATCAAATATTTATAAGTCTTCTAGTAGTTTTAAAAGTGGATCCTATAGCAGTGGCAGCTCTAGTTCTTCAAATAGTTCTAGTAGTTCAAGTAGTTCCAGTCAAAGTAGCTCTAGTAGCAATTCTGGAAGCTTTAAAAGTGGATCCTATAGTAGTGATGTAGATAAAGGTAAATCTGGAACATCGAAGGGATTTTCCTCTGGCTCTTATAGCACTACAGATAATGATAATACAACCCAAGATAAAGATTACAACGATCAATCGAGTAGCTATGATAATTATGATGACTATGGTGGATCCTCATTAGGAGATATATTATATGGCTTATCCTCTATGCGAAGTTTTGGCTTTGGTATGGGGGGAATGGGTATATCCCTTGGTTCCATATTATTCATAGGAATAGTATTCGTAATTATAGTTGCTGTAATAAGAATTTATTTAAAGAATAGAAAATATTAATTTAGGAGGATACTTATATGGGTATATTTACAAGAATGTCAAACATGTTAAAATCAAAAGTTAATTCAACTTTAGATGAAATGGAAAATCCAATAGAATTATTAGATCAAAAAATTAGAGATATGGAAAAGCAATTAAACTCTGCAAAATTAAACTCTGCTCAAATAATTGGAAATGCTCACGAAATAAAAAAGCAAATGGAATCTTGTGAAGTAGAGGTTAAGGATTTTGAAGATAAAGTAAAATTAGCTTTATCTAAAAATAATGAAGACCTAGCTAAAAGAGCTTTAGCAAGAAAAATAGAATCTGAGAAGAAGTTAGAAAGCTTAAAGACTAGTTATGAAAATGCAAGACATCAAGCCGATACAATTAAGAAAAATCTTGCTGCTTTAGAAGCGGAAATAAATAAAACTAGAAGCTATAGAGATGAAGCTGCTGCTAGATACAGTAATGCTAAAGCTAGTCAAAAGGTGAACGAAGTTCTTGCAAATGTTCAAACTAAATCAAATTCTATTGAAATAGATAGTATAGAAAGAAAAATTCAAAAACATGAAGCTTTAGCTCATGGTTTAAACGAACTTAGAGATGTAAATACATTTGAAAGTGAATTTGAAGCTTTAGATACTGTTGATTTAGACTTAGAGCTTGAAAAGTATAAAAATAATAATAATTAGGTGATTGAATGTCTAATACTATAGATTTTATAAATACTGAAAGGGATACTATTGGAAAGACTTATACTGAAATTACTTATGCAATAAGTGAGATTTCTCCATTTCTGGATTCAAATATATTAAAGAGAAGAAAGTATTATTCGAAACTTCCTATATTAAAAAAATATATAGAAATGCTTAATGATGCTGAGTACTCTAGTAAAAATAAAAAATTTAATTTTTTTAAAAAAGATGATAGTATATTAAAATTAGAACAATATAAAAGTGATAATTCAGATGATTTTATTCAATTTGAAAATTGTTCCAAATGTTCTTGTCTTAATTGTATAAAAGAATGTGATTTTAAAAGCTGTAGCGGATGTAAAGTAAATTCATATATAAAATCTTGTGATAAATCTAAGTTAAATGTTCGTTTTCATAAAAACTTCATTTTAGATTTAACTAATAATAACACCGGAAAATCTAGCAGATATAAAGTGCTTGCAACACTTGAAAACTGTGTTGAAGATAAGCTTTATATAGCTCTTGAAAATTTACTAGATAGTAATGATAAGCTTCTCCTATACTATTATCCTGGAATTTCATCTGATGATTTTGGTGAAATTACAGATGAGGAAGAATTCAATCTTATAGTTGAAACCTATGAACAAAGCTAATAAGTGCGTTCGTACAATTAAAAATGAATAATCGGAGTAAAAACTACTAAAAGCAGTTTTATAAATAATAGCTATATTAGTTTATGCTATTATATCAATATTGGGGGATAAAAATTATTATGACAAATGAATTTTATGTTGGCTTTGGAACATTGGCCTTGATTAATGCAGGAATTGCACAAGGTAAAAATAGATCAGGATTGAATTGGTTTCTATTATCATTACTACTTGGTCCTATAGCTACATTCTGTTTAGTTTTATGTGATAAAAAATAAAAAGAGAAGTAAATATGTTATATTAGTGGCTCCGTCTCAAGATCCAAGTCGCCCTAACACAACATATTTACTTCTAAAAACTGAATGATGAAAATTATAAAACGTTATTCACAGGATAACATTTTTATCTTATAAATACTAATTCCTTTTCTGTAGACATCTCTTCATTAAACAAATATCCATCTACATCCAGCTTCTTAATATCTTCAATATCTTCAATTTCATTTTGTATTATATATCTAGTCATAATCCCTCTAGCCTTTTTAGCATTGAAGGTTATAATCTTGTATTCGTCTCCTCTTAACTCTTTAAATATAGGAGTTACTACATTTACCTTATCACTTTTTATTAAACCTTCTATAGATTTAAAGTATTCATATGATGCTAAATTAATTATGGTCTTATTTTTATGAGACTTTAATTCTTCTATTAAGCTTTCTTCTAATGTAGTATCCCAAAATTCATAAAGATCTTTTAATCCATTCACCTTTAACTTAGTTCCCATTTCAAGTCTATATTCATTAATTCCATCAAAAGGTCTTAAAACTCCATATAATCCTGATAATATTCTTAAATGTTCATTGGCATAGAAAAACTCTGAATGTGATAAGCTTCCTACATCCATTCCCCTATAAACATCACCTCTAAAAGCAAGAATTGCTTGCTTTGAAGTATCTAAACTTTTAGTCCATTTTTGAAATCTATCTCTATTTAATATAGCTAATTTTGTACTTATTTTCATAAGCTTCTCTAAAGAATAACTATCGTAATTAACAATTTCATCTATTATTTCCTGCGACTTATCTAAGAATCTAGGTTCACTCATAGGTAAGTTACTATCTTTTTCTTCAAAATCTAATGTTTTTGCAGGAGAAATAACTACTAACATAATAATCCTCCTTTTATCTTATATTTTATACTATTTCTTTCTTTTTCATTTCGCTATAACAATAATTAATTATATCACTTCTCTTAATTATTCCAATAAAAATTCCTTCATCATCTACAACAGGTACGAAATTTTGACTGGTAGCTAAAGATATTAAGCTTTCAACATCAGCACTTATTGAAACACTTTTATGTTTTCTTTTTCTTGATATATCATGTACTCTTACATTTTCAGTATTTCTAAAGTTTAAATCAGGAGTATTTTTAAGTTTCCAAAGTAAATCCCCTTCAGTTAATGTTCCAACATATTTACCTTCTTTATCTATTAATGGAATAGCTGTATATCCATGATGCTCCATCTTCTCAATAACTTGTCTCATAGTGGAATCTAGATATTCATATATCACCTCATTTTTAGGTGTTAAAAAAAATGCTATATTCATAATGTCTCTTTCCCCCATACTTCAATTATAAATCAAGTCACATATATATTTTATCATATCTAGAATGTAATTGTTTTAGAATATAAGAATTTTAATACTTAATTAATTTATTATCCATTTTTTTGATTTTATAACTATAATTCATATATTCTATTTCGTCTATTATGGTGGAAACTTCATTATATACTTCTTCTCCACTGAAGGTTTTCTTAACTATAACTTCATCTATTACTTTATTATCACATTTTGGACATTTACCAAGAGATAAAAACCTCCATTTCATTGGAACAAAATCATATTCTAAATCTATTTTTATATTGCATTTTGGACATTTACAATTTATTTTTTCTTTATCCAATTTGTATTCGCTTAAATTCTTAACCTCCATTGCTGGCATATTATATATATCCTTAATAATATAATTCTTTAATACTCTAGAATTATATATTCTCCTAAATACTTCGGATGTATAAACTGCATCATTTAACGCATCATGTAACTTACTATTGTCAACCTTTATCTTTAATTCTTCTAATGCATTTTTTAAACTTAGAGATTTTTTCTTAGCTAGAATCTTAGTAGAATATTCTTGTAAATCTAAATAATTTTTTAACCAGCTTAAATTTTCATATTTATAATATATTGCATTACTTATTATCTCAATAATATCGTCCTTTGCCCAAGAGCATATTATATCACCATCATCAATAATCTTTGATAACTCATCCATACCTTCTTGAAATGATAGTCCATTTTCTAAGTCCTTTTCTGTAATATTGGTTATTTCTGATATTTTAGGATTTAAAACTGGAATAACTGATGGCTTGATATACGTTTTAAACTCTTTTAACGGCTTCATGTAATTATCTAATTTTATGGCACCTATTTCTATTATTTCATTATCTAAATCAATACTTTCAAGGCTTGGGTAATCCTTAAGGATATTAGGATAATATTTATGTATGCCTTCTAAATTATTAAACTCTAAATCAATTATTATAAATGACATTTCATACCTCTCACTACTTTATTCTCTTAAATATATTATGCCATTTTTTATGAAATTTTTCACTACTATTATTGTAAATAATAGTCAAAAAGAAAAAAACTCCATTAGGAGTTTTCATCAAAATTTATTCCTGCAAGCTTCATTAAATGAACTGCATTTTGTGTTTTACTCTTTCCTTCTCTAAGTTTATAATCAAACTTAATCTTACTATCCTTATAGTATTCTTGGAAATTGTAGTTTTTAATCCAATTTCTAGTTTGTTCTAAATCGCAAAGTTCTAAATCATGGGTTGAAACTAATCCCATAGCTCCATTATTAACAAGCTGATTTATAAGCACCTTAGCACCTTCATGTCTATCTCTTGAATTAGTTCCTTTAAATATCTCATCTAATAAGAAAAATACCTTTTCTCCTTTTTTAGCAGCTTCAATTAATATTTTTATTCTTAAAATCTCAGCATAGAAAGAAGAAATACTTTCCTCTAAATTATCTTTAGTTCTCATACATGTATAAATACTAAAAATACTACAACTAAAGCTTTTAGCACAAACTGGAGCTCCAATATAACTTAATAGTAAATTTATACCTATTGTTCTTAAAAAAGTGCTCTTACCTGACATATTTGATCCTGTAATTAAAGCTACCTTCCTTGTAATACCTTCTTTTTTATTTAATTCAAAACTATTGGAAACTGCCTTTACTCCTAGCATAGGATGGGCAACCTCTATCCCCTCTACCTTATCCTCATTATATATTTCTGGATAGCACCAACTATCAAAATCAAATGCTAAATTCGAAATACTAGCTAAAGCTTCAATTTCTCCCATAACTTCAAGCCATCCTTTTAATTTACTTCCATTTAAGCTTCTCCATTCTTCTAGATTTCTTAAAATAAAAGTATCTGACAATATAGTTACATTTAAAAGTAAATAGTATGCATTTCCAGTACTATCTCCTAACCAATCTACTAATGACTTCAATGCTTGCATTTCTTTAATAGCGCTTTTATTACCATCTATAAGCTTTGCTTTTAAATCTTTTAATAATTCTGAATTAAATTCTTCTTCATTCATTAAACTTAGCAAATTCGTATATGCCTCTATATCTTTTTTATGACTATCAAATAGTGAAATTACTTCTGATAAGTCTTTAGTAAGAACTTTAACTACTACGTAATTAATCATAAATACTAATATTAAATATGTTATAGGTAAAATTCTAAGAGTAACTAATACTATTGATATAATAGTAAGAGCTATAAATAAATATGGAACAATTTTAAATATAGGTTTAATTTCCCCTTTGGAATTTGCCCACTCTAATAATTTATCTATATCTTTTAAACCACTTTTCTTAAGTGTTGACTTTACTTCTAGCTCTTGTCTCCACTTAACTTTTTCTCCTAATTCCTTAATAGCTTCTTGTTTCTTTACTATTTCATCTTTACTAGGTATATCTTTTAATGAAAGTATTTCACTTAGTTTTTCTCTACCAAATTTAGTTTTAGTAGAATTTATCATTTGAAATAAGGAATTTCTACCAAATACATCTAAGTCACTAGTAAATGGATGTTTTTCATCTAAAAACTCTTCTCCCTTATCTTCTACATTTTTAAAATTCCCATTAATTCTATCTATTCCTCTTCTGTTAATTGAAATAATTAATTGTGATTCTTTTTTATCTCTTATCTTTTTATTATGAAAAATAGCAATAATAAGAAAAAAAGCTAAACCTATTACTATAGATAAAATTAATAAAACTATATTTTCTGTTTTAAAAAAATAATATCCAATAGCTATAACTAATAATACTATTCCTAATCTTATAATTGAAATTATATTAATAATTTTATTTAAGTCTTTTATTCTATCTTCATTTTTAGAAATTTCATCTTCATAAAACTTTAACGCCCTATTCATATATACACCACCTTACTTAGTTATTTTACCATTAAAATTAATAAAGAAATATACTATTTATTGCTAAAAAAAATTAAGAATGAAAATTTATTGTTAAAGTCTCATTATATTGAAAACTTCTATATAAATTTCTCATTCTTAACTTACAAAAATTATTTATTATTTTATTTACTTAACTCATTATAGATAGTTTCTAAGTTATACTTCATTCCATCTAAATAACTCATATTATCTTCTTTAGTTTCTAAACTATAAATTTTTACTACTTGTGCTCCAACTTCCTTAGCTAAAGTCTCTGCTTCCTTTTCACTTGCAGTAGATTCACTAAATACTGTTTTTACTCCATTTTCTTTACAATAGTTTATTAACGCTTCTAAATTCTTAGGTGTTAATTCTCCCTCACCGAAAACATCCGCTATACTTTTTTGAGTTAGTCCAAAATCTCTGCATAGGTATCCAAAGGCAGCATGTCCAGTAACAAAATCCTTATTAGTTAGATTTTTAAACTTATTTACATATTCATCATATAAAGTATTGAAATCATTCTTTAATTGTTCGAAGTTTGCTTCATAATAATCCTTATTATCTGGATCTACTTCAACAAAAGCATTTTTTATGTTCTCTGCTTCTATAATAGCATCAGTTAAGCTTAACCAAGTATGTGGATCTTTTCCTCCATGATCATGATCGTGTTCATCATCTTCTTCATGATCATGATCATCAAGTTCTTCTTCTGACACGTTAATTGCATCTATGCCTTGACTTGCTTCTACGACTTTTACATCTTTTCCTTCAACAGTTCCTAAAACAGAATCTATCCATTCTTCCATACCAAGTCCATTATAAACAAACATATCTGAGCTTATTAAATTATTTAAATCCTTTGGCTTTGGATCAAAACTATGAGCATCACTACCATCAGGTATTATTGAAAATACATCTACTTTATCTCCACCTATAGTTTCTGCGAAATCCTTTAATGGACTAATAGTAACTCCTACTCTTAGTTTTTCTCCTTTATCCTCTTCTGAATTCTTACTTACACAACCTGAAAAAGATACTAATATACCTAATATAAGTCCAAAACTTATTAATTTTTTCTTCATTATTACACCTCGTTTTTGCAAATGATTTGCATTATTCATAGGTATTATTTTATAGTCTGTAATTTATCTTGTCAATACTATTATTAACATTATTACAAATTTATATAATTAAAATCTATATTTTTATTATTAAATATATTTTCTTCTCTTAATTGGCATGTAAAAATAAGAAGTTGACTAAAATCCGTTCTTATTAATAATTTCAAGGCTTTTTCTGTCCTAATATCATCATATTGAACGAAGGCATCATCTAATATAACTGGAACCTCCATCCCCCTATAAATCATATTTATAAAAGCTAACCTTAAAGATAAATACAATTGGTCATTTGCTCCATTACTTAATATAGCTCCAGGAAGAATCTCTTTTCCCTTCCTTACCTTCATATCATAAGAATCAGACACCATAACATCATCATATTCCTTATTAGTTAAATCTTTAAAATAATCTATTACAGTTGAATTTAATATATTCCCAAAATTTCCTCTAACTTCTCTAATAGCTTCATTCATATTATCTATAGCAATTTCTGTTGCTTTTAGAAGAAGTTCAAGTTTACTTATTTTTTCTTTAACAGCCTCAAGCTCCTCTTCTATTTGAGGAATAGTTCTCTTTCCTATAAATCTATTATTTAAATGATTTTCTACATCTTTAATTTCTTTTTCAACTTCTATTAATTCATGAGACTTTAACGAAACTTGATTATCTATTTCCTCTTCTGAAGAATAACTGTAATTAATATTTTCATTAATTATATCTTTTAAGTCTTCCTTTATAGCTTCTATATCCTTATCCTTAGTTAAAGCCTTATATGCTCCTTCTATATTTTCTAAAGTCTTTAGAATTTCATCTTTTTGTTTAATTTTTTCCTTAATCTCAAATAATTTTTCCTCTAATTCATAAAGATCAATATCCTCTAGACCTATAAATTCTAATTTTTCTCTTATCCTCTTTTCTCTAATTCTTAACTCATTATTTAACTTTTCTATAGACTTTTCTTCCTTTTCAATATCTATTTTTAAAGCTAAAACTTCCTTATTAATTTCTTCATACCTTGAAAGCATTAATAAGACCTTATTAATATCTTCACTATTAGCTAAATTTAAAATCTTATTTATACATTCTTCATTAATTCTATAATTTTCTTTGACTACATCAATATTTAAAAACTTTATTTGTGCTTCTTTTTCTGATATTTTCATATTTTGTTTATCTACATAAATATTAAAATCATCAAAAAGCTTTAATTTTCTTATAAAGTCCTCATAAGATTTTGCTTCAACTAATTTAGTATGTTTAAATATTTCCTTTTCTATATTTCTTATTTCTTCCTCTAAATCTTTTATATTTAATGAAGATTTGCTTCCACTTCCGATTTCAATTTTTAATGATATAGTTTTATATGCTAATAAAAAAGCTACTGCCGCTACAACTACAATTGCCACTAAAGCTTCTCTATATAATACAATTGATGCTAATAACACAATGAAAGATATAATACAAGCAATACTAAAGAACTTAAATTTCTTCTCTAATTCCTTAATTTCCATCTGAGATTTATTTGAATATCCTTCTGCTCTGAATTTTAACTCCTTTAGCTTATCTCCGTATTTTGTTAATAATACTCCTATTTCTTCTCTTATATCTTTAAAATTTATTGCACTACCTATGAATTTTCCCTTCTTAGAAATATCATCTTTAATTAATGATATCTCCTTTGTCAATTCCTCATAAGTATTAATTTTTTCGCTTAAACTTTCTCTCTCCATTACCGCTTTTATAAATCTATTTTTCTCTTCACTAGATAAATCTTCAATAAAAAGTAACTCCTCATAGTTTTCTCTTTTAGCTAAGTAAATTTCCCTACTTTTATTTAAACTTTTTTCTTCTTCAGACCTCATATCTAAAAGACTAAAATAAAGGGAGTTTTCATCTTTAATATCATTTAATAAGACTTCATCTATAATTCCATTCCTTGATGATATACTTTCTTCAATATATCTTTCTTTTTTCTTTAGCTCCTCCCTCTTTCTTAGATATTCAGTTATTTCTTCATATTCTTTTTGAAGCTTAGATTTCTTTAAATATTTTTTATAAATATCTAAGTTCTTAATCTCTGTTCTTAACTCACTACTCTTTTCTCTTAAAGATATTAAATCATGCTCTTTATCTATATTTTCTTCTGATAATTTATATCCTTCATATCTTTCTTGATTTAAATCATCAAGTCTATTTCTTAATATATCTAATTCTCCTGTTTTTCTAGGCGTAGTTATAGATTTTTTAATTCCTTCTAGTTTTTCTAAGGATTTCTGTATAGATACACTTTCACTATCACTATTGAGAAGGTTAGCTGCCTTATCTATAATCTCTTCTTCCTTATCTTTAGATATTGCTACCCCTAGCTGGTTTATAAATAATGTCTTAAAAAAAGTAGCTGCATTAACATTAAAAAAATACCTTCCTGGTTCATCCTTAGGTATTTCTAATACTTCTTCTCCAGTTTCTGCATCCAAGATTTCTGACGTATCTTCCTTTCTAGCGGCTCCGAAACTTCTTCTAATTATATAACTTCTAGAATTATGAGTAACATAAAGCTCTCCCCTTATTTTTTCTCCATCTATTGGAGTAAATCTCAGTCTATCATTACTCTTTATATCCTTAGTTCTCTTAGAACTCATGCCATATAGCCAGATTCTAATAAAGTTTTGTATTGTACTTTTACCTTTTTCATTTTCTCCATATATTAAATTAACTTTATCTTCTAATTCAATTACCTTATCCTTTAGACCTGCAAAGGAAATTATATTAATTTTATTTATAATCATTTAAATTCACTTCCTCGTAGGATAAACATTGTATTCCTAATTTTAAAGCCATTTTCAAAAGCTCTTTATTACAATCTTCCTCTTCCATTTTTTCTAATAGTTTTTTTGCATAAACCCCTTTAATTGAGTAATCTTTTGATATTTTATCAAAGTCTAATTTTACTTCTGTTTTATCAATAACCTTTACAAAATAGAAGTCATCTTTTACTTTATCTAAAATTACATCTTCTTTAAGATTTATAAAGGGCTCTATTTCTCCTTTTAATATGATCTTATATAAATTATTTTTCCTTTCTTCTTCATTGAGAGAAGATATTATCTTTAGTTTAATATCTTCATAACTTACTGAATTGCTTATATCTATTTCTTTTACATAATAATTTCTTTTTGAAGTTCTATGAAAACTTAAATCAACAGCTCCTTTAGATATTTCCCCGATTATAATTCCTTTATTATCCAATTCATCAAAGCCTCTTCCTTGTGGACAGCCAGCATAAGCATAATATGTATTATTTTCTCTCAATATCCCACTAAAATTATGTCTATGACCAATAGCTATATAATCCAATCCACTACTACCTATGTCCTTTAAAGTAATTGGATTATAATCATTTCCTTCATCAGTATTAGAAATATCACCATGAATTGTCATAATATTAATATAGTCATTATTAACAGTGATATTCTTTAACATACCCTTCCTTACATGATGTTCATTAAAAGCTGATCCAAATACTACTGTTTTTAATTCTTCTATAACTACAGATTCTAAATTTCCTTTAAAAATATAAACATTATCTGGCCAATTTATCATTTTATAAAAAGATTTTTCATTATAAGGATCATGATTTCCAGGTGATATAAATACTCTTATATTATTAATTTTTTCTATTTGATTCTTAATAAAAATTAAAGTCTTTTTATTAACAGTTAAATTATCAAAGATATCCCCAGTTAATAATAATATATCAACAGAATTTTCCATAGCAATGTCTATTATCTTACTAAAAACCTCTAATAACTCTTCTTTGCTTATTAACGCTATATTTTTATTTAAATCTTTAAAAGGAGTATCAAAATGTAAATCTCCTGCTTGTAATATCTTAATTTTTTTCATATTATCACCTTTATTACCTTGCGAACTTTTGTTCTATTTTATCATTTTTCAATTGCTTATACAACAATAAAGTGTGATATGTAATGTTGATTATTCAGTCCCTTTGCACTAAGTCATATTCTCTTACATATCACACTTTAAAATTAAATTTCATAATTCTTCATTTCATTCAGAATTATGAAACTTACTCTATTTATTTTTAATTCATTTAACTATCTTCTCTTTTCAAATCATCTTCATATGATATCTATTCTCTTCTATACTGAAGAAATTAATTAGTAACTTCTATTGATCCCATACCTACTGTAATATCAAAATTATATTTTGTTTCACTTGCTGTTTTGGCACTTATTTTAGTATCTCCAAAGCCAGAATCAGAGTTTATATTTATTGGCGCATTAACAGGAACTTTTATAGTTGTACTTCCCATACCACCATCTAATTTTAAATTACCATTTATGTCTCCTAAAGCAATATTTATCTCACCCATTCCACCTTCTACTGTAATATCTCCTGTTTTCTTTTCAGTTTCTAAAGAAACTTCTCCAACTCCACTTTTTAAAACTAATTTATTAAAGGATACTTCTTCTAATGATAATGAACCAACTCCACCATTTATTACTATATTATTCAATTCTAAGTCATGAATTTCACATTCAGCAACTCCAAAGTTAAACTCTAAATCTCCATTAAAATTTCTTGGAATCTTTATTTCTAATTCACTAGAATTATCACTATTTATATTTATATCTTGTTTTGAATCTTCATTTATTATAAGTTTTTCAGATCTTTTTTTTGTATTTATCCCTCTAGAATACTTACTCAAAACCCCAGATATCTCTAAATTATCTCCATCATAATACTCAATATCAACATTACTTACATCTATATTAATATCTAAACTTGTAATTTCATCTATTGATTCTGATATATTTACATTTTCTGAAGAATAACTTGAATCATTTGAATCATTATCATCATCGTTAAAAATCCATGTTCCCCAATTATTATTTCTACTTTCAACTCCGAACTTTATACCACATCCTGAAAGCATAGTAGTTAGTGTTAAAGCCATTATTACCTTAAAAGTTTTTTTCATTTTATTCCCCCCTAAATTATATCTAATTTTCTCTCTAAATGATAAATCGCTATATATACAAGAAAAATAATCCACCCTAATCCTAAAATAGAATAAATTATATCAAATTTCATAAAACTCCCTATTTGAATATAGAAATATGGAAAGAAATTAGTAACTAATTGAATAATTCGTTCTACTACCCCAGATATCGCAGATCCACCAATTACAACTGCTACTAAGCTTAATGCTATATTTTTTATATAAGATACAAATATTACAATAAAAGATATCACTATAACATATGCAATTATAGTACCATACATAATTGTAGTAGATGATAGTCTTATTAACTCTACCAAAGAATTTCCTGAAAGTAATGAAAGTATATATGTGACAATAACTATAGCCCCTTGTATTATAATAAATTCTAAAATCTTAGCTACAAAAAACTCAGATGATTTAACTGGAAGTGTAAATAATAATCTTCCCTTTTCCTTAGAAATTTGTTTTACAAATCTTATTATTGATGCAATAAAATTTAGCCCTAAAAAAGTAGAAATAAAAGCTATATCTAATAATGACATAAGCTCACTTATCATTGGTATTCTAATAAAAGTTGCAAGAGTATTAATAACTAAAAAAGTAAATCCAATTATATATAATATCTTACTACTCCCTGTATGATATTTACCCAAATTATATTTTAAAATCTTAATAACATTATTCATAATTTCCCTCCCCATTATTATTCAGCAAATATTTTTCTATATATTTCATCAATAGATGCACTATACTTTTCTCTTAATTCTTCAGCATCCCCAGACTCTATAACCTTACCATCACCTAAAAATAATACTTCATCAAATATTCTTTCAAGTTCACCTATATAGTGAGTTGTTATAATCATTGAACTATCTTCAGATAAATTTTCTAAAATTGCATCTAGTATCTTTTCTCTGGAAACAGGATCAACTCCTGAAATAGGTTCATCTAACAAGAAAAGTTTTGCTTTTCTACTTAATGTTAAAGATAAATTAAACTTCTCCATCATTCCCTTTGATAAATCTTTTATTTTTGAATCTCTATCTAAATTCATAAATTCTAAATAACTATCCATTTTATCTTTATCAAAATCCTTAAAGAAGTCAGAATATAGACTTATGGCATCTCTAATTCTCATAGACCTATGAAATATATTTATATCTTGTAAATAAGATATCTCACCTTTAGTTACATATCCTATATTGCTTCCATCTAGCTTTATTTCCCCATTATCTATTCTTAAAAATCCCTCTATAACATTTAATAAAGTAGTTTTTCCTTGTCCATTAGGCCCCATAATACCTAGAACTTTTCCCTTTTCTAAATTAAAACTTACTCCTCTTAATATCTCTTTTCCTTTTATACTTTTATATAGGTTTCTTACCTCTAATAGATTATTCATTTTCCCCCTCCTTATATCTCTCTGATATAATTGCTAATATACTTTCTTTTCTAAAACCCAGTGCCTTTGAGTCCTCAATAAATTTATCTATCGTTTCATTAAATAATTCTTCTCTTAAAGCAGTAATTTTTTCTTCATCTTCTGTTACAAATTTTCCAATACCTCTTTGAGTATATATTAGCCCTTGATTTTCAAGTTCAGAGTAAACCTTTTGAATAGTATTAGGATTAACTTTTATCTCACTTGCATATTCTCTAACAGACAAAATCCTTTCTCCCCCTTTTAATTCTCCAGAAACTATTTTCTTTTTCATATACGCAATTATTTGAAGATATATAGGTTCTTTTGAATTTAATTCAATAACCATAATTTTATCTCCTTTCTATACAGTACTAGTGTATTAATTAAATAGTACACTAGTACATTTAAATTTGCTATTTTTATTTTTCTCCATTTATATTTATTATTTCAAATTAAACTTATATTTCTTTACTTTCCTCAATAATACTTTTACTTATATGCTAATATGTTTATAAATTTCCCCCAAAGTAAAAAGAAAGAAACCCATTGAAATAAAAATTAAATTTTCATTTCAATTAGGTTTCTCCCTTTTTAGAACGGTGCAACTACTATATTCTTTGGCGGTATATCCATCCTGTTTGTCTTACCTTCAGTTGTTCGTTGCTGTGGCTACTTTATTGAATGTTCGTATTGTTCCACCATTCTTTTTACCATTTCGCCACCAACGGAACCACATTGTTTTGAAGTCAAGTTTCCATTATAATCACTAAATGGAACTCCTAACTCTGATGCAACCTCATTTTTAAATTTACTTAATCCATTTTTTGCTTCTGGAACTAATGTTTTTGCCATTTGTAATTCCTCCTTTGGCTGTTGGTTTTATAAACTCGCTTTTAAATGGAACTCTCTCTCATTTTAAAGCTTTAATGTTTACACTATTATCTTAACCATAGCTGGTCTTTATATTCCTAGAAATTCATGGTTAAGTTACTACTTTTTTTATTTTTTTAAGATATATAAAATATTCCTAATAATATTGCAACATAATGCAAAGCACTTCCAGCCATTACAAATAGATGCCAAATAAAATGATTATATGGCATTTTATCTACTGCAAAAAAAATACATCCCACAGTATATGCAACTCCTCCTAAAACCACAAACATTAATATATTTGAAGGTACTAAAAGTAATACTGTTTTTATATTTATTACAATTGCCCATCCTAATAATATATATAATATAGTTGAAAAAGCTCCGAACCTATCTACCCAAAAAGCTTTAAAAACCATCCCTAAAGCTGCAATTACCCAGATAGCTATAAGTATATTAATAGATTTTTTATCAGTATTCATCAAAATTAAAATTATAGGTGTATATGTTCCAGCTATCAGTAAATAAATAGATGAATGATCTAGTATCCTTAATATTTTTTTTGCTAACTTTCCAGGAATACTATGATACAGTGTAGATCCTAAATATAATATTATTAATGAAATACAGTAAATCCAAACTCCTAAAATTGCATAATTATTTTTTGTTTTTGTTGTAGCTATAATTAAAAATATACTACCTATAATTGATAGTATGGCTCCTACTCCATGAGTTACAGCATTTGCAATTTCTTCTCCCTTAGTATAAAAATTATAAACTACTTCTTCCTTTTTAATACTAAATCACCTCCTGGTTGATTTCTGTAATAATTATTACTCTATCTTTATTATATTATTCTTTTAATGCCTTGTGTATATTAACCTTATTTTTTTCGCCAGCCTCTACTTCTGTTTTATTCTCAAAGAATATATATTTATCCTTTTCTAACCCTTTAAATATAATTGGAGTTATTGGGGATTTAGCCTTTTCTCTTAAAACCTCTAAAGGAAATTCAATTAATAAATCCCCTTCATTTACTATATCTCCCTCTTCAACAAAGGATACAAAACCTTCTCCTCTTAATTTAAGACTATCTATTCCAATATGCATTAAAATATCATATCCCTCTAAGGTTCTAATAGTAATAGAATGTCTTTCTTTAGATAAAGTAAGTACCATTCCTTTTACTGGAGACCTTAACAATTTATCAGTTGGATTAATAGCAAATCCGTCACCAATTAATTTCATAGAAAATATTTCATCTGGTACTTCTTCAAGTCTTAACAACTTGCCTGAAATAGGTATGTCTATTGAATATTCAGTATTAATTCCTCTTGTTATTTCTTCAACTTTCTTTTTCTTCTTTAGTACTATTTCTTTTCCATCAATAATATGTTTAATTTGATCTTTAAGTATATCCGATTGTGGTCCAAATATAGCTTGAATATTATTCCCTATTATCATTAAATCAACAGCACCTAAATATTTTAATTTTTCTTTATTTACTTTTGAAAAATTTTTAACTGTTACTCTTAATCTAGTTATACAAGAATCTAAGTACTTAATATTTTTAGCACCACCAAAGGCATCCAAAATTTCGTAAGCAATATTCTCATTAGAAATGTCAATATTTATTTTAGCTTCTTCCTCTTCTCTTCCTGGTGTTTTCAAATCAAACTTTCTTATAAAATATCTAAATCCAAAGTAATATATTATGGAAAAGGCTATTCCTACTATAATAGCCCACCACCAGCTAGTTCTATTTGGTATAACTCCAAAGAGTATAAAATCTATTAATCCTCCTGAAAATGTTAAGCCTACTTTCACATTTAAAATTTGCATTACCATAAATGATAAACCTGCAAAAATACAGTGAATACCAAACAAAACAGGAGCTACAAATAAAAACAAGAATTCAACTGGTTCTGTAATTCCAGTTAAGAAAGAAGTTAATGCACCTGAAAATAAAATACCGGCTACTAATTTCTTTTTGCCTTCATCCGCTTCATGATACATAGCAAGAGCTGCTGCTGGAACACCAAACATCATAAAAGGAAACTTTCCTGTCATGAATGTACCTGCAGTAAATGGAACTCCATCTTTAAGCTGGGAAAAAAATATTGATTGATCTCCTATTACTAATTGACCTGCTGAGTTAATATATTCTCCAAATTGATACCAAAATGGTGCATACCAAATATGATGCAATCCAAAAGGAACTAGTGCCCTCTCTATAGTACCAAATATAAATGCTGCTAAAGTTTCATTTGTACTTATCATACTCCTTGAAAATTCTAATAAGAATTTTTGAATAAAAGGCCAAACTAAAGCCATTATAACACCTAAAAAAACTCCAGATAAAGCTGCTACAATTGGAACAAATCTTTTTCCTGAAAAAAACCCTAAATATTCAGGAAGATTTATATTATGAAATTTATCAAATATTATAGCTGATATAACCCCAATAAGAATTCCTCCAAAAACTCCAGTATGTAATGTTGGTATTCCAAGAACCATTGTATACATTGGATTTCTTTCAACTTGAGTTAAGTCTATGCCTACCATTACCCCTAATGTAATATTCATAATTAAGAAGCCCACTATAGCAGCTAATGCAGCAACTCCATCTCCTGATGACATTCCAATAGCTACTCCTACAGCAAATAATAATGGTAAGTTATCAAATATAATACTTCCTGCTGAAGATACTATATTAGCTATTAATCGAAATCTTTCTCCAGCTAAAATAGGAAAAGTATTTAATATATCTTGGTTGCTAAATAGTGTTCCAATCCCCATTAATAAACCAGCAACTGGTAGTAATGCTATAGGTAATGTTAAAGATTTACCTATTCTTTGTAAAACTCCAAAAGACTTTTTTAATAATGTACTGATATCCATTTTTCCTCCAACATCCTCAAAATAGGCTTTAATTTAAATAAAGACTTAAGCTAAATAAACTTAAGTCTAGTAAAAAAATACTTCTAGATTTTACTATTTCTTAATACAGAAATAACTCTATGAATATGCATAGTTAAATAAACTATTTCATCTTCATTTACTATGTAATCATAATTTCCTTCAATATATGACTTTACTCTTTGAGCACAATCATAGGCTTCTGGATAGCTTCTTTTAGCTAAATCTATAAATTCACTATCAGTACTTTTATTTTGATTATTAGTTACTACTCTCTTTGCAAAATACTTTAAATGAGTTAATAATCTATCATAATTTAAATCTTCCTCATTAAATTCTATTGAATAATAATATCTAATAATATTTAAAATACCCTTAATTATATTAGTTGCAATTACAGATTCTTTTGAAGTTTCTTGATAACTTGCATTTACTAAATGTAGTGCAATAAAAGCTGCCTCATCCTCCGGTAAATTTATCTTAAGTCTTTTATTAATATATGCTACAGCCCATACAGCTACAGAAAATTCTTCTCTATGTATCCTTCTAATTTCATCTAATAGATCATTTTTGATTTGAATATTATTTTTATACCTTTTTATTGCAAAGGCTATATGATCAGCTAAAGAAATATATATTTGCTTATCTAGTTTTCTATTTAGCTTCTTAGATGCATAAGAGATGATTTCATGTGCCAATTGAAATATTCCATCTGGTATTTGATTTATTAGCTTTTTAAGCTTATTTCCCATACCCTTATCATCTACAACAAATATTTTTTCAATTTTATCTTCCTCTATTTCCTGACCAACCTTCTTATTAAAGGCAATTCCTGAACCCATTATAATTACTTCTTTTTTAGTATTCGGATCTATTGATACAACTACATTATTGTTCAATACTTTTTCTACTATCATCTTAACAATTCTCCTTACCTTGGAAAATAAAAAACCTAAATTGGAGTAGATTATCTATTCCAATTTAGGTATTACCTGCACTCCAGTAACAATCCATATACTTAGTAAATATATAATATCATTGTAAACAACTACTGTCAACAGTTACAGTCTACTCATGTTTAACAGGTAAAACTATTATAAACTTACTTCCATTATTAATTTCACTTTCAACATAAATTCTACCATTATGAAGTGTAACTAGCTGTTTAGTTAAAGTTAATCCAAGTCCGCTTCCACCATATTCTTCTGATACATTTGCATAAGCTTGACCAAATCTATCGAAGATAGCTTCATGATACTTTCTATCTATTCCAATTCCATTATCTTCAACAGATATTCTCACATAATCTCCAAGATCAACTATTTTAACTTCTATTTTACCTCCACTTTCAGTAAATTTTATAGCATTAGCAACTAAGTTTACTACACATTTTTCTATTTCAGAAGCATCACATTCTATAACTTTCTCTTCTATTTCTGGATCTACAATTAATTCTATCCCTTTAGATTCAACAAGATCTTTCATTGATAATGCTACCTCTTCAACTAGATAAACTATATCATTTTCTTCTATTCGTAATTTGTAAGAACCAGATTCTATTTTAGATGTATCTATTATATTATTAATTAGATTTAATAATCTACCTGAGTTTCTTCTTAAAGTACCCATATAATAATCTAATTTTTCCTTAGATAAATTGCTTTCATCTTCATTTAATTTAGATATAAGTTGTTCTACAGAAATAATAACATTTAGTGGAGTTCTAAGCTCATGTGATAAATTTATAAAATAATTATTTTTATATTTTTCATTTTTTATTAATTTATCATATAAATCTTTGTTTTCCTTTAGCTTATTGTTTAATTCAGTAGTCCTTTGCTCAACTAAGCTATCTAATATTTTTACTCTATTCCATATGATATAGATTAATATAAATAACAGTAATCCATAAATCACATAGGCTACTGGACTTTTTAAAGGTGCTACTCCAACTGTAAATTTTATACTTGTCTCTTCACTCCATTCCCCTGTAGAATTCCTGGCTTTTACTAGAAATGTATAATCTCCAGCTTCTAAATTAGTATAATTAGCATAATTTCTATTTTCCGAGAAAAACCAATCACTATCTAATCCAACTAATTTATATGCATATTGAATTTTCTTAACATTTCTATAATCAGGCATAAAAAAGTTAAAACGTATATTATTATTCTTATAACTTATTGAAATATTATCTAAATCTAATATTTCATTTTCGTCACTATATATACTATCTACTACAACATCAGGTATAAAGCTCTTATCTTTTAAATCTTTAGGATAAAATGCAGTAAACCCATTAATACCTCCAAAGAACATCTCTCCATCTTCTGATTTATAATATGAATACCCATTAAATTCATTTCCTTGTAATCCATCTGTAACATCATAATTTATAAACTTATTATTACTTACATCGTATTTAGATATTCCATAGTTAGTACTTATCCATAAATCATTTTCTTCATCTATTAAAATTCCATAAATAAAGTTATTGGATAATCCATCACTTTCTGTATATCTTGTAAAAGTTTCATCTTCTCTATTAAACTTATTTAATCCATATTGAGTTCCTATCCAAATATTATTTTCTTCATCAACTGCAATAGATTTTATTATATTAAAACTTATACTATTTTCATTATCTTCATCATTTCTATATGTAGTTACTTCATTGGTATGTTTATTTAGCTTAATTAATCCTCCATCTATTGAAGAACCTATCCATATTATTCCTTCATTATCCTCAGTTATATCTGAAAAAATAGTTTCAGATATACCATTCTCTGAAAATAATTCTTTATATGATTTAAATATATCTTTTCTGTCAAAGCTAAAAATTCCATCTCTAGTGGCTATCCATAAAATCCCATCACTATCTATATATAATCCTCTAACATCATTAGAACTTAAAGATTTATCATTTTCATTGAAATACTTTGTGAATTTATTAGTATTTTTATCATATTTTGTGAGCCCATTTTCAGTAGCAATCCAGATTTCATTGTCAATTCCTGTAATATCTCTTATATTATCATTGCTTAAGGAATTATCATTATCAGAACTTTTATACTTATATATGGCATTATTTTCTCTATTTATTACATTTAAGCCATCATGAACTGTTCCAACCCACAAAAGCCCATCTTTATCTTTATATATTCCTGCCATCATGTTATCGCTTATTGAGTTGCTATCAAAAGGATCCTTTTTATAATTTATAAAAGAGTCTTGGATATTAAAGATACTTATTCCATCATAAGTCCCAACCCAAATTGAACCTGAATTATCTTCAAATAAGCTTAATACATTATTACTCACTAAACTTTGAGTGTCATATATTTTAGATGTATAATTAGTAAAACTATTACTTTTCTCATCTAGTCTACTTAAACCATTATTAGTAGCTATCCAAATAATATCATTACTATCTTTTAATATAGCTCTAATTGAATTTCCAGCTATGGATTTATCATTCTCTGGATCATTAACATAAAAATCCATAGTGTTAGCATCAATATTTAATTTATTTAATCCACCACTATCTGTCCCTATCCATAAATTATTTAAATCATCTACATAAAGTTTATATATAAAATTATCAGTAATAGAAGTACTTAATCCATCTGCATAATAATTAGTTATTTCATTAGTTTTTCTATTAACTTTATTTAATCCTTCTTCTGTACCTATCCATAAGTCTTTATTTTTATCTTCTACTATACTATATATAAACTGACTAGTTAAACTATTATCTCCATGCTTATTATCATAAACTCTTATAAAGTTATTATTTTTTTTATCATATAAATTTACTCCATCTGTAGTTGCTATATATATATTATTATCTGAATCTATTAAAATTTCAGTAATATTATGATCAGACAAATTACATCCATTTACTCCAGGAAAATAAACTTCCACTTCTTTAGTTTTAGTATTTATTCTATTTAATCCTCTAGATGTTCCAACCCATATATCCCCATACTCATCTTCAGTTACAGCAGTAATATAGTTTCCACTTATACTACCTATCTCATCTTTCCTATACCTATAAATTTCAAATTCTCTTCCATTATATCTGTTTAGTCCATCCGATGTAGCTATCCACATATATCCCTTACTATCTTGAAATAAATATTGAGCTGTAGCCTGTGACATTCCATCTTCTATAGTTATTCTTTTAAAATTAATATTATTTTTGTTGTTAACTATAGCATTAGTCTTTATACAAATAATATTACTTATAAATACAACAATTAACAAACTAATGAATATCTTCTTTGTTATACTATTCATATTTTCCCTCTCATAACCTATTAAATAATGATGATTTATCTTTGTGCTTAATAATTTTTACTCTGAATAAATACTAAAATAATTATAAATAAACTATACAATATTTTAAATAATAAATAAAAGGCTAAAAACTCTATGTTTTTAGCCTTTTATTTAGCATGGCAGGGGCAGTAGGAATCGAACCCACAACCAACGGTTTTGGAGACCGCTACTCTACCAATTGAGCTATACCCCTTTGACAAAAATTATTCTATCATGTTAATTTTACTCTTGTCAATAAAAACTTAATTACATAATAACACAAATAAGTAAAATATAATCATATATTTTAAAAATAAAAATATTATTCACAGGGTAACCTGTTTATAATTTCCTCTAAACATAAAAAAACCAGTAATCTAAAATTACTGGTTTTTGGCAGGGGCAGTAGGGATCGAACCCACAACCTACGGTTTTGGAGACCGCCACTCTACCAATTGAGCTATACCCCTTTGCGACAATAACTATTATATCTTATGTATAAATAAAAATCAACCATTATTATTATTTTTAATTTTTATAGCTTCAATTATATCTGTAACATTCTTAGTTAATATATCTGTATCTTCCTCAGAGCTTAGTCCAACATAAATATATTCATTTTTCATTTTATTCTTTAGGTAATCTATATTTTCATTATCTTTATCATAAATAAATATAACTTTATCTACTTCATCTTTACTAATTTCTTCTTTGTTATCTTTAATCTTAATTGCTTGGATTCCTAAATCTCTAAATAAATAATCAAACTTATCTGTATTAGTAACTATACTATAATCTTTATAAGAATTTATCTCTTCTTTTGATTTGCTTAAGAATTCATCTAACTCTTTAACTAAATTATTATAATTATCTTCATAATAACTTCTGTTTTTTATGTCTCTTTCTTGTAAAGCTGTTTTTATATTATATAAAGCTATTTTATATTCATTAAAACCTAATAAATAATATGGATTTTCTTGATATTGTGCAGATAAATCCTTTGTAATAGTCCTTATTCCTCTACTCATATTAATAATGCCTACGCTTGAATTTTTAGCACTATCTACAACTTCACTTATCCAAGGTTCGTAACCTAATCCATTATATATAAATAAATCCATATTTAATATATTATCTATAACATTATCATTTATCTTAAATTCACTAACTTCTTTTTCGTTATTAAATAAGTACTCTACATTATGCCTATTTCCTACTAAGGCCTTCGTCATCTTATAGGCTTCCTTATTTACAGTTAATATGTTTAAATAAACTTCCTTTTCTTCATCGAACTCATCTGTTGGATTTGCCATTAATGGATTATAAGAAAAGGTTAATCCTAAAAATAAAATAGAAGTAAAAATAACCAATGCATATGTTAACTTCTTCATAATACTTTCCTCCAGGAAGCATAAATAATTTTTCTATCTTCATAATATCTTATCATTTCTAAAAGAAAATTACAAATTTATTACATATATAAAAAATATGAAATATATATCTATGTTTTAACTTTCTTTTTTTCTTCATTTTGGATAGAATATATATTAATATATAGTATTTAGAAAGGAGATTCCATATGCATTTTTATGTTAAAGATATAGAAGAAACCACCAAACTTGGCTATAACATTGGTAAATTATTAAAATCTGGTGATATTGTATGTTTAACTGGAGACTTAGGAACTGGAAAAACTCATATAACTAAAGGAATAGCCAAAGGTTTAGATATAAATGAGCATATAACTAGTCCAACTTTTACTATAGTTAATGAATATGATTCTGGAAGATTAAAATTATATCATTTTGACGTATATAGAGTAAGCGATCCTGATGAAATTTATGCTATAGGTTTCGATGATTATATATTTTCAGATGGAGTATCTATAATTGAATGGGCTAATTACATAGAAGAAATATTACCTGATGAATATATTCATATTCTAATAGAAAAAGATTTATCTAAAGGTGAAAATTTTAGAAAAATAACCATTACTCCTTATGGAGAAAGATACAATTATATAAAGGAGTTAAGCTTATGATAGTTTTAAGTATAGATTCAGCCTCAAAAGTTGCTACTGCTGCTCTTTTAGACGAAAAAAATTTAATAGCAGAATACACAATAAATAATAAGTTAGAACACTCAACTTTAATTATGGATATGGTTGACAAGTTGTTAAAGGATTCAAGCCTTGACATAGATGATGTAGATGGTTTTGTTGTTTCAAAAGGTCCTGGTTCATTTACAGGATTAAGAATTGGTATGGCTACAGTTAAAGGCTTAAGCCTTGGTTCAAACAAGCCTTATATAAGTATCTCTAGTTTAGATGCTCTTGCTTATTCTTTAGTCAATTTTGATGGCATTATATGTCCTATGATGGATGCATTAAGAAGCAGTGTTTATACTTGCCTTTATAAAGGAAATAATGGGAATTTAGAAAAATTAATTGATTACTCAGCTTTAGAATTAGATGAATTAATTGATATATTAAAAGAAAAAGGAGAAAAAGTTATTTTTACTGGAGATGCAGTAAACAAGCATAAGGATTATTTATTAGAAAATTTCCCTAATGCAATATTTGCTCCAAATCATCTTAATATTATAAGAGCTTCTTCTTTAGGCGAATTAGGAATTAAAATGTTATTAAATAATGAACATGATGACTTAAACTCAGCTCCATTCTACTTAAAGAAACCTCAAGCTCAAAGAGAATTAGAAAAAAGGTTAGCATTAAAAAATGAAAATAACTTATAATTTGATGTCTGACAAAGATATTGATGGAGTTTTCGATATTTCAAACTCTTGCTTTTCCATGCCTTGGAGTATAGAATCAATTAAAAGTGAATTAAATAATCCCTTAGCAAAATACATTGTTGCAAGAAATGAAGATTTAAACTTAGTTGTTGGTTTTGTAGGTGTATGGATAATTGTAGGTGAAGGAAGTATCACTAATATAGCTGTTCATCCTGATTATAGGAAACAAGGAATTGGTGCTAAATTGCTTGATTCCTTAATTAATCTATGTACTGATTTAAATTGTTCATTAATAAATTTAGAAGTTCGAGCTTCAAACTATGCTGCTCAAAACCTCTATAAAAAATATGGATTTATCGTTGATGGACTTAGAAAAGGCTATTATGAAGATAACAAAGAAGATGCTATACTAATGACTAAGAATTTATAATAAAAAAAGGAAATTATAAACAGGTTATCATGGAATAACCTTTTATAATTTTCTAAAAAATAAAAAAGATAGAAATTTAATTCCTATCTTTTAAAATCTTAACTATCTATTAAATTGAACCTAGGTTCTCTTTTCTTCTACTATCAAATCTTGAATCTACTTTGAATATAGATACTGAAACTCTCTTATATAATACATAAGTTACTACTGATACTAATATAGATTTCAATCCATTTAATGGTATTAAACCTATAGTTACATATTTTATTAACTCTTCTCTAGGCATATCTCCCATACCGAAAACAGGTAATAATATATATACATTAGCTAATATTCCTACAACTTCTATACATATAGTACCTAATAACATTCCAAGTAAAGCTGTTTTTTTGCTTTTGTTCCTGTGATAAACCCATGCAGCTGGAACTACAAATGCACAACCTACTATAAAGTTTGCTAATTGACCAACAAGCATTGTTTCTGATCCTTTTACAACTAGAATCAATAAATTTTTTAATAATTCTATTACTACACCTGCCATAGGGCCAAAAGCAAAGGCTCCCATAAGTGCTGGAACATCACTTAAATCAATTTTAAGCCATGCAAAAGGTATAAAAGGAATTACAAAATCGAAGTACATAAGTACTACTGCTATTGCTGATAATAAAGCAATTTTTATAAGTTTGTTTAAGTTTTTGTTTTGTTGATTATTCATTTTTTTCTCCTCCCAAAAGCTATCTCTGGGGCATGGGATAGTTACTTGCTAATGATATTAATTTAACAAAACTTCTTAGAATCTTATGACTTTTTCTTTTCTTAATTAAATAAAAAACCCTGACGTATATTTACATCAGGGCGAATAATCATAAGTAATAAGATTTGCTAAGTTAAATTACATACTAAGCAATACCTAACACCTTACCTTCTTTCATCCAGACTATACTGTCGGCCTCGGAGTTTCACCGAATCATGCTAAACTTTAGCTCGCGGGCTATACCGCCGGTGGGGAATTACGCCCCGCCCTGAAGATAATTTATTTATGATTTTATTATATTCCTATTTTTAATTTTTTACAAGTAATTTTTTAACAATCTTCTTCTTTTATTCCTTTCATAGATAAAGATATTCTATTTCTTTTACTATCTACTTCAAGTATCTTTACTTTTACTATATCCCCTACTTTAACAATATCTAATGGATGCTTTACAAATCTATCTGCCATTTGGCTTTTGTGCACCAATCCATCTTGATGAACTCCAATATCAACAAAGGCTCCAAAGTCTGATACATTTCTTACAGTTCCCATAAGAACCATGCCTTCACTTAAATCTTTTAAATCTATTACCCCTGTTTTTAAGATAGGCTTTGGCATGTCTTCTCTAATATCTCTTCCAGGCTTTTTAAGCTCTTTAATAATATCTTCTAAAGTAAGCTCACCTATTTCTAATGCTTTAGAAATATTTTTAATGCCTTTATCTTTCACTCTTTCATCAATATCATTAAGATTGTTTTCTTTTAGATCACTATTACTATAACCAAGTAGTGCTATTAAATTTCTTGCAGCTTCATAAGACTCTGGATGCACTGAAGTATTGTCTAATGGTTCATTGCTCTCCATAACCCTTAAGAATCCAGCACATTGCTCGTAAGCCTTTTGCCCAAGCCTCTTAACCTTTAAAAGTTCCTTTCTACTTTTAAATCCTCCAACTTCATCTCTGTAAATAACTATATTATTTGCAATACTTGAATTAATACCTGCTATATAAGTAAGTAATGATGGTGTTGCAGTATTTAGATCAACTCCTACCTTATTTACAGAATCTTCAACTACACCAGTTAAAGATTCATCTAATCTCTTAGGTGCAACATCATGCTGATATTGTCCAACTCCTAAAGCCTTCGGATCTATTTTAACTAACTCTGCCATAGGATCTTGTAATCTTCTACCT
Organism: Clostridium nigeriense; assembly: GCF_050585245.1. Lineage (GTDB taxonomy): Bacteria > Bacillota > Clostridia > Clostridiales > Clostridiaceae > Clostridium > Clostridium nigeriense_A. The sequence goes on from NZ_JBNOOF010000008.1 coordinate 86,990, forward strand.
ATTGATATAGCTCCTCTAACTGTAACATCTAAATCAGGATACTCCTTAGTTGCAAGTTCAGATGCCGAATAAACAGATGCACCAGCTTCTGAAACTATAACATATGCCACTTCTTTTCCACTTTCTTTCTTAATTTCTGAAATAACTTCTGAAATAACTTCTTCTGACTCTCTAGATGCAGTTCCATTTCCTAAAGAAATAACTTCAACATTATGTTTGTTAATTAACTTTATTAATACTTCTTTAGTTTCCTTAACCCTATTTTGAGGAGCTGTTGGGTATACAGTTGTATTTTCTAAAAATCTCCCTGTATTATCTAATACAGCAATTTTGCAACCAGTTCTAAACCCAGGGTCATATCCCATAACTACCTTTCCTTTAATAGGTGGTTGCATTAATAAGGCTTTTAAGTTTTCCTTAAAGATCTTTATTGCTCCTTCTTCACCTTTATCTGTAAGCTCATTTCTAACTTCTCTTTCAATAGATGGGTATATCAGCCTCTTTAATGAGTCTTTTATTGATGACTTTAAATATTTATCAGTTATATTATTATTTTTTAATATTTCATTTTCTAAATAACTAATTATCTTATCTTCATTTACATTTATTTTAACAGTTAGGACTTTCTCTTTTTCCCCTCTATTTATAGCTAAAATTCTATGAGGTGGTATTTTGGATACCTCTTCACTATATTCATAATACATCTCAAAAGGTGTATGTTCTTCACTTTCTCCCTTTGACTCAATCTTACCTTCTTTAAATACTAAGTTTCTTATCCACTTTCTATATTTAGCCTCATCAGATATTTGTTCAGCTAATATATCTAAAGCTCCATTTATAGCTTCTTCATCTGAATTTACATTTTTTTCTTCATTTACAAATTTTGAAGCTTCTTCTTTTATATCTCCTTTAAATTCCCCAGATATTATAATATCTGCAAGAGGTTTTAAGCCCTTTTCTAAAGCTATTGTTGCTCTAGTTCTCTTTTTTTGTTTATAAGGTCTGTAAATATCTTCCACCTCTGTTAAAGTCATAGCTTTTTCTAAAGATTTTTGAATCTCCTCTGTTAGCTTTCCTTGTTCATCTATAAGTCTTAAAACATCTTCTTTTCTTTCCTTTAAATTTCTAAGATAAATTAATCTTTCTTGAAATTTTCTTAAAACTTCATCGCTTAATGCTCCTGTTTGTTCCTTTCTATATCTAGAAATAAATGGAACTGTATTTCCATCATCAAGTAATGAAATAACATTATTAACTTGACTTAGACTTATACCAAGTTCCTCGGATAATCTACCTACTATATCAACCATAAGCTTCCTCCTAATAAAAATTTACGTAATGATATTATTATAATACAAATTCCCTTTTTTATAAAATTATCAGCTTGATATTATGTAAAACTAAGTATATAATTATAATTGTAAAAATTTTACAATAGGGTGATGTATATGAATAAACTTTCAGTATTTATAAATAAGATAATTAATATTCTACTTGTTTTCTTTATTGTTTTTATTATTTTAAATCAATATTATATTATTGAGTTCTCTAATACTTTTAAATATATATTATACTTTTTAACATTAATTTTAATATTAATTTCTTCCACTAAAGAAATAATTATAAGTAATTCTGGGTTAACCAAATTTATAAATTGTATAGTACTCTTTAGCTTCATAGTTGGTGGTGTTTTTTCAATCATCACTAATCAAATAAATGTATTTATTTATATATGCATGTTATTTTCACTAATTCTTAGTTTCATTGACCTTGTTTATAAAAGAGCTTAAGTATTAAATGTAATACTTGTTATATTTTAAAGCCTTCATTAATAGTATTAAATATAACTATTTGTTGAGGTATTTTTATGAAAAAAAAATTAATTTATTCAGTTTCTTTAATCTCTACTATATTATTATTATCTCTATCAATATTTTCAAATTTTACATATTCACCTTTTAATGCTGATAATGTAAAGGAAAGCATAGCAATATTATCTTCTGGCACCTATGGAGGTAGACTAGCTGGTAGTAATGAAAATTTATTAGTAGAAGAATTAATCAGAAAAAACTTTCAAGATAATAAGCTCGTTCCTTTAAATGAAAATTATAAAGAGAGCTTCAAAGTTACTTCTCCAGTAAATAACAATACTTCTCCTTATCTAAAGATATCTTATGATGATGGATTTGAAGAAAAATTCAAATACGGTGTTGATTTTAAAGAAGATATGATTAACTTTAAAACAAGCAACTTGACATTTTCAAAAGAAGATAAAGTTAATGTTTTTTCTAATTATATCGAAGTGTCTACAGATAAGGGGAATTGTCTATTTTACCTAGCACCTAATAATAATTTCTCTTTTAGAAGTTCTTTTATAAGTAATTTTCCTTATAATATGATGGTATTAATAAATACTGATACCTACAATAAGATTTTAGATTCTTTAAGAGATGGTGCTACCATTTCAATTAACATTCCTTTTTCTACTGAAGAAAAAGAAATTTCAAATGTCGTTGGAGTTATAGAAGGAACCTCTAACTCTCTTCCACCATTAGTTCTAACAGCTCACTTTGATCATTTAGGAACGGATGTACTTAAAAACACTTATGGTGGTGCACTTGATAATGCATCTGGTACATCATTTTTATTAGAGCTTGAAAGATCTTTATCTACTTATGGAAAACCAAAGAGAGATATAATTTTTGTTGCTTTGAATGCAGAAGAGTTTGGCCTTCTAGGATCTAAAGACTTTGCCGAAAAAAATTTAGATAAATTAAAAGGTGCCGAAGTAATAAATTTTGACATGATTGGAAGTGAAGGCTTCCCCCTTACATTAATGGTTGGAACATCATATAAAGATAAGTCTTCAAATCTACTTGAATCAATAGAAAAAATTGCTAAAGCTAATAACGTTGATACTGTTGTCAAATATGAAAATTCTAGTGATCATGCAAGTTTTAATGATCTAGGAATTGAAGCTCTAAGCTTTTGTCATGCTGATTTAAGTAAAATCCATACTCCTAACGATAAAGTTGAGTATATTAGTTTAGATGCTATTGATAGCGCCTATAGTGTAATAGAAGATAAGATTTTTGATTCTTCATATACTTTAGTCACAAAATTCTTCTATGGTAAAACATCTCTATTCATCTTCTCTATATTATTTGGATTCTTGGTATCTTCCCCAATAATAACTTATATTAAGAAAAAAAAGATAAGATAAATAATTAAAGGAAAGCAAAAAGCTTTCCTTTAATTATTTTTTATATTATATTTTCTAATTATAAATATATTACTTATTATTTTTTAAGTATGCAGTTATAAAGTTATCTATTTCTCCATTCATAACCGCATTTAAGTTTGCTGTTTCTTCTCCTGTTCTATGATCCTTAACCATATTATATGGATGGAATACATATGATCTTATCTGACTGCCCCAGCCCATATCCTTAAGTTCACCAGTTAAATCTTCAATTTTCTCCTTATGAGCTCTTTCTTTTAATTCTATAAGCTTTGACTTCAGCATTGACATTGCTGTATCTCTATTAGAAAATTGACTTCTCTCACTTTGGCATTGAACTACAATCCCAGTTGGAATATGTGTTATTCTTATGGCTGATTCTGTTTTATTAACATGCTGGCCACCAGCTCCACTTGCTCTATAAGTATCTATTTTTAAATCTTCACTTCTTATATCAATATCTTGATCCTTAGTAAGTTCAGGTAAAACTTCAACAGATGCAAAAGAAGTTTGTCTTTTTCCGTTTGCATTAAATGGAGATATTCTTACTAATCTATGAACCCCTTTTTCTGCTTTTAAATATCCATATGCAAATTCTCCCTTAACTTTTAAAGTAACACTTTTTATGCCTGCTTCATCACCTTCAAGGTAATCTATGGTTTCAATAGAAAATCCTTTCTTTTCACACCACCTAGTATACATTCTAAGTAACATTTCAGTCCAATCATTAGCATCACTACCGCCAACTCCTGCATGTAAAGTTAAAATAGCATCATTTCTATCGTATTCGCCAGATAATAAAAGCTCTATTTTATATTCCTCTACATCTTTTTCTATTGATCTAATTTCCCTTATAACTTCATTAATTGAATCATCATCATCTTCTTCAACTAAATCAGACAGTATTTCTACATCTTCAACTCTATTAACTAGATTATCAAAACTATCTATTTTATCTTTTATTCTTTTACTTTCTTTAGTAACTTCTTCTGCTCTCTTTATATCATCCCAAAAATCTGGTTCTTGCATTTTAAGTTCTAATTCCTGTAATTGTTTTTCTAATGCTTCCTTGTCAAAGAGAAGCCCTCATTTCTTCTATAAACTTTTTAATATCTGTAAGCTTAGCTAATTCTGCTTCTAGCCTAATTATCATATCATCACACCTTTTTTTCAATTAATAATTAAGGAATATGAGACTATCTCAATAAAAAATTTATATACAATATATTGATTTTTAAACCTTAAATCAATATATTGTGATATTTCTTTTTAATGAGACAGTCTCTTAAATTTATTTTTTGTAATTTAGAACAAATTAATTCTTTAATTCTTTATTCTTAATTTTTTATTGTGCGACAGCACCTTATGCTTCTCTTCCACAACAGTTCTTATACTTCTTTCCACTTCCACATGGACATAGGTCATTTCTACCTACTTTGTTTTCATTTCTAACTGGTTGCTTTTTAGTATCTCCTTCATCTCCGCCATGGCTTGCTGAAGTTTCTTCTGCAACTCTTTCTCTTTCAACTGTTTTTTGAATTTGAATATGATATAAGAACTTAACTGTATCTATCTTTATTCCTTGAATCATCTCTTCAAACATAGCACTACCTTCCATTTGATATGCTTGAATTGGATCCATTTGCTTGTAAGCTCTAAGTCCAATACCTTGTTTTAAATGATCCATATTATCAATATGATCCATCCACTTTTGATCAACTACTCTTAAAAGAATAACTCTTTCTATTTCTCTAAAGTGTTCTTCACCAAATTCTTCTTCTTTTTCATGATAAGCTTTCATTAATATATCTAATAATTTTTCTATAATTTTATCATTAGATAAATCTATTATATCTTCTACCTTAACCTTTTTATGAGGTAAACATATATCTTCTAAGTATTGAATTAACTTTTCTACTTCACCTTCAAAATTACCATCTACATTTTCTAAGTGCGCCTTAACTGCATCAGAAACTATATCCTTAACCATTTGTTGAATTTGATCTTTTAAATCTTTTCCTTCAAGAACTTCAGATCTTTGTTTGTAAATAACTTCCCTTTGCATATTCATAACATCATCATAACCAATAAGGTTCTTTCTGATATCAAAGTTATTACCTTCAACCTTCTTTTGAGCATTTTCAATAGCCTTACTTACCATCTTATGATCAATAGCTTCATCATCTTCTAAGCCTAATTTATCCATTAAGCCCTGAATTCTCTCTGATCCAAATATTCTCATTAAATCATCTTCAAGAGAAATATAAAATACAGATTCACCAGCATCTCCTTGACGACCAGATCTACCTCTTAATTGGTTATCTATTCTTCTAGATTCGTGTCTTTCTGTACCTATTATCTTTAATCCGCCAACTTCTTTAACGCCTTCACCTAACTTAATATCTGTACCTCTACCAGCCATATTAGTAGCTATAGTTACACTTCCTAATTCTCCAGCATGAGATATAATTTCTGCTTCTTGTTCATGGTATTTAGCGTTTAAAACTTTGTGCTTGATGCCTCTTTTCTTTAATAAAGCAGATAAGTATTCTGATTTTTCTATACTTACTGTACCAACTAAAACTGGTTGACCCTTTTTATTACATTCTATTATATCTTCTATAATAGCATTATATTTTCCATTAGTATTTTTATAAATTAAATCACTCTTATCTAATCTAGCTATATCTTTATTAGTAGGAACAACTATAACATCTAAAGCATAAATTTCTCTAAATTCATTTTCTTCTGTTAAAGCAGTACCTGTCATACCTGATAACTTACTATACATTCTAAAGTAGTTTTGGAATGTTATAGTTGCTAATGTTTTTGATTCTCTTTCTATTTTTACTCCCTCTTTAGCTTCTATAGCTTGATGAAGTCCATCTGAATATCTTCTTCCTTCCATAAGTCTACCTGTAAATTCGTCAACTATAATTACTTGACCATCTTTAACCATGTAGTCCTTATCTCTCTTCATTCCATAGTTAGCTTTTAATGCTTGAGTAATGTAGTGTTGTAACTCTAAGTGTTCTGCATCAGCATAGTTATCTATTCCAAAGGCTTTTTCTGCCTTTGAAACACCATCATCAGTTAACATAACTGAATTAGCTTTTTCATCTATTGTGTAATCTTTTTCTTCTAATAACTGTTTTACAAAATTATCTGCAACATTATAGAACTTTGTTGATTTTTCTCCAGCACCTGAAATTATAAGAGGTGTTCTAGCTTCATCTATAAGAATCGAGTCAACTTCATCCACAACTGCAAAGTTTAATTTTCTTTGAACTTTTTCTTCTTTATAGATTACCATATTATCTCTTAAGTAATCAAAGCCAAACTCATTATTAGTTCCATAAGTTATATCTGCTGCATAAGCTGCTCTTCTTTCATTAGAATTTAAACCATGAACTATACATCCAGTAGTTAATCCAAGGAAATTATATAATTGTCCCATCCACTCAACGTCTCTTGTTGCTAAGTAGTCATTAACTGTTATTAAGTGAACCCCTTCACCAGTTAATGCATTTAAATATAATGGAAGTGTTGCAACTAATGTCTTACCTTCACCAGTTTTCATTTCTGCAATTCTACCTTGGTGTAAAACCATACCACCAATAAGTTGAACTCTATAATGCTTCATTCCTAAAACTCTCCATGCAGCTTCTCTACAAACTGCAAAAGCTTCAGGTAGTATATCATCTAAAGTTTCACCATTTTTAAGTCTATTTTTAAACTCATCAGTCTTAGCTTTAAGCTCATCATCTGATAATTTTTGCATATCTTCTTCTAATTCTTCTATTTTATCTGCAATCTTTACTAATTTCTTTACTTCTCTCTCACTATATGAACCAAATATTTTTTCCAAAAATCCCATACTAATTTTCCTTCCAACTATATATTTTCTTAATTTTTCGATTATCAAATTTCATTTATAAATTATACCATTTTATTAACAATTAATTCAACAAATATGTTGTTTTTTAATAAAAAAGAAGTAAATTGTTATATTAGTCGCTCCGTCGCAAGCTCTAAGTCGCTATAACACAACATATTTACTTCTATAAACTCAATGTAATAATTCCTCGTTCCTCGGAATTATGATATTTTCCCCGTCGCTTCGATCTAAGTTATATCAAAATTAATATATACGCTTTAAAGCTAAAGGAAGGAAAGTATAAAAAGAAAGTGATTTAAAACTATTTCTAGTTTTAACCACTTTCAAAATTTATATCATCATTATTAATAATATCTATTTTAGATGTAATCTGGTTCTAATAAACCATAGTCTCCATCTTTTCTCTTATATAAAACATTAACTTTATTATTTTCAGCATCTTGGAATACGAAAAAATTATGTCCTACTAATTCCATTTGAAGTATCGCCTCTTCTACTGACATAGGTTTCATATTAAACTTTTTGAATTTTACAACTTTTCCACTTTCTTCATCAGAGATATCTACATTATCTTTAAAAGCAACTTCATCTATTTCTGTAAACCTTACGGATTCATTATTTTTTCTAGATAATTTAGTTTTTTGCTTTCTAATTTGTCTTTCTAATTTATTAACCACTAAATCAATTGACTTATACATATCTTCTGTTGCTTCTTCTGCTCTAAGTATAACCCCATTAAAAGGTATTGTAACTTCAACCTTTTGCTTATTTTTTTGGACTGATAAGGTAGCCTTCGCCTCCACATCTGGATTAAAGTACCTCTTAACTTTCGACAGCTTTTTTTCTATCATATCCTTTAAAGCTGGTGTCGCTGTAGTATTTTTTGCTATTACTGAAACTCTCATAAAAGTTCATCCCCTCTCTATAAGCTTAAACAGTAGAATTATTTTGTTTATGTCTATATTATACCACGCAGTCGTAGTTTTAACAATATTAATTTACATAATAATCTGAAAATTCAATCTGCTGTTATATTTTATCTACTAGAAATCAAAGATATCATTTATAACTGGTCTAAAGCGCAAAAAAATAGCCATTAGTTTTACTAATAGCTACTAAATGTAAAAATAGCTGACCTGGACTTTGACCCCACACTCGCCTACTGGAGCTTTTGCTACTAGGAATTAACCCCTCACTACTAACCCTCTCAATTTCTTGGTAGGACTTACTTCTACACCGCACCATGCTCATTAGGAATTTTTCCAAACTTACGTGGATCGTTTTGCCTGCGACTGGCATCGACTTTCATCCACAGACCTATCTTTACTCTATTATTATATATAACTTTTAGCAACTGTCAATATTTTTATTTCAGATGCTCCATTTTCTCTCAATAATTTTTCACATTCATATAAAGTAGCACCAGTAGTAACAACATCATCTATAATTAATACTCTTTTATTTTTGATGTTTTTGTTTGTTTTTAAGCTAAAGGCACCTTTTATATTTTTAAATCTATCTTCCTTTGATAATAGTTTTTGTTCCTTTATATTTTTAGCCTTAATTAAGTCTTTGTATATTTTTAATTTTAGACTTTTATTAATTTCTTTAGCTAAATACTCACACTGATTAAATCCTCTTTCTTTTAATGCTTCCTTACTACTTGGAATAAACACTATACAGTCTATTTCTATCTTTTTATTTTTAATTACATCATATAATAATTCAGCTAATATTTTTCCTGCAACAAAATTTTGCTTATACTTAAATTCCAATATAAGCTTTTTTAGTACACCATTATAATATCCATAAGAAAGAAACTCTTCATCTTCTTTAACTTTTTGTATCTTACTTTTACATAAAGGACATAAACCTACAAATTCACTTTCACAAACAATACAATTATTCTTAGGTGGATAAATTATATCTAAAAATTCATCTTTTAAAGTAATTAATAACTCAATAATCCTTTTTCCCATATATTTTTATTATAACTCCTCGCCATATCCTTTGCTAAATCCATATCTTCTGAGATATCCTTACTAACTAACAGTACCTCACCCCTATATTTATTTTTAATGTTCTTTCCAACGTCTGCACAGAAATAAATTATTTTTTTATAATTATAGAAGTCTTCATCGGCAAATAACACCACAATATCAATATCTTCTTCACCTTTAGAATACTCTCTTATATTATTAGTAATTATAAAAGCACTTTTATTTTTAATCTTATATATATGCTCTATATCCTTTATCGAATTATTTTTCAAAAACTTTATTATTTTTATATCCTTGATTTTTAGTTCATTAGTATAATAATTAAATACTTTATTTATTTTTTCCTCATTGGGAACATAAATTATTACCTTCTTATTATTACTTTTAAACCACATTAAGTAATCATATAAAGTATAAGGCATATCTTCGTCTAATTTAACTCTAGTAGTTATTATTCTAGGTTCAACAAACACTTCTCTTCTAATTAAATCTGCTATATCTAAGGCTGTTCCCATATTTATTATCTTCTCTATTGAATAAGAAATAATTCTTTTTGAGTAAAGATACATATACTCTATTACCTCTCTTATTTCTTCTTTTGATAAAGTTGAATACTTACTTATGTCATCTATTATACAAAGATCGTAACAGCCCTTTATATTTTGTATATTTTTGAAATTTACAAAAACTAAATTATCATTGGATTCTTTTTCTTCCATATAAGAGTACTTAAAATTCAAATTATCTTTTTTCAATGATTCTAGAATTTCTTTATTATAATCTTCTCCATTCCAAACATATAAAATCTTATTATTTTCTTTAATTAACGCCTTAATTATATTTATAAAAATTAAAGATGTATTATAAGGATTTGTTATTATACTTAAAACTTTTGATTGCTTGTTATACCACTTACTTATTTTAGATTCACAATTATTAAACTCTTTTAGGTTTATTAATTTATTATCTAACATTGAAATTCTCCTATTCACTAAATATTTCATTATTAGTAATATCTACAATCCTATTTTTCAAGGAAGAGTATCTGCTTACACTCTTATCATTAGTAATCATGTATTGTAACGCCTTTGGAATTCCTACAACAACTACTAGTTCTTTTGCCCTAGTAATAGCTGTATATAATAAATTTTTATTCATTAAAAGTGGTGAACCCTTAAAGGCTGGGGTAATAATTACTTTAAACTCACTACCTTGGCTTTTGTGAATAGTTATTGCATAAGCTAGTTCTAATTCATCTAAATAAATGTAATCATAAACTACCTTTCTTTCATCATCAAATATTATAGTTAAGGTTTTTTCTTCATCATTAATACTTTCTATAAAACCCATATCTCCATTAAATACTCCTACCCCTTCATTATCTCCATCTCCATTTATCCTAACCCATTTTAAGGAATAATTATTTTTTATTTGCATTACCTTATCGCCTTCTCTAAAGATAACATCTTTTAATTCCTTCTCTCTTTTAGATGGCGATTTGGGATTTAATACTTCTTGAAGCTCATTATTTAAATTCTGCACTCCAAGAATTCCTTTTCTAGTAGGAGTTAATATTTGAATATCCCTATATTTATCCCACTTAGTATTAAATTTAGGAAGTCTTCTATTTATTAAATCTATTATAGTGTTAAGAATTTCGTTAACATCCTCTTTATTTTCAAAGAAGAAATCTCCATCTCTTCTATTTAATATTGGCATTTCTCCATTATTTATTTTATGAGCATTCGTTACTATTAAACTCTCTTTACCCTGTCTAAAAATATCTTTTAATCTAACAACCTTAATAAATTTGCTTTCTATTAAATCTTTTAAAACATTTCCTGCTCCTACTGAAGGAAGCTGATCTACATCTCCAACTATAATTACTCTAGTTCCTAATTTTATCGCTTTAAGTAAACTATGCATAAGCATTATATCTATCATAGAAGCTTCATCTATAATAATTACATCAGCCTCTAATGGTTCACTTTCTCCTAATTTATAATAGGACTTTCCTTCTTCACTAACTCCCATTTCAAGTAATCTATGTATAGTTTTAGCTTCTCTACCTGTTGATTCACTCATCCTCTTTGCAGCCCTACCAGTAGGTGCTCCTAATACAACCTTCATATTATTATTTTCATAAATTTCTATTATAGCCTTAATTATAGTAGTTTTACCTGTTCCAGGACCACCTGTAATTATCTCTATCCCATTATCAAATGCACCTACTATAGCTTCCCTCTGAGATGGAGCAAAACTTATATTATGCTTTTTCTCGAAAACGCCTATTTCAAATTCAATATCTGAATTTATACTTCTAAAATTCTCCATACTTAGAGTTATTATTCTATTAGTAACTCCCAATTCACAATAATAATATGGTAATGCAAAAACAGAATCTACTCCATCTACCTTTTCTACTTTAACTTTTGAATCTAAAGATAAATTATATAAACTTTCTTCTACCATTTGTGCAGAAGCTCCTAATATCTTACTTGCTTCCTTAATTAATTCATCTTTTGGCATGAAAGTATTACCAGATGCAGAAAATTGATTTAATATATATCTAATTCCACTTTGTATTCTAAAAGGAGATGTTGGTTCAATACCAAGACTTTTCGCTATTCTATCAGCAGTTATAAATCCAATACCTGAAATCTCATCTGAAAGAATATAAGGATTTTCTAATATTATTTCCTTAGCATTAGTACCAAAAGTTTTATATATCTTTATACATTGATTGGTACTCATCCCATGGCCTTGAAAAAACATAATGATATCTTTTAGATCTCTTTGCTCTATATAAGATTCCTTAATAATTTCAAATTTTCTTTCTCCTATGCCTTCTACTAATTTAATTTTCTCTATATTTGTATCTAAAACTTCTAAAGTATTTTCCTTGAATCTCTCAACTAACCTTTTAGCTGTAATTGGACCTATCCCTCTTATTATTCCAGTTGCTAGATACCTTTCAATTCCCTTTATTGAACTTGGAAGTATTTCTTCATATTCCTCTATATTAAATTGTCGTCCAAATTGTTTATGAACAACCCATTGTCCTTTTAATCTAACATGTTGCCCTTCTTTCATAAAAGGAACTACTCCAACTGCATTTATAAATTCCTTTTCCATTCTTATCTTAGATACTACATAACCAGTATCTTCACTTTTAAATACAATAGATTCAACTATTCCATTTATGCAATCTTCCATGTTACCTTCTCCAAACCTTAATATATTTTAATCATACTATTTTTATTATATAATATATCTTATAGAATACATAATAAATACTATTATTTTTAAATACTATTATTTTCAATATGTTATAATAAGTATATATAATAAAACATGGAGGTGTTTAAATGTTAATTAAAAATTGTAATATTGTATATCTTGATAGAATTGAAAAAGGTTCAGTTTTAGTTGAGAACGGGAAAATAAAGGAAATTAACCCAAGTAATGTCTCTTATGAAAACGTAATAGATGCTGAAGGTTTATACCTATCACCTGGATTTATAGATGTTCATATCCATGGTGCTGGTGGACACGATACTATGGATGGAACTTTTGAAGCTATTAATGAAATCTCAAAGGTAATAGTAAAACACGGAACTACATCTTTTACACCAACTACTATGACTGTTGCTGTTGAAGATATACGTAAATCAATGGAAGTAATTAAAGAAGCTAAAATAAATGGTACTGATGGAGCTATAGTTTTAGGTGCTCACTTAGAAGGACCTTTCATTAGTCCAAAAGCTATCGGAGCTCAAAATCCTAATTACTTAATAGCACCAACAATAGAAAACTATAATGCTATGGTAGGAGATGCTGAAGATGCAGTAGTATCAATCACAATTGCTCCTGAAGTTCCTGGTGCAAAGGAATTAATTAAAGAATTATCTCAAAGAGGAATAGTTTGTTCTATAGGTCATACTAAAGCTACTTATGAGGAAGCCATGGAAGGAATTAAATGTGGTTGCGGTCACTCAACTCATCTTTTCAATGCTATGACTCCTTTCGCTCATAGAGAACCTGGTGTTGTAGGAGCAATATTTGATAGTGATATTACTACTGAAACTATTTCAGATGGAATACATGTATCATACCCTTCTCTTAGAATAGCTTATAAGCAAAAGACTTCTGATAAAGTACTTTTAGTTACAGATGCTATGATGGCTTGCGCAATGCCTGATGGTATGTATGCATTAGGTGGACAAGATGTCCTTGTTAAGGATGGTGCTGCTAGATTATTGAGCGGAAGCTTAGCAGGTTCAATTCTTACTTTAGATAAAGCGGTTAAAAATGTTTATAAAAATGTTGGGCTTCCATTATATGATGCTGTAAAAATGGCTACTTATAATGCAGCTAGACATTGTAAGGTTGAAGATAAAAAAGGTCTTATAAAAGAAGGCTACGATGCGGATTTATTATTATTCGATGAAGATGTTAATATTAAAACCGTAATAGTAAACGGAAAAATATTAGTGTAAAATAAAAAAAGCTGAGTTTTCTCAGCTTTTTTTATTTTATAAATATTTCTTTATTTCTTCTACCTTATTTAATTGTTCCCAAGGTAGATTTAAATCATTTCTACCAAAATGTCCATAAGCAGCAGTTTGTTTATATATAGGTCTTCTTAAATCTAAATCTCTTATTATAGCACCTGGTCTTAAATCAAATACCTTTTCCACTATTGAAACTATTTCCTCTTCAGACTTTTTACCTGTTCCAAATGTTTCTATCTCAATGGATACTGGTTTAGCAACACCAATTGCATAAGCTAATTGAATTTCTAACTTATCAGCCACACCTGCTGCAACTAAATTTTTAGCTACCCATCTAGCTGCATAAGCTGCTGATCTATCAACCTTAGTTGGATCTTTTCCTGAGAAAGCACCACCACCGTGTCTTCCATATCCACCATAAGTGTCAACAATTATTTTTCTTCCAGTTAATCCACTATCTCCTTGTGGTCCACCTACAACAAATCTTCCTGTTGGATTTATAAAGTACTTAGTGTTTTCATCTAATAGTTCAGCTGGAACTACTGCCTTAATTACATGTTCCATTAAATCTTCTCTAATTTGCTTTTGAGAAATTTCTTCACTATGTTGTGTTGAAATAACTATAGCATCTATTCTCACAACTTTATTATCATCATACTCAACTGTAACTTGAGTTTTTCCATCTGGTCTTAAATATGGTAAAGTTCCATTTTTTCTAACTTCTGATAATCTTCTTGATAATCTATGAGCCATAGCTATTGGTAATGGCATAAATTCTTCTGTTTCATTAGTTGCAAAACCAAACATCATACCTTGGTCTCCAGCCCCAACAGCCTCAACATCATCCTTCTCACCTATTCTAGACTCTAAAGCTTCATCTACTCCCATAGCTATATCCCCTGATTGCTCATCTATAGAAGTTAAAACAGAACATGTCTCACAGTCAAATCCATACTTAGCTCTATCATATCCTATTTCCTTAATTGTTTCTCTTACTAACTTTGGAATATCAACATAACATTTAGTTGATATCTCACCCATAACTAAAACCATTCCTGTAGTAACAGCAGTTTCACATGCAACTCTTGCCATAGGATCCTTTGATAAAATACTATCTAATACAGCATCTGAAATTTGGTCACAAATTTTATCTGGATGTCCTTCTGTAACTGATTCTGAAGTAAATAATCTTCTCATATTAATATCTCCTTTCATTTATTTGATATTAATTCTAAAAAACTTATATAAATAAAAAAATCTCTTCGATAAGAAGAGATTACAAAAATCTTTATCTTTCTTATCTTGCAAAATTACATTGCTGGAATTGGCACCACACTCAAATGAATATAGTAGGTTGCCGGGTTTCATAGGGCCCTTTTCCCTCCACCTCTCTTGATAAGAACTAATATCAAATTTTACTTCTAATATTTTATCATATTTTTTTATATTAGTCAATAATTATCATAAAACACTATATAAATTCATATTTTTAATATCAATTATGCAAAAAAGACAAGAAGAAAATTTACTTCTTGTCTTTATGGTGGGGGAGGACGGATTCGAACCATCGAAACGAAACGTAACAGATTTACAGTCTGCCCCCTTTGGCCACTCGGGAACTCCCCCTTATATGGAGCTGGCAATAGGAATCGAACCTACAACCTGCTGATTACAAGTCAGCTGCTCTACCGTTGAGCCATGCCAGCATATTTATGGTGGAAACAACAGGGATCGAACCTGTGACCCTCTGCTTGTAAGGCAGATGCTCTCCCAGCTGAGCTATGCTTCCATATTTTTTAAATACTTTTTATAAAATGGTGGGGGAGGACGGATTCGAACCATCGAAACGAAACGTAACAGATTTACAGTCTGCCCCCTTTGGCCTCTCGGGAACTCCCCCATTTTATGGAGCTGGCAATAGGAATCGAACCTACAACCTGCTGATTACAAGTCAGCTGCTCTACCGTTGAGCCATGCCAGCATATTAATTAAATAAATTTTATATGGTGGGGGAGGACGGATTCGAACCATCGAAACGAAACGTAACAGATTTACAGTCTGCCCCCTTTGGCCACTCGGGAACTCCCCCATATCTAATTTATTTAATTCAATTTAACTTCAGTTAAGTAAACTTGACTTCCTCAACTGACAATGACTAGTATATATTTATTATTTCCTAATTTCAAGTGTGATTTTAGGCTATTTAAAGAAATTATATTTATTATATTCTATAATACTTCTATTTTCTTTCTTTTAATACTAATATCTTTTTTATTTATTAAATTTAAAATTATTATAAAACACTTGAATCTACTTGGTCCTCTATTACATTTTTAAATATTTCATAATCAGAAGCAGACATTCTTTTTTTAACTAACTCTACTCCCACTTTTATTTTTTCATTATTATTCTTATCAGAAAAATAATCATTAACTTTTATTAAGTCTACTACTGATAAGTTTTTCAAAAGAGAATTCAACCTTTCTCTCTTATCACTTTCTAAGTAATTAAACATACTACTTGAACCAATTTCTTTTGGTAAAATCAATGTATCTAATCTATTTTCATCATTTAATACTTCCATATTATTTTCATCAATATTTTCGGAACTTGATTTTCCTATAGCATTTTCACTTAATACATCCTTACTATTTAATGGTTCCCAAATTAAGAAAAAATATATTGGTATACTGGCACCAATTATAATTGTACATATATATATTAATATTCTTTTCATAAATCTCATCTCCTTTATTAAATTAATTGCCTTTTTATGTTTTTTTATACATTTAATTATAATAAGGTTTCCTAAAGCATATATTGGTATAATTAGGGGGTGAATTTTAGTGAAGCATAAAATACACTATGACGACAATGATGCTCATATTGAAATTTCAAAAAAAATAAAAAAGTATATAAAAAGTGATACTATAATAATTTGTGTAGGTACTGATAAATGTATTGGCGATTGCCTAGGACCACTTGTAGGAAGTTTTTTAATAGAAAATAATTTTCCACTCCCCGTATTTGGAACTTTAGAATCACCAATTCACGCTTTAAATATCGAAGAGAAACTTAGTTGCATTAATAAACTTCATCCCAATTCTAATATCATAGCCATCGACGCTTGTCTAGGTGATGAAAGCTCAATAGGAGAAATACATACTAGAGATTACCCAATTCATCCGGGAAAAGGTGTTGGTAAAAGCTTGCCAGAAGTTGGCCATCAATCAATCATAGGAATAGTAGATTCTAGTGATAATGCTATTATCTTTACAAATAGAAGTATTCGGCTATATCTAATTATGAAAATGGCAAAAATAATATCAAATGCTCTTATATATTCCTACAATTTAAATATATAAAAAAGGAGCTTATCTGGCTCCTTTTTTTATTTTATATTATGTAGAAATCAAATCTTATTCAATTAAGCTAATCTCATTATCTATCACATTTATTTCTAATTTATCTAAATATCCTAAAACCTTTCCTGTTCCTTCTACCACTGCTTCTACAGAATTATTTGCAATTTCAACACTTACCCCAGTTTCATGCTCAATCAACTTGTCTAATCCATATAATAAAGAGCCTCCACCAGTCATTAATATTCCCTTTTCAATAATGTCAGCAGCAAGTTCAGGTGGTGTTTTTTCCAATACTAATTTTACACTCTCTATAATTAAAGAAACTGACTCTTTTAAAGCTTCATTTATTTCATCTGAATTAATAGTAATTTCGTCAGGAAGACCAGTAATTAAATTTCTTCCCTTCACACTTGAACTTACAGTTCTTAAACCTTTAAATGCTGAACCAATCTCAATCTTTAATTCTTCTGCTGTTTTTTCACCTATCATTATTTTATATTTATTTCTAACAAATTTAATTATAGCATCATCAAAAGAATCACCTGCTACTTTAATAGATGATCTTACAACGACTCCACCTAAAGATATTACAGCAATATCAGTTGTTCCTCCACCAATATCCACCACCATAGATCCATCTGCTTTAGTTATATCTAATCCTGCTCCGATAGCAGCTGCCAATGGCTCTTCTATTAAATGAACTTTTTTTGCACCAGAATTTCTAGCGGCATCTATTACTGCCCTTTTCTCAACTTCAGTTGCTTGAGATGGAACACAAACCATTACCTTAGGAGCTATAATTTTACTTTTTCCATATGCTTTTTTTAAAAATTCCTTTAACATTTTTTCAGTTACATCATAATCTGATATAACTCCATCTCTTAGAGGTCTTACTGCTACTATATTTCCCGGAGTTCTTCCTATCATTTTTCTAGCTTCTTCACCGACAGCAAGTACCTTATTAGTATTTTTATTTATCGCTACAACTGATGGTTCTTTAAGTATAACTCCCTTACCTTTAGCATAAACTAAAACTGTAGCAGTACCTAAGTCAATCCCTAAATCGCCCCTATTTTTCCAAAACCACATTCCTTGTTCACTCCTAATCTAAATATATATAATCCTTATTAATACAATATTTTAAATATCTATTTTACAATATTTGGCCTATTTCTAATTATATATGGAATATGGCAAACCTTCAATATATTTGTATTCATTTTCGTATTTAACTAAATATTAATTTAATCTATTTTATTGACCAGCAGTTTTATACTTAATTTTAGTGGCATTTCCACCTCTTATATGTCTTTCTGCTTTATTTAATTCTAATATTGAATGTGTTTCCTTAGCTATTGCTGGATTTATCTTAGGTAATCTTTCTGTCATATCTTTATGAATTGTACTTTTACTTACACCGAATACTTTTGCAGTCTTTCTTATCGTATCCTTTGACTCTATTATATACTTTGCAACTTCCAAAACTCTTTCTTCTATATAATCCTTCAAAAATATTACCTCCTTTTAAATTGAATAAGTCTTTTTATTGGTTCATCAGCCATAAAGATAATGACTGATGAACTTTTAATTATTCTTCACTAAATGTAAAATACGTTGTTGGATCTAAGTCCTTACCATCTGAATCTTGTACTTGAAGATTTAGATGTTCTCCAAACTCATTGTTAGTAAATATTTTTGAGGTATCTCCAACTGTACCTATAACAGTTTCTTCGGTTACTCTATCTCCAACATTTACTCTAATATCATTTGATAAGTTGGTATATTTTGTATATAAACCATTTGCATGAGCAATAACTACATAACTACCTTCTTCTACTTTAGTTGAAACTTCTTTAACTTCACCTACTGCAGCTGCTTTAACTTCAGTTCCTACAGTGGCATAAATATCAATTCCTCTAATATTTCTACTAGTTCCATCAGTCATCACTTGAGGCTTAGGATATGTATATCCTCTTGAAACAACTCCTTCTATAGGATTAGCAAATACCACTTGAGTATTTGTTCCTGTTGAAACATTAACATCCTCTTCTGAAGAAGCTACTTCATTCTCCTCTTGTGCTAATTCATCACTTTGATTACCTTCAACTCTTTCAGCATTTTGCTTTTTAGCCTCAGAAGTCTCTTCATCAATATTTAAAGTAAACTCATTTTTTTCTTTATTACTTTCTCCTAATGACTTATTTTTCTTAGTAGTAACAACTGCGATAGTAGCAATTACGCATAAACAAAGGAATAATACTAAATAAAAGCCCTCCTTTCTAAAAAAGTCTTTTACCTTATCTTTTTTGTTTTGATGCATATCAACACCTCCTTTTTGTATTCTTGCCCTTTGTAGTAAATTAATACAATTCAAAGAAGATTTGTTTACATCAAATTTTTACATTTATCAACAATTTTTTCACAATTTTATTAGTATCTAAAACTTTTGTAATTAATATTTTTTATACTTTCCTAAATATAAAAAAAGAAGCTCAGATTATCCTGAGCTTCAGTATTAATAAATTTATTATTCTTTAAATTTCAGTTCTTTAAGTTCAATACCTGTATAGTAATGTTTTAGTATTTCTTCATAGTTTGATCCATTCTTAGCCATTATATTAGCTCCCCACTGACTCATACCAACTCCATGTCCATATCCCTTACATTTAAAAACTATTTCGTCATTATTTATATTATATTCAAAATTAGTTGAACTCAATCCAAAAGCTAATCTAAAGTCTGTTCCCTTTACATTTGTTTTACCAAGTCTTATTTCTTTTATTCCCCCAGCATTACTCCTAGCTAATATTTCAATATTACCTTCTAGGTTATCAGCAGTTAGCTCTGCATCTGGATATTTTTCATTTACTTTTTCTACAAATTCACTTATTTTAAAAGGAAATTCAGATTCATATTTAGGTGCAACCTCTTCTCCCTTACTTTCAGTTGATACTAAGTATGGAATATCACCAGAAAAAACATCTATAGAATTTTCAGTCATTCCAGAACTAGTTGAAAAAAACTGAGGATATAAAACTAATTCATTATTATATGTCAATATCTTTCCTTTAGTCTCTTCAACTGCCTTTGATATCTTCTCCCAATTTTCATTTGCGTTAGTTTCCCATTTTTCAATTCTGCTTTCTTTACTTATATAAACTTGACAATGAGTCGTATCACATACATCCCCGCCTTCTGCTAAATCACATGGCTTAAGCCTCTTTGCAGCTACATATGTTCTAGCAGCTACAGCCTGAGCTTTTAATGCTTCATCACTAAAACTAGCAGGCATTTCTCCTGAAACAACACTTTTCACATATTCCTCTATAGGAACTTCTACAATTTTATTTTCACTAGTAATATGAACTTTAATAACTTCATTTCCTTCTAAGTTTATAAAATTATTATTCTCTTCTACAGTAGGTGGAATAACTTCTTCGCTTATGGCTTTTGCAGGCATTGATTTGATAATAAAGGTTGGTGCAACAATCATAAATAATAATATTAATAAACTAAAAAATATAGTAGATGCAAATTCTCTTCTCATCTTAGTACCTCCATTTTAGTAATACATTTAAATATATGACGAGAATTTATAATTATACTTTATTTTTTATTTTTTATGTTAAGCCATAAATTCTTTATAAAAGTAAAAGAACTTAGATAAATTCTAAGTTCTTTTACTAGGTTAATCTAATAATTATATTTAATTAAAATTCCATTATTCTTCAATCCTATATATATTGGCTCCTAATCCCCTAAATTTTTCTTCAATATCAACATATCCTCTATCTATATGATATATCTCGCTTATTTCAGTCTTTCCTTGAGCTACTAATCCAGCTAATATCATTGCTGCTCCAGCTCTTAAATCTGTAGCTTTTACATCACATCCAGTTAAAGCCCCAACACCATCTATGATTGCAGTTCTTCCATCTATTTTTATATTTGCTCCCATTCTAACTAACTCAGCAACATGCATAAATCTATTTTCAAATACAGTTTCAGTTATAATACTTGAACCTTTTGTTACCGATAATAATGCCATCATCTGAGGTTGCATATCTGTTGGAAAACCTGGATAAGGAAGTGTTTTTATATCAACTGGTGATTTAAAACCTGTTCCATCTACTAGAATTATATCTTTCTCAATATCATTAAATTCAACTCCACATTCCTTTAATTTTTCTATTGTGGGTCTTAAATGATCTTCATTTGCTCCATTTATAGTAATCTTACTATTTGTAATAGCTGCTGCTACCATAAATGTTCCTGCTTCTACCCTATCATAAATTGGCTTGTAGGATATTCCCTTTAAGGTATCTACACCCTCAATTGTTATTTTTCCCATTCCAGCTCCATGAATCTTAGCTCCCATAGAATTTAAAAAATTTGCTAAATCCCAAATTTCTGGTTCTTCTGCTGCATTTTCTATAATTGTTGTTCCTTCTGCTAAAACAGCAGCCATTAATATATTTTCAGTTGCTCCTACGGAAGGAAAATCTAAATATATTCTATTACCTTTTAGCCTTTTTCCTTTTGCTTCTACAAAACCATGCTCTGTTTCTATTTCTGCACCTAAAAGCTTAAATCCTTTCAAATGTAAATCTATTGGTCTACTTCCAATGTTACATCCTCCCGGCATTGATATTCTACATTTACCAAACCTTGATAACATAGGTCCCATAATAAGAAATGATGCTCTCATTTTTCTTATTAATTCACTATTCATATTTTTTTCTTCTAAGTTAGATGTATTTATTTTTAAATCGCCATTTATATTACTTTCAATATCACAATTCATACCTGATAATAAATCAGTTAAAACAACAACATCTTCTAACATAGGTGCATTTTTTATAATTATATCCTCAGTGCATAAAATACTCGCAACTATTATAGGTAAAACAGAATTTTTAGCTAAACTAATATTCACTTCACCCCTTAGTTTATTACCACCTTCAACTATAATTTTTTCCATATTATCCTCCATTATAAATTGTTAGTATGTTATGAATATCACTGGTGTTCCTAGAATTAAATATTCTCCTGTATCATAAGTCATAAAAGAAAAATTAATTTTATTTTCATCTTTTAATTTTCCTTTTCCTATTGTTCCATTAACAATATTCAATTCCTCCAGAGTTTTCTCTTTTATATTACTCTTTAGTATATCTAAAAGATTCTGCCTTTGTTCTTCTATTATTTTTACCTTTACGAAATCAAAATATTTTATATTTTTAGCTGCAAAATATTGTATTTGTTCTAATTCCTTCTTTATTTGATTAATAGTACAATCTTTTCTACTATTTATATAAGTTATTTGCACTTTAGTTTCTTTTTCATCCCTCCATGCTAGTACCTTAATCTCTCTTTGATCATCATTAAAGAAAATATTGTTATTATCAATATAAATATCTTCTTTAAATAAATTTATTAAATTATTTTTTATTACAAGTAACTCATTTTCCAAATTATTGTTTGAACTATATTCTACCTTAACACCATTTTCTACAAATTCTCCAGTATTAATCAATTTATTCTCTAAAAAATAAAAATCATCTGAAACTGACTCAGATTTTACTGGAACCGTCCCAATAATCAGTGAAAAAAAGGCTATTATAGGTAGTATCTTTAATACTTTTTTCATCAAACCCCCTACCTTTCTTTTCTAATTATTGTCCAACTTATTTCTTTTTATTCATAAATAAATGGTCATATTATAATATATAAAAATAGTTGAAATATGTGATTAATTGTCATTACTTACAGTTATCATATAAAAAAGTATTAAAATATCATATCTAGGTTCCGTCGCTTCGCTCCAAGTCACCTTGCTATGATATTTTAATACTTCAAAACTGAAGGATGGAAATTATAAAAAGTTATTGACTGGGTAAAATCTTTATAATTTCCTAAATAGTAAAAAAGAAATAAAGAAGACTTAAGTCCTCCTTATTTCTTTTAATTATTCATGCTTATAGTGCTAATTCTTGCATTTGCCCTAGCTAATGATCTTTTAGCTCTTTCTACATCTATATTATCATTTTCTTTTAATCTTTTCTCTGCTCTTTCCTTTGATTTTAAGGCCCTATCCTTATCTATATCTGAGCTTTTTTCTGCTGAATCACAACAGAATTTTAATTCATTATTTTTAATACATACTATTCCGGATGATGTAAATAATTCTTCTCTTGTATTACCATTAATTATTGTAGTTGTTGTTGGAATAGTACTTATTATTATAGGAGTATGGTTATATCTAAATTCTATTTGTCCATACTTCATATTTGTTTTTAAAGCTTCTGCTTCATAGAATATTGGTTCTTTACCAGGAGTAACTATAGTTATTTTCAAAGTTTTACTCATAACCTCATCTCCTATCTTAAGCTTTTAGCTTTTTCTACCGCTTCTTCTATTGTCCCAACAAAAAGGAAAGCTGATTCAGGTAAATCGTCATGTTTTCCTTCTAATATTTCTTTAAATCCTCTTACAGTTTCTTTTACTGGTACATATCTACCTTGCATACCTGTAAATTGCTCAGCAACAGTAAATGGTTGAGATAAGAATCTTTGAACTCTTCTAGCTCTTGCAACTACTTTCTTATCGTCATCAGATAATTCATCTACACCTAAAATAGCTATAATATCTTGTAATTCCTTATATCTTTCTAGTATATTTTTTACTTCTGTTGCAATATTATAATGTTCTTTACCAACTACTCTTGGATCTAATATTCTTGATGTTGATTCAAGTGGATCAACAGCTGGATATATTCCTAATTCTGCTATACTTCTTGATAAAACTGTTGTTGCATCAAGGTGAGTAAATGTTGTAGCTGGTGCTGGGTCTGTAAGGTCATCAGCAGGCACATAAACTGCTTGAACTGATGTTATAGAACCATTCTTAGTTGAAGTGATTCTTTCTTGTAAAGCTCCCATTTCAGTTGCAAGAGTTGGTTGATAACCAACAGCTGAAGGTATTCTTCCAAGTAATGCAGATACTTCTGATCCAGCTTGAGTAAATCTAAATATATTATCTATAAATAATAATACATCTTGACCTTGATCTCTGAAATACTCAGCCATTGTTAAGCCAGTTAAAGAAACTCTCATTCTAGCTCCAGGTGATTCATTCATTTGTCCAAATACTAAGGCTGTTTTATCTATAACTCCTGATTCTTTCATTTCATAGTATAAATCATTACCTTCTCTTGATCTTTCACCAACTCCTGTAAATACTGAAAGACCACCGTGTTCCTTAGCTATATTATTAATAAGTTCTTGAATTAGAACTGTCTTTCCAACTCCAGCTCCACCAAATAAACCTATTTTACCACCTTTTTGATATGGAGCTAAAAGGTCTATAACCTTAATTCCTGTTTCAAACATTTGTGGTTCTAAAGCTTGCTCTTTAAAACTTGGAGCTGGTCTATGAATTGGATACATTTCTTTTATATCTACATTTCCAGCATTATCAATTGGTTTTCCTAAAACATTAAACACTCTACCAAGCACTTCTTTACCAACTGGAACAGAAATACATCTTCCCATATCTGTTGCTTTCATGCCTCTTTTTAATCCATCAGTTGATTCCATAGATATAGTTCTAACTATATCATCTCCCATATGCTGTTCAACTTCAACTATTAACTCATGTTCTCCCATATCTATTCTTATTTCATTATAGATATTAGGTAAGGCATCTGAGTCAAACTTTATATCTACGACAGGTCCAATTACTTGAACTACTTTTCCTACTCTTTCAGCCATAGTAATTCCTCCTTACTATTTTTGAGCTTCTGCTCCACCTACAATTTCTGATATTTCTTGAGTTATAATTCCTTGTCTTATTCTATTGTACTTAAGATTCAAAGCATGTAAAATATCATTTGCATTTTGTGTAGCTCCATCCATAGCCATCATCCTTGCATTTTGTTCACTAACTTTCGAATGTAGCATAGCTCTTCTTATTTTACTTTTTAAAAATATATCTAAACTTGAACTTAAAACCTCTTCTAAATCAGGTTCTATTAAAAACTCTCCGAAAGATTTACTTTGTTTTTCTAATGGTAATAATTTTTCAATCTTTACTTCTTGCTTTATTGGAGACTTAAATTCAGTGAAAACTAAATTTACTTCTCCTACATCTCCATTTTTAAACATATATAAAGCATCATCATATATAGCTCTTACTTCTTTTATAGTAGGAATATCTGGTATATCAACATATTCTTTAACAGTATCAAACCCATATTTTCTTACATATGGAATACCCTTAGCTCCAACTACAACAACTCTTGCATTACTCTCATCTTTAATAAAATCATGTAAATTAGCTGCTATATTTCCGTTAAATCCTCCGCATAGACCTGTATCTGATGCCATGACTATATATAACTTATCTAAGTTCTCAGAATTTTTACCAAAAAAGGGACTATCATAATAATCTGGCAAAGTTGATAATAAATTTTCTAATATTTCTTTAGATAAATTATAATACTCAAAACTGTCATTTAGTTCCTTTCTAGTTTTCCTAAGTTTAGAAGTGGCCACAAGATTCATAGCTTTTGTTATCTTTCTTGTACTTTCAACTGATCTAATTCTTCTTTTTATTTCTATTAGTCCTGCTGATCCCAAGATTCCACCTCCTAAAGAATTGCATAGCTATTTAAAGCTATGCATCTTGTAAGAATAATTTCTTAAATTCTACAATAGAGTTATCTAATTCTGATTTTATTTCATCATTTAAAGATTTAACTTCTACTATTTTCTTTAATAAATCTCTATTGTGAGTATCCATATATTCTAATAATTCTGTTTCAAATCTTCTAACATCACTAACTTTTATATCTGATAAATAATCATTTACCACAGCATAAAGTATAGCTATTTGCTTTTCTACTGCCATTGGTGAGTATTGGTCTTGTTTTAAAACTTCAACTAATCTCTTACCTTTTTCTAGTCTCTTTTTAGAATCTTTATCTAAATCTGAACCAAATTGAGCAAAGGATTCTAATTCTCTATATTGAGCAAGTTCTAGTCTTAAAGTACCTGAAACTTGTTTCATTGCTTTAATTTGTGCATTACCACCAACTCTTGATACTGATATACCAGCGTTAACAGCTGGTCTTTGTCCTGAATGGAAAAGATCCGATTCTAGGAATATTTGTCCATCTGTAATAGATATAACATTTGTAGGAATATATGCAGTTACATCTCCTGCTAATGTTTCTATTATTGGTAATGCTGTTAATGAACCTCCACCATTTTCTTTAGATAATTTAGCTGCTCTTTCTAAAAGTCTTGAGTGAATATAGAATACATCTCCAGGATATGCTTCTCTGCCTGGTGGTCTCCTAAGTAATAGTGACATTGTTCTATAAGCTACTGCATGTTTAGAAAGATCATCATATATTATAAGTACATCTTTTCCTTTATGCATGAAATATTCACCCATACTACATCCAGCATATGGTGCTAAATATTGAAGTGGTGCTGATTCTGAAGCTGTACCGCTTACTACTATTGAATAATCTAAAGCTCCAAATTCTTCTAATGTATTAACTATATTAGCTACAGTTGATTGCTTTTGTCCAATTGCAACATATATACAAATTACATCTTTTCCTTTTTGATTTAATATTGTATCTAGTGCTATAGCAGTTTTACCTGTTTGTCTATCTCCAATTATAAGTTCTCTTTGACCCTTTCCTATTGGTATCATTGAATCTATTGCCTTAATACCTGTTTGTAATGGTTCATTTACTGAACTTCTTTCTATAATACTTGGAGCTGAAACTTCCATTGCCCTATATTCAGAGTGGTTTATAGGTCCTTTTCCATCTATTGGTTCTCCAAGTGGATTTACTACTCTTCCTAAAAGAGCTTCTCCAACAGGAACTTCTACTATTTTATTAGTTCTTTTTACTATATCCCCTTCTTTTATGCCATCTTCTGCACCTAATAGAACACAACCAACATTGTCTTGTTCTAGATTTAAAGCCATACCATAAACATTATTTGGGAATTCTAGCAATTCGCCTTCCATACAATCATCTAATCCATAAACTCTAGCTATACCATCACCTATTTGGATTATTGTACCTGAATCTATAGTCTTGATTTCTTTTTCATATCTTTCAATTTCTTTTTTAATTATGGAAGTTATTTCTTCAGGCTTAATATTCATACCTTCACCTCTATTCTCTTTTAAGCATTAAATCTTGTAATTCTTCTAATTTTGATTTAATAGTTCCATCTATAACATCATTATTAATTCTTAAATATATTCCGCCTAAAATACTTTCATCAATAACTTGTTCTAGAATTACATGCTTATTATATTTTTTTTCTAATTCTGATACCAATTTATTAAATTCTTGTTCTGTAAGAGGAACGGTAGTTTTAACAATACCTTTTATAGTATTATTTCTTTCTAAATCTATTTTTTCCATTTCTCTTAATTTTTCTTTTAGGAAAAGTATTCTATCCTTTTCTATAAGAATTAATAAAAATGATAGTAGTTCTTCATCAATATGACCCTTAAATATATTTATAAAAGTCTTTTTTTTCTTTTTTGTACTTATTTGTGGATGTTTAATTACTTCGTAGAAATCTTTATTATTATCTATAAGATCACATATTTCTCTTAAATCTTCTAGATATTGTTGAACTTTCCCCTTTTCCTCTGCAACTTCATATAATGCAAGAGCATATCTTCGGTCTAAATATTCATACATTATGAATTACCTACCTTAGTTAGAAAATCATCTATTAAATCTCTATTTTTATTTTCATCTATATTCTTTTCAATAACCTTTTTAGAAAGTTCAAGTGCTAAATCTATAGCCTCTTTCTTTAATTGATATTCTACTTTTTCCTTTTCCCTATTTATTTCAACTTTAGCTCTTTCTATAATTACTTTAGCTTCTTTATTAGCATCTTCTACTATTTCATCATATACTTTTTCAGCTTTTTGTTTATATTCTTCTGTAATTAACTTACCTTCTTTTTTAGCATTTTTTATTATTCTTTCATTTTCAATTGCTAGCATTCTAGCTTTCTCTAATTCCTCTTCGGTTTCATCTAATTTATCTGAAATACTGTTTTCTCTTTCATTTATAATAGCTTCAACCTTTGCAAAAAAGAAATATTTTAATATTGCCAATAGAATAATAAAGTTTATTATAGTAGCTATAACTACACTCCAATTTATATCCATCATAATATTTGATTTGCCTCCTTTCTGGAGTCATTTGTTATATTATTTTACTCCAACAAATATTAGAAGTATTGAAACTAATAAACCATATATTGCTGTTGCTTCTGCGAAACCTGCTCCTATAATTAATGTAGTTGTAATTTTACCACTTGTTTCAGGATTTCTTGATACACCTTCTACAGCTTTTCCTGTAGCATTACCTATACCTATACCTGCTCCTAAACCAACTAATATTGCAATTCCTGCTCCTAATGCTCTCATTCCTATTTCATTCATTTTAAAATCCTCCTTAAATTTAGTGTTCTGAAACTATTTTAATATTTATCAATGTTAACATAATAAAGATAACCATTTGTATTACTCCATCAAATATATCAAAATATCCATGAAGTGCTACTGGAATAACTAATTCTGCTATCCAAGCAATTTTACCTAAACTCTCATAAACTAATTCAATTATAAATGTTGCTGCTAGTATATTACCAAAAAGTCTCAATGCTAATGATATTGGCAATGTTACTCTTTCTAATATATTTATTGGTAACATTATTGGTATTGGTTGAGTATAACCCTTTAAATAACTTCCAAAACCATGTTTTTTTATTGCATAACCTTGGACAACAACAAATGAAATTGCAGCCATTCCGACTGTTACACTAAAGCTCTTTGTCGGTGGTACTACTCCAATTAAACCAACAAGATTCATTAAAAGTAAGTAAACAGCCATACTTCCTATGAAAGGTATAAGATCCTTATACTTTTCACCAGCATTCTCATAAACAAGATTTTTTATAGTTTCATATATGGACTCTATTATAACCTGTTTTTTATCAGGCTTTATTTTTAAATTTCTAGTTGACCACCAAGCTAATATAAACAATATTAGTATTATTGCCCATTGAATCAATATTTCGGGGGTTATATCAACTCTAAAATTACCAATCCAAAAAGAAACTATTGGTTCTAATGCTTCCACCTAATCACTTCCTTTCCTCTCCCTAATCCAATATATTGTAAGTAATACAAAATGAAATATGTATCCTATAATATATGCCATTATTGTTTTTAAATCATTTATAAAGAATGATGCTATAATCAAAATAATAGCTATTCTTATAAAATAAGATATTGATATTATCAATTTTTTATTTTTGCATATACAATATTCTAAAATAACTCCGCTAGCAATAAAATTAATTAAAGCTACTAAAGTTCCTAGAAAAAATATTGCTCCAATTTTGAAGGTTAAGAATAATGATAGTATAAGTGAAAAAATTAAACCAAATATTATATCATATCTGACTGCATCTTTTAGTAATCTCTTCATTTCCTTACTCATTATTTATTCACCCCCAGCTAACTCTTGTTATTATATTACTATGAAAACATTAATGAAAATCCTAAATTTGGCTATTTATTAGATTATTAGTTAATTTAAAATGATTATATAAGTTTATATCATTTTTACTTAAGTAAATTCATTATATTTCATTTTATCTTTAAATATAGCTTGTTTAGGGTGATTCAATTCATTTTTCTGAAAATTAAATATATTGCATTTTGTTCTTTGTTTAAATTTGATAACATTTTCAATTATTTTTTTATACTTTTCAGTCATATTTTTTTATTTTTTTATTAAAATATTTATAATTTTAAAATATATAACTTTATTTTATTATTAGAAAAATGAATAATAGATTTACTATTTATTCATTTTTTCTTAAAAATCTTTATATATGTTTTTATTATAATTATTATATATTTTTAATTATATATAATATTATTCTCTGAAATTCAATTTATAATTCAAATAATTTAAAGCCCCCGAATCCTCGGGGGCTTTAATTAAATCTATTATCTTTCTACTATAAGTGCTGTTCCCATTCCTCCACCTATACATAAAGTTGCTAAGCCCTTCTTAGCATCCCTTTTTTGCATTTCATAAAGTAATGTAACAAGTATTCTTGCACCTGATGCTCCAACAGGATGTCCTAAAGCAATCGCACCACCATTTACATTAACTTTGCTCATATCGAAGTTTAAGTCTTTTGCAACTGCTAAGCTTTGAGCTGCAAAAGCTTCATTTGCTTCTATTAAATCTAAATCTTCTATTTTTAAATTAGCTACTTCTAAAGCTTTCTTAGTTGCATGGAATGGTCCATATCCCATAATTGCAGGATCTAATCCTTTTTGTCCATATGAAACTATCTTAGCTAAAGGAGTAATTCCTAATTCTTCTGCCTTTTCTGCACTCATAACTACGAATGCTGCTGCTCCATCATTTATTCCTGAAGCATTACCAGCAGTTACTGTACCATCTTTTATAAATGCAGGTCTTAATTTTCCTAAACCTTCTATAGTTGAACCAAATCTTGGGAACTCATCAGTATCAAATACTTTTGGTTCACCCTTTCTTTGAGGTATCAAAACTGGAACTATTTCATCTTTAAATTTACCTGCTTTAATTGCTGCTTCAGCTTTTAATTGAGAATTTAATGCGAATTCATCTTGTTCTTCTCTAGTTAAATTCCACTCTTTAGCAATGTTTTCTGCAGTAACACCCATATGATAATTATTAAATGCATCCCATAATGCATCGTTAATCATAGAGTCTACCATTTTTCCATCGCCCATTCTTTGTCCCCATCTAGCTCCTTTTAAAACATATGGTGCTTGTGACATGCTTTCCATTCCACCTGCTACTACAACATCAACATCACCTGCTTTAATCATTTGAGCTGCTAATGAAACTGTTCTAAGTCCTGAGCCACAAACCTTATTAATTGTCATAGCTGGTACTTCAACTGGTAATCCGGATTTAACAGCAGCTTGTCTAGCAACGTTTTGTCCAAGACCAGCTTGTATAACATTTCCCATTACTACTTCTTCAACTAATTCACCCTTTATTCCTGCTCTATTTACAGCTTCCTTTATAACTAATGCGCCTAAATCTACTGCAGGTACATCTTTTAAAGCGCCACCGAAAGATCCAATTGGAGTTCTCACAGCACTTACAATTACAACTTCTCTCATATTCACATCTCCTTCATTTAATCTTAAGAATTGTTAAAATTGTCAAACTTGTTAAACAATTAACACAACTCAATTATACCACTTTCTACCTTTTATTCAACCCAATTGATTTAATTATTTTAATTTTAGAAATATTATCTTAAAAACTCCTCTATTTCTATAGTTTTTATTTTAAAATAATTTTCTATAATATCAGCAATTCTCTTTGATGCATATCCATCACCATATGGATTTGCTGCCTTACTCATTTTTAAATATTCATCTTCATTTCTGATTAATTTATTAGCTTCTTGTATAATTTTTTCAATATCTGTTCCAACCAACTTTACAGTACCGTATTCAACTGCCTCCGGTCTTTCAGTAACATCTCTTAAAACTAGTACTGGCTTTCCTAAATGTGGAGCCTCTTCTTGTAAACCACCTGAATCAGTCATAACCATAAAGCATTTGTTCATTAAATTATGAGTTTCGTTTGTGTCTAAAGGAGGAAGCAAGTGCACTCTCTCCATATTCCCTAATTTTTTAGTAACTACATCCTTTACTACAGGATTTAAGTGAACTAAATAAACTAGTTCCACATCTTCATTTTCTTTAACTATTTTATTTAATGCATCACAGATATTTTCTATACCTTGACCCCAGTTTTCTCTTCTATGAGCAGTAATCATTATAACTTTTTTATTTTTAAAATCTATTTTATTTAATGTTTCATTTTCAAATATATAATTATCCTTTACAGTATGCAGCATTGCATCTATAACAGTATTCCCAGTTATAAATATATCTTTCTCGTTTATCCCTTCTCTTAATAGATTAGCTTTAGAGCTTTTTGTAGGTGAAAAATGTAAATCAGCTAAAGCTCCTGTAAGTTTTCTATTCATTTCTTCAGGAAATGGAAAATATTTATCGAAAGTTCTAAGACCTGCTTCTACATGACCAACTTTTATTTGTTGATAAAAAGCAGCAAGTGCTCCTGAAAATGTAGTCGTAGTATCTCCATGTACTAATATCATATCTGGCTTTTCTTTTATGAATATTTCTTCTAAGCCTTCTAAGACCTTATTAGTTATTCCTGTTAATGTTTGTTTACTTTTCATTATATTTAAGTCGAAATCTGGTTTTATATCAAATAAATCTAAAACTTGATCTAACATTTCTCTATGCTGAGCTGTAACACAAACTCTTGAATCGATACCTTCTCTTTTTTCTAACTCTTTTACTAAAGGAGCCATTTTAATTGCTTCAGGCCTCGTTCCGAATATAGTAATTATCTTTTTCTTTTCCATTTAAGTTTCCTCCTGATATATTGTTTATATTGTTAATATCAATATTTTATTATATCTTATACTATCACTTTTATTATACACATTATGTCTTAAATAAAAAAGAAGTAAATATGTTATATTAGTTGCTCCGTCGCAAGCTCCAAGTCGCCCTAGCACAACATGTTTACTTCTACAAACTAAAGGTAATAATTCCTCATTCCTCGGAATTATGAATTTTTGTTCCGTCTCTAAACTCTAATTCATTACAAAATTAATAGTTTAACTTTAAAACTAAAGGATAGAAAGTATAAATAATTATTAATATGGTAGCCTTTTTATAGCTTCCTAAAATTCAAAAAAACTCAAACTTAAAATAGCTTGAGTTTTTTAATTACTAGTTGAAATTTTTCTTTCTATAATTTCTACTTAGTTCCAAATAATCTATCTCCTGCATCTCCAAGTCCAGGAACTATGTATCCATTTTCGTTCAACTTTTCATCTATTCCTGCAACATATATATCTACATCTGGATGTTCTTTTTGCACAAATGCTATCCCTTCTGGAGAACTTATTAAGCACATAAGTCTTAAATTTTTAGCTCCTCTTTTCTTTAACATAGTAATTGCATCTGCAGCTGAACCACCTGTTGCAAGCATTGGATCTACAACTATTATATCTCTTTCAGCTATATCTTGAGGTAATTTACAAAAATATTCTACTGGTTGAAGAGTTTCTTCATCTCTGTATAATCCAATATGTCCAACCTTAGCTGCTGGTATAAGCTTTAACATACCATCTACCATTCCTAGTCCAGCTCTAAGTATTGGAACTATAGCCACCTTCTTTCCTGAAAGCATTTTGCATTTAGTTTTACATATTGGTGTTTCTATTTCTACTTCTTCAGTGCTTAAATCTCTAGTTACTTCATAAGCCATTAACATAGAAACTTCTTCTACTAATTCTCTAAAATCTTTAGATCCAGTATCTTTATTTCTTATAAAAGCTAATTTGTGTAATATTAATGGATGATCTATTTGTGTTACTTTACTCATGTTTATTCCTCCTACATCAATAATTTTTTATTTATTATATTTATTTTCTATTTCTGAAATCTTATCAATTCTATTTTGATGTCTTCCACCTTCAAACTCAGTGTTTAAAAAAGTATTAACTATATCTAATGCTAATCCAGGTCCAACCACCCTTTGTCCTAGAGTTAATATGTTGGCGTCATTATGTTCTCTAGTTGCATGAGCACTAAATGTATCCGAACATAAAGCTGCTCTAATTCCAGGAACTTTATTCGCTGCTATTCCTATTCCTATTCCTGTTCCACAAACTAAGATACCAAAGTCAAATTCCTTCGCTGCTACTGCTTCTGCTACAGGTAATGCATAATCTGGATAATCACAAGAATCTGTAGAGTTAGTCCCGAAATCTTTAATTTCATAACCTTCCTTAATTAAAAAATCTTTAATTTCTGCCTTTAGATCAACGCCTCCATGATCAGAGCCAATTGCTATCTTCTTCATTGATACTCCTCCCAACTTTTATATGTTTATTATATATAAGAAAAAAGAGAAAGGTTTCCCCCTCCCTCCCTAATTATACTTCTAATATATCGAAGCCAGCTGCTTTATTTAGTCTATTCATTATAGCAAGACCAACTCCCTTTTCTTCAAAGGCTTGACATAAAATATAATCAACATTTATATCATCACACTTTCTAAGAGCCTCAAACAGATTTCTAGCTACATCATATAGATTTTTTTCACTTCCTAAAGTAATTACTTCTCCTAAAGGAAATCTACCAGATAATTCTTCTGTAGATAAAATTGCTACTTTTTTTTGATTATCTATATAATTTTGTACTATTTCGTTAATTTTTTCAATAGTTTTTTCTTTATTTCCTTTTATTATCTTTAATTTAGCCTTTGGTGCATAATGTCTATATTTCATTCCTGGTGCTTTTGGCTTTAGATTTCCATCTGGCTTTCCTTGTATTGCCTTATCTATAGTTATGTCACTACATATTTCTCTAAGCATTTCTAAAGTTATTCCACCTGGTCTTAAAACTACGGGAGGCATTACTGTGCAATCTACTATAGTAGATTCAACCCCAACCTCACTTTGACTTCCACCAATAATATAATCTATCTTTCCATCTAAATCTTCTATACATCTTTCTACATCTGTCGGACTAGGTCTTCCAGAAATATTCGCAGATGGTGCTGCAACTGGACATCCGGAAAGTTCTATTAATTTTAACGCTATCTCATCACTTGGCATTCTAATACCAACAGATTCTAAATTTGCACTAGTTCTATTTGGTATTATATCCTTCTTGTTTAAAATTATTGTTAAAGGTCCTGGCCAAAACTTATTTATAAGTTCTTTTGCAACTTCAGGTACTTCTTTAACTAAATAATCTATATCCTTTGATGCAACATGTACTATTAAAGGATTATCTTGTGGTCTTCCTTTAGCTTTGAAAATCTTATCTACAGCATCTTCTTTCAAAGCATTTGCTCCAAGTCCATAAACAGTTTCTGTAGGAAATGCAACAACTCCTCCATTATATATTATACGGCCTGCTTCTTTTAAGTATTCAATATCTTTTTTAATATCATTAATAATAGTTACCTTTGTTTCCAAAAAAGATTCCCTCTTTCATTTAGCATTTATTTTATTTCTATCTGCTCCCTAGCTATTTTTATATTTTCTATGGCTGAAGCTGTATATGAAGCTCTAACACAATTCTTATAAATAGTGTCTAGTAAAACATATTTTCTTAATGCTCCTTTTCTTATAATTTGAAAATAATAATTCTTTTCAGGATTATTTTTTTTAGCTTTTATATACTCTCCCGAGGCTTCTGGATATTTTTTTAAAAACCCCTTAGAAATTGGCTTTAAATATTTATTTCTAAACCTTACTGTACTTATAAGTATTATATCCATTTCTTCTTTTGATTTATCAGTATGTACAACAGCTATCTTATCACATATTATAACTGACTCTTTTGAAAACAGACCACTTTTAAATCTCAATTTATTATTACTGCAAGAAAATTTTAAATTCTGATAGTTTAATCTATTTATGCAGGATATAATTATTAATATCTCAATAAATCCTAAATAAGCCCATAAAAATACAGACTTAATTTCAGATAAAAAAGCTATTAAAGGAAGTACTATAAAAAGTGTAATCATTAATATAAAGAAATGCTTTTTATGCCTTCTTTCCTTTTTCAAGGCCTTATGTATTTTCATTCCTTCACCTACTTTAAAAGCCTCACATTAAAAATGTAAGGCTTTTCTTATTAAATAGATTCTGTATTACCCATTTGCTTCATTTTTTCAGCTTGATCAGCTGTAATTAATGCATTAATTACTTCTTCTATATCTCCATTTAAAAATGATTCTAATTTATAAAGTGTTAATCCTATTCTATGATCTGTAACTCTTCCTTGTGGATAGTTATATGTTCTTATTCTTTCACTTCTATCCCCTGAACCTACTTGGCTCTTTCTATCTTCTGCAATACCAGCATTTCTTTCAGCTTCTGCAGCTTCATATAATCTAGATCTTAAAACCTTCATAGCTTTTTCTTTATTTTTTAATTGTGATTTTTCATCTTGACAAGCAACAACAACACCAGTAGGTATGTGAGTAATTCTTACTGCTGAGTCTGTTGTATTAACACATTGTCCTCCATTACCTGAAGATCTATAAACATCGATTCTTAAATCTTTTTCATTAATTTCTATCTCAACATCATCAACTTCTGGTAATACTGCTACAGTTGCAGTAGATGTATGAATTCTACCACTTGATTCTGTATCCGGCACTCTTTGAACTCTATGAACTCCACTTTCATATTTAAGCTTTGAATATGCTCCATTTCCTTTTATCATAAATACTACTTCTTTAAATCCACCAATATCAGTTTCATTTGCACTCATAAGTTCAACAGACCATCTTTGGGTTTCAGCATATCTTGTGTACATTCTAAAAAGATTAGCTGCAAATAGAGCTGCTTCATCTCCACCTGCTCCTCCCCTTATTTCTACAAATACGTTCTTTTCATCGTTAGGGTCCTTAGGTAATAATAAAATTTGAATATGCTTTTCTAATTCCGCTTCTTTTTGAGTTAACATTGAAATCTCCTCAGAAAGCATTTCTCTCATTTCTTTATCATTTTCTTCTGCTAACATTTCCTTATTAGCTTCTAAATCATCTATAACTGTCCTATATTCTCTATAAGCTGTAACTATAATCTCTAAATCAGCATGTTCCTTACATAGCTTTCTCCACTCACTTTGATTAGCCATAATTGAAGGATCTGATATCTTTACAGATAATTCATCATATTTATTTTCTATAAACGCTAATTTATCTAATAACATAAATATCACTCCGTACTTCATTTTTTTACATCTACCTATTATATCACAAGAGATAGAATCTTATCAATATTTAAAGTATCCCAGTAAAACTCTGTCTAATCCTGCTAAATCTTTTACCAATTTAACATTTGAAAATCCTGCTTCTTCCATTAATATTCTAACATCAATACCTTGATCATGACCAATTTCAAAAGCTAGAATACCATTTTCTTTTAGTGTTAGTTTACTTTGTTCAACTATTTTTCTATAGAATACTAATCCATCATCTCCGCCATCTAACGCAGTATGTGGCTCATAAAGCTTGACATCATCCATCAGATTATTTATCTCACTAGCTTTTATATATGGAGGATTTGATACTATTACATCATATTTTTTTCCTTCTTTGATTGGACCTTCAAGTAAATTACTTTTAATGAATTTAACCCTATTTTCTAAAGCATGCTTAAGTATATTGCTCTTCGTTACCTTCTCTGGAATATCAAAATTATCAATTTCATCTACTTTAATATTTTTTCTATATATAGCCAAGGATATTCCAATAGCTCCACTTCCTGAACAAAGATCACATACTTCTATTTTATCATCCTCTTTAATAATAGAAAGTAACTCTTCTACTAGAATCTCAGTATCTCCTCTTGGAATTAATACTCCTTCTTCTACATCAAAGTCTAAACCCATAAACTCAGTTTCCCCTAATATATACTTAATAGGCATTTTCTTTTTTCTTTTTTCAATTAAATCTAAATATTCATTTTCATCCTTAATTGATACATTCTTACTTCTATTAGTAATAAGATATATTTTATCCTTTCCTAAAACCATTCCTAATAATAATTGTGCATCTAGGAGATATGTGTCTATATCTTCTTTTTTTAAGGATTTAGAGCCAATATCTAAAAGCTCTCCTATAGTTTTTTCCTTTGGTTTTATTCCTTCTGCACTCATAAGTGCAGCTATTGCAACCTCTAATTGATCATCATCTGGTTCTTTTGTTGTAAGTTCTTGAAGCTTAAGCCCTGGATAAGCAATTATTTTAGATAATATATTATTACTTTTTCCTAACCACTTAATTAGTTCATAAGTTATACCAGAAACTATTGGAATTAATAGTATTCTAAGCGCTAGTCTTTGAAAGAAATTTCCCCATCCCGTAAAACTAAATATTATTATACTAACTAACATTATTAAGAATAAGAAGTTTGTTCCACATCTTGGATGAAACCTTACAAACTTTCTTACATTTTCTACTGTCAACTCTTCTCCAGCTTCATAGCAAAAAATAGATTTATGTTCAGCTCCATGATATTGAAAAACTCTATAAATATCCTCCATCTTGCTTATTGAATACATATATATAAGTAGAATTGCAATTCTTATAAATGCTTCAATTAAATTTAATACTATTGGAGATAAATTTAGCATATTAAATAATGATGCTATACCCGTTGGCAATGCAATAAATAATCCTATTGCTAAAACAAATGATAATATCATAGTTGCACCTATTATTAAATCATTACTTTTTTCACCAAATTTATCCTTTAGCCATAGCTCGAACTTTGATTCTTCTTCTCCTTCCTCTTCAAAAAATGAGGCAGAATAATTTAAAGTATTCATTCCTGTAACTAGTGAATCTATTAAAACAAATATACCTCTTATAAAAGGAATATTTAGAAATTTATATTTCTTAGTTATAGGAACTATTTTTTTCATATCTATTTCTATTTCACCATTAGGCTTTCTAATGGCAGTAGCTTGACCTTTGCTACCTCTCATCATAACCCCTTCAATAACAGCTTGGCCTCCTACTTCACACTTTCTCATACTACCACTCTTTCTAATTATAAATTATTTTTATATTTAAAATAACAGTGTCCACATAAAGATTCATATTCGACATCATTAACATTATCAATAGCTACTTGTTCCCCTTCAAAGACAAATCTGTTATTAATTTTCCTACCATTTAATACCGCTTTCTTTCCACATTTACATATAGTTTTCATCTCTTCTATACTATGTGCTAATAATAAAAGTCTTGTACTTCCTTCAAAACCTTGCATTCTAAAGTCTGTTCTAAGTCCATAACAAATTACAGGTATATCTAATACCACTGATACTTCAAATAATTCGTCTATTTGTTTTGCTTTCAAAAACTGAACTTCATCTACTAGAATACAATCTATATTCCCAACCTCTTTTGTATACTCCTTAACTTTTTCTAATATATTGTCATCTTCATAAATAACTAAGTCTACTTTTCTTTCAACTCCAAGTCTTGAAACTAACCTATCTCCACCTTTAGTATCTGTAAAAGGCTTGATTAATATAACATTCATTCCTCTTTCTTCATAATTATATGCTACTTGCATAAGATGCGTTGACTTACCAGAATTCATAGCTCCATATCTAAAATATAATTTACTCATGTTGATGTCTCCTTTTCTCTAGATATATTACGATTATAGCATTTTTATTTGTAACTAATCAAAGATATTTTTATTATGTATAACCTTGACCCTTATATTAACCTATGATATACTCTAATAGTTATTTAAGTATTCGAAAGAGGTGAAAAAGATGAGAGAAGGCATACATCCAAAATACAATCACGAAGCTGTAGTTAAGTGTGCATGTGGAAATACTTTTACAACTGGTTCTGTTAAAGACGAACTAAAAGTAGAAATATGCTCTAAATGCCACCCATTCTTCACTGGTAAGCAAAAAATCATTGATGTTGGCGGTAGAGTTGACAAATTCAATAAGAGATTTAACCTTAACAAATAGAAATCTTGGGAAAGACATAGTCTTTCCCATTTTCTATTTATTAATATTTAAAATATATTTATAAATTTTGCTTAAGCAAAATTTTTTTCATTTATTTAAGGTGAATAGATATTATATTGCGGTGACTTGGAACTGTGCGACGGAACAAACAATCTTTCTAAATTTTGACTAGGCAAAATTTTTTAATTTTATTTTAGAGTTAATAGATATTATATTGTGGTGACTTGGAGCTGTGCGACGGAACAAACAATATAATATCTATTAACTTATCTATTTCTTAAATTTATCTTAGAATTAATATTTTTTAATTATTAATTTATGTTTTTATATTATAATATAAATATTATTTAAATTATAATATTTATTATGTTATTTAGAAAAGTGAGTGTTATTTATATGAAAAAGATTTTAATACTAACAACTTCTACTGGTGAAGGTCATAATCAAGCTGCTAAATCTATATCTAGCACCTTTGAGAAATCTGGATACGAAGTCATAACTCATGACTTTTTAAAAAGTAATAGTAAATTATTAACTCAATTATTTGTTAAAGGCTATGAAATATCAGCTTCATTTTTACCTAAAACTTATGGCTTTGCCTATAAGTTAACCGATAAATCATTTACTAATAAACTTTTATCTTTAGTTTTTTCTTTTACTAAAATAAAAATAAATAAGCTGATTCAAGAAACTAAACCTAATATAATTTTAGTCACTCACCCTTTTGCAGTTAATATTATGGGATCCTTGAAAAGAAAAGGGATAAATATTCCTGTTATTGTAATAGTTACAGACTTTAAAGCTCACGCTACTTATATGGATAAAAATATAGATGCATATATAACTGCTAGTGAAAATACTAAGTTGGATCTATCAAACAGAGGAATAGATTCTAGAAAAATATTCTCTTATGGTATTCCAATAAAGGATGAATTTTTCGAGAATAGGTTAGATATTAAAAATAGCAAAACCGATGATTATTTTAATATATTACTCATGAGTGGAAGTATGGGACTTAAAAATATTTCATATGTTTTAAAAGAATTGATGAATAATTCTAATAAGCTAAGAATAACTGTGGTTTGTGGTAAAAATGAAAAGCTAAAAGAAAACTTATTAAGAGAATATACTAATACTACAAAAAACAAGAAACTTCATATACTAGGCTTTTCAAGAGACATAGATTCATTAATGGAGTATTCTGATTTAATTATTAGCAAACCTGGTGGATTAACAGTATCAGAAGCCATAAGTAAGAAATTACCTCTATTAATCCCTTTTGCAATTCCAGGACAAGAAACTCAAAATGTAGAATTCTTAACTTCAAATGGTTATGCTCTTTATATAGATAATTTATTAGAAATAAACTTAATTATAGATAACTTGATTTCTAACCCTAAGGAACTAGAAAAAATGAGATTAAATCTAGCTAATTTATCATCTTTATATTCTAAACAAAATATTGTTAATTTAGCTGATGAATTAGTAATTAAAGAATTTTAAAGGTCTATGGGACAATCCCATAGACCTTTTACTTTTTCTCTATTTCACTTTTACTAAATGTATTTATAAACTCATTATTATTCTTAGTTTTTGAAAGCATATTTATTAGCTTTTCTGTAACATTTTCAACATTTCCATCTCTATACATAACTCTTCTTATTGAATAAGCTACTTCTTTTTCTTCATTTGATAAAATTAGATCTTCTTTTCTAGTACCTGATTTATAAATGTCAATAGCTGGGAAAATCCTTCTTTCTTGTAGCTTTCTATCTAAGTGAACTTCCATATTACCAGTTCCCTTAAACTCTTCAAATATCATATCGTCCATTCTTGAACCTGTATCTACTAAAGCTGTAGCCAGTATAGTTAAGCTTCCACCTTCTTCAACATTTCTAGCCGCTCCAAAGAATTTTTTAGGCATTATTAAAGCTCCTGGATCTAGTCCTCCCGATAGAGTTCTTCCTGTTGGAGTTATAGTTAAATTATAAGCTCTAGAAAGTCTAGTTAAACTATCTAATAAAATAACTACATCTTTTCCTTGCTCAACCATTCTTTTAGCTCTTTCTAAAACCATTTGAGATACTTTTGCATGATTTTGTGGTTCTTCATCAAAAGTAGAATAAAT
Organism: Clostridium nigeriense; assembly: GCF_050585245.1. Taxonomy (GTDB): domain Bacteria; phylum Bacillota; class Clostridia; order Clostridiales; family Clostridiaceae; genus Clostridium; species Clostridium nigeriense_A. The sequence goes on from NZ_JBNOOF010000008.1 coordinate 128,855, forward strand.
TACATCACCATTTATAGATCTCTTCATATCTGTTACTTCTTCTGGTCTTTCATCTATAAGTAAAACTATAAGCTTAACATCAGGGTAATTTTTAGATATGTTTTGAGCTACTTTTTTTAATAAAGTAGTCTTACCAGCCTTTGGAGGTGCAACTATTATACCTCTTTGACCTTTTCCAATTGGACAAATTATATCCATTAGTCTTGATGACAAATCATTTTCATCATTAGTTTCTAAATGAAGTCTATCTTCTGGATAAATTGGTGTTAGAGTCTCAAAAGATTTTCTTCCTACCGCTCTTTCTGGATTTTCTCCATTTACTTTTTCCACATAAAGTAATGCTTTGAACTTTTCTCCTTCTTTTGACTCTCTAACTTTTCCTTGAACTTCATCTCCAGTTCTAAGGTTGAATCTTCTAATTTGAGATGGAGATACATAAATATCATTTTCTCCCGTTTGATAATTATTACATCTTAAAAATCCAAAACTATTATTTTCTAAAATTTCTAATACACCTTTAGCTGTATCAGATTCATTTATCATAACCTTTAATCTTTCTCTTTTTTCTTCCCTATCTTCTTCTTTATTTTCTTTATTTAAGTTAACATTCTCCTCAACTTTCACTTTAGGTGTTATTTTTTCTTGCAAAACAACTCCATTTCTTTCTATTCTTTTTGGAGAGTTATTCATAATTTCATCTATAAGCTCACTTTTTTTTAATTTACTAATATTTTTTATATTAAGCTCCTTTGCTATTTCTTTCAACTCTACTAAAGTCTTCTTCTCGTAATTTTCTTTGTTCAAAATTACACCTCCATATTTTATTCATAAGTTCTATTCTAATTATGGGAGATTTCAAGATTATTAAAGATATGGATACTCGAATTTATATATGTATTTATATTATGAATTAATATAGTTAATTAATCAAGTTTATTTATTATTATTACCAAATTCTTTTACTTTAATCTTAAATATTTAAAGGACTACCTTGATAAGCTAGCCCTTTAACACATATTAATTAGCTTTTAATTTCTTACTCTTTCTTAAGATATCATAAGCAATACTCGAAATCAATACATTATATAGTAATAATTATCTCTTACTAGTATCAAAAGGCTCCCCTGAAGCCTTAGGTGCTTGTGATGATTTAGAGAATAAAACTAAAGCTAGTAATGTTACTATATATGGGAATGTCTTTAATATCACTCCTGGTATTTGTGATAGCTCTGGAACTGCTTGAGATACATTTGCAATAGTTGATGCAAATCCAAAGAAAAAAGTTGCTCCAAGTATTCCAAGTGGTTTCCATTGTCCAAATATTAGTGCTGCTAAAGAAAGGAATCCAAGTCCTGCAACTGTTCCATTAAACTCTCCTGAGAAAGTTAATAGCATTATTGCCCCACCTAAGGCTGACATACCTCCAGATATCATAACCCCTATATATCGCATTTTAAACACACTAATTCCAGCCGCTGCTGCTGCTTGAGGGTGTTCTCCACAAGCCCTTAATCTTAAGCCAAAACTAGTTCTATATAATAGAAATGCACTAACTAATAATATTATCAATACTAACCAAGTAGTTGCATAAGTCTTTGTGAAAAATAATGGGCCTATTATTGGTATTTGTGAAAGTACTGGAATATCCTTTGGAATAAATCCATTAGTTACTCTTATATTACCACTTCCTGTAATATTTCTTGCTAAGTAAATTGTCAATGCTCCTGCCATCATATTTATCGCTGTCCCACTTATAACCTGATCTGCATTTAAATTTATACTTGCAAATGCATGAAGTAATGAAAATAAAACTCCAACTAAAGCTGCCACTAACAATCCTATCCATAAAGCTCCAGCAACCCCATTCGCTTGTAATTTAGAGACAGTTAAAGCTCCTGCAAAGGAACCAATTATCATAAGTCCGTCTAAGCCTATATTTACAACCCCACTTCTTTCACAATAAAGTGCTCCTAAGGCTGTGATTAATAAAGGAACTGTATAAGAAATTGCATATGGAAAAACTTGTTCAATTACACTCCACATTATTTTTCCACCACCCTTTCATTAGAATTATCATTTATATTAGACTTATCTTTCTTAGTTTTTTTAAATTTCTTAATTACTTTATCCATTATCATACTAGTTGCTGCAAAATAGATTATTGTAGCCATTATAGTATCTGCAAGCTCTGGTGGTACTTTTACAGCAGCATTCATAAATCCCTTACCAACATAAAGAATTCCAAAGAATAATGATGAAAAAATAACTCCAATTGGATTACTTGCTCCAAGTAATGCAACTGCTATACCGTCAAACCCTTGACTTGGCATAACTCCAATTTGCATTATATTAGCATTACCTGTATACTGTATAGCTCCTGCAAGTCCTGACAATGCACCAGCTATCATCATTGATATAACTATATTTCTATTAACAGGCATACCTGCATATTCTGCACCAAATCTATTAAACCCAACAGCTTTTAATTCATATCCTAAAACCGTCTTATTTAAAATAAACCATATTATTAAAACTGCTATTAAAGCTAAGAAAATTCCTAAATTTATATAAGATCCTTTAAATATATTTGTTAACCAATCTACTCTTAAAGTAGCTGATTCTGCTAACATCTTAGATTCAGTTTCTAAGAACTCTCCTTTAAAATATCTAGGTACCATATAATAAATTATCCAATAAGCTGTCCAGTTCATCATTATAGATGAAACAACTTCATGTACATTAAATTTAGCCTTTAATAATCCTGGAACTATTCCCCATAAAGCTCCACCAATAATTCCAGCAAGGATAACTATTGGAACTAGTATACCCTTAGGTAAGTCCACTGTTAGTCCTACCGCTATTGAACAAAATCCTCCAAATAACATTTGCCCAGGAGTTCCTATGTTAAATAATCCTGTTTTAAATGCAAAAGCAACTGATAGTCCAGTAAGCATTAAAGGTGTAGCAGTGGCAATAGTATTACCTATTCTTTCAAGGTTCATTAAACCACCTTTAAATAAATATATATACCCCTCAACAGGGTTAAAGCCCATAATTAGCATTAATAAAGCACCTGCAATAACCCCTAGTATTATTGCCATTATGGATTTAATCCCTTGATTTTTCTCCATTACCTTTCACCTCTCTTTATCCCTGTCATCATTAACCCAACTTCGTTCTCATCTGTTTCAGAGGCGTCTACAATTCCTACAAGTTCACCATTATTTATAATAGCTATTCTATCTGAAACGTTTAGTATCTCATCTAATTCAAGAGATACTAAAAGTACAGCTTTTCCACTATCTCTTTGTTCAACAAGCCTTTTGTGTATGTATTCTATAGAACCTACATCTAATCCTCTAGTTGGTTGAACAGCAATTAATAAATCAGGGTTTGATTGAATTTCACGTCCAATAATACCTTTTTGCTGATTACCTCCTGATAAAGATCTTGCCATAGATTTTCCACCTTCACCTGACCTTACATCAAAAGTTTCAATAATTTTATTCGCATATTCTGTAATCTTGCTTCTATTTATAAGCCCATTCTTTGAAAATGGTTTGTTCTTATAAACTTTAAGAGCTAAGTTATCTTCTAAATTATAATCTAAAATAAGTCCTCTTTTATGTCTATCTTCTGGAATATGTGCTATTCCTTCATCTATTCTTTTTCTAATAGAATCTTTTGTAATATCTTTTCCATTGAAGAATATTTTTCCTTCTTCTATATGCTTAATCCCTGTTATAGCTTCTACTAATTCCGTTTGACCATTACCTTCAACTCCAGCTATACCAACTATTTCACCTTTTTTAACTTCTAGATTAAAATTCTTTAATCCTAAAACTTTTTTATTATTTTTTACGCATAAGTTTTCTATTTTTAAAACTTCTTCTCCAGTATGAGCTTCTCCTTTTTTAACACTAAAGGATACTTGTCTACCAACCATCATCTTAGCCATATCAGCTTCTGATGTTTCCTTAACATCAACAGTTCCAATGTACTTCCCTCTTCTTATAACAGTACACCTATCTGCTGCCTCTTTGATTTCTTTTAATTTATGTGTAATTAAAATTATTGATTTACCTTCCTTTATAAGATTCTTCATAATTAAAATTAAATCTTCAATTTCCTGTGGTGTTAAAACTGCTGTTGGTTCATCAAAAATAAGAACTTCTGCATTTCTGTAAAGCATCTTAAGAATTTCAACACGTTGTTGCATACCAACAGAGATATCTTCAATTTTTGCATATGGATCAACATTTAATCCATAAGCCTTAGATAATTCTTCTATTTTCCTTGCTGCACTCTTTATATCAATTGTTAAGAATTTCTTAGGCTCAATACCTAAAATAATATTTTCAGTTACAGTAAAGTTTTCAACTAATTTAAAATGCTGATGAACCATACCAATTCCTAAGTCATTAGCTACATTAGGACTTGAAATACTAACTTCTTTTCCATTTACTTTTATTACCCCAGCATCAGGGCTATACATTCCAAATAACATTCCCATTAATGTAGATTTACCAGCCCCGTTTTCTCCTAAAAGGGCATGAATTTCCCCTTTTTTAAGCTGTAATGTGACATTATCATTAGCTACAATTCCCGGAAATTCTTTTCGGATATTAAGCATCTCTACTACATACTCCATACAATTCACCACTTTCCCTTTTATACTTTTAAGGGAATTTAAAGTCTTAAACTTTAAATTCCCTAATAACATATTAAAACTAATACTTATATTAAAACAATTAATTTCCAGGTTCTATTAAGCCATCCTTTTTATCAGCTACAACTATCTTTCCTTCTTTAATTAATTCAGATATTTCAGAAACCTTATCTTGAGTTTCCTTAGAAAGATTAGGATTTTCTTCTGGGATACCTACCCCACCTGTTTTAATATCAAAAGTTAGAGTTTGTCCACCAGGGAATTTTCCATCTAATTCATCCTTTATTATATCGAAGGTTGCTGTATCAACTTTCTTAACAGCAGAAGTTAATATTATTGATTTATTTTCTGCTTCGTTATATATACCATCATCATATTGGTCAACATCAACACCAATTATCCAAGCCTCTTCTCCTTTAGCTGCTCTATCCTTAGCTTCTTTTATGGCTCCAACTCCAACACCACCAGCTGCAGTAAATATTGCCTTAACTCCTCTATCAAACATAGTAGCAGCTAATTGTTGTCCACCTGCAACATTGTCAAATGTTCCTTCATATATAACATTTTCTTCCTTAATAGTCATATTAGTTCCTAAATTTTCGTTTGCATACTTAACACCTTGTTGGAATCCCCAGTTAAATCTTTGTGGTGCTGGTATTTGCATACCACCTATAAATCCTAGGTCTCCTTCTTTTAATTCTAAAGCTGCTGCAACCCCAACTAAAAATCCCGCTTCATGTTCTGCAAAGTAAACAGCAACTGTGTTATCTCCAACTTTTTCAACATACTCTGTTCCTGATTTTCCATTATTAGGAGAAGCATCAATTATAACAAATTTAGCATCTGTATATTTATCTTGTGATTGAAATAGAGCTGTTCCAAATTTATATCCAGGAGTAACTATAAATTTATAATCTGTATCATAAAGATTTCCTATTTCTTTCATATAATCAGCCTCAGTAGTTCCAGCTGGCTTTATATAATTATTATCGACTCCTAGTTCATCATGAGCCTTTAGAATACCTTCCCAAGTCCCTTGGTTAAATGACTTATCATCTATAGTTCCTGAATCAGTAACCATACCTACCTTAAGATCAGTTTTTGATTCACCTGTGTTTGATTCTCCGCCACTATTTCCACATCCTACTAGGCCTGTGATCATAAGTGCTGAAAGCGTTAGTGCTATTAGCTTTTTTTTCATATATAATCCCTCCATAAAATAATATATAGCAAACTTTGAAATTCAAAGAAGTGCTCAAATTAAAAATTTTAACTTACGTTATAGCATTCCCTCCTAAGAATTTTTCTTTTATCCCCTTAAAATCATCTTAGGTAAAATATATTTATATTCAAATCATAATTATATCTATTCTTATTAATTATACTAGAATTAAATTTCATTTAACATAAAATTTGTTAATTTTTCTAAAAAAATCTACATATATTAAATATCACTTAATATTTAAATTAATTACTTTATTAAATTTGAATTCCTTAATCTATTTTAAATACAACAAAAAGTGATGTATTTTTTATAATACATCACTTTTTTATATTACTTTTCCTTTAATGCTGCATCTATTAACCCAACAAATAACGGATGTGGTCTATTTGGTCTAGACTTTAACTCTGGATGGAATTGAACTGATACATACCATGGATGATCTTTAACTTCTACAATTTCAACTAATCTTCCATCTGGACTAGTTCCAGTAATGCTCATTCCAGCTTCGTTAATAGCTTTTCTATACTCATTATTAAATTCATATCTATGTCTATGTCTTTCATAAATTAAATTTTCTTTGTAAACATCATAAGCTCTGCTATCATCTTTTAATTTACATGGATAAAGACCTAATCGCATTGTTCCACCTAAATCTTCAATATCTTTTTGATCTGGCATAATATCTATAACAGGATATTTAGTTTCTGGATCTATTTCAGCACTATTAGCATCTTTATATCCCAATACATTTCTAGCAAATTCAATTACTGAACATTGCATTCCAAGACATATTCCAAGGAAAGGCTTTTTATTAACTCTTGCGTATCTTATAGCTTCAATCTTTCCTTCAATTCCTCTATCCCCAAATCCACCTGGAACTAATATACCTTGACAATCACTTAATAATTCATCACTATTTTCTAAAGTAACATCTTCTGCATTAATCCACTTAATTTCTACATTAGAATTATTAGCTAATCCTCCATGGTTTAAAGCTTCAACTATAGAAATATATGCATCATGTAATTCTACATACTTACCAACTAATGCAATTTTAACATTTTCTTTTAGATTTTTAACTTTTTTAACCATTTCAATCCATTCACTATTATTTATGTCTCTACATCCAAGCTCTAGTTTTTCACAAACTAATCTATCTAATCCCTCATTATGTAACATAAGTGGAACTTCATATAAATGCTCAGCATCTAAGTTTTGGATAACACATTTAGCTTCTAAGTTACAGAATAATCCTATTTTTGCTTTCAAATCATCAGATAATTCTTTTTGAGATCTACAAACAATTATATCTGGTTGAATTCCTATACTTCTTAATTCTTTAACTGAATGTTGAGTAGGTTTAGTCTTAAGCTCTCCAGCTTTCCCTAAGTACGGTACTAATGTAACATGAATAAAACATACATTTTCTCTTCCAACTTCATACTTAATTTGTCTTATTGCCTCTAAGAATGGTTGGGATTCTATATCTCCTACTGTTCCACCTATTTCTGTTATTACTACATCTACTTCTTTTTCTTTAGAAACTCTATAAACTCTTTCCTTTATCGCATTGGTAATATGAGGAATAACTTGAACTGTTCCTCCTAAGTACTCTCCTCTTCTTTCTTTAGATATAACAGACCAATATATTCTTCCAGTTGTTACGTTATTATTTTGACTTAAATTTTCATCTATGAATCTTTCATAGTGTCCTAAATCTAAATCTGTTTCAGCTCCATCATCAGTAACAAAAACTTCTCCATGTTGATATGGACTCATCGTACCTGGATCAACATTTAAATATGGGTCAAATTTTTGTATTGAAACTTTTAATCCTCTATTTTTTAATAATCTACCTAAAGATGCTGCTGTTATTCCTTTTCCCAAAGAAGATACAACTCCTCCAGTTACAAATACATACTTAGTTTTCATAATATTCCTCCAAAAAAATAAAATTTGTATTTATTTTCTTGACACTAATTACCCTATTTGATATAATCATAATTACCTCACTATTTATGATGGGTTTATAATGCCTAAATTCAATAAGTGTTATATTATCATATATAAACAAAAAAATCTAGTATTTCTTTTTTTATTTTTAAATAATCTTATTTAACCCTTCTTGAATTTCGAAATACATTTCTCTAAATTCTTTATTTACAAGAAATTTCTCTTCAGCCTTATCCATATTATACTTAATACTTTTATCACTAATTATATCTAATACCTCTTTTATCTTATCCTTTTGAAGACATTTATAATTTTTTAATAACAATAAAAATATATATTTATTTTCCTTTTTCCTCAGTTTTTCATTCATTTCTTTTACTTCAATACCTAAATATGATGCTAAAACATTCATAACTATAGTAATCTTATCAAGTTTATTATCATAACTCAAAAGGCAATCACCCCCTTATTTTTCTATATTATTCCCATTTGCTATCAAACTTATTCATAAAACGTCCAATGATAATATATTTTATATTATCACTTAATAATATTCTTTATTAGAAATAAAAAAGTTCAGCTATATAATTTTGCTTATTACGTCGCTTTGCTTTTAATTGGAAACTCAAAACTTTAGTTGTTGAGTTTTTCCTAGACATTAAAATAGAGTATAGAAAAACTGATCAATAAATTTTTTCTATACTCTATCCATTAGAACAATTCATATTAACTTGTCTTTACACTTACTGCAAGCTTAGTTGTAATTGGTGGCTGCCCTGCAAGTTCCATTGAATACTTTGCTGTGATATCTCCACCATTTTCATTAATATCAACTTTTAAATCTTCCGTATGAATTTGTAAATCCAATACTCCATAAGGTGTATTGTATAAAGATATCGAAGTTTCACCTTTTTTGAAATCCATCTTAGCACTTATATTGCCTTCTCTTTCAAGAACTAATTTATCATCTAACATCGTTAGAGTTGTTGTTGTTCCATTCATACCAGATAATTCTGTTTCTTCATATATAGCCTTAAATCCATCTTCAGTAACTAAAAATTCACCAGGAGTTACAACTTCTATTACATCATTTTCATCTAAATCATTAAAACTTCTTAAAGATATAACTGCTTTCTTTTTCATATATATTTATAGATAAAGCTATTAAAGCTTAATCTAAATTCCCTCCCTTCTTTATTATGTAATTCATCTCTATATGCTCGTCTATTTTCTTTTATTATTTATATATATCATATAGTTTAATTATAATATTTAAATTAATCAAGATTTATTTTTAAATAGTATTTCAAATAATTTAAATTTGAATTTAATCTTATTTTCTGTAGGCTTATCACTATCTTTATTACTTTCCTTATTACTTTCTAATGTATTTATTACAGCTTTAGAATCTACTACTTCCTTAGTACCATCTACAAAACAAAGAGGAGGAAACATAACGCACCACCAGTTCTCACCTTTAGCTTCTCCAATTAATATTCTGTACGCCTCATATTCACCCTGAGGGAATACAACATCTCCATATACCTTATCCGGGAAATTTTCTCTAGATAAAGTACTAGTTACATTATAAGAATATCCATTTTCATTTACTACAGCTTTAGCAATACTCTCTATATCACTTTTATTATCAATTAAAAATTGTCTTGCTTCATCTAAACTTTTAGCATCTCTTAAATTGCTAGAAACAAACTCAATTACCTTATCTCTTACTTTTAACTTCAAACTTTGATCTTCATCCGAATTACTATTAGCAATTACATGAAATCTAATTATCTCATTTACTATATCCTCATAAACTAATTCATTATCTAAATTAAAACCTTGTCCACTTTCAATGCTTGTACAACTACTCAAATTTAAAATAATTAATATTAAAACCACTATAAGAATCTTGTTCCTCATATCAAAACCCCCTTACAGCTTTAATTATTGCCAAATTTAGGAGGTTTATACTTAAATTTTAAATTGTTCTTGTAATAAATACATCAGTATATTTCAATTTCATTTTTTCAAAACATTTTTGAGCCTTCAGCATATCATCAAAAAATGCAAAAACAGTCGGTCCACTACCGCTCATCATGGCACCTATAGCTCCAGTATTTTTCATCTCTTCTTTTATATTTATTAGTACTTTATGCTTTCTTAAAGTAACATTTTCTAATAAATTTTTCATATTATTAGAAACCATTCTTAAATCATCACTTTCTATAGCTTTAATTAAAACTTCTGTATTAGGATGACTCCTAACCTTTCCCAAATCAAAATCTTGATAAACACTTTTTGTAGAAACTCCAAAAGGCGGTTTAACTAAAACTAAAATTTTATCCTTAAATTCATTTAGTTTAGTTACCTCTTCTCCAATTCCCTTACATAATGCTGTTCCACCCTTTATACAATAAGGAACATCCGCCCCCAACTTCAATCCAAGTTCCATCAACTCTTCATCACTAGCATTAACTTCAAAAAGCTTATTCATAAGCTTTAATACCGCAGCTCCATCTGTGCTTCCTCCTGCTAATCCAGCACATACCGGAATATTCTTTTTTATATTTATATTAACTCCACTATGTATATGGTATTTTTCCATAAATAATTTAGCTGCTTTATAAGCTAGGTTTCTTTCATCTGTAGGAACGTAAGGTTTATTACATTTAATAGTAATATCTTTACTTTGTTTTTCTATATTTATTTCATCATATAAATCTATAGCCTGCATTACCATTTCTAATATATGGTATCCATCTTCCCTTTTACCAACTATATCTAAGGATATATTTACCTTAGCATAAGCCTTAATCCTCATACTTTTATTTCCTTTCAACTAAATATTTTAAAATAAACTTCAGATAATAATCTGAAGTTTATTTTAATTATATATTTTTTTAATAATATAGTAAACCTGGGACTATTCTTTTAATTTAAAGCTTCGTACCTACAGCTAATATCTTCACTTTCACCCTCTGAAAACTTCTCAATTATCTTAACCAACGGCTTCATATCCTCAAAAAACACTACGACAGTATCTCCAGTTTTGGCCATATTTAAAACTTTTATTAAAGCTTCATCTTCATTTAAAATCACTTCATATTTTTTATTTTTATCCTCTTTAATTATTCCATTTGCTATTAACTGTGCTATCTCGCCCTGCTTTCTCCCTCTTAAATTTTTATCTTCTTTAACTATAATATAGTCTAAATATTTCGATGATATCTGACCTATTTCTATAGCTGATTCATTCAATCTATCTCCAGGAATTCCTATTACTCCATAAAGCTTTCCTTTTTTCAACTCTTTAATAGCTGAAAGAACTGCATTATATCCATCAACATTATGGCCATAATCTAAAATCACATTAACACCTCTAACGTCAAAGCAATTAAATCTTCCTGAGTTTTTCTCTGAATTTAATAAATAAGTAGTCATTCCATTTTTAATCATACAATAATCTATTTGCATTGCTACTAAAGCTCCCGATGCAGCTAGAATATTTTCAATATTAAATTTAAGTTTACCACCTAATGTTATTGGAATATCTTTTATATTACATAAAATATATTTTTTATTCTTGTTTATGATTACTATATCTTCATTTTCTATATAAATATAAATATCATCGAAATTTTTATTCTTCAAAATATCATTATCCGAATTTAATGTAAAAAATACCTTCTTAGATTTTATTCTATCTAATATAGTTTTACTCCACTCATCATCAGCATTTATAACTACATACCCATCCTTCTTAACTGCTTCACCAACTAATGATTTAACATAACAAAGATCTTCCATAGACTTAATTCCATCAATCCCTAGATGATCCTCTCTTATATTAGTGATAACCGCAATATCTGCTACATCGTACGCTAATCCTTTTCGAATAAGCCCCCCTCTAGCAGTTTCCAAAACAGCTACCTCTACATCCGAATTTAATAATACAGATTTTGCACTTTCAAACCCAGTATCATCACCGGTATCTATACACTCGTCATTTATGAATATCCCACTACTACTAGTCATTCCAACACAATATCCCATTTTGGATAAGGTATGACTTATCAATCTTGTTGTTGTAGTCTTACCATTAGTTCCTGTAATTGATATTACCGGAATATTACAAGGCTTATTATTGTATATCATATTTACAATTTCTTTTCCTATATTTCTCGATTTTCCTTTACTAGGATTTAAATGCATTCTTAAACCTGGTGCTGCATTTACTTCCATTACCACTCCATTATTATATAGAGGTATAGCTATATCCTCTGTACAAATATCTATACCACAAATATCTAGATTTAAAGCTTTAGCAACTCTTATACATAAATTTATATTTTCATCACAAATGTCATCTGTACAATCAACCGACTCTCCACCTGTAGATAAATTTGCATTTTTTCTTAAATAAAGTATTTCACCCCTATTCAAAATCTCCATTAATGATCGTCCTTGTTCTGATATACATTCCAATACATCTTCATCTAACTTGATTTTCGTTAATGGTTTTTCATGATCTTCCCCTCTTAAAGGATCTTTGTTCAATTCGTGTATAAGTTCAAATATACTATTTACTCCATCTCCTATTACAAAAGGCGGGGTTCTAAGAGATACTGCAACCACCTTATAATTTATTACGCATACCCTAAAATCTTTGCCCTTATGATACTTTTCAATTATCATATCTTTAAATTTATCTTTTAATTTTTTATAAGAATTTAATAATTCCATTTCATTTTTTATATTTAAAATTACCCCTTTTCCTTTATTACCATATCGAGGTTTTAGTACTACAGGATAACCAATTTCTTCTGCCATTTGTAATAAATTAATTATATTTCTAACCTTGCTTCCTTTAGCCACAGGTATATTTTGACCTCTTAAAAGCTCCTTTGTAAGTAGCTTATCAGATGCTATATCAACAGATACACATTTCGTATTTGAGCTAATTGAAGCTTCAATTAGCTTACCTTGCTTTCCATATCCTATTTGATAAAAATCTCCACTTCCTAAATTAACAATAGGAAGACCAACTTCCATTGCATAATCACAAATAGATTTAGTACTAGGTCCGATAAATTCATCATTTAAAACTTCTTTTAAAAATTCTATTCTTTCATCATAATTTATAGGAACTTTATTAATTAACGCATTTACAATATCTATAGCAAGCTTAGAAACTTCTAGAGCTGTACTTTCATAAATATATTGAAAAATTATATAATAACGATCATCTTTAATTTCCCTAGACTTTCCGTAATGAACATCTATACCAAGCTTATTTTGAATAGCTAAAATTATATGCTCACATATATGAGCTAAATAAGTTCCTTCTTTAAGTCTTTTTATAAAACCCTCGTCTTCATCAATCCCACATCTATGAGTTCTTAATTCTGGAATCATATTAACTAGATTGAAATTGAAATCTTCAATATCCTTACTTGGTGTTTCGCAATAACCTTCTAAATCCACATCAAGTCTAATACATTTTTTAAGGGAATATATATTCTTCCCCTTAAAGACCTTAGTCTCTATTACTTTCATCTTTACTATTTTCCTCCTCAAAAGGCATCTTACTTAGGAGATTAAATTTATCTCCTTCTTTTAGTACATGTAAATTAACATTAAACATACTTAATACTTCATCATAATTTTGTTCAGATACATTACTATATGTTATATTTCGTGCATCTAAAAAATATACAGCTCCATTTCCAACAACTTGTGCATCTCCATTATCTCTTACTACCAATGCTGTATCTTCATCTATGCCAATTCCTAAAACTTCTGGATTTTGGGCAATTCCTGTTAAAAGCCTTCCTATCCTTCCTCTTTGAGCAAAGTGTTGATCTATCATTACACCTTCAACAAAACCTAATCCCGGAGCCATTTTTAAAGTACATTTTCTTGGTGACTCATCATCCTCTCCATTAACCACCATAGTGTCACTCATTACTGAAGCTCCTGCAGAAGTTCCGACTATTATGCATCCATTTTCACTAGCACTTTTTAATGCATCATAAATAGAAGTACCTCCAACTAAGCTAGTTATTCTTAACTGATCCCCACCTGTAAAAAATATAAGAGAGGCCTCCTTAATAAGCTTTATATTTTCTTTATTTAAGGAATCTTCTCTATCTTTAATATTTAATCCTTTTATATTTTTAACTCCTAAACCCTTAAATATTTTAGTATATTTTTCTAAAGCTTCCTTGGGATATTCTGTTGCTATAGTAGCAATTAATATAATATCCTCTTCTTTTTTTATAGAATTACATACCTTTTTTAAAATATCTTTATCTCCCTCTTTATCTTCTGCTCCTCCGATGATAATTAAATCGCCCTTAATTTTTTCTGCCATAATCTCACCTCTTATCATGCATTTCTTATTTTATCCACCACAGGTTAATATTATTCACTTTTAATATGCATGTAACATAATAAAGAGCAAAAAAAGAAATCTAGACATAGCTAGATTTCTAAAAATTGAACTTCATAATATTTTCTTATTTAAAATATCGCTCTACCAGGTATAATTAATTTATCTCCTGATTTAATTTTGATATCATCATTTAAATCATTTAATCTTTCTAACTCAGAAACAGTAGTGTTGTATTTTTTAGCTAAATCCCAAAGAGTCTCGCCATCCCCTACAACATAAATAGTTACTGATGCCTTCTTTTCCTTTACTTCCTCTAGTCCTTCTGTAACATTATTAACATAATTCTTGCTAACTTTATAAAAGGATTTAACATTAAGACCAACAGTTGCTCTAACTGAAATTGCATTTCCTTCTACATTTGTATCAATATTTTCTATATAAGGCTTTACTACAACATTCATATCTTTTCTTAAGCCTTTAATATCTAAAACTGCATTGAATGGAACATCTCCTGTTAATACTCCATAATTAACTTCTTCTCCTGACAATTTGTATATAATATAAATTTTAATTACACCTTCTATTTTTAATTTTTCATCCTCAACAACCTTATCCCTTATAATAGGGCATCCTGTTACCGCTATTACTTCATCAACTCTCTCTTCTTTATTTTCTAAATCAAGAACTTCTTTTGTAGCAATCTCATGATTCACTATATTATGAATTAAAGTAAATTCTTTATTGCTATTTTCTAATTCTATGTTCATAGTTGGTGAATAGGCATCTTTTAAAATTTCAACATTTTCATTTGAATATACTTTAACATTACCTTTAACTAAAAATTCAATATTTACCACTCTATTTTCGCCAACATCATCTAAATTAACTGCATATTGATTATCAGCCACCCTTAAATCTAGAGAACTAAGCATATCACCAGTTATTCCTGGCACTTCTTCTTCCTTTGATAAGTAAACATCGTCTTCTAATACATCAAGTTCCTTATTATCGCGGCTCCTATAGAGGATTGATACCTTACAATAACACCCAATATAAACTTTTCCTTCTACAACCTTAATTTCTTTTTTATGAAGATTCATATCACACTTTAAAACTTCATCTATTTCCGGCTTATCCATTGTTACTTTTAACATAGATTTACCCATTAAATCTATATCTTTTTCACCTCTAACACCATTTAAAACTTGATTTTCTTTTTGAGTTTGAATATCTTCTTTACCTTCAATATCTTTTACATATTCAAATTCTCCATTCTTATAGATTTCCCATCTTAAAGTTAGTATTCCATCAATGCCAACTTTTCTCTCATTCATCCAATTTGCTTCAATATGTTCTACATCACACTCAACATTGCATACTATATTATGTTCATCATCTTTAAGATCTACATAGTTTGAGAACTTATCATTAAATACAACTGCATGTATTTTGTTAGTTGGTGAATCTGTAATAACTTCTTCCTTAGAAATATAAAAGACTATATAATTTAAATCTCCTTCTACCATAACTCTATCTCCAACAAGTTCTTTATTGTTTATAGTAGCTTTTGCGTCTATTCCTAATACATCTTTCATATCAGGATATTGTGAATCTCTTAATAAATGCTCACCTTTTAAAGTTTGATTAGTTAAGCCTTCTCTTAGTAATTGCTCATATCGAACACTTTCTCTTATTACATCTATTTGTGACATATAATCCCTCCCATATAATACCTATTAATAAATATATTCTAACCATATATATTTATTCAAAGTTTTATATAATGTTTTAAAAAAAAATTAGCAAATTTCAACACTTATCTTACTCTTATTTACAACTAAGGATTATTTATCTAAATTTATGTCGAATTATATAAAAACATAATTTTTTTTTCATTTTTTCTCTAATTTTTTTAAATAATATGTTGACACTGATTAAAATATGTCGTATTATAATTATGGTTATTGACCATATAACCTCTCATAAATTCTCAATACCCTTTTATACCATAGTTGAAAGATGGAAACCCACCATCTTTCTTTTTTTGCCTAAAAAAAGAAAAAAAAAAAAAAATTAGAGCTCAAAATATGGAGCTCTAATCACTATAACGCAAAATATAACTGTACTGTCTTAGTTAATACATCTGAATAGCTGTATGTTACTGTCCTTGGCACATCATTATTTAATCTTACTACAAAAATGCTTGGATGCGCACTTTCTATTATTCCGTTGTTTATTAGGATCTTTTTTCTTCCACCGTTTGCCTTTAAAGTTACTTCCTCTCCTATATGGTCTTCAATACTTCTCTTTATAGACGCGATAGTCTTTACATTTTCCACATAAACACCCTCTTTCTTTATTATATTATACACCCAAACCCACATATTGTCAAATAAAAATTATAATTTTACCACCTTATAAAAGAATTGTCAATGTAAACTTTTACCTTTTTTTATTACTCTTTTATACATTCAATATTATTCCTTCTTTTTATTTTTTTATACATTTTATTTAACTTTATTTATATTTAAATGTATGGCGACCTAGGATATCCTTCTCTATACTTACCTCTTGTCTGTAGTCCTCCTATCCCCTTAATCCCGGTTATAGTGTTATCTATGACCTCTGTAATAGATACTACTTTATCTATTCTTGTAAATGCTATTTTCTCACATACTAGAACAGGATCTAAACAATGAATTAAAACTCTACTAGGAGAACTTGCAAAATTTGCTCCAGCATCCAACATACATTCATAACAACTTTGACACGCTCCAGCAAATATCACTAACTCATCATAGCTAGAATTATAATTTCTCAAAGCTTTAACAGCATCTATATAATATTTGGAATTTCTATAATTCTCTAAATTCAAATAATCATCAGTTTCCCTTACAACACTATCATGCCCAGTCAGAACTACTATATCAGGCTTAATTTCTTTAACTAGATCTACTATAATTTCAGGCTGTTTTTTTTCAGGAATAGCCCTTCCTACAGCATCCAAAGATAATTGCTTATAAACCTTAAGACAAGTTTCTAAATACTCACTATCACCATCTATGTGGAGTATTTTCCCTGGTCTTCCAAATATCAATTCTTTATTCTGCTGGTTTTTTAATGCTTTACTTCCTCGAGATAAGTTGTTTAATATATTAACAGCTTCAGTATCACCTCTCATTGAAACTGCTTTTTTTAGAGCTTCTTCCACTCTTCTATTCAGTATTTTTTCCTTAGTTCCAACAAATTCATCATCTACCATTTCTAAATCATCATCTCTAGAATCTGCAATTATTCTTATACTTATCCCCTTTAATATATAAATTTTATTACCTATTTCATCTTCTTTAATATCAATAATTTTAAATGTAATATCTTTATCATATGACTTTCTAACTACTAAATCTCCTACTTTCATCTTTTCCCTCTTAGTTATTAGTTTATATTATTCTATGTCGAATTCTCTGTATTTGTACATAAAAAAAGCAGTAAATATGTTATATTAGTCGCTCCGTCGCAAGCTCCAAGTCGCTCTAACACAACATATTTACTGCTACAAACTAAAGGTAATAATTCCTCATTCATCGGAATTATGAATTTATTCCATCGTATTCACTTCAAGTCATCGCAAAATTAATAAAAGCACTTCATAACTAAAGAAAGGAAATTATAAAATGTTATTCACAGGGTAATCCCCCTATAATTCCCTAAAGAGTAAAAAAGTGCACTAGGCACTTTTTTAATTTAAGTTGTATTCATTTTTAAACTCATTCAAGAATTTAAGCATAGATTCTTGTTCACTAATTATAGACTCCAGCTTACTGCCGAAGGTATTTTGCCCCCAATTCACCTCATTATAATAATATCTATTAGCAAGTCTCCAATATCTTTGAGGAAATTGTAAATAAGCATAAAGCACTTTATACTCACTATCTAATAAAGGTGAAACTTCATTATAAGACTCTATAATAGCATTTGCAAAGTTAATATCCCAATCTACTCTCTTTAATACCTTAATCATAAAATTTGATATATCAAAGGTTCTAACTTCCCTCTTGCAATAATCGAAGTCTATTACATTGCAGTTATTATTTTCATCTAAAATTATATTGTGATAAGTAAAATCATGATGGCAAAAGCTTTTATCATTTTGAGCTATTTCACAAAGTTTATCATACTCTGACTCTTCCAATGTCTTTAAAGCTTTTTTACCAATTTCTTTATAGAACTCCATGGATTTTATATATAATAAATCAAAGTCATTTTTATTATTTTTCTTTCTTACCATATATCTCATCTTATCTAAAGATTTAATTCTCTTATTCATAAGGTGAGTCCATCTGCCTAAATCACTCTTTAGCTTCGAATTTTCTGGAGGATCATATCCCTTAGATGCCTCGTGCATCATAGCTAAAGTCCTAGCAGCTAATTTCACCTCATCTATGTTATGAAAATCACACTCCCTCCCCTCTATCCATTCAGATAAAGTGTAAAGATCCTCATTTACAAGTGCATACGGTTCCTCATCTATGTTTAAAAAATACCTATCAACAGCATTAAAGCCATTTTTAATTAAATGCTCTTTAGCGCCATAAACAAATAATAACTTTTGAGGTCCATAATTAATTTTCTTTAAGCATTTTTCTCCCTTATTGGTCTTTAAATAATATACTCCTTTATTTGCCTTTAAAACTTCAATCTTAATATCAAATTGTCTTTCTATTTCAAATTCTCTCATCATAACCCTCACCCCCTTTATATTTATATGACTATATTTATTCTTTTATTAACATTTTATTCCTAAGTTTAATATAATAAATTAAAAACAATGAGAAAGGATTAAGTCATGAAGATAGGCATAGACGGTAGAGCTGCTAAATGGTATAGAGGAACTGGAATCGGAACATATACTTATCAACTTATAAATAGTATAAATAAAGTTGATAATATTAATGATTACTTAGTTTTTTTGCCTGAAAATTCAGCTCTAGATTTAAGTGATAATTTCAATGTTGAGTTGATTAGGGCAACGGCTTCAGCAAATTTTTGGGACGAAGTTAGAGTTCCAAATATTTTAGATGATAGTAATATCGATCTTTACCACGTGCCTCAAAATGGTGTTGGGCTGTACACTAATATTAATTGTCACAAATCTATTACTTTGCATGATATAATCCCATTGAGAATGCCAGAAACAGTTAGTGAGCGCTATTTATATATCTTTAATAACGAGCTTCCTAAAATTATAAATAGTTGTGATGGAATATTGACAGTTTCTGAATTTTCAAAGCAAGATATAGCAAAAGAATTTAATTTTCCTATAAATAAGATCTTTGTTACACATCTTGCTGCTGAGGATATATATAGACCTTTAGATAAGTCTCAATGCAAAAAAATATTAGAAAAAGAATACAATATCAAAGAAGATTTTATACTTTATGTAGGAGGTTTTAGTCCTAGAAAAAATATTATAGGCTTAATTGAAGCCTTTTCCCTTCTCCCTAAAGATATTAAAAAAAATCTTAAATTAGTCATAACAGGCAAAAAAGGAATTTCGTACAGCATTTATAAAAAAAGAGCTATAGATCTTCATATTGAAGATGATGTAATTTTTACAGATTTTATTCCTCTAGAAAAATTGCCTATTTTTTATAATGCCTCAGAACTACTAGCTTATCCTTCATTCTATGAAGGCTTTGGACTACCTCCTTTAGAAGCAATGGCATGTGGCACTCCAGTTATAGCATCAAATGTGACCTCTGTTCCAGAGGTATGTTATGAATCGGCTTTATTAATTAATCCATATGATATTAAAGAATTATCGACTTCAATAGAAAGAGTTTTAAAAGATGAAGCTTTACGAGCAAAAATGATAACCAATGGACTTATTCAAAGCTCTAAATATTCATGGAATATAACGGCAAAATCTACAATTAATGCTTATAAAAAAATTATTGAAAGCTAAATATAAATATTAAAGGACATCATATAACAATTTATGATGTCCTTTACTGTTTATCTAATAAAAATATTCATTTAACTCTGAAATAAATATTTTAACAAATTCTCCTCTATATAGTTCATTATTTATTTTATTCTTCATTCTATTTAGAAACACTTCATAATCCCATCTCTTTTGTTTATAATAATAATCTCTAGAAATAGTTATAAAGTCTCTTGGAAAACTTAAAATAGAATATATCAATTTAACTTCATCTTTAGTTAAGTTATCTACAGAATTATAAGATTTCAAAATCGTCTTAAAGGTCTCCATATCATAATAACTATTTTTTATAACTTTCATTGCAAAATTAGCTATATCTACAGCTCTAGTATCAATCTTACAATAATCAAAATCTATTATTTTTATTTTATCTCCGTCCACTATAAAATTATGATGCGCTAAATCATTATGACATAAAACCCTCTTTCTAAAATCTTCTAGCAAACTATTATAATTACACATAGCTAATAGTTCTATAGATTTTTGAATTTCATTAATATGATTATCAACATTTTTTAAAAATAAAGTATCAAACTCTAATTTATGCCTAAATCTTAATATATACTCCTTAATATTAAGTAAATCATCCTTAGCCTTGTTATATTGATATGGTAAATACTCCCCTAAATTTCCTTTTACTATATCTGTATTAAGAGTTTGAAATATCCCCATTGATGCCCTATGCATATTAGCCATGGCTTTAGTGCACATTTCCACTTCAACAAGATTAGTAAATGTAGACTCTCTACCTTCAATCATATTTAGTATTACATAAGTATTTTCTCCTGATTTATAAGTTACTCTTCCATTTTCATCTTCATAATAACTAAGTAAATCCTCATATTTCTCAGATACATATTTTAGGGCTTCATTAATAAATTTTATTCTATCTTCAGATGAATCTGTAAGCTTTAATATTTTTTTACCTTCATTAGTTAACAATACAAATACCTTTCTCAGAGGTATTATATCATCAATATCAAAGGATAACTTATTAAAAAACTCTTCACTTAAATCATATTTACATAATATATCCTTATCCACATATCTAAATTTATTCATATCAAGTCCCCCTTTACCAAATAACTCTTGCCTTACCATCTATATTTTTAGCCTTATACAATGCATATAGAACTTCTTCCTCCTTCATCTTAAGTTTTCCTAAGATATATCTTTCAACTAATTTTAGTTCTTCATTAGGATAAGATGATAATGCTCTTAAATACTCTTTACTATCCTCATTAAGATTAGCAGTTTTAATATAATATTTAATTATCTCATCTATACTTAAATCTATTTTTCTTCTTTTTATTTTCTTTATATATGAATAAATATCATGTTCCTTAAGATTATAAGTTAAATACTTTACCGTACTTACTATTATCTTTCCATCTTCTTTCACCTTTAAATTTTCCTCATCTACTCTAGTTAAACAAACCTCATAGTTTTTCATACTTCTTTCAATAAGACTTCTAAAATTATTAGAATATATATGATTCAATGCCTTTTGCCCTAAATTAACTAATTCTTCTCCCCTATTTATTAAATAAAAATCTATAGAATTTAAGCTACTCTTTTCCTGTATTTTTCTTAAATACTCATTTATTAATATGATTTGAGAATAATAACTATTTACTTCTTTTCCTATAGATGCTCCAATTCTAGGAAACAAGTTTTCCTTATATGGTCCAATTTTATTATGAAAAAATATTATATCTTCTATTTGCTTAAATATATTTGTACTATCTTGATGCTTCTCTATTTTACCATTCAACACAGTAATCCCATTATTTTCTAAATAAGAATTTAATTCTATTTTCTGCATCTTGTCACCCCTTACTAAATAAAGCTATTTAGAAACTTTTCTCTATTATCTCTATCCTTCAAATATTTATTTAACTTATTTACTAAAAAATCTTCTCCCCAAGGTTGTTGCTCCCAATAATATTGAAGGCCAATTTGCCAAAATCCTTGAGGGAACATTATAAACCCTTTTATTAATCTTACTTCTTCATCAAATAAGCTATGGGTATTAGAATAAGAATCTAGTATAAAGTAAGCCTTCTCCCTACTCCAATTTCCATCTTTCATAGATCTGATTAATAAAGAAGCTACATCGTGAATATGGGTATCTAAGATACAGTAATCAAAATCAATAATATTTACTTTTCTATCTTTGCTTATAAGGACATTATGATGTGCATAATCATGATGGCAAAAACCTCTTTTATTAACTTCCTTTTCCATAATTTCTATATAGTTATTATTCCTTAACTCATCAATTGCTTTCTTTGCTATATCCAATTCATCTTCTATAGCACTTAAATATATTTCATCAAATTGTGATCTATATGCTTTCTGATGAATTCTCTTTTTAAAATCCAAGATTTCTTCACATCTAGTTTGAAAAACCTTTATCCAGGAAAACCATGCAATTCTAGGCTTCATATGTCTACTTAAAGTAAAACCTTCACTACAATTATGTAGTTCTCCTAGGGTTTCAGAAGCTAACCTCAATTGCTCTAAATCTTTATAATTACAACTTCTAGAATCTATCCATTTATTTAAATATGCATAATTATTTCCAAGATTTATATATTCTAAATCATCCTTAGTATTTATAATTTCTGGAATCTTGTTAAACCCCTTATTTTTTAAGTGTCTAATAGCTGATAAGATAAAATAAAAATGAGGATATTGATATTTAATTACCTTAATACCATAATCCCCATCCTTAGTTTTTATCTTATAGCTATTTTTTACTTTTTCTATAGTTTCTATTTCTAACAGATACTTATCCTGAATTTCACTTTTAATATATGAAATTTCCATAGGCTTCTCCTTAAGATTTATTCAATGATATTATATGAACTCTCTTATTTTATTGTGTTTATAATCATAGAATTAAATCATTAATAATACTTATAAATATATATGATAATTTTAGGAGGATAGCTATGAATATATCTATAGATGCTAGAGGTATTAATTTATATAACGGTACTGGAATAGGTACTTATACTGAAAATTTAGTAAGAGAATTACTTAATATAGATGAAGAAAATAATTACTCTCTTTTCTGGACAGGTAAAAATTATGAAAGATATAAAAAGGATAATTGTAAAATAGTTTTTACTTCTAGAAGGCATGGTAGTTTTTATGAAAATTATTATTTCCCAACTTTTTTAAAAAATAATAATATGAATATTCATCATATTCCCCAAAATGGTATGGGGCTTTGTGAAAGTTATGATACAAAATGTATAGTGACCATTCATGATTTAATTCCATATTTACTACCAGAAACTACCGGTAGAGGATACCTTGAAAGATTTTTAAGGAATATGCCTGATATAATTGATAAATCTAAAGGGATTTTAACAGTTTCAGAATACTCCAAAAGAGATATTTTAAAGTTCTTTAATCATATTCCAGAAGATAAAGTCTATGTTACTCCTTTAGCTGCAAATACTAATTTTAAACCTTTAGACAAAGAAAAATGTAAATCCTTTATAAAAGAAAAGTTTAATTTCAACAATCCTTATATTTTATACATAGGAGGATTTAGCTCAAGAAAAAATGCCAAAGATCTTATATTATCATTTAATAAAATTTATAAAGATCTAAATGAACCTCATACATTACTTTTAGCAGGATCAATTAAGGATGAAGGAAAGAAACTTGTTGCACTAACTGAAAATTTAGAGTCAAAAGATAATATTATTTTTACAGGATTTATAGATGATGAACTTCTTCCAACACTATATAACGGAGCTGAAGCTTTTGTATATCCATCTTTATATGAGGGGTTTGGACTTCCTCCATTAGAAGCTATGAGCTGCAAAACTCCAGTTATAACATCTAATATCACTTCTATTCCTGAAGTTACTGGAGATGCCTGTATATTAATTAATCCTTTTGACAAAAGCGAATTAGAAAAGGTTTTAGTAAATCTACTAAATAGTGAAGAATTGAAAAATGATTTATCAAAAAAAGGGTATGAAAGAAGCCTCCAATTTTCATGGAGAAATACTGCCATAAAAACTTTAGAGGCTTATAAAAAAATAAATGAAAATTAATTATCGGAAAGTTCGAAAACTATCTCCTTAAATTTATCATAATTTGTTATACTTGGGACCCTTTCCACTATATTCATTAATATTAGGAATGGGTTATTTTCTTCATCATTTTCTAAATTACTTCTGCTCTCTTTATTATATTTAACCTTTAATGAATAAAGGGAGCTTGGAAAAAAATTATATTCTAATAATTCTTCCGATAATAATTCTTTATTTGTAGCTGCAAAAGCAATAAATTCTTTAATAGCCTCTTCATTTTTTTCAACTTTTAAGGCAACTAAATTTTTACCACCTAAGTCAAATAACCTATTTTCTCCAATATTAAAACTTGGAGGATTTTTACACTCCCAAAGATATTGAGTACCATCATTAACCATTTCTTTATAAAAATCTAATGACGCAACTCTGCATAAATAATTGTCACTATCAGTTATATAGTCTTCATTATAAATATTTTTAAACTCACTTATAATATCCTCTTTTGAATATTCTTTAGTTTCATCATCAACTAATTGAGATAATATTAGAAGAGCTATATTTTTCTTATCTTTATTTGAGAATATTTTAATTTCACCATTAGTTTTTGTCTCTATTTCTTTTCCAATGTTAATTAATTGCTTCCATGTATTGATATCTTCACTTTCATATCCATATTCTTTTAAAATATCTTCTCTTAAATATAAAGCTATTGGATTCGATGTAAATGGCACGGCATAATAATCTTCATTTATTTCAACTTCTTTAATCCTACTTTTATTAAAATTTTTCTTGTAGGTCTCAATAATATCTTTATTTTCTTCAGTAAAATCAATTTTATCTTTTACTTTATTTATCTCCTCAAGATTAAGCTGAACTATGTTAGGCAAGTCCCTATAGTTAGAATGTATAATTCTATCTAAATAATCTTCCTCAGATATATTAATTACACTTATATGAACCTTTTTATTTTTTTTTTCAAATTCATTAGCTACCTTAGTAAAATATGAATAGTAAGTACCTTCTGTCCAAACTACTATGTCTCCCTTTAACGCTTCCCTACTTGATTTACTTAATACTAAATTAATAAAAAATATAACAATAAAAACTGCTAATAGTGAAAGTATTCTCCTTCTTTTAATTCTCATATTTATCACATCCTAATTATATATAAATTATACACTAATAATCTATTATTTGAACAATATTAATTATTTTTGCAATTTATAATTTATTGTACTATAATTAACTAACATATAAATTATTGAATAGGAGATTGTTATGCATATAGATAGTTTAAACTATTTTTATCAAGTTGCTAATTCTAAAAGTATTTCAACTGTTGCTAAAAATGCTCATATCTCTCAATCTGCACTGAGTCAACAAATATCAAAGCTAGAGAATAAATTAAATGTAAAATTATTTGAAAGAACAAACAAAGGAGTAACTCTAACACCAGAAGGAGAAATATTATTTAAGTATTCAGAGTCTATATTAAGCTCTTATAATAAAATGCAAGAAGAATTACTAAACTCTATAAATAAAATAAAACTTATATCTATTGAATCAGTTGAATCTATAGGATTAACTATATTACCTACAGCTATTTTAAAAATGAAGAAGCTTTTTCCTTCTCACACTATTAATCTTAATACAATAGATTGCTGTTCAAAATCAAGTTTATTAAATAACTTATGCGATGTTTCAATATGCTATAGTAAAATAGAAAATACCTCTGGGGTAGTTACAAAGTTGCTGGGCAACGATGAAATCCTTTTAGTAGCTGATAAAAGTTTTCCATTAAATAATATAAAGAAAGAGCAAATATTTGAATTACCATTAATATTGACTTCAAATAAGAATTGTTTAAAAAAATTAATATGTCATAATTTAAATTGCGATGAGGAAACTTTAGAAAAATCTAATATATTATATAATACAAACTCATACTTTTCTGCATTGAAAGGAGTTTCATCTAGTAAGGCTGCTACCTTTATACCTGCTAGTATATATTATAATTATCATTCTTTATCAAATATTAAAATAATAAAAATAGAAGATTTCTCTATTTCTCTACAACTTTATATTAGTTATTTAGAATGTTTTTATAAAACTAATTCAGAATTTGTTAAAACATTAAAGAATATATTAAAGGGTTACTTAAATTAAGTAACCCTTTAATATGTCCTCTGTAATAGCCAATTGGCTATTTCTCTTAAAACATCTTTATATTTATTTTCAGGAAGCCTATCTATTCCCTTAAAACATTTATTCATATATTTTTCTGCTAATTCCTTAGCCATTTCTATCCCCTTATTTTCTTCTACTAATTTTATTATTTGGGCTATATCATCTTCCGAATAATAATTTTTTCCTAGTATATCTTTAAATGCTGATTTATTATTTCTATAAGCATAAATTAACGGAATAGTATAAATACCTTGTCTTAAATCATTAGTGGCAGATTTCTTTATACTTTTATCACTGCCTTCATAATCTAATATATCATCTATTATTTGAAAAGCCATTCCTAAGTTATGTCCTATATTCCCTAACTCTCTTGAAACCTTCTCTTCTGCCTTGCACTCTGCAGCCCCTAAATATAATGAAATTGAAAATAACTCTGCTGTTTTTCCTGATATTCTACTTAAATAATCTTTAACAGACAATTTCATAGAGAATCTAGCGTTTAATTGGTTTACTTCTCCCATACAGATCTTTGACATAGCTCTAGAATCCATCTTTATTGCTTCTAAAGACTCATGTGTTGCTAATATTTTAAAGCATACACAGAATAGGTAATCTCCTATATACACAGCATAATCTTTTCCATATTTAGACTGGATAGTTTCTTGGCCTCTTCTAAGCTTAGAATCATCTATTACATCATCATGAACTAAGGATGCCATATGAAGCATCTCTATAACTGCTGCAGTAGGAATTGATTTTTGTCCATCATTATCACCAAATTTTGCTCCCATTAAAACAAAAGCAGGTCTTAATAATTTTCCACCTGATTCTATTAATTCAATTATAGAGTTTTCTATTTTTTTGTCTTTGCATTTAACATTTTTCTTCATTAAATCTAGCACTTCTGCAAGCTCTTGTTTTATTTCAGGATAATTATTCCAAATATTGTCCATCACAATCCACCTTCTTAGTGATTAAAAAAATCATAGATCTATTTAGTCTTTTAACTTTTAAACATTGGAAGTTTTCTTAAATGTGCCACCGCATAGTTAGCCGTTATTCCAATAAATATACCAGTACCAATTCCTATAGTTGATAATATAGGTAAATATAGCATAACACCTATATTCTTTACTATTAGTGAAGCAATTATTAATTGTCCTACATTATGAAATATAGCTCCAGCAGAACTTACTCCTATAATACTAACCTTATCTTTAAATAAGCCTTTTACTACAACCATAGAAAGAAAGCTTAATATTCCTCCTGCTGCACTATACATAAAGGATGATAAATTTCCACCAAACATAGTTGATAATGTAAGTCTTAAAAATAAAACTAAAAATGCATCTTTTTTGCTATCTAATGTATATAAAGCAATTACAGTAATTAAATTTGCTAAACCTAATTTTGCACCTGGCGTTATAAAAGGAACAGGAATAGCACGCTCAACAATGTATAAAACTAAGGCTTGAGCTACTAGCAATCCAATATATACCATTTTACTAGTTTTCTTCATAGCATCTCCTTAATATGATAGTATAATATCATCTTCTGCCATCCCCTTAATTTCTATCATAACCTTATGAGGAAGACACACTAAGCTTTGTCCTGCTTTCTCAATGTATTCCGGATTCATGCAAACCTTATCTGGACAATCCGCTTCAATTATACCTATCTTATTATCTTTTATCTGAATAATATTAGTTCCTAAATCTGTTTTTAGTTCTATAGTTTCTTCACCCTTATGAACTGATAAAGGTACTGTTTTGTATAACTTCCCTGCAACTGTTATTTCTGCATATGTATTGCTAAATCCTTTTCCTACTGAAGCCCCTAACATAATTTCAGGTAAAAATGATAATAGCATCAATACTGCAATTATAACAAAATCTAATTTTTTAAACATATTAATCCTCTCCATTATAATGTAATCTCATTATAACTTTACAATTTATAAGGTAGAGTAAATACTCTACCTTATAAAATTTATTATACAATATATTTAAATTATTTCATTAATTATTGTGCATTTTTATATATTGGTTGTTTCTTCCCATGCCAGAAATTATCTGCCATTCTAGTAATCCACGGCATAATATAGTAATCTAATCCAAATGTTCTACCTGCTCCACCCATTAGTGCAATTGCTCCAAATGTATACCATAGTATGTCCCAACCAGCCATAGCACATAATATAAAGTTAATTGTCATACCAATTGAAATTCCACTAAAGATAAATGTGAATAATCCTGCTATTAAGCATAGACCCATTCCAATTTCCATTAATACAACTATTCTTTGGAACCAAACTGCAACTTCAGGATTTGGCATCATAAATTGCATTATTGCTGAATACCAACCTGGAATTTCTTTAAGTATTGGTGTTGCAAATTCAGTTGCTGTTTCACCAGCAGCTGCTGAAGCACCAGATGTTGCATCTTGTAACCAAGTAAATGGCATTTGTACATTTCCAGCCTTAGTCCAACTATCAGCACCAATAGCTATCTTATCGAAGAAACCTTTAATAGTTGTGGCATTCCACATAGCTTCCCATGTAGATTCTCCAAGTAATTTTTTTAGACCTTCTATTAGCCATAAAGAACCAATAAATAATCTTAATGGCACTAACCATAATCTATTAGCCTTAGATGATAAATGACCTCTCATTACTGATCTTTTATCTTCCATTGTAAAGAACTCATGTTGTAAATAATTATATATAGCATTAATATTATTTACTCCCCATAAATAATGAATATTTACTAAATGCTTCATTATCATTGCAAAGAATCCTGATAATTTAAATCCCATTAAGTTTGCAACACAATATCTTCCACCAATTGAAACCATAAATCCATGATATTTTCCTTGGAATTTTTGCATTTCTTTGTTTTCTATTGAAGCAACTATATTCTTAACAACTGTATCAGCTGTTTGTACTGCAGCTTCAACTATTTGTGGAGTACCTTTTCCAGCTTCTTCTTCGAAGTAAGCCATATCTCCAACTACGAATACATCTTTCTTACCTACAGCTTGCATAAATTCATTAGTTTGTAATCTACCTGCTCTAGCTGTTTCTAATCCATACTCTTTTGCATCTTGATTAGCTTGAATTCCACAAGTCCAAATTAATGTTCTTGTATCAATTTTTTCTCCACTCTTTAAAATCACTTGATTTTCAGTAACTTCAACTATAGGAGAATTTTTTAATATTTCCATTCCATGCTTTATCATGTATTTTTCTGCTTTATCAGCTTGTTTTCTATCTAACATATTTAAGATAGTTCCCATAGCTTCAACAACTTTTAAAGTAACTTCTGATTCATCTACATTATATTTTCTAGCTAATTTAGTCTTCCACTCAAGAAGCTCTCCAGCCATTTCTATCCCTGTAAATCCTGAACCTGCTACTATAAATGTAAGCATTTCTTTTCTCTTCTTAGCATCTCTTTCAATGCTTGCTTTAGCAAACATATCTTCAATGTGATGTCTTATTCTAAGTGCATCTTCAAATGACCATAAAGTAAATCCATTTTCCTTTACTCCAGGAACCCCGAAGAAAGCTGGTTCACTACCTGTTCCTATAACTAGGTAATCATATGAATATTCTCCATTTGTAGTTTTAACAACTTTATTATCTGTATCAACTTTTTCTATAAAATCTGTTACAACTTTAACTTTTGATTTTCCAAAAATTTTGATTAGCTCAACTTGTACTGATTCAGGGTGAACTCTTCCCCCTGCAACTTCATGTAATTCTGTCATTAAAGTATGATATTGATTTTTGTCTATTAAAGTTATTTCCACATCATTATTTTTCTTATATTTTTTTGCTAGTTTCTTAGCGGCATGAACACCACCATATCCAGCTCCAAGAACAAGTATCTTATTCTTCGACATGTGTTACACCCTTCCCTTCATTAAATAATTCTAAAATAGCATAATTAATTCTATACACTATTTACTAATATGTCCATATAATAAAAATATTTTTTTGTAGCTTTTTTAACAATATTTTTTTAAAATATTTTAAGTATTTTTTTATTAAAGCCTTATATATACTCATTTATAAAGCTTTGTTTATTTTTTAACGGTATTGATAATACTTATATGCCATAAGAAAGTTGAATACCTAATCTATTTTATTTTGTGTATAATGAACTAGTGATTGAAAACAATTCAATACAAATTATATAAGTTTTTAAGGGGGATTTTTTTATGAAATCAAAAAGAGTTATAAGCTTATTAGCTGTTGCTGCTTTAGCTACTACTATATTTGTAGGATGCGGAAATAAAGAAGAAGCTACATTAAAAGATGGAACTTATAAAAAATCATCTGCAAAAGATGATAAAGGATACACAGCTTCAATTGAAATAGAAGTTAAAGACGGTAAAATTGCTACTGTTAAATATGATGAAGTTGCAGAAGATGGTACAAGTAAGTTAAATAATGAAGAATACAACACTAATATGAAAGCTAAATCAGGAAGTAACCCACAAGAAGCTTTCCCTGCTTTAGAAAAAGCTTTAGTTGAAAAACAAGATGTTGCTTCAGTTGATGCTGTAACTGGTGCTACTAGTACTTCAGACAAATTCAAAAGTTTAGCAGAAGAAGCTTTAGCAGACGCTAAATAATTATTCTTAATAAATAGGACTTTAGGCTCTTGCCTAAAGTCTTTTGTTATTTTTTATTTTTATACTTATAATAATATTAATAGTATTAAAATAGGAGGACTATTATGACAAAAAAAATGATAAAAAGACTTAGTATTTACCTTTTGTTAATTTTTTCTCTTGTTATTTTAGGTGGTTGTTCAAAAGATAACAAAGTAATAGAACCCTTATCTAAAAGCGAAGTTTTAATGGGAACTGTTGTTACTGTAAGCCTTTATGATAGTAAAGATGAAACAGTTTTAGACAAGGTATTTAATAAGGTTAAAGAATTGGAATCTATACTAAGCATTAATGAAAATGGTACATTAGTAGATGAAATTAATATTGAAGCTGGTATAAGTCCTGTTAAAGTAGATGATGATACATATAATATAGTAAAAAAATCGCTAGAATACTCAAAGCTTTCTAATGGATTATTTGATATATCAGTAGGACCAATAGTTAAACTTTGGAATATAGGTTTACCAGAGGCTAGAGTTCCAAGTCAAGAAGAAATCACTGAAAAGCTTCCTTTAGTTGGTTATAATGATATTGAAATTGATGATACCAATAAAACTGTTTTTTTAAAAAGAAAAGGCATGATGATAGACTTAGGTGGTATAGCTAAAGGATACACTGCTGATGTAATATCAGATATGCTAACTGAAGAAGGAGTTAAAAGTGCTATTATAAACTTAGGTGGAAATGTATTTGCTCATGGAAAAAAAGTAAATGGTGATGATTGGAAAATAGGAATTCAAAATCCTTTTACTGAGCGTGGAGGAATAATCGGTAGCATTACTACTAGTAATAAGTCAGTAGTTACTTCAGGAATATATGAAAGATACATTGAGCAAGATGGCGTAAAATATCATCATATTTTAAATCCATCTACTGGATATCCTTATGATAATGAAATTGCTGGTATTACTATAGTAAGTGATAAATCAACTGATGGAGATGCCTTATCTACTTCAGTATTTGCCATGGGAGTTGAAGAAGGAATGAAATTTGTAAATACTCTAGATGGTATTGATGCAATATTTATAACTAAAGATTATAAAGTTTATATAACAGATGGATTAAAATCAATTTTCACCCTAACTAATAGTGATTTTACATTAGAAAATTAATTGAAAAAGGGGCTGCTCTCAGCAGCCCCTTAATATAAATATATACTGTAAAAATTAAGTATTTCTTGCTGAAGCACTTAATTTTTTTATTATTTCAAAACTACTTTTAGTAGTTTTTACCTTAATTATATATTCTTCATTTTTTATTGTTAAACAGTCTCTTTTGTCATTTTTAGTGCTAATAAAATTGCTAGAAATCCGCAGATAAATTTTACTAATATATAAATTAAAGTAATATCTTTTGCTTCTGTAACTACATACCCTAGTTGTCCACCAAATACATAAGCTCCAGCTACTGAAAAAGCTGAGCATATTAACTTTCCTCTTTTATCTAACTTATCAAAATCCGTAAATATTATAACTGCCGAAGCCAAACTTCCAAGTAAAGCAGTAACAGAGGCTGAATTTATTCCTAACTTTTGCTCTAACTTCTTTATTTTATTCTTAAATACTAACTTTATTACTTCAAGCATAACATTAGCTCCTGCTAGAAAAATCGCTATTTTACCAACTATTGTTATTGACTCTTGTAAAGGTAATAGATTCCTTACTAATTCTATTCCTGTTATAGATTTAAATCCCTGAAGCGCTAATCCTACAAGCCCTATTATAAATATAAATTTAGCTAAAGCTTTGAAATATTTTATCATCTTTATAGGTATCTTATAAAGTCCTATTATTATAACTACAGATATAATCATTATGGGTACTAGACATTGAATAATTTTTAATATACTCATTTTCAATAAGATGCCACCTAAAAATAATCCTATTGGCAAAGTAACTATTCCACATAGTATTCCCCTACATAATATATCAATATCGTCTTCCTTAATCATACCTAAAGCTAACGGTAAAGTAAAACTTATAGTACAGCCCAAAATAGATGCTATTAGCACTCCCGAAAAATAAATTTCTTCATTACTTCTTCCTATTGCCTCAGCAATTTTATATCCTCCCATATCCACAGCAATTAAAGAAGATGATATTATGCTTGGATCAATAAAACTCTCCTTAAATAACGGAATAACATATCTAGTTAAAAAATCCGATATTATAGGAGTTATAGAAAGAATTCCTATCATTGATAGAGCTAGAGATCCCATACTTTGAATTCCGACTTCTATTCCTTTACTTAGATTTAGTTTTCCTCCAAATATATAATCTACTATCCCTATAATAAAAAATACTCCAACTATGTACAACATCACTTTTTCCATATCTACTCTCCTATATTAAATTAAGATAATTTTATCAAATTTTTATAATACAAAAAAGCCCCTTAATAATAAGGAGCATTTTTGTATTATTCAATTTTAATAAATTAACAATTACAACCGCATTCTTCGCCGTTGTTTCCACTATTATTGTCAGGTTTTCCTATACACTTACCATTAAATGATGTTGTCTCTAATTCTGCATATTTTATTACTATATTATCTTTATATATCTTTAACATATATTTTGTATTTGGGCATAATGGTCCTAATAAGAATTGTCCATGACAATCTGTGAAAGTGTGTGTTAGAGGATAAGGATATCTATATCCTTCAACTACTTGCAACAATTTTACTACTGCATCTACTACAGGCATTCTATTGCTATCTAAAACTGTTCCAAATATAACCGATCTCTTTTCCTCTGGTAATCTGATAACTGCTTCAATTTGTTCATTACATCCTGTCTTTAATTCACATGATGCTATTCTTCCGCTCATAACTTTGCCTCCTAAGCTTTAAAATATAAGTTTTATTTATACTATAGTCTATTCGGCAAAGTAAAAATTGTGATTTTTTGATTTTATTTTTATTAAAAAAGTACTTCTATATAATTTCCTAAGGAGTAAAAAAGACTAGTTCCTTATAGAAACTAATCTTTTAATATATATTATTCCTTGGCCTCTAGTTGAACATTAAAGGTTTTATTTTCACCATTTCTTACTACCTCAACACTAACAACATCGCCTTCATTTTTAGTATCTCTAATAGCCTTTAATTCATCAAAAGTTTTTATTCTTTGGCCATCAAATTTAACTATTACATCTCCAGCTTGTAAACCAGCCTTTTCTGCTGGAGAGAATTCTGTTACTTGAACTATATATAATCCTTCTTCCATGTTATATTGCTTAGAAAGATCTGCATTAATTTCTCTTATTGAAACCCCTAAGTTTAATATTGGTTTAGATAAAGACTCTATTCTATCTTTAATTTCATTTATTGGAATTGAGAAACCTATTCCCTCAACAGAATCAGAAGCAATCTTCATATTATTAATTCCAACTACTTCACCTTTTGTATTAACTAAAGGTCCACCACTATTACCAGGATTTATAGCTGCATCTGTTTGTATTAAGTTTAATTGTACTCCAGAACTTGTTTCAACTGTTCTATTTACTGCACTTACAATTCCGCTAGTAACAGTTTGATTAAATTCTTTTGATAAAGGAGTCCCAATTGCTATAACTTGTTCTCCTGGCTTCAAAGCATCAGAATCTCCAAGTTCTACTACCCCTGGAACTTTAACACTGTCATCACTTATCTTTAGCATTGCTACGTCTTGATTTTCATCATAATTTACAACTTTAGCCTTAACATCATTTCCATCAGATAATGTTACTGTAACTTCCTTAGCACCTTCTATAACATGATAATTAGTTAATATATAACCTTCTTCATTTATTATAAATCCTGAACCAATTCCTTCTGTTTCTTGAGGTACAATTCCACTATAATCTACTACTCCGCTAACTGATACTATAACTACAGCTGGAGCTACCTTTTCGAATGCTTCACTAGCTGTCAAAGCTTCTGAATCAGTACTAAATGTTTGTGGATTTGGAGTCACCTCTTTATTACTTGATTGTATAATATTATTTTTCAATAAGTAGTATACACTACCACTTCCGATTCCTCCACCTAGTAATCCTGCTATTATAGCTATGGCTATTACTTTAAAAAGAGTATTTCCTTTTTTCTTTTTTCTTTTAGGTGTACTCGAAATATCATTTATTGGATGAACATATGAATCTTTTTCAAATGCTTTATCTTCATCAATAAAATCTTCTTTAATTTCTTCCTCGTTTTCCCCACTAACATTTTCATATTTTTCTACGTCATATATATTATCTTCATTCATTTGAAAAGCCTCCTAAAATATTAATAATTCCTTGCTACATTTATTAATATAACCTTTCTTTGTGACAATTATATGACATGTATCTACCAAATTTAACTTGCCGTATTATTCTTCTCAAGTCTTTCTATTTCTTTCGCTTGCTTTATAACTTGTCTTATACCTTTTATTACTGTATCTGGCTCATACATAGATATAATATTATCTTCATAACTAACACTATATACCGTTGTTAAATCCGCATCTCCTAAATTTGCTAAAACTTCTTGTCCAGGTTTAGCAATTAAATAATACGGCTTAGAACTAAACACACCTTCCTCTTGACTAGAATTATTACCAGAAGTTATATTCTTTAATTCATTCTTAACTGCAGTATTATAGCTTGATTTTGTTCTATGTACTTTGAATTCCTCAAGTTCTCTTTCATCAAGTTTAGCTTCAAATTCATCTGTATCACAAGTTAAATTTAATTTATCTAACAATGTTGTCAGTCCAACTTCTGAACCTAAACTCTCTATGCTTCTTCTTACTCCTTGAAACAATAAACTTTTTCTATAACTATTTGTATTAATAACATCTTCAACTAAAGGATTTACTAAAACAATTCCTGCAACTAGATCAGGATAAGCCTTTGCAAATTCTGTCAAAACCAAACTTCCATATTCTTCTCCAACTAATATATATGGAGATGGAGCAGCAACCTTGCTAAGCAATGATTTCAAATCTTCTGCTTGCTCTTTAGGTGTTCTTATTGAACCACTATCGCTAAACCCATATCCCCTTCTATTATATGAAAATGTAATTACATCATCATATTCAGAAATGAGTTTATCTGATACTTCAGACCATTGATATAAATTAGTTCCAATATTTCCATCAAAAACTACTGTATATTTTCCCTCTCCATCCATTAAATAATCTAATCTTTTACTATCAACTCTTGCATAGTCAACTCTTTCCTTTAGAGTTTCATTTGCAATAAAATTACTTATTCTTTGATATATAAAACCAATTAAAAGTACTACTAATATAGATACAAGTATATTTTTAGCTATATCCTTTGGTTTCAATTCTTTCTTCATATTTACCTTATAAAAGCCATTTGAATGTGGTAAAAGTTTCAATTATCCCTTCCCCCTTTACTCACTATAACTTTAAGTTTGGCTTTGCATTTATATTTAAAGGTGCTTCTAATCCCTTTATATAGTTAAAATAAGCTGCACTTCCGATCATTGCTGCATTATCTGTGCATAAAACTTGCGATGGGAATAAAACTTTTATTCCTTCCTTTGAAGCCTCCTTTATCAATGTTTCTCTTAGTGCAGAATTAGAGGCTACTCCTCCTGCAATTGCAATTTTATCCACATTCTTTTGTCTACATGTTTTTAATACATTTTGCTTTAAAACATCTATAACTGCCTTTTGGAAAGACGCAGCAACATCTGCTTTATTTATTTCTACATTTTGCATCTTACATTTATTTAAATAATTTAATACAGCAGATTTAACTCCACTAAAGGAGAAATCTAATGTCTCATCATGGAAATTAGCCTTTGGAAATTCAATAGCATTTTCATTTCCTTCCTTTGCAAGTTTATCTATTTTAGGACCACCTGGATATCCAAGCCCTAATGCTCTTGCAACTTTATCATAAGCCTCTCCAGCTGCATCATCTCTTGTTTGACCTATAACATCATATTCTCCATAATCTTTAACATGAACTATAAATGTATGTCCTCCTGATACTACTAATGATACAAAAGGAGGTTTTAAATCCTTATGTTCTATGTAATTAGCACAAATATGACCTTCAATATGGTTTACACCAACTAAAGGCTTCTTTAGAGAATATGAAAGCCCCTTTGCATATTGTAATCCTACTAATAATGCTCCAACTAATCCTGGTCCATAAGTAACTCCTATGGCATCTATATCTTCTAAAGTAACATTTGCCTCTTTTAAAGCATCTGTAACTACTTCATTAATAACTTCTATATGCATCCTTGAAGCAACTTCTGGCACTACTCCTCCATATTGCTTATGAGTTTCAATTTGAGATGATATAATATTTGATAATACTTCTCTACCATCTTTAACTATAGCTGCTGATGTTTCATCACAGCTTGATTCTATTGATAATATTAATTTACTTTCCATATTTTTACCTCGTACTTTAACTTTCTTATTCTTTTCTAATATTGTGAAAGCTATCTAATTAATGTATATTAAAATAGAGCTTATAGCTTATTCTATCTTTCTTTTGTCACATTGTTTATTATATACTGAATGAATAAAATATTCATTATTTTTTATTGGAATTAATGGATTCTTAATGATATATTAATTTTTTAGAAGGAGTTTTTTTAATGAGTGCATATGCCAAGGTAATTGTACCGGGATCCCCTATAACAAAATCTAATTTTAAGTTGCATAATAAGGATGGTAGGGCTATTCTTCCTAGTAATACAGGGAAATCACATGATAGATATGCAATATATGAAGAACAAATAGCTTACTATGCAAAGCTTCAAAACCCTGGTGTTATATTAGATGAATCTCTTATTGCTATATTAAAGGTTTATTATAAAAGCGAAAAAAGACATCCTGATACTGCTAATATAACCAAAAGTATTTTTGATGGTATTGAAAAAAGTGGCCTTATAGTTAATGATGCCCAAATAACTAGAATAATTACAGAAGAGTTTTACGATAAGGAAAATCCTAGATTTGAGCTTGAATTTTTTGGTGAAAGTAAATATGAGATTTCTTATTCTATTAAGGAAAAACTTGAGCCTAGTGAAAAAAAGATTTATTCAAGTCTAAGGAAAAATTCAACTTCCAAGCTATTAAAGAATAGTACTAAAAAAGAAGAGTCTAAAAATGAGCTAGTCTGCGAATTCTGCAATAAAAAAGTAAAGGAAGAAAATTTAATAAAAGGTAATTCTGGAAAAACATTGATTTGTAGAAACTGTTTTAATAAATTATTTTAACTGAGGTGATGATATTGAAATCAGATAATTTTGTTTTTATAGGCGATAGTTTAACCTTTGGCTATGGAGTAAATAAAAATAAGTCATGGGTAGAAAGTTTTAAAAGCTCAAATGCTGCTGAATATTTGAATATTATTAATAAAGGTGTTAATGGAAATACCACTACAGATATGTTAAATAGATTTACAGAAGATGTAATTATGTTTAATCCTCAAAAGATATTCATAATGGGAGGCACTAATGACCTTTTAAGTAATAGACCATTAGATTTAATTATAGATAATATTGAACTAATGATTAAAGAATCTCTAACAAAGACTAAATATGTGATTATAGGAATACCTCCAAGAATAATAAAAAAAGATGCATATAGACTATTTATGCCTTCTTTAACATATGATTATTGTGAAAAATATCTTCCACTATTAAGAGAAAAGTTAATTAATATTTGTAAAAAATATAGTATTATTTACATAGATTTTTATTCTTTAACTCTTAATATAAATTCAGAAGAAATTTTCATAGATGGAATTCATTTCAATGAAAATGGTCATAAATTATTCTTAAATGAATTTCTAAAAACAATTAATAGCTAGAAATATAGAAATAGCATATTTCAGAGATCTTCTTATAATATTTCTACTGATAATATGCTATTTTATACTTTTACTAGTTACTATTTTTTAAGTGCTTAGAAACTATTTCTCCCACCTTATATCCATTTTCACCACTTTTAAAAATTTCAGTATCTCTAGTTAATACTGTTCCACAAGCATATATTCCACTAACTGAAGTTTCATAATTATTAACTATAATATGTCTTCTTTCATCTATGCTAATATTAGTTTTTCTAAGAAATTGAATTTCAGGTGAATATCCAACTGTTAATATTAGCGAATCACAGTTTATACTATTTATAGTTCCATCATTATTATTTTCAATATCTATACCTTCGATTCTCTCATTTCCATATAAATCTACTACTCTACTATTTTTAATTATATTTATATCAAAGCCTCTTATGAAACTTTTCCCACTTTCATCAAGAAACCCTTTATTAGATCCATCTATTATAGCATTAACCTTAGCTCCTTCAATTAATAATCTCCTAGCTAAAATTAAAGACCAGTTATTTTTGCCTAAAATAACTACTTCTCTTCCTGGTAAATATCCCTGTAAATTTACTAATTTATGAGCAGATACTAAAGTATATATTCCAGTATATTTATGAATAGGCATATTAATATTTCCTGTAAATTTCTCTCTACAGCCTGATGCAATTATTACTGCCCTAGCTTTTATATCTTGAATTCCTTCTTCAGGATTTACATAAGAAACTATTTTATCATTAGTTAGATCAAGCACCTCTGTATCAAGCTTATACTCTCCTCCAAGAGCCTTAAATTCTCTAATAAGCTCGCTAGCTAGTTCTGGTCCTGTAACGTCTTCTCCTAAATAATATTTTCCAAACCCACCATGTATAAATAAATTTAAATTTCCACCTAAATTGCTATTTCTTTCTAGTATTAAAACTTTTTTAATTCCATTTTGAAGAGCAGAAACCCCTGCAGAAAGCCCAGATGCCCCTCCTCCAATTATTATTAAATCATATTGAAGCATAGGTAACCTCCATCAATGTTAAATACAAACATATTTATATTATATCATAAAAAAATATCAAATATAATATTGCCTACTAACTAGACTATTCAATTTTAAAAATAAAAAATTAATAAAATCGTGTTTGATTTATAAAATACCCTATACTATAATTTAAGTGTTGCAAACTTAAAGAAAGGAAATTTAGTGAACTTTATTAGTTTTGTTCACTATACTAGGTGAATATATTTTGGACAAGTTTTTAAACTCTATAAAAAACAAACTTTCTAATGTACTTAGCTTTGATGGTATAATGAGAATTTTATTATTCTTAATTCCCTTCGTAGCTATAATCTTAAAATGTATTGTTTTCCAAGGATTTGTTGCTAATGAAGATCCTTATAGTTTAAATTTTTCTTTAGGACTTACTTCAGCAAAACCTTTTATTAACTATTACTACGCTTTTGTTTTAATATTTCTTAGCTTTTCATTATTATTTAAAGGTAAAGGAAGAGTTATTTACTTATTTCTTATAGATATATTAGTAACTGCATTAATCTTCTTGGATTTAGGTTACTTTAGAGGATTCTTAACAATGCCTTCTGCGTTACTATTAACCCAAACAGCAAACTTAGATAATATGGGTGGAACTATCTCTTCAATGTTTAGCAATATGGATTTTCTATTATTAATTGACTTTGTTATTTTAGGAATCTTTGTATTCTTTACTAGAAAATCTTATACTAAGGTAAAAAGAAGAGCTCCTATATCATTCTTAGTTATACTTATATCTAGTATATTATTTATAGCTTATGTGCCTTTTAATTTACATATATTAAAAAATGAAGATGTTAAAAATGGATATTTATTTTCAAATTATGATCCAACAAATACAGCTATGTATTTTTCTCCAATAGGATATCATATTTTCGATATATATAATGTGTATAAAGACTCTAAGCCTTATGAGCTGACTGAAGAAGAGACTGCTCAAATAAATGAATTCTTTGCACAAAAAGAAGATTTACCTGATAATGAATATGCTGGAATGTTAGAAGGTAAAAACCTTTTAGTTATTCAAGTAGAATCTTTAGAAAGCTTTATTATAGGGAAAGAAATTAATGGTCAAAAAATAACACCTGTTTTAAATAACTTAATAAATACAGGATTATACTTCCCTAATATTTATGAACAAGTTAATGAAGGAACTAGCTCTGACTCAGACTTAATGATAAATACATCTATGTTCCCATTAAGAAGGGGTAGTACCTTCTTCAGATATCCAGCTACAACATATAATTCATTACCTAATTTATTAGAAGAAATGAACTATGAAACTATTGCAATACATCCAGACAAGGGATCTTTCTGGAACTATGTAAATGGACTTAAAGGAATAGGCTTTAATAAATTTGTTGATTATTACTCATTTAACTTAGATGAAAAAATTGGTCTTGGAATTTCTGATGAAAGCTACTTTAAACAAGTTGTTCCAATGATTAAAGAATTAAAAGAACCATTTTATGCATTTACAGTTACATTAACTAGCCATGGACCATTTGATCTTCCTGAAGAAAAAAGAGTCCTTAATTTAGATGATGAACTAGATACTAGTGAACTTGGTGGTTATTTCGAAAGTATTAAATATACAGATACTCAAATTGGAACATTCCTTGAGCTTCTAGATAAAGAAGGCTTACTTGATAATACTGTTGTTGTTATTGAAGGAGACCATACTGGAGTTCATAAATACTATAATAGTTCAATTGAAAAATTATCAAACAAGGAAGATTGGTACTTAGATAATGGTAATCATACAATACCATTTATAATCTGGTCAAAAGATATGGAAGAAAGTAAAACTTTTGATACAATTGGTGGACAAGTAGATATTATGCCAACATTATTATATCTTTTTGGTGTAGACAATGATAAATATATAAATACTGCATTAGGAAGAAATCTACTAAACACAAATAAATCATTTGCTGTTCTTACTAATCTTGACGTTGTAGGTGAAAATCTTACAGATGAAGAAAAAGAGTTATATAAAAATATAGTTGAGCTTTCAGATAAAATGATACGAAGCGATTACTTATCAACCGAAGAATAAAAAATAAGTAAATATGTTATATTAGTTGCTCCGTTTCAAGCTCCAAGTAGCCCTAACACAACATATTTACTTCTAAAACTAAAGGTTAAAATAAGCCGTTGCACAATTAAAGTTATGCAACGGCTTATTTTTTATTAAATTCCCAAATATTTATATTCAATATTAACTATTTTTCATAACCTCGTAAATAATTCAATTTATATATTTTATTAAAATTTACATTATTCCTTTTAAATAATAATATATTTATTAATAATAATATTATTATTGATAAACCTAATGTCATTGCTCCATATTTAAAGTTAACATTCCCATTTCCATATGAAGTCGCTATACTTCCTTTTAGTACATCGGATATATCAAAATAAACAAATGGATTTAAATGTGCAAATTTTACAAAAAAACCCTTACTTGAAAGCATATATCCTGATACAGTAACAATTATTGAAACTGCTATTGAATTACTGGTGCTTTTACTAAATGATGAAATAGCTACAGATAGAATACAAATAAAGGTGATAAGCATTATAAATAGTAATAACTCAAATAATATAAATTTTCCTATAGTTATATATTCAGTAGCTCCATTGTTGTAAAATTGTATAGGATAATTTATAGCCCCAAAGCCCCTTGTAAATCCAAGAGCAAGAAAACATATTGTTATTATTCCAAATAAAGTTATACTCACCATTATTAATGTTGCTACTAATTTACTTAACAAAATATTAATTTTACTTATTGGTTGAGTAAATAATAGCTTGTAAGTATTAGAATCAAATTCACTGGATACAATATCTGCACTTAAAATTATTATAAAAATAACTATTAATATTGAAATAGGACTATTTAAAAACAATTGAATAAAATTAAATCCCTCCATGGAAACTGATGTATATATTGGTTTTATCCCTTCTTCTAATAGCAACGTGTTTAGCTCTATATTTTGACTTATTTCCTTTGGAGTCTGTGGTGATATTACATTTCCATTCTCTATATTAATCAACAAATTTTTATCTAATTGTATTTTACTTTCTAAATATTTGTTAAAATCATCACTTGCATATGCATTTTTTAGATCTTTAAGTAAATTTAGCTCTTCTTCATAATTATTATTTATAATTTTTAATTTTTCATTATCTGGTAATCTCTCAATTTCACTTTTAGTTTTTATTAATGCATCTTCTACAGATTGAATTTCCAAATCTATTGATGTACCTTCACTTTTTTCTAATTGACTCTCTAGGCTAGAATTTAAAGTTATAAAAATTATATATAGTATTATAAATAGTATTAGTACTAATAAATTTTTTCTTCTATTGCAAAATTTCTTTATTTCAAGTCCTATTAAGCTACCCATTTTTGCCTCCTAGATAAACATCTCTATAAGTTTTTTCTATGTTAGTATTTTGTATTTCAATATTACTATATTCTATATTTTTTTCCATTAATCTAGACATTAATTTTGAAGTCTTATTTTTATCTACCTGTATAATTAACTTATTGTCAATAATATTAACTTTATCTACTAAATCAATTTCTTGTATTAATTTAATAGTTTCTTGTGGATTTTCCACAGTCAATATAATAATTTGAATTTCATTATTTTTATTAATATCTTCCATCTCTACTAATTCTCCATCTTTTATAAATAAAACTCTTGTACAAATCTTGTCTAACTCTGATAAAATATGAGATGATATTAATATGCTCATTCCACTTTCACTTGCAAACTTTTTTAATAATCTTCTAAATTCTATAACTCCCTCTGGATCTAATCCATTAGTCGGCTCATCTAGTATTAATAATTTAGGTTCAGTAATTAATGCTATTCCTAGTGCTAATCTTTGTTTCATTCCTAAGGAATAATTTTTCACTTTATCATTTATAGATTTACCTATGTTTATAAACTTCAAAATACTATTCATTTTTTCCATTGAAATATTATTTATTTTTCGAATAAAATTAATATTGTCATATCCGCTTAACATTTCATATAAAGATGGTGTTTCAATTATACTAGAAAATTTAGATAAATAATCTACTCTATTATCTTTTGCTAATAATCCACAAATTTTCACTGTACCAGAATCCTGTTCTAATAAATTTGAAATTATCTTCATGAGAGTAGTTTTTCCAGCCCCATTAGGACCTATTAATGCTACTATCTCACCTTCATTTATTGAAAAACTAATGTCTTTTAATACTGCTTTATTTTTATAACTCTTATTTATATTTTTAATGCTTAAAATGCTCATAACACTCTCCCCCTTATCATATCGCATTTCATTATACCATAAATTAACATTTTTCTTGTATACATTTTTTCACAAAAATAATTTTCTTATAAAGATGTTTTAGGTTGTTTTAGAAAATGTTCAAAATATAGCAAAAGAGAGCATTGCAAAATTGCAAAAGCTCTCCTTTTTAATTAAATATATATACCATTCTTTATCTATTTTCCAGCTATACTTA
This sequence comes from Clostridium nigeriense, assembly GCF_050585245.1. Taxonomy (GTDB): domain Bacteria; phylum Bacillota; class Clostridia; order Clostridiales; family Clostridiaceae; genus Clostridium; species Clostridium nigeriense_A. Next base: position 173,443 of record NZ_JBNOOF010000008.1, read on the forward strand.
ATCCTTCAACTCTTATAGATGGACTTCCTACACTACTCATTGGGAATTTTAAATCAGATCCAACCTCTGTAACATTCTTTAATAAATCAAAGAAGTTTCCTGCTACTGTTATTTGTTCAACAGGAAAATCTTTTTTGCCATCTTTAATATAAAAACCCTTTGCTGCCAATGAAAAATCTCCTGTTATTGAGTTTGCCCCTGAATGTAGTCCTGCAAATTCAGTAATTAATAGTCCTTCTCCCACCTCTTCTAATAACTCATCAAAAGATTTATTTCCTTTTTGAATATAGAAGTTAGTTGGTGAAACTCCTACTGGAGAAGCATAAGAACTTTTAAATCCGTTTCCTGTTGACTTTGTATTTCCTTTATAGGCAGTTTTTAAATTATGAAGTAAAGTCATTAATTTTCCTTCATGGATTATATCTTTCTTTTTAGTAGCTACACCTTCATCATCAAAAGGAACTGATGATAATCCATTTTCTAAATGAGGATCATCTAATAGTGTTACTTTTTTACTTGCTATTATTTCTCCTTCTTTATCTTTTAATAAGCTTAATCCCTTTTGAGCTGCATCACCACTGAATACTCCTGCAAAAGTTGAAAGCATTGAAACCATTGCTTCATTGTTAATTATAGTTTTATACTTACCAGAAGGAATTGATTTACCACCTATTCTTGAAATAGCTTCATCTATTCCATCTTTAGCTAATTTCTTAGGGTCTACTTCCTCTAAAGAATTTGCTGTTATATAACCCATTCCATCCTGCATATCCTCTCCCACTTTAATAATTGGTACTACATATGCACTTAGTAAATTAGACTTATTTTCTAGGTTTAATCCCTTAGAATTAATAATTCCATATTTAGACTTACTATAGCCTATTCCACAGCCTCCAAAGCTACTAACTCTGCTATCTAATTTCTTAGATTCCTTTTCCATGCTTAATGCTAAATCTATTAACTTATCTGCTGGAAGATTTTCTAAAGCTTTATAATAAGAATTTACTTCTTTATATTCCTTATCACCTTCATAAATAAATTGAATATCTTCATTTTCAATAGCTAATGCACTTTCTTTAGCATTCTTTACTAACATTTTTATAGCATCTTCATCTAATATTTCAGTATAAGAATATCCGATTTTTCCATTTATTTTTCCTCTAAAAGATAATCCATAAGAAGTAGTTAAATTATATTTTTCAACTTCTTCGTTATAAACATTTATGCTTAAACTTTCTCTATCAACATAATAAACTTCATACTCATCAAAGCCATTATTTTTAGCTTCTTTAAATAATTCATCAATAAATTCTTTTAATTCCATAATATATTCCCCCTTATCTTCCACCTACTGTTATTTCTTTAACTCTAATCATAGGCTGACCCACATTAGTTGGAATACTTCCTGATACAGAACCACACATACCTTGACCTTGCTCTAAATTCTTTCCTACCATATCTATATTCATTAAAACTTCGCTACCTTTACCTATAAGGCTTGCGCCTCTAACTGGTTCTTGTATTTCACCATTTCTAACTATATATCCTTCTGATACAGCAAAGTTAAATTCTCCTGTTACTGGATTTACAGATCCACCACCCATTTTCTTTGCATATAATCCATCAGAAATAGATTTAATTATTTCTGCATCATCATCATTTCCTGCTGCAATATAAGTATTTGTCATTCTTGATGTTGGAGCATATTTATAGTTTTGTCTTCTTGAGCTTCCTGTAGCTTCCATTCCCATTCTTCTACCATTTAATTTATCTATTAAATATCCCTTTAGTATTCCATTTTCAATTAATACATTCTTTCTAGTCTTATTTCCTTCATCATCAATATTTAATGATCCCCAAGCATTAGGAATAGTCCCATCATCTATAGCTGTAACTTTTGTTGAAGCTATTTGCTTTCCAATCATATTTGTAAATACTGAATTTCCTTTTGCAACTGCAGTTGCTTCTAAAGAGTGTCCACAAGCTTCATGGAATATAACACCACCAAAACCATTATCTATAGCAACTGTCATCTTACCCGCTGGACAAGTTTTTGCATGTAGCATAGTATGAGCAACTCTTGATGCTTCTCTTCCATAATATTCTGGATCAATAGTATCAAATAATTCAAATCCTTTATGTGCTCCCGGGCCTTCAAAACCAGTTTGATTTTCACCATTAGCAGAAGCAACAGAACTTATTGCTAATCTTGTTCTAACTCTTTTATCTTCAGTTAATAGACCTTCAGTATTAGCAATTAATATATTTTGTTCTTTATCTAAATATCCTACTGATACTTGAGATATTTCATCATTATATTCTTTTGCTGCTTTATATCCAGCTTTCATAACCTTAATCTTTCTATCAGTACTTACTGAAGAAGGTATATACAATATTGGATTATTATTTATAATTTCTTTTTTATTTAAAACTATGCTTATTTCTTCTTTTAACTCACCAAGAGCTAATGCTGCTTTTTCAGCAGTATCTAGTAATCCTGACAAGCTTGTATTATTAGTATAGGCATAAACACTTTTAAATCCCTTAAAAATTCTTATTCCTATTCCATGTGTTCTTCCTGATATAGAATTTTCAACTTTGCCATTTAAAATACTTATAGAAGTATCTATAGTATCTTCTTCAAATATCTCTGCAAAATCTCCTCCTGTTATTAAACATCTAGATAAAACACTAGATAATATATCTTTTGACAACATAATTTAATCATCCTCCATACTTATTTTTCTACCATCCTTAAACGCCCTATCCCAAGTATCAACATAAGCTCCGCTTGCCCATTCTGCCATTATCACTTCTTCATTTTCATTTAAATCAATTGTTACTAATGGACCACCCTTTATATTTCTATCTTCTACTTCATAAACTAATAATTTATTATCAAATATTACTATAGCAACTCTACCTGTTGGTGCAGTATATGCATCTTCTATAAAAGGAAATCTACTTTTAAAATCTTTCCATGGAATTAATAATGTATCATAATTTAATATCTTCTTACTTGGATTTATAGATATTTTATAATCTCTTCCTTCTTCATTAGTATTTTGAGACATAATTTTCCCCATTAATGTCCATTTTCCTTCAATTCTTTTTATTGTAAAGTTAGTATAATCTATCTTAGGTACTAAAGCTTCATTATTTACTCTAGATATATCTTCTAAAGCTTCATTAAAATCTCTTTCATATTTTTCTTTTACTTCATTAGAATATATTTCTTCTATACTAAGTCCTTGCTTAGAATTTATATTATCTATAGGAATTGTTTGATATATAGGAAAAATATTTTTAAAATCATTTCCCTCATATTTTTCAATAGAAATATAATCATTAGCAATAAAATTTATATCCTTATATACATTTATTGATGTTTGCTCTATTACTTGAGAATCAACCTTTCCATCAATGGGTTTAGCTACAAAATACTCAATATGTTGGTTATTCTTATTTTCCACTTCCTTTTGTATAGTCCATATACCATTTATCCTTGGAAAAATAATATCGTCCTTCTCTATTATTGGCTGTATTTTATTATTTTTAAATGATATCCATAAAGTTCTATAACTTGAATCAGTAAAACTTCCATCTTCTAATTCTACTCTAGGTGTTTTTAAAGCAAGCATAACTCCTACATTACTATTGTAGTCATCATCTAATACTTCAGTTTCAATCATTTTTGAAGATTCTTCTATGTCTCTTGGATTATTATCCTCTCTAACTAACTTTAATATTAATCCCGAATAAAATAAATATCCATTATCATTATCAATAATAATGAACTCACCTATTAGATTATTAGATGCTACTAATGATATTATATCAACCATATCTTCAGTTTCTATTATATCTCTTAAAGTAAGGTTTAACTCATAAGATAGAATATAATTACTATCTACTACCTTAAGTTTAAACGATGGGTTTGAAAAAGATTTATTAAAAATTGAAAGATTATTACTAGATACACTAATTAATGAATCTTTAAGTGATAATATTTCATCCTTATTTTCAATTTCCTCATCTAATATATTAATATCTTCAATTTTCCATGTACCTTTAATACTTAAGTTTTCATTATCTGGTGCTTTTATTGATTGTGTATCTTTTCCATTTACTTTACTACAACCAATGTTGAATGTAAATATCAAAATAAATAGTAATGATAAAAATTTTTTTAGTATTTTCATATTATTCCTCCTTAAGAATTGGAATAATAACTTCCACCCTTGTACCTATTCCTAATTTACTATAAATATTAAATTCTCCATTATGAAGTTTTATAATTTCATCACAAATAGATAAACCTATACCATTTTTAGAATTTGAATTTTTTCCTTTAAAGAACTTTTGCTTAACTTTAGGTAGATCTTCTTCTGATATTCCACATCCATCATCTTCTATAATAAATTTTATATCTTCATTTAATCTTAATGTAGTAAAAGTAACATGACCTTTAGCTTCTGTAAACTTAAAAGCATTATCTAATAAATTAATAAAAACTTGCTTTAACCTATTACTATCTATATACATAAATCCTTCAGCTTCTGTAAGAAACTTTAGGTCAATATCCTCTTTGTTAGCTCTAGGTGCCATAAATGATTCTATATGCTTAATAAAAGCTTGGATATTAACTTTATTAAGATCTAAACTTACATTTTCGTTTATAAGTCTTGAGAAATCTAATAGCTCTTCTACCATCAAGGTAAGTCTATCTGTTTCTTTTTCTATTATTTCGAACCCAAGTTTTAATATTTCTTTGTCAGTTTCTTCACTATTTAAAGTTATTGTCCATCCCTTAATAGCTGTTAACGGAGTTCTAAGTTCATGGGAAACTTGAGATATAAATTCATTTTTAAGTTGTTCTCTTTTTGATATCTCATCTGCCATGAAATTTAAGGTATTAGATAACTGACCAATTTCATTTTTACTATCTATATTACTTCTAACACTCAAATTACCGCTACCCATTTTTTCTGCAACATTATTTAAGTATTTTATAGGATTAATTATGCTATTAGATAGTATTATACTTAATATAATACCTAGAATTAATACTCCTATAGATATACTTATGAAAATTATCATTATATTAGTTATAACATTATCTGCTTCTTCTAATGAAGTTATAAATCTAATTATTCCAATGATATCTCCATCTACTTCTAATGGATAAGAAACTGCCATAACTTTTTTATTGTAATAGTCTACCTTCCCAATCCACCTAGAAGGCTCTCCTTTTAATGCTTTTTCTATATCTGGTGCATTTATTAACTTGTTATCTTTAATTCCTATAGAATCCATAATTAAATTACCATTAGAATCAAAGATCTCCACTTGAGCATTATTTTCATTCCAAAAGGCATCTACATTATCATATATATTTTCTACTAAAGACTTAGAAGAAAAATACTTATTATAAAAGCCTATAGATACCTCTATTCTACTTTTTAATAAGTTTTCAGTATTATCATAATAATATTTTCTAATAAAAATCATAAGTAATATACTTAACACCATTACGGTAGAAAAAATAATTACTACTATTCCTCTTAACAGCTGATTTCTTATGCTTTTCATTCCTTTGATTTCCACCTATAACCTATCCCCCATACAGTTTCTATATAATCTGGCCTAGAAGGCTTATCTTCAACTTTTGCTCGTAGCCTTCTTATATTGACATCTATAATTTTTGCATCTCCAAAATAATTTTCTCCCCAAACTAAATCTAATAATTCATCTCTAGTAAAAGCTTTATTTGGGTTTTCCAGAAAAATCTTCATTAATAAGTATTCTTTTGGGGTAACATCTATCTCAATATTATTCTTCATTACCTTTTGAGAATACAAATCTATTATAAATGGTCCTAATTCTAATTTATCCTTATCATCTTCACCTAGTCTTCTTAATAATGCTTTAACTCTTAATACAACTTCTAATGGATTAAAAGGTTTCACTATATAATCATCTGCTCCATATTCTAATCCCATTATCTTATCCATATCCTGCCCTTTTGCTGTAAGCATTATTATTCCTATATCAGGGAAATCTTTTCTTAACTTACTACAAACCATAAATCCGTCTATACCTGGTAACATTACATCTAAAATAGCTATCTTAGGTATTTCTTTATTAGCCAATTCTAAACCTTCTTCACCAGTAGCAGCTTCTATAACATTAAAATTATTTCTTTGTAAATTTATTTTTAAAAATCCTCTTATACTTTCCTCATCTTCAACCAATAATATTTTATTCATTTAATCACCTCTTAACTCAATTTCATATTAGTTCTACTTAAATTATACCTTAAATATAACAATAAAAAGCTATATTAAAATCATTTTTTATAATTAAAATGCTTATAATATAGCCTTCATATTATTTTAATGTTCTAAATTCAAACCCCTGAGATTTCAAATAATCTATAGCATTTTGTAAATATTCTACTGTACCTTTCTTATTATCTGTATCATGCATAAGTATAATCACAACATCTTGATCTCCTACAGTCTCTTTTAATCTATTTAATAATACTTCTTTTGGAAAATCTTTTCCTTCTGCATCTCCATTTAAAGCATTCCAATCTACTTGCCATATATTATTTTCTTTTAGATATTTATCTAGAGGCTCTGTTCCTTTCCAACTTGAATGTCCACCTGGTAATCTTATAAGTCTTGTAGAGAAATCTTTTCCTAACATCTCCTTTAATATCTCATCATTTTTCTTAAAATCATTGATTACTGCTTCCACATCAACTGTTCTATTTGGATAAAGTATTGAATAATCATGAGAATATCCATGACTACCAATGGCATGTCCCTCGTTTGCTATTCTCTTCAAAAGTTGCTGTGCTCTACTATTTTTTTCTATTGATGAGCCTAATGTAAAAAATGTAGCTTTTATATCATTTTGTTTTAATATATCTAATATTTTTTCAGTAGAATGCTCAGATGGTCCATCATCAAAAGTTAAGTATGCAATTTTTTTACCATCTTCCCTATAAAAATTCCATTTATACATCGTTTCAGGAAGAACTTTAGAAGCATCATCAGCATTAATATCGTCTTCTAAACTAAGATATCCTGAGTTATCCAATATATTTACTGTTTCTTCTTCCTTATCAGTTTTATCTTCTTCTACTATATTCTCTGTAACATTTTCATTATTACTTGTTAAAGCTTCTGCCTCTTTGTAAGAGTTTGTATTAAATCTATCTATTTTATCAAAAATTTGAAACATAATGATTGTACTAATTAATAGCATTACTGTAAATAAAATCATTCTTTTTATTCTTCTTATTCTTCTTCTTTTTTTTCTTTTTATTAATTCACTCTTATTCATTTTGCTTCCTCATTTCTACTTATTGCTTGTCCTTAATTTAATTATAAGATAATTATCTATGTTAATCTTTACAATAAGTTGAATAATGATTACGAAAAGGTTACATAAGTTAGAGTAAAATAAAAAGAACTTTATAACAATAGATTATAATCTACTCTTATAAAGTTCCTTAAAATATAAATGGCTCCGTGGAGAGGATTCGAACCTCCAACCTATCGGTTAACAGCCGAGTGCTCCACCATTGAGCTACCACGG
>NZ_JBNOOF010000009.1:0-175093 GCF_050585245.1 Clostridium nigeriense
CGGGTATTTCACATCTCACTTAAAAATCCGCCTACGCTCCCTTTACGCCCAGTAAATCCGGACAACGCTCGCCACCTACGTATTACCGCGGCTGCTGGCACGTAGTTAGCCGTGGCTTCCTCCTCAGGTACCGTCATTATCGTCCCTGAAGACAGAGCTTTACGATCCGAAGACCTTCATCACTCACGCGGCGTTGCTGCATCAGGGTTTCCCCCATTGTGCAATATTCCCCACTGCTGCCTCCCGTAGGAGTCTGGGCCGTGTCTCAGTCCCAATGTGGCCGATCACCCTCTCAGGTCGGCTACGCATCGTCGCCTTGGTGAGCCGTTACCTCACCAACTAGCTAATGCGCCGCGGGCCCATCTTATAGCGGATTGCTCCTTTAATTACTCTCTCATGCGAAAGTGCAATGTTATGCGGTATTAATCTCCCTTTCGAGAGGCTATTCCCCACTATAAGGCAGGTTGCCCACGTGTTACTCACCCGTCCGCCGCTAGGTTTGTTTCCGAAGAAACTCCCCTCGCTCGACTTGCATGTGTTAGGCACGCCGCCAGCGTTCGTCCTGAGCCAGGATCAAACTCTCAATAAAAAGTTTAATCTGTTGCTCAAATTACCTTGAGTCTTAATTTTAAGACTTAAAAGAATTGCTGGTTTATTTTATACTTAACTTATATTCTGTTCAATTTTCAAAGACCATTTTTCTTCGTCGCCCTCAAGCGACTGTTTTAGTTTACTACTTTAAGATTTATTTGTCAACATTTTTTATTTGACTTTTTAAAATCTTTTTTCTTAGTAAGTTGTTCCTCATTTGTTATTTCTCTCGGGAACGAAACTTATCTTAACACTTATCCTGATAATCATTTGAAGTTAATTTGCTATTTTAATAAAAATAGCCTTATAATACTGCTATTTTCGTTGTTTTTCAACATTTTACTTACATTGATACACCTGGTTAAGTTAACTTATTTATTCTTACATATAATAAAAGATGAAGGCATTAACACCTCCATCTTCTTTAATATTACTATTTCTTCAATTGAGCTTTTACAGCATCTGCAACAAATTGTACATTTGTTCCAACTATAACTTGTACACTACCTTTTCCTGGTCTTATAACACCTCTAGCTCCTAATGCTGTTAATTTTTTATCTGTAATAACTGAATTATCTTTAACATTAAGTCTTAATCTTGTAACACAGTTATCCACTGTTATGATATTAGCTTTTCCACCTAAAGCTTCAATATAAGCTTTAGCTAACTCATTCATATCTCCAGAAATTGCTGTATTATCTGTGAATTCTTCGTCATCATCTTCTCTACCTGGAGTCTTTAAATTGAATTTAGTGATAATAAATCTAAATACTACATAATAGATAACTGCAAATACTAATCCAATTGGTATTAACCATAATGGATTTTCAGCCATTGGCGCTTTAAAACTTAAGAACCAATCAACAAAACCAGCACTGAAATTAAATCCAGATCTTACTGGTAATATTGCACAAACAGCTAAAGATATACCTGTTAAAGCAGCATGTGCTACATATAATCCTGGTGCTAGGAACATAAATGCAAATTCTAACGGTTCTGTAACTCCTGTAAAGAATGAAGATAATCCAGCTGCTAATAATAATCCATATACAGCTTTTTTCTTATTATCTTTAGCCGTATGATACATAGCTAACGCTCCTGCTGGTAACCCAAACATCATAACTGGGAAGAAACCTGTCATGTACATTCCAGTTACACCTTTAGTTCCTGTACCACCCCAGAAATTAGCTATATCATTAATACCTGCAACATCAAACCAGAATACTGAGTTAAGCGCATGGTGTAGTCCTGTTGGAATTAATAATCTATTAAAGAATCCATAAATACCTGCTCCAATTGCTCCTGTAGAAATAATTGCTTCACCAAATGATACTAAAGCTCCATAAGCTACTGGCCATACAAAGAATAATATTAATGCTGCAACTAATGAAGCTAAAGCTGTCATTATAGCAACTGATCTCTTACCACTAAAGAATCCTAAAGCATCTGGTAATTTTGTTCCCTTAAATTTATTATAGCAAGATGCTCCTATTAAACCTGCAGCTATACCAATAAATTGAGTTTGAATTTTACTAAATGCTGCTGGAACTTCTAAAACATCTATACCTTTAAACATAGCAACAACTGCTGGGCTTAATAATGTTGTAATCATAAGCCATGAAACTAAACCTGCAAGTCCTGCTGTTCCTTCATTATCATCTGACATCCCAACTGCTACCCCTATAGCAAATAAGATAGCCATATTATCTACTAATGCTCCACCACCCTTTAATAGGAATGTTGACGCTGCGTTAACACCAATTGATTGTTCAATCCAATAACCTACTCCCATTAAAATACTTGCAACTGGAAGGGCTGCAACTGGAAGCATCAATGATTTTCCTAGTCTTTGAAGATACTTCATCATAATAATAATTCCTCCTTAAAATTTATTATACAAATTTAAGCACTTATACATATAATTCCACAAAAATAAAAAAGCCGAAAAGGATATTATAATATAAACCCTCTTCGGCTCATGCTCACTAATTTGATAACACGCCTAAACTTGTACTCGTATTTAATTTACAATGATGATTATATCATCTTATGTTATTGTTTTCAATATTTTTTGAAAAAAAATTAAAAAAATTTTATTTTATTATAAATTAAAATTTAGTAATTTCAGCTTCTTTTTTCCACTAATTTATTGACAATTATTAATAAGTATATATATAATCATACTAGACGTGTTACTGTTTAATCAGGCATGAGTCCAATTAATAATAATAGGACTTATGCCTTTTGTTTTTAATCAGACTACACATTACATTTATGTATTTATTACATTATATTAATAAATACTATAAGTATCTAATTAGTATATTTAAAAATTATTAATAGAAAGGATGTGGATTCCTGATTATTCAGGAAATACTATGTTTAAGTTTTTAAAAAATTTATTTAATTCAGAATCAAAAAGTGAAGAAACTGTAAATACAACTGCTCATGTAAATACACTTCTTGCTCCTATTTCAGGTAAAGCAATGCCTTTATCAGAAGTACCTGATCCAGTTTTTGCTGAAAAATTAGCTGGAGATGGAATGGCTATATTAGCTGAAGGAGATACAGTAGTTGCTCCAGCTGATGGAGAAGTAACTCTTATTTTTAAAACAAAACATGCAGTTGCTATGACACTAGACAACGGATTAGAACTACTTATTCACATTGGTTTAGAAACCGTTTCTCTTGAAGGAGAAGGTTTTGAACAATTAGTTGAACAAGGAACAAGAGTAAAAGCTGGTACTCCTTTAATAAAAGTAGACAGGAATGTTATATTAAACAAAGGTTTATCTCTTGCAACTCCAGTTTTAATAACTAATGTTGATGCAGCTAAATCTATCACTCCAGTTGAAAGTGGAGATGTTGTTGCAGGAAAAACTGTTGTAGTTAATTTTGAAGTTTAATAGAATTACTCGACTCAAAAAACAGCCATAAAAGGGCTGTTTTTTACTTATTATTTTCCTATGGATACTCTAAACCTCTCGATATGCATTGCTAAATAAGCAACCTCATCTTCAGATACACTCTCAATATTAAGAACTTTACAAATTATACTTTTAGTCTCCCAAGCTATCTCATAAGATAATCTATATTTCATTTTTATTACATCTACTAAGTCATTTTTTATCGGTGCATCTGTCATTATTCTTTCAATTGCAAATCTTATATGTGTTAAAAACCTTGCATAATCTAGCGACTTTCTATCTATTTCAATTTTTAGTCTATCTTCTACATGCTCTACTATAGAGTTACTTAAAAAACTATATTTAATGGTATTAGATAACTTGCCATTATTTCTAGCAGAGTGTATATGAAGAGAGATAAATCCTTTTTCTCCTTCTGGTACTTCAACGCCTAACTCTTCCTTTATTCTTGTAGCTAATCTACACGCCATACTAAATTCTCTTCCATAAAGTGTCTCAATTTCTACTAAAAAAGGGTTTTGAATTTCTTCATTGTCTTTTAGTCTTCTTATAGCATAAAATAAGTGATCTATTAAACCTACATGGATATTTTCGTTTAATTCTTCTCCTAGCTCATCTGTTATTTCAGCTATAACTTCCTCTACTAATGCTATTAATTTTGTATCAACTCTATTTAATATTTCATTAAAGTTTCTTTGATTATCTTTATCTTCTATTACGAATATCTTTTCTACTACTATCCCTTTTTCTACAATATCTCCTGGTCTTTTCCCAAAGCCTATTCCCTTATTAAATAAAATCTTTTCTTTTCCATTTTCCATTACAAGCAAAATATTATTATTGAAAGATTTTATAACTTTAGCATTATTATTTAATATTATTTTCTCCACAATATCTCCCTACCTTTTTCCATAATAATATTAGTTCTTTTCTAATATCCTATAAAAAGTAATATGATCCTTCCACCCACCATTAATAAATAAATATTTTTCATTTAGTCCGATCTCTTTAAATCCACACTTTAAAAGAACTGCCCTAGATCTTTCATTATCAGTTAAAACAGAAGCTTCTAATCTATGAAGTTCTAGATCCTCTTCTGCATATTTCAATACTAAATTTAAAGCTTCTTGCATATAACCTTTACCTTGATAATCTTTATCCATAGAATATCCCACAATTCCATTTTTAAAAACTCCATAAACTATATTAGATATTTTTATCTTACCAATTAAATAATCATCCTTATAAATACCTAAATCAATGCCTGTCCCACTCATAAGATTCTTATAACTTTCAATAATTAAGTCTTTCTGCGTTTCATATGTATAAAAGCTATTATCCCTTGTAGGCTCATAATTACATAAATGCTCTTTATTTCTATTATAATAATCTAATAATTCCTCTGTACAATCCGGGGTAAAACTCTTTAATGTTATATTTTTCCCTTTTAATTTAATAATATAGTTTCTTTGCTTATTGTTAAATTCGCTTCTATTAATTCCAAAGCTTAATTCATCAAAAAAAACTCCATTTAAAAAAATATTCTCAGTAAATATACCTTCTAAAGTAAACCCTAAATCTAAAAATACCTTATAATTAATATTTTCATCTACCAAAATATTAGCTTTATATATAGTATTGTCCTTAAATACCGCTCTTAATATACTTATTACTGTTTCCCTTAATAAATTTTGCTTATTATCTTTAAAGAACTTTAGTTTAAGATTACATTTCTTATTTTTTTTATCTAATTCAACTATAGTAAACCTTCCAATAAGGATATTATCTTTATCCTTAATTATATAGTCATTAAAACTTCCCTTAACAAGCTCTATAGTTACTTCTTTAATTTCATTCATAATATAATCTCCTAAGATGAATATGTTTACTATCACTTTTATATTATAGCTACAAAACTAGTATTTGCACAATATATTATCTTTCACTAATTAATTTAATATAAAGCTTTACAATCTTCATTAATTTATATAATAACTCATATACTTTAGTGTTATCAATAATTAAGGGGCTATAATGATTGTTTCAAAGCTATTTAAAAAGGGTAAAAAAATAAAGAAATTCATAAAAATTATATGCATAAGTTCAATGTTATTTATTACTATTATATGTGTAATCAATTTAAATTGGAAGGATATTTCTAAAGATTATGAAAATATCGATAATATAAATATAATTACTGAAGAAAACCTAATTAATGAAATAAAAAATACAAATAAAATAATTCCGCTAGAAGTTGAACTTTCAAAGTTAATTACTATAGATAAAAGTTTAGGAACCCTTGATGTATTTGAAAAATATAAGCGAATAAAATTTTTTGCAAATTGTTCTTACTACATTGACTTGTCCAATATTGCTGATGAGGATATTCAAATGAATGAAAAAAATGCTACATTAAATATTATTATACCTAATCCAGAAATCTTTAGTATAAATATACTTAGAGATAAAACTATTTACGAAGATACTTCTAATGGGATATTTAGATTTGGAGATATAAAATTAACTTCGGAAGAATTTGATTTAATTCAGGAAGAAGTTTATAAAAGCTTTAATGAGACCCTGCAAAGTAAAGAAATATATGATAAGGCTATCTCTAACTCTAAAATATCCCTCACTAATCTGGTAAAACAAATTGTAGGTAAAGAGATGGAAGTTAACATTTCCTTTAAATAAATATGTTTAATGATTATTTTAGATGTATAATATAAGTTAAATAATCAATTATATAAAGGAGAGTGATAACAATGAAGAAAATAGTTTTAGCCGGAGGATGTTTTTGGGGAGTTGAAGAGTTCCTATCTAGAATAAATGGAGTTATATATACTGAGGTTGGATATGCTAATGGAAGAACAGAGAATCCAACATATGAAGATGTATGCTATAAAAACACTTATTTTGCTGAAGCTTGTTTAGTTGAATATGATGAAAAAGTTCTATCTTTAGAAGATTTACTGAAAGAATATTGGTCAATAATTGATCCTACTGTTCTAAACAGACAAGGTCCTGATGTAGGAAGTCAATATAGAACAGGAATATATTACTTAAATGATAATTACATAGAAACTATATTAAAAAGCAAAGAAGAAAATCAAATGAATTACGATAAAAAAATAGTTACTGAAGTTGTTCCATTAATCACTTATTATAAAGCTGAAGAATATCACCAAAAATATTTGAAGAAAAATCCAAATGGATATTGTCATATAAAATTATAATAAAAAAGTACTTCTATATAATTTTGCTTATTCCATCGCAATCTCCAAGTCATCGCAAAATTAATATAAGCACTTCAGAACTAAAGGAAGGAAATTATAAAATGTTATTCACAAGGTAACATCCTTATAATTTCCTAAAGGGTAAAAAATGATGTATAAGTATAATCTGAAATTAATACTTATACATCATTTTTCGTATATATATTATCACATGGAAAATTTAAAAAAGTTATATATATTTATTGAAATAATAATTAATATCAAATACATAAATATATTATCCACTTTCTTAGTTGATATGTTTCTATTTATTTTACTACCAACTAATCCACCAATAATTCCACCTAAAACCATAACTATTAATGTGTCTATATTGAATTCTGGAATATTCCTAGTTATTAAAGTACTTAAAAAGCTAGTAATTTGTGAAAACATTATTATATATATTGAATTAGCTGCAGCAACTTTTGTTTCCATTGAAAAAAAGTATGATAAAATAACTAAGTTTATAGGACCTCCCCCTATTCCTAAAAATGCTGAAATTAATCCTAAAACAAGTCCAATTAAAATACATAGATATGAATTTTTAATATTTATAGTTTCTATTTTCTCTGTATTTTTAACGTATATTAAAGTTGCAACAGTAATAATAACAAGTATAAAAGCTTGTATAGCTCCTACCTTATTATCATTATTAAATAATAATTTTAAATTCTGAAATATTCTATTTCCTAGTATACCTCCTATAGCTGCTCCGATTCCTAATAATGTTGATATTTTATAATTTAAATTTCTATTTATACTATTTTTCATATTCTTATATACTGAAATTATAGACATAGCTAATACTGTACAACCTGATAAAAAGCTTATAGATGATACTGACATTATCCCAACAGTATCTAAAATTGGCTTTATTATTATTCCTCCTCCAATTCCGCATATAGATCCAATTAATGAGGCTGAAAAACTAACTGTTAAAAAAATTATATTTGATATAAATTCTTCAAGCACTACATATCCCCCCATATTTTATATCCTTTTAACAATATCAATTATAAAAACAAAAAAGAAATCCTATAAAAATATATTTTATATCATTTCTATAGGAATTTCTTTCTTATTTTCTAAAGTAATTCATTTAATTACTTATTCTTTTTATTATATAAAAATAACTGTGTAAGAAGCCCTATTAATCCAACTATCATTATACATAGCCCTGGTATCCCTATATTCTTTTGTCCTACAATAATCATTGATAAGAATACTATAAAGGCAACAATATTAATAACTATTTTCATTGTTTTATTCATATATTACATCACCATCCATCTAATTTCACCAGGTTCTAAAGTAACACTGACCATATTACCATTACCATCATAGACATTAGTAACTTGCTCTTTGTTTGTATTATTTAATATTGCATATTTATTGATACTTGGATATGCATGTACTTCACAATATAAATTATCTGCATACCACTTCTTAAACTCATTCTCTTTATTAGCAGAATAATATAACGCTCTCATTAATAAACGTGTATTTTGTTCTGAATATGGAAGCCCTGCAATATAGACACATCTTCCTTTTCCATAATCATTACTTGAAAGATTTACTTCACCATTGCTATAAGCAATTATTTGAGTTGATTCCTTTGTTGCATAGATATTTCGCATTCCTTCACCAAAATCAAATTCTTCTACTATATCTTCCTTAATAAAGTGGTTTTCAACTTCAGTATGGAAATACTTATCAGTATGTAAGGTAAATCCTAACTCTTTATCCACACCAAAAGCATCTGCTAATTGGAAGAAATGACCACCGTTTTCAATTGCTGTCGGTTCGCCAATTCCAACAAAACCTCCACCATTATAAATCCATTCACGTATTGTTGCAACAAAGCTAGGATTTTTCCAAATATCTCCGCCAGAAAATGCAGTATTAGCATCTCCAGCATTTATTATTACATCAACATCTTCTGGAATTCCATTTTCTTTTATATCATCAAAACTTATAAATGTTACATCTACACTAGCTCCACTCAATGAATCTAACATTCCATTATAAGAATAAATTTGCTTACAATATAAAGCATGAGCAACCATATAAGGATGCCAACTTCTTAATTTTCCCCAACTATTTAAAATAGCTACCTTTAATCCACAGTATGGTTCTACTCCCTTAATGTTATCATAGATTTCTCTAAACTCATCACAAGTTTTTTCTATATAATCAACAAATTTAGGGAATTTATATGCTAAGCTTGGATATCCACCATATCCTATACGGTCAATAGGCTTTCTCATAATAGCACGTCTTGCACTTAGCCAATTATCAATTGCTTCTATTGTTGGATCATTTCCTTCATAGAAAGTATCCGGGAAGAAATATGGTAAAAATCTTCCTTCATGATATTTTACACCAGGAATATCAGCTATTAAACGAAGAGTTGATCCACCTCCAACACTTCCTACAACTGCATCTAGACCAATCTCTGGAAAATACCTTCCATATGGCTCAGTTCCTATCCAGTTATCTCCAAGGAACATCATAGCTTCCTTACCTGCCTCATGAGTTAATTTAACTAACTCTTTTGCTGTTTTAGCTACAAATCTTTGTTGGAAATCTATATAATCTTCATATTCCTTTGTTGGAACGCAGAAAGTTGAATTATAATATCCATTTTGCACAAATACTTCTGGACGCAATTTATATTTATATTCCTCTTCAAATGCTAAAATTGCTTCTGTAGAAACACTAGCTCCATATCCACACCAATCAACAAATTTTTCTTTTGCTAAATTATTAAAGATTAATGTAAAATGGTAGAAAAATGTTGTAAAACGTACTACATCTGTATCAGGATTATCCTTTAACCATTGTTTTAAATATTCAAAAGCAAACTTTCTTGAATTAGGCTTTCTTACATCAAATGGTATATCATGAGGTACATCTCCCCAATTATTTGTAATGTGATTATACATTTGTGTTGGATCCCATAATATATATGCTAGGAAAGATACTGTATACTCATGGAATTTTTCACAATTATTTATTTTAACTATATTATTTTCTTTATCATATTCCCAATTTTCAATAGAAACAACCTCATTAGTTGTTCTATCTATAACTTCCCACCATTCTTTTGGATCATGATTATAATCTGCCTTTATCTGCTGATCATAATAACAAGCTAAAAATTTTATTTCCGTAACTTTAGATGTTGCCAATGTATATTCACTCATTAAATAGATTTGCTGACATTCATCCATATGCCTTTCAGCAAAATCATTGTGTCCACGTGCAACAAAGTATGTTGTATAAATTTTGGCATCTAATTTTTTTATATCATCGCTAAGCTTCGTACCATCACTGTCACGAATAGCATCTGCTCCCCACCTAGATAATAATTCCTTTGTTTCCTCAAGAAAGTTGCTCTCACTCGGTAATGTAACTCTACCTCTAGTCTTTGCCATTATTGATCCTCCTTAATCCTTTAATCCACCAAGGCTCATACCTTGTGTAAGTTTCTTTTGAACTAAAATATATAAAATTAATGTTGGCACCATTACAATTACCAATCCAGCATACATAACTCCATAGTTTGTAGCTGTCTTTTCAACTGCCATTAAATTTTGTAGTCCAACTGGTAAAGTTTTATTTCTTGTTGTCATTAACGTAAATGAGATGATATATTCATTCCAAAAAGATAAAAAGTTAAATAATATTACTGTAATAATACTTGGTCTAGCCATTGGTATCATGATTTTTATCATTGTTTTAAAATACCCACAACCATCTATTAACGCTGCTTCCTCATAAGCCTTAGGTAATGTTTTAAAATATCCGCTTAATAAATAAATTGTAAATGGTAAACTTGTTGCCGCATAAACTATTGCTAAAACTAAACGATTGTTCAGAAAAATTTTGACACCAAGCAACCTATTTGCAGAGCTTAGCATTAAAAATATTGGCACTACTATGTAATTAACATTAACAAATAATCCTGCCATAAATCCTGCATTTATAAACTTTCTACCTTTAAATTGAAATCTAGCTAAACAATAAGATGCTGGTAATGCCACTAATAATAAAATTACAAGAGCTAACGCTGTAACAATTACAGAATTTAATAAATACTCTCCCATTTTTGCCTTTCCAAATGCCATACTAAAGTTTTCCCAAATTAATTTTTTAGGAAATGCAAATGGATTAACATCTTTTCCAACAAACTCTGCATTAGACTTAAGGCTGGCCATAAATACCCAAGCAACTGGTACAATAATTGAAACTGCTAGAATAATTAGGGCTATATAGATGAATATTTTATATAAACTTCTACTACTATTTGATTTTGAATTTTTCATATCTTTCATATCTTCCCTCCTAGAACTCTAACACTTCACGTTCAGTAATTTTATTAATCACTGCTGATAAAATGAATGAGAATAAGAATACAACTACTCCAATTGCCATTCCATAACCATAAGCTGAAGACGTATATGCTTGTTTATACATATAACTTAAAAATACTTCTGTTTGGCCATTAGGTCCTCCACTTGTCATAATTTGAACCATTAAGAAACTTAGATTAACTGTACTAATAACAAAGAATGTTAAAGTGGTACGAATATTATCCCAAATAAGAGGTAATGTAATTGTGAAAAATTGTTTTATTTTTCCTGCTCCATCTAAACCTGCAGCTTCATAGAAACTCTCTGGAATTGAAGCCATACTTGCCATATACATAACCATATAATATCCGATAGCTTGCCATATTAAGGCGAATATTAATGAATATATTACTATATTAGGATCCCCCATCCACATCTTCTTTAAGTTATCTAAATTTAAAAATCCTAGTATACTATTTAACAAACCCGCTTGTGGATCATAAATTGCTCCAAAAATAGCTGAAATAACTACGACACTTAAGATATTAGGTATATAAAATATTACCCTAAAAAAGTTTTTACCTTTAACATTTTCCTTAGATAATACCGCTGCAAAAAACACTGCAATAACGAGAGTAATAATTGTTACAAGTGTGATAACTAAGATTGAATTTTGAATTGATTGTAAGAAATTTTGATCCTTACTTAAAATCTTAAAATTTTCAAACCATTGAAATGTTTTATTATTGGAAAGACCTCCCCACTTATATAATGACATTCTAAATACATTAAATGTAGGTATTACCATAAATATTGTTACAAGAATTACAGCTGGTGCCATACAAGCAAATATAAATCTCTTCTGTGACTTTTTTTTATTCATCTACTCTCCCCCCTTTTTAAGTCAAACGGTGAGTTATTATAACTCACCGTTTGACTATTAACTAGTTTCTTAAACTATTGTAGTGCTGCTTTACATTTCTCAAAAGTATCGTTTAATTGATCCTTCCATTGTTCAGCAGTCATTGAACCATCAACTAATGAATCTATTGCTCCATATACAGCTTTCTTAAAATCTAATCCTTCAATTGTATCTGTTGTAGCCCAATTACCTAATGCAGGTAATACACCTTCTTGTTCATATATACCATAGAATAGTTTTAAATTACCATCAAGTTTATCTACGATTCCCTTAACTGGTTGAATAACTGGAGTTTTAACCATTTCTCCATCTTTATTTGCAACTTCATTATTTAGCATAAGATCAACTGCTTTATCTGAATATAAGAATTTAATAAACTCTTTTGCGTCATCAGTATTTTTAGCATCCTTTGGTACCCATACTTGTTCAAAGTATGTGTAAGCATAACGATCTCCACCTTCTTCATATGCTGGTAATGGCATGAATCCCCATTCGAAACCTTCTGGAGTTGATTCTGACATTTCTCCAACTACCCAGTTACCATTAGGCATAAATGCTGCTTGTCCATCTATTACTGCTTGTTGATTCTTCTTGAATCCACCATCACTATTTGCATTTGCTACTGTTGCATCCCAAGTATAGCTTGCTAATTTAGAAACTGTGTCTATTACAAGTTGTCCTTCTTTAGAGTTCCAAGTATTAGCATCATATTCTAATGCCTTTTTATAATAATCTGCACCACCAGCTTGATATAACATTGCAAATAAAGTTCCATCAAAATATCCTGATTGAGGATAAGTAAATAATGCCTTACCTTCAGCCTTTAATTTATCTCCATATGCCCACATTTCATCCCATGTAGTTGGTACTTCTCCATCTTTAAATTGAGATGCATCATACCACAAACCTGTTGGCGAATAGAATATTGGAGCTAGATAAGTTTTTCCATCACCATATGGTTGAGTAATTGCGTTTTCTGCAAATCCATCTTCTAATTTATCTTTTAATTCTCCTGTAAATACATCTGATATATCCAATAAAGCATTTTCCTTAATCATTGTTTCAGTGAATCCACTCTTTTGTCCTATATTATAGTAAACTACGTCTGGATATTCTCCATCTAACATTTGAGGACGTAACTCTTCATCTAATTTTGATGAAATTTGTAATTCAACATCTACATCTGGATTTTCTTCTTCAAAAGCTTCCGCAAGTTTATTCCAGATTTCAGCTCCGTTTCCGCCTTCAAATGCAGCTACTTTTAAAGTTCTTTTTCCTCCATCAGTCGATACATCTCCTGAAGTATCTTTGCTGCCACATCCAGCAAGTGTTGTTACAGTCATAAGTGCTACTAATGACATACATAATAATTTTTTCATAAAATCTCTTCCCCTTTATATTTTTATAATTTTCTTGTTTTTTTATAAAATAAAAAGTTTTCTTACAATTTATATTGTAATACTTGGTAAACGTTTTTTCTATAGTTATATTGTCATATTTTATTTATATATTGTTATCGGTAAATTTATTTATAACATTATTCTTTAATTTATCTCCAATCTTAAAACTGACTAAAATACAATTATATTAATGTCTTATTAAATAAAGTACATACTTTCTTTAATACAATTAAGTTAACAAGATAAAATTAAGTAACATTATATAAATATTCACTTAATCTAAATATAAAATTTTATTTTAGAAATTAGACTGATTTATAATTACTTCATAAAGTAAATATTCTAATAATTTAAGTATATTGTTAACTTTAGCTCTTAAAACCCTAAATAATTGTTTACTAATATTTTCTTTGTTATAATCTGTTGTATAAACATTTACAATCAAAATTATATATAATTATATATTTTTTTCCAAGAAAGAAGGAATTAATATGAATAAACCAAATATTATACTATTAATGTGTGATCAATTTCGTGGTGATTGCTTATCTTTTAATGGACATCCTGATGTAAAAACACCCTACTTAGATACTTTAGCAGCTACTGGTGTAAATTTTGATAATGCCTATTCAGCTTGTCCTAGTTGCATTCCGGCTAGAGTTGCATTATTTACTGGAAAAAGTCAAAAAAGTCATGGTCGTGTCGGTTATGAAGATGGCCTTCCATGGAATTATGAGCATATGCTTGCACAAGAATTATCTGATAATGGATATCAAACCCAGTGCATTGGTAAAATGCATGTAGATCCTCCTCGTCTATCTTGTGGTTTTAATAATGTAAAGTTACATGATGGATATCTAGGTCACTATAGAAGTAGTAATATTCCTCATTATCAGCACCAAGAAGTAACTGATGATTATTTATATTATTTAAAAGATAGAGAAGGACAAAATGCAGATTTTAATGTAACTGGTCCTGAATGTAATTCTTGGATTACTCATCCTTGGATTTATGAAGAAAAACTCCATCCTACAAATTGGGTAGTAGATGAAAGTATTCGCTTTTTAAAAACTAGAGATCGTACAAAACCCTTCTTCTTAATGAGCTCATTTGTTCGACCTCATCAACCTTTTGATGCTCCTAAAAATTATTTTGATATATATAGAGATAAATCTTTAAGAGAACCAGCAAGTGGTGATTGGGTAGATTCAAGCCTTACAGAAAAATATGGAAATATAAAAGACTCAATTTACGGTTGTAAGGACAAAGATCTTCGTCATGAAGCTATGTGTGGATATTATGCATGTATAACACATGTTGATCATCAAATAGGTAGACTTATTACCTCATTAATTGAAGATGGAAGCTATGATGATTCCATTATCTTATTTTTATCTGACCATGGTGAACTTTTATTTGACAACAATTTATATCGCAAGGTATTTCCATATGAAGGCAGTACCCATATTCCTTTAATTATTCATGTTGGTGATAATATAAAACATAAATCACCATTTAGAAGTGATACCCTTGTTGAACTTAGAGATATAATGCCTACTATTTTAGATTTTGCAGGAATAAAGATTCCAGATGAAGTTGATGGTTTCTCATTGGTTCCAGAGATTTGTGGTGATAAAGAAAATAATCGTGAATATTTACATGGTGAGCATAGCTTCCATTCTAATTTATCTAGTCATTTTATTGTTACCATATCAGATAAATTTATATGGTATAGTGAAAAAAATGAAGAACAATATTTCAACCTAAAAGAAGATCCTAGAGAAGAATGTAATTTAATCAACAATCCTTCATACCAAGAACGTATTAACTATTTAAGAAATTGTTTAATTAAAGAGTTAAATGGAAGAGAAGAAGGTTATAGCGATGGGGTTAGCCTTAAAGAAGGTTGCAAGCCTATAAATACATTATCTCACATATTATAAATTATTTAAGATTTTGTGAAACATATTATGATTTAGCTTTTAGATTGAAATCTAATAGAATATTTAATTAAATATAATCTAGCTATAAAAAAGTACTTCTATATAATTTTGCTTATTCCGTCGCATTCGCTCCAAGTCATCACAAAATTAATAGATGCACTTCAGAGCTAAAGGATGGAAATTATAAAACGTTATTCACAGGATAACATTTTTATAATTTCTTAAATAGTAAGAGATACATATAACTGTGTTATATGTATCTCTTACTATTAAGCAATAAACTTATACAATTTAAATATATAATTTAAATTAGATTAATGCTTTTCTTTTCTATAATTTAAATTTATTATAGAAAAATCATTGAAACATAACATTATTGTGTCATTTTGTAATAATATTGCTGCAATAACAATATTATCAACTTATATATATTGTGATATAATAAAATAAATGTATCTAGAATGGGGGGATAAAATGGGAAACACTAGATATTTAATAAATAAAAATAACTATGATCCTAACTATAATCTACTTTACATTAGTAAATCTAAATTTGAAAACGATTGGCATAGCACAGCTCACTTTCACCCTTTTACAGAAATATTTTTTATAACTGATGGAAAAGGGGATTTTCAGTTAGATGATAAAATTGTGAATGTTAATAAATGGGACCTAATTGTAATCAATCCAAACTGTTTACATACAGAGAAATCTTCTTTATCTGATATACCTTTAGAGTATATAGTACTTGGAGTAGATAATCTTCTTTTAAATTTTCCTAACTCCTATAGCCTAACAGATAATGAAAAGCAAATAAAACTGTATGAAATAATGAATTTTACTAAAGATAAAGATTTAATTCTAGATTATTTTAACAAACTAATTAACGAAATAGAACACAAGGAATTTAATTACGAAATTGTTTGTAAAAGTATACTCACTTTATTCATAACACACATCATTCGAAGCACAACATCATTACTATTCGTAGAAGAATCCCAAGAAAAGCTTAACCTAGAATGTATAAAAATCAAAAATTATATAGACTCTCATTATTCACAAAATATAACTTTAGACTATCTATCTGACTTATCCTATATGAATAAATTTCACTTAGTTCATACTTTTACTAAGCAAATAGGTATATCGCCAATAAATTATGTTATAAACAAACGTATTCAAGAAGCAAAAAACCTTCTTGCTACAACTAATTATTCAATTAGAGATATTTCCTCTATAGTTGGTTTCTCTAACTCTTCTTATTTCAGTCAAATGTTTAAAAGAATCTCAGGGATAACACCTAAAAACTATAGAATTGAAAACTCAAATTCAGATAATATATAAAAAAGCTGAAATAATTCAGCTTTTTTATTATTTATTTACATCTAAAATAGATTTTATCACCTCTCCACCTAAAATCATCCCTGCTACTGGAGGAACAAAAGATATGCTTCCTGGTATTTGTCTTTTAGATGCACACTTTTTAGTACCACCTGTACAAACGCATCCAGTCTTACAAGTTACTACGTCTTCTTCTTTTGGCTTCATTGGCTTCTCTTCTGAATATACTACTTTAAGTTTCTTAACTCCTCTTTTTCTAAGCTCATATCTCATAACTTTAGCTAACGGGCAAACTTTAGTATTATATATATCAGAAACCTTAAATTGTGTTGGATCTAATTTATTTCCTGTACCCATTGAAGCGATTATATTAATTCCCTTTTCATAACAATATTGTGCTAATGCAATTTTAGCTGAAACTGTATCTATAGCATCTATTACATAGTCAACATCATCTGGAATTAACTCACTTAAGTTTTCAGGTGTTACAAATATTTGATGAGTTATAACATTGCACTTTCTATTTATAGATAGTACTCTTTCCTTCATAACTTCAACTTTAACTTTACTTATTGTGTTATATGTAGCATGTATTTGTCTATTTAAATTTGTTAGACAAACAGTGTCATCATCTACTAATATTAAAGTACCTACTCCAGCTCTAGTTAAAGCTTCTACTGCAAAGCTTCCTACTCCACCAACACCAAATACCATTACTTTCGCATTTCTTAATTTCTCTAGTCCTTCATTTCCTACAAGTAACTCTGTCCTAGATAATGGATGTTGTATCATTAATTTCTCTCCTTTTTACATTATTGCTTTCACAAAAATATTTAAATTTAATATATCTTATTTTAGAACATTATTTAATTATAAACAACAATATTTTTATTTCAAATTAAAACATTTAAAATCTAATAAGTAAAAAAGTAGTAAATTATATATTTTATTTAAATAATATATATAATATGTTAAGATATTAAAAGATTTAATTTATACATAATATAAATTTAAGGAGGATAATTTATGGTTTTAGGAATTATAAGCGCAATGACAGAAGAGTTAGAACTTCTTTTAAAGGATATGGATATTAAAGAAGAAACTAAAAAAGCTAATATGACATTCTATAAAGGTACTTTAGATAATAAAGATATTATTGCAGTAGTCTGTGGAATTGGTAAGGTTAATGCTGCTGTTTGCTCTCAAATATTAATATCTGAATTTAATGTTACTTCTATAATAAATGTAGGAGTTGCAGGAGGAATTGGTAAGGATATTTATCCTGGAGATGTTGTAATCGGAACTAACTTAGTTCAACACGATATGGATACAACAGCCTTTGGAGATCCTCATGGTCAAATTCCGAGATTAGATACCTTTGATTTTAAATGTGATAAAACTTTAATTAAAGCTGCTTTAGACGCTTGTGAAGAAATTAAAGGAATAAATACTTTCTCAGGTAGAATAATTTCTGGGGATCAATTTATTTCAAGTGTGGATAAAATTCAATGGTTTGAAAAAGAATTCAATGCTATGGCTTGTGAAATGGAAGGTGCTAGCATAGCCCAAGTATGCTACTTGAATAATATTCCATGCGTAGTTATTAGATCTATTTCAGACAATGCTAACAATGGCGCTCATATGGATTATGAAAAATTTATTCCTATAGCAGTTAGAAACTCAACTAAAATATTAAAGAACATGCTTCAAAAACTTTAGAGGGATATAAATGTAATATTGCGTTGACTTGAAGCGGATCTTTGGAAAAAGCAATATTACATTTCACCCCTAAAATTTAAAGATTATTTTTGTCTCTTTAAAATAAAAAAGTACTTCTATATAATTTTGCTTATTCCGTCGCAAGCTCCAAGTCATCGCAAAATTAATAGAAGCACTTCAGAGCTGATGGAAGGAAATTATAAAAAATTATTCACAGGGTAACCTCCTTATAATTTCCTAAAGAATAAAGAAAGACTCACTAAGGAGTCTTATTCTTATAAATCAATATATTTTAAGCCATTGTTTGAATTACCCATGGAATTCCATATGATATAATAGTCATTATTATTGTTGCTATTATTAAGCCTACAAAAATTGCTAAGGATGCCTTCTTAGTTTTAATACCAAGTAATGCTGCTATAAGCGCTCCTGTCCAAGCACCTGTTCCTGGTAGAGGCACTCCAACAAATAATGCAAGTCCCCAAAATTCATATTTTTGAATTTGTTCACTTTTAGCCATTGATTTCTTTTCTAACTTTTCAACCATAGGTCTAAATAGCTTAGTTTTTTTCATCCAATTAAATATTGGAGTAATGAAAAATAAAATGAATGGAATAGGAACTATATTTCCTAAAATACATAAAAATATAGCATTAAATACTCCAATTCCTAATAAAGAAGCTGCAATTAAGCCACCTCTCAACTCTAAAATAGGTACCATTGATATTATAAACGCTACAAGTTCCTTTGGCATGAAATTTAATGTACTAGTAAACCAATTAATTAATGAATCTGTCATAATCTACTCCTTATACTATATATTTTTTAACATTATTTATTTTAAGTAAAATTATTACTCTATATAAGATTACATAATAAATACATAGTATTCAAGTCCCCTTTTATACGTTTTAGTCTTTGAATATAAGAGTCTAGATTTAAATAAACTAGAATTTGTGAATAAATAGTCCACTTCTAGGTTTTGGTTCAAACCAAGTTGATTTTGGTGGCATTATTTCTCCACTATCTGCAATTGCCATTATATCTTCAATAGTTGTTGGATACATTGAAAAACTAATTTTCATATCTGTTTTAGCTCTTCTTTCAAGTTCATTAAGCCCCCTTATACCACCTATAAATTTTATTCTTTTTGATTTTCTAGGATCATCTATTCCTAGTATTGGTTTTAGTAAACTGTTTTGAAGTATTGATACATCTAATCTATCTACAGGATCATCTGGATTAAATATTCCATTCTTAGCCTTCAATAAATACCATTGATCTTCTAAGTACATTCCAAAAGTGTGTTTTCCCTTTGGTTTAACTTGTTCTTTACTTTCAACAACTTCAAAGTTTTCCTTTACCTTACTTAAAAAATCATCTTTAGAAAGTCCATTTAAATCCTTGACTGTTCTATTATAATCCAATACTTCTAATTCACTATCCGGATATGATATAGATAAAAAGAAATTGAATTCCTCTTCTCCCGTATAGCTTTCTTTTTCTGCCCTTTTTATATGGCCAACTTTAACTGCTGAAGCTGATCTATGATGTCCATCAGCTATATATAAATATTTTACTGTTTTAAATAAATCCTGTAACCTATTTACCGTACCTTCATCATCTATAATCCAGACAGTATGAATTATTCCATCATCAGCTTTGAAATCATATATTGGTTCCTTCTTGACCCATTCATTCACTATATTTGAAATATTCTTATTTTCTCTATAGGTTAGGAAAATAGGCCCAGTATGAGCTCCACATTTATAAACGTGATTTATTCTATCAATTTCTTTTTCTTCTCTTGTTAATTCATGTTTTTTAATAATATTATTAGTATAATCATCTATTGAAGCACAAGCTACAAGCCCTGTTTGACTTCTACCATTCATAACCTGTCTATAAATATAGTAATTAGGCTTTGTATCTTCTATATATAATCCATCATCAATCATTTTATCTAAATTTTCTTTTGCCTTTTCATAAACCCTATCATCATATACATCTATTTCTTCTGGCAAATCAACTTCTGCCTTATCTACATGTAAAAATGAATAAGGATTATCCTTTACCCTCTCTCTAGCTTCATCACTATTCATTACATCATAAGGTAATGCTGCAATTTTTTCTCCAAGTTCTTTTATAGGCCTTATAGCCTTAAAAGGTCTAATTATTGCCATTAATATTCCTCCTATAATTTAGCCTAGCTAAAAAACTCTTTAATTACTGAGACTACTTCATCTCCAATTCTTTCTTGAGCTTCCATAGTTGATGCCCCTATATGAGGTGTACAACTAACTCTCGGATGATTAACTAATGCTTCATTAGTATTTGGTTCCACTTCAAATACATCAATACCTGCTCCTGCAATCTTACCACTGTCTAATGCTTCTAATAAAGCTTCTTCATCTACTACTTTTCCTCTTGCACAATTAATTAAATAAGATCCATCCTTAATTAATTTTAATTCATCTTTTCCTATTAGAGAACCAACATTTTTATCATAAGGAACATGAAGAGAAATAAAATCTGAAATAGCCAATAAGTTTTTTAAATCTAAATATTCATACTTTATATCATATACTTTTCCGAAAGCATCATTATATACAACCTTCATCC
Source organism: Clostridium nigeriense (assembly GCF_050585245.1). Lineage (GTDB taxonomy): Bacteria > Bacillota > Clostridia > Clostridiales > Clostridiaceae > Clostridium > Clostridium nigeriense_A. The sequence continues at coordinate 21,099 of NZ_JBNOOF010000009.1, forward strand.
CTAAAGCAGTAGCTTTTCTAGCTAGTGATTTTCCTATTCTTCCCATCCCTACAATGCCTAAAGTCTTACCCCTAAGTTCTACTCCCTCATACTTTTTCTTATTCCATTCACCGTTTCTCATTGTATAGTTAGAAGTTCCCACAAATCTTGCCACTGCAAACATATGAGCTAAAGCAAGCTCAGCAACAGAATCCGAACTAGAATTTGGAGTATTTCTTACAGTAATCCCACATTCCTTTGCTGCTAATATATCTATATTATCTATACCAACACCTGCTCTAACTATTAATTTTAACTTTCCACCTTTAGCTGACTCCAGTACATCCTTAGTTACCTTAGTTGCTGATCTTATAATTAAAGCATCATATTCTTTAAGAGCTTCTCCTAACTCTTGTTTATCATAATGTTTATCTATCACTTGAAAGCCTAATGCTACAAGATTATTAATAGCTTTCTCTTGCAAACCATCACTTACTAAAATTTTATTCATTTTATACCCCCTATTAAATACAGAAATACATTTATTAATGTTATTTATGATAATAAGAGCTTAGAAATAAATCTAAACTCTTATTATATATATTTCTGCCAAATTTATTACCTGCTTATTGCTTAATTTACTTAGTCCTATTCCAAACCTAAAATATTATTTATATTACTTAAAAGTTCTTGAATATCTTTCATTTGACAATCTGCCATATGTGCTATTCTAAATGTCTTGTCCTTTAAGCTTCCGTATCCATTAGATATTTGGAACCCCCTCTTACCTAATTCCTTATTTAAAGCTGAAACATCTATACCCCTATTATTTTTTACAGTTGTTAAGGTATTAGATAAGTAATTTTCATCTGGAAATAACTCAAAATACTTCTTTGCCCACGCTCTAACCACCTTAGCCATTTCTAAATGTCTTTCAAATCTATTTTCTAGACCTTCCTTATTTAATATATAGTCTAGTTGATAATCAAGAGCATACATATGTGGTATTGATGGTGTTGACGGATACTGATAATCTTTCTTTTGGATATATTTATATAATGCTAATAAGTCTAGATAAAATCCTCTATTAGGTACTTTTTCAGCTCTTTCTTTTGCCTTATTAGAGAATGTACATACAGCTAGTCCAGGAGGCAGTCCTAATGCCTTTTGGCTTGATGTTATACATACATCTATTCCCCAATTATCCACTTCTATCTTTGTTCCAGCTGCAGAGCTTACAGTATCCACTATAAATACCACCTCTGGATATTTCTTAACAACTTCTCCTATTTCTTTAACAGGGTTCATTATACCTGTTGATGTTTCATTATGAGTTACTGCTACTAAATCATATTTTCCTGTTGAAAGTTCTTTATCAACCATTTCTGGAGATATGGCTTTACCCATCTCTACTTCAAAAATATCAGCAGGAACATTATTATAAACAGCCATTTCATACCATCGTTTTCCAAATGCCCCCACGGAAAATACAGCTGCCCTCTTTGCTGTACACGATCTTATGGCCCCTTCCATAAGTCCACTACCTGATGTAGTTGACAATAATATTTCACTTTCAGTGAAAAACAGTTTTCTTAAGTTGTCACTGATTCTTCTTTGAATCTCAGAAGCTTCTTTGCTTCTGTGGCCAATCATAGGTTTTGCCAATTGCTCTAATACATCTGACCTAACCTCAACTGGTCCAGGAATAAATAGCTTTTTATGCATGCGTTTTCCCCCATTATAAATTTTTTATTTTACTTATCGCTTATTTTTATTGTTAATTTTACTACTTTTTTACATTTTTAACAACTGTTTTGTTAGTTAGTTCGAATGTTCTTTAATAATTTACAAATTTATTACCATAAATATTCTTTTGTTAATTAAAAGAATATTTTTTACTTTTAGCCCTAAAGTACTTTTTATTATTAATTTATGTAAAAACTTTAGATTTGGCCACTATTATTTTTCTTTAATAAATCTCTAATTTCTGTTAATAATTCTTGTTCTAGTGTTAGTTTTGGTTCTTCAACTTCAATCTCTTCTTCCTTAACTTCAGCTTTCTTTCTATTTAATTTAGAAATTACTTTAATAAATATAAATATTGAAAGAGCTATAATTAAAAAATCTACTACATTTTGAATAAAAGCCCCATAATTTAATGTAACTGCATCAGCACCATCTACTCCTGGCTTTAATATATACTTAAGATCTTTAAAATCTACCCCTCCAGTTATAGCTCCAATTGGTGGCATTATTATATCGCTTACTAATGATGATACTATTTTATTAAATGCTCCCCCAATAATAACCCCAATTGCTAAATCTAATACATTTCCCTTTAATGCAAATTCTTTAAATTCATTTATAAACTTTTTTCCTTTTTCACCCATTTATAATTCCTCCTAAAATTACTTATCGAATATTAATATCGATTCTGTTTCTCTACAATATTTAACACATATGCATTGTCCTAGATGCCTTGGACATTTATAACATAAACACCCTTTATCATCCCCATTACAAGTCTTTTTATGTTCTGGACAGTAACTACAATTTACTCCATTTCCCGCTGGCATATTACCCTCTCCTTAAAATAATTTTTAATATAGCTATTTTATCACATTATTTTCAAAATACTAGTAACCACATTTATTCATTTCCATATATTGATTTTATAAGAAGCTTTTCACTCATTAATAAAGAAAAAAACTTCTAACTCCCATCTATATAAACTTTTGGGAACTATTATGTTCCCTCTCTCACAAAAACAAGGAGCTATATAAATTTACTCCATAAAAATGTGGACTATCATTAAAACAAAACGATAGTCCACCTTAGTAATTTTATACGAAATTTTCTTCAATTAATTTATAAAAATAATTGAAATATTACTAAAAATATAACCCCAGGAACTCCTAAGAACCCGGCAATCAATGCTGTTATCCAATTTATACCTATTGTAAATCCAAAATAAGTACCCAGTAAGTTTGTACAGTATAATAATACTATTCCTATAACTCCGTTTATTAAAATTTTAAGTGGCCATTTTAATAACTTTATTAATAAATAAAGTAATACTAGTCCAACTAGTCCATAAACTACTAAATTTAAATCCATATAAATCCCCTCCACTTAATTCTATTCATTAGCAAAAAATAATATTAATCTATTCTTCTTAAGTCCCTACTTTTAGCCATACTTATTAAATAATCATATCTTGTTTTGGCTGCATCTTCTGCATGAATTGCTAGTTCAATTAATTTAGGATCACTTACAGAATTAAAGAGAGATCTAGCTACTTCCATCTCTTTAATTGTTTCTTCAATATTAGTCAATAACACAATATCTTCTTCACTATATTCATTCTTGTTTTTATCCATACTTTTCATTAAAAAATCTAAAATAGTATTAATATCCATTCTAATTCCTCCTAAATACTCTTATTAAATTATTATCCATTTTTTAACAGGAATATTCAGGAGAAATAAGATTTTTTATAATAAAGGCGCAAAAACTCTTAATATAGCTGTAATAAATCTATTTGACCACTTAATTTTATGACAATCCTCAATTGTAATTTCTTGACAAACATTTAATGTCTCTAAAAAGTCTTCTTTTATTTCCATAACTGATTTGGTTTTATATAATAATACACCATTTTCAAAATGTAAATAAAGACTTCTATAATCCATATTTATTGTTCCGACAACACCAATTTTATCATCCGATACGAAAGTTTTTGAATGAATAAAACCTGGTGTATATTCATATATTTTTACACCCGCTTCTATCAATTGAGCATAATATGCCCTAGTTACTAAGTGTACATACCATTTATCTTCAATATGAGGAGTTACTATAATAACTTCAACTCCACTTTTTGCAGCTAATGTTAAGGCTGTTACTAATTCATTATCTACTATTAAGTAAGGAGTATTTATATAAATATAATCCCTTGCCTTATTGATAATATTTAAATAAACATACTCTCCAACAGTTTCATCATCTAAAGGACTATCACCATAAGGCTGAACATACCCATCACTTTCGAAAGGCTTTAAATAATTAACTGATGGTCTATATTTATCATAATCTTCTTTTTCTCCACAATTAAATTTCCAAACCTGAAGAAACATCATAGTAAAATTCCAAACTGCCTCTCCCTTTAATATTATAGCTGCATCTTTCCAGTGACCAAACCTAACGATTTCATTAATATATTCATCTGCTAAGTTTATCCCTCCAGTAAAGGCTGTATGGCCATCAATAATTGTAATTTTTCTATGATCTCTGTTATTCATAACTACAGATAAAAATGGAACAAATGGATTAAACACTACACATTTTATTCCCTTTTGTCTTAATTTTTCATAATATTTATATGGAAGTGTCTGAAGGCACCCCATATCATCATATATTAACCTAACATCTACACCTTCTTGTACTTTTTCCTCCAAGATTTCTAAAATACTATCCCACATTACTCCTTCATGAATTATAAAGTATTCCATAAATATATACTTTTTAGCTTTTTTCAATTCTTTTTTAAGTTCTTCAAAGAATTCTTCTCCAGGAGATAAATATCTTGTTGTAGTATTTTTATATATAGGACTCGCTGCATAGTTATTTAAATATTTGACTTGATTGGCAACTGATTTATCATCTTCTTCAATTTCCTTTAAAACATCATTATCTTGTTTTAGATATTTAGCTGTTTCATTATGAATATTAATCATTCGTCTTCTAAATTTTTTAGTAGTTCTTCTTGAACCAAATATTAAATAAAACAATCCACCAAAAACAGGTACAAGTAAAACAGGTATTATCCATGCCAACTTATAAGATGGATTATCCTTTGTACTGACTATATATATTGCAGCAAATATACTTATTGCAATAAATAAACCATATAGGTATACAAAGGATTCTGATAGCTTCCATATAGTAAATATTAATATTCCAAGTTGTATAAGAATAAGTAAACCTATAATAACCATTCTACTAAATAAAAATTTTAATATCTTAGTCATATATTCACCTTTAATCTATATTTCTTTTCTTCCCTCAAGGGCCTTTGAAAGAGTTACTTCATCAGCATATTCTAAGTCTCCTCCAACAGGAATACCTGACGCTATTCTAGTTACTCTGATATTTAAAGGCTTTAATATTCTTGATATATACATAGCAGTTGCTTCGCCTTCAATATTTGGATTAGTAGCAAGTATTACTTCTTTTACATCAGCGCTCATTCTTGCAACTAACTCTCTTATTCTTATATCTTGTGGTCCTCTTCCTTGCATTGGTGATAAATTTCCATGAAGAACATGATAAGTTCCGTTGTACTCTTTAACTTTTTCCATTGTCATTATATCCTTTGGTTGTTCAACTACACAAATTATATCCTTATCCCTACTTGGATTAGAACATATTGCACAAGGATCTGAATCTGTAAAGTTTCCACAAATTGAACAATATTTTATAGTTCCTCTAGCTTTAACTAAAGCATCTGCAAATTCTCTAACTTCATCTTCAGGAAGATTTAAAACATGTAGAGCTAATCTTTGAGCTGTTTTTTGCCCTATACTTGGTAGCTTGGCAAATTCTTCAATAAGCTTTTCTATAGCAACTGGATAAAAATCCATAAAATCATCCTTTCCGTAAAATAAATACATAAAAAGGCGAAATGAAATTCGCCCTTAGTTTAAATTATTTAAAATAATCCTGGTATGTTCATTCCGCCAGTTAATTTTCCCATTTTATTTGCGCTTTCTTCTTCAGCTTTTCTTAAAGCCTCATTTACTGCGCTTAGTACTAAATCTTCTAACATTTCAACATCATCAGCATCTACTACTTCTGGCTTTATATTAATAGAAACAACTTCCTTCTTACCATTTGCCTTTACAACTACGGCTCCACCACCTACTGAAACCTCAAACTCTTTTGTTTCTAGGTCCTTTTGCATTTGCTCCATTTCCTTTTGAAGTTTTTGTGCTTGCTTCATTAGGTTATTCATATTTCCTCCCCCAAATCCGCCTGGGAATCCTCCTCTTGCCATAAAAACATCCTCCTTTTATAAAAATCTATTCTTTATTATATAGTATTTCTCTTTATTTTACTATATTTAAGCCATTATTAATTTTATTTTTATTATTGTTATTTCTCCTATTATTTATGTAGATATTATTCATCTAAAATATCTACCATATCAGCTCCTAAAGACTCTATTAGCATATCTTCTGTTGACTTATTATTTCCTGTAGGTTCTTCAACTTCAAATACAATCTTTATATCTTCTCTAAATATTTCTGCTAATACTTCTTGTATAACAGTTCTATTTTCAGGTTTTTCTAATCTGTCTTTATTGAACTTAAATTGATCTTCATACTCTATAGTTAAAATTCCATTTTTACATTCAATAGGCTTCCCTGTTACCATAGACGCATAAACTATCATTTTTCTTCTAGCCTTAAATCTTTCTAAAATATCTTTCCATGATCTTTGAATATCTTCTAATGTTACCTTAGAATTTTCATTACCACTAATGTTATGACTTATGGTTTTCTTAACTTCTTTTTTAGCTTCTCTATTAATACCTTCTCTTTTATGAGTTTCACCTTCAATTGAAGCTGCGCTTACAACCTTAAGGCTACCATTTTTTAGCCCTTCTTCAAGTTTATTAATCCTACTTAAAATAACCTCATTAGAAGTATCATATTCTATTTTACACATTTTGATAATAGATAGTTCCAAATATAATCTTGCTTGTTTACTTAATTTCGCATTTCCTTCAGCCTCTTGAAGTATTCTAATGCATCTCATAACTTCTTCTGCCCTAACTTTTGATGCTTGCTCCTTAATTAACGCAATATTTTCTTCAGACATATCCAATACTTCTTCAGGATTATTAGTAACCTTAGCCATAAGGATATTTCTATAATGATTAATTAAATCCTTAATAAAAAGATATAGGTCTTTTCCTGCATATACTACTTCATCTATTATACTTATAGATTTTTCAACATTCCTTTGAATAACTGCATTAGTTAAATTAAATAAATTATCATTAGTAACAAGCCCTAGCATATTTACAAGAACATCATATTCTACTGCTCCATTTCCCATAGATATTGCTTGATCTAATATACTTAAAGCATCTCTCATAGCTCCATCAGAAACTCTTGCAATTAAATTCAAACTCTTATCATCTGCCAATGCATTTTGTTCATTAACTATCTTTCTAAGTCTAGCTGTAATTTCATTATTATTTATTCTTTTAAAATCAAATCTTTGACATCTTGAAAGAATAGTAATAGGTAACTTCTGTGGATCTGTTGTTGCCAGAATAAATATTACGTTCTTTGGTGGTTCCTCTAGAGTCTTTAAAAATGCATTAACAGCCCCTGTAGATAACATATGAACTTCGTCCATAATATAAACTTTAAATCTACATTCTTGAGGAGGATATTTAACATCATCTATAATATCTCTAATTTTATCAACACCATTATTAGATGCAGCATCAAGTTCTGTAACATCTATAGCTAAGCCTTCATTTATCTTTTGGCACATTTCACATTTATTACAAGGTTCTCCATCATGTAAATCAAGGCAATTTAAAGCCTTAGCAAAAACCTTAGCTGTTGTTGTTTTACCAGTTCCTCTTGTTCCACAGAAAAGATATGCATGAGCTATTCTATCATTTAATATTTGATTCTTAACTGTAGTCGTTATATGTTCTTGACCAACAATATCATAGAAATTTTGTGGTCTCCATTCTCTATATAAAGCTGTATATCCCATAAAATCATTCCTTATTTTAATTATTTACTTATATTATAGACTAAAGATGAAAATTAATGAAGTTTGAAAGTTTTAATTTCAAATCCTTCATTTTATTTTTTTCATCATGCAAGTGCGATTATAAAATCCTGCATATCAATTTCACTCGTAATATCCTTATATTGAAATATACAAATATTTCAATTATTCTTTGTTAAATTTTAAACATGTACGTTTTCATTTAATATTTTCCCCTAAAAATTTATATAAACACCTTTTATTTGAAAATAAATAAACCTCTCAAATAATCAAAAGAACCCAGGATAAACCTGAGTTCTTATATATTTTTTATATTTTTTTTCTTATACCAACTATCTCAATGGTGGTAATTACCACACCTATAACCCCAACAATTTTAAATGAAACATCTAATGAAAATATATCTCCCACTAACCCACATATAGGAAAGAGTATTATCATCATTAAAGAATAAAACATACTTTCAACTGAAATTATAGTTGCTCTTTGCTTTGATTCAACCATGGAATTTATCAGTTCACTACTTATAGGTTGAAGTATAGCAGTTAAAAATCCTATAGCTAAAAAAATCACTATTATTAATTCTTTGTTTAAGTATCCCATTAATATTAGCAGCATACTAATTAACATAGATATTATTAACCAACCCCAACTATTAAACCTCTTATATATTTTATTACTTAAAATTGCTCCTAAAGACGAAAGTATTCCATTAAATAAAAATATTATAGAAATACTAACTCTAGAATATCCCATATCACTTAAAAATTGTTGCCCATAAAAATATATTACAGCTGAAAAAGTATATATAATAGGGAAAAACACTAATATATTAAGAAGCTTTTTATTCTCCTTAAGTATATTTATAGAAATTCTAAAGTGATCTCTCACTGCCACCTTCCCTTTATTCTTATCCCTACTTCCTACTTCAGTAAAATTAAGTGATATAGCTAATGAACATATACCAATAATAATAGCAACAACATAACTAATAATAAAATTTATTTGCGAAAGAAGACCACCAATAAAAACTGCTAACCCTTGTGAAACTTCTATTATCAAATTTAACCTTCCATTAATTCTTAAATACTCATCTTCTCTATTTAAAGTTTCAAGCGTATCATAAACTAATGCTTCTTCAGATCCTGAGTTTAAATTATATCCCCAGGCAGATAATATAAATCCAATTGCAAAACCAATAAATGAATTAGAAAACAGCATAATAATTGCAGATAATAAGGATACTACCCTTCCAATTATCATGGATTTTCTTCTACCAAACAAATCAGCAAATGCTCCTGTTGGTATTTCTGATAAAAATCCAGTTATATGAAACATTCCTTCAAGCAAACCTATTTCAGCTAAGTTCATCCCCTTATATCCTAAATATAAAACCCAAATTGCGGATGTTATATCAAAGGATGAAAAAAATCTATATAAATAATCATTTTTAATATTCTTTTTTATCTTATTCATTAAAATCAACTCCAACTATTTTTTACATTTTTGGATATAATAAAAGACCCATTTACAATAAAACGGGTCTAATTGGAGTTACTATATTGCAAGTTAAGAAATAGATTCTTGCAAATTCCCCCTAAAAAAGGTTATAGTAATCCAATTTTCAAAAATTGTTGCTGTTTTTGATTGTGAACTACTAGATAAAATTTCATACTTAACTTTTCTTACAGAAAATTCCACAGTTCTACTTCTCCCTTCTTTTCCAAAATAATCTATATTAATAATAAAATATTTTAATAAATTTTGCAAGTTTTTTAAAAATAAAAAGGTAGAAACGTAGTATTTAATACTATATATCTTTTTTCAGAATTTTACGACTTTTTTTTACAGAAATCAACTATATAATATTTATTAAAATATTTTTCACCATTTTTTATAGCATTTTTTCTTCGTCATATATTTTGAATTTCATTGATACATATAACTTCAATATTAATAATTTACTCATAACACATTGTTATATAGGATGTAAAAAATCTTTCTTGAAACTCAACTAATGCTTGTATTTGAAACTTATTATATTTATTTATATCTTTACAAACTACCAATTTATCTTCATTATCATCTTCCCTTTTTATTACTGCCACAACAAATCCAGAAAACTTTTCCAAAGGTTCAAACTCACCTACTATATATGCATCTATCTCTTCACCATCGCCTGAAATAGTTCCTGGTATATATCCATAATTAATAGGATAAAAGAACCCATGAGATGGATGTTTTATTCCTAACGGTCTATCCACCACAACATCTACAAGTTTTCCTAAATATTTTTCCATATGAAGTCTCCTTATTTATTTAATAAATATTTATAACACTACATTTTAAAGTTTGATTCTTCCACCCATTTATCTAATGCATTCTTACTAAATATGACATCTCCATTAATATCTATATATGGTATTTTAGATTCTTCATTATTCATAATTTGCATTAAAATTTCCTCTGATATCCCTAAATACACCGATGCAGTATATCTATTCATGATACTGTTATTAGCTTCATCATTTATAAAAATATCTCTATTAATATTATTCAATCCTTGCGAAATCCCATTTGATATATTCATTCCATTATTATCAATAGCCATTGAAATATTAGATGATGCAATAATAATAGATATTGCTAAAGCAAAAATAGATATTGGTAAAAATTTATCCTTTGCCATTGATTCTTCCCCCCTAAATTTTTTCTAATATAATTACACTTATATAACATTATACCATATAATGTAATTTAAGTTAATTTAATACTGAATACTTTTTTAAGCTTTTTACTGTTTGATTAATATTTTTATAGTACAATAGTCTTAATTAAAAATAAGGAGGTATATAATTTGAGTTTATATGATAAGAAATATTTATCTATTGTTAAAGATATATTAGATAATGGATATTATGATAACAACAGAACTGGGATGCCTACATACAAGCTTCCTCATCAAATTATGCAATTTAACTTACAAAAGGAGTTTCCTATCTTAACAACTAAGAAGGTTGCCTTTAAAACTGCTATAAAGGAAATGCTATGGATATACAGAGATCAATCTAATGATGTTACAAAGCTTCAAGAACAAAATGTTCATATTTGGGACGAATGGGTTGATGAAAATAATACTATAGGTAAAGCTTATGGATATCAAATAGCTAAGTTTAATCAAGTTGATAAACTTATTGAAACTTTAAAAAATAATCCTCAAGACAGAAGAATGATTATGTCTATGTGGAATATTGAGGATCTACCAGAAATGACTTTACAACCATGTTGCTACCAAACTCTATGGGATGTAACTGATGGATATCTTAACTGTATGCTTGTCCAACGTAGTGGTGACATCCCACTAGGAGTTCCATTTAATACCAGTCAGTATGCTGTATTAGTTCACTTAATAGCGCAAGTAACTAATTTGAAACCAGGATTATTTACTCATGTTATTAATAATGCTCATATATATCAAAATCAAATTGAAGGAATGAAACTTCAACTTAATAGAGCAAATGAAGATTATGATGCTCCAAAGCTGTGGATAAATCCAGAAATCACTAACTTCTATGATTTTACTGTGGATGATATTAAACTTATAGATTATAAACACCATGATCCAATTAAAATGGAGGTAAGTGTATAATGCTATCAATTATAGTGGCGAAAGCTAGCAATGATGTAATTGGTGGTGATAATAAGCTTTTATGGCATATATCAGATGATTTAAAAAGATTTAAGAGTATTACATCAGGCCATACAATAATTATGGGAAGAAAAACCTTTGAGTCATTACCTAAGGTATTGCCTAATAGACATCATATCGTAATTACTAGAGATAAGAATTTTAAAATTGATTCATCATCTGTTGAAGTAATTAATGATATAAATACTATTATCGATAAATATAAAAACTCTTCTGAAGAAGTATTTATTATTGGTGGAGGAGAGATTTATAAATCCCTTTTACCTAATACAAAAAAACTTTATTTAACTAGAATTTATAAAGATTTTTATGGAGATACTAGATTTCCTGAAATTAACTTTGATGATTGGATTATTGATAACCAATCTGAAATTTTAACCAATGAATCTAATAATTTAAAGTTTGATTTTATTGATTTAATTAGAAAATAGAAAACGAGGGTACTCCATAAAGGAATGCCCTCGCTTTCTTTGTCCTATTGTATGTTAATCCTATTGAAGAGTAACCTATAATTAATTGTAATTATAATTCTAATTTCATATTTACATTAAAAAAACCCTTCTTTTCTAGAAAGGCCTAAAAATTAAACCGTGCACCTAGCTTCGACAGTAATCTATAGACGTTACTATGTAGTTAGCTCTGACAAGATTTATCCATATCACACGCAGTAATCACTTATCGCTGCTTCCTTCCGGACCTGACGAGGTTCATGCACTTACGTCGTATGGGACCTTGCCATCAACACCACTTGCATAGGCAGGCTCTACAGATTAAAGCCTAGACTAGGAATTCAATCCTGCTATAGCGGATTGCAGGTTACAGGGCACCGCTAACTCCCCATCTAGCACGGCCATGGCGGAGAGAAGGGGATTTGAACCCCTGATAGAGTTTCCCCTATACACGCTTTCCAGGCGTGCTCCTTCGACCACTCGGACATCTCTCCATAATATGAAATTTCCTATTCGTATATGTTCATAGGAGTATGTTCAATTAATAAAATACTATTTATTTAATTTGAACTACTGCTATATATTATCATATACAACTAGATATTGCAACATTTAAAACTATGGGAGTATTTTTACTCCCATCCTATATAGTATCCTTATTACTTTTATTTATCCATACAATTAATATTATTCCTAGTATAATACCTAATAAACTTACTATTTGAGCAGTTCTTAAGCCCATAAACATTAAGCTATCAGTTCTTAACCCTTCTATAAAGAATCTACCTACAGAATATAAAATCATATATCCAGCAAGAACGACTCCATCCTTAGACTTCTTCTTTCTTAGAAGAATATAAACTAGAATTATACAAACTAGTATGTCCCATATAGATTCATATAAAAATGTAGGATGATAATAAGTTCCTTTTATCAACATTCCCTGTTGTATAAATTCTGGAAACTTACTTATAAACTCTTGAGATACTGGTCCACCATGAGCCTCTTGATTCATAAAGTTTCCCCATCTACCTATTCCTTGTGCTAGAATTACACCAGGCATTATAACATCTACATATTTTAAAAAGTTAACTTTTCTATACTTTCCAAAAATATACCCTGATATTAAAGCCGCTATAACTCCACCATGAATGGCCATACCACCATTTCTTATATTTATTACATCCATAAAAGAATGATAGTTTTGATATTCAAAAGCTACATAATAAAGTCTTGCTCCTACTATTGAAATTGGGAAAGTAATTAAAAAAGCATCTATTATTGTATCGTAGTTAAGGTCTTTCTTTTTAGCTAAAATGTATATTAATAGCATAGCAGCTAGAACACCCATTGATATTATTATTCCATACCATCTAATTTCTAAGCCAAAAACTTCAAAAGCCACTGGATTCATTCAATTTCCTCCTCTTCAATTCTTCTTGCTTCTCTTATTTTCAAAAAATGATGTTAATAAGTCGCTACATTTTTGATTATAACACCATTTTACATCAACTTTCCAATTAAAGATATCATAATCTAATAAATTAATAGTAGACCCACAAGCTCCCATATCCTTATTAAAGGTCCCAATAAATAATTTAGATATTCTACTTTGAGCAATGGCAGCTGCACACATAGGGCAAGGCTCTAATGTTACATACATATGACATCCCGAAAGTCTCCAATTATTTAATTTTCTACTAGCTTCTTCTATTGCCAATATCTCGGCATGAGCAGTAGTTAATTTCTTTTCTTCTTTTAAGTTATGTTGCCTTGATATTATCTCTCCATCCCTAACTATTACAGCACCAACAGGTACTTCTCCCTTGTTATAAGCCTTCCAAGCCTCTTCTATTGCAATATTCATATATTCCATATAAATGTTCACCTTAATTTAAAAATTCATAAAAGAATTTAGAAAACAAAAGCCTAAATCCATTTACACTATATAGACTATTATACATTAAATTTACAAATAAATAATGTAGAATTAATTTAAATTAATTTCTTTATATAAAAAACCTCTTATTTTAATACTATCTAAAAAAATATCATACTACTGTAACTGAAGATTAACTTCAAGAAAGTAATATGATATCCCCTAATCACTTAGGTAAATATTCTAACCTTTTTAATTCTATTCTTATCAATTTCTTCAACAACAAATCTAACACTATTAACCTTAACTTCTTCATTTTTCTCCGGAAATCTACCTAGCTCATCGATTACTAATCCACCTATGGAGTCAAATTCTTCTGATTCCATAATAACTCCTATTAAGTCTCCGATATGATCTAATCTTGCACTACCATCAACAATATACTCATCTTCCTTAACTACTATAATATCATTATCCTTCTCATCATCATATTCGTCCTCAATCTCACCTACTACTTCTTCAATTAAGTCTTCAATAGTAACTATACCAACATTTCCCCCGTATTCATCTAATACTACCGCCATATGATTTCTTGTTTTTTTCATTTCTTTAAATAATTCAGTTATCTTTTTAAACTCAAAAGTATAATAAGGCTCTCTCATATAATCAGATACCCTAAACTCTTCCTTGCTCTGAGATGCTATTATTAAATCTTTGACATTAAGTATCCCTATAACATCATCTATATTTTGATTATAAACTGGTATTCTTGAAAATTGTTCAGCTCTAATTATATTTATAACTTCATCATAGGTAAAATTATTATCTACAGCAACTACATCTACTCTTTGAACCATAACATCCTTTACCTGAGCATCTGCAAACTCAAAAACATTAAAAATCATTTCCTTTTCAACATCTTCAAGAACACCCTCTTCTTCACTAACTCCAACCATTGTCTTTAATTCTTCTTCAGTAATAAATGGTTCAGTTGCTTTTGGATCTCCGCCTAAAAGCTTTATAAATATACTAGATATAGCTGTAAATATGGCTATAAATGGTCTAAACACCTTAACTACTATATTTATAGGCTTGCTAACCTTTAATGCAACCACTTCTGATCTTTGTTTAGCTATAGATTTCGGAGTTATTTCTCCAAATATAAGAACTAAAATAGTCATTACTATAGTAACTAGTCCTACACCACTTTCTCCCATAGCCTTTACAGCAATTGACGTTGCAAGAGATGATGCCCCTATGTTCACAATATTATTACCTATTAATATTGCTCCTAATAACTTACTAGGGTCTTCAGATAACTTTTCAACTAACTTTGCTCCCTTAATCCCCTCATCCACCATATGTCTTATTCTAATTTTACTAAGAGCCATTAGGGCTGTTTCTGACATAGAGAAAAACCCTGACATAAATAATAATATTACTAATAATATTATTTGCCACGTGTAACTTTCCAAAATAATTCACACTCCTAAATCAAAATTTTTCTACTTACTACTATGCTATATAAGAAATAAGAATTTAAAAATATTAGATGTAATAAAAATTCAATAATTCAATCTATCATATTCTATGCAAATTCATATTTATTAACTACATTGTTATATATTTTCCTGATTTTAATCTTTTTCTTTCAAAAACTATTTTAATAAACTCATTAATTTTTGATGAAACATTATTATTTTTAGCATAAGTAATAAAAATTATATAGATTATTTCTAAACTCCAAGCAATTTTATAAAAAAATACCTAGCAAATAACTTGCTAGGTATTTTGGAAATTATGGTAAGTAGCTTTTAAAAGGATGCTACTATGAACCTTTTCTCTTTATTTATTAATACATATCATAAAGATATTTATAAATTCACTTTATTTTCCTCTTTCTAAGTCGTATACACTATTTTTTAATATTTTAAATAAAAAGGAGCTCTAAGGTATACTTAAAGCTCTCGAATCAAACAAAATTATCTTCTATTTTGTTGTTGCTTTCTAGCTCTTCTACAAGATACGCATCTTGTTGGCTCATTATCAAATCCTTTTTCCTTATAGAATTCTTGTTCTCCTACTGAAAATATGAATTCGCTTCCGCAATCTTTACATACAATTGTCTTATCTGTCATAAATATTCCTCCTAAAATTAAAGATTCTAAATTGATAATAATCTCTAATTTTTGAGAAATTATTTATCTAAATGAAACTTTTTAAACTTAGCTTTACGCTACCAATCTATAATATCATAGTATAGTATTTATTGCAATAGTTTTCTAAAATAAATTAATAAAAAGCTCTCAAACCTATTAAAATAAGTCTTGAGAGCTTTTACTGGTACCCCCAACAGGGATCGAACCTGTATCTGTCCCTTAGGAGGGGACTGTTCTATCCATTGAACTATGAAGGCCTAACTACCAAATAATTGTATAATAACATTTCCTATCTGTCAATATTGCCCATGTAATTTAAGAATATACAATATTTAATTAACTTTTCTATGTCCTTACTTTGTTATATACTTTATTTATGGACTTATTTTAAATTATTGAAAGGATATGGTTTGAATGATTAGATCTATTGTTTGGTATATAGTATTTTTTAGTACTCTTATTGTAAGTATTCCTGCTATGATAAGAACTAAGATGCTAACTAAAAAAGGATTAGAAGAAAAAAGAGATAAGCTTGTTTATAAGGTTACTAAAACTTGGGCCAGTATATTACTAAAGGTCGCTGGAGTTAAAGTAACAGTTCATGGATTAGAAAATATACCTAAAGATACAAATGTTTTGTATGTAGGAAACCATCAAGGTAACTTTGATATTCCAATATACATGAGTCAAATTCCTGGATTAAAAGGATTTGTATCTAAAATTGAAGTTAAGAAAATTCCTGGAGTTCGTACTTGGATGGAATATATGTATTGTGTCTTTATGGATAGAAGTAGTATAAGAAAATCTGGTGAAGCTATTATAGAAGGTATTAAAATACTAAAAAAAGGTCATTCTATAGTTATTTTCCCTGAAGGTACTAGAAGTAGGGGCGATAAAATGGGCGAATTTAAAGCAGGAAGCTTTAAACTTGCAACAAAATCAAAAGTTCCTATAATTCCAGTAACTATGAATGGATCTTATAGAATTATGGAATCTAATAAAAAGAAATGGATAGTTAAACCTGCCCACGTAGATTTATATATTCATCCTGCTGTTGAAACTTCTAACTTATCTAAAGAAGATCAAGATATACTTCCTAAGAAGGTTTATGAAATAATCCAAAGCGAACTTCCAAATTAAATAACACTACGTTATATATAAGTAAATTTATTTTCAAAACTCCTAAGGGAGTTTTTTTCTTTAGTTTTATATTGTTTCATAGGACCATTAACCTTTCCTTTATTGTTCCTCTATAATTCTTTCTAACTCAATTAACTTTTCTTGAATATCAGTATGATTTCCAGCATACCCTAATAACTTTTGACTTTTCCCAATTACTCTATGGCAAGGAATTATTATAGGTATAGGATTAGATTTATTTGCTTGCCCTATCGCTCTAACTGCTTTTTCATTTCCTATTGCCTTAGCAATCTGACTATAACTTCTTAACTCACCATATGGAATATTTAATAGTTCACTCCAAACCTTTTTTCTAAACTCAGTTCCGTCAATATCTAAAACTAAATTAAACTCTTTTCTCATACCAGAAAAATACTCTTTTATCTGTCTTATTTCTTCTCTACATATTTCCTTGCTTTCAATTGGTTTATATTTATTCTCAAGTTTAATCCAATTCTCCTCAATAATTTCTATACTTCTTAATCCCTTATCACTTTTAATAATATAAATAGATCCAATGATAGTATTTAGTTTATAAAAATATAATTTTTCCTTATTATCTTTCATTATTTAACTCCCTAAAAGGTTTACTTTTTGTTTTTTCGACATTTATTACAAATTTAATTATTTTATAAGAAATAATACGAGCATATTTTCTAATTATAGTGTATACTAAATTAGTTAACAAAAAAATGATGATTATGATAATTATAAATTATTTTATATAAATAGAAAGAGGATTTTAGATGAATGAAATTAAATTTAGTAACTTAGGGCTTAAGGATACCCTTTTAAAATCAATTAATGATTTAGGTTTTGAAGAGCCATCACAAATACAAGCAGAAGCAATACCTGTAGCAATCCAAGGATATGACCTTATAGGGCAAGCTCAAACTGGAACTGGTAAGACTGCTGCTTTTGGATGTGGTATCATTAATAATATTACAAAAAAGGATGGCCTTAGCGCTATAATCTTAGCTCCAACTAGAGAATTAGCTATACAGGTTAATGATGAGCTTAAGAGATTGTCTAAATATGACGACTTAACAATTCTTCCTATATATGGTGGAGACCCAATAAACAATCAAATAAGAAATTTAAAAAGAAATGTAAATATAGTTGTTGGTACTCCTGGTAGAATATTAGACCATATAAAAAGAGGAACTATAAAGTTAGATACTGTTAAGTTCTTAGTATTAGATGAAGCTGATGAAATGTTAAATATGGGCTTTATAGATGACTTAGAAGACATAATTAAGCAACTTCCAAAAGATAGGCAAACATTACTATTCTCAGCAACAATGCCTGACCAAATAAAAAAATTAGCAAGAAGATATATGAAACCAGATGCTAAACATATAGCAATAAAGAAAACTTCAATGACAGTTTCTAAGATTAGTCAAAGTTTTTTTGAGGTATCACATAAAACTAGATTTGAAGCACTTTGTAGAGTATTAGACTTTGATACTCCATCATCTGCAATTATATTCTGCAGAACTAAAAAAGGCGTTGATGAGTTAGTTGAAGGAATGCAATCTAGAGGATATGTTGTTGAAGGAATGCACGGAGACATGTCTCAAGCTCATAGATTAAGAACTTTAAAGAAATTTAAAGAAGGTTCGTTAAACTTCTTAATTGCAACAGATGTTGCTGCAAGAGGAATAGATGTAGAAGGGGTAACTCATGTTATAAACTACGATTTACCTCAAGATGTTGAAAGCTACGTTCATAGAATAGGTAGAACAGGTAGAGCAAATAGAGAGGGTACGGCTTACTCTTTAGTTTCTCCCAAAGAATATTCTATGTTAAAACAAATTAAATCAGTAACTAAGAGTGATATTTCTAGAAAGCCTATCCCAACAGTTAGTGATATATTTAGCAGTAAGTCAGACTCTATATTAGAGGATGTTGCAAATACTATTAATGATTCAGATCACTCAAGATTTATTCCAATAGCTAAAGAGTTAAGTGAAAAATTTGATAATATTGAAATTATTGCAGCTCTAATTAAAAGTAAATTTAATAGTGATTTACTTGAAACTTATTCAAACAATGTTCTAGAAGCACCAAAATCAGAGGATATACGTTTATTCTTATCTGTAGGTAGAAGAGATGGTATCACTCCTAAATCTTTAGTTAGCTTTATAAAAGAAACTGCTAAAATTAGACCAACATCTATAGGAGATATAGATATATTAGAAAACTTTTCTTTTGTAAACATCTCTCCAGATGTTAAAGATAAAGTTATTGATAAGTGTATGGGACGTAAACTTAATAAGAGAAAAGTTAATATAGAAATAGCAAATAGAAAAAGAAAATAATATAATATGCTTTTGCACATTTAAAAATTTAACAGTAAATACTAGAATAATTTTAAATTGCACATAAAAAGGACTGTTCTGAACAGCCCTTTTTATTTTTACTTACATTTATTATTTATACCATCATACAGGTACTTTATATATTCTGTATCTACTTTTTGCATTTCTAGCATCTTAATTCTATTTTCTACTTTACTTAAGCTTTCTCTTGCTTCTTCAAAGTCTTTTTGACGAATGCATGAACTTGAGTATTCTAATAAGTAATCTATTTTAATTACTAAGTCTGCTAAATCCTCTCTGTTATCATTAACTAAGTCAACCAATAAAGAATAAATCTTAGGAGAAGTATCCTTTCTTACACTACTAAGTAAATCATTGTTTTTGCTAGTTTTTCTACTCATTATCTTCACCTACCCTATAAATTTTCTATTTATTTTAATTTATATCATATTTTTATAATATACCCAATACATTTTATTGTATAAAAGATTAGGAGGTATTTTTTAATGCAAAAATATGTATGCGTTCCATGTACTTATGTCTATGATCCTGAATACGGTGATCCAGAAAACGAAATTGATCCAGATACACCTTTCGAAGACTTACCTGATGATTGGGTATGCCCTATCTGTGGAGCAACAAAGGATGAATTTGAAGCTTTAGAGGATTAAAAAGACTAAATACATATTATCTTACTAATATAAAATCATTTAAAACTCTTAAGATAATATGTATTTTTATATAGCTTCTATTAATATTTTAATCTCTATTATCATTTCCGATAATACTTAGATTTTTTTCCCCATAACTTCTCACATATAACATTAACTACTTAATAAACTGTCAAAATTATTAGCTGTTAAAATTAAGATGTCATCTTTCTGAATTACAGTTGATCCCCTCGGAATTATAACCTCATCATTACGTTTTATCATTACCACTAAAATATCCTCTGGTATATCTGACTCCATAATATTTTTATTAACCCATTCATTATTTTTATCTATATTTATTTCTAAAATTTTAGTACTTTTATCTTCCTTATAGTCATTGAAGGTCTTTAATACAGGGATATTATCATCAACTAAATCTAATTTTCTTGCCAAGATAGGAGTAAATGTACCTTGTAATGCAACTGAAAATAATGCTATAAAAAATATTATATGAAATATATCATTTTCTATATTTACTCCATATGTTACAGAATAGATTGCAAAAGCTATAGAAGCTACTCCCCTAAGTCCAACCCATGATATAAACAACTTTTCTTTATTTGAATAATTAAATCCACTTAATATAATAAAGTTTGCTAAAGGCCTTGCTATAAACATCATAAATAATGATATGGCTATAGATATGCCCAAAACTTCAGGCAACTTAGATGGGAATGCTAAAAGTCCTAAAGTAAAGAATAGACTTATTTGCATTATCCACAATATTCCATCAAAGAAATGAAATAAACTCTATAACACTCCTCTGAATTTTATTATATTATAAATATCTCTTGGCTGCAAAAGGGCTATACAGGTACTATAGCATATTTTATAACTTAAAATAAATGAAAAAGATCTATCTTTCTACAAATACAGTTCTCTTTAAAAATTAATTATTTAATTTTATCATATACTATTGGATCTTCAGATCCAGAAATTATTACTCCATTCTTTCTAAATATTTCTGTTACATACATCTTACCATCACATACTTTTTCTATTGCTGTAAATATTACTTCTGATGAAAAATTACTTTCACTTTCTGCTAAAAAGTACCCATCTTTTTCTTCAAATGTAATTGGAGTAAATTTCTTTGATAATTCTAATTTACTATAATCTATTACTAATTTATCATTTGCATTTATAAAATCATTATAATCTACATCAGTTGGTAACTCGTAAGAAGTTAAAACTACATCATTATCTTTGTTTAAAGTATACAAGAATAAATGATGTAAAGCTGTTTCATGCTCTCCATGGTTATAATAAGTTTCATCTATGGTAAAGTATCCATTAAAGTCTTCTGGAAGGTTTTTAATTTTATCATTACATATACCAACAATATGTTTTGCTACAGGAGTTCTAACTCCACCAGTTATAGCTTTTTCTTCCTTTAGTTGATTCTCATTATTAAATCTTCCGCATATATAATTTATAAATTTCTCTAGTTTCTTCATAATTATCACCTCATTCAATAAAATTTTTATTAAAAAACTACCTAGCGTATTCATATTTATATTTATATTATATCACTATTTACCGATATAATAGTTATTTTAAATACCAAAAATAACTAATTAATTCTTATTTAAAATGATTATCTCTTTCAATCTATTTTTCTTTAATTATTTTAATAAAAGAAACAAAAAAGTATTAAAATATCATATCTAGGTTCCGTCGCAAGCTCCAAGTCACCTTGCTATGATATTTTAATACTTCAAAACTTAAGGATGGAAATTATAAGCATGTTATCCACAGGGTAACATGCTTATAATTTCCTAAAAAGTAAAAAAATGATGACTTGTTATGCTCAACATGTCACCATTTTCTTATTTAAACTTAGTTATTAATTATTGCATCAACAGTAATTTGCATCTTCTTAGCTAACTCTTCATCCTTTAATAAGACCATTGAAATTAAGTCTAATAAATACATTGCAGAAAATTGACTGTTAATAAATTTGCTTCTATCCACAAACTTTGGATTATAAACTATGAATTTTAAATCTGAATACTTACTTATAGTACTTCCTTCAAAGCTTGTTATACAAACAGTTTTTGCTCCATTTTCCTTCGCCTTTCTAATAGAATGTACAACTTCTTCTGTCTCTCCTGAAATTGATAATCCAATTACTAAATCATCCTTTTTAATTATAGAACTATTAATTATCATCATATGGGAATCAGATATACAGTGAACATTAAATCCCATTCTTAAAAGTCTTTGCATCATTTCTTTACCAGTTAATCCAGAGCTTCCGACACCATAAATATAAATATTTCTAGCCTTTTTTATCTCGCTGACAACTTTCAATATAGACTTTTTATCTATTAGCATTTTAGTTCTTTCTATAACTTCATTATAGTATTGATAAGCATAAGAAAATATCTCATCTTCATCAATTATTTTTTCTGCCTTATTAGAGCCAAGCATAATCTTCATATCAACGAAGCTATTACATCCTATTTTCTTTGCAAATCTTGTTATTGTTGCACCTGAAGTTCCTATCTCCCTAGCTAAATCTGTTATATTTATATTCTTAATACTATCTGCGTATTGCATTATATAATCTGCAATCGCTTTTTCTTTATCAGAAAAACTATTATATATTCTTTGAATCTCACATAATATATCCACTTTATCCCTCCAAAATAAGTGTATGTAATATTTTAACTGTATTTAGGATATCATTAATTAAATATAAATAAAAGAGGTAGAAAAAATTCTACCTCTTAGAAATTACAATGCTTTTAACACTTCATCATTGAATTTTTTAGTTATTAATTGTGGTCTTGTTATTGCACTACCAACTACAACAGCATAAGCACCCTTTTCTAAGGCTAATCTTGCTTTTTCTGGAGTATCAAAATTTCCTTCTGCTATTATTTTTGATTTACAATCTTTTAATAATGCTTCTAAAACTTCAAAATTATTCATTCCTTTAGAATGCTCTGTATAACCAACTAAAGTCGTTCCTACATATTGGAATCCAAGCTCTCCAGATCTTAATCCCTCTTCTATAGTAGATACATCTGCCATAAAGTCTTGATTTGGATATTTTTTGAATATTTCCTTTAAAAACTCCTCATCTTGATCTATCGTTGCATCTAATGCAATTATATCTACTCCAGTTTCAACTAAAGCATCAATTTCCTTCATTGTTGGAGTTATATAAGGCTTCATGTTATCATAATCTATCTTTATTATCCCTATTACAGGTAAGTCTACCTCTTTTTTTATAGCAACTATATCTTCAACACTATTTGCTCTTATGCCTATAGCACCACCTTCCTTAGCAGCCACAGCCATTCTACTCATTATATATGAGCTGTGTAGTGGTTCATTTTCTAGTGCTTGACACGATACTATTAATCCTCTATTTATCTTTTTCACTCTTACTAATCTCTCCCTATAATTTCATTAATTTTTTGTTTTAACGGGTCTGCCTTAGCTCCAAATATAGCTTGTATTCCTCCTTTAACTTCTAAAACTGCAGTAGCTCCTAAAGATTTAATCTTATCTTTATCAACTTTTTTAACATCTTTAACTGCCACTCTTAATCTTGTAATACAAGCATCTACATCTTCTAAGTTTTCAACTCCACCAAGTGCTACTAAAATTTGTTCTGCTACTTCATTTAAACTATCTTTAGTAACAACTTTAACTTCTTCTCCTTCAGTTTCTCTTCCTGGAGTCATTACATTAAATTTAGTTATTAAGAATCTAAATGTGAAGTAGTATAGTGCAAACCAAATTACGCCTACTATTAATACGTATATCCAGTTTGTTTTTTCATTTCCTTGTAGAACACCGAATAAAGTAAAGTCTATTAATCCACCTGAGAATGTATTACCAATTGATATATTTAATATATCTGCAATGAAAAATGATAATCCATCAAAGAATGCGTGAACTACATATAACCATGGTGCTACGAATAAGAACATAAATTCAATGGGTTCTGTAATACCAGTAACAAATGAAGTTATTGCTGCTCCTAAGAATAATCCACCAACTAATTTTCTTTTTGCTTTAGGTACACAATGATACATAGCTAAGCATGCTCCTGGTAAACCAAACATCATTGTAGCAAAACGTCCTGCGAAGAATCTTGTTCCTTCTGTAAATAACCCAACATGATTTGGATCTGCTAATTGAGCAAAGAATATATTTTGTGCACCAGTAACAGTTTGTCCCGCAACTGTTGCAACTCCACCTAATTCTGTATACCAGAATAATGGATAAATCATGTGGTGTAAACCAACTGCTCCAGTTAATCTTAATAAGAATCCATAAAGGAAAGTTCCTATTGGTCCTAGTCCTGCTATTGCATTACCTGCTGATACTAACCATCCTTGGAATGTTGGCCATATTAAGAAGAATATTGCTCCTATAAATATAGCTGCGAAAGAAGATACTATTGGTACGAATCTTGATCCACCAAAGAATCCTAAAACTGATGGTAATTGAATATTTCCATATCTGTTATGTAAGTAAGATACTGTTAAACCAATTACTATTGCTCCAACAACACCTGTATCTATTGACTCAACTGCCGGATTAAACGCTGTAATCATTCCACTAATAGCAGCATTCATAACTAAGAATGCTACTGCTCCTGCAAGTCCTGCAGTACCCTTGTCCTTCTTAGCTAACCCAACTGAAAGACCTATACACATGATAAGTGATAAATTTGAAAATACAACATTTCCCGCTGAAGACATAATTGAGAAAATGCCTTGTAACCAAGAAACATTTAAGAACGGATATGCTTGTACTGTATTAGGATTTGATAATGCTCCCCCGATACCTAATAATAAACCAGCAGCTGGTAATATTGCTATCGGTAACATAAATGATTTCCCTATTTTTTGTAGCTGTTTAAACAAGATAATTCCCCCTTCGAAAATATTTTTCACTAGTTGATTTAAATAAAAATAATTTTCTTCTGAATACATTTACATATTATCATGAAAATTATTTCTATTCAAGTATTTTTTTAAAAATTATTTTCATCGCATTCTTATCTATTTATAAAACCCATATCTCTATTTTTAATACATAATTTAATTTCTATAACTTGATATAATTGGATGAATAAAACTACTGCTTACTCCTAATTATAATGATATAATAAATAATTTTATTGCGAGGTATTTTTATATGAAAAAATATATGCATTTTACTTTACGTATTATCTTAGTAGTTCTTTGTGTATTCTTGAATTTAGCTCATTATCCTAAAGCATTATCAGACTTAAACCTTTTAGAAGACTATCCTAATAACAACACTTTACCCAATCATTTTCGTAAGTCAACTGATGAAGTCTCTGAATTGTCAGATATGGATATTAATTTAAAAGGTCTAGATACATTAAATATATCAGGAAGTGGACAATTTTCAGAATCAGCGCTTTCACTAATAAAAGATTCTATATCAAAGGACTTTAAAATAATAGATATTGACTTAAGACAAGAATCTCATGGGTTTGTAAATGGTATAGCTATTAGCTGGGAAAATCTAAAAAACAATGCTAATAAGGGATTGAGCTTATCAGAAGTTTTATATACTGAAAATACACTTTTGAACTCCATTAAAATTGGATCTCCAATAACTTTTTATAATACAAAAGAAACTATAGTTCCTAAATATGTTCAAGATGAATTGGCACTTACTACTTCCAAGAAAATAGGCTATCTTCGTATTCCTGTAACAGATGGAAATATGCCTACTGAAGATATGGTAGATTACTTTATTAAGTTTGTAAACAATCAACCTAAAGATACTTGGCTCCACTTTCATTGCAAAGAGGGAATAGGTAGAACTACCACCTTTATGATAATGTATGATATTATGAAAAATTATAAAGAGGTAAGCTTAAATGATATTATTAAACGTCAAGTAATACTATCAAAAATGAAAGAAAAAGATGCCGAAGGTTTCTACAGTGGTCATCATTTTAAATTTCTAAATAATTTTTATAATGATTATACTTCAAAAAATACTTCTGTTATGAATCATGAGAATCTTAATAACTCATATGATTCTTATATAAGAAACTCTGTTATCCCCAAACACTTATATGTAATATCTAATACTAATATAAATAAAGAAGAGCAGGATATTATTTCTGCTCTTCAAAGCATTATGTCAAAAAAATCTAATTTGCAAATCTATCTTCTCAGTAATGATGAGCCTGATTACAAACTATCTTCTACTATTTTGCATATTTAACTATTATATCTCTTAAAGTATTAACTACCTCTATTCCAGCCTTATCATTATAGTATTTTGCAAATCTTTCATCTGCCACATACATTTCAGCTAAGCCAATATGAGCTTCTTTAGAGTAACTATTCCAAGTGAATCCAAGCCATCTTTTATGATTTTCATATACGTCTCTAGCAGTTTTTGAATCTAAGTCTCCATTCTCAACTACTTCTAATAATCCCTTGAAAATTTCTTCTTCTATTTTATTCATTTCATTAAAATCTTCTTCACTCATATTCATAAACTTTTTATTAGAAGCTTCAATAGTTTCCTTGCCATATTTATCTCTAATTTCTTTCCCATACTTTGCTTCATTTTCTTCTAAACGCTCTTTCTTAAATCCTTGGAACTTCTCTTTATTAGACATACTTCTTTCCCCTTTCTTATATTCAATAGTTTTTTCTACAGTTAAAATCAATTGATCAAGTTGATTTCTTCTAGAAATAAGGCCTTTTCGATGTTCAATTAATGATTTGCAAATATCAAAGTTAGGATTAGATATTATATTTTGAATTTCATCAAGGCTAATATCCATAGACCTATAGAGCAAAATTTGTTGTAATATATCAACTTCTTTTTCTCCGTATATCCTATATCCTGATGAATTAACTCTACAAGGTTTTAACAATCCTATTTCATCATAATATCTAAGAGTTCTAGTACTTACACCTGCCATCTCAGCTAGCTTCTTAATTGCATATTCCATCTTTATTCCTCCTTATAAATTAATGATACACATTTACGCAACGTTAATGTCAACAATAATTTTTAATTCTTTTTTAGAAAACTAAAATATAGTTTATATATTTTTCATATAAAATCTTATATACACCTATATTTAATAATGTTATAATAAAAATCCACTTATTGTTATATACTTTAAAAGTAAAGATTATTTTAATTATTAAAGAAAGTGTCAGGTGAAATTTATGATTGATGCAAAACTATTAGTAGAAAAGGCTTATGAAGCTCAAAAATTTGCTTATACTCCTTACTCTAACTTTAATGTTGGTGCAGCACTACTTGGTACAAACGGGAAAATATACTTAGGTTGTAATATAGAAAATGCAGCTTTTACACCAACTAACTGTGCTGAAAGAACTGCTTTTTTCAAAGCGGTATCTGAAGGACAACACGAATTTCTTGCAATTGCAATAGTAGGTAATAAAGCAGATGCTGAAGAAACTGAATACTGCGCTCCATGTGGAGTATGCAGGCAAGTAATTGCTGAATTTTGTGATCCAAAAACATTTAAAATTTATCTAGCCAAAAATAAAGATGAATTTAAAGAATATTCATTAGAGGAACTTTTACCTTTGGGTTTTACTGGTAAAAACTTAGGTTAATTAATAAACATCTTTAGTTAATTAAAGTATAAAAGCAGAGTTGCTATATTGCTCTCTGCTTTTATACTTTAATTTAGATTAATACTTTCTATAATTGATGTAGCTACAGCCTTAGCTAATAATTCTTGATTTGCCTCATCACTCAAATATATTCTATCATTATAGTTGTTCATAAATCCAAACTCTATTAATACTGAAGGATTCTCATTTTCTCTAATTATGTACAGTGCTTCACTACCATCTAGCATAGGTCGACACTCTGTGTAATCTAAGGCTTCCAGATTCTCCTCTATAGCCTCTCCTAAATTTAAGCTTTTATCATCATTATAATTTGTCCAAACTTCAAATCCATAAACTTCTTCATATCCATAAGTATCTTCGTCGTAATCATTTATATGAAATGATACAAAATACTCTGCATTAGTTGAATTAGATATACTCACTCTATTTCTCAAATCCTCTTTTTCATCATCTCCTAATGCTGAATCATCAGTCCTTGTATAAATAACTTCAATATCATTTTCTTCTAATATTTTACCTACTTTATTAGAAATATTTAAAACTATATCCTTCTCATAAATATCTCCAAAGCTAGCTCCATCATCATGTCCTCCATGTCCTGGGTCAAGTATAACTTTTATTTTTCCAGAGTCAACACTCTCTTCTTCATAGGACATCGCAACTGCTGTGTTTGAAGTTAAACTTACATTTAAATAATTATTTATTAATTTATTTGAAATTATTATTAATAACAATGTTGTTATTAATAATATCATCCTCTTATATAACTTTCTTTTTTTATTTCTTCTACGTAATTCCTTAACACTCTTCATTACAACTTCCTCCTAAATAAAATAATAAGAGAGAGTTGTAATGTTTAAGTATATTAAATGTATCTAAGTTGTAATATATTTATTAATTTTTTATTATTATCTATTTAATTAGGTAATAACGATATTTCTATTTTTGTATTTCCTTTTTCAACTAAGGTATTACTTTGATAAGATAAAATAAGTCTTGAATCATCTGATGTTAAACTTCCGTATCCTAATTCACTTTTACTATAATTACCCATAGAGATTCCTAAATAGTTTGAATACATTTTTAATGCTTCTTCTATATTGATATTTTCTACATTATCATTAACAAAATCATAGGCAACTATCTTCCAAATTTGTCCTGTATATGCATTTTGCTTTAATTCTATAAGAAGCTCTTCATTGCTAAATTTAATTGTCCAATAGCTATATCTATCTTTTAAATTAGTATCTTCTGGAGCCTTTGTACCTAAATATGCATATGTATTCCACGAATCGTCTACTGATTTAAAACTATTAGGAAGTATACCCTTTGCACAAAAATCCTTAATATCATCTATGGATCTACTTACTGCTTCATCCATGGTTAACTGATTAATAGTTGGATCATGTACCCTTATCTCCCTATTATCGCTCCAAGTAACTAGTATTTCCCTAATTTCATCAACAGTTAAATCACTACCACTACCTTCTGAATCACTATTAATTGAAATATCAAATTTACTTATTCTTGATAATAGATTTATTTCTTTACGATAAAGAAGGTACTTAGTTAACCCCCAACTTCCTATAATTATAACAAATACTGCAATTATCCCTAAAACATTTAACTTTTTATGATTCTTCATTATGGATTACCTCCACTTACTTGAACCTCTATCGTAATAGTAGTCCCTTTATTCTCTTCACTAGAAATAGATAGTTTACTTTTATGTATTCTAGCTATTTTTTCACATAAAGCTAATCCAAGACCTACCCCATGATGTGCTCTTGACCTTGATTTATCTACCATGTAGAAAGCTTCTGTTATTCTACTAATTTCTTCTTTAGGAATACCTCTTCCATCATCAATTACAGAAATTCTATACTTTTCATTATCACTATTATTACCTATTATTTTTATAACCTTAGCTTCTGCTTTTATAGAGTTATCTATTAAATTTAAAATTAACATCTTAAATAAATCAAATTCAATATCTATAAATTCTTCTTCTATTTCAAGATTTATATCTATTTGTTTTTCTTTTAATATAGGCTGTAATGTATCTACTATATTTTGAAATACTTCTTTACTACTTAACTGCTCAAGAATAAAACTTTGCTTATTTAAAACCGTTAAATCCATTAGCTTAAAAGATAAAGCTTCTAATCTTAACCCTTCCTCCAAAATATACCTAGCAGCATTTTTAGTTTCTTCTCTAGATAAATCCCTTTGGAAAATCATATCTGCGTAACCTATAACAGAAGTTAAAGGTGTTTTTAACTCGTGAGCAAAATTTGTTACAAAATCCTCTCTCTTTTCAGCTATATCTTCTAATTCTATTACCTTCTCTTCAACAGCTTCTGCCATCTTATTAAAACTTTCAGCAAGTTCACCAAATTCGCCTTTACCACTATATTCTATTCGATCATTATAAAATCCATTAGCAATTCTAGAAGTAGATTTAATAAGTCCCTTTATTGGTCTAGTAATTATAGTTGATAAAATCATCATAATTATCATCCCTGCACTAATAGCAGTAAAATAAATTAGATTAAAATTACTCTCCATTTCTCTTTTTTGAGATAAAACTCCACTTATATTGGTAGCTGTAATTAGATAAAATAGCCTTCCATCATCTTCAAAACTACCTCCAACCATAATAACTTCACTTCCATCTAATTCTTCAACTTTGCAAATTAATGATTCTTCACTAATTTTATTTACTATATCTGTACTTAAATTATTAGGTAAATTAGAAGATATAGTCTTTTTGTCCTCATTTAATATTGCAATTTGATTTCCCTCCATTGCATATCTTGAAACATCTAATATAGATAAGTCATATTCATTCTTATTTAGTTGCTTTTTATTATTATTCATTAATAGTTTAGATTGAATATTATACTTTATATATGTATATTGATTTTTTGCTTGATCAATTTCTCTATCCATAAAACTTTCAAAGGAGGATGAAATTAAAACATAAGCCGATAATGATAAGAACAAGCTTAAAATTGCTATTGAACATAAGAATATTTTCACAAAAAGTTTCATACCTTAACTCCTCATACTTCAAGTCTATAACCAATTCTAAAAACTGTTTTTATATGATTTTCCCATCCTAATTTTTTTCTTAATCTTTGAATATGTAAATCAATTGTTCTTGTGTCTCCCATAAACTCTTCTTGCCATACTTTCTCATATAATTGATTTCTGTATAAAGCTATGTTTTTATTACGTATTAACTCTAATAATAAATTAAATTCTTTTACAGTTAGATCTACCTCTCTTCCTTCTTTCATTACTGATCTAGAACTAGGATTTATTGTAACCCCTAGTACTTCATAAGTTTTATCTATTGAGCTTACCCTTCTTAAAACGGCTTCAACCCTTGCTAACAATTCACCAATCTGAAAAGGCTTAACTATATAATCATCTGCACCAAGTTTAAGTCCAGTTATTCTATTTTCAACAGTTCCCTTTGCAGTAATAAATATTACTGGTATCTTATAAGGTTTTATATACTCTAAAAGCTCATATCCATTAATTCCTGGTAACATAATATCTAACAATATTAAATCAAACTTTTCCTCTTCAATAATATTTGAAGCCTCAATTCCATCAAAAGCACATTTGCATAAATATCCCTCTGAAGTTAGATTCACCTTAATTAAATTTGATATAGGCTTTTCGTCTTCAACTATTAATATCTTTTTCATATAAACACACCCCTTAAATTCTATATAATATCATATCGATGTAATAAAGTTGTAAACTAAAGGTCTCTATTTATTATTTCTATAATATTATAATTTAATAGTCTTATAGAAGTCTTAAATTTCTTTATAAAAAAATAAAAAGCACTTTCAAGCCTTTTACTTAATTAATGCATTATACTAATTTCAATAATATTTAATTTTGTTGATTAAATAGAATAATTGTATATCTATAATAAAATGAGATGTACAAAAAGCTTAATTTATTTTGTAGCATCTCATTTTATTATTATTTATTCATATAATTTCCTATATTAGCATTGCTATCGATTATGCCTTCTATCTTAGAATCCTTACTTACCATAATTGTTGTAACTCCAGGCCCATGCCCCGCTTTCACACAATCACTATGAATAATTACTCCTATACTAACAGCTCCCTTTAAATAACCTCGTCCAAAACTATTATCACAATCTTGTAATAAAACTAGGTCTCCAAATCTCAACTTATCTAATCCTAATCTTTTTATTTCTTCTTTATCAGCTGTCATAATATCATAATCACCTGTATAAGCACTTGGTGATCCAATTCCTGATCCCATTAAATATGGTGGGACCGTTGCAACTACTGGAACCTGAAGCTTTCCATCCTTTTCTTTTACTCCAAGTTTTTCAAATAAATCTGGGTCTATACTCATTACATGAACATCTTCAAATCCTTCAATCTTCAGTCCTTGTCCATAAGCCTTTATCATAATCTTGTCATCAATCGCTAACTTATCTAATGTTTCTTCATTGAAATGTATTAATACATGATCAATTCCACCATGCATCCCTGTAACATATCCTTTTTTTCCAGCCGCTTCTCCCGAAATAACCTTTGCTTCATTTCCTATACATGAAAATGTAGTTAATGCAGCGCTTTCTTCTTTATTTTCATTTCTAATTGAAACTCCTGGCTCTATATGATCACCAGCCCATCCATAAACAGAATCACCAATTTTCACATTGTAACTTATTCCTCCAGTAGCAGGTACAACTATAGGTACTCCCTCATGGGTTATTCTATACCCTCCACCTGTTGGATGATGTATCTTACCTGCAACTGACCATTTAACTACTTTATCTTTATTTGTTTTTACTACATTACTCACACTAATCCCCTCCAATATTATTATATTATTGAAACTTATTCCAATAATATTCTATCATAAAGCTGGATAATAAAAAGTTTAAATTAGCCCAAAGTGCTTCATCTCATGGTAAAATCCATAGTTAATAAATTTATTAATATTATAAATTTTAAAGTATATCAAAGGTATCATGGAATATATTTCTAATTTGTGTTAATGTAATATAAAACAATTAGTAATTTTATGAGTCTCTTTATCTAGGTATATTCAAATAAATTATATAAGAGGAGAGTTTGACAATGGAAAAAGTAATATGGGTCAGAAGTAATGGCAAAATGCTAGGTGCAAAAGAAAATGATGGCTTGGATATAGTAAACAAGTATTTAGAAGAAGGCTGGAAAGTTAAACATATATCTGCATGTCCTGTGGGAGATAGTATAAATGCAGGACAGGCATATATTGTTATTGAAAAAAATATTGATTAGTATAATTTCAAATATTTAATGATATACTCTTAAAGTTACGCTAACTAAAAAGTCGGCAGATACTTCCGACTTTTGCTTTGTTATTTTGTTGTGAATTTACTTGTGAAAGCTCTTGTCATTTTAATTGAGAAAAACTTTTTTGCACCTCAAAACCGAACCCGTTGAAAAAAATAGCTACTACTTATTTATATATTTAGTTATTCAATATAATATCTTCTAACTCTTCAGTGTTATTAGCTAAATAGTCTGCGCCTTCCCTCTCTAATTCTTCTTTTCCCCTAAATCCCCATGAAACTCCAATTGATTTAATTCCAGCATTCCTTGCAGTTATTATATCTACATTAGAATCACCTATGTAAATGCACTCTTCATTTGATATATTAAAGGCTTCAATTATTTCTAAAACTGATACTGGATCAGGTTTTTCTTTATAATTATCTCTATGTCCAAAAACTATATCAAATCTTTCTCCAAAATATTTCTTAACTATCTCTATTGTAAAATCATGCTTTTTATTAGATACAACTGCTAGCTTTATTCCTTTACTACTTAACTCATCTAAAAGCTCTATAATCCCATCATAAGGCTTAGTCATATCCATCATGTGCTCATTATAATATTTATTAAATACTTCTAACACCGTTGTTACTGTTCCACTATCTTTTTTACCTTCCGGTAAAGCTCTTTCAACTAATTTATATATTCCATTTCCGATAAAAGTCTTATACTTGTCCACTTCATGAATAGGGAAATTAAATTTATTAAGGACATAATTACAAGCATTTGCTAAATCATCTAATGTATTTAATAATGTCCCATCTAAATCAAATATTGCTACTTTAAACATTAATGCCTCCTAAATATCAAGTTTATTTTTTCTTTATTATATCACATAAAAAAGTAGGATATATATTATCTTACCTAATCCTATATTAAAGGTTACAGTAATATAATTTATATCCTACTTTATATAAACATTTGTTTCACATGTACAATTTTATCTTTAGATATACTTCTAATATGGATAGAATGGATTTATTGGGTAAAATGGATATGGGTAAGGTATTGGAAATAATCCGTGAATTACGTTGAATGGGAATCCTCTTCGTCTAAATCTCCTATGCCTTCTCATTCTTCTTGGTCTTTTAAACTGCCTTTGAGTATTGTATTGATCTTGATCATCATCATCTTGATCTAATACATCCTCTCCAATTAGCATAATAATTCCATTAGAATCTACCTTTTCAATGATTCCATCAACTGACGTACCATCTTTCATTATTAAAACTATATGGTAGTCCATTAAATTTTTACACTCATCAAATAACTCCTGTAAGCTATTATAATTATCAGCTCTGTCAAAATTCAATTAATATCACTCCCTTTCTATTAGCATGATATTCATTCTAAATAGAAAGGATACTATGAATTTTTATATTCTAAATATAGGTTTAATTTTATTGTTTCATTTTACCTGCCACCTACAAATCTTATTTTCTAAAATATCTATTACCTTAAACATAATTATACCTAAAATACTTATTAAAATTATTCCAGCATACATTCCTTCGTAGTCAACCTTAATCCAAGAATTCATAATATAATATCCTATACCATATTTTGTTGCATAATTTTCTGCAAAAAATAATGCTGCCATACTAGAACCTAAAGCTATTCTAATGGATGTAAATAATCTTGGCAAAGTTGCTGGAATATATATATGTCTTATCATTTGAGATCTAGATAGTTTTAAAGATTTTGCCGATAATATTACTTCATCTGGTATTTCCTTAGCACCATCTCTTACTGATATTATTATTTGAAAAATTGCTATTGCTACAATTAATACTATCTTTGATATATTACCAAGTCCAAATAGAATCATGAATACTGGTAAAAAGGCTATTCTAGGAACAGGGAAAAATAAATAAACTATTGGACCTACTAAACTATCCAGCTTATTATTAACTCCAATTGATAGGCCTATAAAATATCCTAATATTGTAGTTATTAATAGTGCTACAAGTAACCTTAAAAGACTTGTTACAAGGTGAGTAGTAATAACACTAAATCCAACTTTGAAAAGCTTTGATATTACATCAATTGGGTTAGGTATTACAAAAGAATCTAATATAATATGAAGTAGATACCAAAATATCAGTACTACTGATATAGCATAAATATACTTATATATCTGCTTAAATCTTTTCATACTTTTCCTCCCCATACGCCTCTAAAATTGCTCTTAATTCATTGCACTTATCAAAAAATTCATAGCTTCTTCTTGCATTCCCCTGTCCATAATATGGATTCTCAATTATTTTTTTTATCTCTCCATCGATCATTATAGCTATTCTTTTTCCTAGTATTACTGCCTCTTCTATATTATGAGTAACTATAATATATGACATGTTATACTCTTTTTGTATCTTACATAATATATTTTGAAAGTTTTCTTTATTAATTGAATCTAAGGCAGATGAAGGCTCATCCATTAATAATAAATCCGAATCTAAAACTAAGGCTCTCCCTAATGCTGCTCTTTGCTTTTCTCCTCCACTAACTTCTGAAGGATATTTATCTAAAATATGTTCTATATTTAAATTTAAAGCTATTTTTTCTGTAGATTTCTCTATTTTATCTTTAGACATGCCTTTTATTATAAGGCCTAATTGTATATTTTCTTTAATAGTCTTCCAAGGAAAAAGACCATTGCTTTGTAATATGAGATTAGTATCCTTAAATTTATTTAAAATATCACCTGATATATTTTCTTTTAGATTTGCAATAGATAATAGAAGAGTACTTTTCCCACATCCTGATGGACCTATTATTGAAAGCGTTTCTCCTTTAGATAAGGAAAAAGAGATGTTTTTTAATATATCTCTTTCTCCGTAACTAACATATAGATTTTTTACCTCTAACATTATTCAGATATATAATCCTTTATAACTAAATCGTTATAATCTAAATTTAATTCACTTCCTTGTAGGTTTTCAGTCCAATCTTCAATTTCTTTTATATAATCCTCATCTGGGATTCTTGTCTTATGATATGTCGGTAAAACAATTAAATCCTTTATTTCTGCATTTAACTCTAATTTTGATATTAAGATATCCTTTGCTTCTTCTGGATTGTTTATTATATCTTCTACAGCCTTGTTATACGCATTGTGGAATCCTTCAACAGTATTTGGATTATTCTTTATAAACTCATCTGTAAATATTATTGCATTTGGAGTAAAATCGTCTGGATCTCCGTATACTCTCTTTTCTAGCCCTTTAAGTTGTGCATTAGAAGCTAAAGGTTCCGGTAAAACTGCCATATCTATTTTATCTTCCATTAACATTTGCATTCTAACAGGCATTTCATTTATATATACCTTTTCTACATTATAATCAGTTAAGTATTGATCAGCTAAGAAATTTATTACACTGACTTCCATTAATCCAACCTTAACATCTTCTTTCTCTTCATAGCTCTTTGCTAATACAACTGGAAACATTCCGTCTGTTGTTGTAGTTATCTTAGCTTGTAATCCACCCTTAACATTATTTAAGAATTGAATCATACTAAGCATTGCTGCATCAAGCTCTCCTGCTTGAATTGAACTTTGCTTTGTAGCCCCATTTGAAAATATTTCCAGTTCTAAATTAACGCCTTCTTCTTCAAAATATCCCTTTTCTTGAGCTAGTAATATAGGTGCTGAATCAGAAGCAGACATCACCCCTAATCTAATTGTATTATTTTCTTGTACTTCCTCTTTAGGTGCACAACCTACAGAAGAAATAATCATAGTTAATAACATTACTAATAATAAATTTTTTCTGCTTTTTTTCATTATTTACTCCCTTAATATAAACTTATTTTTTCTGCCCTATAACATTTATAGCCAATTGGCTTAGTTATATCTGTATCTTTAATTTTTACTTCAAAAACTACCTTATCTTTTGCTACTTCTACTATAGTAATCTGATTTTTCATTCTATTACTCTTCATATCATCAATAGGATTACCGAATATATCTTTAGTTATCCCACCAAAGCATATTAATCTATTATCATTTTCAAGAATTCTAACAGCTCCTAAATATGCACAATATAGTTCATTTCCTCTCTCCTTACCATATTGCCACACTTGTTCTACTGTCATATCTTTCTCATTAATTTTATACTCAACTGCACGACTATAATTATTATGAGCTAAAACTGCATCTTCTAATTTATAGCTTCTAAAGTTCCCATTATCAAATATAACAAGATTACCATTATCACTTAGTGAAGGAGTATGTTGAGCATAACTCCATTCAAAATTACCCCCTACAGGATTAAGTAAGTATTTGTTAAATTTTTCACACCAACTATAATGAGGAGCCAATATCCAAACTATTTCTGATGTATCTTTATTAAACTTTACTACAGTACTTTGATTTCTAGAAGAAGCAATTATACAGTTGCTTTCTTCATCATATACTAAGGAATTTAAGTGTAACCAATCTAATGGATGATTTACAGATACTTTATCAATAACAGTTTCTCTATTGAAATCTAGTATTTCTCTGAAATCCCATTCCTTAATTACCTCTTTTGTCTTTCTATCTATCTCTACTAATAAATCTTGCTTAGTATTTTCTCTTTGAGTAATAGCTAAAAAGTTTTCATTTGGTAACTCAATAACATCATGATGCAATCCATATTTTATAGGGAAGAAGTTAATAATTTTTCCAAGCATATCAATCTCTATAAATCCAGCTGCAGTATAAGCTCCACAAATACCACTTGATATAGGTGCATCAACAATTATATTTCCATTTCTAAGTTTCATAAACACATGACAAGAAACATCCGTATAAAGCCATCTTACTCTTGCTTTATTATCAATAATTGAGTATAAATGCTCTATAGTTCTTACCCCTTCTGATCTTCCTAGAGACATAGATATCATGCCATCATACATATTACTCTCTTCACATTGTATTAACTCTATATTAGGATATCCTATAGGTAGTTCAGAAGTTTTTATGTAGTGAATAAATTCCTTTTGCTTATTATTTCTATAATTGCATACAACTTTTATAGTATTTTCTTTATTTGCAATTAGTCCTAAGATAGGTAATTCATGTTCCTTTTTAAATTCTTTAAATTCCTTTTTTATGTCTTCTTCGATAATTAATGTGATAGAACATTCTTCATCAGTATGAAATTTAATTAATGCTGATAATGGACAATTCTCAAATGGATTCAATACTATATATGGATTTTCCTCAGTATAATTTCCACTTGCATATTCCATTTCTACATTGTTAATTATTTCACTTTGTTTTTTAAGTAAAGTTTCCATGGTTCACCTCCTACAATTTTTTGACCGTTATATATTATATCATTAATCTATCTATTTTGAACTTTAAATTTTTCAATTTTATAGATTACAAACAAGCTTATGTATTTAAATTTTCATGAAATTTTTAAAGCTAACCACAAGCAACTTATAATTTTGCCTATGGCTAGCTTCATTTAGTTATTAATTAATATCTATATTAAAAGTCAGTTATCCCAAATTTATCTTCTCTAAGATCTTCATATGCTTTATATATTTCTTCTCTTGTATTCATAATGAATGGTCCATGAGCTGCAATTGGTTCGTATATTGGCTCCCCACTTAGCACTATAAATAAAGCCTCTTCAGTAATTGCTTCAACTAAAATACTTCCTTCTTCATTATTATATACAATAAAATCTCCTTCTTTATATATCTTATCTTCATTTACTTTAACTTCGCCTTTTAATACAAGCATTCCAGTATTGAAATTACTTGGTTCATCTAATATAACTCTTCCATTATTTTTTAGATTTACATTATACATATTTAAATTTGTAAATGTACTAGCTGCTCCCTTTACTCCTTTAACTTCTCCAGCGATAATACTAATTTCACCTTGATTATTTTCAAGGTTAACAACTCCCATATCCTCTTTTAATAAAGTTTGATATTTAGGTTCTGACATCTTCTTATCACTAGGTAAGTTAACCCAAAGTTGAATCATGTGTAATGTTCCGCCATTTTTACTAAACTCAGCTTCATGATACTCTTTATGCATAATACCTGATGCTGCTGTCATCCATTGAACATCTCCAGGTCCTATAATTCCGTGATTTCCTTTGTTATCATGATGCTCAACCTTTCCTTCATAAGCAATTGTTACAGTTTCAAATCCACGATGTGGATGTGCATCAACACCACGTCTAATCGATGATGGTGAATAATGATATGGAGCATGATAATCTAATACTAAGAATGGAGATAAACGTCTAATATCTCCTATTCCTGTTGGTAAGTATTGTGATACCTTAAAGCCATCCCCTACCATATGAGGCATTGGACCTCTAAATACATTATCTATTGACCTATAATCTTTCATTTAATTCATTCCTCTCTTTATTAATTAGTGATAAATTTATCACTAATTAGTGATATTGATCTAAAAAAATTTTTATTTTTTAGATATTCTTAAATTTTTTCAATATATTTTTTAAAGTAATCTTTTCTTCATCAGTTAAAACATCAAAGATATTTTTAATGTTCTTAATATGATTTGGTAATATACCTTCGATAATTTCCTTTCCCTTATCAGTTATTGATATTATACAAGACCTTTTGTCATCAGGGTCTATATTCCTTTTTATTAATCCATCCTTTTCTAAATTCTTAATAACTACTGTTATATTTCCAGATGTAGTTAATATTTTTTCTATTATCTCGCATATCCTTAAGTCGCCTTTATTATATAGAGCTTCTAACACTCCAAATTGAGAAATAGTTAATCCACTTTGCTTAATTGTTTCATATTCACGCTTATGAATTTCATTTTCTGCTCTTGTAAAAACAACTAAAGTAGATAAATCTAATTTATTTTCTTCAAGTAAATCTTTTATTTTATCCATAAATCAAACATATCACTAATTAGTGATAATGTCAAATAACATTATTTTTAATAGCTCTTTTTAAATATATAAGTTTCATTACCTAATGGCATTTTATTATATTATAAACTTTCCTATATAGTAGTAACCTATATTTTCTTATTTTTTATTTACTTAACAAATAATAAAAAATAAGTAAAATAGTATATGTATAATATTATTTAGAGAAAGGAGAAGATTTTAATTTGGATTACTTAATTGATATATTAATTCAATTTATGGATAGGGCTGTATTACTTCTTGCATGTTTATTTACTATAACCAGGTTACAAAGTTTCAGAAATATATTTCAAAGAGATACCTATAGAAAGAAGGACTATATAATTGCATGTACAGTCTTTTCTGTATTTGCAATACTATCAACTTATACAGGCCTTAATGTAGAAGGTTCTTTAGTAAATGTAAGAACTATAACTATAGTATCTGGAGGAATAATCTTTGGGCCTGTTGTAGGAGTTGTAACAGGAATAATATCCGGAGTACATAGATATCTAATAGATATAGGCGGTATAACCTCTATCCCCTGTCTAATAAGTAGTATATGTGCAGGTATAATATCTGGATATATTAATAGAAAAGTAAAAAGAAATTATAGATGGATAGCTGGGATACTAGCAGGAATGTTTTCTGAAACTATTACAATGATACTGATACTTCTATTAAGTACACCTCATTCATTAGGTTTTGACATAGTATCTAAAATAGCTGTTCCAATGATTATTGGCCAAATATGTGTAGGGTTCATTGTTTTATTAGTTCAGAGTATAGAAAATGATAAAGAAAAAATTTCTGCTAAACAAGCAAAATTAGCATTAGATATAGCAAATAAAACCCTTCCTTATTTCAGAAAAATAAATAGTGAGTCTTTAAATAAAATATGTACTATTATAAAAGAAGATATTCAGGCTGATGCAGTTTCAATAACTGACACAAAAAATATATTGGCTTATAGTGGAGTTGGAAAAGAATATTATAATATTGGACATGAAATTATAACCGTTGAAACAAAAGAAGCCATTAGTAGTGGTAATATAGTTATAAAAAATACTGGTTTTAAAGAAAAAACATCATTACTAAAATCAGCTATTATTATACCCCTTAAGGAGAAAAATGAGGTTATTGGTGCATTAAAAATATACTATAAAGCTTCTAATAACATAAGTTTTACTATAGAAGCTCTTGCTGTAGGACTTTCACAAATTATTTCAACTCTTATGGAAGTATCAAAGGTTGAAGAGATGAAGGAAATGGCTAACAAGGCAGAACTTAAAGCACTTCAGACACAAATCAATCCTCATTTTTTATTTAATGCATTAAATGCTATAGCATCTTCTATAAGGATAAACCCTAATAATGCTAGAGAACTTATAATAAATCTATCAAGCTACTTAAGATTTAATTTAGAGTTAAACAGTGAGTTTATAGATGTAAAGAAAGAGCTTAAACAAGTAAAAGATTATATTGAAATAGAAAAGGCTCGATTCGGAGATAAGTTAAATGTTGTCTATGATATAGATGATGTGGATATTAAAATACCAAGTCTTACAATACAACCTTTAGTTGAAAATGCTATCGTCCATGGGATTTTAAAGGACAACCATAATGGAACAGTTAAAATAAGCGTAAAAGATGAAGGTGAAAAAGTTAAAATTTCTATAATAGATAGTGGCGTAGGAATAAGTGAAGATATGATAAATAATATTTATACTGATAATGTTCCTGAAAAGAAAATAGGCCTCTATAATGTTCATTCAAGAATTAAGCTTATTTATGGAGAAGGACTTATTATAAAAAGACTAGATAAAGGAACTATGGTAGAATTTTATATAAAGAAAAAAATATAAGAGGGTGGTTGTATGAAAGCAATAATAGTTGATGATGAATTCTTAGCAAGAGAGGAACTTAAATATTTTATTCAAAATTACAGTAAAATAGATATAGTCTCAGAATTTTCAGATGGAATAGAGGTTCTTAAATTTATTCAAAATAATGAGATTGATATTATATTTCTAGATATAAATATTCCTTCATTAGATGGGGTTTTACTTGCTAAAAGTATAAGTAAATTTACTAAAAAACCTTACATAGTTTTTATAACAGCATATAAAGAACATGCTGTTGAAGCCTTTGAAGTGGAAGCTTTCGATTATATATTAAAACCTTATTCGGAGTCTAGAATTGTATCAACTCTAAAGAAACTAGAAAGTATTGATAATAACAAAAAAAATAATTTTCCTAAAAATATCATATCAAATAAAATAAATCTATGGAAAAATGAAAAAATAATAGTAGTAGATATTAATGATATATATTATTGCGTAGCAAACGAGAGAATAACTTGTGTCTTTACAAAAGACGAGGAATATTCAGTTAACCTATGTATATCTGATTTTTACGAAAAACTACCTAAAGATGTATTCTTTAAATCCCATAGATCCTATATAGTAAATATTAATAAAATAAGAGAAATAATACCTTGGTTTAATAGTACCTATAATTTAAAACTTCAAGATATCGACTATGAGGTTCCTGTAAGTAGAAGTAATGTAAAAGAATTCAAGCAACTCATGAACATATAATTGCATTTTATTTAATTTTATTTGTATTTCATTCATAAAATAATAATTTTATATTTTACAGACTTATAATGAAAACATAAACAGTATTTAATTATAAAAAATATATGTAACTTTTATATCTGTAAAAATAAAATTAGAGGTGAATGAAATGAAAAAAGTATCAGAAAATCGTTGGTTAATAGTCTTAGGTTCAGTAATTACCCAACTTGGGTTAGGAACTATTTATACTTGGAGTCTATTTAACCAACCTCTAGTAAATAAATTTGGATTTCAATTAAATAAGGTTGCTATTACCTTCTCTATAACTAGCTTTGCTTTAGCAGTATCTACATTAGCTGCTGGTAAACTTCAAGACAAGCTAGGAATTAGAAAACTTACTTCATTTGCAGGTTTAATATTAGGGCTAGGTTTGATATTAACATCATTTGATTCTTCATTACCTATGCTTTATATTACAGCTGGTGTAATAGTTGGAGCTGCAGACGGTATCGCATATATTACAACACTTTCAAATTGTATTAAATGGTTCCCTGATAAAAAAGGACTTATTTCTGGTATTTCAGTAGGAGCTTATGGAACAGGTAGTTTAATTTTTAAATATATAAATGGAAACTTAATTAATAATGTAGGAGTTTCTCAAACATTTCTATATTGGGGATTTATAGCTATGGCTTTAGTCTTAATAGGTGCTCAACTTTTAAAGGATGCCCCATTAGTAAGCAGTTATTCTAAAGATAATAAAAATACAAATGAATATACAGTAAAAGAAATGCTTAAAACAAAAGAAGCTTATGCTTTATTTATAATATTCTTTTCAGCATGTATGAGTGGTCTATATCTAATAGGAATAGTTAAAGATATTGGTGTCGAACTAGTTGGCCTTACACCTGATGTAGCAGCAAATGCAGTTGCTATGGTTGCAATATTTAATACAGCTGGAAGAATTATATTAGGTGCTTTATCAGATAAATTTGGTAGATTAAAAGTCGTAATTTTATCACTTGCAATTACAACTATTTCAGTATTTTCTTTAAGCTTTGTACATTTAAATTTTGCAATTTTCTTTGCTTGTGTTGCATCAATAGCATTTTGCTTTGGAGGAAATATCACAGTATTCCCTGCTATAGTAGGAGACTTCTTTGGTGCTAACAATCAAACTAAAAATTACGGAATTATATATCAAGGATTTGGTTTAGGAGCAATTTCTGGTTCATTTATAGCATCATTAACAGGAGGCTTTAAATCAACATTTATAGTCATCGGTGCTTTATGTTTAATATCAATAGCTTTAGCTTCTACAATACAATCTGTAAAATCAAATCAAAAAGTTAAACATAATACTAGTCTTGTTGAAAAAATTGCATAATAATATTTTACCTCAGAACTAAAATATAAGAGATGAAAAGAGTATCTTTAAATTTATAGATACTCTTTTCTATTTCAAAATCTAATTTTTATATTTTTACTATTTAATCACCTGTAAAAAAACTATCATAGAAAATTTGTATGATAATTAATAAAATATAAGCATTTTACATATATTAATTATCATTTTATAATGTAAACGTATTTAAAATATAGGGTTAGCAGAATACAAACAAAATATTAGGAGGACGATTATGAGCAAAAAATATGAAAGCTTAGCTCAGAACATTGTTGAAAAAATTGGTGGAATTAAAAATATCAGCAATGTTTACCATTGTACAACACGACTTCGATTTACATTAAATGATGATAATAAAGCGGATAAAAATGCTTTGGAAGGCATGGATGGTGTGGC
This sequence comes from Clostridium nigeriense, assembly GCF_050585245.1. Taxonomy (GTDB): domain Bacteria; phylum Bacillota; class Clostridia; order Clostridiales; family Clostridiaceae; genus Clostridium; species Clostridium nigeriense_A. The sequence goes on from NZ_JBNOOF010000009.1 coordinate 65,614, forward strand.
TAAAGTAATGATTAGTAATGAGATGTTTCAAGTTGTGATTGGCACACATGTTAAAGAGGTTTACGAAGAAGTTGAAAAAATCGTACAACCACAAAGTTTAAAATCCGAACCAGTTTCACAAAAAAAGAAAAACCCGGTTGGAGTGTTTATTGATTTTATTTCAGGAACATTTATGCCAGTTATTCCAGCAATGTCTGGTGCTGGTATGATTAAAGCTGTTTTAGCTTTGTTAACAGTTTTTAATGTAATCTCTACAGATTCACAAACATATTATGTACTTAATTTTTTCTCAGATGCAATTTTTTATTTTTTACCAATATATCTAGCATTTAATGCAGCACAAAAATTGCATTGTAGTCCAATGTTAGCTGCTGCTGTAGCAGGTATAATGTTACATCCTAACTGGACAGCTTTAGTAAATGCTGGGGAACCCGTGGCTTTATTTGATGTGATACCATTAACTTTGGTTTCTTATACATCTTCAGTAATTCCTGTTATCCTAGTCATTTTTATTCAATCTTATGTTGAAAAGCTATTGGAAAAGATAATCCCTAATTCCATAAAACTGGTATTTGTTCCATTATTGACATTCTTGATTATGGGAACTCTAGCTTTATCTATTTTAGGACCAATTGGGAGTTTTATTGGAAACTATTTAGCAATGTTCTTTGATTTCTTGAGTACAAACGCTTCTTGGGCACCTGCAGTACTAATCGGTGGTACCTTGCCAGTAATGGTCATATTCGGTGTGCATACTGCTGTAGGACCTTTAGGTGCAATGCAGATGGCACAACTTGGATATGATAGTATTTTTGGACCTGGAGCATTATGTTCAAATATTGCACAAGCAACTTCTTCACTTGTTGTAGCAATCCGTACAAAGGATAAATCTATGAAGCAATTGGCAACTTCAGGTTCAATTACAGCATATATGGGAATCACTGAACCAGCTTTATACGGTGTAAACTTACCGAAGAAATATCCGTTAATTGCTTCTATGATTGGTGGTGCGAGTGGTGGTTTATATGCAGGATTAACACAGACACATCGATTTGCAACAGGATCTTCTGGATTACCTGCTGTATTACTCTATATTGGAGATAATACAATGACATTCCTATACAACATAATTATCGCTCTTGTTATTACTGTTATTGTTACAGCAATTGTTACATACCTATTGAGCTTACGCTTTGAAAAGAGCGGAAAATCACAAGATAAGCAAACGATAGAAGTTAATGTCATGAATGAAAGTGTGACAAGTCCTATTCAAGGCGAAGTCAAACCATTATCTGAATCAAAAGATGATGCCTTTTCTTCCAAATCTTTAGGGGATGGTGTCGTTATTGAACCAAGTAATGGAGAAATAAGAGCACCATTTGATGGCAAGGTATCTGTATTATTTCCGACAAAACATGCAATCGGCCTGGTTTCTAAACAAGGAGTGGAGTTGTTGATTCATGTTGGAATTGATACAGTTAATTTGAATGGTGAAGGATTTGAAGCCTTTGTGCAACAAGGCCAGAAAGTAAAAAAAGGTGATAAACTTATTTATGCTGACCTACAAAAAATAAAAGATACAGGATTATGTACTCAGATTCCAGTGATTGTGACTAATTCTGCTGATTATCAATTCATTGACACAAATACGAATATTATCGCTGATTATTCAACAACAATTATAAAAATAAGCAAAGGAGAATAGAATATGGGATTAAAGAGCAATTTTCTTTGGGGTGGTGCAACTGCAGCTAATCAATGTGAAGGTGGCTATAATTTAGGTGGACGTGGTCTAGCTAATGTGGATTTAATTCCAACAGGAAAGGATAGAAAAGCCATCAGTAGTGGTAAAATGAAAATGTTTGATTTTGATAATCATCATTTTTATCCAGCAAAAGAGTCTATTGATATGTATCATCATTATTTGGAAGATATACAGCTTTTAGCTGAAATGGGATTAAAATGTTTTAGAATGTCAATTTCATGGTCAAGAATCTTTCCAAACGGAGATGATGAACATGCGAATGAGGAAGGTCTTCAATTTTATGAAACAATTTTTAAAGAATTAAAAAAATATAATATTGAACCTCTTGTTACATTAACCCATTTTGATGTACCTATGAACTTAGTCAAAAAATATGGATCTTGGCGTAATCGAAAAATGATTGAATTCTATGAAAAATATGTAACAATAGTTTTAAATCGATACAAAGACTATGTAAAATATTGGCTAACATTCAATGAAATAAATATGTTGTTACATTCACCATTTGTTGGGGCTGGTATATGTTTTGAACCTGGTGAAAATGAAGAAGAAGTAAAATATCAAGCAGCACATCATCAGCTGGTAGCCAGTGCTTTAGCAACTAAAATTGCACATGAGATTAATCCTAATTTTATGATTGGCTGCATGCTGGCTGGAGGAAATAATTATCCATATTCTTGTCGACCAGAAGATTATTATAAGGCTATCGAAAAAGATCGTGAAGGATATTTCTTTATCGATGTACAGGCACGAGGTTATTATCCTAACTATGCTAAGAATAAATTATCATCAATGCACATTGTAATGGAATCAGAAGATGAAAAGATACTCAAAGAAAATACAGTTGATTTTATCTCATTCTCTTATTATTCTTCTCGTGTTGTAGCAACGGATCCTAATGTTTCTGAAGAAACAACGGGAAATGTGTATGGATCCATTAAAAATCCATATTTAAAATCAAGTGAATGGGGATGGCAGATTGATCCACTAGGATTGCGAAATTCTTTGAACATGCTATACGATCGATATCAAAAACCATTATTTATTGTAGAAAATGGTTTAGGAGCAAAAGACATTCCTGATGAAAATGGGTATGTCGAGGATGATTATCGAATTAATTATATTCGTGAACATATTAAAGCCTTTAAAGATGCCGTTGAAATTGATGGAGTGGAGCTTCTTGGTTATACTACATGGGGAATCATTGATTTGATCTCAGCTAGTACAGGACAGATGTCAAAACGATATGGATTCGTTTATGTTGATTTAGATGATGAAGGAAATGGTACAAGAAAAAGAACAAAGAAAAAATCGTTTGATTGGTATAAAGAGGTAATTGAAACAAATGGTGAAATTCTAGAATAGGTCTTATCGTGCATAAGACCTTTTTTTCATACGTAATACGAATTTTATTATATAAATGATAGAAAATATTTATTATGCTTGATAGAATAATATAGAGGTGGTCAAAATGGAATTTAGAAGCTTATATTATTTTTTAACAGTTGCTCGAGAAGAAAATATAACAAGGGCAGCTGAAAAGTTACATTTAACACAACCCACTCTATCAAGACAATTAATGTTATTAGAGGATAGTGTTGGAACACAATTAATTATTAGAGGGAAAAGAAAGATTCATCTAACAGAAGCAGGTATGCTCTTAAGGAGTCGTGCCGAAGAAATTCTAAATATAGTTCAAAAAACTGAAAAAGATTTACTCAGTGACTCAAATCAAATAATCGGAGAGATTATGATTGGTATGGCAGAATGTATGGCAGCTCATAAGCTTCTTCCAGAAATTTTGAGTGCTTTTACAAAAGAATTTCCTAGCGTCACGTATGATTTTTATACTGGGAATGCAGATTTAATCAAGGCGAGAATAGAAAATGGCGTCATAGATATCGGAATTTTGCTTGAACCCGTTGATATGGAAAAATTTGATTTTATTCGTTTACCCCAAAAAGAAAAATGGGGTATTATTGTGAATACCGATAGTATCCTTGCTACGAAAGAATATATACAGGCTATTGATTTAAAGGGCATTCCTTTGATCAACACCAAACGTGCTGTAGTTCAAAATGAAATAGCCAATTGGTTTAAAAATACATATGACGACTTGAACTTTATTGCGACATACAACTTAATTTCTAATGCAATATCACTCGTAGCAAATCATATTGGAAATGTTATTACGATAGAAGGTTCTTTATTTAATCATGATAATAAAGATGTAAAATTTATTCCATTTGAACCTGCTTTAGAGTCAGGTGTTGTATTTGCATGGAAAAAACAAAGAATATTTTCACCTGCTTTATCTAAATTTATTGAAACAATTTATCATAGAATAAATGAATGATAGTTCATTTAAAATAGGTATTTTACATGATGGTTATTTAGTTTTAAAATGTAGTTATCAAAAGATAACTACTTTTTTATTGGAGGGTTGTATATGGATAAACAAGAAATCATGAGATGTTATTGCATAGAAGATAAACTTTTAAATAAATATTTAGATTCAGGCCTCATAGAAGATAAATTTAATTATACCGATGATGATATTAAAAAAATCTCTATGGCAATGTCTCTTGAGAAAACAGGATTGACGTTATCAAGCATTTGTCAATATTTATCGCTGAATGAAGATAAAAAGAAAAATACTAATCAATTATTATCAATATTAAGTAATCAACGTAAAATCATTTTAGATAAAATTCACATGGAAGAAGATAAGATAAGTACTTTGGACTACTACATATATGAACTAAGGAAACAACAACAGTGAAAAATATGATACGTTTTATTATTTATATTTTTGGCTTATTCAATATTACGATTGGTATCAATTTATCCATTGTTTCAGGATTAGGTATTTCTCCTGTTTCTGCATTTACTTTACCTCTAAGTCAGTCATTACAAATAAGTTTAGGGACTATTACAACAGTTATATATATAGTTTTTGTTTTAGTGCAGTATCTATTATTGAAAGATCGATTTAAAAAGAAAAATATACTACAGATCCCATTCAGTATTGTTTTTGGTTTCTTTGTTAACTTGCCCGGTTCATTTATGAAAGGAATACAGTTAAACACTTATATGAGTCAACTAGGTATCCTGCTTATTAGTATTCTTATTTGTGCTATAGGAGCTACTTTGTATATTGCTATGGATATTGTACCGAATGCACCGGAAGGATTACAGTTAGCTTTCTGTGAGAGGTTTAATTGGCCCTTTTCCAAAGTGAAAATGGCAAGTGACTGTTTATTTGTATTTGTTGGTTTTATTATTGCGGTCTTATTCCTTAACGGAAATACAGCCATTAGAGAAGGAACAATCTTATCAGCTTTATTAACTGGAAAGCTGATAGGTCTGTTTTCTCAAAAAGTGAATCCAATATTACATAAGATTGTATTTCAAGAAGATGTTCGAATAGCATAGATTCGTTAAATAAAGAAAGAAAGGGAAAATGTTATTAAAACTGTAATTGTTTATTATTCCTATGGTGGCAATACCAAACAATTAGTGGATCAATTGGTAAATAACTGGATTAATCTTTCAGATAGTACTTCGCAGAGTCATACAAAAATAACATTGACCTCTGGCGAAACAAGTGTCCAAGCACAATTAAATGATACAAAAGCAGCACAAGAATTCAAAGCTTTATTACCAGTAACATTATCAATGACACGTATGGGAGAACATGAGTATTACAGCTCTCTTAGCACTAATTTATCAGAAGACGACAAAACTCAAACTGGTTATGAAATTAGCAATCTTGCATATTGGACTCCTGGTGATTTATTTGCAATTTATTTTGACGAACCAGATAAAGCACCTGAAGGGCTGATTATTTTAGGAAATATTACAGACGATATTGATAAAATAAGAGAATTAGGGAATCCAGCAGAAATTACAATTTCACTAGCTGAATAAGAAAGGAAGTAAATAGAAATGAATAGACCTTATATTTTTTGTCACATGATGACATCTTTGGATGGAAAGATTACTGGGAATTATATGCGTACACCAGAAGCTAATTCTTCAGGTGATGTATTCTATAATATTGCATTTGGAAAGAACCCGTATTATAAACACCAAGGATGGCTATCAGGGCGTGTAACTACAGATGAAAACTTTACGTTTTATGAAAAGCCAGACCTTCATGATAATGAAGAAATTGTTCCAGATGGCGACTTTGTCATTCAGCCTGTGGCAACAATGTATTATGTATCAGTAGATCCTTCTGGAAAATTAGGATGGAAACAAAATACATTGACTTATGGAGATACTACTGCTCATATTCTAGAAGTACTAACAGAAAAAGCATCCAATGCATATAAAGCCTTTTTAAGACGAATGAATATCTCCTACATTATTGCAGGAAAAGAAGAATTGGATTATACCTTGGCTATGCACAAACTTTATGAGTTGTTTGGCATAAAGATCTTGATGTTAGGTGGAGGTGGTGTCTTGAACTGGACTTTTATTCAAGCACGTATGTGCGATGAAGTTAGTATTGTGTTGGCTCCTGTTGCGGATGGATCTAACGAAACACCAACTTTATTTGAAGTTAGAGATACCTTGGGAAATACGAAACCAGTTGGATTTAAATTAGAAAATGTAGAAGTAGTAAAGGATAATACAGTTTGGCTACGTTATAAAACAAAATATGAAGATGGAGGAAAATAAAATGAACAAAGAACAGATGATCAAAGACTTAAATGGAGAATTATTTGAAACAGGAAATGAAAATACAGCCTTTGCAAAATACTTTATAGGGCAAAGTTATCTGAATATGTTATCAACAGAAGGTGTTGTTATTGGAAATGTTACTTTTGAACCAAGATGTCGTAACAATTGGCATATCCATCATGGTGGAGGACAGATTCTTCTTGTGACTGGTGGTAGAGGCTGGTATCAAGAAGAAGGAAAACCAGCGCAAGCTCTAAAAGCCGGTGATATTATCAATATTCCAGCTGAAGTTAAACACTGGCATGGTGCTGCAAAGGATAGTTGGTTTGCTCATATTGCAGTTGAAGTTCCAGGTGAAAACAAGTCAAATGAATGGTGTGAACCAGTCAGTGATGAAGAATATGAAGTATTATAAAAAAATGGAGGAATAACTAAATGGATAATTATATTTTTGAATTAAATGAAACTGTGGAAAGAAAAAATGTATCATATAAAAATCGTTATGGGATTGAATTAGCAGGTGATCTTTATATTTCAAAGTCATTAAACAAAGAAGAAAAGCATCCTGCATTGGTTATTGGTGCGCCTTATGGTGGTGTCAAAGAACAAGGTCCTGGAGTATGGGCGAATGAACTTGCACAAAGAGGGTTTGTGGTGTTGACATTTGATCCTTCTTACAATGGATATAGCCAGGGTGGCAAGATGCATCTTTCTTCTCCTGATATATTTTCCGAGGATTTTAGTGCTGGCGTCGATTTTTTAGGAACTAGAAATTTTGTTGATAGAGAAAAAATTGGTGCTGTTGGAATTTGTGGAAGCGGAGGTTTTGCATTAGGAGCTACTCAAGTTGATACACGTATAAAAGCTATTGTTACTGCCAGTATGTATGATATGACTAGAGCCATGAAGATGGGAAATGGCGATGGTTTAACAAATGAAGAATGGTATGAAACATTAAAACCTATCAATGAACAAAGATATATTGATTTTGAAAATCAGTATCCGGCATTAACACCAAGAAGTGCATTATTAACTGTGGATGAAAATACAGATCCATTAAGCAAGGAATTCCATGATTTCTATTCTACACAAAGAGGATATCATCCAAATTCTATTGCAGCCTTCAGTATCTCAAGTACAATGTCATTTATGAATTTTAACTTGCTAGACAATATTAAAAGAATTTCACCTAGACCAATCATGTTTATTGTAGGGGAAAATGCCTTATCTAGATTCTTTAGTGACGATGCTTACAAAATGGCTAATGAACCCAAAGAATTAATTGAAATTAAAAACTGTAATCATGTTGATCTATATGATGATGTTACAAAGATTCCTTTTGAAAAAATAGAAAAATTCTTTAAAAACAATTTAAAATAGAAAATGCTAAAATAATAATGATGAATTGTCAAGCTAAGTGTAACACTTAGCTTGTTCTTCGTTAAATATGTAAGCACTTACTTAAACAATTCTCTAATTTATATTTCTATACATATGTTATATTTTAGTCTAAAAACGCTCCAACATATTTAATTCTTTTGTTATATATTCCACAGCATATTCAAATTAATCCACAATCTATTGTTAAATAAGCAAATCATTGTTAATAAGTTTTTGTTTAAAGACATATTAACAATTATTTATTCAACTTCAAGAATTAAAATTTATTTCTATTAATTTTTCTTTCTTTTCCCGCTTCATAGAAAGGAATACTGCTTAATTTTTCTCCATTATATTTAAGAAAATGTTTATGAATAACTACACTAGATATAACACTACACCCCAAAATAATTGATTTATTTTTTTCTAATAATAAACAAGTTAAACTAAAAAATAAAAATGTAATAACCGACCTAAAAAAATGTGGATTTATAACTAATATTACTGAAAATAAAATATAAAAAAATGCTAAAAAAATAAATATCTCAATTTTCGGAAACAATCCTAAAAGCACTCCGAAAGAAACTGCAATTGCTTTTCCACCATTTTTTAAATTAAATAAAGGATAAGCATGCCCTATAACTGGAGCTGCCAATACTCCTGCAAACAATATATTTCCCATATCTAAAAATTTTGAGGCTATCCATACTGGTAAAAATCCCTTTGATACTTCAAGAAGGAGGACTAATATCCCACACAAAACTCCTCCATTCATAAATGCATTTGCTGTTCCTGGATTGCCATCTATACTATTATCTCTAATATCTATCTTTAAAATAAGCTTAGGAATTAAGTAAGCATATAAAATACTCCCTGATATATATCCTATTATAATAAATCTTAAATACTCCATATAAACTTCTCCAATACTAGTTATTTTCCTTATTAATCAAAGTGTTCATTAACTTTATAATATCTTTTGCTGCACTTTTCTTAGCATTTTCCCTTTGATTTTCTAGTATTTTTTCTCTTATTTTATCGTTATATAATAATGTTTTTCCTTGTTCAATTTGCTCACTAATTTTTTTAGAATGAAGTGACATACCTTTTTCCATAAAAAACTCCATATTCTTAGTTTCACATCCTGGAATAGGTGATGTATGAACTAAAGGTCTATTTTTCACAATAACCTCTGTTGATGTTAGTCCACCTGGCTTTGTATATACTACATCAGCAGCATCCATATATATGGATATTCTATCTGTATACCCGATAATATATACATTACTTTGATTCTTGAATTCTTTTTCGAGAACTCTTTTTAAATTTTGGTTATTCCCACATATAACAACAATCTGTTCACCATTTTTACATTGTTTATTTAATTCAAATGTAAAAAGCTGAATCTTTCCAAACCCCATACTACCACTCATAATTAAGTACATAGGTTTATCTATATTGAGATTTAAATCTTTCTTTGCTTTTTTCATGTTCTCTTTCATTAAAAAGTCTTGCCTTACAGGAATCCCTAATGGGTATAATTTATCTTTTGGAATACCTCTTTTAATATATTCATCCATCATTCTTTCATGTGGAATTATATAGGCATCACATTCCGTTTCCTCCCAGAAAGGAATACATGTATAATCTGTACTTATAGCTATCGTTTTTTGATTAATTATTTTCTCTCTCTTCATATATGTTATAGTTTCAGCTGGGAAAATATGAGGCATCAAAATAACATCAAAGTTATTTTCTTCTAAATACTTTTTTAGATACTTTGCCATTAAGGAGTTTGTATAATAAACTGGCGACTTTCTCTTAGCAGATGATATTTTAAGTCCAGCTTTATAAAGGAGATAGAAAAAATGTGGAGTATATTTTGCCACATTAATATAAGCTCCTCCAACAGCTTTAGATGTTCTAACGCTGGAAAGTTTCATGTAGTCAAGCATAACAGCTTCATGTCCTACCATTTCTAAAGCTTCCTTCATTGCTTTTCCCGCCATATTATGCCCCTCACCAGTATTGCAGGATAAAATTAAGACTTTCATTATCATACCTCCATATATTACTATAAATTATTCCTTATATTTTACATAAAATCTCTTCCATATATTAATAAGAATATCATTTACATTTTAAAGATACCCTTAATAATAAACCAAAGAGCAGGTATAAGTAGCGAAGGTAACATATTTAATGTCTTACAATCTTTAATATTTAATATAGATAATCCTGAACTTGTAATTAAAAATCCTCCTACGATTGATATTTCAGTTAATAATTCAGTAGTTAAAAATCCAGATAATAATCCTGCAGATACATAAATAAATCCTTGCCATAAAAACAACACTACTCCTGCAATTGCAATCCCAATACCATAAGTAGATGCAAATACTATAGATGTCACAAAATCTAATGTAGCATTTGTAAATAGATAGGTATTATCACCATGTAAAGCGCTTTCCATAGGACCTAATATAGATAGTGTTCCAATGCAAAATAATAAAATAGCCGTAGATAATCCTTGCCCTAAATTGCTAGATGTAAATTTACTAGATAAATTATTAAATTTTCCTTCAATATTAATTATTGCACCTATTAAGCTTCCAGCTGCAAGGCTTAAAATAAATAGTACTGGGTATTTACTATTTGACATATTTGATACTATTGAATTAATACCAAGACCAGTTGCAGCCAATCCCATAGCTGTAAATAAAGCTTCTTTATATTTTTCATTAATTCCTTTCTTCACTATAAATCCTATAATACTTCCAGCAAATATCGCTCCCGTATTAGCTATAGTTCCTATCATCATTCTTACTTTTCCTTTCCGTAGAATTTATTTTTTATTGAAATAATAATTGGCTGCCTCAAGGGCAGCCTAATTAAAAGTTCAAAATTAAGGATTTTTATCATTTAGCACTATTCAGCTTTATATATTAAATCTTGAACGTTAACTTCATTCTCTTGTAATCCATTATCTATTAAAAACTTTTGTGTATCCTCAAGAGATTTTATATCATTATCAGTTATATCAAGGCTAAAATCATACCAATCATACATTTCCTTTACTTCATCAACAGTAAGTCCAACTTCTTCTGAAACTTTTCCCATTGCTTCATCAAAATTATTATTTATATATTCTAAAGTTTCATTTTCTACCTTTTTAAATCTTTCAATAATATCTGGATGCTTTTCTGCAAACTCTCCGCTCACAGCAGTTACTATAATTCCATCCACTAATCCTTCTCCATTTGCTACTATCTTACTACCATTCTTAACTGCTTTATATGCTGTAGGACCTGCAATCAATGCTGCATCAACACTGCCATCCTCTAATGCCACTGCTGCTTCTGGAATTCCCATATTAATAAATTCTACATCATCTATTGAGTAACCTTCCTTGTTTAAGGCAGCTATTAATACTTGATGAAGTATTGTTCCCTTAGGACCTGCTACTTTTTTACCAACTAAATCTTTTGCACTTACGATTTCATCATTATTTGTCAAAATCATAAAACCTTTTGGTGATCTACTATAAGTATTTATTATTTTTAAATCTACACCGTTAGATGCTGCTATTAATGCAGAAGTTCCTCCTAATGCATGAAGAATATCCAATTCTCCAGATGCTAATGCTGCAGTTTGATCTGGACCTGAAGTTATCTCATAAAAATTAACTGCTATATTATCACTTGAAAATTCCTTACCAAATAAATCATCTTGTTTTTGAATTATAGAAGGGACATTCAGTGGTGCCTTAACATATGTTAAGTTTATTTCTGAAATATCTGATTTAGTTTCCTTAGTTCCACAACCAGTCATCATTCCTATTGCAAATATTACTGCGGCTATACTAGCTATTATATTTCTTTTTTTCATTTTACAAATCCTCCTATTATTAATTCTATATATTAAACATTAGTTATATTATAATTTAATGTTTTTAGAATCTCTCTTTTAAGATTAATATAGTATTCATCTTCAAAGTTTTTATCATGACTTTCTTCTATTTCAAATTCTTTAATTTCATTGTTTCTTTCAAATACTATTATCCTATTTGCTAGTTTCAAAGCCTCATCAATATCATGAGTCACAAAAATAACACCTTTCTTTGTAGATTTATGTATTCTAATAAGTTCATTTTGCATATCAGCTCTTGTAAAATAATCTAATGCTGAAAATGGCTCATCCATAAGAAGTACATCTGGATCAAAATATAATGCTCTAGCTATACTTACCCTTTGAGCCATTCCCCCAGATAATTCATATGGATACGAGTTTTTAAACTTTTCTAACTTCATCATCCTTAAATATATATCTACTTGATAATTATCAGTTTCATCTTTTTTAAAATTAACTATATTTTTCAGCCCTTTCATAATAGTTTTATTCTTAATATCATTAAAAGCTATATTTTCACAAACATTAAGCCAGGGCATCAATCTACTTTCTTGAAATACAAATCCTACCTTTGGTTTAACTTCTTTATTATCCCTAATAAATTTAATTTCTCCTGAAGATACATTTTCAATATTAGCAATTAACCTTAATAAAGTAGTTTTTCCACATCCACTTTCTCCAAGTATAACTGTTATATCATTTGTATTAATATTTAATGATATATTTTTAAGTACAATATGCTTTTCATTATTCACTTCATAAGATTTAGTAACATTCTTAATAATATATTGTGATTTACTCATAAGCTTCCACCATCTTTCCTTTACCTACTTTCTTTACTACAATAGAAAATAAATAATCACATAAGATTCCAAGTAATCCTATAAGCATTATTCCAACTAAAACTACATCAGTCCTAGACATTTCTTTTCCATCAGATATTAAATATCCAAGTCCGCTTGATGCTGCCACAAGTTCAGCACCTATTATTGCTCTAAAACTATATCCTAAGGCTAATTTTAATCCTATTACTATATCCAAAATTGCATTTGGAATTATTATCTTAAATATAATCTGATGCTTGGACAACTCAAATACATTACCTACTTCAATAAGCTTTATATCACAATTTTTTACACCTTTTAACGTGCTTGTAAATGTAGGAAAGAATGATGCTAAGATTATTATTATTATTTTGGACTTTTCTCCTATTCCAAACCATAATATAAGCATTGGAATTAATGCTAATGGTGGAGTATTTCTTAAAAAATCAAAAAATTCCCTAAAGTATTCATATAATTTATTATGTATTCCAAAAAATATTCCTAGTGGTATTGCTATGACAGAACTTATGATAAAGCCTACTACAACTCTTCTCATACTTGAATAAATGTGAAAAAATATTGATTTATCTTGTACCATCTTTATAAATGTTCTAAATACTTTTTCCGGTGGTGGCAATATATAACTACTCCATATATTAAATTTACATACAACTTTCCATAAAACTAATATAACTAAAAATATTAAATACCCTCTAATATTTATTACAGGTGTTAATTTATTCTTATTCTTTGATTTCTTCATTTAAAGATCATCCCTTAACTCTATCCATTCTTCCAATAAAAATATTCACTATCTATTTTACTACTAAATTTATTATAATTCTTCATTTTTTCCATTTTTATATAAAATGCATAGTAAAAATTGGGTATATAATGAAAAAGAAGAGAATTTGAAAACTCAAATTCTCTTCTTTTATACTACATATTCTTTTTCATTTTGTTAAAGGCAATTACATTAATAATTGCTATATATAAACTATATATGGCTACTAATGCACTTATACCTAAAAATATCACATTCAAGTTTTGTTGTATTGCATTTATAATAATAAGAACACTTAATAAAACATACGCACAGCCCTTCATTATTACCTTCTCTTTTTCTTTGCTATTAATCATACTCTCTAATCTTGAAATCTTTCGTTCTCTTTTAAAATTCTTAATCACTTTTAACTTCTTTAGAAAGCTAAGCCTAAAGTATAGTTCTATTAAAACTGCTGCTCCGCCTCCAACTAATATCGTATTTTGCCAAGAATTAAAGTAATCCCCTAATAAAATTAATACAATAAATATAATTGAGTATCTATAATAAAATACTCTGAACTTTTGTTCTATCTGATTGGATACTATGTATCCATTTTTATCAAAGATATTATAATAAACTGTATCTCCATATCTATCTAGGTATATATTATGTCCTGATAAATTGATAACATCTTTTTGCACTATAACATCGCCTTTCCTAAACAATATGTTTGATGAACTGAATAATCATTGTTAAGAACTACTAAATCACTATCATACCCAACTCCAATTCTTCCTTTACGCTTATCAATCCCTAAACATTTTGCTGGATTAATTGTGCATGAATTAATTGCATAATTAAAAGGTACCATAGCATCTTCCACAAGTATTTTAAGTCCTTCATTCATTTTCAATGTAGACCCTGCCAATCCCTTCGTTTCTACTAAATGAGCACTACCATCTTCATAAATTTCTATTTCATTTCCTCCAAAAATAAATCTAGAACCTGGCTCATAACCCTTAGCCATTAAAGCATCTGTAATCATAATTCCATAATCCGGTCCCTTTGCATTGAAAAAGTTATATAAAGCTGTTGTAGTAGAGTGGTTTCCATCACAAATTATTTCTCCATACATCCCCTTAACTCTTAGTGCAGCTCCTACTAGTCCATTTTTTCTATGATTGAATGGAGTCATTCCATTATATACATGAGTTTGTGATCTAGCCCCATGAGCAAAGGCAAATACTGCATCTTCATATGTAGCTGCTGAATGACCTATACTAACTACTATTTCATTATTAAATAAGTACTCTGTAAGTGAATAATCTTCATCTGTCTCAGTTGCCATAGTTACATATTTTATTAAACCTCTTGCTGCTTTTTGATAACTTTGAAACTCTTTAATAGTAGGTTTTACTATATATTCTCTTGGTTGAGCTCCCTTATATTCCATATCAAGATAAGGTCCTTCAAAGTGAATTCCTAATATTTCTGCTCCTTCATATCCATCTTCCACTACTTTTGCCACATTGGCTAAAGCCTTAGTAAGTACTTCTTTGCTTTGTGTTATAGTTGTAGGTAATAATGCAGTGACCCCTTCACTTACTATTTTCTTTGTCCAATTCCTTAATCCCTTTTCATTTGCATCATTTGTATCAAAACCATATGCTCCATGGCAATGAATATCTATAAATCCTGGTACAATCCTCTTATCTCCGTAATCGTGAGCACCTTCTCTTTCATTATAGGTATAAATATTAACTATTTTATTATCATCAATCTCAATTTGAGCTGGAATAAATTGATCAGCAATCCAAACCTTTTTACCTTGTATTAACATGCTATACCTCCTATTCTGATTTATATATAAATTATACCTAAGTTCACTCTTCTAATATTTGCACTTTTTAACACACATATTATATCTTTCACCACTTCCATTGAAATTAAATTACTCTTCATTATAATTAGAATTATTAATCTATAATATTAAAGATAGGGGAAATTTATATGAGTATATTTGGTATTGATAACGAACAAATGTCGAAGACTTCTTCTACATTCACCTTAAACGAAATATATCAACAACCTAAGACATGGTTGAAAACATTAACACAAATTAAAGAAAATAAAAATTCAATACAAAAATTTATTAATGAAGTTATTAAATGTGATGATTTTGATGTAATATTTACTGGCGCTGGTACAAGTGAATTTGTAGGAAATTCATTATATGCTTATTTAAATAAAAAGTTAAACCATAAAGTTAAGTCTTATGGTACAACTGATATAGTCGCATCACCTGAGAATTATATTTCAAAAGATAAACCAACATTACTAATTAGCTTTGGTCGTTCAGGTAATTCTCCCGAGTCAATAGGAGCTGTTGATGCTGCATCTGCAGTTTCTAAAAATCTATACAATTTATTTATTACATGTAACAAAAATGGCGCTCTATCTAAAATGACAAAGGAACTTAATAATTGTTATGCAATAAATCTTACTGATGAAACTCATGATCAATCTTTTGCTATGACATCAAGCTTCACTAACATGTATTTAGCAGCATACTTATGTTTTAACCTTGATGAGTTAGATGAAAAATCGAAAATAATTACTGATATATCTTTAGCAACTGAAAAGTTCTTAAATACAGACTTTGAAGTTGCCTCTAATATAATTGATAAATATGACTTTAATAGAATTGTTTATTTAGGTAGCAATGTTCTAAAAGGAGTGTCTCAAGAGTCGTCTTTAAAAATGCTTGAATTAACAGCTGGTAAAACTGTTGCAGTATTTGATACTCCATTAGGCTTTAGACACGGCCCAAAATCAATTATTGATGATTCTACATTAACAGTAGTCTATGTAAGTGATGATGAATTTACTTATAAATATGAGCTTGATTTAATAAAAGAAATAAGTAGTCAAAGAAAGAACAATAAATTAGCTGTTATTTCTAATAAACCTAATGATGAATTAAAAGCTTTAGCTGACTACACATATGCTTATGATATTAATCATAAATTAAATAATGCTGAGTTAGGTTTAGCTTATATCACTTTTGCTCAAACTTTAGCAGTATTAAAATCTTTATCAATGGAGTTAACTCCTGACAACCCTTGTCCATCTGGAGAAGTAAATCGTGTTGTTAAAGGTGTTACATTATACACTTACACTTGTAAATAAATTAATTGTTTAAAATATTGTACAATCTAGTATAGGAGATGATAAAAATGATAGGATTAATAATAAGTGGTCATGGAAACTTTGCATCAGGATTACACACATCCTTAAAACTAATTGCAGGAGAACATAGCAATATAGAATATGTTGACTTTGAAGAAACAGATTCAACAGAAACTTTAAAAGAAAAATATTATAATTCATTAAAAAATTTAAATAACTGTGAAAGTATTTTAGCTCTTAGTGATTTAGCTGGAGGCTCACCATTTAAAACTTTAGTTGAAGTAAAAACAGAAATAGAAAAACCAATGGAAGTAATCGGTGGCACAAACCTACCTATGCTACTAGAAATATCTATGACTAAAGATATTATAGAAGATCTATCTTCTTTATCTGAATCAGCAATTGAAGTAGGTAAAAGTGGCGTTGTAAAATTTGAATTTATAGTTCATGAAGACGCTGAAAGTGAGGATGGTATCTAATAATGATAAATTGGGAAGTAGTTATATGGACATGCATTACTGTCGCAGTATTAGCTGGAATAATTGCATTAATATTAATATTTATATCCGCTAAAAATATAAAAAAAAGAACTTCAGAGCTTAAAGATATTCATGTTGAATTAAAGCCAGGTATGAAGATAATGTTTTGTGGTGGAATCTACGGTAAAATAGTATCTGTAGCAAAAGAAAATGTTGAAGTTGAAGTTGCTAAAAATACTGTAATAACTATATCTAGATATTCAATTCAAAATATCCTATAAAAAAATAAGAAAATTAGGCTAAATCAAAATTAAAACTATTCTGATTTAGCCATTTTACTATGCCTTGAATAAAGTTTGAGCATATTCACTAGGGCTTATTTCGTAATGCTGAGTAAATGCCCTTGAAAAGTAATGTATTGAATTAAATCCTAACATAAATGATATCTCACTAATAGTATATTTGTTTTCTTTAATTAATTGCTTACTTCTAGATAATTTTAAATCATTAATATACTTCTTTGGTGAAGTATTTAGATTATTCTTAAACAATGTTTGTAAAGAGGATCTAGAAACTGAGAATTTATTGCAAAGCTCTTCTATACTAATTGGAGAACAAACCATCTTATCAATATATTCAAGTATTCTTTCTAATAATTCATCTTGGAAATGTTGATGTGATTCCATAGATATCTTAGCATCATCAACACCTAAATAGTCATATTGGAATAATCTAATAATAATTTCATGAAAATTACATAAGATTAAGTTTTCTGAATATGGCATTGTACTTGATATATTTTTTGCAAAAACCCTTATAGCCTTGTACAATTCTTTCCTACAATGAAATACCTTATTACATATCAAACTATCATCATCACATTCCATATCAAACATAATTGTTATATACGAACAAGAGGAATCATTATTTACAGACTGTGTATGAAATTGATTTTTACCATATATAATTAGATCAGATGCATTTAGCGTATAATCAACATTATCAATTGATGTATCCAAAGTTCCATTGTCAACAAATGTTAATTCATATAAATTATGCTTCTCCCCCTTAAATTTATAGTTTGGACTTTTAATTGTATAATAATAAGCCATTATTTCAGGGATGTTTATAGTGGGTAATATTCTATTATAAACATAAGGTGGATTTAAAAATTCAAGTTTAAGGTTATAGTTTGACGGTATTATTAAATTAAACTTAGCTTGTTCTGTCATTGGAATAATATTGAAATACATATTAGGTTTTATTTCTAAATTTCTATGAACTGTAAATAACTTAAAATCACCATTATTTGAATCGCTTATTACTATTGATGCCATACCTTCAACAATTTCTATATATACTGGTTCTAAGAAATTATATAGACTTGAAATAACTTTATCACTAGTTACAATTTGTTTTTCTATTAAATCCTCTTTATTAACATCTTTAACTTCATCATAAATAGAGCCATACTTTCTAAAGTGAGCACTTGTTGTTTTATCATACATAACCAGTCACCTCTCTATTAAATTATAAATATCACTTTCATTAAAAATTATACCTAAGTCTTAAGCGTGTTATTTTTATTCTCAATACACTTTTAAATAAAAGAAGGTTTTATAAATGTATTATTTATATATAAATAATACATTTACATAATTAACTATATTCAATGAAATATGAATATTATTCTATTTATTATGTTATTAATAGTAATAATATTAGAAAATTTTTAATATATCATAATAATAACATTAAACATATTTTTTACAAAGTATTATGCCCTAATTTTTTACAAAAAGTAACTTTTTCCTGCTAATTTTGTAAACGTTGTTAAAAAAAATAAAACAAACACTAAAAAGTGTAAAGATTATTCATTACATTATATGTATAATTATCTAAGAATAGTAAATCTAATTGATTTCTACTAATTATTAAAGGAGGTGATAATATGCCAAATATAGTATTAACAAGAATAGACAATAGATTAATTCATGGACAAGTTGCAACTCAATGGTGTAGTTCCATTGGTGCAAACTTAATTCTAGTTGCAAATGATATTGTAGCTGGAGATAAACTTAGACAAGGCCTAATGGATATGTGTGCACCAGCTTACGCTTCAACTCGTTATTGGACAATAGAAAAAACTATAAATACTATTCACAAGGCTAGTGCTAAACAACTTATATTTATAGTTTGTGAAAATCCTTCTGATGTGTTAAAACTTGTTGAAGGTGGCGTTCCAATAAAAAAAGTTAATATTGGAAACATGCATATGGCTGAAGGGAAAAGACAAGTTGCTGGTTCAGTCGCAGTAGATGACAAAGACGTAGAAGCATTCAGAAAGTTAAGAGAACTAGGCGTAGAGCTTGAAATAAGAAGAGTTCCTACTGAAAGTTCTGAAAATATCGAAAAGATTTTTAAATAATACAGGGGGAATGCAAAATGGATTTTAACATTATACAAATTCTATTGGTTGCAGTATTTGCCTTTATTGCAGGTATCGACCAATATAATTTCTTGGAATCATTATATCAACCAATCGTATCCGGAGCTGTTGTTGGAGCAATTCTTGGAGATTTAAACACTGGACTTGTAGTTGGTGGTACTTATCAATTAATTCAAATTGGAAGTATGCCTATCGGAGGAGCTCAACCTCCAAATCCTGTTCTTGGAGGAATAATGGCAGTAGTATTTGCTGTTTCTTCTAAATTAGAACCATCAGCTGCTGTTGGGCTAGCTGTTCCATTTGCATTAATTGGACAATATTTTGTTACTTTCTTATTTACACTTATGTCACCTTTAATGTCAAAGGCTGATAAATATGCTGACAATGCAGATGTAAAAGGTATTGAAAAACTTAACTATGGAGCAATGGCTGCTTTAGGATTAGCATTTGCAATTATAGTTGTTATAGGATTAATCGGTGGTAATGCTGCTGGTGAAACTTTATCAAATTTCGCTGATAAATACAGTGGAATTATGAATGGACTTAGTGCTGCTGGTAAAATGATGCGTTATGTTGGATTTGCAATTTTATTACGTATTATGTTATCAAAGGACTTATGGGGAATTTATTTTGCAGGCTTTGCACTTGCAACTATTATAGGTAAAATAGAAGGTTTATCTGGATCTGCGTTATTATTAATTGCGTTCATCGGAATTGCAGTTGCTATCTACGACTTCCAAAATAATGTAAAAATGAAATCTGTTACAGGAAATATAGGGATAGGAGGAGATGAAGAAGATGGAATCTAACAATACATTATATAAAGATTTGACTCCTGCTAAACCACTTGATAAGAAAACCTTAAATAAAATGGTTTGGCGTTCATTATTCTTGCAAGCTTCATTTAACTATGAGAGAATGCAAGCTGGTGGTTGGCTATACGGAATATTACCTGGACTTGAAAAAATCCATACTGATAAGGAAGACCTTTCAAAGTCAATGAAACATAACTTAGAATTCTTTAACACTCATCCTTTCCTTGTTACTTTTGTTATGGGTATAATATTATCATTAGAACAACAAAAAGCTGATACCAATACTATAAGAGCTGTCCGCGTTGCTGCAATGGGTCCTTTAGGTGGAATTGGAGATGCTATTTTCTGGCTTACATTAGTTCCAATTACTGCTGGTATTACAGCTAATATGGCTATTGATGGTTCTTTAGCTGGTCCAATATTGTTCTTATTAATATTTAATGCTGTTCAATTTGGAATTAGATATTGGTTAATGCATTGGTCTTATAACTTAGGTTCAAAGGCAATTGATATATTAACTAAAAATGCTAAAGAATTTACACGTTCAGCTTCAATGCTAGGTGTATTTATAGTTGGAGCTCTTACTTCAAACTATGGTGCAACAAGCTTAACTATTGAAATACCAAATGGAGATGCTGTAATTAATATTCAAAATATATTAGATGGTGTTCTGCCTCAAATGATTCCACTACTTATGACATTAATGTTATACTACTTAATTAAGAAAAAGAAATGGACTCCTGTTGCTTGCATAGGCTTATTACTTGTAATAGGAGTAATTGGTGGATTCTTCGGAATACTTGCTCCTTAATATAGCTTAATAAATGAAAGAGGACATGTTATTTATAATAGCAGTCCTCTTTTATTTATCTATTCCTTTTTTAAAAGAAACTCTAATGCAATTTTATGTCTATTTAATATATTTTCATGATGATCAAAATCATCCCAAACTATCTTTATATTTTGTTCACCTATACGTTTCTTGAATATTTCATAAGACATATTTGAGAACTTAGGCATATCCTTCTGAATACTAACTTTTCTATGTCCTTCTTTTTTCCCGGCAATAATAATAAGTTTAAAATCATTATTTATTAATTTTTCTTCTTCAATAAATTTAATCCAATTATTATACCATTGTGAAGCACACATGCTTGCTATTTTACCGTAATTATTATTTCTAAAAACTGAATATAAAGAAATCAAAGCACCAAGGGAATGCCCCATAATTTTTCTATCATTTTTACTACTACTTACCCTGAACTCTTTTTCAATATAACTTTGTAAATCATTTATTAAAAACTCTAAGTATTCATCACCTTTTCCTTCAAAATCATGAAATCTTTCATGATTAGCATTTGCAGGCCATGGAGTATATTCATTTAGTCTATCAAAAGGTGTGATACCAACTATTATATGCTCTTCTAATGATTTATTTTCAAACCCTTCTTCTATTCCATCAATTATCCTACTTAAAAACTTTATAAATTTATCTCCATCATGTGCATAAATCACTGGGTATTTTTTATTCGACATATCATATCCATATGGTAAATAAATAAAAATTTCTCTTTCAAAAGCTGTTCTAGTTAAAATAGTTCCTTTCATCTTTTCTATCCTTTCTTTAACTTACTTGGAGTAACTCCAAAACTTTTTTTAAATAGCCTACTAAAATAAAACTCATCATTATAACCAACTTTTCTAGAAACATCTTTCACTGAAAAACCTTCATTTAATAATCTGTATGCAACAGCCATTCTACATTGGATTAAATAATCTATTGGACGAATATTTAGATGCTTATTAAATAAATATGAAATTCTATTGGACTTTTCTCCATATCTTTCTGAAAGTGAACTCAATGTAATTTCTTCCATATAATTTTCTGAAATAAATTTACTTATCTTTAAAGTAAATTCTTTTTCATCTAATTCTTTTTTATAGTTATAATCTGTAAAAAGCTCTCTTAAGAATAAAGAAGTTTGTATTTGAAGATTAACCTTTGATATTAATTTATGTTTTGAAGATATTTCTATAAGCTCCTCTAGTGATTTTAATATTTCATCATAGTTGCTTGTCCTAAATTCAAAAGTTGAATTCATATAGGAATCAGGATCTAAATATTCATCTGCAATATAATAAATATTTATATGCTCGAATTCTTCCTCTCCTAAAACCTTAAAAGATAAATTCTTCTTTTTGCAGCCGTGAATTACCTTACCGGGTTCTGCAATAAAAACTTCATCATCAAACTCTATTTTAGCTTTTCCCTTTATAGGAAAAATAAATGCTGAAAGATTAGTAACATAAGTGTTTTTAGTATATATAGACTCCTTGGTAAATCTCTCTATTCTAAAAACCTCAAAAGTATTTTTTCTGAATTCCTCTATTAGCTCACTTTTCCTAACACTTTTCAAATAAATAAGCTCCTTTCAAATACATATGAAAAATTTAAATAATTGTCCATGTTTTTATTTTAGTATATTCTACTGCTATTTTTTCTATATTATAATACCTTGTGGAAATGATAATTATTATCAATTAATTTTTATAATATTAAGTATACATTAACTTCAATAATAGTTCAAGAAAGGATGTTACTATGCAAGATGTTTTAAATACTTCTTATGAGAAAAATAAGAAACTGAAAAAATCTTTTAATTTATTTATATTAGGCTTAATTATAGTTTTAATTATTTCTGTGATTTTATCAGTATCTCTTGGTTCGCTTAAAATAAAACCTTCTATATCCTACAGCATAATATTAAATAAGCTATTTGGACTATCCTTAGGAGATCCAGCTGAAGTAACCAATCTATCAACCTACAATGTTATTTGGCTAATTAGAATGCCTAGGGTATTACTTGCAATAGCTGTAGGAGCTGGACTTGCTATATGTGGAACAATAATGCAGGCAACTGTTCAAAATCCATTA
Source organism: Clostridium nigeriense (assembly GCF_050585245.1). Lineage (GTDB taxonomy): Bacteria > Bacillota > Clostridia > Clostridiales > Clostridiaceae > Clostridium > Clostridium nigeriense_A. The sequence continues at coordinate 88,814 of NZ_JBNOOF010000009.1, forward strand.
GCAGAGCCATATATTTTAGGAATTTCTTCTGGTGCATCACTAGGTGCAACCTTCTCTATAATGTTAGGCATAGGTTCATTCAGCTTATTTTCAATTAGTAGCATATCCCTTTGGGCCTTCTTAGGTGCTTTAGGTGCTTCTATATTAGTATTAGCACTATCTTCAATAGGAAGTAAAATGTCTTCTGCTAAATTAGTTCTTTCAGGAACTGTTGTTAGTGCTTTATGTAACTCTTTATCTAATTTTATAATTTCCATTGCTAGCGATGCTGAAGGAATGCAAAGCGTAAAGTTTTGGACAATGGGTTCTCTAGCAACTGCCAAGTGGCAAAATATAGGATTTGTTATTATAGCTGTAACTATATGCTGTATTTTCTTCTTAACTCAAGGAAGAACACTAAACCTAATATTAATGGGAGATGAAGCATCAATGACTTTAGGTCTTAACTTAAATTTTTACAGAAGACTTTATATGATAATTACCTCCTTATTAACAGGTATCTTAGTTGCTAACTGTGGAATCATAGGATTTGTTGGATTAATAATTCCTCATATTTCAAGATCCTTAGTTGGATCTGATCATAAAAGGTTAGTACCAACATCCATACTTTTAGGAGCTATATTCTTAATTTGGGCTGATGTTTTTGCAAGAATTACTATACCTAATGCAGAATTATCCATTGGTATTATTACCGGTTTAGTTGGAGCTCCATTCTTCGTTTATATCTTATTAAGAAAGGGCTTCGGATACGGAGATAAGTAGGTGATTTTAATGGATTTAAAAGTTAAAGAATTAAAGGTTACTTTATCTAAAAAAGAAATTGTAAAAGGCATTGATTTAGCAGTTACTAATAATAAATTCATCGGATTAATAGGTCCAAATGGAAGTGGTAAGTCCACACTATTAAAAGCTATATACGGCGTTATAAAGCCAAGCTTTGGAGAAGTATTTATATCTGATAAGGACATAAATACTTATAATAAAAAATCCCTTGCTAAAACCCTTGGTGTAGTTAGCCAATTTAATAATATTAACTTTGACTTTAAAGTTATAGATATAGTATTAATGGGCAGGGCCCCTTATAAGGGATTATTAGAACAAGATAATAAAACTGATTATGATATGGCTCTTAAAGCTTTAGCTCAAGTTGGAATGATAGACTTTGCTCAAAAAAGCTTCAGTCTATTATCAGGTGGTGAAAAACAAAGAGTTATATTAGCTAGAGCAATAACTCAAAGTCCTAAAATACTAATTTTAGACGAGCCTACTAATCACCTGGATATAAAATATCAATTAGAGGTCATGTCAATCGTTAAAAAGCTAAATATATGCGTTTTAGCCGCATTACATGACTTAACATTAGCTTCTCAATTTTGTGATGAGCTTTATGTCTTAAAAGATGGAAATATTGTATGTCATGGTGCTCCAAGTAAAGTTATAACAGAAGAAATGATAAAGGAAGTTTATGATGTTGATTCAAATGTTTATATAAATCCTATTACTAATAAACTTTCAATTGAATACTTACCACCAGCTTTATAATTCTTAAAAATTAATATAACTATTATAAATTTAAATGTTTAAATCGAGAGGGGAATTAATATGAATAAAAAATCTTTACTTTTACTTACATCTTTAGCATTAGCTACAACAGTTTTTGTAGGATGTGGTAATAAAACTCAAACCTCAGATTCATCTTCAAATGGAACTCAAGCTTCTACTTCAGTAGATGAATCTGCCAATAAAACAACTTATCCAGTAAGCTTTGATGCTTTTGACTCTGAAGGAAATGTATACACGCAAACATTTACTGAAGCTCCAAAGAAAGTTATTACAAATAACCAAACTTCAACTGAATTGCTTTTAACTTTAGGCTTAAAAGACTCTATAATTGGAACAGGAGATTTAGATACTCCAATTCCTGAAGAATTAAAAGCTGATTATGAAGCTATACCTGCTATTGCTACTAAAGGTGATGTTGCTAAAGAAGTTGTTGTAGGATCTGGTGCCGATTTAGTTATCGGAAGATCTGCATCATTTAAGGATGATAGATATGGTACGATACCAAGCCTAAATGAAGTTGGAATTAATACTTATGTTCAATTAGCAAGTAAAATGAATACTGATATAACTCTAGATACAATTATTCAAGATGTTAGAAATGTAGGGGTTATATTTGATGTTCAAGATAAAGCAAATAAATTAGCTGATTCACTACAAACTACCTTAGATTATATTGAATCAAAGATTCCCACTAATACTGAAAGAAAAAAGGTTATGTTAATAGTTAATTATAGTGGTGAATCATTTACTGCTTATGGTGCCAATGCTTCACTACAAAAAGAAATGTTAAATATTTTAAACGCAGATAATGTTATTGAAAAAGGTGGTTCTGTATCATTAGAGAATATAATTTCTACTAATCCAGATCACATCGTTTATGTAACAGCAAATAAAAATGCTGCTGTAGATGCTGATGCTGTAGATAGAATATTAGCAGAACCTACACTTCAAACCGTTGAAGCAATAAAAAACAAAAACATTATGACTGTTGATTACACTGAACTTATGGGATATGGATATAGAACATTTGACTGCTTAGAAAAGTTAGCTGAAGCTTTCTATCCAGAAACATTTAAATAATAGCTTATATTCTTCTATCTAAATGAAATTTATATAAAGAATGCACCTCAAATATTATACTTAATATTTTGGGTGCATTTTAATTTACCATTCTTCTTATTATCTAAATCTATAAATAAACCTTAACCTCTTTTAAACACGAATTTATTTATAATTAATTTAAGAATATTAATATCTATACTCCATTATATTTTTCATTTACATTATATAAATTATAAAAATATAATTTATTATCTATCAATTGATCTAACTTTCCTTCTTCAATTATTCGTCCATTTTTCATAACATATATATAGTCACACTTACTCAATAAATTATAATTTAATTGATGAGTAATAACTATACTTGAAGTATCCTTTAAACTAAGTACACTATTAGTAATTTGGCTAGCTGTAATATTATCTAAACTTGAGGTAGCTTCATCTAAAATTAGAAATTTAGATCTACATATTAATGCCCTTGCTATGCCTATTTTTTGTCTTTCACCACCAGAGCATGTATTCCCATTTTCCCCTATATTAGTATATATGCCATTAGAAAGCCTTTTTACGAATTCAGATAATCCTGATAATTCAATTACCTTCATTATATCTTCATCTTTATAGTCATTATATAAAGTTATATTATTTTTTAATGTATCATCAAATATAAATATATTTTGATGTATATAACCAATTGACTTATATAAATAACTAGAATCTATTTTAGAAATCTCAACATCATCAAACTTAATTTCTCCACTATTACATTTATAAAAATTTAATAGCAACTTAGCAATAGTACTTTTACCACTTCCACTTTCCCCTACAATTGCATACTTTTTATATTCTTTAAAATTTAAACTTATGTCGCTTATAGCCTTAATATCTGAATTATTATAAGAAAATGATATATTTTTCATAGAAATCTCCGAAGGCAACTTATCTAAAACTCTTCCTTTTTCCTCAACAGATTTCATTGTTATAATTTCTTGTAATTTATTTCTTATTTTTAATGTTGAATGTATTTCAGCCAATATAGATGGTAATTGCTCTAAAGGCGCAACCACCCCTCCTATAAGCTGAGACAATGAAATTACTAATCCAACAGACATTGCTCCTATAATAGCAAAATATCCACCAGCAATATAGGTAATTACATACATTATGGAACTAAATAACATAGATATCCATCCTGCTAAATATACAGTTTTCCTAGAATCACAACCACTTTGCTCTCTAATTTCATTATATTGATTATGACTTCTTATAACCTTATCTTGAACATTAAAACTTTTTATAACTTGGAACCCCTCAAAAAAATCTTTAATTTGAGAAGTATATTTTTTCATGGATTCTGAATACTTGTCCTGTAAATTAGCTAACTTTTTATTCAAAAATTTTGGAATTATAATTGAACAAATAGCAACTATTATTAAAAGTATAGTGATTATATAATTCAGAAGAGAGACAGTTACAAAAGAAAATATAAAGCTCATAATAACACTATATATAGATAAAACACTACTAAAATAACTATCACCTAGTAATTTAACATCATTATCCAAAATAGAAATATAGCTTCCAGTATTATCTTCATTAAATGTTTCTATATTCATTTTTATAATTTTAGAAAACAAATCTTTTTTAATATTTATATAAGTTTCCTTCAATATATTTTCTCTAATATACTTTACTATCAAAAGAAAAATACAATCTAATATAGCGTATATGCTAAACCACATTGCCGCTATTTTTAACATATTAAAGTTTTTATCAATAGCCGAATTTATGATTGGCTCAAATGATAATGCAAACTTAATTGAAAAATAACATGATAAAGGAACTGCTACTATAAAAAGTAACATCATTATTCTATTTTTAAGTAAATATTTTTTCATTGTTTATAATTTATCATAATAGATTTTTATACCATTATAATAATTCCTCTCCCCCAATTTTATTATTGATAATAATCCTTATATTTACTTTTCATCTATTAATATATATTCATACCCATAAAAAATCACCTCTTAAAAATAATACCATACTTGTAAAAATATTCAATATGTTATAATATAAGTTATATTGTGAGGTTATTTTTTACAATTCGTTTGTAAAAGATAAAATTTCAAATATTATTTTATATACAAATTATTATTTTCATATAATTCAAATAAAAATGGGGAGCTCTATAATGAAGAATAATAAAATAACTTTAAGTACATATTTCTATTCCAATCTAAAAGTTTTTTTGCCTTTAATAATAAGTGATATACTTTCAGCTATTTCAATGGTAATATGGTCACTTTTTATGAAGGGATTAGCCGATGTAGCTATGCAAGGTAGCTTAAATGGAATAACAAATTTAATATTGTTGGGAACATTTTTTTTAGTATTTTTCTTTTTAATTAATAATTTTCAATGCTTCTATAATAGGAAATTCATAAAAAATGTTAATACTCAAATAAAGATTGATATTTTTTATGCAGTTTTATCAAAAGATATAAATAATTTCAATAAAAAAAATAGTGGTAAATATATATCTATTTTAAATAATGATATTAATTCAATTCAGGAAAATTATTTTAGTAATATACCTGTTATTTTAGAGAATATAATTACTTTTGCGGTGGCTACAATAGCATTGTTTGTTTATGAACCATTAATAGCAATTGTTACGTTAATATTATCTTTTATTCCATTGATAATACCAATGATTATTGGTAAAAAATTATCTGACAAGCAAAGAATATTTTTTGATTTTTTAGAAAAGTATAATGCTAAAATAAAAGATATATTCAACGGATTTGAAGTTATTAAAAGTTTTAATGCAGAAAATCAAACAAAAACATTGTATAATGACTTAACCAATAATGTAGAGGATTCAAGATATAATGTAAGCAAATATCAAGACACTTCTGTTATTGTACAATATACTTTAAATTATATTGTTGGAATTATTCAAATGATATTTTCTATATACCTTGTTTTGATTGGAAAAATTACTTTAGGAACATTTTTAGGGACAATGCAAATATCAAATTATGTTACAAATCCAATTAGGGAAGCCTCTAGACAATTAGTTAAATTAAAATCTACTAAATCATTAAAATTAAAAATAGAAGAAATTCTTAATAATTCAAATGAATCTAATACTGCTGGAAATCCACTAATAAAATGCACTCCAATAGAAATTCATAATTTGAATTTTAGATATGACAATGAGAAGTTAGTTTTAAAAAATATTAATTTCAAATTTGAGCAGGGCAAAAAATATGCCATAGTTGGTAATAGCGGTTCTGGGAAATCAACATTAGTTAAATTAATTATGAAATATTATGAAGAGTATGATGGAGATATTACTATAGGAGATCAGAATATTAAAAATATAAATAAAGCCGATTTATGTGATAGATTTTCTATAATTCATCAAAGAATAATTATGTTTGACGATACTCTAAGAAATAATATCACAATGTTTAAGAACTATAGTAATGAAGAAATATTAAAGGTAATAAATGATTCAGAACTACAAAACTTAATGAAAAGTTTACCAAATGGATTAGATTCAATAATTCATGAAAGCGGTAATAATTTATCCGGTGGAGAGCAGCAACGAATATCTATTGCACGAGCCTTTTTAAAGAAAACATCTGTAATAATATTAGATGAAGCTACAGCTAATCTCGACAATGAAATTTCAAGTAAAATAGAAAATATAATTATCGAAAAAAACGATCTTACAGCTATAGTTGTAACCCATAAATTAATTAAAAAGATTTTAATGAAATATGATTGCATAATTGTATTAAATCACGGAAGTATTGTTGAATACGGAACATTTGATGAACTAATAAATAACAAAAATTATTTTTACAGCCTATATACAATAAATAATTAAAAATGAACTTATAAAATTTCAGTAAATGTTATTATAAATAAAATTATATTATTTAATCGAAACCTAAAAAAGGCAATACTCTATAGCATTGCCTTTTATTATAAGTAAATTTTAACCATATCAACCTTCTTATCTGATTCCACATTTCCATTTTGTTATATGACTTATTATAACTTTTGTGGTAAAAATACAGTTATCCTTGTGCCTATTTCTTTTCTACTTAAAATACTAAAATATCCTTTATGGCTATCAATAATCCACTTTGCTATTGATAGTCCTAATCCTGTACCCCCATTTTTTCTAACTCTTGCTGTATCAGCTCTAAAGAAACGTTCAAATATATGAGGTACATCTTTTTCATCAATTCCTATTCCATTATCTTGAACATAAAAATACGGTTCACCCTTATCATTTATACCTGTTCTAAGTATTATATTTTCACCATCAGGAGTGTATTTTGATGCATTTTCCACTAATATTCTAGCTGTTTGCTTTAGTAAGCCCATATCTCCATAAATATTTATTTCTTCTGAATTAATATAGCTATATATGTGATTTCTATCTATCATCTTGGATTCCTCAAAAACCTCGTTTATCATATCATTAAGTAAAAATTCTTTTGGTGTAAGTTGAGTTTTACCATTAATACCTCTAGCTAAGAACAATAACTGTTCAACTAAATTCTTCATATTTTCAGATTCACTTTTTATGGCTTCAATTGACTCTTCTAATACACTTTCATCATCTTTACCCCAACGATCTAGCATATTTGCATAACCTTGAATTACTGAAATTGGAGTTCTTAGTTCATGTGATGCATCTGAAACAAATCTTGCCTGCTGCCTATAAGAATCTCTCATTCTATCTAACAGCTTATTTATTGCATCCTCTAAGCCTTGAAGTTCACTGTCCCCAATATGTATTCTCTCATCAGAGGTTACAGGGCTTATTCTAGATATAGCATCCTCAAGGTTTTGAAACTTTTGTTCATCAAAATCTATATTACTAAGCCTACTTGCTGTTTCTGCTATTTCATTAAGAGGCTTTAAAATTTTTCTAGTTTTTGCTGTACCAAATATTATTTCGTCTAATAAAAATATTCCCTCTATTATTCCTATAGCCATAATTATTTTTCTAATACTATATAATAAGGTGCTAGCATCCATAACCATAGTCTTCCCATTATCCCAAACTACTTTATAGTTAGCTGTTTCTATAGGATAAAATTTAAATGTTCTCTGTGCATTTGGTACAAACTCTCCATAAAAATTCATTTCCCCTTGAAAGCACCAAAAACCAGTTAATATTAGTACTAAAAATATATCAAGTATCAGAAATTTAAAGAATAACTTTCTTACAAAAGTAGAGTTAATTTTTATTGCAATAGATGTAACATTTTTTGTTTTATTTTTCCTACTCATCTTTTATTACATACCCTACACCACGAACTGTTGTTATTATTTTCACCTTAAAATTATCATCAATTTTTGTTCTTAAATACCTTATATAAACATCTATTACATTTGTCTCTCCAATATAATCATAACCACACACTTTTTCTATAAGTACATCTCTAGTTAATACTATATTCTTATTTTCCATTAGTATTTGTAGCAAAGTAAACTCTCTATTAGTTAACTCAATTTCTGTGTTATCATACATTACTTTGCGTCTCATCTTATCTAATGATAATAAGCCACATCTTAATACATTAATGTCCTTTTTTACTGAAACTACTCTCTTTTTAAGAGCTGTTCTTATCCTCGCAAGTAACTCTTCTATTGCAAAAGGCTTTGTTATATAATCATCTGCACCTGCATCAAGTCCTGACACCTTATCCATAACAGCATCTCTTGCAGTAAGCATTATAATAGGAATATCAGAAATTTTTCTAAGCCTTCTCAATACTTCAAGCCCATTAATTTCAGGAAGCATAACATCAAGGATAACTAAATCCACCTCCCCCTTCTCTGCTATTTCAAGCCCTGCCCTCCCGTTATTTACTTTTATTACTTCATAACCTTCATGTATTAATTCAAGCTCTATAAATCTTGCTATTTTCTCTTCATCTTCAACAATTAAAATTTTAACCATTTTTAGACCTCTTTTTTGACTCATTTTTTATTTTTTTAATATTTATTGATATTTTACTAAATACCTTATTAACCTTTTCTGTATTAACTTTTCCAGACGATATATAGAACTCTATATCAAAGAATAACCCAACAAGCATTAAAGGTATTACAATCCAAAAAGTAAAAAATAAAAGTACTATTACTACTGTAAGGGGAACTCTTAAAATTGTTCTTTTTTCCCTTATTATTTCAAAAAAAATATTATTACATGTATCTATATATTTACATACAGATTCAAAAATTCCTTCGAAGTTATTTCTACTTTTATATTTATTCTCCTTTTTATTTTTATAAATATTAGCCACTTCATTTTTATCATTATAAGTTTCTTTATATTCATTAGTATAAAATACACTGTTAGTAGGTCTTCTAATTTTTCCTGTATTCTCTAAGTAAACAATAGCATCTAGAATATCCCAATCAGTACTTTCTAAAGCATTCTTTGCATCTTCGTAACTTACATTTACTTTTTCTTTTAATTTATCTACTAATTTAAGTTTTTCCATAAATAATCCTCCATATCTATGGCCTAAATAAAATTATTTTTAATCTTAATTATTAAATTATATCATTTATTTATTATATCTAGTCATAAAAAAATTAAGAGGCCTTGATTTTTTCAAAGTCCCTTAACTTAATTTATATATTACTTTTCATAACCTTCTTTAAAGTCTTTTTTTATATTATCTGCTGATTTTGACACATGTTCAAAAACTTCATTTACTCCATTATATTTAATGTTAGGACCAGAAATTGAATATTTATATCCACAGAATAATCCAACTATTAATAATACCATACTAGGTACAAATAAAAATATTAATAGCAGTATGGATATTGTCAAAGAAATTTTTATTGGTTTTTCATTTTCTTTTCTTATTTCAAAATTATTTTCATTTCCTTTTCTTATAAATTTACCAATAAACTTAAATATTCTTCCTATAATTTCTCCAATGCCACCACACTTTTCTTCATGACCTTTATTTTCTTGTTTTTGATCCTCTTCTTTCACTTCAATTATAGTAGTAACTTCATCATTTCCTACCTTTCCAATTCTCTCCAAATAAACAATAGCATCTAAAACATCACCATTACATTTTTCTAATGCCTCTTCAGCCTCTTCAAGACTTACATTAGCTTTTCTCATTAAAACTTCAATCATTTCATTTCTTTCCATTTATATTACCTCCACGATTTTCTTTCCTTGCTCATCATGGTTATATAATATACTTAGAAAATTAATCTAAAATATAAGAAAGATTAAAATTAGATTAAAAAATTATTTATCTAACTCTTTTTTGCTCCTATATTGATAAATTGGCAATCCTATAATAGTTATAATAATTCCACCTAATGATATAATAGGTGATGTAAACAGCTGATTTATTACAACAAAAGCTCCTCCTAATATGGCTATTACAGGAATTATTGGATATAAGGGAACCTTATATGGTCTAGTAAGATCAGGTTTACTCTTTCTAAGTATAATTACTCCTATAAATGTAAGTACATAAAATACCCATACTGCAAATACAGTTAAATCACTTAATAAGTTAAATTGGCCGGTTAAAGCATATATGCTAGAAATAATTGCAACTAACCATATTGCATTATAAGGAGAGCTCCCCTTATTTACTTTTGAAAGCATCTTACTTCCAGGTATTAATCCACCTGTAGATAGTGCATATGATACTCTAGGTCCTGTTAGTAAATATCCGTTTAATGTACCAAATACTGATATTAATATACCAATAGAAATTAATTTACCTCCAATTGGTCCAAAGATCTTTGTAGCCACAAGAGAGGCTGGAGATGTGACATTTGCTAACTCACTTGCTGGGACTACCCATAAATAAGCAATATTAATAGTGAGATAAACTACCATTACTAATGATAATCCGCCTACTATAGCTTTAGGTAAATCTTTACCTGGATATTCCATTTCTCCAGCGATAGCTCCTACATTTATCCATCCATCGTAAGCAAACAACGTAGATATAAGAATCTCACCTAAGGTAGTTATAGTATTGACTCCAGGACCTACCATAGGATTAAATACTGATGTACTACTTCCCTTTATAAATCCAAACACTATAATCAGTACTAATGGAACTAATTTCCCAATAGTTGCTATAGTCTGAATATATCCTCCAAAAGATGAGCCAATAGTATTTAAAAATGATGTTAATATTATTATTCCTAATGATATTGGTAACACAAGTTTCATATTATCTGAAGTAGAACCTAAAAGTTCTGACGTTTGTTGTGCAAATATTACAGCACAGGCTGCAATAGTACCAGGAAAGAATAAAACAGTTTGCATCCATCCGGTTAAAAAGCCAAGTCTTTTTCCATATATCTCTTCAATATAAATCATCATACCACCAGTCTTTGGGATAGCTGCAGATACTTCAGTAGCTGTAAGTCCACCAGCTATAGTTATAAGTCCCCCTAAAATCCATGCTAGAATTCCTAATCCTGGAGCTCCATTTGTTGCAGTATATATTGCTTGTGGTTTAAAAAATACACCTGAACCTATTACTACTCCTATAACTGTAGACAAAGCAGCTAAGAATCCAAGATTTTTTTGAAGTTCTTTACTCATAAATACCTCCCTAATACTTTAAATAATATATGGTTAGTATTTCCTCATTTTATATAAATATTAAATCCTTTTTAGCAAAAATATTTATTTCCATAATATATACTAATTTAGCAACTCAAATATATTTACATTTAAAATTTGTAAATTCCGCATAATTACAATAGCTTGAACCATACGCATATAATCCGATAATTACGCCTGTAAATCCTCCAGCAACCTCTGAGGAAAGATATTTTGTTTGAGCCTTTCCAAGATAAACTTCTTCATCTCCTGATCTAATATAGAAACTATAATATCTATTGCTTGCATTAATAACAAGAGATATATTATTCTTCTCTAGACATACAGTTTTTTCTACTGATTTAATATCACCAATATTTAGCTTTTTAATTACCTCATACCCATTCCCTTTTTTTCGTATTGCCAAATCATAATGATGATTTTCGTCCATATATAGAGTTATTCCTGATTCTCCATCAAATATAGATATATCACAAGAAATATTCGCATTAAAATCTCTTTGACGAAGTCCAATAAATGTTGGTGAATCCTCCTTATCAAGTGTTATCTCAGTCCCTCTTAGACTTAATTTATTTCTAGTAAATTTATAATTTGCACTATTAGGTATACGAAGATAACACCACTCCTTATCCCAGTCTGTATTTTCAAAAGTATAGGATTTTTTCTCATTTTGAATAACATCTCTAGATATATTATTTATACTGAAAGACTTAGTTGTTGTCCCATTATATCCAGCTGTAAACCAACCATTTTCTCTAAAATTAATAGGAGTCAAGAACACTTCTCGACCTAAATGATGATATGCCTCCCATTGTCCCGACTGGCGGAACCCAAGATGTATTAACCACCAATTTCCGTCATCATCCTGAATAAGATCTCCATGTCCTACTCCCTGTATTTCATAACCACCTAAATTACGATTTGTTAGGACTGGGTTATCCTTATATCCCTCAAATTCACCATATGGAGAGTCTCCACGAGCGTATGTAACCATATGACCAAATTCAGTTCCTCCCTCAGCTGCAATAAGATAGTATCTTCCATTTATTTTATACATATGTGGACCTTCAAGAAAACGCCCACCTGAACCTGCCCAAATTGTACGACTTGATGTTAATTTTTTACCAGTTTCTATATCAATTTCACATTGAACTATTCCATTAATTCCATAATCATCTTTTCCATTGCTAATAAAATATGTCTTTTCATCTTCAAAATATAGAGATGGATCAATTCCTCCTTGATCTACATATATAGGATCCGACCATTCACTATAAATATCATCTGTCCATACATAGAAATTTTGATTAGTCGTATTATTCGTAGTAGTCATATAAAACCGGCCATTATTATATCTTATTGTTGGAGCAAAGACTCCACCTGAACTATTTACATTTTCAAGATGAATCTGACTTTTTCTTGTTAGGCAATGTCCTATTTGCTTCCAGTTAATTAGATCTTTGCTCTCGAAAATAGGCACTCCAGGGAAATACTGAAACGAACTACATACAAGATAATATGTATCTTCAACTTTACAAACACTTGGGTCAGGATAAAAGCCCTTAATTATCGGATTATTATATTTCACCTTATCTACCTCCATTTATATAAATAGTAAAAATCACTTATGATATAAAATTTATTCTTAATATATTCCTCGTTTTTTTATAATCCTGCTACTCACTACTTGAGTTTTCTAATTATATCATTAAGATAAAACCGAAAATACCCATGTTTTTTATAATAAAATACATGAAGTTTTTCAATAAACTTTATTATACTTTTCATTTAGAGGTATAATTATTATACATAAATAGAAAATAACTAGATCGAGAGGTTTATATATGAGAAAAAAAGATATACTTGAATTAAAGAAGCGATTTAAAAAAGATTATTGTACCTTTACTAAAATGTGTGGTTGCTATGTTAATGGAGAAAAGAATATTATCTTAAAATTTAGAGAAACCTTTTTAAATTTAGATGAAGATGAATACTTTAAGTACTTAGAAATCGCTAAAAAAGTGCTTTCTGGAACTATTGGAAATAATATTTTAGAACTAAACTTTCCAATTAATGATGACCTTATAAATGAAAAGCAAATTTCTCTTATGCAACTTAAAAACAGTCAATTAAAGGATGATACTCTCCTTGACGATTTTTATGATTCAATCATAGATAATTATGATTATACTGGTAACTTTTTAATTCTTGTTTTTCATGATGCTTATGATGTTATTACTAAAACTAAGGATAATGCAAAATTAGATGAATCTGAAGAAGTATATGAATATGTATTATGTGCAATCTGCCCTGTTTCACTTTCAGAGCCTGGTCTTAGATACTTTGAAGAAGAAAATAAAATAAAAGCACGTATTAGGGATTGGGTAGTTGAGGCTCCAACTAATGGCTTTGTATTTCCTGCTTTCATTAATCGTAGTTCAGATGTTAACTCTATTATGTATTACACAAAAAATGCAAAGGATACACATCCTGAATTAATGGAAAACGCCTTAGGTTGTTATTCAAAGCGAACTGTTACTATACAAAAAGAAACCTTCCAATCAATTATTAAGGATTCTTTTAGTGCTGATGAAAAGAAAGCAGATAAAATATTTATGGAAGTACAAGAAAATCTAAATAATATGCTTGAGGAATACAATGCTATATATGATGATGTAGATCCTGAACCTATAACTTTAACCAAAAACGATATACAAAATCTTTTAATAGAAAGTGGCATTCCTGAAGAAGTTACTACTAAGATTGAAAAATCTTATGTAGAGATCTTTGGTGATGATCTTCCTTTAGCTGAAAATTTAATAGACTCAAAGGTACTTAAAGCAAATGAACAAATAAAGAGAGAAAAACACCTTCAAAAGCAAGTAGAAATACTTCAGACTAGACTTGAACAAGTTAAACAAGAAATTGCTATAGATAGTGATACTGATATATCTACAGAAGTTACTGATGCTACTGTAACTCCAGAGGAAACTTCTGAAAATAATTTGGAAGAGCCTCAAGATGTGAATTCAGAAGAAAATAATATTACCCCTAACTATGACGTTATACTTCAAGTAAAACCTGAAAAAATTCCACAAATTAAGTCTCAAATAATTGATGGACAAAAATGCATAGTTATTCCAATTAATGAAAATGAACAAACTAAAGTTAATGGTCAAGATGACTTAATTTAAGTTATATAAATTAATAAATAAAAAACTCTATTTCATATATTTTTATTTTAATTACTTATAAATTTGATGTAATAATTTGGATTTGGTATAATATTCTAAAAGGGTAGGAGGAAATAAAATGTTTGAAATTGATAAATATGAAGAAGATGTAAAATTATTTGAAAAAATATCTTCTACACAAGCAGAAAAATTATTATCTAATAAAGATTCAGTTGCTATTTATATTGGTAGGGCAACATGTCCATTTTGTCGTAAGTTTGCCACAAAATTAAGTGGATTGACTAATAAAGTTAACACAACTATTTATTATGTTAATAGTGAAAATTCTTCAGATAATGGACTTATATCATTTAGAAATAAATATAATATTGTAACTGTACCAGGTTTTATTGTTAGTAAAAATAAGGAAATAGAAGTACGTTGCGATTCTTCAACTCCAGAAGATGAAATATTAAATCTACTAAAATAAAAAAAGAAGTAAATATGTTATATTAGTTGCTCCGTCGCAAGCTCCAAGTCGCTCTAATATAACATATTTACTTCTATAAACCTAAGGTAATAATTCCTCATTCTTCGGAATTATGAAATTTTGTTCTATTAATAGATGCACTTCAAAGCTAAAGGAATAAATTTCTTCGTGAGTCGGAGTTTAAAAGTACTGTTTATGACCTTTCTTTGCTCCAAATGACACTCTTTAGTATTACAGCTCTGATAGCTTCATATTTAATATAATCTGGCAAACTTTTTTTAATAACTTGAATTTTATCTATTCCATTTTTATTAATAGCTTCTAAAATCAGCTCTTCGTGTTCTTTATCATAATACTTATCAATATTTATATTTATACTATAGTCCCCAGTTGATTTTATATAATCTGTAAAATATCCAAGAATAGTTGAAATTGATATTTCCATATCCTCTGATATGTCTTCTATATCCTCTCCCATATTAAGCCTATCTAAAACTATTTCTGAAGTTCCCCTAGTTTCTCCATCTATAATAAGCTTTTTCCTTTTCTTTTCTTTCCAAGTAGGATCAAGTCCATTCTCAATTATATATTTATCTACTTCTTCAATTATTGATTTACCATAGGATTCAATTTTCTTTGGTCCAATACCTCCAATGTCCTTAAGTTTATCTAAATTATTAGGATAACGTCCACTTATTTCTTTTAAGGTATTTTTACTTAGTACCATTGATGCAGGTAAATTTAATTTCCTAGCAAATCCTTCTCTTACTTTAATAAGTTTCTCTAAAAGTTCTTTATTACTATTAACTTCAAAGTAATCATCTTCTATTTCTTCAGCTTCTTCTTTATCAACTACTATTTCCTTTTTAATATTATTTTCAATAATATAATCTTTAATAACCTCTATGAACCTTTCACCATATCTATCATATTTAACTTCTCCAACGCCTGAAACTTCAAGGATTTCTAATTTACTTGTAGGATACTTTATACTCATTTCTCTTAAAGTTCCATCTCCAAATATCATATATGGAGCCTTCTTTTCTGATTGGGCTATCTCTTGTCTTAATAAGCGTAATTTATCAAATAAATCATTAATTTCAGTTCTATTACTTTCAATATTAACTTCCTTAAGTAGAACTTTAACTTCATCCTTTATAACTTTGAAAGATATATTATTTAAAGCTACTGTTCCATATTCCTCATTAACATCTAGGTATCCATGAGCAATTAAGATATTTATAAATTCCTTTAATCCATTACTGGAATATTCCTTCATTATTCCATAGGTACTTAATTCATCAAATTCCAAGCTTAAAAGCTTCTTATTTTTAGAAGCCCTAAGAACATCTACTATCATCCCAATACCAAAGTTTCTTTTCATTTTGTAAATACAAGATATAACTTTTTGAGCATCTATAGTCTTATCTTTTACTTCACCTTTATTTAAACAATTACTGCAATTACCGCATTCTCCTTCATATGAATCACCAAAATACTCTAAAATATATTTTCTATAACAATTATTTATATAAACCAAACCAGTCATTTGCTGAAGTTTTTTATATTGATTGTTTTTCCTTATTGGATCTTCCGTACTCACTTCAATTAAATACTTTTGAGTAATAACATCTGCTGGTGAAAAAAGCATGATACACTCACTTGCTTCTCCATCTCTTCCCGCTCTTCCTATCTCTTGATAATATCCTTCAATATTTTTAGGCATATTATAATGAAGAACATATCTTATATTAGGTTTATCAATACCCATTCCAAAAGCATTAGTCGCAACTATAACACTGGTTTCATCATTTATAAATTCTTCTTGGCACTTAATTCTCTCATCATTTGAAAGTCCAGCATGATATCTTCCTACATTAATATTATTTTTCTTTAATAAATCATAAATACTTTCAACGTCTCTTCTTGTAGCGGCATATATTATTCCTGAATCCTTAGTATTATTTTTAACATAGTTTACCAAAAACTTCTTCTTATCTATCCCCTTAACAATATTTATTCTTAAATTTTCTCTATCAAAGCCGGTAACAAATATTTTAGGATCCCTAAGTTTTAATAAATTTACAATATCATTTCTTACTTCTTCAGATGCCGTTGCAGTAAAAGCTGTTATAAGTGGTCTTTCTATAAGTTTATCAATAAATGTTGAGATTCCTTTATAACTTACTCTAAAATCATGTCCCCATTGCGATACACAGTGAGCCTCATCAATAGCAATTTGCGCTATTTTTACTTGGGTTATTACTGTAATAAACTCATTGGAAAGAAGTCTTTCAGGTGCCACATAAATAATTTTATATTTTTTATTTATAATCCCATTTATAACTTCATTAAATTCATATGTAGATAAGGAACTATTTAAAAATGCAGAGTTAATTCCCATCGAATTTAATGTATCTACTTGGTCTTTCATAAGAGATATAAGGGGGGAAACTACTATTGTTATTCCATCTAAAATCAAAGCTGGAATTTGATAACAAAGAGATTTTCCTCCTCCAGTTGGCATAATTGCAAGAACATCTCTTCCTCTTAATATTTCATCTATTATTTTTTCTTGCCCTCTTCTAAAACTCTTATACCCAAAATATCTTTCTAAAACTTCTAATTTATCAATCGCCAAAACCCTTCTCCTTCTATAACTTTCTATATATTTCTTATATTAATTATACTACTTTATAATCATTTCAACTTATATAAAATATATTCAAGTATTTTAAATTTTTTATAATTTCATAAACAACAAAAAAGGCTATAGTATAAACTATAGCCTTATAACAATCTAAAATTATCTTCTATTTTGTTCTTTTTTAGCTCTTCTACAAGATATACATCTTGTTGGCTCATTGTCAAATCCTTTTTCCTTGTAGAATTCTTGTTCTCCTACTGAAAATATGAATTCACTTCCACAATCTCTACATACTATTGTCTTATCTGTCATAAATATTCCTCCTAAAATTAAAGATTCTAAATTGATATAATAATCTCTAACTTTCGAGAAACTATTTACCTAAATGAAACTTTTTTGTTAGCATTTTCTGCTACTCATTTATAATATCATATTATTCAATTTATTGCAACACTTTTTCCATTAATAATAATTAATATTTTTTATTTTCTAAAAATTTATCTTTACTTTGATCTATAATAAAATTTTTAAATAAACTTACTGAAGGTGTTAAATATCTATTTTTTAAGGTTGCAAGATATATAAACCTTTCATGGGTTGGATTTATTATTGGGAGAACTTTGATATTATAATTCTTCAAAGATGATATTTTTGGAACAACTGCAATTCCATAATTTATTTCAACTAATCCTGCAACTGCATTATCCTCTTCAACTTCACATACTATATTAGGTTTTAAGTCTACTTTACTAAACAATTTATTTATTATTGGTCTTATTCCACTTTTCTCACTAAAGCCTATAAATGGGTAATCCTCCAAGTCCCTTAGGTCAATATTATCATTTTTAGCTAATGGATGTTCATTAGCTACAATTACAACTAACTCCTCATTTTCTATTGGTATAAAATCCACTTCCTCTTCATTTTCAACATATGAACATAAAACCATATCAAATTTTTCATTTTTTAATTCTTCTATAAGAGTCTTTGTTGTTCCTTGCCCAAATACAAATTTTATATTTTGATTTTCTTCCATTGTTACAAATTTTTTAATTAGCATTGGTACAAAAGTTGGACCAAGTGTATATATGTATCCTAACTCAATAGTTCCTGTTGAAACATTAGTTAATTCTTTTAATTTTTTTTCACCTCTTTCTAATTCACTTAATGCTCTATCCACATATTCAAAATATATCTTTCCATACTTAGTTAATTTTATATTTCTTCCTTGCTTTTCAAATAAATATGTGCCTAAATCTTTTTCTAATGATGACATAGCATGACTTAAGCTAGGTTGGGTTATTGATAATTTATCAGCTGCTTGTGTATAATGCTCAAGTTTTGCTAATACTCTAAAATAATTTAAGTGATTTAAATTCATAAGATATCCCCTTTCCTATTAAGTTTCTTAATAACAAAACTTTTTAAATCCAAAATTTTATATACCATATATAAACTTAGATATTAAAATAACATTCTTTTGTATATAATTTATCTCAATTATATTAAATCAAACCTATAATAATATTTTAAGTATAACATATTTATAGATTATTTCTATAGATAAATGTAATAATATGTATTAGATTTATTAAAAATAATATATTAAAATTTATATTGTAAATTAAATAACAATTTTGTAATTAATAACGTTAAATTTTTATCAAAGGAGTATTAAAAATGCAAAATACACTTACTAAAAATAAGTACATGCCTACTGCATTATCCATGTATATTAACTACTTTTTACATGGTATGGGATGTATAATATTAGCACAAAACATTGACTTTTTAATTGAACAACTAAACACTAACAAAGCTGGTGTAGCTTATGTTATCTCAGCTCTTGGATTAGGTAGACTGATTGTTTTATTTGTATCAGGGGTCTTATCTGATAAATATGGTAGAAAACCATTTATTCTTTTAGGAATGATAACTTATGTAATATTTATGGGCGGTATCTTAATAAGTACTAATGTAACAATGGCATTCTTTTTTGCACTACTTGCTGGTATGGCTAACTCATTTATGGATGCTGGTACTTATCCTGCATTAACTGAATGTTTCCCTAATGCATCAGGAAGTGCTAATGTTGCTATTAAAGCCTTTATATCTGCTGGTCAATTCTTATTACCATGGATAATAAGCTTCTTAATTAGCAATAATCTTTACTATGGATGGTCATTTATACTATGTATAATTATATTTTTAATAAATGGATTATTTATATTAAAGCTTCCTTTCCCAGCATTCAAAACTGATGAATGTAAAAAAGACGCTGCTTCAGAAGAAAAAGTTGATAATAAAGTTAAAGCTAACTTCTGGATCGAAGGTATATGTTTAATATTAATAGGATTCACTGCTACTGCAACATTCCAAATAATTGCAAACTGGTTACCATCATTTGCAAGAGAAGTTGCTGGTGTTGAACAAACAATATCACTTAAGCTTATAAGTATTTACAGTACTGGATCAATAGTTTCTGTATTTGTTACTTCTATATTAGTTGCTAAATGGATTAAGCAAGTTAGATTTACATTTGTTTACCCACTAATTTCTTTAATAATGTTAATAGTTCTTTGGATGTTCCCAAGCACTTTAACTTGTGTAGTTGCAGCATTTGTAATAGGATTCTCAGCTGCAGGTGGAGTTTTACAATTAGCTTTAACATCAATGTCAGAATTATTCCCAACAAGTAAGGGTAAGATTACTGGTATAGTATTTACAGCTTCAAGTATATCTTCTACAGTTGTTCCAGGTATCACAGGTATATTAGCAGATATAAACTTAAGCCATGTAATACTATTTGATATAGGGGTGACTGCTTTAGGAGTTATATTAGCTCTTATAGTTAACATAAGATACAATATAGTTAAGAAAAATGAATTAAAAGCTTCTTAATCTGATAATATAAAATGCTATGCAAAATAATTGCATAGCATTTTATATTATGATCAAGTTAATATTTCTTCAGTTACTAAAAGTATTAAAATCACAGAATATAACATTTTATATATTAGTTATATACCACGTATAAAAGAATATTTAACTTATTTGCATTATCAGTTAATTCCTAATTATAAAAATTCTTAATATCATTTAAAGTATTAAGATTTTGCTTAATTAATTTATTATTTTTAGAATCTATCAGATATTCAAATACATCTTCTGTATTAGGATCAACATATAATTTTTTTAAAGGAAAATAATCATATGTTATAGGGGTTTTAATACCATCTTTTGTTTGTGAATAGCTACTATCTTTGTCAGCCTCTTCTATATACACCAATACATATTCACCAGTTCTATATTGAGGAATACCATACTTAGTCATTTCAACAAGTACTTTGCTTTTGTCTAATATATTATCATATCCTCGTTTATCAGCTAAGTTATCGTAAGCTCCACTTATAAACTCGTCATAAGTTAATTCTCCCCCCGAATCTCCAACAATGACACTTTCACCTTTAGATATACTTCCCTTAAAATCTTTTATTACTTCTATTTTAACATCGCTACAAATGAAAAGACCAAAATCAACATAACTATTAACTTCAGTTACCTTACCATATATTACATTATCAGCTTCTATATTATATTCAATAAATCTTTTATCATTAGCTTGATTTGCCTCTGATTTTCCACCTACCAACACTTTATCAGCTAAATAATCATCTAAATTTAAATCTGGTAAAGTTTTAATATTTTCTGCTATGCCTAAATAATTTACTCCTTCGCTGTCATTACTATGGTTATAGATAAATCTAGTCCCTATTGTTCCTGTAATAATAACTACAGCTATTATAGCAGCTATTGCAATTAAATTTTTATTATATTTATTTTTTTTATTTTCAAGATTAACCTCTATTTTACCCCATAATTCCGGCATATTATTTTTGGCTTCAGCCACTAATTTATTTTTAATTCTATCATCCATAATCGACACCTCCTAAAAATTAATTATGTTTTTCAATTTTTTAATACCATCTCTATACCTCCAAGTTACTGTACCCAATGGTTTATTCATTATTTTACTTATAGATTTAAACGTTAGATCAGATAAAAGGTGTAATATTATTACTTCCTTCTCTTCTGATTGGAGCATGTTGAGTGCTTCATATATTTCTAGCTTTTCACCCAAATTTTCTACTCCACTATTTTCCCAAACTATGTCTATTTCCCTTGTAATACTTTCTTTTTTATTCTTTCTTAAATAATCTATTGCTGTATTTTTCGTTATTGTCATTATCCAAGCCTTTGTCTTAAAACTCTTATTATACTTACCACTATTACTCCATACTTTAATAAAAACTTCTTGGCATACATCCTCAGCTATATGTTTATCCTGAACTATAGATAATGCATATGTGTACACTAAATATCCGTAGTTATCATATATTATTTTTAAAGCATTTTTATTTCCGTTTGTTATCTCATTAAGACATTGAATAAATTCTAATTCACTCATAGAACCTCCTTTTTTTAAGTACTTCACTTAATATACGAATTTAAACTTGAAAATTTATGGCAATTATATCAAAAATTAATTTTTTATAATAAAAAAAGGTGTGCAAATTTGCAACACCATCTTTTTATTCTAAATATGAAATTACTTATTTATTATTATGAATCTATTCTTATTATACTATACAAATAGAAAAATATATAATTTTTATTACTTCTACTTATTCTCTCAAAAATATAAATTACAAATATAGGAGCATGTTTTCCTTGCTATCTATTATCATTTATATCCAATAAGTAATTTTGCAATATTATGAAATAAAAAAATCCAATAGATTATCTATTGAATTTTTATAAATATATTATATTAAATACTATAGAGCACCAATTCTCTTAAGTGTATCAGTAATATGTCTTCCTT
Organism: Clostridium nigeriense; assembly: GCF_050585245.1. Taxonomy (GTDB): domain Bacteria; phylum Bacillota; class Clostridia; order Clostridiales; family Clostridiaceae; genus Clostridium; species Clostridium nigeriense_A. The sequence continues at coordinate 111,295 of NZ_JBNOOF010000009.1, forward strand.
CTTCAACACCTTCAATTATTCTTCTTGCTCTAACACTATCTCCAATATTAACAACTTCTACGTTCTTAGCTTGGAAAGTTTCTTGTAATTCTGCCATTAATGGTGAGTATCCTCTCATTCCTAAGCATACAAATCCATAATCGAATTCTATTTCTTCATCTACGCCATCTTTGTTAACTATGAAGCTGCTATCTTTAATTTCTAATAATGAAGTTTCAACTCTTACATCTACTTCTTTCTTTTTAAGCATAGTCATGAAGTCAAGTTTAGTTATTACGTCCATTCCATTTCCTACAGCTGGCATTCTTTCAACTATAGTAACATTAGCACCTTTATGAGCGAAGTATTCAACTACATCTAGTCCAACAGCTCCTCCACCGATAACTCCTATTTTCTTTCCTTCTAAGTCCATTGCATTAAATTCTTTAATATTATTTATTAATCCAAATATTGATAATACTTTTGAATTTTCTTTATCAACTCTGTCATGTAATCCAGTTATTGGAGGTAATAATGGAGTTGATCCTGTAGCATTAACAATTACATCTGGTTTTAAGTTTTCTATTGCTTCAATAGTTGCAGTTGTATTTGTGAATATATAAAGATTTCTTAATTTCTTAGCTCTATTAATTAAGTAATCTGGGAAATCATTAATTCTATCTTTAGCTGGTAATTTAGCTATTTCTCTAGCTAATCCACCTAAGTAAGGCTTAGCTTCAAATAAGAATGTAGTACATCCAACTTCAGCAGCTGTGCAAGCAGCTTCAAGTCCTGCTGTACCTCCACCAATAACAACAACATTTACTGGTTTGTTAACTTTCATTGAAGTATGATTTTCTTCACCTAAAATAACTTCTGGATTTATAGTACATCTTATTGGTCTATTTAATCCTATTCTATGTCCTGCACATCCTATATTACAAGATATACATTTTCTTAATTCATCTTCTCTTCCGCTCTTAACTTTATTAACCCATTCTGGATCTGCTATAAGTCCACGTCCCATAGCTAATAAATCAGCATGTCCTTCTGCTAATATCTTGTCCGCTACTTCCGGATTTCTAATATTTCCTGATGTTATAACTGGCTTATTAAACTTTTCTTTGAAAGCTTTTGCCATATATGAACGCCATCCATCCTCTAAGTAATTAGCATCTATTTGATATTGTAATGTATCATTAACTGCTGCTGAAACATTTAATATATCAATTTCATCAACAAGATATTCCATCATTTCTAGAGTATCTTCTAACTTATTACCACCTTCAATAAACTCATCTGCACTAAATCTAAAGCTTATTGGGAACATTGGTCCTACTGCCGCTCTAACTCTTTCTAATACTAACTTAGCAAATCTTGTTCTATTTTCTAAATTTCCACCAAACTCATCAGTTCTCTTATTATATAGAGGAGATAAGAATTGGCATAATAAGTATGAATGTCCTCCATGTATTTCTACTGCATCAAATCCAGCCATTTGAGCTCTTTGTGCTGCTTCTGCATATTTATCAGCTATTGCATATATTTCTTCTACAGTTAGAGGTCTTGGAATAGCTCCACCAGTTTTTGATGGTACATTTGAAGATGATACTGGAGTATTTCCTTCTATTCTTCCTGGTACAGCTGATGCCCCTGAATGGTTTATTTGTATAGCCACACAAGCACCTTGTCTATGTAATCTTTCTGTTAATCTATATAAATTCGGAATATATCTATCATGGTCTAATCTTATTTGCGTTGTACCATTTGATCCCATTGGAAAATCAACACAAGCATTTTCTACTATGATTAATCCAGTTCCACCTTTAGCTCTTTTTTCATAATATTGAACATGCTCTTCAGTGAAATCACCCATAGCTCCACCATAGTTTGTTCCCATAGGAGGCATAGCAATTCTATTTCTAATAGTCATGTTTTTAACTGTTAGTGGCTTAAATATATTTTCGTATTTATTCATCTTCCATTCTCCCTACAATTGAATATTGATAAAGTTTTAACTTTTATATCTATAAAAATCATTAAATTAATTATAACTCTAATTTTTTTATAAATCTAATGAATGTTTTAAGAGTTTTTTATAGAAATTATCTATAGTTTAAATTCATTATACATCTATTTTTAATACTTCTATTAATTATTCATTTAAAAAGAGCTGTCTGAGACAGCCCTTTAATGCAAAATGTATAATATAAATTATTTATTTCTAGTGATATAATCTTCTAATGCTTCCATTGCAAGTACATATCCTTTTTCACCAAATCCACACATTTGACCGATACAAGCTGGAGCTGTTTTAGACTCTTTTCTAAATTCTTCTCTCGCATGTACGTTTGATATATGAACTTCTACTGTTGGAATCCCAGTGTTACCTTTTATTGCATCATGTAAAGCTATGCTGTAGTGTGTGTATGCACCTGGATTTATTACAACTCCATCAAACTTTTCAAAGTATGCTCTTTGTAAAAAGTCAATCATAGTTCCTTCACAATTACTTTGAAGAAGAGTAACCTCATGTCCTCTCTTTTCTCCTTCTTCTTTTATATATTCACATATTTCAGTAAAGCTCTTTGATCCATATATTCCTTTTTCTCTAACACCAATCATATTTATGTTTGGTCCATTAATAACCATGAATTTCATATATTTTCCCTCCAAAACTTATTTAATAAAATATTTTTATTAAATATCTATTTATTATCTCCAAATAAAAATTCTTTCATATGCTCTATAGGCATTTCTTTGCCAGTCCAACATTTAAAGGCTTCTGCTCCTTGGAATAACATCATTCCAAGACCATTTATTGTTTTACATCCAACTTCTTCTGCTAATTCTAATAATCTAGTTTTTGCTGGTTGATATACAACATCACTTACTATAAGATCTGGTCTTAACATATCTTTTTCTATATATGTTTGACCTACATATGGCTTCATTCCCATTCCTGTTGCATTTGTAAATATTACAGAATCAGCAATCTCTCTTCTTAATGCCTCTTTATCTTCTAATCTATATAATTTAGCTTTACAATTTGTCTTTTCATTAATCTTCTTAACTGTTTCTTCTGCTCTTGCAAAGAATTCGTCATCTTGGTTAAATATTGAAAGTTCAGCTACTCCATCTAAAGCTGCTTGAATACATATTGCTGTAGCTGCTCCACCAGCACCAACTATAGTCATCTTCTTACCAATAATATCAAATCCAGCATCCTTTAATGATGTCATATAACCAACCCCATCAGTAATATGTCCTGTTAATACTCCATCATCATTTATAACTGTATTTACAGCTCCTGCAAGCTCAGCAGCTGGAGTTAGCTTATCTAAATATTTATGAATTACAGTTTTGTTTGGCATTGATACATTGCATCCTCTAGCTTGCATTGCCTTTAATCCCTTTACTGCATCCTCTAAACCGTCATTTCCAACTTCAAATGCAAGATAAGCATAATCTAATCCTAAATATTGAAATGCTTCATTATGCATCTTTGGTGAACTTGTATGTTTTATTGGTGTTGCTAATAATCCTATTAATGTAGTATAACCTGAAATACGTTTTTCCATTGTATTCTCTCCTTTATATTTGGATATTTTATAACTATCCAAATTTTATTTAAACTTCATTACAATATTCTATTTCTTTCATAATATCTAAAACAAAATGAACGTTAAATATTTAACACTTAATTTAATTTTATTATATTATAATAACTTATATTAATCCAATTGATTTTTGCTACATTATCTATAGATTAATTCTATACATCCTTAAAGTTGCATTATTATTATTTATAAATATCATAAGTAAATTTATAATTCCTACATTAATATGCATTTACGTTGTCTTTATTATTTTTTATCCAACTATAATATTTATCCTTACATTCTGTAGAACAAAATTTATTATTGCTCCAAAAATCCACATAATTAGTTTCTTCATTACATACACTACACTTAAGTAAATCCTTACTTTCAATTAAATTATATTTCCTCATATTTTCATTATTGAACTTCATTTTTACAGCCCCCATATATTTTTTATTTATATTCTATCACTTTAATTTAATCTTAGTAATAATATATAGAAATTTTCTATTAAATTTATAGATTTCTTTTATGTATTAATGTTTCCTTCCATTAGTTTAATAGTTAAATTATTGACATATTTATTTATCTAATATATATTTATGCTAACGTTAAATAACTATATTTCACTAATACATTATTAAACACTTAATTTAAATATTAAATATTATTAGGAGATATTTTTATGAAATCGAACTTTTTAAATGGGAAGAGTGAATCTACTAAATTAGCTATAAAAATGGCTATTTCGCTTGTACTTGCCGTAATATTTGGTACACTTTTTATGTTATTAAGAGAATTTTTAATTAACAATGACAAGACTTCAATATGGAATTTTATCAATAATCTTTTATTTCAAGATATATCTACTGAAGAAGGTAAAAATTCTATAGGTATTTTTTATATATTAGGTCAGTTATTTATTAATTGTCTTCAATTAATAATAATTCCAATGGTATTTTCATCAATTGCTCTTTCTATGTGCCATATTAGTGATACAAAAAAATTAGGAAGGATATCTTCAAAAACCTTATTAGGATTTTTAGCAACTTCTATATACTCTTTAATAATAGCTTGTTTATTTGGGTTTATAGCTTATAAGTTCGGATTATTTAGTGTAAATATTAATGCAGATATATCTTCATCTATTAACACTAGTGTTAGTAGTAATCCATTATTAGTTATTATAGATATGATACCAAACAATATTTCATCTACTTTATCTAATAATAGTATGGTATTAGCAATAGTATTTTTAGCTGTAGTTGTAGGTCTCTGTATTAATTCAGTTGGTGATAAAATATTAGTTTTAAAGAACTTACTTATAGATATTAATAATATTATTTCTGTTTTTTTAAATTTTATTATATCTAAATTTAGTCCAATTGCTGTATTTGTATTGATAACTAGAACCTTTGCTGTATATGGAATAAACCAACTTAGACCTGCTTTAATGTATATGGCTATAGTTTCAATATCATCAATATTTGTTTTCTTTACATGTTATCCTTTATTCATATATTCATTTACTAAGCTAAATCCAATAATATTTATAAAAAAATTTGCAAAGGTTGCTTTACTTGGTTTTTCTGCTGCTTCTTCTTCGGCTGCATTATCATTAAATGAAAAAACTACTGTTGAAGAACTAGGAGCAAATAAAGATATATCTTCTTTTGTACTTCCATTAGGAATGACTATAAATATGAATGGTACTGCAATTATGCAAGTTATAGGAACTGTTTTTATTGCAGCATCTTCAGGATATAGCTTAGATTTTCATAATATATTATTAATAGCAGTTTTTGCACTCATAGCATCAGTTGGTACTCCTTCAGCACCTGGATCATCAGCTATAATCCTATTTACAGTTTTAACAGGCATGGGCTTTAATAATAGTGCAACTTTAGTTGCTTATTCTTTAATTCTTGCTATAAACCGTCCAATGGATATGTTAGTAACTTGTTTAAATGTTGCTGGTGATTCTGCAACCGCTATAGTTGTTTCAAATTCTGAAGGATGTTTAAATAAAGACATATATATGAGTTAAAATATTACATAAAAAAATCTATGCATGTAATTATGCATAGATTTTTATTTTTATTGTAATAATTCATAGTTGACGGGCATTAAAAATATCTAGCAATACTTAAGGTTAATTATTTTACTAATATTCTTTTTTTTGTATAAAATTTATAATAATAAACTATAAATATATACTATATTTCATTATCTGACATATAAGTATTTATCTGTTCTATTTTAGGAATAGATGTTATTGCTCCATAATTTGTACAAGTTATTGCTCCAACTTTATTAGCAAATTCAATTATCTCTTCCCACTTCTCAAAAGATATCTCATTTTTATTATCTATTTTAGATAATTGTAATAATACAGCTCCTACAAACGCATCCCCAGCACCTGTAGAATCTACTTGGTTAATCTTAATTGATTTAATAATCTTCTTAAAACCTTTTATACTTAAAAGTGTTCCCTTTTCACCTAAAGTAACAGTTATAACTTTAGCACCAATATCATGTAGCTTCCTAATTCCTAATTCACAATTTTTTTCAGATGTAATTAGAAATAATTCTTCCAAACTTACTTTTATAAAATCTGAATTCTTTAAAAATATCTTACAATCCTTAATGTACTCTTCTAAATGTTCATTGCTTATTAAATTGTCTCTGTAGTTAGGGTCAAAACATATATAAATATTATTTTTTATTGCATAATCTAACAATTCAAAATATGTTTTCTTTAAATCTCCACCTAATAATCCTGTAGCTGAACCAAAATGTATTATGTCGGTATTATTAATTATTTCAGTATTAATATTACTGAATTTATAGTCCATATCACTTCCTCTTAAAAAAGTGAAGTTACGCTCACCATTTTTATCAATCCCGACAAAAGCCGTTGTAGTATTTCCTCCCCTAGAAGTTAAATCTGTATTTACTTTTAATTCTTTTAATAACTCTATTAGATAATCTCCAAAGAAATCTTTACCAACTTGACCTAAAAAGTATGCATTTCCTCCTAATTTAGATATAGCTGCTGCAACATTTGCTGGTGCTCCCCCTGGTTTTTTTTCAAAAGATTGCCCATATTTTAATCCTTTATTATCAATGCATACCATATCAATCAATAATTCACCGATACAAAAAACATTACTCATAATTTTACTCCTTAAAATATCTTTCTTAATTTAAAGTATTTAAATCTTGCATTTGCTCTTCCATCATTGCATACTAAATTAAAGTTTAGCTTTCCATCAAAGTAAACTCTACTAGAAAAAACAGCTTCTCCATTTCCTATAAATACCTCAATTGTACTTTTATCTAGATATATCCTCATAGAAATTTTTTCGCTATTGTATATTGTAGCCTTTCTTATTCCATCTTCAGTATTCCTAGATAAAATAACTTCATTTTTTTTGGGATAATATAGAATCTGAACGAAATTATTATTGCTTTTTATATTAAATCCTACACTTTCTGTACATTCTTCAATATTAATTATATCTAATAAAAACTCAGCTGAATCATTATCTATATTAAAACTATTCTCCTCTTCTATATTTAATTTTGTATCTACTATTTTTTCTTCTCTTAAAGCTACTAATTCTTCTACAGGCTTCATGCACAATCTATTGTCCTTATTTAAATATAGTTCCCTAGGTAATGTTAATGCATTTGCCCATCCAAATCTAATCTCTTCTAATTTGGCCTCAGGTACCCCAAACCAACCTATAAGTATACTTCTACCCTTTCTATCCTTAAATACTTGTGGTGCGTAAAAATCATGTCCAAAGTCTAACTTATTATATTTACTATGATTAAAGTTATTCTTTTCCCTATCATAATTACCAATAAGATATCCACTTTCATATGGATAATTAAATTTTTTTCTATCTTTTAATCCCTTAGGAGAAATTATTAAAATATCCTTATCATCTATATTGATAAAATTGGGACATTCCCATACTTCACCAAGATCTCCATCAGAGCTAGCTAATACACCCTTATATTTAAAATTAGCTAAATCCTCTGTTTCATAAATAATTACTTTTCCATTATTCTTAAAATCTTCTCCACCTATTACTGTATAAAACTTATTATCTTCACTCCATATTTTAGGATCCCTAAATCTATGAGTAGTATCTTCTGGAGATTTTTCTATTACTGGATTCCCCTCATATTTAGTAAAATTTATACCATCTATGCTTCTTGCAATATTTTGTGTCTCTATATATGCATCTTCAGTTAACCTATGTCCGGTATACATTAATACTAGCTCATCATCATGGACTATTGCACTACCAGTAAAACAACCATTTATATCATAATCTTTATCAGGTGCCAAAGCCAACGGACACTCTTCCCATCCTACTAAATCTTTACTTTTTACATGTCCCCAGTAAATGTTAGAATTTTTTGTATCATATGGGTATGTTTGATAAAATACATGATATTCATCTCTAAAATAAACCAACCCATTAGGATCATTTAACCATCCTACACTAGGTGTAATATGATAATTCAATCTATTTTTTACTTTATTCTCTTTTACATAATATCTAGCATCATTCAATTTTTCACTCATATTTTTTTACCTCTATGTATGAATAAAACACTTCAAAAGAAGTGTTTTATTCATCATCATCCTTTACTTGGGATTTTTCAATTGTATTACTAAAAGTATTTATCTTTCCTGCTCTCATAATTGAATCTATTACTTCTCTTAGATTTTTCCCTTGTTCTTGATAGTTTACAGCCTCTATTAAGCTTGGCATATTTACTCCTGATATTATCTCAAAATTTGCTTCTAATTCTGTACATTGTCTTGCAAACTCATTAAATGGAGTACCATAAAATAAGTCTACAAAAACAAGTAACTCATCATTTTTATAACTTTCCAATACTTCACTTATGTTACAAGAAAATTTTCCTATACCATCTCTATCTAAAGTTACAGTATGAACATTCTTTAAATCCTTGAAAAAAAATTGTAATGATTCTTTCATAGCATTTGCCACAGGTCCATGACTTGCAATTATTATTTGATACATCTATTCACACTCTCACTTTCATTATTACATACAATCTTTTATATAAATCCTTGGCTCACCTGGAACCATTATTGCAGTAATTTCTAATCCGCGATTAATTAACTCTTCAAAAGCATTTTTTTCTTCTTCAGTAACACAAACTGTAGCTTTCAAACGTATTGTATTTGGTCTAGTAGACATATTTCCTACATTAACACTCTTAATATCAAGTCCCATATTAACAAGTGCTAAAATATCAACTGGAGACTTAACTACTACAAGAACTCTTTGTCCTTTATATTTACCATTTGTAATATTCTTATAAGCAGTTTCTCTTGAGATAATTGAAGTACTTACATTTGGTGGTGCTGCTACTCTTAATATTGTTTTTTGCATTTCATTTTGTGATATTTCATCATTTATTACCATTATTCTTGTTGCACCAAGTTCATTAGTCCATTGAGTTGCAACTTGTCCATGTATTAATCTATCATCTATACGTATATGAATAATTCCTTCCATATTGAAAACTCTCCTTTTATCCTAATATATTTAATAATTTAAAAACTATTGAAATTACTATAATTAATAGAATTATATAAACTGGCTTTACTTTTTTACCTAATAGTGAATAAACTCCGAAAACTACTGCTGCTGGAATCAATCCTGGTAAAATTTGATTAAGTATTTCATTACCAGTCATTGTTAAGTCACCTTGAGTAAAAGTAAATGCAACATTTGCTTTTACAACTGTTGGTATTAAGGCACCTACAACCATTAATCCAAGTATAGCTACGCATTCCTTTATAGCCTTTAATCTCTTTTCAATTGAAGTTACTAAGCTTGTGCCTGATGCTATACCTGCCTTATATAACGGATATCCTAATGCTTTTAATATCCATGTAACTAAAACCCAAATTCCAATTCCAACAAAGCTTCCTTCTAATGCCATATTAGCTGCAATTGCTCCAAATATAGTCCATGGAATTACTACGAAAACACTATCTCCAAGTCCAGCTAAAGGTCCCATTAAACCTGTTTTTAAAGATGCTATAGCATCTAATGCTTTAGTTTTTTCTTTTTCTTCTATTCCTATATTTATTCCCATAACATATGGTGATACATAAGGACTGCAATTATAAAATTGCAAATGAGTTTTTACTGATTTTTTTAATCCTTCTGGATCATCTTTATATGTTTCCTTTAGAAAAGGTAGCATTGAATATGTGTAAGCAAGACCCATCATACGTTCATAGTTTAATGAAGCTCCTCCATTTAAAAACCAACGCCAAAGTACTCTCTTTTTAGTCTTATCTAATTTTGTAGATTTATCTTTACTCATCTTCATTCATTCCTCCTACTACACTTACTTGAACCTCTTCACTTCTCTTTTTGTAAATAATAAATGCTATTGCAACTCCAAATAATGCTATACCTAATATAGGAATGTTTAAATATACTGCTGCTACAAATCCTATTAATAAATATGAAAAATAGCTTTTTACCGGTAAGTATCTTAACAATAATCCTATACCTACTGCTGGAAGTAATCCCCCTGCTATTGAAAGTCCTCCTGATAACCAATCTGGAATATATTTTATAATTCCTCCTACTAAATCAGGTCCAAATAAAACTGTTAATAAAACTGGAATACCAGAAGTTAACATAGTATTAAAAACAGCACAATATTGCATTAATTCAATTCCCTTATAATTTTCTTCCTCAGCATATTTTTCAGCTTTATTCTGAAAATATATATTAGTAGACCATTTTACTACATCAAGTTGTACCATTAACATTGCAACTGGAATAGCTAATGTAATTCCAATTGATGCATCTTGTCCAGTAGTAATTGCTATATATGTACCAACAAGTGCTGCTGTTTGATAATCAGGAACAGAAGCTCCACCAAAACTACTTATACCTAATGTCATTAATTGAAGAGTACCTCCAATAAATAAACCTGTTGTTACATCACCTAATATTAAACCTACTATTAGTCCTGCTGTAACTGGTTGCGATGTTCCTATCATCGTACCATTCTTATCATAGTTAATAAAAAAACCATAAATAATAACTAGAATCATTTGCCAAATTTGTACGTCCATAAATATCCTCCTTGATACTATTTTTAATCTCACCTTTATATATAAGCAATCCTCATGCCAAATCTATATTTTTGAATTTACTATGTTAAAAGCCCCATTTTTCTAATTCTTTATAATTAAAAATAGTGTCTAAAAATATTTAGACACTATTTAATACATTCAACACTAATTATCAATTATTTGATTTAATATTTGATAAATTAGAATATGCTCACCTTTAGGGACTTTAATTCTATATTTATCAATTACTTCTTTAAATATATCATTAGATATTTTAATAAATTTTTCCAACTCGTACTTATCCATAGTATCGTTTGTATATGTTATTTCTTCAACATAATCCCCTATCATTATTCTTTCTATCATTGTTGATATATGGAGGAATAAATTCATTCTTAAAAAGTTCTTTACTTCTATATTAAAATATCTCTCATAACTTTGTATAATTTTCTCAACTTCTACTATTACCTTTTCAGGATTTAAAAATCTTAGTCTTTCACTTGCTCCTTCTAAAGTAAATAACTTTACAATTTCATTTGTACAATTTTTCATATTCTCTTTTGTCATTATTGTACTTAAATTTGATAAATCTGCAGTTCCACTAAATACTTCTTCTATATTAGTTAATGGAACTAATGTACTTGATAAAGATGATGTTGTTAATACAGCCACTGTATTTTTAAATATTGAACCTTCTTTTTGCTTTAACTTTTCATCTAACTCATTGTAGTTCATTGTAATTATATCTATATTATCATCATCTATATACTTGCTAATTATCTCTTTTACTTTAATCGCAATACCTTCGCCCGAAATACAAGAAACTATTATATTTACCTTTCTTGATATTCCCTCATAAAATTGCATAGATACTTGAAATTTTTTTAAATCCATTTCCATTATCTGAGTCAAGTTTCTTTTACACTTTAACTTTAAAGCTACATCTAAAGCTAAAGCTGTTGATACATTGTCCATTATTATTAGATCACCATCTACATTGCCTTTTACCTTATCATACATTCTTTGTAATGATCCCATATCAACTAATACTACCAATCCTTCTGATGTATTTATCTTCTCAACATAGCTATTTACTTGCTGTATCAAATCATCATTTCCTACATTCATGGGCATATCAAAAGGCTCATATATATAATCACCACTTAAATTATTTGCAATATACGCAATACTTGATGCATTTTGAGCTCCATGCATCAAAATTAAAGCATTAATTTCAGCTGTTAAATTAATTTTATTGCTTAGATATGCTGCTAAAATCGGTTCAATTATCAATTTAAAATCATCTTGTTCTTCACCTAATAGTTCTTTTAATATCTTGTTAGATAATGAAAAATATTTATAGCAATTCTTTTTTTCACGTTGTGTAATTTCAAAGTTCAAATACTCTACTTGTATATTGAATAATATACTAGCTATTATTTTAAATACATCAACTAATTCAATATCTGATAATTGACATCCATAATTACTTAAAATATGATTTATTTTTTCTAAACAAAAGGTATAAAAATAATTAACCTTATCTAAACTATAAAATCGATCTAAACTTCTATACTTTTCAAGTATTGATTTATTAATATCTTCAATATATGTATTTACTTCTTCACGTAACTTCTGAAAAGTTAATCCTTCAAGTCTTGTTAATTGTTTTTTATTAAAAACCCACTCAATAAGTTCCTTTTTATTATCTTCCTTATAAGAAATTGTATAATAGTATTTTTTATTCTTATCTTCTTTAAGAACTGATTCTTTTTCTATATATAATTCTTCGCTACTTTGTATGTTATAAGCTTGTGCACATAATACTTTGATTTTACTTTTTATTTCACCTATATTACCTTCAAATTTTGAGTCCACCAATAAGTCAATTATTTTAGACTCTACTTTAAGGAGTCTATTCATTTTCTTAGCTTCCTCTCTGAAGAAAGAAAAAACAATATCCATACGTTCATTATATGATCTAGTAGAAAAATCAGGGATGGTTATTTCTAAAGGTATTCTTCTTCTAAATGTTGCAAGAAGAGCATTTTTAGTATCTTCAGTTGTAGCTAGAATTAATCTTACATTTGCATTTATCCATTTATCACTTTCACCAAGTCTCCTAAATTTATGTGAATCTATAAGAATAAATAATTTTTCTTGATTTTCAGATGATAGATTATGTATTTCATCTAGAAATAAATATCCTCCATCAGCATCATCTAATAATCCTCTTTTTTCACTATTTGCACCAGTAAATGCACCTTTTACATAACCAAAAAGTGCTGCTGATAAAAGCTCTGAGTTATTTGCATAATCAGCACAATTTAATACAACAAATGGTGCATCTTCTTTTATAACCTTTTTGCTTACAGCATATTTATAAATTAAATTTGCTAAATAACTTTTACCTACACCACTATTTCCTCTAATAATTAATGATAATCCATTTGGAGGATAAGTAACTGCTGCCTTGCATTTCTCTATCTGACTTTTAATAGTACCTTCATACCCTATAAAATCTGAAAAGACATTGCTTTTGTTATTTATGCCTTCATTAGAAAGATAAAAACGTACTGGTCGCGTTTCCTCCTTAATTAAAACCCCTTCATCTACTAATCTATTTAAATAATGTGAAGCTACACTCCTTTTTATATTAAATATTGATGCTATATCTTGAGCTATATAATATTTTTTTATCTTAAAGTTCTCCTTGAAATATAATAAAACCTTCTCTTTCATCTCCATAGTAAAATCATCCTTTTAATATAAAATATACTAATATAATTATACACTAAATCTAATTCAACTTTTATTAATATATTCGGTTATATAATATAAAAATAGAAGTCTAAACAACTTCTATTACTTATTCCTAAAAATTCAGTTTTAAATTATTATATAATTAAAATAAAATATACAAACTTCCATCTAAATAAATTATTTTTAAAATCAATAATTTATTTTATTCAATTATCCAATTTTTATTTAGCAATTCTTTAATTATTTCTACTTTTTCCTTTCCTAAAGTGTCTGATATTTCTTTCTCTAACTTTTCTTTTAGTTCCTTACTTTTTTTACAATAATCTGTTCCCTTATTTGTAAGTTGCATATACTTATTATTACTTTCATTTATTGCAAATCTTAAATACCCTCTTGCTTCTAATTTTTTTGCGCATTTAAACATCGCTTGACGAGATATATTTGCCTGTCTAGCTACTTCTGCAATAGATATTTTTCCCATAGAAATCCTAGCTAAAAGAAATGCCTCTGTATGGGATATATCCTCTTCTTCGCTTGCCGCCCATCTATCCTCAACTTCACGCCTAAGAATAATATGTTTTTCACTTATTAAATCTATTATATTTAAATCTTTTTTCATTTTCTCACCTTACTATTTATTTTAATATATTGTACCACATATTTTATTATATTAAATTCTAATAACCACACAACATATTGTCAACTTAGTTGACTTTTTGTAAAATTATTGTTATACTTTGCAAGTCAACTTAGTTGACTAGTATTTCATTTTTAGGAGGAAGATCTTTATTATGGGAAAAACAAAATTTCAAAAATTTATTTTTACATTGATGATGTGCTTTTGCATGGTTCTTGGTATGACTATTTATAATATGCTTCTAAATGATGGCTTTAGTAGCGACTTTTTTAATAATCTTCTAAATGATTTTTGGCTTGGATTTTTTGTAGCACTTATACTAGATATATTTATTGTTGGAAAAATTGCAAAACCAATTGCATTAAAAATCGTTAAACCAAATGAAAATACAAAACCAATTAAAATAATATTAGCTATATCATGTTGTATGGTCGTTGGTATGGTATTATTCATGTCTATGTATGGTGCCATTATTGCTGTTGGTTTTAATAGCACAGCTTTGAAAATTTATCCATTATGCATTGCTAGAAACTTTATAATGGCACTACCACTTAACTTACTTATTGTATCTCCTTTAGTAAGAATATCCTTTAATAAAATATTCTCTATTTAATTACTTGACATTACTTGACATTGTTTTATCATAAATTTAAACTTAGAGTTAACTTTATTGGTAAGAGAGGTTTGAAATTTATGAATTATACAATTAGTGAAGTCGCTAAAAAAATGAATCTTACTCCTTATACACTTAGGTATTATGATAAAGAAGGGTTACTTCCGTTTGTGGACAAGTCTACTAATGGAAGACGTATATTTAAAGAGTCTGATATCGAATGGCTTACAATTATTGAATGTCTGAAATCATCTGGTATGCCAATAAAAGATATTAAAGTTTTTATTGACTGGTGCATTGAAGGGGATACTACATTGCAGCAACGTTATGATATGTTTATTAAACAAAAGCAAGTAATGAAAGAACGTATAGCTGAACTACAAAAAACTATGTCTATTATTGATTATAAGTGCTGGTACTATAAAACTTCATTAGATGCTGGTACTGAAAAAATCCATAAAAGTACAAAATTAACTAATATTAATACGTATAAATAGACTTTCTTATCTTTTACTATTTTCACTTAATTATTTTATAATTTATTTATTATAATCAATAAAACACCGAATGAAATATTATTTACTAATAACCAATAAATAATATTTCATTCGGTGCATCTTTTTTTTACTTTAGGTTATTGTATTCTTCGTCAGTAACTTCTTCAAGAGTAAGAGAAAAGTAATTATTTACTTATATTTACAACATAATCCTTAAATGCATTTTTAATTCTAGAAGTATATTCTCCCTTATTCCATCCCATATAAATGTTCTTAAATCCTATGTCATCTTTAATCTTAATAACAGAAATCTTATTTGTATTAATTGTAGGTGTATTCAAAACTATTGCAATACCTGCTCCTGCTGCAACTAATCCAGAAAGTAGAGCCCCTTCACTAGGCTCAGCTAGTACCTTAGGTGTATACCCTATTAAATCTGAGTATGATATCCTTTGGTCACAATATTTATCTTTATATGATATAAAGTATTCATCTTTTAAATCCTTTAAATAAATTTCCTCTTTATTTGCTAAATGATGATTCTTAGGAACTATTAACACATACTCTACTTTCTTTACTAGAACACATTCTATTTTAGAGTAGTATTTAAGAATTTCTATATCATCAAAAAAACCAAAGTCAATTCTTCCATACTTTAAATCTTTAAAAATTTCTTCAGTAGATTGATTATTAATATTAAATCTTACTTGTAAATTATCGTTAAAGAAATTGCTTATTATAAATGGTATAAATGTTACTCCTATGCAATCAGTAGATGCTATTGAAAGAACATTTTCGTTATTTTTCTTCATATTTTGAATCTTTTCTTTTCCCCTTTGAATTTCAATTAATGCTGAGTCGGCATACTTTAAAAATGCCTCTCCAAACTTAGTTATTTTTATATTTCTTCCTTCCCTTTCAAAAAGCGAAACTTCTAATTCTTCTTCTAATTTTGAAATAGCTTTACTTAATGCTGGTTGGGTTACAGACAATATATTTGAAGCTGTTGTAAAATTTTTTGTTTCAGCTATTACTTTAAAATATTCTAGATGTTGTAAGTTCATTCTATCTTCTCCTTATAATTATTGTATTTTAAATAAGTTGCAATTAATAACTTTTAGTTATATATTTATGATTTATTTTAATTAGACAAGTCAATTAATATAGTGATACACTATCATTATTACATAAGTCAATTATATTTAGTAAGAAAAACATAATTTTTTTTTATATAAATATCAAGCAAACCCATAGGAGGTATTTGTTGTGAATAATGTATCAAATCAATCAATAAAAGAGTTAATTAAAACTAGACACTCGGTTAGAAATTATAATGGCACTCCATTATCTGAAGATGTAATAAAGAAAATAGAAAATTATATTAATAACTTATCAAACCCTTTTAATAAGGAAATAAGAATAAAATTAATAAAAAGAGATTCAATTAGCAAAGATATAAAACTTGGAACCTATGGTGTTATTAAAGGTGCAAATTACTTTTTGGTATCAGCTTGTGAAAATGATGATTTATCTTTAATTTCATTAGGTTATTCTTTAGAAAAAGTTATCTTATATTGTACCTCTTTAGGATTAGGAAGTGTATGGCTTGGTGGTACTTTCAATAAAGGTGAATTTGCAAAGGCTATTACCCTAAAAGAAAATGAAATCTTACCTATAGTCTCACCTATTGGTTATGAAGGTGGTAAAAAATCTGTTATAGCGACTTTATTCGGTAATAATACTAATAAACGCAAGTTATATTCTGAACTGTTCTTTAATAGAAACTTTGATACTCCTCTTAATCCAAATGATTCTGATGAGTACTTAGAAGCACTTGAAATGCTAAGATTAGCTCCATCTGCAATGAATAAACAACCATGGAGAGTACTAAAAGAAGATAATACCTTACACTTCTATATTACTTCCACTAAAGGCTTAACTAAAGTTGATATTGGAATAGCCCTTTGTCATTTTCATTTAGTAGCTATTGAAAATAATATAAATGGTGAATTTAAATCACTTATTTCTCAAAAAAATAAGTCAAATAATGATCTTACTTATATTATTTCTTGGACTAAATAACTATATTATTAAGGAGTGAATTCAAATGTTTAAAGTAGATAGAAATAAATGTATAGCTTGTCAACAATGTATTAAAGATTGTCCTGCTACTGTAATTTCTTTGCAAGAAGGAAAAGCAGAAATTAATAATGCAGGTTGTATTAAATGTGGCCACTGTGTTGCAATATGCCCAGTAGAAGCAGTTTCAACTGATGATTATGATATGAATGAAGTAATTCCATATAATAAGGCTACTTTCTCAATAAATTCTGATAATCTTTTAAACTTCATTAAATTTAGAAGAAGTGTTAGAAGATTTAAAGATAAAGAAATTGAAAAAGAAAAAATTATGAAAATAATAGATGCTGGAAGATATACTCAAACTTCAACTAATAGTCAAGATGTTTCATATACAATAGTTTCTGAAAAATTAAGTGAACTGAGAGATTTAGCATATGAAAGTTTAAAGAAAAAGGGTGAATATATATTAGAAAATTTAACACCTGAAACAGAACACTTAAAAAGATATGCTAATATGTGGCTATATAGCTACAATGAATATAAAAAAGACCCTTTAAAAAATGATAGATTATTTTTTAATGCTCCATTAGCCATATTTGTTACTTCGCCAACTCCAATAAACGGTGGTCTAGCTTCTTCAAATATGGAACTTATGATTGATTCCTTAGGACTTGGAACCTTCTTCAGTGGCTTCTTATTAGTTGCTGCCCAAGATAATAAAGAAATTTTAAATTTACTTCAAATAGAAGATGGCAAACAAATAATTTCTTGTTTAGTTATTGGTTATCCTGATGTAAAGTACCAAAGAACCACTCCAAGAAAAGTTGCAAATATTAATTGGATATAATATCCTAAAAAATAAAAAAGGTTGTATATTGTATGAATACAATATACAACCTTTTTTATATTAATTACCACTTACCGTTAGCCATATGTCCTGCAAGTTCTGCTTTACATCTTTGCTTTATAACCCAAGCTTCATTTTTTGCTTTTTCAAATCCATTTACACACTTTGGATCAAGGTTTATTTCTATACCTTCCTTAGCAAGCTTAGCAATCTTATCTGCTAATATAATCATTTCTGCATGTATACTATTAGTTCTATCTGAAGCATAGATTTTTTCAGCTTCTTCACTGCTAAGTTCAACAAATTTTTCTTTTCCTAAATTACATTTCGGACAAAATTCTGGTGCTTCCACTCCTTCATGAACATATCCACATATACTACATCTAAATAATTTTTTCATAATATTCTCTCCCTATATCTATAAATTTATTTTTTTCTATAATTACTATACATATATAATAACTCTAATAATATCTATTGTCAATTAATAATATTTATTATTAAATAATTGTCTTTCTCATTTTATCCTTATTATACTGTAAAATTGAATTTACTTAGCTATTTACGGATTTTAATCCATTTAAAATTATCTTCTCTGTTAATGTCGCCATATATTCAGGAGATTCATTAAGCCCATTTTTAAGCCAATAGTCTATTAACCCAATAGCTCCATATAAAATAAAGGAATAATATTTATCAAAAAGGGCTTTATCATTTTTTTTGAAAATACTAGACCAACTACTATACCCTTTATCATATATTAAAGATACTATTTTTTTTATAAAATCCATATCTCCACTTTTACAAAGAACTACCATGCAAAAGTCGCTATTTTGAGCTATATAAGTAAATATATCTTTTAATATTGGTTTCGTCTCAATCTTATTTGGCGAAATCTCATGGGATAATATCATATCTTTAAATTCTTCAAAGAGTTCTTTTTCAATTTCCTCTAGCATATGAAAAACATCTTTATAATGCAAATAGAAAGTTCCTCTATTTATATCTGCTTCTTCACATAGCTCTTTTACTGTAATAGAATTTACACTTTTATCCTTCATAAGTTTTATTAAGCTTTTTTTTAATATTTCCTGCGTTTTTCTTATTCTCCTATCTTTATTAGCCATAAAAAAATCCCTTTCTGAACAATATTAATATTAAATGTTGATTAATGAACTAATTGAACAATATTGATTATTGTGTTCGGTATTTAATCTAATTATAATAAATAACAAATAAAAAAACAACACAGTGTTCAATAACTTTAGCTGATTATACTATTGGATACAAAAGAAAATAGGAAGGTGATATTATGGATGATCTAAAACAAAATAAGTCTCAATTACTTAAAATTATCAAATTTATCGCAGTTATAGCAGTAATATTAATTCCTACGATTTATACTACTGTTTTCTTAGGATCAATGTGGGATCCTTATGGAAATGTAGATAAACTACCTGTAGCTGTAGTAAATCTAGATAAAACTTGTGATTACAATGGTGAAGAATTAGCTGTTGGAGATGAGCTCGTTAATAATCTTAAAGAGAATTCTTCACTTGATTTTAGCTTTGTAGACGAGAAAACCGCTCAGGAAGGATTAGATAATGGATCTTATTATATGGTAATTACAATTCCTGAAAATTTCTCTTATAATGCTACAACTCTTTTAGAGGATAACCCTCAAAAAATGGAATTGCAATATAAAATAAATCCAGGAAAAAACTATATTGCTTCTAAGATGAGTGAATCAGCTATTCAAAAAATTACAGCATCTATAGAAAATAGTGTTACTGAAGTTTATGCTAAAGCTGTGTTTGATGAGTTTACTTCTACAGGATCTAAGTTATTTGATGCTGCTGATGGTGCCTCTCAAATAAGTGATGGCTTATCATCTTTAAAAGAAGGTTCTGATACTATTAGTTCAAACCTAAAACTTTTATATGACAGTAGTTTAACCTTCACAGATGGAATAAACACATATGAAGCAGGAATTAATAATTATTTATCTGCTGTAGAAGAAATACAAACTGGTTCTAAAACCTTAAATACAGGAATTAGTACATTAAATGATAAAACTTCAACTCTTGCTGAAGGTGTAAATAGCCTAAATAATGGTGCTAACAGTCTATATGCAGGTTTACAGAACTATACTTTAGGAGTTGCTTCATTAAAAGATGGTACTTCTCAACTTAATTCAAATTCTAATAATTTATTAACTGGTGCTAATACTTTAAACTCTGGATTATCAGATTTACAAAAAGGAAGCGAAAATCTTCTTAGTGGATTAAATATTTTATCCTCTTCTATTGGCACTTCGGTAAATAGTGAGAATAGTAAAAACATCGAAACTTTAACTAATTCTTTAGACAGTCTAAATTCAGGTATTAATACTATTAATGATACTATTAAAAATAGTTCAAGTACTGATTTAACTTCTTCCTTCACAGGTTTAGGAACAAATTTAGCTAATGTTGGTACTTCAGTTCAAAATTCTTCAAACTACATTAGTGAAATGAATAATAAAATATCTGAAATTAAAGAGTCTAATTGGTTTAAAGCATTAGATCCTACAACTCAAGAAGATATTATAAAAGGTTTATCCGAACCTTTAAATAATTTAGGTACAGAATTAAATAATATAGCTACTGAAACTTCAGCAGCTTCTAATAATTTAAATTCAGCTGTGAATGGAGTATCTAATGTATCTAACCAAGTAGAAGAAGTAAAAACAGCTTTAGGAACTCTTGCTAATAATTCAAACCTACTTCTTGAAAAAGCAAAATCTACTATAAGCAGTTTATATTCAGGACTTGAAACTGTAAAAACTACTTTAGATAATCAAATAATACCTGGAGTTAAAACTATTAATTCTGGTATAACTTCTTTAAATAATGGTAGTGAAAAATTAGCTTCTGGAATTGAAACTTATACTTCTGGAGTTTCTAAGTTATATGATGGTGCTAATACATTAAATTCAAATTCTGAAGCCCTAGTAAATGGTTCAAAGAGTTTAGCAAATGGAACAACTACTCTAAATTCTTCAGTTCCAACTTTAACAGATGGAATTACGCAAATTGCTCAAGGATCAAATACTTTAACTCAAGGATTAAATACATTATCAGAAAATAATTCTTCATTAAAATCAGGAATTAGTACAATAAACTCAGCTTCTACATCTATTTCTGAAGGTGTATCAAAGCTTTATGATGGTTCATTAAAATTAAGTGATGGAGCTAATGAATTAAAAGATGGATCAGATACTTTAAAAGAAGCTCTTGAAGAAGGTGCAGAAGTTGCATCAAGCACTAAATTATCTGATGAATCAAAAGAAATGTTTGCTTCACCTGTAGAAGCTGTAGAATCATTTAATTCTTATATTGCTAACAATGGTAGTGCAATGTCAGCATATATGATGTGTGTAGGTTTATGGGTAGGCTGCCTAGCTTTATGTATCCTTTTCTCTACAGAAAAAGACCTTAAGAATGGAAAAGAAAATCCAAAGGCATTCTGGCCTAAGAAAGCATTAAAGCTTTGTTGTATAGCAATTGTTCAGGCTGTTATTATGGTTAGTGCACTTATGCTGTTTAACGGACTTGATCCAGCTTACTTAGGTAGAACATATTTAGTTGCAATATCTGCCTCATTATCATTTATGGCTATTGTTTACTTAATGAATCTACTTTTAGGTAAGGTAGGAAGCTTCATCTTATTAGTATTTATGGTTTTACAATTAAGTGGTTCTGCAGGAACTTATCCAATAGAACTTTCAGATAATTTCTTTAAAGCTATTCACAATTATATGCCATTTACCTATGCCGTAGATGGATTTAGAAACGGAATATCTACAGGATTATCAATAGTTCCTCAAATAGCTGTTCTTTTAGGAATAGGTCTTGTTTGCTTAATACTTTCTATATTTGTAGTAATTAAGAAAAATAAAAATACTAAAACAAGCCTGCCAGAATTACTAGATGCAGCAATATAAATTTTAAAATCTTTAAAATGTAAAAACTCCTATGTGTATCCATATTACACATAGGAGTTTTCTATAAATATTTTAAACCTATTAAATTTCTAATAAGTTCTCTTCCACATTGATTTACTAAACATAATAAGCATTGGATAAATTTCTAACCTACCAGCAAGCATACAGAATGATAGTACAATCTTACTTAAAGGTGAAAATCCTGAAAAGTTACCTGTTGGACCAACCATTTCAAAGCCTGGTCCTATATTGCTTATTGATGTTAATACAGCCGTTGATGTTGTAATTAAATCAAAACCATCAAAAGAAACAATTATAGTTCCAATAATGGTCATTACAGAATAGGCTCCTAAAAATAGAAACACACCCGATATTGTTTCCTCATCTACTACCTTGCCATCCATTTTCACACTTTGTATTCTCTTTGGATGAAGTACCTTATCTATTCCACGTCTTATTGCCTTTAGCATTATTACTATTCTTGTTGTCTTTATTCCCCCACTAGTTGATCCAGCCATAGCTCCTGACATCATAAGAATTAATATTATAACCTTACTCAATGTTGGCCATAAATTAAAATCTATTGTAGCATAACCTGTTGTTGTTATTATAGATACAACTTGGAAGGATGATTGTCTAATTGAATCTCCTATTTTCCCATCATTTAAGCTTAATATATTAATAGTGATAAAAACTATAGATACTCCAATCATCAATAAATAATATCTTAGTTCTTCGCTATTAAAGAAATTTTTAAAACTTCCCTTTAAAATTTGAAAATATAGGGCAAAATTAACTCCAAATAGTAACATAAATATTGTAATAATCCACTCAACTGCAGGATTATTAAAAGCTGCAACACTTGTATTCATATTAGAGAATCCACCAGTCCCAGCTGTTCCTAATGCATGTATTATAGCATCATAAAATGAAAGGCCTGCAAGCATTAATAATATTGTTTGTACTATAGTTAATATAAAGTATATTATGTATAATATCTTTGCTGTTTCACTTATCTTTGGAACAATCTTACTAGGATTAGGTCCTGGACTTTCTGCCTTCAATAGATATATTGTATTAGACCCTAATGACGGTACTAAGGCCAATATAAATATTAAGAACCCCATTCCTCCTATCCAGTGTGTAAAGCTTCGCCAAAATAATATTCCTCTAGGTAGAGACTCAATCTCTGAAAGTAGCGTTGCTCCTGTTGTTGTAAAACCTGATACTGTTTCAAAAAATGAATCTACAAAAGATGGGATTGCCCCACTTATTACAAATGGTAAGGCTCCAAAAATTGATATTACAATCCATGATAATCCTACAGTAAAGGCTCCTTCCTTTGCATACATTTCCTTATCTCTAACCTTAATCCTACGTAAAACCAATGCTATAGGTAACATTAAAATTATAGTAAAAAGGAAAGCATTTGCATCACCATCACCATAGTATAAGGCTAAGCTAAAAGGAATTATCATAAGCAACAATTCATATAATAATACATTTCCAATAAATCTTAAAATCACTTTATAATTCATTTAAACTACCACCTACGAAATATGTCATCAATTTGTAATAGCTTCTTATGCTTAGATACAATAATTACTCTATCATTTACCTTTAAGCAATCATCACCTGTTGGAATGATAATCTTATTATTTCTAACAATTGTAGCTACTAGTGCATTTTCATTAAACTCTATATTCTTAAACTTTTCATTTATATTATTTGTATCATTACCTACTATAAACTCTATTGCTTCAGCCTTATCATTACAAATTCTATATATATTTTCTATAAAACTCTTTTTCTTATTCTTTAATGATCTTACATATTTCAATATTTTATAAGCAGTAACTAACTTTGGATTTACCATAGTATTTATTCCAACAGTTTTTCCTATATTTCTATAATTATCTCTTGTAATTTTTGTAATTACATTGCTTACAGATCTATTGTTAGCTAAAATAGATGCTATTATATTATCCTCATCTCTACCTGTTAAGGTAATAAAGCTATCCACTTCTACTAAACTTTCAGATAATAAAAGTTCTTCATCCATACCATCACCATTTATTACTATTGAATTTGGTAAAAGCTCATTAAGTTCCTCGCATACGCTCAAATCTTTTTCTATTATTTTACAGCTAACTCCTACATCATTTATTATCTTAGCAAGGTAATATGCTATCTTACCTCCACCTACTATCATAGCTCTCTTAACTTTTTTCTTATACTTACCAAGTTTATTAAATAAGTTTTGAATATCTTTATGTTCACCTATTACATATACCCTATCATCTCTTTCGAAAACGTAATCTCCTTTTGGCATTATAAATTCATCATTTTTTTCTACACCACAGAAAAGCACATTTCCTCTAATAAAACCAATATCACTTATCTTCTTTCCTTCAAGAGCTGTATCCCCAACCTTAAATCCAACTAAATTTACCTTTCCATCAGAAAAATTATCAATACTGCATACTGATGGATATTTAATAAGTTTAGCTATCTCTATAGCTGCAGCCTTTTCTGGATTTATTACTAAATCTATGCCAACAGCTTCAGTTAAAAGTGTTATTTCTTCATCATAACTTGGATTTCTTACCCTAGCTACTGTATATTTAGCACCTAATTTTTTTGATGCAAGAGAGCAAAGCATATTCAATTCATCACTATCTGTAACAGATATTAATAAGTCTGCCTCCCTTACTCCTGCTTCTTCAAGTACCTTTAAACTAGTTGCATTACCCTTAACACACATTACATCAAGATTATTATTTACATGCTCTAAAGCTGAATCCTTCTTATCTATAATGGTTATATTATCTCCATCAATAGATAGGTATTGAGCTAGAGTATACCCAACTTTACCTGCACCAACTATAATAACATTCATTTCATATCTCCTTATAATTTCAATACAATCCTTTGTACAATAAATCAATTATACAATACAAAAATTATTTATTCTATCTATATAGTATTTTTAAATATATACTTTTTTTGTATTATTAAATAATATTTTTCCTAAAAAACTCTAATATATATTTTCTTCTAACACTAATGTGTCAATTAATTTCTAATCCACTAAAAACTATTCGTTATATAGCAATATCTAAACGTCTTTATTAAAACATTCTTTAACATAAACGAAGAAGGAGTACCTTTAATAAATACTCCTTCTTCCTAATTTATATAATCAACTAGACTATCCTTTATCTTAACTTTTATTGGATCTGTTTATCTAAGCTTTTCTATAGTTCTTCACCATTAGTTTCTATAACTTTCTTATACCAGAAAAAGCTCTTCTTTCTTGATCTATCTAAAGTACCTGTTCCATCATTATGTTTATCTACATAGATAAATCCATATCTCTTTTTCATTTCACCAGTACCTGCACTTACAAGATCAATACATCCCCATGGAGTATATCCCCATAGTTCAACACCATCATCAATAGCTTCTTTCATTTGTTCAATATGAGCCTTTAAGTAATTAATTCTATAATCATCATTAATTGATCCATCATCTTCTATAGTATCTACAGCACCTAATCCATTTTCCACAACCATCATTGGAATTCTATATCTATTATATATTTTATTTAAAGTAATTCTTAACCCAACAGGATCTATTTGCCATCCCCAATCACTTGCTTCTAGGTAAGGATTTTTTAATCCCATACTTAAGTTTCCACCTGTAGTCTCAACATCTGGATTATTACTTACACAGTTTGACATATAGTAACTAAATGTATAGAAGTCAACACATCCATGTTTTAATATTTCTAAATCTCCTTCTTCCATCTTAATTTTTATATTATTTTCTCTAAAATAACGTTTTGCTGCGCCTGAATACTCTCCTCTTACTTGTACATCGCTACATAAATAATTTGATAACTCTTCTTGTTGTTGAGCCATAAGTACATCATCCGGATGACAAGTATATGGATATAAAGATCCATAAGCTATCATACATCCAATCTTAAAATCATTGTTTATTGAATGTCCTAATTTAACAGCCTTTGCACTAGCAACAAACTGATGATGTAATGCTTGGAAGCACTCTTGTTTATGATCATTTTCATAATGTCCAAACTTTATTTCTCTTATTTCATCAAACATAATTCCAGCGCCCATAAATGCAGCAGCTGGTCCATGTGTTAATATATTGATTTCATTAAATGTCAACCAATATTTAACTACATCCTTATATCTATTAAATATTGTTTCACAATATCTTAAATAGCAATCTATAGTTTCTCTACCTAACCACCCATTATATTTTTTAGTTAATCCAAATGGTGTTTCATAATGAGAAATAGTAACTAATGGTTCTATATTATATTTTTTTAATTCAGCAAATACATTATCGTAGAACTTTAATCCTTCTTCGTTTGGCTCTAATTCATCTCCATTTGGAAATATTCTTGTCCAGTTTATAGACATTCTAAATGTTTTAAATCCCATCTCTGCAAATAATGCAATATCTTCCTTATATCTATGATAAAAATCTATTCCAACATGACTTGGATAATATGTTCCTTCTTCTAATTCAGGTGTTATTCTTCTAGCTGTTGTATGTGTTCCACCAGTTAACATATCTGATGTACTTAGTCCCTTTCCACCCTCTCTATATCCACCTTCAAATTGGTTGGCAGCTGTAGCTCCGCCCCACAAAAAGCTTTCTGGAAATTTAGTATTACTCATAATTTACCTCCATATTTATATAGATTTTCTTTATTAAAACCATCTATTTTAAAATCCCACCATTAGTTTCTATAACCTCTTTATACCAATAGAAACTCTTTTTCTTATATCTTTCTAATGTTCCAGTTCCATCATCATAACGATCTACATAAATGAAACCATATCTCTTTTTAAGCTGTGCAGTAGATGCACTTACTAAGTCAATACATCCCCAAGTAGTGTATCCCATAACTTCAACTCCATCTTCAATAGCTGCTGCTACTTGAACTAAATGATCATTTAGGTATTGAATTCTATAATCATCATTTACTGTTTTATTTCCATTTTCATCAGTAATTAATTCATCTACAGCTCCCAATCCATTTTCAACAATGAATAGTGGTTTTTGATATCTATCATATAAGAAGTTAAGAATATATCTTAATCCCTTTGGATCAATTTGCCATCCCCACTCAGATGCTGACAAGTATGGATTTGGTACACCTTGGATAAGGTTTCCTGCTCCTGCTTTCTTTTTTTCTTCATCTGCTGTAACACAAGAACTCATGTAATAAGAGAAAGAAATAAAATCAACAGTATTCTTTAATATTTCTTCATCTCCATCTTCCATCCTTATTGATATCCCATTTTCTTTGAAGTATTTATTTAAATACTTTGGATACGAACCTCTTACATGAACATCTGCAAAATAAAGATTTTTTCTATCTTCCATCATTGTTTCAATAACATCGTCAGGATTTGGTGTTAACGGATAATTTGGTATAGCAATTATCATACATCCGATTTGGAATTTTGGATTTATTTCATGACCTATCTTAACTGCTAAAGCACTTGCTACTAATTCATGATGAACTGCTTGATAAAGATCACTCTTACTAAGCTTTGATTTATCAGTTAATATACCTCCACTCATAAGAGGAGCATGTAACACTGAGTTTATTTCATTAAAAGTTAACCAGTACTTTACTTTGTCCTTATATCTTGTAAATACAGTTCTTACATAATTTTCATAAAAACCTATTAGTCTTCTATCTACCCATCCATCATATTTTTTTGCAAGATTTAATGGAGTCTCATAGTGAGATAATGTTACTAATGGCTCTATTCCATATTTAGCTAACTCATCAAATACTTTGTCATAAAATTCTAATCCCTTTTCATTTGGTTCTGCATCATCACCATTTGGGAATATTCTAGACCAAGCTATTGAAAGCCTAAAAGTTTTAAATCCCATTTCTGCAAACATCTTAATATCTTCTTTATATCTATTATAGAAATCTATTCCGACTAATTTCATGTTGTCTTCTGTTGGTTCTTCGGTTGGTGCTGACATAATACCTTTTGGCATTATATCTTGAATCGATAATCCTTTACCATCTACATTATAAGCACCCTCACATTGATTAGCTGCTGTAGCTCCACCCCATAAAAAATCTTTTGGAAATCTATTATTCATTTTCTTATCCTCCATCTTAATTTTTAAGATTAAACCCCCTACGCTTAATTAGCCTTGGAGTCTTAATCTCGTGGTATTTTGCCTTATATCATTACTTTAATTAATTCTTCTTTACATTCTATTTCTTTCTTATCTGTTTCAATTACATCTAAGTAACTATCTGAATTTGTAATTATTACTGGTGTTGTAACTGAAAATCCTGCTTCTTTAATAGCATTTATATCAAATTCTAATAATAATTGTCCTGCTTTTACTCTATCTCCTTGTGCTATTTTAGGAGTAAAACCTTTTCCATCTAATTGGACTGTATCCATACCTATGTGAATAAGTATTTCAGCTCCATTATCGCTTGTAATTCCTATTGCATGATATGTTGGAAATAATGTTGTTATAACTCCATCTACAGGGGATACTACCTTACCTTCACTTGGTTCAATAGCTATACCTTTACCTAATAAACCCTTTGAGAATACTTCATCTTTAACCATTTCTAAAGGTAGAACTTCTCCTTTTACTGGACTAATTATAACTTCTTTACTTATTAATTCTGTAGATTTAATTACATCTTTATTTTCATTTTTTAAAACGTTTTCTTTTTCATCATCCTTATAAATAACAAACATTGTTATACATCCTAATACTAATCCTGCAATCATTGCTATTACCATTCCATAAAATCCCTTGTCGATTCCTGATGGACTAATATAACTTGGAAGAGCAAATATACCAAGACCACCTACCATATAACCTGTTGTTCTAAAGAAGCCAATTATTCCACCTGTAACAGCTCCAACTATACAGCTTAATATAAACGGTTTCTTCTTTGGTAATGTAATACCATAAATAGCTGGTTCTGTAACACCAAAGAATCCTGAAATAACTGAAGGAATACATAATGATCTTAATTTTTTATCTCTTGTTTTCATCATAATACCCATAACTACACCTGTTTGAGCAAAACATACTGCTACTGTTGGTGCTAAAACTGGATCTCCACCTAGAATTGCTAAATTATTCATAGCTATTGGAACTAATCCCCAATGTAAACCAAACATAACAAATACTTGCCAAAAACCACCTAGGAATAATCCTGCTACTAAAGGACTAAAATTATAAATGCTCATTGTTACATCACCTAAAAGATTAGATGCCCATGTAGCAACTGGTCCTATTGCCATGAATGTAAGTGGAACAACAATTAATAATGTAAAAAATGGAACTAGGAAAGCTTTAACTACATCTGGAATAATCTTTTTAAATATCTTTTCTGCTTTAGATGCTATATATATTGCTAAAATTATTGGAATAACTGTTGATGAATACCCACTTGCTGGCATTATCATTGGAATTCCAAAGAAATCTAAGGTTTGTCCAGCTACTCCTGCTATTGTAGGATATACTAATGATGCTCCAATTGCCATTCCTGTAAATTGATTTAATTTAAATTTCTTAGCTGCTGTAAATCCTAAGAATATTGGGAAGAAATAAAATAAACAATCTCCAATTGCATTTAATACCATATATGTTGAGCTTGTATCTTCTAATAGCTTTGTTGCTAATAATACTGCATTTAATCCCTTAATCATACCTGTAGCACAAAGTACACCTAGTACAGGTTGGAATACCCCTGAAACAATATCTATAAAAGCATTTAATGGACTTAACTTTTCTTTTTCTGCATTTTCTGAAGCAGTAGAAAATCCACCTATTGAAACTACATCAGCATAAACATCAGGAACATGATTTCCTATTACAACTTGATATTGTCCACCACTTTTAACAACAGTAACAACTCCGTCCATATTCTTTAATACTTCTGTATTAGCTTTACTCTCATCTTTTAACTTAAAACGTAGTCTTGTAATACAGTGAGTTAAACTGTTTACGTTTTCTTTTCCTCCAACATTAGCTATAATATCTTTTGCTAATTTTTCGTACTTCATAAAATACACTCCTTTATTTTAAAAACTAATTATTACTGAAAATAAAAAATAGCGAGACCTAATATATGATAGAATTTGAATTCCATTCTATCTAAATTATAGTCTCGCCTGCATTACCAGTAACAATCATTATTTAAATGTAAACCTTTAATATGTCTTAATTTTATATCACAATTTTTAACTTGTCAACATTTTTTATAAATTTATTTCATTGTTATTCTTTGTATATGAACTGTTAAATATAATTTTTCCTCATCATCAAGTTCTTTATCTAGATAATCCTCTATTTTTAACATACATCTGTATGCATCTACATATTTTTCTTTTACTTGCTTCAATAAAAAATCCTCATTATTATCTGATTTTTCTTCTTTATTATTATTTTTTTTATTTAATCTTTTAAAGAAAAACCTTAAATGTGTAATAAATCTATCATAACTTAAAGAGTCTTCATCGAGTTTAATATTATACGTATACCTTACAATATTTAAAATATCATTTATCATTTTAGTTTGCTTAGTAATATCTCCTACTTCTTTAAAGGAATTATTTACTTGCGCATTCACTAAATGTAAAGCTATGTTAGCAGCCTCATCTTCTGGTAACTTAACTCCTAGCTCATCTTCAATAAAATCCAAAGCTTTTAAACCTATTTTGAACTCTTTGGGATAAAACTTTTTTATTTCCCAGATTATAGGATTATTTACATTGAAACCTTCTTTGTATAATTTAATTGTATTACTTATATGATCTGTAAGTGTTACATATATATATTCACTTATTTCTACATCTAATATATTTTTAGCATATTCTATAATATCATAGCATACATATATTATTTCCTTAGGCATGTCGTCTAAAAGCATTTTAAATTTTTCTGAAGCTGCCTTCTCTTTAAGAATAAAAGTTTTCTCAACCTTTTCTAAATCTATATTATCTCCTACATTCTTCTTAAATCCGATTCCACGGCCCATTACTACAACTTCATGTTTATTTGAGTCTAATGCTAATATTGAATTATTATTAAATATCTTTTGTATTACCATATTGCCTCTCCTCTTACAATGTTATTCAGTAACATTATATAATTAATCTATTTTATTAACAATTCAAAATAATATAAAAAATATTTTTAAGTCCTTTAAAATTTCTTCTATTGATTAAATATTGATCTTATTAAGTAATATTTATAAATATTTAAGATAAAGGGAAAGAAAAAAAGGCTTAAATGCCTAAACATCAAGCCTTCCAGTATATATAATGGTAGTCCCTAGGGGAATTGAACCCCTGATTCCACCGTGAGAGGGTGGCGTCTTAACCCCTTGACCAAGGGACCATATTACAATCACTATACCATATTTTAAATAAATATCCAATTTTTATTTATGGTAATTTCACTTTTATTTCATTGGTTATACCTCATTTTAGAAACGAATCCTAATATTTTCTTTAATTTACTGCCTATGTTATAATTCTAAGCATAGTTCAGCCCTAATACTATATATTTCTATTTACTTAATAATTTATTCTATTCAACAAGAAGCAAAAAATTGAATATGACTTCTAAATGTTGTTCATCAGAACAGGCTCAATAAACTTATACTCTCCCCAAAATAAACCTAAGTATAAAGTGAAGTATAATTAGTAATCTGCTAAAAAATTAGCCTTAGCCATGTAATAGCTAAGGCTACAAAACTATATTATAAAAGTTATTATATTATTTTTATTCTATAAATGTATATTTCTCTACTTCTTCCATTGTAGGAATAGATGTTATAGCACCATAACTTGTACAAGTTATAGCTCCAACTTTATTAGCAAACCCAACTATTTCTTCCCACTTTTCAAATGACACTTCATTTTTATTATCTATTTTAGATAATTGTGATAATACAGCTCCTACAAATGCATCTCCTGCTCCAGTTGAATCCTTTTGATGTATTTTAATTGATCCTACAATAGTTGTCTTTCCATCTTTAATTATCATAGTCCCTTCTTTTCCTAAAGTAATTGCTATTGTATTCAATTTACTATCTATAAGAGATTTAACAGCTAATTCTAGAGAATTTGTTTCAGTTAGAAGCATTGCCTCTTCATCACTCATTTTTATAAATTCAGCTTCCCTCATAAAATTCCAACAGTCATCTTTATATTGCTTCATTATATCATCTGTTATTAAAACATCCCTATAGTTAGGGTCAAATGTTATAATAGCCTTTTTATTCTTAGATTCTTCTAAAACTTTATAATAAGTATTTCTAAGCTTTCCTGGTAAAAATGCTGTTGCTGAGCCAAAATGAACTATAGTGTCATTATCTATTAATAATTCCTCTATATTAACATCATATTCTCCATCTCCGCCTCTATAAAAATCAAAGTTTCTTTCCCCTGACTTATCTAGTAATACTATAGCTATAGTTGTTTTTCCATCTCTTTTTAAATACTTTGTATTAACAGAATTACTTATTAAAACTTCTTCTAAATATTTGCCGAAGTTATCTCTACCTACTTGTCCTAAAAAATAAGCTTTTCCCTCTAATTTACTAATTGCTACTGCAACATTCGCTGGAGCACCACCTGGTTTTTTGCTATAATCCTCTCCATTTTTTGATACTAAATCTATTAATAATTCTCCTATACAATATACTTTCTTCATTGTACTTCTCCCTAATCTAAAATTCCTGAATTCAACATATACTTAGTATAAGTATACTCTATTTTATCATCTGTATATATTTCTATTCCTGTAGATTTTTCTAATGGAAATACCCTTGTACTCATAGTTATCTTTCCACCATCTATAAATATTTCAATTATGCTTTTATCTACTATAACTTCTATATCTATATTTTTACCTATATTTATTTCAGCTTCTCTAACTAATCCATATTCCTCAATAAATTTATGTTTCATTTCATTTCTATCAAGAGAAACACTATTAAGTTCTTTATTGAAGTTTAAATTTAAACTTTCTTCATTAGAAGAACATAATTTTATACCAAAACTATTTGATTTATCTAATGATAAATTTATTTTAAAATAATATGTATTACTCTCATTTTCTATTATTTCATTTTTATTTATAACTCCGTTTTGCTTTACTATTACCTTACTTAATTTTTCTATTTCTTTTACTGGTTTTTGTATTAATTTATTATTATGAATTGCTAATTCTCTAGGGAAGGTTAAGCAATGCGCCCACAATTTTTCATCTGTTGGGTATTTAAATTCTCCCATTCCAGCCCATGCAAGTAATAATGTTTGTCCATCTTTTCCCTTAAAACTTTGTGGCGCATAAAAATCAAAGCCCTTATCTAATTCTTCATATACATCTACCCTAAATTTTAAATTATCTATATCTAATTTTCCTATTGCATATATTACATTAAATATATTGTTATACTTATTTCCTTGTTTTTCTATACCTTGTGGTGAAAATATTAAAATATCCTTACCATCTATACTTGTATAATCTGGACATTCCCACATGTAACCAAATTCCTTTGGGAAATTTTCCAACTCTAATTCTCCCATAAACCCCCATGCTATTCCATCATTAGATTTGTACACAATAAATGTTCCTGTTTCATCTATTCTTTGTGCTCCAAGAATCATGTAATACTTATCTTTTATTTTGAATACCTTAGGGTCTCTTACATGTCCCGTATATCCACTAGGTACACCTTCAATTATAGGGTTTCCTTCATATTTTTTTATTTCTCCATCTTTATTCATTATGGCTAAACATTGATTTGCACTTCTATTTTCTTTATCAAATTTTATATTTCCAGTATAGTATAAATACAGCTCTCCATTTATCTCAATTGAATTTCCTGAATAAGCTCCATGAGATTCATATTTTTCAGTTGGAATTATTGCAACCGGAAGTCTTTCCCATGTAACTAAATCATCTGATTCTAAATGAGCCCAATGTTTCATTCCATGTGTAACTCCAAAGGGATACCATTGATGAAAAACATGATATTTTCCATTAAAATAAGCCAATCCATTTGGATCATTTAACAATCCATATTGAGGATGTATGTGATATATAGGCTTCCATAACTTATCTTGTGCCTTATTTTTTAAATCTAATAATTCTTCTTCTGTTGCTTCTAATATAGTTCTATGTTTTGGTTCCTTAAAAATATCCATCAATATTTTCTCTCCTTAATTAACTACCTTATCTTCACCTTTTATTTTACCATATACAATTGTTAGTATTGCTCCTGCAACTAATGCTATTACATGAGCTATTAAATAATTTAAATGTCCATGATTTTCAGCTGCTACAATAGCAATTCCAGGAATAGCTGTGGCTCCAAAGCCTATAGCTGATACCTTAGTTATATAAATATAAGCTCCACCTAAAGTAGCTCCTAAGCAACCTGCTATTAATGGGAATTTATTCTTTAAAGTTACACCAAATATTGCTGGCTCTGATATTCCAAATAAAACTGATCCAAATGATGATATACATATTTGTTTTACTTTATCATCTTTCCATTTTAAGAATAAATATCCTAACACAGCTCCACCTTGTGCAATTAATGCTACTGACATTAAAGGCATT
Source organism: Clostridium nigeriense (assembly GCF_050585245.1). Classification (GTDB taxonomy): domain Bacteria; phylum Bacillota; class Clostridia; order Clostridiales; family Clostridiaceae; genus Clostridium; species Clostridium nigeriense_A. The sequence goes on from NZ_JBNOOF010000009.1 coordinate 146,140, forward strand.
ATGAAATTTCTGCCTGTATCAGCTATTAATTGAGCTTCTACAGCTCCTATAACGTGATGTAATCCTGTTATAACTATTATTTGTTGAACTCCTGCAAATAACATATATCCAAATATTCCTAAGTTTTCTGTAGACCATAATAATGATGTTGTTACAATATTAGCTAATTCACGTCCTACTGGTCCAACTACTGTAAATAATAAGAATGTTGCTACTATAACTGTAGCTATAGGTGATAAAAATAGCTTGACCATATCTGGTATATGCTTATTAAAAAACTTATCTAACTTAGCAGTCACGAATCCAATCATTAATGCTATTATTATTCCACCTTGGAATGCAACTAATTCTACATTTAATCCAAATAAATTGATTACTTCTGGTTTTACACTTCCATTACCAACTGAATATGCATTGGCTAAATCTGGATGTAGCATTATAGCACCTATAACTAAACCCAATACTGGAGAACCACCATAACGTTTAGTTGCTGAATATGCTACTAAAAGTGGTAATATTGTAAATATTCCTGTAGAAGCAATTTGTATAAATCTATTTACTCCTGCTAATGATGGAAACATTTCTATTATAGACTGTTCCCCAAATATACCTTGCTGACTTAATAATCCAGTAAGCCCCATTAATAAAGCTGCTGCTAATAATCCTGGAATTATTTCTACAAAAACATCTGATAATGATTTTATTGATTTTTGTAACCAATTTTGTTTTTGAGATGCTACTGCTTTTGCTTCTCCTAATGACATCTCTCCTTTTCCAGTTTCTTGAATAAACGCATCATAAACATTGTTTACAGTTCCAGCCCCAAATATTATTTGTAACTGATCTCCAGCAATAAATACGCCTTTAACTAAATCGATCTTTTCTATTGCATCTAAATCCGCACTATTATTATCATTTAATACTAATCTTAATCTAGTAGCACAGTGTGCTGCACCCTCTACATTTTCTCTTCCTCCAACAAATTTTAATAACTCTTTCGAAATTAATTTATACTGTTCGTTATTTTTACTCATTTTTCTCCTCCTACTATAGAAACCGGTTTCCATACTCTATAAAAAGAATATATCACTATTCTTTTTATAATTCAATACTTTTAGAAAACTTTTTCATAAACAATTTTAAAATTATAAAATTGTTTACATCTTAACCACCTTATAATTTAAAAAAAAATAAAAAGAAAAGAAATATCACACAATGAAAAATTAATAAAAAAGTACTTCTATATAATTTTGCTTATTCCATCACAAGCTCCAAGTCATCGCAAATTAATAGAAGCACTTCAAAGCTGAAGTAAGGAAATTAATTTTAGTAATTCTCTAAAATTGCATCAATAATTTTTAATTCTTAATTTTGCTATTTGTATAACAACCTCTTATACTTGTTATTTCATACTTTTAATACTATTGCCTTTAATTAGATTAAATCCTATTGTTTGAATATCTGGTACTTCTGCTCCATCTATCATTTTGATAATACTATTTGCCGCAATCTTTCCTACTTCTTCATTATGAAATTTAATTGTAGTTAAACTCGGTGTAATTATTTCTGACACATCATATCCTCCAAAACCAGATAATGATATATCCTCCTTAACCTTTTTACCTAATGAATTCATTGCTTTTATTACACCTAGGGCTATGTTATCTGTAGCACATATTACCATGGTTGGATTATAATTTTTAAATACATTATATGATACTTTTTCTGATGTTTTTGCGGTGAAATCTGTAATTTCAACTCTAACATCTTTGACATTATGCTCTTTTAGCTTATCTATTATACCAGCTTTACGCTTTACTCCAACAGCTATATCAAATTCATCTACTCCCAAATATAATATTTTCTCATGTCCTAAACTCGCTACATATTCTCCAATAGCTGCTCCAGCATTATAGTCATCATTTATTATTGATTTAACTCCCTTACATTCCTGCCCTATTATTAAAACAGGTATTTTAAGCTTATTTATAATTTCTTTATGCCTACTGGTAATCTCAGTAGCAACTAAAATTATTCCATCAACCTTTAACCTGCTTAAACTCTCTAAATTATCTATTTCTAGATCCTTATTATGGCTAGTATTTAATATTAATGGGTTATACAAATTTTCTCTTAAAGTACTATCTATAGACATTATAACTCTTGATGTAACAATAGAATCTAAACATGGTGCTATAACCCCTATAAATCTACTTCTTTTTGCCTTTAAACTTTGTGCAAAAGCATTAGGTTCATAATTATTTTCCTCTATAACCTTTTTGATCTTTAACTTTGTTTCCTCACTAACGCTTCCACCATTTAAATACTTAGAAATTGTACTTTTTGCTACTCCTGCTAATTCAGCAATATCCTTAATAGTTAAATTACTCATTTTTTCTCCTATATTAATCTTACTTCTATAATATTAACCTTTTTAAATTTAGCATGTATTAATTATAAGATAAAAATATGCTTATGTAAAAAAACATATTTTCTATTAAAGATAAAATTTCATAAAAATGAGGATTCAAAATATGAATCCTCACTCTTATGAATTAATATTAAAAATTATTTTTATACTTACCTTTTATATTTGTCTTCATATATTACAAATAAAATCATAGTAATTTGCTTTATTCAACTGACTTTAGAGCTTCAAGCATATCAACATTCTTTAATTTATTGTTAACATAATATTTTAAAACAAATACAATAATTGTAATTAATATAAATGGAATTGCATAAACTCCAATCCAACGATTTGGATTAAACATAACATCATCTGGTGGAACAACATTTAAAATATAACTATGTAATAGTATACCAAATCCCCATCCGATGATAATTCCAATAAATGATAATAGAATTGTTTCTCTATAAATATACATAGTCACTTCTTTATCAAAAAATCCTAAAACCTTGATTGTTGACAATTCTCTAATTCTTTCTGATACATTAATATTAGTTAAATTATATAGAATAACAATTGCTAATAGTGTTGCCACAATAATTAATACTTCCATAATTTTATTTAGTGAAGTAACTATAGTATCAATTTGTGAAGTCAAAGTTGTATTTTGAACAACTCCCTTAACTGATGTTAATTCCATAAATTTAGATGCTTCTTTATTTGTGTTATCTACACTTACATCTTTTAAGATAACAAGATTAGCATTACTCTCATAAGATTTACCATAAACATTTTCATATTCTTTTGAGTTCATAAAAATAAAATGTCCCATATACATTTCACAAATATTAGATACCTTAACTGTTTTTTCATTATTCTCACTATCTGTAAAAGTGAAAGTGTCGCCTTCTTTAACATCTAATAATTCAGCTAAACGTTCTGATATAACAGCACCATCATCTGTTAATCCTAGTTTTTTATTACTCATTCTATCTTTAAGAGAAATGTAACTATTAAAATCATTTTCATCTTCAGGAACAATCAATTTTATATCCTGACGATCATTATTTTTACCAGCTACTTTCGATACTGTTTCATAATATATATTAGAGTAGCTACCTATTCCATTTGATTTTAATAAATCTGAAAGTTCATTTTTATCACTTTCTTTTACATTACTATTTTGAGCAACAATAATATCATACTTGATAATATCTCCAAATTGACTATCTTTCATTCCAGCAATAGAATTTTTAACTCCGAATCCTGTAAATAATAGTGCTACTGACCCAGCTACACCAAAAATAGTCATAAACATTCTTTTTTTATACCTAAAGATATTTCTTGCTGTAACCTTATGAGTGAAACTCATTCGATTCCATATTACTGTAATATACTCCATTAAGATTTTAGAACCAGATACTGGAGGTTTAGGAAGTAATAATGTAGCAGGTTTATCTTTTAATTCTTTGCTTGCTACTATATGAGCAGGAATGACAGCACTTATAATAGATAAAATAATAGCTGCTAGTGTAACTCCCCAATGAAAATGCAATTCAATTTTAGGGATTGTAAATCCTTTACTATACGCATTATAAACAATATACGGTAACAATGTATGTCCTAAAACTATTCCTATAACAGTTCCAAGCATTCCTGAAGTAGCGCCATAGATAGTAAATTTTTTGATAATATCAAAATCATCATAACCTAATGCCTTTAAAGTTCCTGAGTTTATTCTTTCTTCATCAACAAAACTAGTCATTGTAGTAAGGGTTACTAAAGCTGCTACTAAATATAAAAATATAGGGAACACCTTCGCCAAAGAATCTACAATGGATGAAACTGTATTATAAATTTTATACCCTTCACTTCCCGGAATCTCTCTACGACTATTTAATGAATAGATAGGATTTGATAAATCATCAAGTGCTTTTTCTGCATCTTTTAAATTTTCTTCATTTTCATTAATTTCTTTCTGTGCTTTTGGTTCTTCTTCTTGGAATTCCTGTAATTTTTCATTGTATTCTGCTTCTTTAGATGTAAGTTCACTCTTGGCTGCTTCAAGTTGGCTTATTCCTGAAGTATATTCACTCTTGGCACTTACCAGTTGCTGTTTAGCATTCTCTAATTGAAGATTTCCTCCATCAAGCTGTGACTTTGCTAGTGCTAATTTTTCCTCTGCCTGTGTTATCTCTAACTGTCCATTTTGTAATTCTTGATTTTTTGCATCAATTTGTGCCTGTGCTTCATTTACTTTAGCAATACCTGAATTATAAGTCCCTTCTAGGAAAGTGTTATACTCACTTTCAATTTGTTGAAGCTGTGCCTTATATTCTAATATTTTCTGTTCCAACTGATTTTTTTCTAATTCAGAAATATTAGGATCAGCTATGGCTGATTCCATTTGACTAATTCCTACTTTTAGCGAAGTAATACCTTCTTCATATTGTTGTTTACCACTTTGAAGTTGTGTTTTAATATCATTAACTTCTTTTTGTTTAGTATTTATTTCTTCTTTACCTGACTCTAATTGATTCTTCTTTACTGCCAGTTCACTAATTCCACTATCATATTCAGATTTCTTCTGATTAAGATAATTCTCATTTTCAGCTATTTCTGATTCCCCTTTTTCAATCTGGCTCTTAGCGTTATTTAGTTTTACTTCATTTTCCTCAATCTGAATTTTAGATGATTCAATTTGACTCTTAGCATCATCTAGCTGAGACTTAGCATCTTCTAATTGTTTCTTAGCATCTTCTAATTGCTTTTTACCATCATCTATCTTACTTTTATATTCTTCTTGAATAGATTCCATTCTTATTTCTGGCTGATCTTCCAACAACTCAGATAAATTATCCTTATGTGCTTGAATCAAATCAACGTATTCATCGCTATATGGATCAACTCCCTGAGTATCTTCAAAAGTAATCTTTGCCATCATATACACATCAGAATCAAAAACTTCTTCATTCACCACTGCAAAGCTATTTAATTCTCCTGTTCCAGCAGTAGTTTGTCCACGGTTTATACTAGATAAAATCTCACCTGAATTAATATATCCAACAATTTTAAAATCATGTCTCTTTAAAATCTTTGCTCCAGTAATATCAGCTTTTTCAGTAAAATTAATAGTATCTCCTATTTTATAATCATCACTATAAGTACTATCAATAGCAATTTCATCATCTGATATTGGCATTCTCCCTTCAACTATTTCATATTGTGAAACTACTTCAGGTTTAGAAAATATTCTAAAGCTTATATTAGTATTTTCAACAACAACATCCTTGAGATAAATATATTCAATATCTTTAATATCCTCGGCCTTTTCAATAGTACTTTGATCAATTTCATTAATCCCATAATCCCCAATTATTGTTATATCCGCAATATTAAGATTCTCAAAATAACTTTTTCCAGTCGCTCTCATATCTGGTCCCGTTACAAATAGACCAACCAATGCAAAAGAACCTAAGGCCATTAGCATCATAATTGAGAAGAATCTCCCCCATGAATTAGAAAATGACTTTCTGATGTCTTTCCATAACATTCTTTTTCTCATCCATATCACCTACCATTCGATATCAGCAATTTTTTTTGGATTTGGATTTATATCGATTTTTTTAACTTTAGCATCGTGCATATGAATCACGCGGTCAGCAATTTCAGCAATGGCAGCATTATGAGTTACAATAATAACAGTTGCTCCATGTTCTCGGCTCATATCCTGAAGTATTTGCAGAACCTGCTTTCCTGTATTGTAATCAAGTGCTCCCGTCGGTTCATCGCATAAAAGGATTTTCGGATTTTTAGCAACTGCCCTGGCTATCGCTACACGTTGCTGCTCTCCTCCTGAAAGTTGTGCTGGGAAATTATTAATACGCTTCTCCAGACCAACATCTTTTAAAACCTCAATTGGGTCCCTTGCATCCTTAACAATTTCGGAAGCCAACTCAACATTCTCCTTAGCAGTAAGATTAGTAACCAAATTATAGAACTGAAAAACAAACCCAACATCACTACGTCTATATGCAGTTAACTGCTTGAGATTATAATTGGAAATGTCCTTACCATCAATGATTACCTTCCCCTCACTATTAGTATCCATTCCTCCAAGAATATTTAGAACAGTAGATTTACCAGCCCCTGATGAGCCTAAAATAACTACTAATTCCCCTTTTTCAATAGAAAAACTAACATCATTATTAGCAACAATTTCTGTATCACCAGTTTTATAACGTTTATAGCTATGAATCATTTCTATATAGCTCATATTCTTTTCTCCTCCCTTAAATGAACAACATGTTGATTTGTTTATGGATTTATTTTATACTATACATATAGAACAATCAATAATCACTTTTTTAAATGTGTTGATTTAAGGAGGAAAAATAAAATATGACTCAGAAACGAAAGACACAAACTAAAACTATAATTAAAAATGTCTTTACACAACTTCTTATTGAGAAAGGATTTAATTCTTTAACAGTGAGTGATATTACTAGAATGTCAAATATCAACAGAGGAACTTTCTACTTACATTATGTTGATAAATATGATTTACTTGAGCAATTAGAAAATGAAATAATCAATGAACTTACTAATATTTTATTAAAAGATTCAGAATACGATTTAAATAATCCCTTGGAATTAATTCCTTATTCCTCAATTTTAAATGCTCTATATTACGTAAAAGAAGATTTTGAATTTATCATGGCTTTAATAGGCAGTAAAGGTGATTCTGCCTTCATAGAAAAATTTAAAGATATTATAAAAAAATTAATAGAGTCCAGAGTAAATAAATCCAATAGTTTAAGCTTATCTATGAAAGGGATCCCGAATGATTACGCCAATGAAATTTTACTTAGCAGTATAATATCAGTTATTTTACTTTGGATAAGAAAAGGTGGAGTAGAATCTCCAGAAGATATTGCTAAAATTATTAGTCAAGCAAAAGAAATTGCCCCTTATGAGTTGTTAATTTAGATTTATATTGACAGTAATTCAAAATAATATAATAAAAATTTATTTCAATAAAAAATTATTATACTATAATAGTGTAATAATACTTGAATAATTTTATAACTAAATAAAAAAATAGCTTAAGAATCTATCTATTATTTAGGGAAATACACTATTATAGATTATATTTATCTATTTATAATTCTAGTAAAAACCTCATTTATTTATGATACGGTTCTCCATATCAGTAGTAAGTGAGGTCTTCAGTCTTGTCTATATTCATCTATTAGCCAGATATAAATTAATTACATAAGAAAAATACTCCAAACACATAATATAGCACCAATTACAAGAAACACTAGTCCTATAGCAAATCTTTTTTTACGCTTCTTAAGGTCTATCTTTTGTTCACGTGTAATATTAATAATCGGATACTTTCTTCTAAATACTAAATACATAAGTAGTCCTGACTGATTATTTCCAGTCGCTGAAAAAACTCCCCAAAACTTTGGATGCTTTAAACCTCGACAACTAGCATCAACGTTAACAAGTTTATACATTTGATAACTGCAAACTACTCCTGTAACAGCAATAATTGCAGCACCTATAATAAAAAGAACCATTAAATACTTATCCATATCTCAACCTCAAATTTTTTTTACAATTTCATACAATAAAAATGCTACACTTATTACTGCAAGACAGAATATGCTAGCCAGCACATATATTGTTTGTGGCATACTTCCTGCAATAATAAGTAGTGAAAGAAATAGAACAATATTTACAATAACTGCCACTACTAACTTTCTATTACTTTTTACTATATTAGTACTTTCTTCAAGATGTTCAATCATTTTCTTATCTCCTTTTAGTAAATCATCCAGACTCATGGAGTACAGGTCGGATAACTTGATAACACTAATTATATCAGGATAAGATTTTTCATTTTCCCAATTTGAAATCGTCTGTCTAGATACAAGTACCTTTTCCGCTACTTGCTCCTGTGTCAGATTTGATTTTATTCTTGCATTTTTCAGTTTCTTTCCTATCTCCATAAAATACTCCTCCTTTCATGAACATTCTTGCAGAAATTCATTAAACAGTCTATCAAAAGTCTTTTACATTTTGATTTTTAGTAATATCAAAATTTTTTTACACAAAAAACTTCTCTTAAAAACTCTAATTTATCTGTTAAACATGAATATTTTTTCAAATTAAGCTCTATTATAAATATTATATTGTTTATTAATAGTAACCTCAATATTCTTTATATAGCAATATCTAAATTCAATTCATTTATCCCAACACTTTTTAACATAAAAGAAGAAGGAGTACCCTCTATAGATACTCCTTCTTCTATTGATCTCTACTTGTGCTTTCTATTAACACTTTACTGAAGTTCTCTAAGATACTCTTTATAAATGCATATGGTATTTCTTCGCTTACATCGTCTGAAAGTGTTACAAGTAATGGTTCTTTCTATTCTTAAAGTATTTGAGCCATCTTATTTACTTCTTCTTTTCTTCCCTTGAACTCCCCCTTGTATATTAAGTCCTCCTCATATCCATTGAAAGGTAATAAATCAAAAATTAAATATTATGCTATTTCACAGTAATGCAAAAAAAATTTATCCTATTTCTATATATCTTAGGATATTAATTTATATGTTAGCAAATATAACAATAGATATTAATAATGCCATAAATGTTGTTCCAATTGTAGCAACAATGTTCATCAATTTATATATTTTATGCTTGTCTTTAAACAATTTAACCAGAATGTACATTATTAGTAATCCTATTATTCCACCTAGAGTATTATTAATAATATCTGTAATATCAGAAGTACCTATAGCCATAATAAATTGCGATATTTCACATATTAAGGTTACAATGAAAATAACAGATATTTTTTTAATAGTAGACCATTTAGAAAATAACATTTCTATATATATTCCTAAAGGTATAAAAATTATCATATTCATAAAAATTTCTGAAAAATCAATTACCCCATTTACAATTAATGATTCAGAAAAAGGAATTAGGTTTATACTTCTAAGATACCCCATTTTAGTAAACGGAATTTCTAACTTAAAAATAATAATTTCAAAAAGAGCAATTAAATAAATGATAAATAGTATCTTAGTGATTTTACTGGTATCTTTCACAATTTCTCCTCCTTAATAACATTGTTAGTGTTATTATTTATATATTTGATTGTAAAGAATATATCTTGCGTTTTTGTTAAAAAGTTCTTAAAATCTCCTTAAGATGCTTTGCAAATTTCGATTCCAGTTTTTTAATATCATCGAATTAGAGTAATTCTATTATATAAAATACTATATAACTTATATTTCAATATCTAAATTCAATGTATTTATTCCACTATTTCTTAACATAAAGAAGAAGGAATATCCTTCATAGATACTCCTTCTTCTTTACTTAAATAATTCATCTTTTCTTACCTTAAACTCTTCCTTAGTTATTATCTCATCTTCACATGCTTCAAATAACTTTACTATTTTCTTATCTAGCTTTTCTAATTCATTATCTATTTTTGATAAGTCCCTCTTTGCTGGATTTACCTTTCTAATTCTTTCCTTATTAACATTATCAACTATTGTTTTTACCATTTTATCATTTTCTTTATTACTCAATTCTTAATTTCTTAACTTATAAGCATAAGTAAAATATTTATTCAATATATTATTTTTAATTATAATATATATTTATTTTTATTAACTTTTAGATAACTATCCCACCCTCATTTACAAGACAACATATGGTCGTTACATTAATTTATAACTTTACTCTTGTAACATTACTGAACTTAATTTTTATTGTTTACACATTATATCATAGTACTAATTTACACCTTCATTAGTTGAGCTTATGTTCACCCTTGAAAATTGCCATCTAACTTCTTAAGAAATAATATCCGTCGTCCAATTTAATCCTTGCAATTTAGTATCTATTAATCTATACTCTTTTGAAAGGTTATCTATTTCCTTCTGTTTTTCAGCTACATTCACTGTACTTAAAATTTTTATTTCTTTTTTTAAATATCTCTCAAATTTATCAGCAGATTCACTAATAAAGCTTCTTAAAATAGATAATTTCAATCCTAACATATCTCTTTTGACTATAATATCTAAAATACTTTCATTGAATAATAGGAAAAATAATACTTAAAACTCTATAATTAACTTTAAGTATTATTTCTTGTTAAATCTTATTTGCTTTAATTTTACTCCTGCTCTAATAGATTTTTAGTAATTATTAAACTATATAGTATCATTATTCTTTGTGCTATTACTATTATGCTAATTCTTAAACCTATTATAATTTTCCTGTATTAGGATTTTTATACTGACCATGCTTCCTTGTATTTTTTCCATACTGAATTGCAAATTTAGGACATCGATGAAGACATCCAAGGCACATTGTACATTTATCTTTCACCCAAACTGGTTTACCCTCTTTAATTTCAATAGCATTAACAGGGCACTTTTTTTCACACAATCTACATCCAATACAACTATTATCCACAGTGAAATGCTTAGTTTTTCTCATATTTTCATAGTATGGTTTATAAAATGCTACTGTAAATTTTGGTATTCTATTTTTCATGAAATCTCCTGAAGATTTCTTTTGTATCTTTTCAATTATTTCATCTATCTGAGGTTCAGCCTTCCTATTGATTGCATCTACTTTTTCTTTATTCGATAAATCATATATAGGTGTCCATGTATCCGGCATCTTCACACTAAAAAAAGCATCAAATTTTATTCCTGTACTTTGAGATAGACCTTTATTAGCCAAATAACCATTATTACCTGGTGTTGTTCCATAAGTTGCTATATAGTAAAAATAATTCTTCTTGTTTCCACTAAAAGAAACCTTATTTAAAAAATCTATAATTACAGAAGGACATCCCCATGCATATGTTGGTGAAACTATTCCTATATTTTCATTTTCCTTGATATATAAAGAGCATTTTTCATCTTTCATAACATCTAGTATAGATATACAATCGTCATTTGTTGCCTTTGCAATTCTTTCTGCTACATATTTAGAATTTCCTGTCGCTGAAAAATATAGTATCATAATAACTTTCCTTTCCTTTCTAATGATCCTAATAGATAATCAATACTTATTCTAGCTTCTTCTTTTGAAATTGGATTTTTCCTTAAAAAGCAAAATTCTAAAACCATTTGTAAAGTATTGCTGTAATGCATTGTTATCATTTCTAATGGCATATTGTGATTTTCAACACACCTGCATGAAGATAGTATCTCTCTTATTTTTAAAAGCATAAATCGTTTTAATGACTCTGCCATTGCTCCATTTATTTCATTGTGTATCATAATGCGATTTACAATATCTTTTTCCTCTTCAAAGAATTCATATAATCTTTCAAATAGTACTTGTGTACGTTCATCTGGTTCAATACTCTTGTAATCTTCAATATTAATTTTTATGCTCATATTCTCCCAGCAATAATCAAGTAAATCATATATATCTTGAAAGTAATTATAAAATGTTGCTCTTGGATAATTGCATGAGTTACATAATTCATTTACTGTAATATCTTCAAATTTCTTCTTTTCTAGTAAAGAAAATAATGTTTCTGAAAAATCCTTTAATGTTCTCTCCGCAAAACGATTTGTCTTCTTACTTAAATCATATTTCATCTTGACTGTATATTATCCTTTCTAAAAAAATCTTTTCGTTATTTTAACCATAAATGTAGAAGGTGCTATCTTACTGCATATTCTATAAAATTTATAAAATCCTCCTGGGGTATAAATAGCTTTTCCATTCTCTGCTTTTTTAAGGCACCTTTCTGTAACTACCTTCATATCCAAGTATGGCAGTAAATTTATTTGTTTACTATGTGTCATTTTACCTCTTGGATTCATTTCAGTATCCATGTTGCCAGGACATAAAGTCAATACATTAATACCTGCTTTTTTCATTTCTTCTCTAAGAGCTTTTCCAAAATAATAAATATATTTTTTGCTTGCACTATATACAGCTTGATTTGGTACTGGAGAAAAAGAAGAAACTGAACCAGTAATAATTTCAAAGCTTCCTTTTTTCATATAAGGAAGACAAAGCCTATTAATCGCTGTCATTCCTTTTATATTAACATCTATAATTGAAAGGATATCTGACATATTCATATCTTTAAAAGATCCTATCTTTTCATAACCTGCATTATTAATTAATATCTGTATCTCTGGCTTTTCTTTTTTTAAAATTAACTCTAACTCTGCATATGATTCATCCTTTCCTAAATCTATCGACACAGGCTTTATCTTTACATTCTTATACTCATCTGCAATTTGAAGTAGTCTTTCTTTTCTTCTTGCAACAACCCATATTTCATCTAAATCTTTATATTTATTTATAATTGTTTTAGTAAATTCTACACCTAAACCTGAAGATGCTCCTGTAACTATTGCAACTCTCATATATTTTTTCCCCATTTCTATTGTAAATTATTTGACACGCGTCTAACTTAATTTCATTATAAGAGTCTGAATTTAAAAAAACAATTTACAATATATTTATATAGTATATATTTAGACAATATCTCAAAACTGTCTAAATAGTTTACTCATAACTTTTTATTAATATTGTATAAGCAACTATTTCAGATTTCTTAATTTTAGTTTATGAATATTATAATCTTAAAATTTTATTTGCTTTCTAAATAAAAAATCCTAGAGTTCTAAACTCTAAGATTAAATGTTCTATTCATAAATACAAAAACAAACCCACAAAAAATCAATAAAATAATTTTTGTTGGTTTCATAGTGGAGGCACCTCTTAAATAACATCTCCCTTATATTTAATTATCTAATTTTAGTAAAAACCGCACTTATTTGTGGTACGGTTCATTCTTCATTATTCTAAATCCTCTATAGATTTGTTCTAGAAGCATTACTCTAAATAGTTGATGTGGAAATGTCATTTTTGAGAAACAAAGTTTGTAGTTTGCTCTTTTTATTACTTTTTGTGAAAGTCCTAAGCTTCCACCTATTATGAATGCTATATTAGAATTACCCATAACTCCGCAGTTTTCTATGTATGATGCAAATTGTTCTGATGTTAGGTTTTCCCCCTTTAAATCCATAGCAACAACATGCATATTTTCTTTTATTTTAGAAAGAATCAAATCTCCTTCTTTATCTTTTATTTGTTGTTCTTCTTTTTCTGATGCGTTATCTGGTGTTTTTTCATCTGGTAACTCTATTATTTCTAACTTACAATACCTACTTAGTCTTTTTGAATATTCATCTATTGCTTGTTTTAAGTATTTTTCTTTTAATTTTCCAACTGAAATTATAGTTAAATTCATTCCCATTTTCTCCTCATAGGTTAATTTATTATTTTATTGAATCTCTTGATTCTGTAGTATAATCTTCTACATCTATTATTTTAGTTCCTTCTTCTGCTTCTGGTAACTTCTTTAAATATATTCTTAGTACATCTGCATTGTATACTGCTTGAATCCTTTTTGCATCTACTCTTGGCACATAGAAACTTTTCTCAATATAATCTCTATCTTTATTCATTGATATTAATAATCCACTTTTTCTTAATGCAGCTATACTAATTTTTATGCTTATATGATCATTATCATAATCTATATCTATATCCTGTTTATTTACACCTTCAATCTTTCCTTCTATAAGATACCTATCTCCATAGTCTCTAAACTCTAATTTTAATTCTTCTTCCTCTTCTTCTTCAATTATAGAATTTACCATATCACTACTTAAAACTGAGTCTACTATACTATTAATTAAACTTTCATTATTAATTAGTGAATTAAATACGTCATTAAACATCCCATTGAATGTACCCATAAAGCTACCACTAAACACATTAATTATATCATTTCCATTAGTAAATGTACCATATTTATAGTTTCCATCATCAGTGCTTCCACTATATACATTTCCATTTAAATTATTATTGTTTATATTATTAACATTACCTATTTTTCCATTAGGGTTATTGCTCATTAAATTATTGAATAAAAACGGAAACATCTCAAACATTATAATCTCCTACCTTTTTAATTCCTATATAATATAATTATTTTAGATTATAATTTTTGACACTATATTACTCTGCATAAAGTAAATAAATTCCGCTTAAGCAGCGGAATTTTATCCTTAATTTTTATTTCTAATTTTTCATTCTTAATTTATCCTAATATCCAATATCTTCATTCATAAAGATTACATGTATCCTATCTTTGTTACTTTGACTTGATATTACTATAAATTCTCTGCATATTTTATCATTACTTTTACAATCCATACAATATCCAACTTTAGCACAAGGTGTCATCTTATTTAATCTTTTTGCATTTGCAGGAGCTGATATTTCTCTATTTCTTATAACTGCTTCGTCTATATTTTTGACTATCTTATTAACTCCAACTACAAGAATTACTTTTTCTGGTCCAAAAAGCATTGCTGCAACTCTATTGCCGTTACCATCTATATTGTAAAGTTTACCATCTTCAGTTACTGCATTACTACTTGCAAAATAGGCATCTGCAAAGAAGCTCTCCTTAAATAATCTTGTTAATTCTTCTCTACTTAGCCCTTCTTTATATCTATCTAAGAAGTTATATCTTCCGCTTCTTAAATGATCTATAACACCTGTTTCAAATAAAGACATTGATCCACCACATGCAACTGTGGAATTTTCCTTTACTAATTCTCTTATTTTTTCAATTAATTCTTCTTTAGTATTAACTAGATACCCATTCATATTATTTTTATTAAGTGCTTCAATAGCCATTAATATTCTTTGTTCATTAACCCATTGTAAATTATTATCCATTCTATATCCCCCAGATATTTTATTTTAACCTTATTATAATAAATATATATATTAAAAGAAAGAGACCTATAATTTATAGGCCTCTCTATAATTCAATTACTTTCCACAACACTTCTTATACTTTTTTCCACTTCCACATGGACAAGGATCGTTTCTTCCTATTTTATTTTCATTTCTTACCATTACAGACTCTCTGTATTGCTTTTGAATCTCTTTTCTCTTTTCAGCTGAAAAAATTCCATCCCATTGTGGTAAGTTATATAAATATTCAGCTTTAGCATCTAACATATTAAAGTATAACTTTTCTAAATCAACATCTAATGTTATTTCTTCTTCAGCTGTTAAGTTTTCTAAATCTAAAGGATTCTTTAAGCTATCATTAACTCCATCAACAAATCCCATAACAAATTCAACTGTTGTCTTTTGTTTTTCAGCTAAATCTTTAATTGTAAATTTAAAGTTTTCTGCATGCTTTGATAATATTTCTTTGTATATAGACTTTTCTATTTCCATATACTCATTCCAAAAAGCTTGTTCTCCTTTTACTTTTACATATTCAACTACCATATCAGTCCATTGCTTATATAAACTCATATTTCATTCTCCTTTTTATATGGTTATTTTATAAGTATTTTATTTTAATTGATTAAACAACTATTACCTCACTAGGACAATGCCTATTAGCCATAGTCAAATCAACATCTTCTTTTTGTATAATGTTATTTTCACGTAAAACTTCACTAACAGTTTCTAATGCTAAGTCTGGGTGATTATTAGTTCCGCTTAAATGACCTAAAATTATTCTCTTATTTGACTTATATTTTATTAAGTCTACTAACGCCTTACCACAATCCTCATTAGATAAGTGACCAACTTCACTTAATATTCTTCTTTTTAAAGCATATGGATATGGTCCAAACTTCAACATATTAACATCATGATTACTTTCTAATAATATAACTTCTGAATCTTTTATATTATCTCTTATTTCTTCAGTATATATTCCAAAATCAGTTGTAACGCTAGCTCTTCTTCCATTGCAGTGAACTGTATATCCAACTGGTGCTACAGCATCATGTGGTATATTATATGAAATTACATCTAAGTCCTTTATAGACATAGTAGATCTTCTATCCATTATTCTTATATTATGTTCTTTTATTTTTCCTATCAATTCTTCCATTACAGTCCAAGTATCTGCATTACTATAAATAGGAATATCGTATTTACGAGATAAAACTCCTATGCCTTTAATATGGTCTGAATGCTCATGAGTTACAAAAATTCCGTCCAATTGTCTTGGATCTTCACCAATGCTTTTTAAAGCTTCATCTATCTTTTTTCCTGGTAATCCTGCATCTATTAGTATCCTTGCATTTTCAGAAGCAATGAAAATACTATTTCCACTGCTCCCACTATATAATGAACAAAATTTCATCTCACTATCCCCCATCAGACATTACTCTTCTATAACTACTCTAGTAATATCTGCTCCTAAAGCTGAAAACTTATTTTCAATATGAGGATATCCTCTATCAATATGCTCAATTTCTAATATTTCAGTAACACCATCTGCTACTAATCCTGCTATAACCATAGCAGCTCCAGCTCTTAAATCTGTTGCTATTACCTTAGCTCCAACTAAGTTATCTTGGCCTTCTATTATTGCAGTTCTTCCTTCAACCTTAATAGTTGCTCCCATTTTTTTAAGTTCATCTATATGTTTATGTCTACTTTCCCAAATACTTTCTGCAATTAAACTCTTGCCTGGTACTATGCTTAATAAAGCTGACATTGGTTGCTGAACATCTGTTGGAAATCCAGGATAAGGAGCAGTTTTAACATTAACTCCCTTTAAGTCTCCATCAACATACACTCTAACGCTATCATCGCCCTCTTCTACTATAGCTCCCATTTCAGTAAGCTTAGCTGCAATAGGTTCTAAGTGTTTAGGAATAACATTTTTAATAGTTACATCACCTTTTGTTGCAACTGCTGCAATCATAAATGTTCCGGCTTCAATTTGATCTGGAATAACACTATAATTACATCCTGTTAACTTTTCTACTCCTTTGATTCTAATTACATCTGTTCCGGCGCCCTTAATATCAGCACCCATAGAGTTTAAGAAGTTAGCTACATCAACAACATGGGGCTCCTTAGCAACATTTTCAAGTATAGTAGTCCCTTCTGCTAATGCTGCTGCAATCATAACATTTATAGTTGCTCCAACAGTAACAACGTCAAAGAATACATTAGCCCCTTGAAGCTTTTCTGCCTCAACTGTAACAGCACCATGTTCAATAGTAACCTTAGCACCTAATGCCTCAAATCCTTTTATGTGTTGGTCTATTGGTCTAACACCTATAGGACATCCCCCTGGAAGCTCAACTCTAGCCTTTTTAAATCTTGATAATAAAGCTCCTATAAAATAATATGAAGCTCTCATTCTTCTAACATCACTTGTACAAGCTTCAACTCTTGTAACATCTGTTGCATCTATCTCTAAAGTATTATTATCTAATTTATTTACTGTACATCCAAGACTAGTTAGTATTCTTTCAAGACAATGTACATCTTCAATATCTGGCACGTTATCAATAACACACTTACCACTGCTTGACATTATAGCAGCTGGAAGTATAGCAACTGCTGAGTTTTTAGCACCGTTTATATCAACTGAGCCTTTTAAAACTCTTCCTCCATTTATTACTAATTTTTCCATCCATTTCACCCTTATCATAATTTATATATATATATTAATCTTTCCTATTATTTCAACATTTATCCATTCTATGTAACTTTCTTAAAACTTACATTTTACATTATAACATAAAAATAATTTAATTAAATAGAGATTTTTCTTCCAAAAGGCATTTTTGCTTACTTTTAGCCTAAATATCCAATAAAATTTTTCAATAATATAATCTTTTTTAATTTTCTGTAATATGCTATAATTTATAACAAAGTTTGTATACATTTAAAATGCATATAAATTAATATATTTTGAGAGGCTGAAGCTATGAAATATTACTTAGTTGCATTATTTGATGATGAATCATATAAAAATTTAAATCCTATACAAAAGAATCTTTCTAAAAAGTTTAGGGCAAATAGGAATTCTCCAACCCCTTATATACCTTTAGAAGTAATTGAAAATCCTAATATTGATAAATTAGATGTTGTAGTGGATAAAATTATTAAACCATATAAAAACTTTAAGGTTCAGTTATCTCCAGAAGTTTCTATTTCAGAAACTAATAAAACCCTCAATATGAAAATCCAAGAAGTTGGTTATATTAAAAGAATAAATAGATTAATGAACGATACCTTAAGACTACATGGATTTAATCTTCAGGAGACTAGCGGCAATTCACCAATGCACATATCTTTAGCTAACCTTAATTTTATCCCAAAAGATATGAAAAGAATTGATGGCGAAATTAAATTTAAATCTAAGTTTGATACTTTAAAGGTAGATAGAATAGAGTTATGGAGATTTTCAAATAATAAAAGAGAAACCTTAGTAAAAAGTTATCCATTAAAAAAGAATTTATATTTATAATTTAGAAATAGAAGCTAAAAACTTATACGCTAACTATTAGTTTTTAATATAGCTTCTTTTTTACTATTTAGGAAATTATAAAGATGTTACCCTTATAATAACTTTTTTACAATTTTATTCCTTAAGCTTTGAAGTGTTTCTATTAATTTTGCGATGACTTGTAGCTTGCAACGGAATAAGCAAAATTATATAGAAGTACTTTTTTATTTTCTAATTTTATTAAAATATTTAAAATTTATTTTTTGTATTCGTTTACTAAGCTTTTCAACTTCAATTTATTTCTGTAAAATAGAATATAATAAATCCTTAAAAATAGGGGGATCTTTATGAACATTAAATCTTTTTTTGAAGCTCAAAGAGAGAGAAATAAACAAATTATTATTGATAACAGCTTAAGCGAATATAAAATTTGGGCTAGAAAGCACCTAGAGTTACATACAAAAATAAGCCATCTTGCTGATGAGACAAAATGTTATAAATATTGGATCTCAGAAGATGAAATTTTAAATAATTCAGCTCTATTTGAAAAGTACTTAGATTGTTTTGCCCTTATAATAACTGTAGGCATAGACAAAAAATATGATGCTGTAGAGGAAATCGCTATAAAGCCAAATGATTATTGTCTAAGCGATCAATTCTTAAATTTATTTATAGATTTAAATGATTTAATTATATCGCCTTCAGAAGATCATTATATAACTCTTATTGAGGACTTCATTAGCTTAGGAATTACTTTAGGATATTCAGTAACTCAAATTGAAGAATCATTTTAAGAAAATCACCTAAAAACCTTCTATATATTATAGAGGGTTTTTTAATATTTCTTTCATCTCATGGTAATAATATTTTTGAGGTGATATAATGCTATCAATAATTTTTGCAATAATTTCTGGAATTTCTATGACCTTGCAAGGAATATTTAATACAAGGCTTGAAGAGAAAGTTGGAACTTGGGAAACAAATGTAATAGTTCAAGGCACAGCATTAATTTTAACTTTAATAATCGTTATATTTTTTGGAAAAGGAAATTTCAAAGCTGTAAAAGAGATAAATAAGTTATATCTATTAGGAGGCATCCTTGGAGTTATTATAACTTTCACTGTTATGAAAAGTATTGGTTCTATGGGTGCAACCTTAGGTATTGGTATAATATTAATAGCTCAATTAGCTTCTGCAGGAATAGTAGATGCCTTTGGACTTTTTGGTACAGAGAGAGTTACATTTGGATTTAGAGAATTTCTTGGAATTGGAATCATGATAATTGGAATAATTATTTTTAAATGGAGGGGCTAAAGTCCAATGTCATTTAGGTAAGATTTATTTCTTATCCAAGGCACTTAAGAATATCAAATATTTAGTAAAGAGCAATTATACAATTTTGTTGTACAATTGCTCTTTTAATAAACCATTTATTTAAATTATCTTTTTTCAATACTCCCATCAGGATAATAAGCTATTCTTCCTTGATTTTTATCATGGACAGGATCATCCTTTTCCCAAGGCCATCCACCAAATTCTGTTTCTTGATAATCTTCTATAGCTTCTTGGATTTCTTCCCTTGTATTCATAACGAAAGGTCCGTATTGAGCTACTGGTTCTAATATTGGCTCCCCTTCTAAAATAAGAATATACGACTCTTTATCTTCATTCACAATTTCAATTTCATCGTTTCCCGAAAGTTTTACTCTATTTGAAGGTTTAATATTATAACCATCAACATTAATATTACCTTCTCCTTGATAAAAATAAAGATTTCTTATCAATGATTCTGATACAGCATCTAAGGATATAGACGAATTAGGTTCCATATGAATTAAGTATATTCCTACATTATTATTTCTATCTTTAGCCCAAGAATTATTACACGGTTCTAAACTCTTTATTCCTTTCATATTTCCAGCAATTACTTTTACCGTAGCCTTTTTACCTTCTTTATCTACAGCTTCTAATAATGGAATATCTTCATCCCACATCATTTTGTAATCCGGATTTACGAATTTATCTTTTTTAGGTAAGTTAACCCATATTTGAAATAACTCCGCTGGATTTTCCTTATCTTCATTTATAAGGGGAAACATCTCTGAATGTTGACATCCAGCCCCTGTAGTAAGCCATTGAACATCGCCCTTAGCATAACGTCCATGAGCACCCTTAGAGTCAAAATGATCTACTACTCCATCTAAAACTATCGTTACTGTTTCAAAACCTCTATGAGGATGTACTGGAAATCCTGGTACATTGTCTCCATGATACATGCTAAAACCATCTTTTCTTGAAAAGTCATTATGAATGTCTCTCCCTTCCAAAGATACTGCTACTCCTTGATCTTTATTTCCTCTTGGATAAAAATCTTTGTGATGTGCACAAAATAAAAATGGGTTCTCTACTTGCCATTGAAAATCTATTGCTTGTATTCCTATAATTTTATTATTCATATTAATTTTTATATTCTTAGTAAGATTCTACATTTGAAATTAATATCACAATTTATCTCTTAATTAAAATAAATTCTTCCTACTAAGACATCCTCCTCTTCATATATTCTCTATTTTATTATTTCTAATTTCTATATTATCTCTATTAGTACTTCTTCTATCAAGATAGTTAATTTTTCAATCATATATTAAAATTACTCGTATATTTCCAATTCCCACTTATCTTGATTTCAAGATAATTATACATCTTATATATCTCGAATTCAAGATATATTAATAAAATTAATAAAATTTTATATTTTAATATATTAAATACTTTTTTACATAATCTAAATATATTATTATGTTTATAAAAAAATACAACAGCTAAAATTAACATCTTAACTGTTGTACATTTTCAAACTCTATATTTACTTATTAATTATATTTTAATAAATTTATTCACCAAGTTTATACTGTTTACTCATATAAACCATAGGTTTTATTTATATCTTGAGTGTAGATAATTCCTTTTCCAGGTTCATCTATTTTCATTTCCTCTTTAATTGAAGCAACAATTTTATCTGTATCTTCTGTCTTAGATAAAATTATGACAATTTCTTTTTCAGGTTCAATTTCCATAGCAAAAAGCTTACTAGTCTCATGCACTCCGGCCCCTCTAGCGTTTATTATAGTTCCGCCTTTAGACCCTGCCTTGGTAGCAGCATCAATCACATCTTCTGCCCTACCTTTATCAACAATTACTGTTATAGCTTGATACATAATATTATCTACACCTCTTTCTTCACTGTTACTAATTTTACAATTTCTTGTTCCTAATATATTTGAAATTGAAGTAGTAAATGCTATACCATGATTTGGTTTTTCAAATTTAAATTCTTCATTTAATTTCTCTAAAGCTTTATATGCTTTATCTACTTCACCTACCATTAATACTATTTCTTTTCTTACATCTGTCAGACCAAAAAAACTTAGAACTTTATTATTTACTGTACCTCTGCATAAAGTTATAGTACCTCCAAAAATACCTTCTTGCTTAGCTTTGTGTATAATTTTACTTCCTAATCCAAAGTTTACTATAACACAAACAAGTTCAATATTTTTGCACTCACAATTATCCAATGTCACTTTCGATTCCTCCTTTTTTAGATTTTATTTTAAAAATAAAACCTAATACTTGTAAAGCAATTATAGGGGTCATTGCAACCATTGCAATCATTCCAAATCCATCTACTAGAACATTTGCTCCTTCAATTGCTTCTGCTGCTCCTTGAGCAAATGCTAATATAAATGTTGCTGTCATTGGTCCTGATGCAACTCCTCCTGAATCAAAAGCTATCCCAACAAATAGCTTCGGAACAAAATAAGTCATTGCTATAGAAATTATATACCCTGGTAGTAAATAATGCCATAGCTTTATTTCAGGAATCACAATTCTAAGCATTGATAATCCAACAGCTATCCCAACTCCTACTGATAGAGTAATCATAACAATATTTCTTTTTACATATCCACTTGTAACATCTTCAATTTGTTGAGTCAATACGTGTACAGCTGGTTCTGCTAATATAGTTACAAAACCTAATGCAAATCCTACTATAATAACATATGCTTTACTGTCTAAAGAAGCTATTTTATATCCTAATGCTGTTCCTAAATCCATAAATCCAGCATTTACACCAACTAGGAATATAACTAATCCTACAAAGGTAAATAGTATTCCAAATAAAACTTTTTTAACTGACCTTTTTGAAAGCTTGAAAGAAACCTTTTGAAATATAAGAAAAATTAATACTATTGGTAAAAGTGCAATGAATATCTCTTTAGATACTGTAGGTATCTTTTCTATAAATGGTGCAATTATCAAATCAGATGAATTAGTATTAATATCTAAACTTCCTGATATCTTGTCCATCCTTGATATTATACTCATAATCATGACAGCTATTATTGCTCCTGAAGAAGCTATTGCAACCAATCCAAAACTATCTTTTTCTGAAGACTTACTATCCTTTTTAAGAGTTGAAACCCCCATAGCAAGGGCTAATATAAATGGCACCGTAAGAGCTCCTGTTGTCGCCCCTGATGCATCAAAAGATATTGCTAAAAACTCTGGTGATGTGAATAAAGCAAGTATTAAAATAAATCCGTATAATACTGATAATATCTTGTATAAAGGGATATTATATACTATTCTAGCAAGTCCTAAAGCTAACATGATTGCTATTCCAATAGATACAATAACTAATATAAGCCCTTTTCCTATAAGCCCTGATGTAACCATTTCTACCTGTGCTGCTAAAATATGCAAATCCGGTTCTGCAATAGATATGACAAATCCTAAAACTAATCCAGCAATAATAACTATTAATATTTTATTTGATTTTGCCATTTTTGATCCCATAATATTACCAATCGGAGTTATACCAATATCTACTCCAACTAAGAATATTGAAAGTCCTATAATTATTGCTAGAGATCCTATAAGGAATCTTATAATTAAGGGGGTCTCAAGAGGTGTTAATGTAAAGTTTAATATAAGTACTATAACTGTAATTGGAATAACAGAGTATAAAACCTCCTTAAGTTTTGAAACTATTAAATTCAAATAAATACCATTCCTTTCTATAATAAACTATATTTTATAACATTATTTAAATTATTATTAATTATATATACTAGTTAATAATAATATTTCTATTTTATGTTAAATTCATTTTATATATCTATTTTATCATATTTTTTCTAAATAAATTGTTAAATATTAATGTACAATTAATAAATCTAAATTTTGTAAATGTTTTCTTTAATATTATAGCAATGTAACTCTTAATTATTTATCTTTAGTCACAGCTTTTTTAAATGTAATTGATAAATATTTTCATCAAATAATATCTCCATGATAAAAGCAACCTTAAATTAATATAATTTAAGATTGCTTTTAATTGTAAATTTTTATTTATTTTATATTGCTATTTATTATATTAACAAAATTTCGCATTTTAATATAATATATATTGTAATCAATTTTAGGAGTGTAATATGTTTTCTTTAAATAGGAAATTAGAACCAAACTTAAAAGCTTGTATAATTTCAAAGCCCTATAGTAATTATAGGATTCTAATTAAATATAAAAGATTTCAAGATAGCATACTAAAAAAAATAACTTCTTACAAAGGTGAAGTTATATGTCATATAGAACACTGTAAGATAATTTCCGCTAGTTTAAACTATAAGGGTATACAAAGGCTCTTAGAATATCCTGAAGTTGAATATATTTGCTTTGATGAATACTTATTTTTATGTGGTATTAGCGTTAATACTGCAAACAAAGTTAGATTACCTAATAAAAATAAAAATAAAGGTAGAGGAATAGGAGTTGCTATAATAGATTCCGGAGTCTATCCTCATCAAGATTTAGTTACTCCATATAATAGAATTTCTTCATTTGTAGATTTAATTAATCACTTAGGACATCCATATGATGATAATGGTCATGGAACCTGTACAGCTGGAATTATTGCTGGTAATGGTAAAAAATCTAATGGTATGTATCGTGGAATAGCACCTGAAAGTAAGATTTATTCTTATAAAGCTTTTGATAAAACAGGAAAAGGATATTTTTCTGATATTTTATATGCAATGGAACTAATATCTAAAGAAAATGAAAAAAGTAATATTAAAATACTTTGTCTTCCTTTTGAATTATTAAGCTATAATATATTCTTGCAAAAACTTTTTGATTCAATGGTTTCATTAATAGTAAGTAAGAATATAACTTGTATAATTCCAAGTGGAAGTAATAAAAACTCAGATGGCTCAATTATAGGATTAGCCCTTTGTAATAATTGCATAACAGTCTCAGGATATGACTCTACTTCTAATATAAAACCTTATACTTATTCCTCAGCAGGATCATCAAGAAAAGATTCTAAACCAAATCTTTGTGCATCTTGTGTTGATATAGTTTCATTGAATTCTGATACAACATATATATCAGAAAGGGATGGAAATAACTTATATCCATCTAAATTAGATTTATCTTATAAAACTTTTAGTGGTACTTCTATAGCAGCCGCTTATGTTGCCGGAATTTGTGCCTTAATTTATGAAGATAATGAAAATCTAACTCCGAAGGATATAACTTCGTTATTAAAAGTATCTTGTGAGCCTTTAGATGATATTCCAAATAACTATCAAGGTGATGGAATAATTAATATTAAATCTATATTGAAATAAAAACTCAAGCTAAAACAAGCTTGAGTTTTTTATATAAATCTATTGAGCTATATAATCTGTCGGATCAACTGGTTCATTATCTACTCTTAATTCAAAGTGTAAATGCGGCCCTGTACTAAATCCAGTATTACCTACTGCTCCAATTACATCTCCTTTTTTAACCTTATCTCCAACTTTTACATAAAAATCGCTCAAATGCCCATAATATGTATTCATATCATCTTCATGCTCAATTATTATTAAGTTTCCATAACCCCCATCATTATATTGAGCATAAATAACTTTGCCATCCATAGCGGCAAATACATCATCACCTATATTGCCTGCAATATCTATTCCCTTATGAAATGAGTTCCACCTCTCACCATATCCAGAGGTCATGTAGCCCCCCCTAGTTGGATGCTTTAAAAAAGCTACTCCATAATCATAAGGATTCTTAGTTCCTCTATATATTTTTTTGCTTACTTGATCTTTTATGATCTCTTCTTTTACTATTTTAGTTTCTATAACTTCTCCACCTTCAGAAGTAATCTCTACAGTATTCTTTTTTATTCCATATGAACCCTCTTCTACCTTGCTCTCTCCTAAATATAACTCTTCAGTAGGAATTATAAGAGTAAATGGTTTTATATTATTAACTTCCTCTTTAAGATATTTTATTTTTATTTTAATTTTTTCTGAATCTTTTTTATGCAAGTTATAGATACTTTTTGCTAAATCTTCATTAGTTTGAAGAAGTTCTACATCGAATCTATCTTCTTTTAATGCTATATTACCCTCAATGTCAAAGGACTTAACCATATCATCTTCTATATTATTTTGAATTATATACTCTTGTAAAACTATTTCTTCTATATTATCTAAATTATTTTCTATAAAAGTATATCCTATTACATTCTCATCTAACATTACTTCATATCCATTAATCTTACCTGTTAATGCAACGATCAAGTTATCTAACATATTATCAGACATCTCATTTGATACAGAATAAAATTTATTATTTATGTCTGTATTTAAATTAGTATTAACGGATGCACTATATTTAGAATAATTGATATTTAAAATAATAATTATTGTAACCACTATTACGGATAGCTTATTTACTATATTTATAAGCTTTCCCGAATTTCCCTTTATATCCATAAGCACTCCCTTCTTTTATTATTAAGTTAACAAACACATTTATTAGTTTTTCCATATCTGCAAATAATATTCCTATTTATATTTTCTACTTTAGTTGAGGCAACTACCCCACTTTGTTATAATTAACTTAATGTATATTATTACTTTTAGAAAGGTAAATGTAAATATGAGCACTTTTATGTTTAAATCAAAGCCTTTAAAATTTACTCCTGTTAGTAATATATTTATTGAAAGATATATGCCTAAGGCTAGAGGAGAATTTGTTAAGGTCTATCTTATAATGCTTAAATATAATTTTACTGGCGAGCCTGGAGTTAATTCTACAGTTTTAGCTACATCCTTAAACCTTTTAGAATCAGATATAATTAATGCTCTTAACTATTGGAATGAAGAAGGTGTTATAAAGCTTGTACCAATAGATAAGATGGGCAACTTCAATATAGAATTTGTAGATTTATCTAATGATGGAAATGCAAATGTTGAAAAATTCAACTTAGTTGAAGAGCTAACTAATACATCAAATGGAGATATGTTAAAGGATATAGGAAGGCTTCTAGGCAGAACTCTATCCCCTACTGAAGTTGAAACCTATATAGGATGGAAAAAGGAATTTAATTTTTCTTATGAGCTAATACTATTATTAATTGAATACTGTGCTTCTAAAGGAAAAACTAACTTTAGATATATAGAAAAAGTTGCTATAGCATGGAATGAAATGAATATAAAAACAATTGATGACGCTCAAAACTATATAAAAAAAACTGAAGATAAATGGGGAACCTATAGAGAAATTCTAAAGTTCCTAGGAATTAGAAATGCTGATATTATGAAACCTCAAGAAGATATGCTAGAAAAATGGACTTCATCATATAACTATTCTTTAGATATAATCAAAAAAGCTTGTGATATTTGCTTCCAAAGGTTGAATAGAGCTGATTTTAAATATATTGATGGAATACTATCAAGTTGGAATAAAGATAACTTAAGAACTCTGCAAGATATCGAAAATAAGGAAGCTAGTTTCAAAAATTCATCTTCTAAGAAGGTTTATAATAATTCAAAGGCTAATAATAAGCCAAAATTAAGATTTGACAACTTTAAAGGCAGAGACTATGATTATGACGATTTAGAAAAGAAATTGTTAGGATGGGATACTGATGATTAAAGGATATGAAAAGGAATTAGCTTTAATTTATGAAAATATTAGAACAGAAGAACAAAAAAATTTAGTAAAAAGACGTAAGGTAATAGAAGAAAATCACCCAGAGATATTAGAACTAGATAATTCAATTCAAAAAAAATCTCTTGGACTTTCTTTATCAATATTAAAAGGTATTGATGAAGACACATTAAAAAAATATAGAGAAGAAATAACTGACTTAAGGGTAAGAAAAAGCGAAGCATTAGTTGAAAAAGGATATAGTTCAGATTACTTATCACTTCATTATAGATGTCCAAAATGTAAAGATGAAGGATACATTGGCTCTAAAAGATGTTCTTGCTATAAGAAAAAACTAGTTCAACTTTACTACAAAGATTCAGAATTAAGTGATTCTCTTTCAGTTAATAACTTCAAAAACTTTAATATAGCCTTATTCTCTCCTCATAAGCTAAGTGAAGCTGATAGATTCTCCCCTAGAAAAAATATTGAGAATATCCTAAGATATTTAAGAGAGGAATATATTCCAAACTTTAGTAATACAGATGATAATTTATTATTCTACGGAGATTCTGGTACAGGGAAGACTTTCCTAAGCTGCTGTGTAGCTAAAGAACTTTTAGATGACGGATTTTTAGTAGTTTATAGAACAGTCGATGAACTTATGGGGAACTTAAGAGAAATAAGGTTTGAAAATAATTCTGAATTAGAAGACTTACTTATAAATTGTGATCTATTAATTATAGATGATTTAGGTGCAGAGCAAATAACAGATTTCACTACAAGTGAATTTTTTAATTTATTAAATAAAAAATTACTTAGAAAAAAGAAAATGCTTATATCAACAAACTTAAATTTAGCTGATATAAGAGTAACTTACACTGAAAGAATTTCATCAAGACTTTTAGGAAGCTTTAAATTATATAAATTTTATACAGAAGATATACGAATTCAACTAAATTTAAAGAGAAGATAGAAAACTCCGTAAGGAGTTTTTTATTTTTCAAATTTTATTTTATACATTTTTATATAAAGTATTTATATCATTTATATTTTATTAAACAAAAAAAGCCTTAGATAAATCTAAAGCTTTTGGAGCTGGCAATAGGAATCGAACCTACAACCTGCTGATTACAAGTCAGCTGCTCTACCGTTGAGCCATGCCAG
>NZ_JBNOOF010000010.1:0-141575 GCF_050585245.1 Clostridium nigeriense
AAAAATACAGCATGTCTTATTAATAAGTATTCCAATATAATCATTTCAAATGAAATAATCATCTCTTCTAAATCATCGCTAACACAACTACTTAAAACTTTTGATACAATACAGTTTTCAATTAAGTTATCATATTCTTTAAATAAATTCTTAAGGTCTTTCCAATTATTAAAAAGCTTTTCTATATTAATTTCTTCAGCAAATTTATAAATATCCTTTAGAACTTCTTTAAAAATAGGAACATTTCTATAGTTTTCTATTATATCTATAAACAATGAATTTATTTCTTTTAAATTTTCTATAGTATCTTTATTTACATAGTCTTTGTATTTATTTAATTCTTCTTTTATATATTTTTCGGATTTATAATTATCTAAAAACTCTATTAAATTTTCATAATCTAAATCATCACTTTCTAGCATATTAAAAAGCATATCATAAGAAAGAATAAGTTTATTTTCTATGCTTATATCTTCTTTTTGAAATATCTTAACTAGACTCTCCCTTATTTTTAAACATCCTAAATCTTCAATATAAGATAGTGAGTCATTAGAATCTATATAAACTTTTTCTTTCATATTACTAATTATGTTAACTACCTCGGGACAAGAACAAGATAAAGTAAGCTCTTTTACATAATCAAAATTATTTTCTATTCTAGGGAAGTTCTTACAAGTTAAAGATAAGTATTCATCTCCATGATCTATAACTATATTACATAAACCTTCATTAGTTAATAAAGGACACTCTCCCTTTGTTTCTTTCTTAATTAAATATGTATTTTCCCCATGACTTTTTATAAGCCTTACATTATCTAAAAGATAATTAAGATTATCTTTTTCTCTCCATTTATTATAAGTATTAGTATCTACATTAATATCCCAACCCTTACAACAAGTGAACTTGCATTTATCTGCTGTACACTTAAATTTATGATATCCTTTTATCTTTAAGATATTTTCTATTTTGTTCATATAATAACTCCAACTTCAAATTTAGTCTTTATGGATTTAATTTTGCTATTTCTTCTTTAGTTAATTCTCTCCACTTTCCTGGTTCTATTCCCTTAGAAAGTATGTTTACTATCCTTATTCGTTCTAATTTAATAACATTATATCCTAAAGTTTTGCACATTCTTCTTATTTGCCTGTTTAATCCTTGAGTTAAAATTATATTGAATGTATTATTATCTAATCATCCAACTGAAAAAACATATTCCTCATAGTTTAAAAAATCAATTATATTATCTTTTATTTCTCTTGATGAAGTACAAACTATTCCTCTAGGCTTATTCAAGGCTATATATATCTTTTCCTTTTTCTTAATCTTTTCTCCATCTAATAATATATCATCACTTTCTTCAACCCACTGTCCTTGCTCACAGAGTCTTTCATTAACCATTATTCTTTTCTCTTCAATTAATCTACTTACTTCTTTTCTTGAGCAATATCCATAGTTGCTTAATAGTTTATTTATTCTCAAAGCTAATTATCCTTCCTATTTACGAAAATTATCTTATCTATATTTTTTTATTTCATAATTTTTCATTTGAATTTAATATAGTAAATTCTAGTATAAATTAATGAAATTACCTAATTATAATAACATATTTAAGGCTATATTTCTTAAGTTAGTATAATTCAGTAGACACATTAAGTCTAACTAAGTAAAATAATACTTAGTTAGACTTAATTTGTCCATTATGAAAAAGTATAAAAGATACCATAGGAATATAAAGCTATTGCCATATTTTTAATTATTTACGATATATACATTTTGTATTATCATATTATAATGTATTTTGCATTTTAGAAATGAGGTGATTATTATTACTATAGAACAAGTACAATATTTCCTTGCAATAAAAAAATTCAATGGATTTTCCCTAGCTGCTCAAGAATTATGTGTTTCACAATCATCTCTATCAAAACAAATAAAAGCATTAGAAAACGAACTTAATACAATATTATTTGACAGATCTTCTAGGGTTACTAAATTGACAGCTGCTGGTGAAGACTTTTATAAATATGCTGAAAAGTTTTTAGAAGAGTATAATAACATTATCCAAGGCATGAAAAGGCACTCTATGTCAAAAAAATTAGATTTCAAATTAGGTACTATAGCTGTATTAACACAATATGGATTAACATCAACAATAGCATCTTTTAAAAATAAATATCCAAATATAGATATTAGTATTTTTGAGGATGAAAATGATGTTATATTAAATATGCTTATAAAAGGTGAAATAGATTATGCAATTATTAGAGATTTTAACTTATCTAGGGATTCCTTTGATGTAACTACTTTAGCAGAGGATGAATTAGTTGTAGTTACATCTAACACTCACCCATTTACAAAGAAAAAATATATTTCTTTTGCTGATCTAAAGGATGAAAAATTTATCATTTGTGCTAAATCAGGAGTTTATGATATTTGCATTAAGGAATGTGGCAAACTAGGTTTTGCTCCAAATGCAGTACATAATATAAACAAAATAGAAACTATCTTAGGCTTAGTCTCAGAAGGTCTTGGAATAACATTGATAGTAAATAATGTATTAAAACCTTTTAACAACCCTAATATATCTATTCATCCACTTAAAACACCAATAAGCTCAAATTTAGCTTTAGTTACAAATATAGACTCTACTAAGTCTAATGAATTTAATACTTTTAAAGAATTTATTATAAATAATACTAAGTTAAAAAAATAAGATATATTAATATAAGAAGCAATATTTTACTATTGCTTCTTATATTAGGATAAAAATTAATTTCTATTATTTATGTTAATTATTTCATTATATAAATCAAATGCAACCTTAGGATGATATAGATATACTAAAAATGAATCTAAAATATATGGAGAATAGGTTAATTGTAATAACTCCTTTGCAAATGCCATTCCTGCTATTTCACCTAAACATACTATGTTAGAATCATTTTTTAAAGGTCCAAATTTCCATAATCTAATCTTCTCTCTTTGTGTAAATAATTCTTCTCCATTATGTTCTTCTATATAATGAAAAATCTCATGGGCTAATAATATTTCTTCAATATTTACATTTAAAAATAAATCCTTTAAATTTTCTTTTTCTATTAAATCTACAGCTTTATCAACACTATCTTTAAATACGGTTACCTTATTAGGATTTACAAACTGAGCAAATATAATATGTCCTCCTCCATTAGGTCTTTGTGGATAATCTACATCTATTCCTAATTTCTTAGCAAGTTCATATATATCTCCACTTCCATATTCCTCTCTTATTTTCCTTGCATATTCTCTACCACATTCATTAGCCTTTTTTATTAATTCTATTTTTTCATCCTTACTAAACTTACCCCTTAATGGTTCCCTACGAAATGCATACATTCCCCAATCTTCATCACAAACTTTAATTAAATCTTTCAACATTACTTTTATATGTGGTATCTTAACTTCATTTTTTTCTTCTTCTTTTTTACCTATAAAAGATTTCATAAATTTTTGTGCAAAATTATCATTATATTTCATTTTTAACTCCTATAACTAATATATCATCATCTTCTTGTACATCTTGAACTATTACATCCATTAGCATTAAGTTTTGCTTAAGTTCAGTCCCTGAATCAAAATCCATTACTCTAGGACCTACACATAAATAGAAATCTGGTCTTAACACACTATCTGCTTTAAATACAGTAAGTTTATCATATATATTTTTAACAGCTTCCTTATAGTCTTTTGCCTTTACCTTTATTACACTTCCACCATTTCTTTGTACTTTAATAAACCCTTTTTTATTTAAAATACGAATTGTCTCTTTTCCTTTTACATCACCATTAAAAACATAAAAATGATTAGATTTTTCTTCTAATTTTACTTTATTTAGTTCTAGGTGCATATCTTTTGCAGCTAATTCCTTAGCTTCTTCTTCAGTGCATTCTTTTAGTAAATCTGTTGATTTAACTTCTGCAGAGCCAGTTGCAATTGCAATAAGCTTAGATGTAATACTATCGATTTCAATATGTATATCTACAGTTGATGGGTCTGCTCCATTTTCTATTACCCTATTCATAACTTCATTTCTAATATTCTTAACATCTTGTGGTGTTGGATTAGGTATAACTCTTTCAACAGATTCTCTTATCATAGAAAGTGCTACACCTATAGATGAAATAACTTCTGCATTTCCAGGTATATTATAATTAATATCCATTTTATTAGCACAATATCCTATAAGTGATGAAGCTCCACCACCTACACCAATAAGTGAAATTTGACTTTTATCTAATTTATACTTTTCAGCTAGTTCCATAATTACAGGTTGTATTTTTCTAAAAGATTTTTCTAATATTTGAGCTGCTACATCTTCAGGTGTAGTTCCCATATAATCAGCAACAACCTGCATTGCTTTTCTTGCAGAATTTACATTCCCATAGGAAAACTCATCTGGTTTTACTAATCCTAATAGATTTGCCGCACATGTGTTAGTTATAGTAATTCTCTTACCATTTTTTAATTTTATTGCAATATAATCTTTAGGATCTCCTTCCCTAGGAGAGAAAAACTCTATTTCAGGTTCTACTATTTCCTCTTCTTCTGTAAATACTGAATAATTCATTCCTGCAATATGAGCACTTCTTGGGCCTACATCTATTACACTATTTTTATTTCCTCTAATCATACTTCCACCAGCAACACCTAAAACCCTAACATCAATAGATGAAATATAAGTTTTATGTTCATCTACTACAGAATAATCTATAGCAGGTCTTCCATTTTTAATTACTCCAATATTAGTTGATGTTCCTCCAACTTCAAAGTAAATTCCATTAGATACGCGAAGATACATTAATGATCCCATAACACTAGCTGCAGGTCCTGATAGCATTGTAAGAACTGGCCTTTTCTTCATTTCTTCAATATCCATAGCTCCACCATCTCCACGCATTATCATAAGTGGAACTGTTATCCCTGCATTTCTAACAGACTTTTCTGTACTATTAGCAACTTCTAACATCTTAGGTAATATACTTGCATTAATAGCACCTGTTTTTGTTCTTATTGTAAGTCCATAAAGCTTTGTAATATCAGAAGCTACTGTTATAGGTATTCCCATTTCTTTTGCTACTTCTGCCACCATTAATTCATCACTCATATCATCTACACCAAAAGCTCTAGATACAACAAGTACTTGTGCTCCTAAATTTTTCAATTCATTAATTTTTTCTTCTATATTAGTAATAGTTAAATCTCTTTTATTTATAATTACATTAGATATTCTTATGACTCGTCCTGTACCTAAATCTATATCCTTTAATTGAACTTGCTTTTTAGCTAAATAGCCTTCTATTCCTCTATCTACAATTCCTATAATTCCAACATGAGCTACATCCCCTTCTAATAATGCATTAGTTGCTTGTGTTGTACTATGAGCAACAAAAATAACATCTTCTGGTTTTATATTATTAGTATCTAGGCAGCCGTTAAATGCATTTATTACACCTGTAGCTACACCAAATTTATCATCATGAGTAGTTTTTACTGAATACTTTCCTATAATTTTATGTGTATTATTATCAATAGCAACTGCTTTGGTATGTGTTCCTCCAACATCAATTCCTATTCTAACTACATTGCTCTTCACGAAGACACCTCTTTTTCTACTTAATATATAACTAAGAAATGCTTTTTTATATTATTCCAATATAAAAACTCTTTATATTAATGTATATACTCTTATACCACTAAGTTTTTAGATTATATCATAGTCTCCAGTATAAGTATGTAAAAAATAATTTCCGCCCTACACAGTGATAAGACGGAAATTAGAAATTTTATCTTACATACCAAACAT
Source organism: Clostridium nigeriense (assembly GCF_050585245.1). Classification (GTDB taxonomy): domain Bacteria; phylum Bacillota; class Clostridia; order Clostridiales; family Clostridiaceae; genus Clostridium; species Clostridium nigeriense_A. The sequence continues at coordinate 5,846 of NZ_JBNOOF010000010.1, forward strand.
AATGAATGTTACTATACTTAATATAGCACAGATTATCCATCCTAGTGGTATACTTCTCTTTAAGAAATCTTTTGTATCTACTTTTGTATATCCAAGTCCCCAAACTATCCATGATTGAGTTATACAACTTGATATATTCATTGTTACTGTCGGCGCATACATTAATGGGAATAATAATAGGTTTGAGAATCCAACACTCTTTAATATTCCTAATGTAGCAGCTCCACATCCAGCTAATGTAAATGGTCCTCTGAACATTCCAAGTGGTGCAAGTATTGCAAAAACAATACAAATTACTATTGGGCTATTTGGTATTATTCCACCTAATACTGCATTGAAGTATGGTACACATAATTCAGCTGCTTTATTAAACATTGGTATCATAAGCATAAATCCAACTAATGGAGCAGTATCAATTGCACCATCATAAAACGTCTTACTAAATACTTCAGTTGAAGCTTTGTATGAAGTTAACTTTCCGCATACTGCCAAAGCAAAGAAACTTGCTACTAAGAATCCAACAATTACTGGTATGTTAAATCCTATTGCTAATACAACTGGTATAAATGGAGTTATTAATGCAATAGTTGGTGCTGACTTAACTTCTTCATTAGTAGGAGCTTGAGCTGCCCATGCATGAACTCTCTTTTTCTTTTTTAAAGCTATCATAGGAACTAATATAGCTACTAATAATTGAACTCCTAAAGCTACAAATCCCCATTTTAAATATGTAGAATCATAGAAGTAGGCTTGTTCCCCATTTGGCCCTAAATAAAATGCTTGATATTGGTTAAATATAACTGGATTTATATATAAACCAGCTCCAATTGATAATAAAAATGATATAATTGCTGTAACCTTAGGAACACCTAATGATAATAATATTGGAAGTACAATTACTCCTATAGCAACAACTGCCCCAGCTCCAAACATACTTGAAAATACTGCTGTTGTAACTATAGCTAAAAGAGTTGAAGTAACAATTGGCTTATCTCCACCAAATTCAACTGTCTTTTTAATCATAGTAGATGCTATACCTGTTTCTAGCATTATTCTACCAAACCATGCTCCAAATATGAAGTTAACTAAAACTCCACCCCATCCTTCAGGACCTCCTTGGAATACATGTTTAAGGGCATCAACTACACCTATACCCACTATATTACTATTTTGGGCTATAAAATCTGGATTTGTAACAAATGCATTTCCTATAAGAGGTAATACTGTCCAAATCACTGCCATAATTAAGATACCTGTCATTAAGTTTCCACCCTTAACAGCATATACAACTAAACCTGCAAATGATATTAATAGTAAAATACCGATAATAAATTCAATACTCATCTTAGTTTCTCCTTAACTTTTCATTAGTTCGTTAATTTATTAATTAACAATATTGTTGAAAATTTTTAGTTTTGCATTGCTAATACTGCCTTTATTAATAATAAGATCTTAGTCCAATATTAACAATGCAATTTACTAAAATTTAATTAATATCTTTTTCTATACTCTTCTAATATTTCATCCATTACTTTTATAACGTGTGCTGCACTTTCTAAGTCAGCTGGAGATTTCTCTTTTCCAATTAACTCGTTAACTATAGTTTGAATATATGGTTGAGCTACATGTTCTGGCTCTTGATAGTCAATAACTTCTTCTTGTCCATCAATTATAACCTTAATTGGTCCATAGAATAATCCTGTAGTGCTTATTCTACCCTTGTCACCTACTATTAACATTTCTTCTTCATCATGGTCTGCAACGTAACACCATATTCCGTTACCCATAACTCCACTTTCAGTTTTGAAGATTGCATTTACTGTATCTTCAACATCATAGTATCCACCGTAGTTTTCAGCCATACCACTTACATTTTCAATTTTTCCAAATAAGTACTCAACTATATCTAAAACGTGAGCAACCATATCTACAAACTTACCACCGCCTGCAGCTTCTGGTTTCAATCTCCATGGTAAGTTCTCTCTATCTAAATCAATATCTTCAACTTTCATAAATTGTCTTAAGTGAACAAAGTTGATTTTTCCTAATGCCCCACTCTCTATTATTTCTTTTATTTTTCTGTACTTATCCATACCTCTTCTGTAGAATGCTACGTATATTGGTAGGTTAACTTCCTCTGATTTTGCAATCATTTCTAAACATTCCCCATAAGTTAAAGCCATTGGCTTTTCAGTGTAAGGAATCTTACCTGCTTCTAAGCACTTCATTGAATAATCTTTATGGAACTTTGGAGGTGTTGGGAGATATACTGCATTTATTTCTGGATCTGCAAGCATTTCCTCTACAGTCTTATAAACAACTGGTACTCCATGTCTCTTAGCATAATCACATGCTCTATCATAATCTAAGTCAAATACTGCCTTTAATTCTGAGTTTTCTGATTTGTATAAGCCTGGTCCACTTTTCTTTTCAGTTACGACTCCGCAACCAACCATACCCCATACTACTTTGTCAAACTTTTCCATTTTAATTTCTCCTTTATATAAATTTAATTTTATAATGTAGAAACTTTAACCTTTATAACTATCTTTCTTATTGTCATTGCTTCATCCTTGATTATTGCTGGGATGTGAACATCATGTGGATAGAATACTGCATAAGAACCTTCTTCCATTTCTAAATGAGTTTCTCTTGCATTCTTATTATTCTTATAGAATATAAGATCTCTAGTTTCTAAAAGATTTTCATCTATTTCATTGTCTCCCATATCTGGATAACAACCTATTTTTTCCTTACCTTTTGCTAAGAATTGAACATCGATATATGTTTCATGTACTTCTGGACGCAAATTACATCTTTCAGTAGTTTCTACATCTAATACTTGTAAGATCATATTATCGCCATCTAGCTCATATCTTCCCGGTTCCATAGCTACTAAATCATTTTCTTTAAGATAATTAATAGCTTTTTGAATAGCTTTTGGGTAACTTGATATATTTTCATTACACTTTATATTTCCGAAAATCATTTTATACCTCCCTGAAATTTACATATAAATCAACCTGTGTTTTAATTGTTATTTTTTCTACAAATCCAAATAAAATTTTTACAAGCTTTACATCTGCTATCTTACATAGAATATTATATATATTCAATTCATTTTAGGAATATTATTATTCCTTTTTTGAATATAATTATAGAATCAAATTAATCCCTTTGTTATTGTTTTATCATTATTATAGAGTTTTCAACGGTTAAGAATATTTTTCTATCTACACTATGAAAAGTGTTAATGACATTTTTTTATTTAACTTATTTATTTTCTTAAAGAAAAAAACTATCACAATAGGGTATTAAATCCCCTTAGCGATAGTTGTTTTTTGTCTAATTTATAGTACTATATTTTTTTATTAAAATTATATTTTATAGTTATGCAAATTTACAATATCCTTCTTATCAACAAATCCTGCATTAAACCATGGAAATTCTTTAATTAAATTTTCTATTGATTGTGATAACCATCTAACATAAGGGTCATATATATAATTTATTAAATTCTCATCCTCTATGTGATAATAAGGACATAAGTCAAATTCTCTTCTTCCTAATATGGTTAGACCAGAGAAATGGTAAAATAATAAAGGTGAATCATCTAAATACACTACATTATTCTTTTTTGAAACTTTATAATTTTTTATATTCCACAATGCAGCATTTGCTCCAATAGATTTTACTATATGAACATTTTTAAATATATTAGGCCAGTCTTCTACATACCTTTGGTCTCCAAAAGTTTTATTAACTGTATCATATTCAATAGTACACTTTTTTAAGCACCTATCCCCCCAAAGTTTTACTGCAGCTTTTGCTTCATTATTATTTTTGAATCCCACAAATCCTGTATTATATAATCCGCTTAATTCATAATAGTGCTTAAATTCTTCTGAGTTTCTATGATCTATAAGAAAAATTGATGCCTCAGGATTCTCATTGAAAATATAATCTAAGTCAGAAAAAAAGAATAAATCTGCATCTACATGTGCATAATATTCTGCATTGTCATATTTATTAACAATATAATATAAAAAAATAGGCTTTAGTGTCCAACAATATTCATGAAATATTCTATTAGACTTAGCTATTTCTAAATCATAATTATTTTCTTCTATATCCTTAAGTTTTACTAAAATGATGTTTTTAAAACTTATTTTGTTTAATATATTATAAACAGAGTCATCCATACATAGAATAAATAACTTAAAATCACTGCAAGAGTTTTCTAAAGAAACATACATTGGTATTAATTTAAATAAATTTGATTCTGATAAAATCATTGATAAATGATATTTGCTCATTGTTATCCTCCTCTTCAGTACATTTTAAAATTTAATAATAAACATTATAAATGTCTTTTATTAAGGCTAACATGGCTTCTGTAAAATATTTAATTCCAAATATATCTCTTAAAATTTTAACTTCCATAATTAATTTGTTTACATCTATATCTATAGTTGGCATAACTTTATTTATATCCGTAACACCTTCTATAACGTAGCGTCGTCTACATGTCTGAAGTAATTCTAAAAATATATCTAAAAGAGGCATGAAATAGCTTACAGCTATCATATTATTTATATCTTTAGTTAATTCATTAAAATCATAATCATTAATTGATGTTATACCATAGGTACAAACTAATATTACATCTATAAAATAATTATTATTGTATTTTTTACATATATAATTTATATTTTCACGGGTTTCAAATATATTATTATTTGTAGGATGTTCTTGGTGAACACTTAATATATTATTATCAAATATAAATTTGCTACCAGATTTATATAGCCTTATTCCTAAGTCATAATCTTCAAATCCATATCCAACTATATTTTCATCAAACATTCCTACTTCTATAACTCTGTTTCTTTCTGCAGAAGCATTATTAGTTAAAAAAAATCTCCAGGGCAGAAGATAGTCTTTTAATTCGTCATTGTGATTTTTCAATATCTCTTTTAGCCCTCGTATAAATTCTGCATCTAAGTCAAAAGATTTATTTAAATAACTTCCATCAATTATTGATTCAACATCTATTAATGGGTATTTATCTATCAGATTAAAATTTTCATCTGGCTTACTCACTGTTTTATCTAAATAATTCTCAATGCTTAATTTTAATTCTTTGTAATAAAAAGTAAAAATCCTTTTCCACAGAATTCCACATACAACTATATTTTTTTCTTCATGATTTTTTAAATGCCTAGTTATAAAATCTCTGCTTGCTATCATGTCACTATCATGAAATATTAGAATATCACCAACTGCTCTTCTTATTCCTTCATTTCTTCCACGAGCTATTCCTCTATTTTCTTCAAGTCTAACAAATTTAAAGTTAAATTTAGCTTTAAAATTTTCTAACATTTCTAGAGTATTATCATTAGATCCATTATCCACTACAATAACTTCAAAAATGTTGAAGCCACAATCTTGATTATTTAAGGATATAAGATTATAGTATAATCGCTCTTTAGAATTATATGCTGGTATTATAACACTTGCTTTCATTTCGTCTCTTCCCCTTTTAATCTTTTCTAATTATCATCAATAGCTGCTACCGTAAAATATTCCTTAAACTCTGGATCTATCTTTTCAACATCATCAATAATTTTTTCCAATGCTCTTCTGTATATTTGATAAATAAATGGGATATTTACTCTATTTTCTTCATGAACCTGCCTAATATCATATTTACTAATTATTCTAAAGCCACTAAAGTGATAAAATATTAATTTGTTATTATTCACCACTATAGTATCATTTAAAACTGTAAACTTATATTTTAAATAATTCCAATGTCCAATATTTATTCCTGGAGTGGTTATTTCGTAAACATTGTTAAATAGAAATGGCATGTCATCAAGATATTTTTGATCTCCAAATTTATTATCTTTAGGATTTGAAGTACAACTTTCTATACACATTTTATCCCACCAATTAACACAAGCTAATCCGTCGATGTCTTTTTTAAAGCTAATGAACCCCGAGTTAAAATTTCCAGTTAGAGATTGTACAGTTTGATTAATATCTTTCGAAGCCATAGGCAAAAATATTTCTCCACTAGATAGTAAGACAGAAGCATCTGGTTGATTTTCAAATATTAAATTAGGATTTTGATAAAAGAATAAATCTGAATCTATATAAGTTACTCTTTCAATTGAATCATCTAAAGTAAAGATATACTTAATAAAAGCAGGTTTTAATGTCCAACAATATTGATTTAATTTTCTCGAAGCTTTGATTTCTAGCAAATCTTTTCTATTTAATTCATCAATTGTTACTAAAACTATCCTATCTAAATTTATTTTTTTAAGAAATTCATAGCTTTTTTCATCTACACAAAGAATATATATTTTAAAGTCATCCATAGTTTTATATAAGGATAGAAAACATGCAATTGCTTGAATTAATCTAGTCTTTGATACTACCATAGAAAAAACACTATTTTGCATTTTTATATCTCCTTTTTAAGGAAATTTTTATACCATTCTATAGTTTTACTTAGCCCCTCATCAATTGTATAATTTGGACTCCATCCTAATACAGTTCTTGCTTTCTTTGCTGATAAATATTGATGTATTATCTCATTACTTCCTTGATTTAATATTAGAGGCTTTATATCACTACCCATAATTTTCAATATTTTATCAACTAATTCTAAAACTGTTAATTGTATTTCATTACTAAAATTAAAAGATTGTCCCCCTAAGTTGAGAGCAACAAGTTTTTCTGCTAAATTAATATATGCATCTACTGCATCTTCTATATAAAAATAATCACGAATAAAGCTTCCGTCACTTCTTATTACAGGAGCTTCTTTGTTTAATATAGATTGAATACTTTGTGGAATAATTCTATTGAAATTTAAATCTCCACCACCATAAAGATTTCCACATCTTGTAATACATACTGGTAGCTTGTAAGTCTCGTAATAAGTTTGAGCAATTAAATCTGCACAACTTTTTGAAACATCATAAGGGTGCTTTCCTTGAAGCGGCATATTTTCATCATATGGAAGTTTTTCTTGGTCTCCATAAGCTTTATCACTAGATGCTACTATCACTTGCTTAATCAATGGACTTTTTCTTGCTGCCTCAAGTATATTCCAAGTCCCTTCTATATTAGATTTAAAAGTTCCTAATGGGTTTCTATTTGCAACTCCAACAATAGCCTGAGCTGCTAAATGAAATACTGTATCTATCTCATATTCTCCAAGTGCTCTTTCTATTAATAAATAATCTTCTAAGACACCGTGTACAACATTAACCTTCTTATATTCTTCTCCAATATATATATTTGATTGTGGTATATAATCTCTTACTAATATAGTTACATTAGCCCCATAGTTTACTAATTTTTTAACTAAATAACTTCCTAAAAATCCAGTACCACCAGTTACAAAAACATTTTTATTATTCCAAAACTTATTTACCATATTTTCCATACTCCTTTTCCTTCGTTCCAAATTTTATTAACATTATTTATATCATTTAAAGTGTCCATAGCAGTCCAAAAACCATTATGAATATATACTGCCAATTCATTATCTTTAACTAATTTTTTTAATGGATTTTGTTCTAAAACGCATGTTGTATCATCATCCAAATAGTTAAATATTTCTGGTTCAAAAACAAAAAATCCGCCATTGATTATTCCATCAGTACTCTTCTTTTCGTCAAAAGATTTAGCTAATCCATCTTCTATAGTTAAAATTCCATATTGACTTTTCTTATATATTCCTGTAACTGTGGCTATTTTGCCTTGTTCTTTATGAAATTTTAATAATTCATCTATATTTATGTCTGCTAGTCCATCTCCATAAGTTAACATAAACCTTTCATTTCCAATATACTTTTGAGCCCTTTTTAATCTTCCACCTGTCATAGTTTCAATACCTGTATCAATGAAGTTTATCCTCCATGGCTCTGGTTCAGAATCTATATTAATATCTCCACTTTTCATATCTAAAAGAAAATTTCTAGTTTTCCATGAAAAATCTATAAAATATTCTTTTATTTTTTCACCCTTATAGCCTAATAAAAACATAAAATCATTAAATCCATAATGACTATATATTTTCATTATGTGCCATACTATTGGCATATTCCCAACCTCACATAAAGGCTTAGGTATATTCATTGTTAACTGACTCATTCTAATTCCTTTGCCTCCAGCAAGTATAACAACTTTCATCTTTTGCCCTCCGTTATTTATCTTTTAATTAGTTTTGTTATTTTTCAAATCTACTATTGAATCAAGATCTAAATATCCGCCATGATTGTATTCATCGTATAAAATTATAAATACCAAAATATTTATACACCTGTCATATATCTTAGAAGTTACTATCTCATGACTTATTTTTATAATACATTTATCTTTCATAAACTCATTAATTTCACATTCTAAATTTTGTATATTTGTGCCTTTAAACATCTTTACTTTCATTTTAATTCCCTATCCCTCATCAGTTTTCATAATATATATATTATTCACAAAATTTTATTGTGCTACTTATTTTTATATCTCACTAAATATAGATATTTCTCTGATAACACATTTATTTAGTCTATATTGGTATACAATAATAAATTAGATATCCAAATTAAGTTAACAGAATGATTAGATCTCTATATAAAAAAGTACTTCTATATAATTTTGCTTATTCCGTCGCAAGCTCCAAGTCATCGCAAAATTAATAGAAGCACTTCAAAGCTGAAGGAAGAAAATTATAAAAAAGTTATTCACGGGGTAACATCTTTATAATTTCCTAAAGAGTAAAAAATCCACGAAAATCTAATATTTAGATTTTCGTGGATTTCATTGTGAAAGCGAAGTATAACATACATAAGCAGTTCTAATATAAATATTAAAAAGTGTATTAATCTATAGCCAATATTTCCTCTTTAGTTAAATATCTCCACTTACCAACTTCTATTCCATTAGAAAGTATATTTACTATTCTTATTCGTTCTAACTTTATAACATTATATCCAAAAGTTTTGCACATTCTTCTTATTTGCCTGTTTAGCCCTTGAGTTAAAATTATAGTAAATGTATTATTGTTTATTCTTGTTAACTTGCAAGGTCTTGTAACTGTTCCTAGTATATTAACGCCCCTTGACATTTTATAAATAAACTCATCATCAAAATCTTTATCTAAAGTTACTGTATACTCCTTTTCATGATAGCTTTCTGAAGATAATATTTTATTTGCAAAGTCTCCATCATTAGTCATTAATATTAGACCCTCTGAATCTTTATCTAATCGTCCAACAGGGAAAACATAATCCTTATAATTTAAAAAATCAATTATATTATCTTTTGTTTCTCTCGATGAAGTACAAAGTATTCCTCTAGGCTTATTTAATACTATATATACCTTTTCCTTTTTCTGAACCTTTTCTCCATCTAATACTATATCATCACATTCTTCAACCCACTGGCCTTGCTCACACAGTTTTCCATTAACCATTATTCTTTTATCTTCAATTAATCTACTTACTTCTTTTCTTGAGCAATATCCATAGTTGCTTAATAGTTTATTTATTCTCAAAACAAAATGTCCTTTCTATTTATTAAAATTATCTTATGCATATTTTTTATTTTATAATTTTTCATTTAAATTTATTAAAAGGCTCCTGATCCACCTCCGCCTCCTCCTGAAAAATCATTACCGCTAAAGAAATTAGTACTATTACTGTCTATTGTTGAGTTAGGTGGATTTACTGTGTCATATGCTTGATTAGTAATGCTATTAAACATTGCTATATAGAAAAAATAATCATTTATATACATATAGTGAAAATCATTGAATGACTCCATATTTAAGCTTGCTCTATCTATAATTAAATTAACAATCTCTTTTAAATCATTCTCATTTATTTCTAAAGCTAATGCATAAATTATTGTTAAATCACTTAATGAATTCTCATCAATATTATTAGTTTTGTACATATTTTTCAAGTAATTCTTGTAACTGATCCATTTTTTCTTTTCATTATACCAATTATTTTCAAGTACATTCTTATTTCTTATTTTTATATAAAACCCTATTTCCTCTCCATCTTCTTTTACTTTAGAAATCCATTTTTCTAAATTATTTATAAATTTATTTGCATTTCTTTTAGATGAAACTTGATTCTTTATTTGCTTCATAGAGAAGCTACCATTAACTTCATACTCTTCAAACCAATCTAATATATATTGCAAATGACTATATTCTGGAGTTTTGCTATAATTTATTCTAGTAAAAACTAAATCTTTCTTCTTTTTCTTAGATTTATTATTTTTTTCTTCTATTGTATAATAGCCCTTATTAGCTAAATAGAATAATGTTGAAATTAACATGTCATTAGATACTTTTTTCTCATCTATTAATAAGTTCACTAATCCAGGTGGCATCTCTGATGGTGGCTCCATAACAAACTCTTCATTACTAAATATATATTTTGATCTATACTCATCAAGCTCCTTTTGAAATTTACTTTTATTTAAAGCAAAAAGCAAAATACCTCCACCTGCTCCTATAAAAATAAATAATGCTAGAATTCCAAACCCTTCATCATTTCCTTTATTGTCGTAATAATCTACATCACCAAAATTATAATTTTCATCATAATCATCAATTACTATTTCTTCTGACATTGATAAATAATCTTTTTGGAAATTCATATTTATACCTATTAAGTTTGTTAAATCTTTAAAGTTAATAATTATAGATTTTTCTGTATTACTTGCTGTAATATCACCATCACCATAAATATCATAAGTTAGGTTATTAATATCAAGATTTTCATCTTTTAATGAAATTTTAAGTGTACCTTCTTTAACCGAAGCTATATTTTCAACATCATAAAAATTCCAATATAACTTAGAATAATCAGTGTACTTTTTAGCTGCACCTTTTATAGTATAATTTAAATTAAACTTTTTGCTTTCATTACTACTTTTACTAAAAATCTTAATCTGAGTTGTATTATAATCTTCATTTATCTGGTATGTATTATTTTCATCATTATACTCTTCTGTAGCCTCTATAGTATTCCCTGTATTATCGATAATTGAAATTCCATTTACTAAATAGGTATCTGCTCCTTCTAAATTTAAATTTCTATAAATCCCATTAAAATCACCATTAAATCTATATTCAATTATTTCATTTACAACTACATCTCCATTATTAAGAATCTGTGCCTCAATATTTAATTTATCAACAAAATATTCTTTATTATCTGCATATACACTTTGAGGTGCCATTAAAATAAATATCATTAGAAAAATTACCCATACTTTTTTCATCTTTTTTCTCACTCCCTTTACTAAATTTATATTCTACTCCGAAAGAAATTATTTTATAAAGTTTCTATATTTATAGAAACTAAGCTTAACTTTCCAATATCTCAACAAACTTTGTAGAGGCTAATGAAAGTGGAACACTCTTTAAATGACAAACACCAATACTTCTGCTTGGAATTTCCTCTAAAATATTAACCTCATACAATAATCCCTTTTCTAAATAATCTTCTGAGAATTCTTTTACTACACAGGCAATACCTAGGTTTATCTTTGCAAATTCTAATAATAAATCAAAGGATCCAAGTTCAAACTCTGGAGATATTTTTATCCCTTTAGATAGCATGAATTTCTCTACATACTTTCTTGAATTTGAATTAGGTTCTAGAAATATTAAAGGATATTTCACTATTTCTTCTAATGAAATTTTTTCTTTTGCTAAATCTTTATACTTCTCACCACAAACAAAAATATCTCTAACTTCTCTACAAGGTATTACTTCTAATGAAGGATCATTAATTGGAAGATTACAAATTGAAATATCAATTTCTCCTGATTTAATTAATGCACAAAGCTCTAAAGTAGTTCCATTTATAATTTTAAATTTAAGATTAGGATATTTATTATGGAATATTTCTAAATATGGAAGCAAAAAGTACTTAGATATAGTATCTCCTACTCCAATCTTTAACTCTCCTACAGTTAAATCTTTAAATTCCAATATTTTTTCTTCTCCTACATTTATTAAATTAATTGCTGAATTTACATATTCAAATAAAAGATTTCCTTCAGTAGTTAATGATACCCCTTTTGGTGCTCTATTAAAAAGCCTAATATCTAACTCTCTTTCTAATTGCATTATAGCCTGACTAACTGCTGGCTGTGTCATGTAAAGTTCCTTTGATGCCTTTGAAAAACTTTTACTTTTTGCTACCTGACAAAATACTCTATATAAATCTAATTTAGTTATCATATAAGCACTCCTTATATCATATATTGATTCTATTTATTTTACTTATATCATTAATTGATGTATATTACAAGAGTATGAAATATTTAAAATGAATTTTAAATTGTTAGGAGAGATTGTTTTGGAAAGAGTTGTTGGTACAGTTGTTAGAGGACTTCGTTGCCCAATCATTAAAGAAGGTGATAAAATTGAGGATATCGTTGTAGAAAGCGTACTTAAGGCTTCAGAAGCTGAAGGCTTTACTATAAATGATAAAGATATAATTACTGTAACTGAATCAATAGTTGCACGTGCTCAAGGAAATTATGCTTCTATAGATAATATTGCTACAGATGTTAAAGCTAAGTTTGGTGACGATACTATTGGTGTAATATTCCCAATCTTAAGTCGTAACCGTTTTGCAATATGCCTTCGTGGTATAGCAAAGGGAGCTAAGAAAATAGTACTAATGTTAAGCTATCCATCTGATGAAGTTGGAAATCACTTAGTTGATTTAGATATGTTAGATGATAAGGGAGTTAATCCTTGGACAGATGTTTTAACAGAACAAGAATTCCGTAATCTATTTGGATATAATAAACATACTTTCACAGGTGTTGACTATATTGATTACTATAAATCTTTAATAGAAGAATATGGTGTTGAATGTGAAGTAATATTCTCAAACAATCCTAAAACTATATTAAATTATACAAAGAATGTTCTTACTTGTGACATTCATACAAGATTTAGAACTAAGAAAATTTTAAAAGCAAATGGCGGAGAAAAAATTTACAGCCTTGATAATATATTAAGTGAATCTATAGATGGAAGTGGATATAATGAAGCCTATGGATTATTAGGTTCAAATAAATCAACAGAAGAAACTGTTAAACTTTTTCCTCGTAACTGTCAACCAGTAGTTGATAATATACAAGCTATTCTTAAAGAAAAGACAGGAAAAGATGTTGAAGTTATGATTTATGGAGATGGAGCTTTCAAAGATCCAGTGGGTAAGATTTGGGAACTTGCTGATCCAGTTGTTTCACCAGCTTATACATCAGGTTTAAATGGTACTCCAAATGAAATAAAATTAAAATATCTTGCAGATAATAACTTTGCTGATTTAAAAGGTGAAGATCTTAAGAATGCAATATCAGAATATATTAAAAATAAGGAGTCAGATTTAGTTGGAGCTATGGAATCTCAAGGTACTACTCCAAGAAGACTTACTGACCTTATAGGATCATTATCAGACTTAACATCAGGAAGTGGAGATAAAGGAACACCTATAATCTTCATCCAAGGTTACTTCGATAACTATACAAAGTAATAATTCAAACTAGCTACAATTAATAAATTAAAATTCTGTTAATTGCCAATATCGAGAAAGTAACTAATTTTGTATAATTGTTATTTTTATTATTTTAATATTACTGGAAATTTAAAATTCCAGTAATATTTTTTATATTTTATCTGAAAAATGCCATTTAAGTACCTTTCATTTATATATTTTTATAACATAAATTACATTTAGCATATTTATTATTTTCTATTTCATTACCAGTAACTAAAAAATAACAGATACCTAAAAGGAAAGATATCTGTATATTTTTTATTTCTTTATTCCATATTTAATTATCATTGGGGTTATTATACTTGTTATTATTGATGCTAATGCTATCTGAGACATTGCAACATCCATAAAAGGAGTATACACATTACTAATTTCAGCGGCTAATGATGGTACTGAAATAGATAATCCTGCTACAGATGACATTGCAATAGCTGCATAACCAGGTCTCTTTATAACTTTTCTATCTATTAATACTAGCGGTAAAAGACTTGTTAAATAGAATATTACTGTAAGAATTATTCCTGATATTCCTGCTTTTAAGGCTACTATAAAGTTTATACTACTCCCAAAGCATATTCCCATAAAAGGTAAAAGTATTACTGTAGCTGGTGCATATAACTTCTTAAAATCACTATCTAAATTTCCTAATACCATTCCTAATAAAAATGGAAAAAGGTTAGCCATTATTATTTTTAAATCTATTCCTTGTCCACTTGCCGAACTTAAAATCATTAGTGGAACTGCAGGTACCACTATTAGATTTAAAAATCCAAAAGCTGCACCATCTATTTCATCTCCATAATCATTAACTAAAGCTAAATATAATCCAGGGTTACAGCTTGTAATTGTAGCGATAATAGCAACTGCTGATATTCCAAATACTCCTTCTATTCCAAAGAATTTTATTACTAATAATCCACTAATATATGACATTAATAACTTTCCAACACATAATATACCTGCTCTTTTAATAACGTAAACTGTCTTTTTTAAATTGAATTGTGTTCCAGAGGCAAATAGCATTAGTCCTACTAAAACCATAGTACTTTTATTAGTAAAAAGTGCTGTTGTTGGATTCCCTATTTGAAAAATCTCAGGGAAAAAAGTATTTATTATTGCAGAAAGTATCATAGGGACTATAAGAAGTCCCCCTGGTACTTTCTTAATACTATTTAGTATTTTCATAAATATTAAAGCTCTTCTCCATTAGTATCTATAACATTCTTATACCAATAAAATGAATCTTTCTTGTAACGTTTCATTGTTCCATTACCATAATCATCTTGATCTACATATATAAACCCATAACGTTTTGACATTTCTGATGTTCCTGATGAAATCATGTCAATTGGTCCCCACATTGTATAACCAATAACTTCTACTCCATCTTCAATAGCAAGCTTTAATTGTTCAATATGTTTACGTAAAAAATCAACTCTATATGGGTCATGTACTTTATTATCCTCTGTTAATGTATCAAAAAATCCTGAACTATTTTCAAGTATAAATACAGGTAATCCAAATCTATCATATACATGATTTAATGTATATCTTAATCCTATTGGGTCAATTTGCCATCCCCATTCATTTGCATCAAGATGTGGATTTTTATAAACACTATGAACATTACCCGCAGTAAGCTCTAATTGATCTCCATCATTACTAGATATCATAGAGTTATAGTATGACATTCCTACAAAGTCAGCTGTATTTTCCTTAATAACTTCTAAATCTCCATCTTTTATATCTAAATTAATATTATGTTCCTCAAAATATTTCTTTGAATAATATGGGTACTTACCACCATTTAAAATATCTAAATAGAATAGATTCTTCATTTGGTCATCCTTTTGCATTGCTAAAGCATCTTCTGGCTTGCATGTATAAGGATAAGTAGTAAAGTATGCTACCATGCTACCTATCTTATTTTCTTTATCTATTTCATGAGCAAGCTTTGTAGCCTTTGCAGCTGCAACAAATTGATGATGAAGAGCTTGGAATAACATTTCTTCATAGTTTTCTTGCCCTTCATCTATTACACCCATAGTTTTAGGACCTGCTTTAATACTCATATTTATTTCATTAAATGTTACCCAATACTTTACTTTTCCTTTATATCTATTGAATATTACCTCGCAATATCTTAGGTATAAATCGATTAATTCTCTGTTATACCATCCACCAAACTTCTCAACTAGAACTATTGGAAAATCAAAGTGTGATATTGTTATTAATGGTTCCATACCATTTTTTAAGCATTCATCTATGATACTATCATAGAATTTTAATCCTAATTCATTTGGTTCTCTGTCATCCCCATTTGGGAATAAACGTGCCCAAGAAATTGAATATCTAAATACCTTAAATCCCATTTCTTTAAATAGAGCCATATCTTCCTTATATGTATGATAAAAATCTATACCTCTTCTCTTTGGATATTTTATTGTATCTGGATCATTTTTAGCTTCTTCTATCATTTCTCTTGTAATTTTAAGTTGCTTAGTTACTTTTCTATCGTTTTTAGGATTAAATGGCATTACTTCTGGAATAGTAAGTGTCTTACCATCTACATTGTAGGCACCCTCAGCTTGACAAGCTGATAAGGCACCTCCCCATAAAAAGTTCTTTGGAAATCCTTTATTCATATAAATCTACCTCTTTCGCTACTTATTTATACTAAGTTTAATAAATCATCATTATTTGTTACTTCACCATTTTTTACAGCTATAACATCATTAAATTTATCAGAATTTGTAATTATAAATGGGGTTATAACATCATATCCTTCTTTTTTAATTCCATCTATATCAAATTCAACTAATAAGTCTCCTGCCTTTATTCTTTGTCCTTTAGTTATATGACTCTTAAAATATTTACCTTCTAAGTTTACAGTATCTAATCCAATGTGAATTAATACTTCTACACCATCGTTAGATTTTAAACCAATAGCATGATTTGTATTAAAAATCGCTTCAACTACTCCATCAAATGGAGCTATTACCTTACCTACCTTGGGTTCAATTGCAATTCCTTTTCCCATTAATCCATCAGAAAATACAGTATCATTAACTTCAGCTAAATCTTTAACTGTTCCTTCTACTGGGCTTTTTACCATAATACTTTCACAAGAAATCACGTTTTCTTTTTTATCTTCCTTCTTATCTTCCTTCTTATCTTCACCCATTACAGAATCATCAACTCCAGCAATAAGAGTAAATACACATCCTAAAACAAAAGCTGCTACTACACCAATTATTATATAAATATATTTATTTGCACTAAATGTTGTAAGAGATAAAATTCCTGGAATAGCGATAGCATTTGCCTTTGCATTAACCATACCATAAAATCCGCTTACTAAACCTGCTGCTAAACACCCAGCAAAGAAAGGTTTTTTATATCTTAAAGTAACTCCGTAAATAGCAGGTTCTGTAATTCCAAATACAGCTGTTAATGAACTTGATCCTGCTGCTGCCTTCATAGTTTTATTTCTAGTCTTTAAGAATACAGCAAAGGCTGCACCACCTTGTGCAATATTAGCAGCTAAAGCACTTGCTGTTAATACAGTAAATCCTGTATCTGCAACTTGTTGAACTTGCATTGGCATTATTGAATAGTGCATACCAAACATAACAAGTATCGGTCTAAAGAATCCTAATAAAGCTCCTGCAACTATTCCACTTTTTGCAAATAATATATCTAATCCTTCTGCAATCCATGTACCTACATATGAACCAAATGGTCCTATTGCAATCAATTGAACTGGAACCATAATTAATAAAGTAATCATTGGGACAATTAATACCTTAAGCATATCTGGAACTATCTTTTCAACAAATCTATAAACATAACTTAATAGCCATACTGATAATATTATTGGAATTACCGTAGAAGTGTACTTAACTAATAAAATAGGTAATCCTAAAAAACTTATCCTATCAACACCAGTTTGAGCAATCTTACCTGCTGCATCTAAAATTGTCGGATGAAGTAAACATCCTGCTAAAGCAACTGCTAAATATTCATTAGTTTTGAATTTTCTTGCAGCACTAACAGCTAAGAAGAATGGCATAAAATAAAATACACAGTCAGCTATCATATTGAATATTGTAATAAACCCCATTGATGGATCTACCATACCTGTTGTAGTCATTAATGATGATAAACATTTCATCATCCCACATCCAACAAGTGCAGGAAGTATAGGTGTAAATATTCCTGCTATAGTTTCTATAAATACATTAAAAGGATTTTTCTTAACCTTTGGCATATCTTCTCCATCATTGTTTGAGAAATTACCAAGTTGTATAAATTCTCCATATACTTTATTAACCTTAGCCCCAATTACAACTTGTAATTGTCCACCACTATGTTGTGCTTTTAAAACACCTTCTAAAGTATCTATTGCTTTTAAATTCACTTCTGCTTCTGATTTAACAACAAGTCTTAATCTTGTAGCACAATGAGTAACAAGATTAATATTCTTTTCTCCACCACTTAATTCAAGAATCTTTTGAGCTAATTCTTTATTATTCATCTATCTCTCCACCTTTTGCTTTATGATAAATATATTTAAAACTTTTAAATCTAGCTAGCATTTGATTTATAAGTTATAAAATCAAAATAAAAATGACCAAATATTAGCGTAATTATAGTTATAATAAATAATCACATTAATATTTGGTCATGCCTGATCGAATCAGTAACAGTCCTAATTTTTTTCTTTCCTTATTCTTTGGATATGAAGCATTAAATATAATTTTTCATCATTTGTACACTTCCATCCATAATTTTTATTTAAATGTTTCTCTATTACTTCAACACACTCTAACTCTTCAGTTAATTTGTCCTTCATAAGAGCAAACATGTCATTATTATCATTATCTAATGGTTTTTTGTTTACTTGTCTTATAATAAAATATCTTATATGAGTTACAAATCTAGTAAACTCAAAGGAGTCTTCATTAAATTCTATTTTAAACTTATATTTTATTAAATTAAGAATTTCTCCCATAATAGTTGTTATCTTTGTTGTTTCAGTCATATCATGCTTACCAATCTGAGCATTTATAAAATGTAGTGCTATAAAAGCTGCTTCATTTTTATCTAATTTAACTCCAAGGTCATTTTCAATAATATCTAGTGAATGAAATCCTATCTCATACTCCTTAGGATAAAGATGTTTGATTTCCCATTGAAGAGGACTTCTCATTCCTACCCCTTCTTTACTCCTTTGAATAGCAAAATTAATATGGTCAGATAAAGTTAATAAAATATCTGCATTGAACTCCATATTAAGTTCTTTATATCCACTTCGTATAACCTTTTCTGTTACCTTTATTACTTCATTAGGGATAGATTCTAAGATTTCAGAAGCTTTTGTATTTTGAGGAATTATATACTTTTTCTCTATTAAAGATAGGTCTTCTAAAATATATGGCATTTTACGGAATCCTAATCCCTTTCCAGTAACTATAATTTCTTCTCCTTTATCGTTTAAAGCTAATACAACATTGTTATTTAACTTTTTTAATATCTTCATCTTTAGCATCTTCCCCCCTATTTATTTTAAAAAGCAAAAAATGACCAAACATTAATATAATTATACATAAATAATCACATTAATTTTTGGTCATGCCTGATCGAATCAGTAACAGTCCTTACATGAATACGATAACAGAACATTTCATGCTTGTCAATATTTTTTGAATTTTTTTTGCTAAACTCCTTACAAAAATAATATTATTTACATGATCATACTCAGCTAAAGAAACTATAATCTCCTTATTAACTGTAAAGTATTCTTTTTCGTATCCTGAATTCTCAAGTCTTAGATAAACTCTACAGCTACAACGAGCCTGTTTAAAATAAACTCTGACTATCCCATTGCAAACATTAATTACACTTCCTAAAAACTCAATTGAGTCAATCTTCCTAGAAAAATAATTCATATATTAAGTCAAAAATGTAATAATAGGTAAAATTCAGTAGAAATCCCAACTTATTTCTTTATGATAACCTCTCTTCTGGTTCAATGGAAGTATACAAACTTTGATAATATTTTTCCTAGGTATATAATTAAAATATTAATAAAAATATACTACGGAAGGATACTATTGAAGGTGAAAAAATGAAATTTATCCGAAAAGATGTTATTAATCTAACCTTGCCAATATTAGCTGAACAATTATTTGTAATATCCATGGGAATGGTAAATACAATGATGGCAGGTCATATAGGAAAAGAAGCAGTTTCTGCAATTGGTATGGTAGATTCCATAAACAATATAGTAATTGCTTTTTTTTCTGCTCTTGCAGTGGGTGGAATGGTAGTAGTTGCTCAATTTATAGGACAATCTAATATAAAAAAAGCAAATTCCGCTATGAAGCAAGCTCTTTACTCATCTATACTTATATCTGTACTTATTACTTTGCTAATGTTTATTTTTAAAAGATTTATACTATCTTTTCTTTTTGGTGCTGCTGAGGCTGAAGTTATAAGTTCAGCAAATACATATTTATCTATAACCCTACTAACTTATCCTTTAATTACAATGGATCTTATTTGTAATGGGATTTTAAGAGGAGCAGGAGATACTAAAACACCTATGAAGATAACAATATTTATGAATGTTATGAATGTTATTTTTACTTTTACATTTATAAATATTTTAAAACTTGGCATAATAGGTGCAGCTTTAGGAATAGCTTTAGCTAGAAGTATAGGGGCTTTTATTGTTCTATTTGTTCTATTAAAAGGTTCAAGTATATTAAAATTAACAAACCTTAGAAAATTCAAGTTTGATTTAACTCTATTAAAACCAATTTTTTCAATTGGAGTCCCTGCAAGTATAGAATCTCTATTATTTAATGGTGGAAAATTAATAACTCAAGTATTTATTGTTGATATGGGTACAATATCTATAGCTTCTAATTCTATAACTAGTTCTATTGGTAGTATGCTTAATATACCTGGAAATGCCTTATGTATAGCTGCTACAGCTTTAGTAGGTCAACATATGGGTAAGGGTGAAACCGAGGAAGCAAGTGATACTTTAGCTTATATAACAAAATTATCAACTATTTCATTAATTGTTATGGCTTTAGTATTCCTACCTTTTTCAGGTTTAGCTCCTAGATTATATACAAGTGATACTAATATAATTAATTTAAGCAGAAATGTATGTATATTATATGCAATATTTATTCCTATATGGTCTATATCATTTGTTCTTCCTGCTGGATTAAAGGGTGCAGGTGATGCAAAATACACAATGGTTACCTCCTTAATAGGTATGTGGTTATTTAGAATTACCCTTGGTTACTTTTTAGGAATAAATCTAAATTTAGGCCTTATTGGTGTTTGGAGTGGAATGTTTGTTGACTGGGCTGTAAGAGGAGTTTTATACCTTATAAGATTTAAAAAAGGTACTTGGAAAGAAAAACAAGTAATAGCACGAGTAACTTCTAGCTAACTAAAACTTGTTTTCAAATTTCATATATTAAACACCATAAATTGTAATCTCTATGAAATAAAAAGACTTATATTTTTATAATCTAGTACCTTTTAATTATAAGTTTAATATAATAAACATAATCACTTGTTTTAAGGTAATAAAATGAATTTTAATGGATGGGGTAATTTTGAGGATTTATTAAAAGCTTGCGGTTATACTAATTTTTCTGATGACAACGCTAACTCCGGATGCAATGATATACCAAATGGATTTCAGTCTCTTCCACCAGAACTTTTTGCAATAATAGGTGAAATACTTGGTAATATAATAGCAGGAAATATTCCTTTTAATGTACAAAATGTAATTGGAAACTGGCTCGAATTAGTTGGCCAAGTTATTTTAGTATTTAATTCTCAGCAACAGTATTTTGAATCAGGTCCAGGTAGATATTATAATCCTAGTAATTATAATGTTGATAATCCTTTTTGTAGCACTAACTCTACAAGTTCTACTTCCAATACCTCAAGCACCTCTACTACTTCCAAATCTTCTAACTCCAAAAGTAATGACATAGATAAAATAAAAGATTTAGAAAAACAAGTACAAGAGTTAACTAGTGAAATAAATAAAATTAAAATATTATTACAAAAAGAATAAGCTAGTAACTATTTTTATATAAGTTATTAGCTTATTCTTATTTTAATATCTAGGAAAGTATAAAAAGTCTACCCGCTTAATAATTATTTATACTTTACTTCCTTTAGCTTTGAAGTAATTCTATGGCATAAAAATTCATAATTCCGAGGAATGAGGAATTATTACCTTTAGTTTGTGGAAGTAAATAAGTTGTGTTAGGGCGACTTGGAGCTTGCGACGGAGCAACTAATATAACTTATTTACTTCTTTTTTTATTCTACAGATTTTAATGCATCTATCATATTAATATTCTTTAATTTTATATGCATCATTATCATTACTAAAAATGCAAATAATAAAGTCATTAGTCCTGATAATACATAACTACTCATATAAACATCTGGTATCATCATCATTGTATCTGTTTCTGCAGTATTAAGTATAAAGTTATAAAGAATTTTTCCCATAAAGGAACCTACCAATATACCTACCAATGTTAGTATTATATTTTCTCTAAATACATACATTGTAACTTCATTATCAAAAAATCCTAAAACTTTTATAGTAGATAGCTCTCTTATACGTTCAGATACATTAATGTTAATTAAATTATATAAAACTACAAAGGCTAAACAACCTGAAGCTATTATTATAACTAACATTACTAAACCTAAACTAGAATTGTTACTTGAACTTCTAACCTTAGACATCATTGTAATGTTCATAACTTTATCTGATTCCATAATAGTAGTTTGTATATCTTCTTCATTTACATCAGATTTTAAATTTAAAAACTGTGCATTGTATGTGATATCCTTATTGAATATCTCTTTATAATACTCCGGTGACATATATATATAATGTGATACGTAATTTTCTGCTATATCATCAATCCTAACTTCATAGGAATTTTCATCCGAATCCTTTAATGTTACAAAATCACCAACAGATGCATTTAAAAGTTTCGCTAATTTTTCACTTATAATCACACCATTATTTGATAACTTATACTCTATTTCAGTTTTCCTATCATTTAATGATACATATTTATTTAATTCATCTACTTCTTTAGGAACGTACATCATAGCACTTTGTTTATTCATTCCCTCTTTACTGAATGTTATTGATTCTTGATGTATATCTAGGCTTGATTCGTATTCATCTAATGAAGTTAAAGTACTATTATAATTTTCATCTTCCTCTTCACTTGAATCATCATTAAATACTACTATAGCATCATATTTCATTAATTTATTAAACTGCTTTTCTATCATAGCGTTATTAGACTTATTTAAAGAAAATCCTGTTACAAGCATTGCCATACATCCAGCTATACCTAATATAGTCATTATCATACGTTGTTTATATCTAAAAAGATTTCTAAATGTTACCTTCTGATTAAAATTAAATCTTTTCCATAAAGGAGTTATTCTTTCAAGTAGTATCTTTTTACCTATCTTTGGAGCTTTTACCCTCATAAGATTTGAAGGATTCTCTTTTAGTTCTGCACTTAATACAAATAAAGATGCCCCTACTGTACAAAGTATTGATATTAAAATTGATTGAACTATATAGGAAGTATAATAATGTATTTCTACTTTTGGTAAATTAAACATATCTCCATAAGCCATGTTCACTATATATGGAAGCCCATTACTTCCTACTAATATACCAAGTACACTACCTACTATACTTGCTAAGGCTGCATATATAACAAACTTCTTAGAAATTTCTAAGTCACTGTACCCTAAAGCCTTTAGTGTACCTATTTCTGTTCTATTTTCTTCTACCATCCTAGTCATTGTTGTTAAGCAAATTAAAACTGCAACTAGAAAGAAAAATACTGGAAATACTGCAGCTATGTTATCTAGACTTTGTATTGAATCTCCATATGTTGAATACCCAGGATTATCATCTCTATCAAAGAAATAATACTTACTATTATCTAAATCATTTAATTTAGATTGTTGCTCTTCTACTTCTTTTCCTACATCTAATAAATTTTGATTTCCATATTCTATTTCTTTATATAACTCATTAAATTTCTGTTGAAATTCTAATTTTACTTCTTCTATTCTTTCTATTGATCTATTAGCAAATAAATTTTTAAGATACTTAATATTTTCCTCCATCTTATCTTTATAATCATCACTATAAGCATCAATATTTTCTACGTTTTTAAATCTTACATAAACTTCAGTATATGCATCCATTGATATATCTGAGCTATTTATTACTGCAAAATAATCAATACTACCAGTTCCTATGGTTGTACTACCTCTAGATTCTTTATCTATATACATTGGACTTTTTATAAAACCAACTATTTTATAAGTTTTACTGTTAAAATATCCCATAGTATCTTTATCAGATTCTATTGTATACTCATCTCCTATATTTAATCCTTCATCTAAAACTTTTTCATCTAATGCTATCTCTCCAGAAGTTTGAGGAAGCCTTCCATCTACTATTGTGAATTTATTTATATAATTAATATCTTCAGGATTATACTCTATAAATTTAACCACACTATTCATATTAGTTAGGTTGACATCTAAACTATGGGTTGGATAATAATCTAAAATATTTTCATCATTCTTTAACAGTTCTAAATCATTATCATTAAGACCTAAATCTGATACAATTTTACTATCCATAAGATTAGAATCCCTATAAAAATTACTTATAGAAGCTTCTAAATCTGGTCCACTTGATTTAATTCCTGAATAAAATGCTACTCCTAAAAATATTATTGCTAGTATTGAAATAAATCTTGCCTTTGATGATAAAATTTCTCTTATTATTGATTTACTATGTGCTTTAACTCGCATTTATTGTCACTCCTACCATTCTATCTTATCAACTGGTACTGGATTTTTATTTACTTCAATGCTTCTAACTTTTGCATCATTAATCTTAATTACTCTATTTGCAATTGGAGCAATCGCAGAATTATGAGTTATAATTATAACCGTTGTCCCTGTATTCTTACAGGTATCTTGCAATGTTTTTAAAATTTGTTTTCCTGTTTTGTAATCAAGAGCTCCCGTTGGCTCATCGCAAAGTAAAAGCTTTGGATTCTTAGCTATAGCTCTTGCAATAGCAACCCTTTGTTGCTCCCCTCCTGATAGCTGTGATGGAAAATTATTTTTTCTATGACTAAGACCTACGGCCTCAAGAGTCTCATCCACATCTAAGGCATTTTTTGAAATTTGAGAAGCAAGTTCTACATTTTCTCTAGCTGTCAAATTTTGTACTAAATTATAAAATTGAAATACAAACCCAACATCATTTCTTCTATAATTTGTTAGCTTCTTATTATTAAACTTAGCTATATCTATATTATCTATTATTATCTTACCTTCATCACAAGTATCCATTCCACCAAGTATATTAAGAACTGTAGATTTACCAGCACCACTAGGACCTAATATTATAACTAACTCTCCTTTTTCTACTGAAAAAGTTATTCCATTATTAGCAACAACAACACTATCTCCCATTTTATATCTTTTATATACATCAATTATTTCTATATATGGCATACTCAACCTCCATTTATTCTATTAAAATTGTCATCAATACTAAATGTTATAAAATATACACTACGTATGATTAATAATAAAATAGGAATAGTAGTTAATTTTGTATAAAAACAAAACTAACTACTATCCTTTTATTCACCTATAAAACGCATTATATCATCAACGTCTTTTCTTTGCGTTGCTTTTGGGTGTTCATCTTCATAACCATAAACAATAAGTGCTGCTACTGTTTCTTCCTCTGGTAATCCTATAATTTTAGCTATTGACTCCTCATCAATAACTCCCATGATACACGTTCCTACACCTTTAGCATGAGCTGCTAAGCAGAAGGTTTGGCATGCAATACCAGCATCAAATACTTCCCAAGCATTAGCTTTTGAAGTTGCATAGTTATCTTCGTCCATTTTACCACTTTTGCACTTGACAAAACTTAATACCGCAACACCTTTTGCATTTTTTAAAGTCTTAATATTATAAACAAACCCATTAACGCCTTCAGTTGCAAGTTGCTTAATAATATCTTCATTATCAACTAATGTATATCTTGCTATTTGTAAATTCTTCCATGATGGAGCCCATCTACTAATTGAAATAATCTCCTTCATA
This sequence comes from Clostridium nigeriense, assembly GCF_050585245.1. Taxonomy (GTDB): domain Bacteria; phylum Bacillota; class Clostridia; order Clostridiales; family Clostridiaceae; genus Clostridium; species Clostridium nigeriense_A. Next base: position 31,708 of record NZ_JBNOOF010000010.1, read on the forward strand.
GTTTCTCTATCTACTTTTTCATTTTTAAATTTACGAACACTTCTTCTCTCTTCTATCATTTTTATTGCATCCATTTTAGATACCTTCTTTCCATTTTCAGATATTAAATTCTGTACAAGTTTCATGGGACAAAGTTCATATTTATTCGTTGTATCTTTAAAATTAAAAATACAATTATTACCCTGTACCATTTATACCCTCAATTATACCTTATTCACGTTTAAATCTTCAAGGCATATTTTCCGTTACCTTTTATTTACTTTCTTTTCCCTATAACATATTTTTATATAAAATAAGGATATTACTTATAGTTAGAAACTATTTGTAATATCCCTATAAATTTATATGTTATTCATATACTTATATAATATTTCTTTAAATCTATCTTAAAAGATTTTTTATATCTTCAACTATTAATTCATCTGTTAAATGATAACGTCTATATAATTCATTTATATTAGCTTTATCAGTAAATTCCTTAGTAGCTCCAAAGTTTAATACTTTCATATCTTTATCTCCATAGAATCTTGATATCTTTTCTCCAAATCCTCCATCAAGTATTCCATCCTCTAAAGTTATTACTAGCTTGTGATTTTCTAATAAACCATTTAGCATATTTTCATCTATTCCAGTTATAAATCTTGGATTGATTAATGTTGCATTTATATTTAATTCTTCTTTTAATTTAATTTGTACTTTTTCACCTAATTGATAGAAGGCTCCAAGTCCTATTATAGCTACTTCTTCACCTTCATTTGTTTTTTTATAAGTATTTAGATTAGAAAAGTCTGCTTCTACTCTTTCTCCAGTTAACACTACACCATTGCTTGGCACTCTTACTACAACAGGGTGCTCATCTTGCTCTATTCCCCACTCCATCATAGCTAGATACTCCTCCTTATTTGTAGGTGCAAGGTATACTATATTAGGTATATTAGATATTAAAGGTATATCAAATATTCCTAGATGAGTTATATCTGATCCACTTATACCATTTCCATGAATAAGTATTAAAGCTGGATTATCATTTATAGCTAAGTCTTGTGATAATTGGTCATAAGTTCTTTGAATAAATGAACTATAAAAAGATGCTACTGGCTTACAACCTTGTGATGCCATCCCTGAAGCTAAAGCTATTGCATGTTCTTCAGCTATACCTACATCAACAAATTGATCTTTAAATTTATATCTAAATTCATTTAATCCTACTCCCATTGGTGTAGCTGCTGTTATACCAACTATTTTTTTATCTTTGCTAGCTTTTTCGCATAAAAAGTTGTCAGTTATTTTTGAATAGCTTTCACCAGAAAAATTAGATAGAGGTTTTTTAGTTTTTAAATCAAATGGCATAACCCAGTGGAAAGCTTCTTTATTTACTTCAGCATCTTCATAACCCTTACCTTTTATAGTATGCATATGTATAACTACTGGATGATCTATATCCTTAACCTTTGTAAATACATCTATTAAAGACTCTAAATCGTGGCCTTTTACATAATGATATTCAAATCCAAATGATTTGAAGAAGTTATCTTCTGATTTACCTTCAGTTTCACGAAGCTTTGCTAGGTTTTGATATATACCCCCATAGTTTTCAGCTATAGACATATCATTATCATTTACAAGTATTATTATATTTTTTCCTGAAGCTGATGCATTATTAAGACCTTCTAAAGCTTCTCCACCACTTAATGATCCATCACCTATTACAGCTATTATATTTTCACTATCTCCTTTTACATCTCTTGCCTTAGCAAGACCACAAGCTAAGCTTATTGAAGTAGATGTATGACCAATTCTAAAAAAATCATGTTTACTTTCTAATTGAGAAGTATATCCTGTTATACTATTAAATTTATCTGGATCTAAAAAACCATACTTTCTACCTGTCAAAATTTTATGTGGATATGATTGGTGAGAAACATCATATACAATTTTATCTACTGGTGAATTAAATACATAGTGTAGTGCAATTGTTGCTTCAACCATTCCTAAATTTGGTCCAAAATGTCCTCCAGTTTGGCTAACTTTATTTATTATTACTTCTCTTATTTCACTAGCCAGCTCTTTTAAGTCACTTATATTAAGTACTTTTAAATCCTTTGGCGAATCTACTTTATTTAAAATATTCAATTTCATATGTATTCCTCCTTGAATATATAAGTTTAATTTTATTTTAAAATTATATCCATGTAAATTAGTATATCTCTTAGAGTTAACTCTAAGTCAATACTTTTTTCATTTTTATATACTCTACGCTTCAAAATAAATTACTTGATAAATCTCTTCATTATAGGTGTCAATTCTAATACTTATATAAATATAAAAATATCCTAGTAAAGTAAATTAATATCTTTACTAGGATAACTTTAATTTCTATTTCAACATATTATAGAAGCTTTAATATCTCTGTGTTTTTCAAAATATCCTTTAATGTAATATCCTTTATTGGTAATTTATCTACTCCAAGACATGTTTTAGCTGCATTAACTAATACACGAATATCATATTGACTAGGGAATACTGGATCAACTACTTTATTAAGCTTCATCAATCCATATACAGCCATCATTGCACTTCTAATAGAATATTCTACAGTGAATACACAATCATTAGGTACTTCCGAATATTGTCCTATAAATCCAAAGTTTTCGCTTCCCTTAGGAATAACATCAGGTCTATCACCTTTCACACGAGGCATAAATTGAGAAGTTATATATGGCATCATACTTGGAATTACATTAATTGTATGTTTAAGAATTTCTGGAATTCTGTCCTTTAATCCCATATGATATAAAAGTTCCTCAAACATTTCACGGCCTGTACATTCAGATATTGATTTATTTATATAATCACCTTTAATATCAAGATTTAATGCATATGCCCATAATACTTTAACATTATCAGGTTGATTGATAAAGTGAGGATGTTTTGGAACAACCCAGCTCATAAACCATTTTGAATCCTTTATGGTTACAAGACCACCCATTCCAGGCTTATCTCCAGTTAAATTATATAAATAAGGGAAAACTATATCATCATCTTTTAATGTAATTGTAAATGATAGCCACTTAGTTTTATCTATATCATTACAAAATACTTCTGGTTTTCCAAAGTCTTCTGATTTCTTTGCAATCTTTTGCCATACACTAAAGCATCCTTTATCATCTGAAGTGTTAATAACTGCTGGATGATCTAAATCACCTCTTGTGGTATTTTCAGTCATTGATCCATTAGTAAATAAAACTAAATCATCTTTATTTATATCTATTTTTTCATAACTATTATCTTTTACATAATGAATTGATTTTGCTACTTTTTTATTATTTGAAAAATCAAAATCTATATCTGTTACTTTATATCCAGTATCAAAACATACATTATTATCTTTTAACCATGTTATTAGTGGAAGAATTAATGAATCATATTGATTGTACTCAGTATGCAAAATCCCTTTAAGTCTATTCAATCCACCTATTAAATGCATAAACCTTTCCATATAACGTTTTACTTCTACAACACTATGCCACTTTTCAAATGCAAACATTGATGCCCAGAAGAACCAAAAGTTTGTTTCAAAAAATGATTGTGAAAAATATTCTTCAATTGTTGTTGCTCCAAGAGCCTCTTCTGTTAACATATGAAGTTTAGCAAGTTCCATGGCATTTTCTTTTGATAACCCTAAACTAGAAAAATCAGCTTTTTCTCCTTGATTATGAACTAAACGACAATGTGACTCAATCGGTTCTTCAAGATTTAAATCTCTAAACTCATCTAAAACACTTCTATTTTTATCCTTTAATGATGGTATAAAGCTAAATAACTCCATGAAGCATTCAAAATGTTCTTCTATTTCTCTTCCACCTCTTGCAGTATATCCTTTAGTTGCATTACCAGCTCCATCCATTGAGCCTCCATAAACCTTAGATTCTTCTAAAATATGAATATTTTTACCTGGCATATGAGCATCTCTAATTAAAAAAGCTGCTGCAGATAGTGAAGCTATTCCTCCTCCAATTAAATACGCCTTTCTTCCATTAATATTCTTAGGTATAGATGGATTAATTTTTTGATAATTTCCCATAATTAAGCACCTCTTTTTTAATTCTTTATATTAATAGCTTATTCCTCTAATAAATCTTCTTCAATAAACACAAAAAGGAAATTGAGAAAATATTTCACACTATTATTAAGGTGTGTAATATTTTCTCAATTTCCTTTAATATATTATTATTTTTTACTTTTATCATTTCTCATCATCACATAAGAAAGAGTGCCTGTCATTATTCTTTCTATCCTATCTAAAATACATTTTGAGTCTTCCTTCAATCCATTTCTAAGCCATAATATAAATTCTCCTACTATAGCTAGTGTATAAAATCTTATTGTTTCATTTTTTATATTCTCCTCAATATCCATATCTTTCGTAATATCTATAGTTACCCCTTGTAATGCACTATAAAAAATATTGTATAAAAACTTCTCTAAGTGATCACGTCCCAAAGAATTAAATGTATTAATGCATATTATTTTATTATCTATAGTATACTGAAGCACTCTATTTATAGCTATCTTCCATCCATCTAAATTATAGTATTGTTCTAACTCCTCTATTACCTCATGTTCATAAATCCACTCAAGTAATTCATAAATATCATTGAAGTGATTATAAAACGTACGTCTTGTAACTCCGCATTCATTTGTAACTTCCTTAACTGTAATTTTGTTTATAGAATGCTTCTTCATTAGCTTCTTTAAGGCATTAGCTAAAGCAATCTCTGTTATTTGTGAATTAGACATATTTTTCTCCTTTTATTACCAAATTATAAATATCTTAAATTAAATTTACTTTTTATAATAATAACATGTAAATATTGATTCTCCAAACTCCATCTTTGCTCTAAAAACCAATTTAATTCTTTTATCTGTAAGCTTGCTTAATTACTTAGTTAGTAAATATTTTTACTAAAATATCTATCTCCTCTATCAGGTAAAATGGTAATTATATTACCTTCATCTATTTTATCTGTTAATTTTAAAGTAGCAGATAAAGCTGCTCCAGATGAACTTCCTACAATAAGGCCTTCCTTTAGTGCAATTAGTTTTACCATGTCATAGGCTTCTTTATCTGAAACCTTTATAACATCATCTACTAATTTCATATCCATTGTACTTGGAATAAAGTTATTTCCTATACCTTCTATATCATAACAGCCTTCGATACCTCCACCCATTGTAGAACCTTCTGGATCTGCTAATATAGATTTTATATTTTTATTTTTCTCCTTCAGAAATTTTGCTACTCCAGTAAATGTTCCTCCACTGCCGGCACCTGAAACGAAATAATCTATTTCTCCATTCATTGCTTCATATATTTCTGGACCAGTTTTTTCATAATGAGCAAGAGGATTTGCTTGGTTTTCAAATTGCCTTAAGCTTATTGAATTTTCTATAGTCATAAGTAATTCATCTGCTTTTTTAACAGCACCGAGCATTCCATCTTCTCTTGGGGTATTTATAATTTTAGCTCCTAGAGCTCTCATTAATGTCTGCTTTTCTATAGAAAACTTAGTTGGAACTATAAATATTATATTATAGCCTTTATTTATTGCTGCAATAGCTATTCCAAGACCAGTATTTCCAGCAGTTGCTTCAATTATTGTATATCCCGGCTTTAATTTTCCTTCTCTTTCTGCCGCTTCAATCATGTAAACTCCTATTCTATCTTTGACACTTCCACCAGGATTATTACTTTCAAGCTTTACAAAAATGTTTACCCCTTCTTTAATATTTAAATTATTCAGTTTAATTATTGGGGTATTCCCTATTAACTCTTGAATATTATTTAAATATTTCACTACTAAATCCCTTCTTTATTGCTTTATTAGCATATTCATGTGCAAGTTCTATAGAATGATCTCTGTAATTACCACATTGAAGCTCATTAGCTGCTGGAACTTCTTCTGTGTCTAATACTTTTTTCAAGCTATATTCTAATGCTTTTATTACATCCTTAACTTCAACTTCTCCCCAAGCAGTTAAATAAAAACCTGTTCTACATCCCATTGGTGAAATATCTATTATAGTATCTATTTTTTCTCGCATAAATCCTGCAAGTAAATGTTCTAAACTATGAATTGCAGCAGTTGGCATTACTTCTTTATTCGGTTGCATAAATCTTAAATCAAATTTAGATATGCTATCTCCATTAACACCTTTTTGAGTGCCACATTTTCTAACATATGGTGCCTTAACCTTTGTGTGATCTAGTGAAAAACTTTCTACTTTAATCATCTTATTTACTCTCCCTTAACGCACTTTCTATATCTTTTATTAAATCTTCAATATTTTCTATCCCAATTGATAATCTTATTAAATTATCAACTATTCCAACCTTTTGTCTTATCTCATATGGTATAGAGGCATGAGTCATTGAAGCTGGATGACAAGCTAGTGACTCAACTCCTCCTAGACTTTCACCAAAAGTTATTATTTCAAGATTATTAAAAAACTTTTTATAGTCATATCCTTTCTTTATTACAAAAGATATTATTCCCCCATAACCTTTAGCTTGTTTATTTTGAATTTCATATCCTGGATGATCTTCAAAACCTGGATAATATACCTTTTCTATTTCTTCTCTATTTCTTAAAAATTCAGCAATTGCTTTTGTATTTTCATTATGCCTATCCATCCTAACTGCTAATGTCTTAATACCTTTTATTAGCATAAATGAATCAAAAGGTGATAAAACTCCCCCTGTTGAGTTTTGAATAAAATGAAGTCTTTCTGCTAAATCTTCACTATTAACAACAACTACTCCTGAAACTGTATCACTATGTCCACCAAGATATTTAGTAGCGCTATGAATAACTATATCAGCACCAAGCTTAATTGGTTTTTGAAGATATGGAGTCATAAAAGTGTTATCAACTATAGTGTATATACCTTTTGCTTTAGCTATATTTGAAACTGCTTCAATATCACTTATATCCATTAGCGGATTTGTTGGACTTTCTATAAATATAGCCCTTACAGCCTCATCCATACTATTTTTTACTTCTTCCAAATTAGAAGTATCAACTATTTTATATTCAATTCCAAAATGGTTAAAAACCTTATCTAAAACTCTAAATGTGCCTCCATATACATTGTTTGAAATAACTATTTTATCTCCACATTTGAAAAGAGAAAGAACGGCAGTAGTAGCTGCCATTCCAGAAGCAAATCCAAAACCTGCATAACCCTCTTCTAAATCTGAAACAAGTTTTTCTAAAGCCTCCCTTGTTGGATTTCCTGTTCTTGAATATTCATACCCCTTATTTATACCAAACTTTGGTTGTTTATATGTGGAAGTTTGATATATAGGTATATTTACTGCTCCTGTTTTCTCATCTCCATCTATTCCACCATGAATTAATAATGATTCTATTTTCATCTTCTAACTATCCCTCCTACTATTTTTTAATTCCTCTAGCTATAAAAATTCCTGTTTCAGTATATTCACCCTTACTTGAATATCCTTTGCAGCTTAAATCTGTATTTTCTATTTGAATATTATTAAAACCAGCTTCTTCTAGCCAATTTTTTATTTGCTCATTTGAAAATCCAAGCCATTCATCAAACATTTCTTCTCTAGCCCACTCACCATCATGCTCCATAACATCAGATATAACTACAACCCCATCTTTTTTTAGGACTCTATGCATTTCTGATATAGCTTTTTTTGCATCCTTTATATGATGAAGTGCCATATTTATAAAAATAATATCTACAGACTCATCAAAAAGTGATAAATTATCAAGTGATGATTTAATTAGATATAAATTTTTATAATTTTTATCTGATGCATTAGCCTTTAACTGCTTAAGCATATTACTTGAATTATCTACAGAAAAAACTATACTTGCTTCATCTGATAATGCTAAAGAAACAAAACCTGTCCCACATCCTAAATCAGCCACAACTTTATCCTTTATATTAGCTATGGATAAAAGTTTATATTTTAACCTCTCCTCAAAATATTCACTACGAATAACATTCCACTTTTCAGCTATAGAATCAAAGTATTGTACAGAATTCATAATAAACCTCCTTCGTTTTTATTAATAATATTTTGTAAATTTTTATAAAATCATTTGAACTTACTTACTGTAATATCAGTTAAGTAACACTTAAAAATATTTATCTACTAACAAAAAAACTTCTGCCTCTAAACCTTAGAGGCAGAAGTAATCTTCCGCGATTCCACTCTAATTATCTTTTATACAACCTAATAATTATATAAAAAGACATCTTATCTTTTGGTACATATATACCTCAACGCTGTAACGGGCATTCCCGCTGAAGTCTACTAAAGTTTCGATTCAGAGCTCAGAGATGCACTTCAATTAATATCTACTTAAAATCTCTTACACCCAAGGAGATTTCTCTCTGAAAGCTTTTATTAAGCTACTCTTCTCATCTTAGCTATTATTCCTATCGGACTACTTTTTTATAATAACATTATATAACAAACTTTAAGATTTGTTCTTAAAATTAAAAAAATTTAAAATCTAATTCCTTTATATTCTCCCTTATCTTCTTTTGTAAGTTAACTATGAATAATAAATTTCTATACAGTAGATACTATTTTTAAACAAATAAAATTTTTATATAAAAGGAGATAATCTATATGTCATTAATAGGAAAACAAGTAGAACCTTTCAAGGCAAATGCCTATCAAAATGGAAATTTTATCGAAGTAACAGCAGAAAGTTTTAAAGGTCAATGGAGCGTACTTTGCTTCTATCCTGCTGATTTCACTTTTGTTTGTCCTACAGAACTTGAAGATTTGCAAGATCAATATGCAACCCTTAAGTCTCTCGGAGCTGAAGTCTATTCTATTTCAACAGATACTCACTTTACACATAAAGCATGGCACGATACTTCTGATGCAATTGGTAAAATTGAATATATTATGATTGGTGATCCATCACATACAATTTCAAAAAACTTTGATGTACTTATTGAAGAATCTGGTCTTGCAGATAGAGGTACATTTATTATTGATCCAGATGGTACTGTGCAATGTGTTGAAATTAATGCAGGTAATATTGGTCGTGATGCAAGTGTTGTAGTAGATAAAATTAAAGCTGCTCAATATGTAAGAAATAATCCGAAAGAAGTTTGCCCTGCTAAGTGGAAAGAAGGTTCTAAAACACTAATACCAGGTCTTGACCTTGTTGGCAAAATTTAATAGGTGAATTTTTATGTTAGATAAAAATATTAAACAACAATTAGCTTCATATCTTGAGATGCTAGAAAATGATATTGTTATAAAGAAAAATGTAGGCAATGACAAAACATCATTAGAAGTAAATGAACTTATTGATGAAATATCATCTATGTCTCCTAAAATTCATGTAGAGATAGCTACTTTTGATAGAACACCTAGTTTTAGTATAAATCGTATGCATGAAGATACTGGCGTAACTTTTGCAGGAGTTCCACTAGGACATGAGTTTTCTTCTTTAGTATTAGCACTATTACAAGTAAGTGGAAGGCCACCTAAAATAGATGAAAGCCTAATAAAAAGTATAAAATCAATTGATAGAGATTTGTCCTTTGAAACTTATATAAGCTTAAGTTGCCATAACTGTCCTGATGTAGTTCAGGCTTTAAATCTTATGAGTATTCTTAATCCACGAATTACTCACACAATGATAGATGGTGAACCATTTCAAGATGAGGTCGAGTCTAGAAATATTATGGCTGTTCCAACTGTCTTTTTAAATGGAGAGCATTTTGATAGTGGTAGAACTAGTTTAGAAGAAATTTTATTAAAACTTGGAGAAAAGAAAGATAATACAGCTCTTAATGATAAAGAAGTATTTGATGTACTAGTTATTGGTGGTGGTCCATCTGGTTCTAGTGCCGCAATATATTCTGCTAGAAAAGGACTGAATACAGGTATTGTAGTTGAACGCTTTGGCGGTCAAGTTATGGATACAATGGCTATTGAAAATTTCATTAGTGTAAAATATACAGAAGGTCCAAAACTATCTAGAAATTTAGAAGAACATGTTAGAAACTATGATGTTGATATTATAAGTGGTGAAAGTGCAAAATCACTAACTAAAAATGGTGATTTTATAGAGGTAGCTTTAGAAAGTAATGCAACTCTTAAAAGTAAAACTGTTATTATCTCAACTGGTGCTAAGTGGAGAGAACTTGGTGTCCCTGGAGAAGAAAAGTTTAAAAATAAAGGTGTAGCCTTCTGCCCACACTGTGATGGCCCTATTTATAAAGGCAAGGATATTGCAGTTGTTGGCGGCGGTAATTCAGGTATTGAAGCTGCTATCGATCTTGCGAATATTGTCAAACACGTAACTGTATTGGAATTTTTGCCTGAATTAAAAGCAGATGCTGTTTTACAAGAAAAACTATACTCTCTATCTAATGTTACTGTACTTAAAAATGTTCAAGTAAAAGAAATTACTGGAACTAATAAAGTAGATGGTATCATTTATATTGATAGAAGTACAAATGAAGAAAAACGTATAAACCTAGAAGGTATTTTTATTCAGATTGGCTTAGCACCAAATACAAAATGGATAAGCGAATCTCTTGAACTCAATAGAATAGGTGAAATTGTTGTAGATAAAAAATGTTTTACAAGTCTAGATGGTGTTTTTGCAGCTGGAGATTGTACTGATAGTCCATACAAGCAAATTATTATTGCAATGGGATCTGGTGCAACAGCATCATTAAGTGCTTTTGATTATCTTATTCGCAATAAAAAATAATATATTCATATAAAAAAGATATTACAAATACTTTAATTAGTTTTGTAATATCTTTTACTATTATATCTGCATTATTTTTCATTTATGCATCTAAATTATTTTTATAAGTTTCCTCAAAAACAAATATATCACCTATTCCATTAAAGAAATATTTATGATATGGAGCTGATTGTATTATATGTTCAAATATCTCTGGCTCCTCACCTACTGGTATTCTGCAACCTGGAGATATTCCTGTATCTGTATCTATCCCTACTTGAGCATGTAATAAATGATGTCCTTCAAAACACTCTACATATTCTGATTTATATGAAGATACTATATCATTAAGCTTCTCTATTATTTTTTCTCCTAAATCATTAGCTATTTTTGAATGAAAAGCTTGTTCCATTGTCTTTCTCCTCACATTTTATATATTATTTTAATCTAAGTTCCATACTACTATATCTTCAAGAGGATTTGTACTAGATAATGCAATTTTAGTTATGCTCCCACTAAAAATAGTAAAATTATTATCTAACTCTTGAAATCCTAACATTAACTCTTCCCTAGTCAACTTTTTCGCAATAGTTATGTGTGGTATCCATTGAAATGGTAAATAATATTTACTAATATCTATATTTTCTACTAATGATATACCTTCATATATACCAACTGATAGATTATGTAAGTATTCATTTAAAACTGGTGATAAAAATATAACAGATGATTTGAATATTCCTATTGATGCCAATGTTATCATGGCTCTATTAATATCCCTAATTATTTTATCCAATATTTCTATAACCTTGTCTTCATCATCAGTTTGAAATGATGCAATAGTTATATGTGGTGGAACATTATTATCAGTCATAAAATTATTTCCACTTTTTTCAGCTACTTTATTTATAAATCTCTGTATTTTTCTTTCTGATTTATTATCAAAATATAAAGATACTAAATACATTTTTCCTCCACTAGATTTATATTTATTACTTTTATTATAACTTAATCACTAAGTCTTATTATTTATTTCTTATAACATATAATAACTTATCTACATATATATTATCCATTTGTACATACTCTGAGCCTTTTTCACTAGAATTCTTTTTAGCTCCACTATTCATAATATATTGATCTATATCAACATATTCTTGCCATGTATCATTATCATACTTCTCAGAAGGCTGAGTCATAGATGGATGAGCCAATTTTATTGTTTTACCATTTTTAAATTGAATATTATAAAAAAATTCACCCTTATTTCTTCCACTATCAACAAACCCAGTATCTACATACTCTACATCACTAAAGCTATATTTACTGCCCTTTAAGTTATAAAAACTATAATCATAAATCCCATCTTCTGTAACTACAGCTACACTAGTTAGTATTATATATATAAGTGGAATTATTATTAATATATCAAACTTTACCCATTGGAATAATCCCTTGTTAATAGAATCTAGTTTTTCTTTTCTTGAAAATAACATACTTATTCTAGTACCAACTATTATCAGTATTACAAATAGTAAATATGAATATGGCGATTTTGTAAGATACGTTAAATATTCTCCTTTTATAAATAGTTTTTCTTGTATAAATGCGATTCCAGTATAAAATGCTAGAAATGATATTACTATTACTGCTATTAATAGTATGTAAAATATAAAGGATACTATATGCCTTAACAAATCTAAAGCTATATTATCTTTTTTATTGTACACTTTTAAATAATTTCTAAGATTATATAATACTAAAGTAATTCCAAGAATAACAAAAACTATGTTAAATACTATAGTTTTATAATTTTTATCATATATGTTTATGAATAGCCAAAGTATAGGACCTAATGCTATAAGTATGGATGTAAACAATCCATATTTAATATTTTTTTCATCTTTCATGTATATTTCCCCTTAATATTAAATGGCTTACTTTTTACGTATTAATAGGTAAGATAATAATAAATTCACTACCTTCTCCAATTTCACTAACTACTCTAATATCTCCTCCATGAAGATTAATTAAATTTTTAGTTAACGTTAATCCTAACCCACTTCCTCCAAATTCTTCTGATGATCTATTATAAACTTGTCCGAACCTATCAAAAATACTCTTATGATATTTTTCTTCGATTCCTACTCCAGTATCTTTAACACTTATCTTAACCTTATCGTCTAATTCACTAATAGTAACAATTATATTTCCTTCTGATTCTGTAAACTTTATAGCATTACCTATTAAATTAACTATACATCTCTCTATATCTAGCTTATCACAACGTATAGTTAACTCCTCTATTTCAGGGTCAACTATAAGATCTATATTTTTTGATTTTGCAAGTTCAACCATAGATAGTGCTGTATCTTCTACAAGGCTTACTATATCAACCTCTTCTATATTTAACCTATAGGAACCTGAATCTATTTTAGAAGTATCGATAATATTATTTATTAAATTTAAAAGACGCCTTGAATTTCCACCTAAGGTATTCATATATTCTTCCATTTTATCATTCTCTATCTGTATTCCCGATTTAATTAAAGATTTTATTAGTTGCTCTATAGATAAAATAACATTTAACGGTGTTCTTAGCTCATGAGATAGGTTAACAAAGTAATTATTCTTATATTTTTCTGCTTGGATAAGCATTTTGTATAAACTTTCATTTTCATTGAGCTTAACATTTAATTGATGAGTTCTTTGCTTTGCTAAAGCATCTAATATCTTCATTTGATTGTAAAAGTAATATACCATCGTTACCAGTATAACTATGTATATAAAATATGCAAATGGAGTTTTCCAAATTGAATTTTTCACCTCAATATTTATACTTGATATATCAGACCAAACCCCATTATAGTTTCTTCCTGCTATAAGCATTTTATATTTTCCTGGTGGAAGGCTTGCATATCTTGCATAATTCTCGCTCCCTGAAAACGTCCAATCATTATCCATGCCTTCTAATTTGTAAGCATATTGCATCTGACTTATATTTTTATACTCTGGTATAAAAAACTTTACATATAACTCCCTTGAATCATAATCTAAAACAATATTATCATGTACTTTAACTTCAACTCCTCCACTTGTCTTTATACTATCTACTATTACATTACTTGTCTCAATATTTAGCTGAATATTTAATGGATTGAATTTTGTTAATCCATTTACTCCACCAAAATAAATTTCACCTTTTTTATTTTGGTGATATGAAAAGCCATTAAACTCATTAGTTGCAAGCCCATCAGCTTCATAATACCTTACAAACTTATCATTAACTTGGTCATACATAGATACACCATAATTAGTACTAGCCCAGATATTATCATTACCATCTACAAGTACTCCGTAAATAAAATTATTAGATAATCCATCAGTATATGTATATACTGTAAAATCATCATTTTCCTTATCCAGCTTACTTAGTCCATCTTGAGTTCCTACCCATAAGTTTCCCTTGCTATCTTCTGTAATAGACCTAACAGTATTATTACTTAAAGAATTCTCATTATTATTATCATATAAGTAATTTTTAACTTCTCCAGTTTCTCTGTTATACTTTACTAGACCCCCATCATTTCCAAGTCCAAACCACATTATCCCTTGGGAATCTTCATAAATAGCACTAATAGTTTTTTCATAAATTCCATTTGCTTCTAACAGCTGATTATATGAAGTAAATTTACTTTTCCTATCAAAGGTAGATATTCCCCCTCTAGTTCCTATCCATAGCAACCCATCTTTATCTATATACAATACCCTTATTTCACTATTTACTATACTATTCTCATCATCTGATTTTTTATATACAGTAAAGTTTCCTGTACTTTTATCATATTTATTTAACCCATTATCTGTAGCTATCCAGATTTCATTTTCTATTCCAGTTATATCTTTTATTCTATTACTACTCAAGAAGTTTTCATTATTAACATCATTATAGAATCTGCTGATATTACCGCTAGCTGTGTCTATTCTATTTATACCTGAATTAAATGTTCCAACCCACACCATTCCTTCATCATCTTCATATATTCCACATACACTGCTGCTACTTAATGAATTATCATCTTCTAGTTCATTTCTATATACCTTAAAATCATTATTGATATAAAATTTACTTACTCCTCCAAAGGTTCCTATCCACATTACTCCTAATCTATCTTGATATAAACTAATAACATTATTATCACAAAGGCTATATTTACTTGTATTACTTGTATATGTATAGAAAGTTTCATCACTTTCATCAAAAGTAGCTAGACCTTGATCAGTAGCCAGCCATATGTTACCATCCTTATCCCTAATTATATCTCTTATAAGGTTACTAGGTATAGATTGCTGGTTATCTGCATCATGAGTATATTTCTTTATACTATAATCCTCTATATCCATAACATTTAATCCACCTATTTTAGTACCAATCCATAGCTTTTTTTCACTATAATAAATAGAAAAAATATTATTTTCACTAATTGTATTTTCATCATCTTCATCATGATAAAAAGCTTTTATTATGCCCGTATCATGATTGTATTTAAATAGCCCTTCCATGGTTGCAATCCAAATATTACCTTCATCATCTTCAGCAAAATCCTGAAGACCTTTATTATCTAAATACTCCTCTGCTACCTTAACAAACTTATCATTTTCCATATCATATAAATTAAGCCCATTTACACTGCAAACCCAAAGCCTCCCCTTTGAATCTATCATGAGTTCATCAACAACAGTATTAGAATAAAGTTTGTCCTCATCTGAAACTAAATACCTAGTTATCTTTCCATTAATTAAATTCATCTTATTTAATCCGCCATCAGTGCCTATCCATAAGTTTTTATCATTATCCTCTACTATAGAGCTAACCATATTATTACTAAGACTAGTGTCATCATTTTTAATATTCTTATATACCTTAAACTCATTTCCATTATATCTATTCAATCCATCATTAGTAGCTATCCATATATACCCGTTGCTATCTTGATATATATACTCTACTAAAGATTGAGACAACTCATCATCTATAGTTAAGTTTTGAAAATTAATGTTGTTATTTTTTATGGCAAAAGCATCATACCTAAACAAACATATAAGCATAAATAAAAAAATTGTACTCTTTTTTATAATTTTTTTCATTTTTCACCTTACTTTAAAATATTAATATGGACGTATTATACAAATTCACGTAAAATAACCATTCTATATCTTATAATAGTTTGTACTTAATTTCAATTATATCAAAGAGTTCTTAACACAAAAAAAGAAGTAAATATGTTATATTAGTTGCTCCATGGTGCTCTCCAAGTTGCCCTAATATAACATATTTACTTCTACATACTAAAGGTAATAATTCCTCATTTCTCGGAATTATTTTGTTTTTAATCCTTGTTTAGCAATAGCATCTTTAACTTTTGGATAATAAACTGATTGATAAATTCTTGAAGTAACAGTACTCCAGTTTGTTTCTTGTTCAGATCTTCCAATTTCCTTTAAATAGCTATCCATTTGCTCATCGTAAGTATTAATTGACTCTTCAACAGCTTTTATATCATAACTTTCGCTATGTTTAAAACTATCAAAAGGTACTCTAGGCTTTTTATGTGATTCATCTGCTGGATATCCAACTACTAAACCTACCATTGGAAAAGTATATTTAGGTAATCCCAATAGTTCTATAACTTCTTCTGGATTTTTTCTGATACCACCAATAGGTACTGTGCCAAGTCCAAGGGATTCAGCAGCAACAACGGAAGCTCCTAAAGCTATACCAACATCTACAGATCCTGCAAGAATACCTTCTATATCTTCATGAATTACTTGCTTAAGACCAGTTTTTTCACCTGCAAGATAAGTTCTATAAAAATCCATGACAAATACTAAGAATACTGGAGCTTTTGCAACATATTCTTGATTTCCAACCAATTCTGCTAATTTTTCTCTCTTCTTTTTATCTCTTACAACTATAACAGATGTCTGTTGTCCATTTATTGAGTTAGGCATAGCTTGAGCACTTTTGATAATTTCATCTATTAATTCATCTGAAACATCTTTGTCTAAATATTGTCTTATTGATCTATGATTTTTCATTGTATCTATTGTATTATTCATAAATAATCACCCTTCTTATATGATTTAGTCATAGCATTTTATAGAAAACTCAATACTAATCTAACAAATCTTACAACTAATCATTATTTTTTACATATATATAAATAAAAATATTAATAAAAGTATATGTACTAAATTTAAGGTTTAAATAAATTTAATTTTATTCAACTTAATTTGACTTAATTAGATTCTACTCTCTTAAATTACAATTGTCAATATACACTTTTTATAAAGGTTATAAATCAATTAGAAATTATTATTTATCTGTATCCTCATGAAATGTCTCTTACCATATTTTTTTCTATTATGCCCACATAAAATTATCTTTTCCTGCTCCTATTTCAAAATGTAATTTAACTATTCCTAAATCCAATTTGCTATAAAATGCAGGCAATGCTTTAATACTTACCTTATTTCCTTCTAAACTAATTTGAAACTTCTGCTGATTCATAGCTGTAGGTGCAAGCATTGCTGCTTCCATCCCATTTTTAAACCATTCTGGCATATCTCCATTTATTTTAGAAAGCTGATCCATTGACTTACTTTTATGTGCAACCCCTTGATTTTCTCCATAACCTAAAGCTATTACACAACATAATTTTTCTCCTTTTTCGATATTGCACATTGTATTACCTTTACTAAAAGTAAGTGCTACCCAACATGTATTCAATCCTAATTGTGTTGCTTTAAGCACTATCTTTTCTCCATAATATCCACATCTTTCATTAAATTCGTTCCCCTTTTTTCCTACAATAGCAATATAATTTTTAACATTGCTAAATTTCCCATAATGAGCCATAAGGCTATCAAATGCCTTTGGTTCTTCTGTACATAATTGAATATTTAAATCTCCTTCCCTATTACACTCATCAATAACTTCCAATAACTCTTTTTTAATATTCTCATCAATCTTCTTATCAGTAAACTTACGAACTGAATGACGATTTTTAATTGCTTCAATAATATCCATTATTAATTCCTCCAAACTTTTAATATGTATTTGTTATATTAATTTACAATACTGAGTTTTACATATATATGTACTTTATTTATCTTTTTAAATGAACTCTTTCTCAGATTCTATTTCAATTTGACTTTTATTGCAGTCTCTTTCTGATATGTCTTCAACGACTTCATTTATTTTATTGAATAGATTTCTTATTTGATTCCATATAGTTTCATCGGCACTTACATAATAATAATTTTTAGTTCCTTCTCTATACATATTTATTATTCCAGCTTCCTTTAATATCTGTAAATGGTGTGAAACTGCCGGCCTTGAAAGATGTGTTTTTTCTGTTATCTCTCCAACTCTTATGCCATGAACTTCACTTTCAAGTAATGCTACTATAATCTGTTGTCTTGTTTCATCTCCCAAAGCTATAAATGCCTTCTTGCATGCTTTTAACTCTTTTGCTAGCTCAATTCGCCTCTTATAACAATTTTCCATCAATCAACCTCTCCTTTTATGCATTTTTTATAAATATTTCATAAGCTATTTTAAACACTATATTTCTATAAAATAATAGTACTTTCTTTAACTTTTGGATCATGTGTAGCAAATATTCCTATAGACTCCTTTTTATATGCCATATTTCTAACCCATTTTAAAGATGTAATCATATCATTTTTATTAACCAATGGTCCAGGTATACGTAAACTTTTCCATGACTCTTCTGCATATCCACAATCGCCTGTAATTAAAGCAAACTTATCACCATTTCTTACCATTACAATAATATTCCCTTTTGTATGCCCTTTTGCATCTAAAATCAATATAGTTCCATCACTAAAGATATCATATGCTCTTTTAAAGGGACCATATTCTGATTTTTCCATCTTGTTTGCTTGCCATATATAATAATGGTGTTAGATGCTTTATTGGATTGGTTCTAACATCAGTATGCCACCCAGTATCAATCAATATCTTTCCTTTTGGATGTTCTATTAAATAAGTTGTAACTGGTAACCATGTTCTTAACTTTTTACTTCTTCCTATACCTGTATATGCTATAGGATTTTTCGACACATCTCTAAATGGAACTGCTGGATCAACTCCAACTTCGCCACAGTGTAAAATATGAATTTTTATATTATCTTTCAAAATTACATCTCCTATAATTACTTTAAGTTTGTTTATTAGTTTATACCCTTAAACAATTATATCACTATATTTTTTATAAAATTTAATGGTAAAGAAAATAGATACCATTGTTTTTACTTCTAAAATTATCTACTAAAAATTTAAATATTTTCTGCTACTTATAATCTATATTTGAGCAATAAAAAAGTACTTCTATATAATTTTGCTTATTCCGTTCCAAACTCCAAGTCATCGCAAAATTAATATAAGTACTTTATCTAAGTGAGAATAAATACTATTTCTAAAAATCTAATATTTTTAAATTTCTTGTTGCATACATGTCTTTAAGTCATCCTCTGCTGTGCTTATAGGTCTTAAATTAAAAGTATCAACTAAATATTGAAGGACATTTGGACTTAAAAAGGCTGGAAGTGTTGGTCCTAAAAATATCCCTTTTATTCCAAGGGATAATAATGCTAAAAGATCAGCTACTGCTTTTTGCTCATACCAAGATATAATTAATGATAATGGTAATCCATTAACATCAGTTCCAAAAGCATCTGCAAGTGCTGTTGCAATTCTAACTGCTGAATATGCATCGTTACATTGACCTACATCTAAAAGCCTTGGAAGTCCTGCAACCTCTCCAAACTCCAGCTTATTAAATCTATATTTACCACAAGCTAAAGTTAAAATTATACAATCTTCCGGTACCATTGTTGCAAATTCTGTATAATAATTTCTACCAGATCTTGCTCCATCACAACCACCAATCAAGAAGAAATGTCTTATCTTACCATCCTTAACTGCATTAACTATAGTTTCAGCCTTACTTAAAGTTGCATGATGTCCAAAGCCTACAAGTATTTCATGTGGCTCTTGATCCTCCTCATACCCACCTAATTCTAAAGCTTTATTTATAATTTCACTAAAATCTTTTTTACCATATTTATCTTTACCTATATACTTTACTCCATCCCATCCAACAACACTAGTTGTAAAAATTCTATCCTTATAAGTTTCTCTTGGTTTCATAAGACAGTTGGTAGTCATAAGTACACATCCTGGTATATTATCAAACTCTTTTTGTTGATCTTGCCAAGCTCCACCAAAGTTTCCTACTAAATGAGGATATTTTTTTAATCCTGGATATCCATGACTTGGTATCATTTCTCCATGAGTATAAATATTTATCCCCTTTCCTTCTGTTTGTTCTAATAACATTTCAAGATCCTTTAAGTCGTGTCCTGAAACTACTATAAATGGCCCCTTTTTAACATGTATATTTACCTTATGTGGAGATGGATTTTCATAAACTGTAGTATTCGCTTCATCTAGCTTTTTCATAACAGCTACACTCATTTCACCAGTTCTCATAGTCCATCTTATTAACTCTTCTACTGACAAAGTATCATCAGTAGTTGCTTCTAATGCTCTTATATAAAAATTATCAACTTGGTCGTCATAATATCCAAGTTCCCTTGCCTGATGTCCATAAGCAGATATTCCTTTTAATCCATAAATTATTGTTTGTCTTAGCGAGCGTATATCTGGATCAAGTTGTTTATCATACATTATACCTGCCTTTTTTGCATCCTTTAACATTTCTGCTTTAGTTTCACTTAAATTATAAGTGGCGTGGTCTGTATCATTTTTAATCTTTCCTACTTGCTTTCTTAATTTCTCCTTTATCTTTTGTGATTCCTTTAGCATTTTAACATGTACATCTGCGTCAAAATTTACATTTGTTAAAGTTGTAAATAATGAATTTTCAACAAAACTTACTATACTTTTATCTACATTTTCACCCTTTTCAACTATTTCCTTTGCATAACAGCTTATTCCCTTTACTTGGTATATAAGTAAATCTTGAAGTGCTGCTATTTCTGGGGTCTTACCGCATACCCCCATCTTTGTACACCCTTTTCCACCTGCTGTTTGCTCACATTGATAACAAAACATAGGATATTCCATATCCATACCATTGGTCATATCAAAGCCTCCTTGTTAATATTTCGTAACTCTATAATATAGTTTCCTAAATATGATTAAAATATAACTACTTACTTGTTATCTGGTTCATTATTATTGATTATAAAATGTAATAACCCTGGACAGCACATTCTGTATTGTCCAGGGTTTTATGTTGTAGTGTAGACTCAAACTTTAAAACTACCATTATTCTTTCTATAAGTATTTTGTTGTAAATTTATCTTAACATAGAAAGTAATCCTATTGATTTTTTATTTAGTTCAATTTCATTTTACAACTAGCCTAAAATTTATGAATATAATATTTAATTATTTGCAATAACTTTATCATATCTTATTTTTGTAAAAATAGCACAAGCTATTCCTACAACAAATATTATCATAATAAAATAAAATACATGTAAAATATCATAATATTTTAAAATTATTCCTGTTAATGCTGGAACAACTGCTGATGCTATTCCACCAGCTGTAGAAACCATTCCCATTGTTGCACCTTTATTTTTCCAAAAAAGTTCACCCATTGTAGTTTGCGCCATTTGTAATACTCCAGCTGATGATAACCCTATTAAAGTAAAACCTATTGTTGTAACTATTTCTGTTCTTATTAGTAATACTACTACAAGTGAAATTACTCCTATTATTGGATATATAACTAGTACTAATACTGGCTTTACTGTCTTTTGCAAAAGTTTTGCTAATATAAAAACTGAAACAAGAGATCCTATGCTATAGTATGTTATTAATTTTAAGGAATTCACTTGACTCATTCCTAAAATATTTTGACCATAAGTAGGCATCCATATTTGAAATGCAGTATATATAGCATTAGATGTAAATCCTATTATTATAATAGTTAATCCTTCTTTTTTTAATACTGGTTCTGAAATGAAATTTTTTTCATTTAATATTTTTCCATCTTCAGATACTTCTGCTTGGTTTGCTTTAGGAAATTTTCTAGTAAACAAAAATAAACCATTTGTAAGATACATTATTGCAATTAAGAAAAACGTATTTCCATAAAACATATTTCTATTCACAAAAAATGCTATTATTATTGGTAACATTATACCACCAATTGCTATAAAAGCCTTTATTATAACAGTTGCTGTTCCTGGAGTTTTTGGAAAACATTCCATTAAGGAAGGATAACTTGAAGAATCTACGAAGGCATGTGATAGTCCTGCAAATACTGATAATACTACAGCCATTCTATAGTCATGTACAAAAGGTATACCAATTAAAAAAATTATTTCAAATATTGGAGACAAACATAAAATCTTTTTTCTCCCAAATTTATCTGATAATCTTCCACTAATATATACTGTTGCTGAACGTACTAGCCCTTCTATTGAAATTAAAAAAGTAATCCCTGCTACATCTGTATTTAATTGTTTTGTTACAAATTCCATGTTTGATGAAAGTAAAATAAGAACCATACCCAACATAAAATAACTTATGTATATTCCTAGTCCAGTTGTAAAGTATTTATTTCTAAACATAGTAACACTCCTCTTAAATGTATATTTCAAAATTCTCCATATAATTCTATATATTAATTTGATTTACAATTCCAGAATTATTTTTAATCAAACTTTGTCTTTTTTTTAACATTCTTATATGTAAAATTATATCAAATTTTATAGCATTCAACTAATAGAAATATAAATTTAATTTATAAATTAAATTTATAAATTAATATTCCTATAGCTTTATATTTATGGAAAGAAAAATTGTACGCAACAGCTATAACTACTTGGGAGTGATTTTATTAAGATTGAGCGAAATAATAAATTCATGCAACAGAAAATATATAAAATTATGATTAAATATGATGAAAAACTAAGTGACTATCGCCACGCCTGCTTCGTGGTGTCAATTTTATAGTTTTAAATCTTTAAACCTATTGATATCACTATCTTTACGACTTCAAAATTTTTATGCTTTCATATACATTAAAAATAACCCTCGACAATGTTGCCGAGGATTTCATGGTGGAGGCGATTCTCAAAAATCATACCCACAATTAAGTTTTTATATGTACCTTTATTAAAAATATTTATTTTATCACTTTTTAATATCTTAATAATGGTTGTGTACTACATCTAAATGATCCGCCTAAACTTCTTGAAATTTCAAAATCAATATATTCAACAGTTATACCCTTACTAATTAACTGTTTTCCTATATATTCAAACTCTGGGTCTAAAATATATACTGAATCATTAACTGGCAATCCATTTACAGCTAATCTTGATACATCACTATAAGGTACTGATATTTTATCCCAATTCTTTAATTCCTCTGGAATACCATTTATTAAAGCTTCCTCACATACAATCATTAGTCCATCCCTTACTAAACTTAATGCACAATCTAAGTGTAGCACATTACTTTTTAATGGCACTTGAACTACCTTATATCCAAAATGACCTAAATATGATTTTAACCATCTATATCCATTGTCATTTGATGCTTGACCTGAGTTTCCTACAAAAACTACTTTATCAAGAACTAAAACATCTCCACCTTCTAAAAATGGTCCTAATTCTGAATTTAAACCTTCTGAAGTATCTACCATAGGTAATGATACATACATAGCATCACTAGAATATGCAATTTTTTCTAAAATACTACGTATAGGTAAAATTTCTTTCCTTCTATGATGGTATCTTAACGAGCCTTCTATTATATTATTTCCTATTGTAAAAAATGGATCTCTAACAAAAAAGTTGCTACACCCATATTCTTTTCCAGTTTCTTTTTCATAACCTGTTAATAAACGAGGTCTAACAACTTCGACACCATACTTTTCTAATACTTGTTTTAGATTTTCTCTTTCTTGTTCCCATTTAATTTGTTTTTCTGGAAATGCCTCTTCATAACTTTTTCCATCTACATCTTTATACATTTGCAGAACTTCTTCCTCTAATATTTCTGCTGGATCATTACCTATAGTATTCATAGGAAATATAAATTCAGATTGTGTTAAAACAACTTTCTTTAAAGGTGCAAACTCACTTTTTACCATAACTATTTCTTTTTTCATGTAAATCTCCTTTACTTTCTATATATTTTATGGCTAGATTACTCTTTACTTATCTATTTGAGCAAAACTTTTTCACTCTGATATGTAATTCTTAAGTATCTTACTTACAAAATAATAAACCTTCCAGTTAGGTCAGTGTCAATAATATTTATTTTTTTAATATATCTAATTTTATTAAACTTCTCTCTTCTAAGTTCTCATCCATTTTGCCAATAATCCATGTTTCATTAAAATCTCCAACTACCTCAATATTATTTTCATTTATATAATCTAACAATATTTTATAATATATAATTGAGTCACTTGGCCCACCCTCATATATTATAGTTACATAGTCACCTTCTTCTAGATAACTTGTTTTTTTATCTTGATTTATAAAAACTTTAAATCCTTTATATATAATTTTATCTTCTTCTTTTAACTCTTTATATGATACTGTTGCTCCTAATAGATTAGAAGTTCTTTCTATATTTTTGTCTAAATCAAATATCACATTTCTTAAATTTAAATCTAGTTCTTTTGGGTTATATGATATAACGTCATATTTTAAATAACTGCGTTTTTCATTATGTTTTATAAATACTTTATTAAGTCCATATTCTATATTTTGAGATATTTCTTTATCCAAATAGTCTAGATAGCTTTTTATTGCCGATAGCTCTTTTATTTTTGCTTCTACTACCTTTGATTGATTTCTTATATTCTCTACTATAAACTCTAAATCAGTCTGTGAGCTTAAAATTTGTTTTATTAATTCTAGTGACATTCCTGTAGATTTAAACAATTTTATTAAATCTATTGTTGTTAATTGTTCTATAGAATAATATCTATATTTATTTTCTTTATTTACATATTTAGGCTTAAGTATCCCAATTTCATCGTAATATCTAAGTGTTTTTAACGAAACATTAGATAACTTCGATATTTCTCCTATTGTAAAATAACTTGCCATAATAATCTCCTTTTATAGTATTTATATTTTTACATTATAAGCTATATATCTATTTATAAGATATTAGATTTGTTATAAGTTGAATTCTATTAATATATTTTACACTTTTGAAATAAAGTAACTAAAACAACTTCATATCCTAAATTAAAAATTAATTTTTTCTTAATATATTCAATACTATAAAAAAATTAAAAAAATGTTGCTCTATTAGATTATTCTAATATAAATTTATAATAACTACATCTTCAAAATTATTTTCATTTAATCCATCATTTATATTGATAATGATTCTTAAACAAATCTTTGTTATTATTTTATTATTTATACTATGTACATACCAAAAACACATTGATAAGTTTTTCGTGGATTTCAATGGTGAAGAACTTAAAAAAGCAATATCAGAATATATTAAAAATAATGAATCAGATTTAGTTGGAGCTATGGAATCACAAGGTACTACTCCAAGAAGACTTACTGACCTTATATGGTCATTATCTGACTTAACATCAGGAAGTGAATATAAGGGACCTCCTATTATATTCATCTAATGTTATTTCGATAATTATACAAAGTAATAAATAAAAAAATGGCTACCATTTCAGCAGATTAAAAATCTGTTAGTGGTAGCTCATTTTTTAGTTATTAAAATAATCGGTCATGTAAAGAATTTTATAATGAATTTATATCTACAAAGCAAAAATCCACGATATATCTATAGTGGATTTCAATGGTGGAGGCGAGGGGTCATGTGCATCCATAATTTCTTAATGGCACTGACTATATCTTAGTGTAAAATATCTTTACACTCTTGGCGTATTATAGAAGCTCAGTATAGTTTATGTCTTCTATCCTAGTATTCCATAGCTTTTGCTTTAGGAACCTATAAGTCGATACGAGGCTGTTGAATTTCTTCACATACCTCTCGGTATTGTCGTTAGCATTACCTATTACGAGTTCACCGATAAAGCCAAGTTATCACTTATGAATCACTTCATAAGGCGACTCATCTTACGAATCGAACCCCTGTCCGAAAGTAGACCAATCTGACTTTCTACGAGCGTAGTTTGTGACTAAAGTTTCGGTCCTTAGTTCGCTCACAAACAAACTCCTAATTCCCTAGCTTCATAAATACCCCTTTAGCTCAAAGCTTTGCTAAACTTCGTTTCCCACTTTAATGACACCAGTGATCCAGAGCGTGGGCACCCTGGGCTGATGAGCGGCTATATTAAGCTGCTAATGCAAAATTGTCTTCTGCGTTTATCTTTAATGCATACTTTATTATCGAGGTGACATGCTTGCCTCGGCTCGCTTATCAAACCCATCTTACCCCCGTCGAAGCCAAAACGCCCCCAGGTTAAAAATTAGTTTAACGCGAATATTCAATTTTCACTCTGTGTTGTAATTATATATTATAAAAATTTTTCTGTCAACAATCTTAAATATTGCATTTTATCTATATTTTTCTTTTTAAATAGATACATTGAATTTATCTAAATTAATTCTTTTAATTTCTTAAATTTAGATATATTTAGTCCTATTTTCTCTGATTGTACATAATTATGTTATAATTCTAAAGTAATATTTTTAAGTTCATGGTTTTATAGTTAATCCTTATAAAAATTTCTAATCATGAATTCATTTAATTAAAATTATTACATAATTATAACTAATGAAAGGAGTTTAAAGATTGAAGAAAAAAACTAAAGAAACTGTGATTATAGGCATTGGTCTTGTAGTATTATCATTACTATTACATTATGCACATTATTTAATATTTAAAGATGCTCATCACACATTGATATTTTTATTTGCTGATATAGCTTTTATTCCAATGGAGGTATTCTTTACAACTCTTATTATTGATAGGCTACTTGAAAAAAGAGAGAAAAATCATTTCCTAGAAAAACTTAATATGATGATAGGTCTATTCTATACTGAAATAGGAAGAACTATGCTTGCTGAATTTGTTAAAGGTGATGAAAATATAGGCGAACTTATAAATTCAAATATTTGTGCAAGCAATTGGGATGATAGTTCTTCTAGGAAACTTAAAAACAAAGTAGAAAATCATAACTTTAATTTGAATATAACTAAAGTAAATATAGATACAATAAAAAGCATACTATCAAAAAATAGAGATTTTTTAATGAACTTAATAATTAATGAAAATATTCATGAACATGAAGAATTTACAGATATGCTTATGGCTTTATTACATGTAAAAGAAGAGATTGAATCTAGATACTGTGATAAAATTCAACCTTTTGAATTAGATCATTTGGCTAGCGATATGGCTATAGCATATAAATATTTAACACTTGAATGGTGTGAATACATGAATTATTTAAATAAAAATTATCCAAGGCTTTTTGTGAGAGCTTTAATTGATAATCCATTTGATACTAGAGATAAAAAAGAAAAAGATAAAATTTATCTAATTAAATAATATTAATTATGTCCTATAATTTATAAAACATATTTTTTATTATAGTAGATTTATTCCTATTCAACTGTTCTTCATTATACATAATTTAAAGTTATTATTAGCTATTTTAGTGATATTCAAAATACAAAAATGCACATTGAAGATTGCTTCAATGTGCTCTTTATAAATTAACTTTTTAATTATCTTTATCAGCTGGATATACTACTCCTACTTGTTTCCTTGCTTCTTCAATTACTTCAATAATATCTCTTGATACCTTTAATGAATTAATCTTAGATTCTCTTTCTCCTGATTTAATTAAATTTACAAACTCCTCTACTTCATAGCACATATTTGCTTCTTTATGTTCTAAGGATAAATTCTCTTCTCTTCCATCTCTATATATTATTTTTACATTATTAAATGTATTAATTCTATCTATTATAATGCTTCCTTCTTCTCCTTGTATTTCTGATGGAAGATAGGAATTACTTATTTTAGAGTAAATAACAACTCCCTCCATATCATCATATCCAAAGACAATGCTACCTTCTCCATCTACTCCAGTTTTAAGCATAATTCCATTAGCTTGTACACTATTAGGTTTTCCAAATAGATTAACCATAGGAGCTATACAGTAAACCCCTATATCCATAATTGCTCCATTAGACAATTCATTTTTAAAGGCATTTAATACTTCTCCTGCCTTATACTTATCATACCTTGATGAATATTGACAGTAGCTTGCAAAGTATTTTCTAACCTTTCCTATCTTATATAAATTATCTCTTACTACTTTAAAATTAGGTAAAAGTGTAGTTTTCATTGCTTCCATAAGAAGAACATCATTTTCTTTTGCAGCCTTTATCATTTCATCAACTTCTTTAGTATTTGAAGCAAAGGCCTTTTCTCCTAATACATGCTTCTTATTATTTAAAAATAATATTGCTTGGCTAGCATGCAATGCATTAGGTGATGCAATATAAACTGCATCTATTAAATCACTTTTTGCCATTTCCTCTAAATTAGTAAAAGTATGTTCAATTCCATGCTTTGCTGCATACTCTTTAGCTCTATCTTCACTTCTAGAATAAACAGCAGCAATTTTTGCATCTTTTACTTCTTTGGCACCTTCAATTAGTCTATCTGTAATGAAATTACTTCCTATAACCCCTATTCTAATCATAATTACTCCTTTTTTTAGAAAATTAATATACTCTAATTATAACATATATCACCATCACTTAACTCCAAAAATCACCAAAGAATTTTCCTTATAATATTGCGCATACTAATAATATTCTAAATTGGATTATTAACCTAAGAATTTCTATAAAATTAACTAAGGAGGATTTTTATGAAAAGATTAATGCCTTTATTATCAAGGTTTTTCATTTACATTTTTCTTGTAAGTAACTTTATTTATTTTATATCTACAACTAAAAATACTAATTCTCCATCTTCTGAATTCTTTACAAAACATTATAAATCAATTTATTCTAATGACATTACTGCAAATGTTGGTACTTTTATAACTGATAGAAATGAAAATATTGAGGAAAGTATAGCAAATTTTTTTCAAGATGTATTTACTATAAGAAATGAAGCTTTCCTAAATGGTAATGTAGAAAAACTTTATAAATTTTATGATACTAGTCAAACTTTTAGTGCCTATTCTTTAAAATATGAATTCAAGAGAATTGCCTTCTTAAGAGATTGGGCTAATGTAAAAAATATAACCTTTAAAAATATTCAATCTACTTCAAATATTAAGGATTTAAAAGTAAGTAATGAAACTTATAATTTAACTTTAGGAGAAGTATATAAATTAAATTATTTTTATAATACTGATCCTGAAAAAATTAATACCTTCGAAATAGAATTAATTCATACAATAGAACTTAAAGATACTGGTGATACCTTTATTATAAATAAAGATTACTATGAAGATTATTTTAAAAATTGTCTTAATGATTATGACTTTGATTTAACTGAAAAGAATATTCCTTTAAGTAAAGGTAATATTAAAACTTTTAATTTTAATCTAAAATAAGTATTAGTTAATAGAGTAAGGCTGAATCAAAATATAAAGCTTAATCTTTACACTTGATTCAGCATCTTTTCATTCCCCCAAAATTATTTAATTATAATACATCATTTAATGTATATTTGGAGAATTCATGAAGAAATGCATCTAAGGACTCTCTCATTATTCCTTTGATCTTACATTTAGATCCTATGTACGGACAACAATTTGTTTTATTAAAACATTGTGCTATATTTAAGTTATCTTCAGTTATTTTAATCACTTCTCCTAAGTTTATATCTTGAGGATCTAAACCTAACTTTAACCCACCTGTTCTACCTTTCATAGATATAATTAAATCAGTTTTGGCTAGCTTATGTATTATCTTCTTTAAATGATGTTCTGATATTTCTAAATTTTTTGCTAGCTCTTCTACAGTACAAAGTTTATCTCTGTTTTGTGCTAAATATACTAATGCCCTAAAAGAGTAATCAGTAAATTTGGATAAATACATGGAAACCCCTCTCTTTCGTATAATATTCAATTTGATTAAATTAAAATTTGACGAATATTAAATACATAACTGTTACAATTTAATAAATGGATTATCTCTATTCTATCCAATTTACATTTTATCTTATGCAAAAATATTCCCTTCAAAATTATACTATAAAACAGCCTATAATTCCTTAAAAAAATATATAATTTTTACAGATTTTTAATATTTACAGAAATTTAATATTTCTCTTATTTTATTATTTAAAATAATTAAGGGATACATCAATCAAAATTCATATTGTTTGAGATATCCCTTTAAATATATTATTTACTTAAATATTTATCTATAGCAGCAGCTGCTTTTTTACCAGCTCCCATAGCTAAAATAACTGTTGCTGCCCCTGTTACAGCATCTCCTCCAGCATAAACCCCTTCTTTTGTAGTTAAGCCGTTATCATCAGCAATTATACATTTCCACTTGTTAGTTTCAAGTCCTTTTGTTGTTGATGAAATTAATGGATTTGGAGAGGTTCCAAGAGACATAATAACTGTATCAACATCCATAATATATTCTGAACCTTCTTTAACTACTGGTTTTCTTCTTCCAGATTCATCTGGTTCTCCTAGTTCCATTTCAACGCATTTCATTCCCTTAACCCAACCATTTTCATCTACTAAAATTTCTGTTGGATTAGTTAGTACGTCAAAAATAATTCCCTCTTCCTTAGCATGATGTACTTCTTCAATTCTTGCAGGAAGCTCAGATTCACTTCTTCTATATACTATATGAGTTTCAGAACCTAGTCTTAGTGCAGTTCTTGCTGCATCCATAGCAACATTTCCTCCACCAACTACTGCAACTTTTTTACCAATTTTAACTGGAGTATGGTACTCCTCTTTAAATGCTTTCATTAGGTTAACTCTTGTTAAAAATTCATTTGCAGATAAAACCCCATTTGCATTTTCACCTTTTATTCCCATAAACTTAGGAAGACCTGCTCCTGATCCTATAAATACTGCTTTGAAATCTTCAGCTTCCATAAGTTCATCTATAGTTATTGTTCTACCTATAATTACATTAGTTTCTATTTTAACTCCAAGCTTTTTGATATTTTCAATTTCAGCTTTTACAACGTCATCCTTAGGTAGTCTAAATTCAGGAATACCATATACTAAAACTCCACCTGGTTCATGTAAAGCTTCAAATATAGTTACATCATAACCTTTTTTAGCTAAATCTCCAGCACAAGTTAATCCTGCAGGACCACTACCGATAACTGCTACTTTTATATTCTTTAATTCTTCTCTTTCTGAAAGGTCAACATTATTTTCTCTTGACCAGTCTGCTATAAATCTTTCTAGCTTACCTATAGATACAGGTTCACCTTTTATTCCTAATACACATCTACCTTCACATTGACTTTCTTGAGGGCAAACTCTTCCACATACAGCAGGTAAAGCACTATATTTAGCAACTTCCTTAGCTGAACTTTCAAAGTCTTCATTTTTTATATAAGATATAAAGCTTGGAATATCTATTGATACTGGACACCCATCAACACATTTTGGATTTTTACATCCTAAACACCTACTAGCTTCTTTCACAGCTTCTTCATTTGAATATCCAAGACATACTTCTTCAAAGTTTTTTGCTCTTACTTCTGGAGCTTGTTCTGATACTGGTACTCTTTTCATTCTATCTTGCACTTGTGTACTCATAACTAATCCACCTTACAACCACAACCACCATGATTGTGAGTATCCCCTTCTTCTATTTTTAACTGTGCTCTACCTTCCTCAGTCTTATACATAGCCTGTCTTCTCATAGATTCATCAAAATCTACAAGGTGTCCATCGAATTCTGGCCCATCAACACAAGCAAATTTAACTTTTCCGCCAACAGTAACTCTACATGCACCACACATACCTGTTCCATCTACCATTATTGGATTCAAGCTTACTGTAGTTGGGATGTTAAGTTCCTTAGTTAGCATAGCCATAAATTTCATCATTATCATAGGTCCAATTACTACAGCATGATCATATTTATTACCTTTTTCTTCAACTAAATATTTTAAACAATCAGTAACTCTTCCATTAAATCCATAAGTGCCATCATCAGTTGCTATGTATAAGTTTCCAGCAACCTTTTTAAGCTCATCTTCTAATATTAATAAGTCTTTAGTTCTGCTACCAACGATTACGTCACAATTGATACCATTTTCTTTCATCCATTTAACTTGTGGATATACAGGTGCTGCCCCTACTCCACCTGCTACAAAAATAATATTTTTTTTCTTAAGCTCTTCAATATCTTCGTGGATAAATTCACTAGGTTGTCCTAAAGGCCCTACGAAATCAGCAACATATTCGCCAACTTCAAATCCTGCAAGTTCTTTAGTTCCTCTTCCTACAGCTTGGAAAACTATAGTAACAGTACCTTCCTCTTTATTATAATCAGCTATAGTAAGCGGAATTCTCTCGCCCTTATCATCATTTTTAATTATTATAAATTGACCTGGATTAGCTGATCTTGCAACTCTAGGTGCTTCAATATCCATAAGGTATATGTTATCAGTAAGCTCCCTCTTTTTAACTATTTTATACATAATCGTCCCCCCTGATTTTTATCTTTCTTAATAATGTTATCACTTTTTGAATTTTCATACAATTGATTAATGTATTTTTTTGTATAAATAACCAAAAAAGGTTATCATAAAAAGAATCTAATTCAGTTTAAGATAACCTTAGAATTGAATTTCTATTTAACAAAACTAATTATTATTAAAAATCAACCTTAGTTCCGTAGAATGTACATTCAAATAATTTTTCCATAGTCTTATCATCAATTTCTCTTGGATTAGATCCGGTACATGCATCTAATACTGCATTATGAGAAATAAATTCTAAATTTGCCTTAAAGTCTTCTTCTGTTACTCCGTATTCTTTTACTGTGTGAGGAATATTTAATTCTGTATTTAAATCATTTATTAATTCAATTAATGAATCTGTTAATTCTGCGTCTGTTTCTCCCTTTAATTTTAAAGCCCTAGCTATATCAGCATATCTATCTTCACATTTAACTCTATTATATTGTATTACATATGGTAAGAATATTGCATTTGCACATCCATGTGGAATATGGAATACAGCACCTGTTTTATGTGCCATTGAGTGAACAATTCCAAGTAAAGCATTTGAGAATGCCATTCCTGCTAAGCATTGTGCTTCGTGCATTAAGTTTCTTGCTTCTTCATCACCTTTAAATGAAGCTATTAAATTTTCTCTAACCATTTCTATAGCCTTCATTGCTAATGGATCTGAAAAGTTTGATCTAAGTGATGCAGTGTATGCTTCAATTGCATGTGTTAATGCATCCATTCCAGTATGAGCAACTAATTTAGCTGGCATAGTTTGAGCTAATTCTGGATCTACTATTGCTACATCCGGAGTTATATTAAAGTCAGCTAGAGGATATTTAATCTTTGCTTTGTAATCAGTAATAACTGAAAATGCTGTAACTTCAGTAGCTGTACCACTTGTTGATGGAATTGCTACGAATTTAGCCTTTTGTCTAAGTTCTGGTAATCCAAATGGAACAACTGCTTGTTCAAAAGTAAAATCTGGATATTCGTAGAAAATCCACATTGCTTTAGCAGCATCTATTGGTGATCCACCACCCATAGCAACTATCCAATCTGGCTCAAAGCTTCTCATTTCTTCTGCACCCTTCATAACTGTTTCTACTGATGGGTCTGGTTCAACTCCTTCAAATAGTTTAACTTCCATTCCAGCTTCCTTTAAGTAACTTTCTACTTTATCTAGGAATCCAAAACGTTTCATTGAGCCTCCACCAACTACAACAAATGCTCTTTTTCCTTTTAAATCCTTTAATGCTTCTAATGATCCTTTTCCATGATATAAATCTCTTGGTAATGTAAAACGTGCCATAATGACCTCCAATATTATCTAGAATTTATTTTCTTATTTCAATAAATATAATAAGCAAGAGTCATGCCAAAATGTTTTTTATTTAACAATCCTGTTAAATAATTCACTTTTCTTAGTATCATTGTATTTATCAAAAATATTACTGTCCTAAATTTGAACATCTAATTATATTTATATTGTTAAGTTTTATGACATTGTCTTATTTTTGAACACTATTAGTTTTTAATTTCTATGTTATACTTTTTTATTTTTAAATATAAGGTATTTCTACTTACTCCTAGAGATTTAGCTGTTTTAGTAACATTATAATTATTATATTTTATAGCATTAATAATGGCTTCCTTCTCTATATCTTCTAAATTGAAATTCTCTTCTACTATATTTTTTGATATTATCTCATTATTATTGCTGCTTATATTGAATAATTCTTTCTTTATATCATCACTATCATCTAATATTTCAGATGATAGCTCACCGTTTAAATTCACTATATTTTCTATACAATTTTCCAGTTGTCTTATATTACCTGGCCAATTATAGCTTAATAATTTATTTATTAAGTCATTACTTATATCTGGTATCTCTTTTTCTAACTTCATTGATTTCATACCTAAAAAATACTCTATAAGCATTCTTATATCTCCTTTTCTTTCTCTTAAAGGAGGTAATTTTATTGGAATAACACATAATCTATAATATAAATCTTCTCTAAAAGTTCCTTCTTTAATTTCTTTTTTTAGATTTTTATTAGTAGCTGCAATTACCCTCATATCTACTAGAATTTCTTTACTGCCACCTAATCTTGTTACTCGTCCTTCTTGTAAGACCCTTAAAAGCTTCACTTGCATATCAAGAGGCATGTCCCCTATTTCGTCTAAAAATAATGTTCCTCCATTGGCTAATTCTATTTTTCCTATTCTTCCTCCCTTTTTCCCACCAGTAAAGGTGCCATCTTCATATCCAAATAGTTCACTTTCTATAATATTAGCCGGTATTGCTCCACAGTTTATTGCTACAAACTTATTATTTTTTCTAATACTATAATTATGAATGGATTGTGCTAAAACTTCCTTACCTGTTCCACTTTCTCCTTGAATTAAAACTGTGGATGGACTATTAGCTATAACCTTACAATTTGTAATTACATTTTTTATAGCATGACTTTCTCCAATAATATCATTAAAGGTAAAGAATGCTCCTGTAAAGTCAATTTTCTTATCATTCTCCTTTACTTTTGTTAAAATAGCTACAATTCCAATTACTTTTTCATTATGTTTTATTCCCTTAAGTGTAACTTCTGTCTTATATTTACTATCATGATTTAATTTTATTTCTCTTTTTATTATTTCATTATTATTTGATATTCTATCTACAATATTTTGAAAATTAGGTATTATATAATTTATATCTTCATTTATTAAATTGTTATTCTTCTTTTCTAGAATTTTAAGTCCTAATTCGTTTATATTTATAATTATCCCATGTGTATCTATAATTATAATTCCTTTGTCTACGTTTTCTATAACAGTTTTCATATAGTTATATGTTTGATTTAGTATAAAGTTAGTCTTAATTCTAAATAACTCATTTTCTATTGCAGTTACTCCAAAAATAACTAACCCTAAAGTATGCGGATGTTTCATATTACTTTTCCCAGTTAAATTTAAAGTACCAATTATCTCACCTTTACTATTATGAATTGGAGCCGCTGAGCAAGTTAAACTTTGAAATATAGATATATAATGTTCCTTAGCAGTTATCTGAATACATCTATCTTCTGATATAGCTACTGCCATTGCATTAGTTCCTATATTCTTTTCATCCATATAGGCTCCAACTATTAAGTTTAATTTTTCTAATTCATCTTTGATTTCTTCAGCACCCTTTATATAAAGAATGCATCCATTATTATCTGTTAAAGTTATTATAAAGTCTTTATCCTCAACAGCTTCAAAGACATTATCTATATACGGTTTAGATATTTCTATTAATTCCTTATTTATTTCAAGTACTTTCTTCAGTTCATCATTCCTTAATATTATTTTTGAATGATTTATATCTTTATTTACTCCATAACCTTCACTTCTCTTATGAGACTTCTCAATTAATTTGCTTTTATTTTGCATAGTTACCTCATACCTCTTATGTTACTTTTTATTACAAATATAGTTTACTCCTATATAGATTATTTTTCCATAAAAAAAGTGCAGCTATATAATTTTGCTTATTCCGTCGCATTCGCTCCAAGTCATCGCAAAATTAATAGATGCACTTCAAAACTAAAGGTAATAATTCCTCATTCCTGGGAATTATTAATTTTTATTCCGTAATTTTACTTTTAATTAGTATCTATTAGAGTTTTTTAATTCTCTCTCAATATCTCTCTTATGAGCCTTTTCTAACATAGAATCTCTCTTATCGTAGTTTTTCTTACCTCTACATAATCCAAGAGCTACTTTCACCCTACCATTTTTTAAATATAATGATAACGGAACTAATGTATATCCTTGTTGAGATACTAATCCATTAAATCTAGCTATTTCTTGCTTATGAAGTAAAAGCTTTCTTTCTCTTAATGGATCTACATTAAATATATTTCCTTGCTCATAAGGACTTATATGCATATTTTTTATAACAATTTCTCCACTATCTAAATCTGCATAAGAGTCTTTTAAATTACATTTTCCGCCTCTTATAGATTTAACTTCAGTTCCAACTAAAGCTATCCCAGCTTCTATAGTTTCTTCAACGAAATAATCATGTCTTGCTTTTCTATTTTCAGCTAACGAATTACTATTTTTCTTTCTTACCATACTCTCACCACACATTTTATTATTAATTCTTAAAAACACTATAAAAATGCGAACATTTTTATAATGGATAATTGATAATGCATAATGAATAATTAAGGAAAAAAATCCTTAAGGATTTTTAAATAAAATGTGCTTTACAACAATTCAATTTAAGTTTTGCTGTGCAAAACATCCTTAATTATCCATTATCAATTATGCATTTTTCATTTTAAATTTTGCGAAGCAAAATTTTATAGTTCTTCAATATTATTATCTTCTTCTAATAAGGTAGCCTTTATTTCTACTTTTGCTTCTTGTATCTTTTCGTTTAGTTTTTCACTTGGTAATATTTCTTCTTTAGATTCTTCTTCTACTAAATCGAAGTAAATTTCTCTATTATCTATATCTACTCTAGTACATCTAACCTTTACTTCATCACCTAATCTATAAACCTTCTTAGTTCTTTCTCCAATTAAGCATAAATGAGTTTCATCATAAATATAATAATCATCATCTAATGCTGTAATATGAATTAAACCTTCTATTGTATTTGGAAGTTCTGCAAATAATCCAAAGGAAGTAACAGAAGAAATAATTCCTGAAAACTCTTCTCCAATTCTTTCTTTCATATATTCTGCTTTCTTTAAATCATCAACTTCTCTTTCAGCCTCTTGAGCTAATCTTTCCATTTCAGAAGATTGTTTAGATGCAACTTCTACTATATTAGATAATTTAACTGCTCTTTTTTCATCTATCTTTCCATTTAATTGTTCTTTTATTATCCTATGGATTTGTAAGTCTGGATATCTTCTTATTGGAGATGTAAAGTGGCAATAATACTTAGCTGCAAGGCCAAAGTGACCTACACATTCTGGTGAATATTTAGCTTGCATCATTGAACGTAGTAACAATGTACTAACTACTGTTTCTTCTTTTTTCCCCTTTACTTTGTCTAATATATCTTGAAGAGCTCTTGGATGAGTTTCTTGTCCCCATCTAACTACATATCCTAAATTATATATAAATTCTTTGAACTTTTCTAACTTTTCTTCATCTGGTTCTTCATGAATTCTATATACAAATGGTAAGTTAGTCCAATACATATGTTCTGCAATAGTTTCATTACAAACTAACATAAATTCTTCTATAATTCTATTTGCAATAGCTCTATCATAAGGCTTTATATCTATTGGTTTTCCTAAATCATTTAATATAATTTTTGATTCTTCAAAGTTAAAGTCAATAGCTCCTCTTTTCATTCTCTTTTGGCGAAGAATATTACAAAGCTCTTCCATAGCCTTAAAGTCATCAACTAAGTAATCGTATCTCTTCATAAGCTCTTCATCATTATTTTCAAGAATCTTTGTAACATCTGTATAAGTCATTCTTTCACTAGTTTTTATTACTGTTTCTTCAATTTCATGTTGAATAACCTTACCCTTACTATCTATAATCATGAAACAACTTAAAGCTAATCTATCAACTTTAGGATTTAAGGAACAAATTCCATTTGATAGTTTCTTAGGTAACATCGGAATAACTCTGTCTATTAAATAAACTGATGTAGCTCTTTTTAATGCTTCTCTGTCTAGAGGATTTTTTTCTTTAACATAATGAGATACATCTGCAATATGAACTCCTAGTCTAAACTTACCATTATCAAGTCTTTCTATAGATACAGCATCATCTAAATCTTTAGCATCTTCTCCATCTATTGTTACCATTCGTAAGTTTCTTAAATCTACTCTTCTTTCATATTCTTTTTCTGGAATTTCTTCATCAATATTTTCTGCATAGTTTAGAACTTTATCTGGGAATTCTTCAGGTAATCCATACTTTTTAATAATTGTAAGTATGTCTAAACCTCTATCTCCTTTTTTACCTAAAACTTCTTTAACTATTCCTTCTGGACTTCTTCTCTTATCAGCCCATTTTACTATTTCACAAATTACTAGATCTCCTTCTGTAGCACCATTTCTATCTTTCTTAGATATGAATATATCTTGATTTAATCTAGAATCTTCAGGTACTACAAAGCCAAAGTTTCTACTATCTTCATAGACACCTATTACTTTCTTATTAGCTCTATCTAGTACTTCTTGAACTTCACCTTCACGCTTTTTACCATTAATATCTTCTCTTGTAATTTGAACTAAAACTCTATCTCCATTCATAGCTCCATTCATAGAAGAACTTGGTATAAATACATCTTTTTCTCCTTCAGCATCAGGTATTAAAAATCCAAATCCTTTTTGATGAACTTCAAGTTTACCTGAAACTAATCCAAGTCTTTCTGGTACTCCGAACTTATCTTTTTTAGTCCTAACTATTAAGCCTTCTTTTTCCATAGATTTCAATACTTTTTTAAAAGACTTATATTCATCTGAATTTATATCAAATACAGCCACTAACTCTTGTATATCCATTGGTCTATATGCTTCTTCTCTCATAAAACTTAATAAAGTTTGTTTTATTCCCATCTATCTCACTTCCTTCTTTTATCTTATA
This sequence comes from Clostridium nigeriense, assembly GCF_050585245.1. Taxonomy (GTDB): domain Bacteria; phylum Bacillota; class Clostridia; order Clostridiales; family Clostridiaceae; genus Clostridium; species Clostridium nigeriense_A. The sequence continues at coordinate 70,869 of NZ_JBNOOF010000010.1, forward strand.
TAATTTAGTGTTCTATATCTTATTAAAATATTTAATATTACTTCTATATTTTGCCCCATTTAAGTCATAATAAACACTCTTTTAGCTATCTTAAACAGTATTCCGCCAATACTCTTTGCAATTCATAAACGTTAAGACTACTATTAAATTGCTTCTGAATAGGAAGAGCCGTTCCAGAAATCCATATTTTTAGTTCTGCCTCTAAATCAAAATGACCAGCTGTCTCTATACTAAAATGCGTAATTGATTTATATGGTATAGAATGATATTCTGTCTTCTTACCTGTTACCCCTTGCTTATCTACTAATATAAGTCTCTTATCTGTAAATATAAACATATCTCGTATTAATTTATATGCTTTTTCTATTCTTTCTGTAGATGAAAGTATATTATTATACTCTTTTCTTATGCTTTCTAAATTTACTTCCGATGCATTTCCCATTAATCCATTAAAAATTCCCATATATATTCACTTCCTTTATAGTATAAAAGAGCCACACAATGTAGCTCTTTTTATAACATTATATTAAGTTTAAAGCTATTGTATTCACAGCAAAAAGCAGCATTGAAACAACTGTTAATTTTAATAACATAGCTTCCTTAGTTCTAGCTTTATTCTTGGAAAAAAATGTTTCTGTTTTACTTCCTTGAATAAGTCCACTTAATGCATCTGTCTTACTTGGTTGTAATAATACTGTTACTATAATCACTATTCCTAAAACTGCTTCCAATACTAATAATGAATTTTTAAGCATTGCTATACCTCCCAACCTCAATAAAAATGGTCGTATTTACATAAGGTTATATTACCATATTGAATGTTATATTACAAGTAATTATGCTCAAAAAAATAAAGGATTGTAAGAATTATCCTACAATCCTTTTTAATTATTTTAATTACTTCTTAATGTTGAAGAATGCTTTTCTTCCTCTGAATTCAGCTACGTCGTCTAATTCTTCTTCAATTCTGATTAATTGATTGTACTTAGCAACTCTTTCAGATCTTGCTGGAGCACCAGTCTTGATTTGACCAGCGTTAACAGCTACAACTAAATCAGCTATAGTTGTATCTTCAGTTTCACCTGATCTGTGAGAAATAACTGCTGTGTATCCAGCTCTGTTAGCCATTTCTATAGCATTTAAAGTTTCAGTTAATGTACCAATTTGGTTTAACTTAATTAAGATTGAGTTACCTACTCCTAAGTCGATACCTCTTTCTAATCTTTCAGTGTTAGTAACGAATAAGTCATCACCAACTAATTGAACTTTCTTACCTAATCTTTCAGTTAATAGCTTCCAACCTTCCCAGTCTTCTTCAGCCATACCATCTTCGATTGAGATAATTGGGTATTTGTTAACCCAGTTTTCTAAGAAGTCAACCATTTCAGCTGCAGTTAAAGTCTTTCCTTCATGTTCTAATACATACTTTCCATCTTTGTAGTATTCTGATGAAGCAGCATCTATAGCTATGAACATGTCTTCTCCAGCTTTGTATCCAGCTTTAGTTATAGCTTCGATTATAACTTCGATAGCTTCTTCGTTTGATTTAAGGTTTGGTGCGAAACCACCTTCATCTCCGATAGCTGTTGAATATCCTTTATCATGTAAAGTTTTCTTTAATGTATGGTAAACTTCAGCACACATTTGTAATGCATCGCTAAAAGTCTTAGCTCCAACTGGCATTACCATGAATTCTTGTAAATCTACTGAGTTATCAGCGTGTGATCCACCGTTGATTATGTTCATCATAGGTACTGGTAAAACTTTTGCATTTACTCCACCTACATATTGATATAATGGTAAATCTAATGATTTAGCTGCTGCATTAGCTACTGCTAAAGAAACACCTAATATAGCATTAGCTCCTAACTTAGCTTTGTTTGGAGTTCCATCTAATTCTATAAGTAACTTATCTATATATGGTTGATCATATACATTACATCCTATTAATTCTTCTGCAATTGTATCATTTACGTTTTGAACAGCCTTTAAAACACCTTTACCTAGGTATTGGTTTTTATCTCCATCTCTTAATTCAACTGCTTCGTACATACCAGTTGATGCTCCTGATGGAACAGCAGCTCTTCCTACAGTACCATCTTCTAAATAAACTTCAACTTCTACAGTTGGAAAACATCTTGAGTCTAGAATTTGTCTAGCTACAACGTCTACTATTTCGCAATAATTTTTCATTACGTATCCTCCTTTATTTTAATGTTATTTATCACATTCTCTATATTTTATTACCCTTATTATTATATCATACTCTGATATAATTATTCACAAAAATATTTTAATATAGAAATTGCTACACTTAATAACATATTTTAGCAAATAATAATCATTATCACATTCCAACTATTATTATACCACTTTGTCCATATATTTCAATATAATTTTAACTATGTAATCATTTAAAAAAATATTTTTTTAGTGTATCTGCCCTTGCCAAATAAAAACCGACAAGAGCAATTTATTCTATTTTATTATTTAGAAACTTATCCTCTTTATATTTATAACAAAGTTAAATTTATACATAAATTTAACTTTGTTATAATTTTCTAAATAATAAAAGAGTCCATTTTTAGACTCTTTTATTTACTCTATTTCTCTATTTTTCAAATATTGATTGTATCTTTTTTGCCAATCCTTTGCAACTTTTTTATCTATTAATCTAATATCCTCTAGAAAACTTTCCAAAACACCTGCTTTTTCTAATCCCTTCATCAAATGTCTTGGATAATTTACTTTTCGTTTATAACATTGTTTTGGATCTATTACCATAACCTTATTATCATTAGTTATATATATATCCCTGCATCTTGCATCCAATTTAGTAAACTTAAGTTTTTTAAACTCTTCTATTAAATTATACAGACCTTCTGCAATTTCATAATTAAAGCCTTTTTTCTTAATATAATGATCTAGTCTATTTCCATCAACCTTATCTCTTACTATATAATATTTACCCATATTATATACTCTAGGAAAATACTTAGATTTACTCACTTTTTTTAGGGTATCTCCTTCTTCCTTACAACACTTTGTTTCTTGAAAAATCTTAATTGCTTTATCATTCGGAAGCTCATAAACTATTCCATTATGTCCTTCCCCAAGAAAAATAGCTTCTTTAAAAAGTTCTTCAGTTTCAGCATCAAAATCCGCTGAATAAGAATACGTCCTAGGCATATAACTCTCCCATAAAAATACTATTATTATATATTATTATTTATATAGTTTTTTTATAACAATTTTTCTATTTAATTAAATATTACTGATTCTGGCTTTACAGTATCTCCATAAGCCGGTTCTAAAGTCTTTTCAAATGCCTCTTTAAAGAATCCGTCTTTAGTTAAAGTATCTATTTCGTCATTAAGCCATTCTAATAATTCAGTATCACCTTTCTTTACTGCTGGTGCTATAGCATCTTCATCTCCTAAGCTTGAAATGAAGGTTGTGTATCCTGGATTCTCCTTTGCCCATGCAAATAATAAAGTATTATCATGAGCTAATGCATCTCCTCTTCCGTCAGTTAATGCTGCAAAAGTTTCTGTATTTTGTTCAAATTTAACTAGTTCTATATCTGGATAATTTTTTGTAAAGTAAGCTTCTGCTGTAGTTCCTTTATTAACTAATAGTTTTTTACCTTTTAAATCTTCTACTGATTTAATTGGAGATCCATCTGGTGAAACTACTCCTAATGAAACCTTCATATATGGAGTAGCAAAATCTACTTTTTCTTTTCTTTCAGGAGTTACAGTAAAGTTTGCCAATATAATATCAACCTTATTAGATTCTAAATATTCTACTCTATTAGCTGCTTCTACTAATATAAATTCAACTTTATTTTCATCACCAAGTAAATCTTTTGCAATTCTCTTTGCTAAATAAACATCATATCCTTGATTTTCACCTTTTTCATCTACATAACCGAAAGGTGGCTTATCACTAAACACACCAATTCTTACTTTTCCTGCTGCCTTAATTTCCTCTATAGATGATTGATTTTCCTCAGATGTTTGGTTATCATTTGTTGCTTGACCACATCCTACTAACGCTCCTACTGCTAATACTAAAGTTAAAATTATTGATAATAGTTTTTTCATATTATTTACACCCTTTCTTTACTAAACTATATTTTTTTTATTTATATAAATCAAATGAAGCTAAAAAGCTCTTTGCCCTTTCAGTTTTTGGACTTCTGAAAAACTCTTCTGGAGAAGACATTTCAACTATCCTTCCCTCTTCCATAAAAACTATTTTATCTGCAACATTCTTTGCAAATTCAAGTTCATGTGTAACTACCACCATTGTCATCCCATTCTTCGCAAGTTCTAATAAAACCATCAAAACCTCTCTAACCATTTCTGGATCTAAAGCTGCTGTAACCTCATCAAAAAGCATTATTTCAGGATTCATGCACAAAGCCCTAACTATTGCAATCCTTTGTTTTTGTCCTCCAGATAACTCTCTTGGATAAGCATACTTTCTATTATATAAACCTACCCTATTTAATAGTTCATCTGCCTGCTTTTCTACTTCTTCCTTTTTTCTATTTTGAGCCTTAACTGGCCCCAGCATTATATTATTAATAACATTTAGATGAGGAAATAGTTCATAGCTCTGAAAGACCATTCCTACTGTTCCTCTTACCTTTTCAAAGGGTATCTCCTTTCCTAAAAGACCATATCCCTCAAGATATATATTACCTTCATTAATTTTCTCAAGCCCATTTAAACATCTTAAAAATGTACTTTTCCCACAACCTGAAGGTCCAAGTATAACTACCACTTCACCCTTTTTAACATCTAAATCTATTCCTCTTAAAGCTTCTATATCACCATAGTCTTTCTTTAAATTACTAGCCTTAAGTAATACTTCATCACTCATAATCTATCATCCCCTTAATTTAACTTTCTTTCTAAAGCCTTTGCTCCTAATGAAATTGGGAAGCATATCAAGAAATATACTATTAGCATAAATCCATATATCCAAAATGGTGTTAAAGGCTCTGTTAATATAGATCTTTCAATTATTTGTTGTCCAACTTTAACTAAGTCAACAGATCCAATTAAGGTCATTAATGTAGTTGTTTTAATCATTCTTGTAGTTAAGTTAATAATCCCTGGTAATACTCTTCTTATACTTATTGGAATAATTATATATCTATAAGTTTTAAACTTATTTAAGGATAATGCAGCAGCAGACTCATAATAAATTTTAGGAATAGAAGTAATAGCCCCTCTAACTAAATCTCCTATTTCTGCTGTTCCCCAAATCGTAAAGACAATGTATCCAACTATTAATGAATCTATATGAATATTAAATAATGTTGGCACTCCAAAATAAAATATAAATAACCATACCATTACTGGAATTATTCTAACGCTTTCTAGATATAAAAAAGATAATGCCTTGATTGGTTTGCTTTTGCTAGTCATAATAATTCCAAAAACAATCCCTAAAATAGTAGATAAAATTACTGATACTAGTGCAATATTTAAGGTAACCCCTAATCCTTCCATAAGTCTTTTTAAATTGTCTATACTAAAAATTTGATTATCTGCCAAACTCCCCATACCTTAACCTCCTTTCTATAATTCTGCTAACTATGGAAATTGGAAGTAATATTATAAGATAGAATAGAACAACTAAAATCAGAGCTTCATTAGTTTTATAGTACATACCTATTACATCTTTAGTGACGAACATAAGCTCAGCTACTGCAATAGAAGCAATTATTGATGTTTCTTTAACCAAAAATATACAATTAGCAACTACTGCTGGAATCGATATTGAGAAGCTAATTGGTAATATTATATCTGTCAATATTTGCATCTTACTAAGCCCTAAGGCTTGCCCGCTTTCTATTTGCGACTTTGAAACTGCCTCCACCCCGCCTCTAAAGGATTCAGCCATGTAAGCTCCACCTAAAAAAGCTAGTCCAATAACACCACATGTAAAACCACTTAGTTTTATTCCAAACTTAGTTAATCCATAAAAAAGGAAAAATACTTGGATTAATAATGGAGTATTTCTTGAAAATTCTATATAAGCCTTTGATATTGCAGTTAAAATTTTTAAATTAAAATATCTAGCAGCTTCTATTAATAATCCTATTATTATTGATAATAGAATAGAAATAACTGCAAGCTTCAAAGTCATAATGGTTCCTTGGACATACGTTGGTATTATTTCTGTAATAAAATTAAAATCTATCTTCATTTGCATTCCCCCTATTAAAATACATAAAAAAACTTCATCCCTTAAAAATAAGAGACGAAGTAAACTCCGCGGTTCCACTCTAGTTGAATATAATTTCCACTTTTGTATGCTATAAACGGCATTCCGTTAAGATACTACTACAACTTCATACCTTATACTCCGAAGGGCACTTCATATATAAAATAATTGAAGGCTTCCAGCTCTTGCCTTCTCTCTGTAAATTATAATTATATATTACTTTCTTCATCATTGTATTATTCCTACTATTCCGATATGTTTATTTAAATTATATTTTTATTGGTTATTTTTGTCAATAGCTTTTTTTACACTTACTCTAATATATGATAACTATAAAAAAATGATAATGTTTTTTAAGCAAAAAAGAAACCTAAAGTAATTTAAGTTTCTTTCTTAATCATATGTTATAATTTTTATCTTTCTTTTCCTATAAACACTACTCCTAAAGTTCCAGGCCCCCCATGAGTTCCTATAACAGCTCCTATTGAAGTAATAATTATATCTCTAACTTTATATTTATATTCTTCTAATATCATTTTCTTTACTTCTAATGCATCTTCTATACAATCAGCCTGACAAATAAAAATAATTTGGTCCTCTATATTTTCTCCATTTGTTTTAATTTGTTGTACTAAACTCTTTAAGGCCTTTTTTCTTCCCTTGAACTTTTCAGCTGATAAAACTCTTCCTTCATCATCAATCTTTAATGTTGGCTTTATTCCAAGTAAACCACCAACGGCTGCTACAGCGCCTGAAATACGACCTCCTCTTTTTAGATGATTTAAATCATCTACTGTTATAGCATGAATTACTTTTCTTTTAATAGACTCTAAATAATCTATAATTTCTTCTATAGGAACATTATTCTTTATCATTTCAACAGCCTTATAAACTAATAGGCCTTCACCTACAGATACACTTAATGAATCTAAAACATATATATTTGCATCTGGATGCTCTTCTAATACCATATTTCTTGCAGTTATTGCACTACTTACAGTTCCACTTAGTGCTGAAGATAAACCTATATATAATATATAATTTCCTTTCTCAACATACTTTGTAAACATTTTATGAAAAGTTCCAACATTAACTTGAGTTGTTGAAGGCATTGCTCCTTCTTTAACTAGTTTAAAAAAATCTTCATGATTTAAAGTTTGTCCTAAATCATCTGGTATAAATTCTCCATTTAAGTTAACCATTAAAGATGCCACATCAATATCATTCTCTTTTATAAAATCTATAGATAAATCACAAGCTGAATCTGTTATTAGCTTTATATTCATATTTTTCAACTCCTATATGTCTTATTTGTTTCGTACTGATATTATATATATTACTTCTTTTATTGTCAAATGTTTTGAGAATCAAACTAAATATATATGTATATATTATCTTTCTTGCTCAATTCGCAAAAAAGAATAATTTAAAATTATTTTACTTTTTTATTTAACTTTTTCTCATATTGGATTATAGATGATTCGATTACTATTACTAATATCCATAATATAAATTTTAATAGACTGTGATTCATATAAAAATGAATTGTATATAGTAGAACAAAAGCAAGTATTAAAGCTAATATTGTTAATTTATATTTTTTTAAATTTGTTAATTAATTTACTCATGAAATTCTCCTAACTTAAATTTTCCTTTTCTATTTCAGTATAAGGGGATTATAAATTGTAATATTTTTAACAGATTTATGCCAAAAATTCTTAAAATCATTTTCCTCTAAAACTATTGATTCATCTCTAAAATATTGTTCTCTAAATTTACACATCCCTATCCCCTTTAGTTCTATATTTCAATACTAATGTAATTTAATTAATAATTTTACTATAATTATAATATATAATAAATCATATCACATTTTAAAAAATTATTTATAGACTTTTTTCCTATTTATAGTTAATTTTTACAATTTAGAATTATATATATTGACAAAAATTTATCAAATAGGTATACTTTTATATAACAAATGGTAAAGGAGGATATTATGGGACGTTTAAAAGATAAGGTTACAATTATTACAGGGGGTAATTCAGGAGTTGGTGCTACAACAGCACTACTTTTTGCAAAGGAAGGTGCAAAAGTTGTAATAAGTGCACGACGTGAAACTCAGCTAATTGATGTTGCTAATAAAATAAAACAAGAAGGTGGAGAAGTTCTTACAGTAGTAACTGATATTTCAAAACCTAATGATGTGAAAAATCTAATTTCCAAAACAGTAGAAACCTTTGGCAAAATTGATGTTTTAGTTAATAATGCTGGTGTACTAGAATCTGGCTTAAAGCCAATCGACTGTGTACTTGACGAAGATATAGACTATATCGTAGATATAAATATAAAAGGAACTATGTATTGTATGCGCGAGGCTACAAATGAAATGTTGAAAACAGGAAAAGGCTCTATTGTAAACGTATCTTCAATCGCAGGTGTAAGTGGGTGTGGTGGTGCTGCTTATGTTTCATCTAAAGCAGCTATAATAGGATTAACAAGTCATACTGCTTTACGCTTTGCTGGTACAGACATTCGTTGCAACGTTGTATGTCCTGGAAGTATAGTTACTCCAATGGTGTCTGACATGAATCCAACAAACCTTGACAAGAACATGATGGCACAGATGGCTAAACATAGCGATATGTCTATTCAACCATGTATGCCTGAGGATGTTGCAAATATTCTTCTATTTTTAGCAAGCGACGAATCAAGATCAATTACCGGACAAACAATTATTTCAGATTTCGGTAGCACACTATAAATTTGAATCTTAAAATTTTAATAGAGACTTGAGATAGTTTTGTGTAATTGAGATTTTTATTTATTAAATATTACTGGAAATTTGAGTTTCCAGTAATATTTTTTTCTTATAATGAAATACTAATAATGAATTATTCTGTTTACTTATAGTATTTAAAAAAAATCGAATAATATGCATGATTTTCACAAAAAGTACAAGCTTTTATGCTAATTCATCTTTTAATTTGTCTTCAAATATTATTGAAAGCTCCGCTAGCGTAATGCCCCAATTTGATGTGGGTTGAGTCCATTCCCCAATTATTTCCATAGTCGCTAAGTAAACAGCTTTATTTAAAGATTCATCTGTTGGAAAAATAATTCTATTCTTTGTGAACTTACGGATTTGTCGGTTTAATCCTTCCAAAAGATTTGTAGTGTATATCATTTTTCTAATATCTCTCCATAAAATTCAAATTTTTTAATCACTCATAAATTCCATACTAGACTTAGTTCTGAAGTTTGTAACATGCTGTCTTAAATTATCACTAAACATTAAATTTTTCTTTTCTATTTCAGTATAAGGAATTCTAAATGGATGATTGTAATGTATATAGTTTACTATATTAGATCCTGTTATAGTGCCTTCAGGAATATCTATTTTATAAAAAACATAACCTCTTTGTTCTTTAGAATTATAAGGATAATTCATGACTCCCGTAATTTTATTATCTTGCCTTGTATATACAAACATATCATTACTTGTAACTATTTCTCCATTTAATCTAGGTATAGGAGCTGTATAATTTATGTCCTCCTTTTCATATAACAATCTTCCATTTATAAGTTCTAAAGACCATGTATTACTAATCGCAAATCCATCCTGCCAATAAGGTCCTTTTCCGCCAAAATTAAAATATTCAATTGCATACATTTCATTATCCTTAAGTTCAATAAAAATACTTGTTACGTTCAAATTGTTTTCTGAAGTAGAATTAAAATTTAACTCTTCACTAAAGGTTTCAACATTTATTATATCCTTAAGAATAGTAATATCATCATCTAATATATCTTTAACAATTTTTAATGGAACTCCCTTATCTATTAGCATATTTCTAATTGAAAATTCTTTTACTGGAATAACTTTAATTGAATCTAATTTGATATGATTAGAGAATACACAACAAACTGCAACTATAAATATACATATTATCATATAGCCACAAAGAAGCTTTTTCTTATTAAATCTTATACTTTTCTCTGAATACATGTAATTAATAGTTTCAAGTTTATAGCTTAATTTATATATTGATCTAAAAATATAAAAGTAATAAATAATTATTGGAATAGATATAATCCAAATTTCTCCCAATTCTGTTATTCCACAAATAACAACTATAATTCTCCAAATAATCAAACCTAAAATAGGATCTTTTTTAGTTAGTATATCTGCTCTATAAAAAATATTCTTAAAACCTTTTCTAAAAATAATAAGAAAACTCACTTGAAAAATTGTTGAGATAAAAGCCATTATACTAGTATTTTTATAATTAATACTTAAAGGTGTATTTATATATATTAAATTTAATATATGAAATATCATATTTATTATAGAAAAAATCCAAGCCATATTAAGTGACTTATTTTCTTTTCTTATACTACGAAAGCCAATATATAAAAATGCTGCTCCTATTGTTGGCAAAATATACTGTAGCCATAAAAAATTAAACGTCATTACAGTAAACATAAAACCAAGTGTAATATTTTTCATAGATTCATGCCAAAAATTCTTTAAATCTTTCTCTTCTAAAACTATTGAGCTATCATTAAAATACTCTTCATCAAATTTACTCATTTATATACCCTTTTCCCCATATTTTTTCTTCTTAATTATTCTTAATACCCATTTGATTTTATAATTAATTATATTATATCCCCAAAATTGTATTTTTTCTACATTTCAAATAATTGTTATCATATATGCCTCTATATAATGGTATCATGCTTTTATAATAATTTTTTCATTAGTAACAAAGTAAGAAACCTCTATTAGACTATTTATTTGTCTAATAGAGGTTTCTTGATTATTTATTATTTTCTCTTTTTCTTTAATAATATACTTCCTGCACCAATTGCAGCAAGTCCTATTCCAACAACTACTGTACTTCCAACTACAGCACCTGTTTTAGGTAAATTGGAGTTATCTAAATAGTCTCCCTTTATATACGTATTTGTATCTCCCGGTTTTTCTTTATCATTATCTGAATCTCCAGGATTGCTTGGGTCTATTGGATTACTCGGCTCTACAGGCTTAATAACATCTTCCTTACTATCCTTAACATTCTTTATAGCAGCTTTTATATTAGAAATAGCCTTACTTACTTCTTCTTCTGAAGTATATGGAGCCTTAACTATGTTTTCACCTGCTTCTATAAAGCTCTTTAATTCCTCTATAGCTTCTGAATCGTATAAACTTTCTTCAGATTCAATTTCTATTAAAATTTTATTAGCATTGTCAATAGTTTGCTTTAATCCACTAATATCTATTGCACTTGCACTAAAAGCTTCTACATCACTCTTTAACTCTTCAAACTTAGCTTCAGCTTCATCAATTGTAAGTGATTCAACAATAGAATCTGCATATTCATTTAATAAAGCTTCATATGCTTCTACTACTTCTTTTTCATATTTCTTTTCAGTTTCAGCATTTTTAACTAATTCTATAAACAACCTTTGATCATTTATTAAGCTTTCAATCTTAGATACATCCCCTGCTGGAATAACACTTTCTAAGAATACTTTAATTTCATTGTTTAACTTAACTATTTCTTCATTAAACATTTCATCAGTTATCTCTTCTTCACTATCAACTAAGACTTGTAGCTCTGATATAGCTGTCTTCAATGCTTCTACTGAAGCTTCTGTATAATTTCCAGGCCTATCACCTATTACAGCTTTATTTACTAATCCATTACTATATTCTAATAATTTAATAGCGCTTACCTTACCATCACTTGGATTAACTTTATCTTCTAAAATTACTTTAGCATTATTTATAACTTCTATAGCATTTGAAATATCTTCATCAGTAGAAGCTGGATCATAATATATATCAATAACACCTTCTAAAGTATCACTAAACTCATTAACAGCTTCTTCTGGATATTGTCCTGCTTCAGTTCCTACTAATAAATTATCTCTAAATTCCTTCATAGACATAATTACATTAAATAATTCCGACTTATCATATACTTCATTATCTTCAATATTTATCTCATACTTATCTAAATTAGCAAAAATTCCTGTAGGTTTATCTAAAAGATATCCTGTTAAAGTATAAGATCCATTTGGCTCTCCTTGTTCTGGAAGAAATTGAGTGCTAAATAAACTACTTTCAAAGTCTTCTAATTCATAAACAACATCACCAGTCGGTCCAACTATGCTTAACTTCCAAGTTAGTGATTTTTGTACTGCACCATAAATATAGCAAGTGTTTTCATAATTTACATAATCTCCAGCAACATGAAAGTATAATAACATAGTTTCTGCATCTATTTCTTTAGAATCACCATATACACCAATCCCTGCGTTCTTTGCATTATCAAAAGCAACTACTACTAATTCACTCGGCATTTCTTCAACAAAATGGCTCTTTTCTCCAGTAGATAAAGGTACATATTCATTATCTATAAATAATATCGAACCATTATAACCAGAAGTTTCATCATATACATCAAAGGTTATTTCATATCCACCATCAACCTCTGTAATCTTTATATCACTAACTTTAGGATCAGTAGCATCTACCTTAACATTCATTTTAGTTTCTTGAATTTCAGAACCTTCATAAGCAAATTTACTTTTTATAACAAAAGTATAAAGACCATCTTCAACTAACACATTCTCCTCATTAGTTCCATCCCATGGATTATTATCAGCAATACTATAAAATATATTTCTATTATAGAAAGTATTTTTAGTTACATATTCATCTTCATATAGCTCTTTAACAAAATTTCCATTTTCATCTTCTACAGATACATTTAAATACTCAAGATTTCTTAAAACAGTAAATTTAGGTCCAATTAAATTTTCATATCCCTTAGGTGAAAATGCTATCTTATCTTCATTTATTGTAGCTGTATCTCTACTAAATCCAAGAGGAGTATCTGAATCATATGAAAATATTGCTGTATATTCAGCATAAGGCTCACCCCCAACCATAGGTTCATCTACATTTGCTGCATCATTCCAATCCCCGTAGAATCCCATAAGAGGAATGCTTACTTCATCATAGCTTGAATTTTGAGGTATAAATCTTACAAATCCTTCTACATAAGACTTATCTAAAATATCAGAGTTAGATAAATTAACATCTACATTTAATGTTGTAGCTCCATCAACTGTTACGTATTTATTTTCAGAAACTGCTTCACCATTTATAGTAATATTAGCACCATTTACTTTTCTACTTGTAAGCTTAGTTACTTCCTTATTAAAATCAACCTCACCATCAAGATTTATATCTACATCCTCTGTATCTCTTTCATCAGTATATAAATCAACAATAACTTCAAATTTTAAATCTTCATCTGCAAATGATTCAATTCCTAAATTAAACTCAAAATCATTTTCAACTTCTTTTAATGCTACAGCGCTTCTCTTTTGAACTTCTGCATCAGCATCATAAACAACTATTGGAGTTGTAAGTGCATTTCCTAATTGTATTAACCCTGCTCCTTGCTTTCTTGGCGAATATGGAGCATCTGCACTTATTTCTTCAACTATTTCAGTATTATTCATAAGAATATTTTTAGCTGTCATAACTGTTTCAAAATCTAAATTATTATTTTTTTCCTTCATTGATTGGAGTAAAATAGCTACTGCTCCTGCTACTTGTGGTGATGCCATAGAAGTTCCTGACATAGTAGTATGTTGACTATCTGGTGTAGTAGAATATATATCACCACCAACTCCAGAAACCTCTGGTTTAAAATCTAGTGTTGAAGTAGTTCCCCAACCTGAAAAATCACTTGCTTCAACTCCATCAACTGATGGTACTACTGTAACCTTATTAGTAAATTTAATAGATAGTTTTTCACCATCCTCTAATAACTTTGATATTTTATCACCATTTTCTTTATTAGTTGATGCAACAGGCACTTTATAATAAGAATCTATATTATATCCATTTGTATATTCACCAGATACGATTATAGCTACAGCCCCATACCTATTTGCTATTACTTGCAAGCTTAAATTCACAAAATATGGATTATCTACTTCAAGTAAAACTACCTTTCCTTTACAATCTACATCTTTAAAATCCTTTTCGTTTGTTCCATTTACTTTAACAACTTCATATTCTTCTTGTCCAATAACTTCTGTTAAAATTGGATAAAATCTAACTTGATTTAAGTATTCAATTTTTTCACCATTACTCAATTCAGCTACATTTGCAGTAATTTTATTATTATTCATTGATGCTACTGATAAAGCATAAGAGGATATTGACGGATCTCCAACTGTACCTATATCAAAATTATCAGCATAGGAGCTTGGCCTATAGCTATAAAGATCTTTTGTTGAATAGTAAGCATTACCTGCCGCAACAACTACTAATACCCCTGCTTTAGATGCATTTTCTATAGCAATTTGCATTAAATCGCTATCTTCTAGAACAAATCCAGCATCACTTCCAAGACTCATATTAATTACATCAGCACCAACTTCAACAGCATGATTTATACCTGCTATAATATCATCTTCATACCCTCTTCCATCATCTGCAAATACTTTTTCACCTACTATTTGCACTTCTGGAGCTATACCTTTAACTCCTCCATTTTCAACATCTCCGTTTGCACCTACTATACCAGCTACATGCATACCATGACTAGCGTTAAACGGATCAGCTGGTGATATATCATTATCTTTATTAGCCCAATCATATCCTGTTGGAAATTTTTCATTATAATAAATATCATCAACTTCTGTGCTATCTAAAACATTATTTAAGTTTTCTTCTGTTAATTTGGCCTTTTCACTGCCTTCTTCTCCTAATAAAAAGTCTGGATGGTTAACTTGAAATCCTGTATCTAAAACAGCAACAACCATGCCTTCACCTTTATATCCATATTCATCCCAAACTTGTTGAGCTTGTACCATATTATTAGAATTAGCAAGATCTACATAATACTCTCTAGCTACTCTTACAGATACTACATTGTCAAGAGACTCAATCTTTTTTATATCACCATATTTAACATCCCCAGTTATGGTGTTTACATCTTCAGTAAATTGGTATCTTACATCGAAACCAATATCTGAAGATTCCATTTCATCTAAAGTTAATGCTTGAATTTCAAAATTTTCTTCTGAAATTCCACTTCTAGTTAGTCCATTTCCCTCTTCAAGCGTAACTATAACTCTGACATTGTCACTATCTTCATAAGTTTTTGAAGTTTCTACATTGTATAAGTCCGATTTTTCATTTTTTTCTTGTAGCTTCTGATTTTTGTAAAGCTTTATAGCCTCACTTTTAATCTGCTCTAAATTTAATTTTTCCCCATTTACTGTAGCAAGATTACCTGCAAATACTTTTGTAATTGGTAAATAACTAGCTACCAATATAGCTGCTAACATTACAGCTACAACCTTCTTCTTTACCATCTAATAGCCCCCTTTTAATAAAATATATATTTTTAATACTTTAAATTATACATTTTATTACATTTCTGTCAAGTTTTATTAATTATTGGCAATCTACTAATAATATTATATTTATTATAAAAAAGTATTAAAATATCATATCTAGGTTCCGTCGCTTCGCTCCAAGTCACCTTGCTATGATATTTTAATACTTCAAAACTGAAGGATTGAAATTATAAAAAGTTATTCACAGGGTAACATCTTTATAATTTTCTAAAGAGTAAAAAAGCGCAGCTTATAGCTGCGCATATTTTTTATTACTTATTTACTATTAAACATTCTCCAGTCATTTCAGCTGGTTTTTCTAGACCCATTTCATTTAACATTGTTGGTGCTATATCAGCTAGCTTACCTTCTTTTAATGTTCTTCCTTCTGTGTTGTTTGATACCCATAGGAATGGAACTGGATCTGTTGTATGAGCTGTAAATGGATTTCCTGTTGAAAAATCTATCATTGTTTCAGCATTACCGTGGTCAGCAGTTATGAATAATGTTCCGTCTTTTTCTAATATTTTATCTGCTACTCTTCCTAAGCATTCATCAACGGTTTCTATAGCCTTAACAGCCGCTTCCATTACCCCTGTATGACCAACCATATCTGGGTTAGCATAGTTTAGGATAATCATGTCATACTTATCTGAATCTATTCTATTAATTAATTCATCTGTTACTTCATAAGCACTCATTTCTGGCTTTAAGTCATAAGTTGCAACCTTCGGAGATGCTATAAGAGCTCTATCTTCACCTGGGTTTTCCTTTTCTACCCCACCATTAAAGAAGAATGTAACGTGAGCATATTTTTCTGTTTCAGCAATTCTTAATTGGTTTAAGCCTTTATTTGAAACATATTCACCTAAAGTATTGTTTATACTTTCTGGTCTGTATGCAACATTTACACCTTCTAAAGTCTTATCATATTGAGTCATTGTAACAAATGTTAAGTTTAGTGTTTCTCTATTAAATCCAGTAAATTCTTTATCATTAATAGCTCTAGTTATTTCTCTAGCTCTATCAGGTCTGAAGTTAAAGAATATTACAGAATCTCCATTTTTAATCATTCCATCTTTGTCTATAACAGCTGGTAAAACAAATTCATCTGTTTTGTTGTCATTATATGACTTTTCCATAGCTTCAACTGCTGAAGATGCCATTTCACCTTTACCAAGTATCATTGCATTGTAAGCAAGTTCAACTCTTTCCCATCTATTATCTCTATCCATAGCATAGTATCTTCCAGCTATAGTAGCTATCTTACCTACACCAATTTCTTTCATATAATTTTCAAGTTCAACTATAAAGTCTTTTCCTGATGATGGTGGAACATCTCTTCCATCCATAAAGCAATGAACATACACTTTAGTTAATCCTGCTTCTTTTGCTAAGTTTAATAATCCTTTTAAGTGATCTATGTGTGAGTGAACTCCACCATCTGATAATAATCCCATTAAGTGAAGTGCTGCATTATTTTCTTTTGCATTTTTAACTGCTAAAGTTAATGCTTCATTTTTAAAGAAACCACCTTCTGCAATTTCTTTAGTTATTCTAGTTAATTCTTGATATATAATTCTTCCAGCACCAATATTTAAGTGTCCTACTTCAGAGTTACCCATTTGTCCATCTGGTAATCCTACATATAATCCACTTGCTTGTAATTGAGTGTGTGGATATTTTCCAATTAATTTATCGAAATTTGGTTTCTTTGCTGCTTCAACAGCGTTTCCATCTGACTTTGGAGCTATTCCAAATCCATCTAATATCATTAACATTACAGGTTTCTTCGCCATAATTCCCTCCAAATTTTTTCAATCTATATTTGAAATAATATTGACAATAATAAATAATATAATATTATCTTTCTTTAATTTCCTCTATATTATACTATATTTAATTAATATAAACAATAAATCTACTTATTAGTTAAACCTTTGCAAAAAATAATTATTTTTTAACTAATTTACTAAACTGTATAAATATATTTTAAATCATATTACATAGAAAAGAAGGCTATTACCAAAATTAATTGGTAATAGCCTTCTTTAAAATATTACTTTTTTTCTTTTTTCTTTCTTAACAAAATTACGCCAACAGCTACAATAATAACTGCTATAGTTGCTACTACAGCTGAAGAAATCATTGCACCTGTATTTGGTAAGTTAATGTCATTACTACCTTTTCCGACATTGGTGTTATTATTACTATTATTATCTTCACTAATAGCACCATTATTACTACTATTCACATCATCTTTTTTATCATTTTCTGATAATGCTAAATTATTTATAGCATTCTTTAAACTTTTCTCTGCATTACTTACCTCTTCTTGTGTTGAATCTTCATTATCAAAAACTGTTTTAGCATTATTTAATACCTCATCTAACTTATTCCAAGATTCTAAAGTGTAATTTTCTTTATTTAATAATTCAGCTTTATTTATTAATTCATTGAGTTTATCCTTACTTGGTTTTAATCTCAAATTTAAATAAGCTCTCATCAAGTTATTATATGATTCATCCACTTCTTTTTGTATAGCATCTTCATTTGTTAAAATATCCTTAGAATTCTTTAAATTATCTTGTAAGTTCTCCCAAGTTGTTTTAATATATTCTGATTCTTCTAACTTCTCAATAACATTTACTAAATCTTTAAGCTTAATCTTATCTACATTCTTCTTTATTAGCTCATTTATTGCATTTTGTAAATTATGTGAAGCTTTTTCAACTTCATCTTTTAACGCATTTTCATCTTCGTAAACAGCTTTAGCTAATTCTAATTTATCTTGTAATTTTACCCAAGTCTCTTCTGTATATTGCTTTTCATTTAACCCTTCAGCTAAGTCAATCATATCTTTTAATGCTTCTTTGTCACCATTTTTATATTCAAGCATCCAAATTGCATTTATTAATCTATTAAATGATGCATCAACTTGAGCTTCAGTTGCGTCCGGGTCTGCTAATATTAATTTAGCCTCTTCTAATGCTTCATTAAATTCCTTTACTACAATTGGTACTACATCCTCTAATGCACCATCTAATTTTGCTTCTTCTGCATACTCTACTGCATATTGTAATAATAACTTATCTACTTCTACCTCTGGATTTTTTCTTTCTACATTTATTGTATATTTAACTTCTTTCAACCCATCTTCTGAATTAATAATTACTTCTATTAATTCATTGTTATTAACTGCATACTTAGATGTTTCAGAACTTTCTACCTTGTATATAACTGTTGAGGATGCATTATTAGTTGCATCAACTGTAACACTTGGTAGCTTTTCATCATTTTCAAGTATCAATGAATACTCTAATATATCCTGAGCAAATCCTTCTAAATCTTTATCATTTACTTTTATTGTATTTACATCAAAATTAGTATTTGAAACTACCTTTTCTTCAAAGGCTTTTATTTCTGTTATAGCTAGTGCCATATTACTTTGAGCGGTCATCTTAACTCTTAATGCATAAGTTTTTACTTTATCAAATGTATACACATTTGTACCTAATCCTGATATCTCTTCGGGATTTGTCACTAAATTAGTTACATCTATCCAGTTATTATCATCATTTAATGGAGAACTTTCTTCTTTAGCAACATGAGCTGGATTTTTAGGTAATGTTATTTCATCACCAACATAATATTGAATTACTACATTAGAAGGAATCTTTGTTCCACTATCTTCAAAATAGTCAATATTTAAGTTATCTATATATTTTTTCTCTGCTACTCCTGTTCCAAATATAATACCAACCCAGTCTGTTGTATTCATATTAGTTTTCTTCCAGTTACACCATCTATTATTAGTTGCATTTGGATCATGTTCAATCACATTATCATTTACCTTAGTTATACTATCCTTAGAAGATGATGAGACGCTAGTATCATTTGTATATGATGCTATAGCCATTGGTAAATCATATCCATTTCTAGCTCCTGCAATATTATCTCCAATTATACTTTCATTTGTAACTCTAACATTAGCCTTAGCTTCTATATCAATTCCTTCAACAACACCTGTAATTGTAAATTCACCTTCATTGTTTAATAATCCTTTATCATATTGATTCCAAATTACTGAACTATTTTTAACTGTTCCATCTGTACTATATACTTTTAAAGTAGTTGGTAAAGTAGGTTCTACTTTTATATTTGTAGCAACTGAAATATTTTCTACAGCTGAAACACCTTTTACAACTACCTTTGCAATAACCTTCAGCTCTTGACCTTCAACCGTACCATCTACTTCGAAAATACCATATTTATTATAATCTTCTTCATTTATTTTATCCCATTTAACCTTAACTTCTTTTGGTAATCCAATATCAAATGTTGCTTTAACCTTCTCTGGAAGTTTAGGAATTACTCCTTTTTCTGTTTCAACTATAACTTTTTCATAAGAAATTATTGTTTTTTCTTCTGTATTTTCTAAAATAGTTGTGCTTATTATATTAGTTTTCTTTGTAACACCTTTATATGTTACATCTGCATATATATCTATATCCCCAGCTTTATATAAATATAACTTATTATCTATTATTTTAGCCTCTGCACCACTTTCTGATACTACATTATATTTAATATCTAAAAGATTCATATCTATGCTATTTCCACTTTGCAATTTAGCATCAACTATTAAATCAATAATATTATCTTCAAGTAATTCACCTTTTCCTAAAGAGATAGTTGCACTATTTAGAATTGGATCATTTTCTTTAAACTTTACATAATATGTCTTTTCCAATTTACCATCCTCTGCAATAACTAATATTTTAGTTGTTGAATTAGATGTTAGTGCTGGTATTACAAATATACTAGCATTATCTTTAGCAGTTGCTGTTACTTCTGGAATAACATTTCCATATGGTAAATTAATAGTATATGATTCTGTATTTTCGTTAAATCCTTCTAGACTTTCTCCATTAACTTTTATTTCTTGTAGCAAAGCTGTCCCTTGAATTTTTAATACCTTTGAATATACTAATAGTTCTGTTAACCCAACTGCTTTATTTTTTGATGTATCTTCTTTTAATAAAACTCTTATTTTATTAGTGTTTACTGTATCAAATGTTATTTGTTCTACCCCTACGCCTGTGAATTCATTCTTTTTACTTTGATTGCTAACTGGAACCCAATTTGAACCATCAAAGTATTCAACTATAATCTCACTTGGTAAAGCAACACCAGAATCTGAATATAAAGCAATTCCAATCTTATTAATATAATATGATTCGCTAAATTCTATTCCAACATAATCATCAAAGTCTTGATTTGATTTTCCCCAGTTTGTCCATCTATTTTTAGGAGTACTACTTTGAGATACTACTCCATCATTTATTGTGCTTACGGGATCTGATCCAACATAAGTTGCAAATGGTTTAGGATATGTTGTACCATCATTTTTAGCAATATTGTTTTCTACTGAATTCTCAGAAACAACTACTATTGCTTTGGCTTTTAATGATGATAATCCTGTTACTAAGCCTTCAATCTCGATAGTTCCTACATTACTAACATCTTCTTTTGATAATTCTTTATCCCATTCTACTGGATATTTTTCAATACTTCCGTCATTGAAAACTGCTGAAACCTCTGTTGGAAGAGATTCCACTATTCCAACAGGTACTAGTATTCTTGTATCTAAAATTCCTATTATATCTTTAACTATAACTCTAATTGATACAGTTATCTCACTACCATTTACCTTCCCATTAACATTAAATACTCCTGCTTTTGAAAGCTTATCAGCTGACACTTTATCCCATGTAACATCAACTTCTTGTTTTTCCTCATTTGCAAATACAGCTGTTACTGTACTAGGTAAATTTAATTCACCATTTATAGGTACTGTAACATCATTAACATCATATCCAACTATCTTATTTTCTTCTAAATCGCCTTCTTCTACTGTATATATATTAATACTGTCTGATGATAATCCATTACTATTTGCAGTTAATGTAAATGAACCTGCATCTTTTGTAGATTGTACAATTACTAGAGCTTTCCCACTAAAAGCTTGTCTTTTAGTATCCTTATATCTTTCCACACTTGCTGCATTTCCATTATCAACTCCAACTATCTTTCCATTTCCTGATATTTCAAAATCAATTAAATTATCAGCTGTTGGAACTAATGTACCGTTTTCATCAACTATATCAACAGTTATATATGATAAATCATATCCATCTGCCTCTATAACTTGCCTATCAGCACTTAAATTTACCTTCTTTGCTTCATTTGCTGTTTTAACTATATCTCTTGCAATTTCTTTTCCATTTTCATCCTTCGCAACTGCTGTTATTTTTCCTGGCTTATATTCCACTTTAAACTCTAAATGAAGCTTTCCTTCTTCTGTCTCTTTATACTTACCATTATATCCAGCACTTGTTACTTCATATCTATCACTTGCAACTAATTCACCTAATTCTTCACTGTTTACATCTGAATTATAATATAAGTCAACACTATTTGCATTTGTATAAGCATACATTAAAATTTTATTACCATCTACTTTTATACTATCATCATTTTCCCAACTCCAATGAGGTAATAAATGCACCATTGGAGAATCTGACCATTGACTTTGATAAAAATAGAAAATATCCTTTTCAAACCCTGCTGTATCTATAGCTCCAAAATATGAAGATTTCGATGGATATGAACTATAGTATGGAGTTGGCTCACCTATATAATCAAATCCTGTCCAAATATATTCTCCTGCAATATATCCCCTATCCCTATCTCTTTTCCAAGCCTCTTCAGCAGTTTTTCCCCAACTAACATAATCATTATCATATGATGATTGTTGTAAATCTGGATACTTTGTCATTTGAGTTGATGTACCAGGATGTCTATAAATTCCACGACTTCTTGTTGCAGAAGAAGTTTCTGATCCATATAAATTCCAATCAGAATATTTGCTATGGATTTTATCGTATTTATCTTCGGCATAATTAAAACCAACAAGATCCACAATCTTAGCAACTTCTTCATGTTGTCCTTCTCCAGTTCCAGATCTAAACTTATCTTCACCCATTGTTGTAGGTCTAGTTGAGTCGATCTCTTTTACCCATTTATTCAAATTTGTAGCAGTTTGAACACCTTTTGTTTGAGCTGTCTCCCGTATCTCATTTCCAATAGACCATGCTATTATACTTGGCGCATTTTTACCTCTATTGACCATTTGTTTTATATCAAATTCAGCCCATGTCATATCACCATGGATTGACTTTTGTTCAAAAAATCTTCCATAATCATATGTTTTCTTTCCACTATACCATGTATCAAAAGCTTCTTCTATTAAAAGTATACCTTCTTCATTACAGATATCAATTAAGTGCTGAGATGCAGGATTATGTGTTACCCTTATAGAATTTACTCCCATCTCTTTTAATTTTTTAACTTGTCTTCTTATTGCTGCTTCATTATCAACTGCACCTAAAGCCCCCTGGTCATGATGCATACAAACTCCTTCTAATTTCATTTGTTCTCCATTTAAATAGAAGCCATTATCACTTGTAAATTCAAACCATCTTATCCCAAATTCAGTTTCATATTCATCTACAACTTCATTATTAATCATCACAGTTGTAACAATATTATATAGATATGGATTTATTGTACTCCAAAGTTGTGGGTTATTAACTACTATATCATCGTTAAATTGAAGCTTATTTCCTTTAAGAACAATTTGTAAATTAGTTTTTTCTGCTACCTTTTTACCTTCATTATCATAAATAGCTGATATAACTTGAACTTCTCTATCTACTGATTCCTCATTTACTATATCTGTCTTAACATTTACTGTAGCCATACCAGTAGAATATTCTTCTGATAAATTTGGAGTAGTTACATATGTTCCATATTGATCTACATGAACTTTGTCTGTAACCGTTAACTTTACATCTCTATATATTCCGCTTCCAGAATACCATCTACTACTAGCTTGTTTATTGTTTACCTTTACAGCTATAACATTTTCTGTTACTCCATCACAAACTAAATTTTCTGTTATATCAAAAGAAAATGGTGTATATCCATAAGGATGATTTCCAACCTGAACTCCATTTACATAAACATAACTGTCCATATAAACTCCTTCAAAATCAATTGATAGTTTTTTTCCTTCCATTTCAGAAGGTAAAGTAAACGTTTTTCTATACCATCCAGTTCCTCCATCTAAGTATCCACCCTCATGAGTTGATTCTGAATTGCTGTTAAAATCTAGCTCAATACTCCAATCATGTGGTAAACTTAACTTTTCCCAATTGCTATCATCAAAATTCTTTTCCTTCGCACCTTGAACATCCCCTAAGTTGAATACCCAGCCATCATTAAACAAAGTTGTTCTTTCAGAATTACTTTCTATAGTATTCGCAGTAGCAATTTTTTTACTAACTGTTTCTGCAAATACTGTAATTCCTGAAGAATTTGTGATTAACAAAGTAGCCAAAATAGTACTTAGTATTTTCTTACACTTCATATTACTTATCCCCCTCATAATTATGATTTATATAGTAAGTTCACTTACTAACTTTTTATTTGTATATTTTCAGTTAAATATTACCAGACATATTAATTATATTTGATAATTTAACTTTAATACATATGAATTTCTTCACTCTTTTATGAATTTTCTTAATTTTAAATCCAATTAAGAAAATAGTAAGATAAGTATATACACATTCCTACATTTATAAAATTTACTATAACAATGAAAAAACTATGTAAAGTATAAATTTAAATACGTTACATAGTTATAAAAACATTTAATAAAAGACTCCATAATAATTATAAGATAATTATTATGGAGTCTTCATTAATTAAAAGTTAACTATTTGTGAAAAATCAGCTGGAACTAAGCTAGCACCACCAACTAAAGCACCATCTATGTCAGACATAGCCATTTGATCTTTAATTGTATTTGGTTTAACTGATCCACCATATTGAATTCTTACTTTATCAGCAACTTCTTTTCCAAACATTTCAGCAACAACGTCTCTTATAGCCATTATTGTTTCATTTGCTTGTTCATTAGTAGCAGTTTTACCTGTTCCTATAGCCCAGATTGGTTCGTAAGCTATAACAACTTTTTCAGCTAATTCTTTTGATAATCCTTCTAAATCAGCTTTGATTTGAGCTCCAACAACTTCATTAGTTGTTCCATTTTCTCTTTGCTCTAAAGTTTCTCCACAGCAAAGAATTGGAGTTAAGTTGTGAGCAAATGCAGCCTTAACTTTTTTGTTTAGTGCTTCATCTGTTTCATTGAAGTATTCTCTTCTTTCACTATGTCCTAAAACAACATAGCTAACTCCCATTGCTTCTAACATTCCTGGAGCAACTTCTCCAGTGAAAGCGCCTTTTTCTTCAAAATGCATGTTTTGAGCAGCTACTTTTATGTTTGATCCTTCTACTGCCTTTAACACAGCATCTAAACAAACAAAAGTAGGACATACTACTACATCACATGTAGCATTAGCTACTAATGGTTTTAATTCTTCTACAACTTTTACAGCTTCTGCTGGAGTATAATGCATCTTCCAGTTTCCAGCTATTATTGGTTTTCTCATTTAAATCACCTCATATATAATTAATAATTGATAATGGATAATTGATAATTATAGAAATTATTCAACACAGTTGAATAATAAAAATTAAAATCCATAACTCCACCGAAGTGGAGTTATTTCATTAATTATGCATTATCCATTATGCATTTTTCATTCAACAAATAGATTTATCTATTTGTTATTTAGTGCTTCTATTCCTGGTAAAGCCTTACCTTCTAAGAATTCTAGAGAAGCTCCACCACCTGTTGAGATGTGAGTCATCTTATCTCCAAATCCTAAGATATTAACAGCTGCAGCTGAGTCTCCTCCACCGATAACTGTTGTTGCATCTGCATCAGCCATAGCCTTAGCAACTGCAATAGTTCCTTTGTTGAAGTTTTCGAATTCGAATACTCCCATTGGTCCGTTCCATATAACTGTTTTAGCATCTTTAATTGCATCTGCATATAAAGTTTCAGTCTTAGGTCCAATATCTAATCCCATGCTTCCTGCTGGAATATTTTGATCTTCTGTAACTACTGGTTCTACATCTTTGAATTCTGTAGCAACTCTGTGATCAACTGGTAATAAGAATTTAACTCCCTTTTGAGCTGCCTTTTCAATCATTTCTTTAGCATAGTCAATTCTATCTGCTTCTACTAAAGATGATCCAACTTCATATCCTTGAGCTTTTAAGAATGTATAAGCCATTCCTCCACCGATGATTAATGTATCAACTTTTTCTAATAAGTTGTTGATAACAGCTATCTTATCTGAAACTTTAGCTCCACCTAATATAGCAACGAATGGTCTAACTGGATTGTTAACAGCTTCTCCTAAGAATTTTAATTCTTTTTGAATTAAGTATCCACATACAGCTGTATCTAAGAATTCAGTAACTCCAACTGTTGAACAGTGAGCTCTGTGAGCTGTACCAAATGCATCATTTACAAATATATCAGCTAATGAAGCTAATTCTTTTGAGAATTCTTCAACATTCTTAGTTTCTTCTTTTCTACATCTTGTATTTTCTAATAATACAACATCTCCATCTTTCATTGCTTCAACAGCAGCTCTAGCATTTGCTCCTACAACTTCTTCATCTCTTGCAAATACTACTTCTTTGTTTAGCATTTCGCTTAATCTCTTAGCAACTGGAGCTAATGACTTAGATGCATCTTTTCCTAAGTGTGAACAAAGGATAACTTTAGCACCATTGTTTATTAAGTAATTGATTGTTGGTAAAGCACCATTTAATCTGTTTTCATCAGTTATAACTCCATCCTTTAGTGGAACATTGAAGTCACATCTTACTAAAACCTTTTTACCTTTAACATCTATATCTTCGATAGTTTTCTTATTAAAGCTCATTGATTTCACCTCTTAATTTATTTTTAATTGAAACTCTTAAAAGTTTCATTTTATATAATTAAACTTTTATTCAAAACAATAAATGCTTAATTTAAAAGTGGCCTGGCCTCATAGATTTTCTATAAAACCAGACCAACATTTAATGTCATATTCTAAGTATTTACTTAACTATTTAATTATCTAGTTACGAAGTACTTTAAAGTTCTGATTAATTGGTTAGTGTATGACATTTCATTGTCGTACCAAGCAGCAACTTTAACTAATTGCTCATCTCCAACTGTCATAACTTTAGTTTGAGTTGCATCGAATAATGAACCGTAAGTGATTCCGATAACGTCTGATGAAACTATTTCATCTTCAGTGTATCCAAATGATTCGTTAGCAGCAGCAGCCATAGCAGCGTTGATTTCTTCTACAGTTACTTTCTTGTCTAAAGTTACAACTAATTCAGTTAATGAACCTGTAGTAACTGGAACTCTTTGAGCACCACCATCTAATTTTCCTTTTAATTCTGGAATAACTAAACCAATTGCTTTAGCAGCTCCAGTTGAGTTAGGAACGATGTTTGCAGCAGCAGCTCTACCTCTTCTTAAATCGCCTTTTCCGTGAGGACCATCTAATGTATTTTGGTCATTAGTGTAAGCGTGGATTGTAGTCATGAATCCTTTTTGAACTCCAAATTTATCATTTAATACTTTAGCCATTGGAGCTAAACAGTTTGTAGTACATGAAGCACCTGAAATAACTGTTTCAGTACCATCTAATATATCATTATTTACGTTGAATACAACTGTCTTTATATCTCCAGTTGCAGGAGCTGAGATAACAACTTTCTTAGCACCAGCTTCTAAATGTAAACCAGCTTTTTCTTGAGAAGTGAAGAATCCAGTACATTCTAAAACTACGTCAACGTTTAATTCTTTCCATGGTAAGTCAGCAGGATTTCTTTCTGCAGTAACTTTAATTTCTTTTCCATTAACTACGAAAGCTCCTTCTTTAACTTCGATTTCTCCGTTGAATCTTCCTTGTGAAGAATCATATTTGAATAAGTGAGCTAAAGTCTTAGCATCAGTTAGATCGTTGATTGCTACCACGTTGAATTCTGGGTTTTCAATCATTAATCTTAATGCTAATCTTCCTATTCTTCCAAAACCATTAATTGCTACATTTACCATTTGCAATTACCTCCTAAAAATAGTTATATTTAAAATTTTTAAAATTTTAAGCTTATTCAGTATGATCCTTAATAAACTCCATAATTTTTCGTCCAGCTGCTTCATCTGTTACTAAAACTGCATTATGATTATTCATCATAGTTGCAATAATAGCATCAACTTTATTTTCCCCAGCTGCCACTGCAATATGTGTGTTAATTTTTCTTGCTTCATTAATATTTATTCCAATTGAAGTATTTTCTGATACTACATGTGAATCTTTGTTAAAATAACATCCGAAGGCTTCTCCAACAGCTCCAAGAGATTTTAGTTTATCATATTCTTCCTTTGAAACATCTCTTTTTTCTGCCATAACTAAAGCTTCTCCAATTCCATATATTAAAATATTTGCTTTATGTATGTTATCTATTACTTCTTTTATCTCTTTTTCTTTTAATAGAGTGTCTAAAAGATTTAAACTAAGATTTTCTGGAATATGAAGCAATTTATAAGAACCATTTAATTTTTTTGCTAAAGATGCTGCTAAAGTGCTTGCTTGAATTTCAACTTTTCTTCCCATACCACCTCTAGCTGGTACAACAAGAATATTTGAAAGACTATTCATCTTTGGCATTGCTTCTACAAACTCTTTAATAGTATTTCCACCTGTTATAGCTATTATGTTATCATTTTCTATTGTTGATTTTAAATATTGAGCTGTAGCTTTTCCAATTTCTTTTAATATTGTTTGATTTTTTTCAACATCTCCTGGAACAATTACTACATTTTTTAACCCAAGGAAGGATCTTATGTTTTCTTCAATATCTGATAAGCCTTTAATTTCGTGAATAAAATCTTTAAGCTTACCAACTATTTCTCGCCCCTCCTCAGTCACTGTCATCCCCGGAGTATTAATTTCAATTAAATTTTGAGATTTTAAAAAATTAATTTCTGTTCTAACTATTCTTTCTCCAAGATCTAATTGATTTGCTAAAACACGTCTTCCAATAGGTTGATTGTAATATATAGTCCTAAGAATACTATATCTTTTTTCCAGGACTTCTACAAGTTCAGGAACTATTTTTTTCTGTAAAGACAATATTTCCTGCACATCCAACCCTCCTCTTTGGTCTAAAAAGGTCCCGCATATTATTTATGTGTCCCACATTTATTATTATAAAACACTTCTATAAATTTTAAAAGTACTTTCTTTAAACTTTTCCAAAACTTTTTACAAAATTTAAGTGTTTTATGTTTAAAAAGGAAAGTTAATACAAAATAAAGTTCTTTATTTAACTTTCCTATTTTAAATAAATTTTATTCTATTCTTTTTCTTTTACTTGAAGATTTTATTCCAAGTTCTTCTCTATACTTAGCTACCGTTCTTCTAGATATATTTAATTTTTTTTCATTTAAGTAATCACAAATAGCTTGATCAGATAAAGGTTTCTGCTTATCTTCTCTATCAATGATATCTTTTATATTATTTTTAATATTAACTACTGCAACTTCTTCTCCATCACTTTTATTAACACTTAACCCTGTAGCAAATAAATCTTTTATTTTCACTGTACCAAAACTAGTTAATATATACTTGTCCTTAATAGCTCTACTTACTGTAGACTCATGGATTCCAAGCATCTCTGCCATTTCTTTCAACGTCATTGGCCTTAAGTACTTTTGTCCCTTATCAAAATATTTTTCTTGCTTTTCAACTATCTTTTCTAATATTCTAAGTAATGTACTTTTTCTTTGCTCAATACTTTTTATTAAAAACATTGCACTATTCAATTTTTCTTTAACATAATTTTCTGTATTTTTATCTTCCTTGTTATTTAATACTTCTTTATATATATTACTAATTGATAATTTAGGTATAACTCCATCATTCATGACTACAAAATACTGCCCATCAATTTTTCTAATAGCTGCATCTGGTATTATAAATTTAACCTCATCCCCAGTATAGAAACCTCTTGATGGTTTAGGTTCTAGATTTTTTATTATATCTCCTAAATCTTGGGCTTCTCTTGGAGTAATTTTTAATTTTTTTGCAATTACATTAAATTTATTATCTGCAATTAAATCTAAATATTCATCAATAATTATCTCTAAATTATCGTCTAATAATCCTTTTTTTATTAATTGTATTTTTAAACATTCCTTTAAATCCCTAGCCCCTATTCCATCTGGATCTAGGTCTTGAAGAATTTCTAAGGAATCTTGTGCTAACTCAATAGAAATATTTAATTCCTTACAAATATCTTCTAGAGACATATCTAAATATCCTCTACTATCTATATTTTCAATCATGTAAGAAACTATAGCCTTCTTATATTCATCCTCTTCACTTTCAATTAGTTGCTCTTTTAAATACTCAGTTAAAGATTCTTTTTCCGAAATAAAATTAAATGGTGACACATCATCTTCCTTATTATATTCACCATAACTTTGAGATCCATAATTATCAAACTCTAAGTATTTAATCATTTCTTTATAATCAATTTTATCGTCATATTTCTTATCTTCTTGAACAAAATCAAAATTCCCTTCAAGAATTGGATTTTCTAAAAACTCATTTTCTATATAATCTCTCAAATCATAAGTTGACATTTGAAGTAGCTTTATAGAAAGCTGCATTTCTTGAGTCATTATTAATCTTTGTTCTTGAGTAAGATTTAAATTAAAATCTAATTTCATAAAGTAACACCTTCATTCAATAAACTACAACTTTTACTTTTTCATTAATAATATGGACTTGTCCTCACTACTAGTATATACAAAAAGTAAACGTTATAGCAAGTCTCAATATTTCTTTTATTCAATCAATTCAAAATTATAAAAAATAAGAGCATTGTTTTTCTGAAACAAGCTCCCATTTTTGTATTATTATAACAAATTATTCACTTAAGTAAAATAAACCACAAGCTCCAAGACCAGAATGAATACCAACAGCACAACCTGGTGTAGTTTCTATATAATTGATATTATTTTCATCTAAATACTTTTTAAGTTCAGCTTTAATTTCTGGACTTCCTATTTCAATTAGCATGACAGGTTCATTTTTGTCTACATTAGAGTTTTCAAACTCAGAAATTATCTTCTTTATAACTTTTTTATTTCCTCTAACTTTATCTTTTGCTACCATCATTCCATCTTCAAATCCAATTATAACCCTAAGACCTAGAGCTGTTCCTATAACTCCAGCTGTCTTGGAAATTCTTCCACCACGTACTAAGTTTTCTAAAGATTCAAAGCATAATGACGCAGTCATCCTAGGTATCATTTTTTCAATTTCTGTTTTTATTTCTTCAGGACTTAATCCCTTATCTCTAAGTTCACAAGCCTTTAACACAAAAAAGCCTTGTGCAGATGTTATAACTTGTGTATCTATTATAGTTATATCTTCTGATCCAATCATTTCTTTTGCTATATTAGCTGAATTATAAGTTCCACTCATATTTGAAGACATAAGTACTGCTACTACTTTGTATCCTTCATTTAAGGCATTTCTAAAGTATTCTTCAAATCTATTTGGAGTTATTTGTGCAGTAGTTGGTAAAACTCCCTCTTTATCAATTTTATCTAGCATTTCTTTTAGATTAATTTCATCTCTATCTATATAACTTTTATCTCCAAAGTTAATTAATGCTGGTAATATATCAATATTATTCTTTTGAATCAATTCTTCTGGAATGTCTAAACAACTATCCGTCAATATTTTAATCTTCTCCATTATTATTCCCCCTAATTATTTCATTTCAGGAAAACCAATCTGTCTTAATGCCTCATATGCAATAATTGCTACTGTATTAGAAAGATTTAAGCTTCTTGTGCTAGTTTTTATCATTGGTATTCTTATTCCTTCATGAGCATTATGTACTTCCTCTGGAACTCCTGAAGTTTCTCTTCCAAACATTATAAAATCTCCTTCTTTAAAGGAAACCTCATCATAATGCTCTCCTCCATGTGTAGTAGCTAAGAACATTCTTTCTTTTCCATATTTTTTCATAAAATCTTCATAGCTTTCATGAATTTCTAATTTCAATTCGCTCCAATAATCTAAACCTGCTCTTTTTACTTGCTTATCATCTATTTTAAATCCCATAGGTTTAATTAAATGTAATGTTGAATTAGTCAAAACACAAGTTCTTGCAATATTCCCTGTATTTTGAGGTATTTCTGGTTGATATAAAACTATATTTAAATTCATTATAAAACCTCCATATAAAAAAGTAAGATGAAATCACCTTACTTAATTAATACCATATAACAAATAATACTATATGAAAACTTATTAGTCAAAGTCATTTATACTTTATTAACAGAATATTTTCTTATATATTAAAAATTTTCTTTATTGCCTTTGCAACTCCATTGTCTTTATTAGTATCAGTAATATAATCTGCTAATTTTTTTACTGGCTCTATTGCATTTCCCATAGCAACCCCTAACCCAGCATACTCAATCATAGATATATCATTTTCATTATCCCCTATACACACTATTTCATTTCTTTTAAATCCATAGTAATCAGCTAAAGCTTTTACAGCTTTCCCTTTTGAAACACCTTTATTGTTAATTTCTACACTCCTAGAACCAGCTCCAAAGTATACTACACAATCAAGCTTATCTAGTTCTTTTTTTAAAGCAATAATCTTTTTAGGCTTAGCTGAAAAAGCGATGCATTTTGTAATTTGACCATTAGTCTTTCTAAAAAATTCTTTCCATTTTTCTAAATCTTTTATAACATAATAATTTATCTTTAAATTATCATAACCAACTTGCTTAGTCATATATAATTTAGTCACAAATTTTGTTGCTTCACTTCCACAATAAATTCCATCTAAAGTGTAAAAATGAAAAAGAAACTTCATTTTGTACAATATTTCTATTAACTTTATACATTCTTCAGTCTTTATTGGATTTTCATATATTACTTTATTAGTATATTTTTCTCTAACAATAGCCCCATTTGCGGCGATAACTGGGGATTCAACTCCAAGAAGATGCGAATAATAAGCTGCATTATTGTATATTCTTCCTGTAGTTACAACTATCTCTACACCTTTTTCATGAATTTCTTTTATAACTTCTTTGCTTTCTTTAGATATTTTTCTTCCTTTTCCAAGTAAGGTTCCATCCATATCAATACAAACCATCTTGTATTCCATAAAATACTCCTTTTCCACCTTTATTATATTAATAATATCATTTGCAAAAGTATTCGACAATAAACTTAAGAGTAAATAAAGTAAAAAACATTTTACAAATGTAAAATGTTTTTAATATCAATACCGTTACTAATTTTGTTCCTTATTTTCTTCTTTATTTTGGTCTTTGTTTTGATCAGAATTTTGATCAGCATTTTGGTCTTTGTTTTCATCAGAATTTTGATTTTGAGTTTCTTCCTTCTTTGTTTCTTCCTTTTTCTTAGTTCCCTTCTTTTTAACTGTATTAGTTGTCATATAAACATCTGTAGATATTAACTCTCTATCTACTTCCACTCCATTTTCATAAGTAACTTGATAGGAATTTGCCTTATATCCCGGCATACCATAGGATACAACTTTTTCAGTTCCCTCTTCCATAGTTGAATCTTCTTCATACTTAACTTCTGGATCATACTTTTCAAGTATCTCATTTACAAGGTCATAAGTCTTATTTCCCATGGCTTCAACATTTCCGTATATTGAAAAATTAACTACTCCTCCACTAACATAACCTTGAATATATATTGGAAAATCATAAGTGTTAACAAACTTATAATCTAAATAAGGATTTGCTACTGTAGCATCTAATCCTGGTTCTGAGTATGAAACTGTTAATGAGTGATTAGTTCTTTCTGTGGATCTTATATTTGCTCTCATTACAGCTCTGTATAAAGTAGTTGATACTTGACAAATACCTCCACCATAATCAGGCACTATTTCATTACCTACATATGTATTAGCTTTTTCATACCCTTTTTCTGGTGTAGTATCTCCAATTAATGCATTGTAACTAAACTCTTCTCCAGGCATAACTATAGTTCCATTAATAGTACTAGCTGCTATTTCCATATTTTTAACTCTACCATCACCAGTATTAGAATATTTACTACTATAGCTACTAATAACTCCAGTTATTTTCTTTAAATCTTCTGCTTTTATTTTTGCTTCTTGTTCTACTAAATCAAAAGTTAATTCTACTTCATCACTTGGATCTCCATTAATACTTTCTATTAATTTATTATGAAGTTCTTCTTTGTCAATAGTCTTTCCTGAAACTTCTGGAGTAATTGTTATATTACCAGAATTTATTACTATCTCTGCATTTTTAGGTTCAATATTAACTTCTTCTAACACTTTATCTTCAAAAGCTACTAATGATTCTTCATCAAAAGATATATCAGCATTTAAATTTATAGTATTCTTACCTTTAATTAAAGATTTCTTAGCAAATAATCCCTCATCTTTTCCATAAGCTAATGCTTCAGTAGCTATATCCTCAGTATTGTATGTTAGATTTAATTCGCTATAGCTTAATTCTAGACTCTTATCTCCAACAACAACCTTTAACTCCTTGTCCATAATCGCCTGCGCTAGCTTATCATTTAATACAGATACAACCCCTTCCTTATTTAATCCACCTATATTTACCCCATAAACGTAAACCTCTGGATAAACTTTATCTTCCCAAGCTGCAACTTTTTTATTTAACGAAAAAAAGTATCCAATAATTCCTATTATAACTAATGCAAGTATAACTCCTGCAGCTATTAATGTATTTTTATTAATTTTTTTCAACATCCCCACTCCTTCCTACTAAGCATAATAATTCACATGTCCATAATATTATATTACATTTTTCACTTAAATTTAACATAAATATATTAACATTTAATTATTATTTTCAAGTAATTATTTCCAATTATTATATATAAAAAATAGATGGAAAATCTATTTTTTATATATAATAAACCTTCCATCTTTATTCACTAACTTTATATAGCAACTTTACTTCTAACTTGTGATGTTTCACCATCAGCATCAAAAGCTTCTATAGATATTGTTACTGGAACATTAGTTTTAACAGGAAGCTCTGATAAACTAATCTCAAAACTAGTATCATTTTTATCTACAGTTCCAATCCAGTATCCATTTTCAAATATATTATATCCTAAAAGATCTATATCAGGGTTCTTACTCCAAGTAATTTTTAACATTCCATTTTGCTTAACTGCTCTTAAATTTCTAACTTGTTTAGGTTGCATCAAAAGATCTAAACTATCTGGACCCCAGTTAGCATCTACTGGATTTCCAACTCCTTGAACCACTTCACCTTCACTATATTGCCATATTCTCCATCTAGTCCAACCTCCAATATTTGGAGGATAATCTGGATTTATTTCTACATTAGTATACATTGCAATCCATAAAGGCATAGTTTTTAAAGGTTGACTTCCATCAGGTAATTTAAAATCATTATAAAGTTCTATAAAGAAAGCTCCTGTATATAACATTAATCTACGCCTAGTTTTTCTCTCAAACCTTTGTCTAAATCTTTGTATCCAATCAATCAATGCTTTTGTGCTTATTTTATTATCTATAGGAGTTTCCACATCTAATACAGGAAATAAATCACCATAGTTCCTCGTTCCAAAACCCTCCTGTAATATGTTTATGAAATCATCACATTGTGAATCTGCTGTAGTTAAGTCATAGGAAGGCACGGCAAAGTGATATGCTCCTACTGGTATTCCATAATTTCTAGCTGCTTTTGCAAACTCTAAAAACTTTCTATCTACTCTAAACCTTCCTGATCCAGAACCTGAAGATCTCAAGTATAAAAAGTCTATAGTTCTTGCTAAAGTTTGAAAATTAACATTTTGAGTATATTCATTTATATCTATTCCAAAAGTGCTGTTGGGATTTTTATTTTGCATTTTTCCTCCAAGAAAAATAATCTCTATATTAGTTTATTAACTACCTTCTTAAAGGTTACTTTAATATTTAATTAATGCACTTTAACTTTATACAAAAGCTTACATCATTCCCTACGCATTCAGCCCAAATATTCCCATCATGTAATTTAACTATATTTTTTGATATGGCGAGTCCAAGGCCACTACCTTTAACATTAGAGTTTCTAGCTTCATCTACTCTATAAAATCTATCAAATAATCTTTCTACCTTTTCCTTAGGTATATTATCGCCTTTATTTTTAATTACTATATTAACATAACCATCATTTTTATATGTAGATACTATTACTTCACCAGGTTTATATGAGTATTTAATAGCATTAGAAAGTAGATTTTCAATTACTCTAACCATTTTCCCTGCATCTATTTCAACTATATACTTCTCATCTACAAATTTTTTAACTATCTCTATTTCATTTTCCTCAAACATAGGAATATACTCTTCTATAATTTGAGATAAAAATTCAACTATATTAACTTTATTTTTTTCTAACACTATACCTTGATTATTAAGCTTAGTATATTCGAACAAATCCTCTATTAATTCCTTTAGCTGATTAGATTTATTAAAGGCAATATTTAAATACTCCCTCATCATAGCTTCATCTTCATATTTACCTTCTTTAATTAACCCTATATAACCCATAACAGATGTTAATGGAGTTCTTAAATCATGAGAAACATTGGTAATAAGTTCACTTTTAGTTTTTTCCGATCTTCTCTCCGCTTCTATTCTACTTTCTATTTCTTCTGCCATAGTATTAATATTTCCAGCTAAATTTTTAATTTCATCCTTTCCCTTCTCTTGAACTCTATAAGATAAATCTCCACTTGATATTATCCTAACTCCAGATGCAATTTCCTCTATGTACTTCATTTTCTTATTAGTTACTATTATAAATATAGAAATAAACACAATCACTGAGAGCACAAGGGCTAAAAAGGAGTTTGTATCTGTATAATAGTCATAAGAAATATATGGTGTAGGTGTTTTATAATATATAAGATACGCTCTATCACCACTTATATTAACAGGATAAATATAAACTCTCTCGGCTCCCTCTTCTTGTACTGTATTACTTCTGTCTAATATAGTATATATGTCTAGCTTATCTTGTCCATCTCCATTTACCTTATATAAAATATTTCCATCTAAATCAGTTAGATATATTTTAGATTTTTCATTACTATAATTATTCAGTATATTATTTATCGTTTCTTCATCTTCAAGTCCTTGAATTTCATTGTAACCATAATCACCACTTAGACTTTTGGCAATATAATTAGCATTATCTTGAATTTCACCATAATCATATTCAAGTTTAGTGATAGTTTTATCTCTAGCTAATAAATTATTCGCAAAGCCATAAAATAAAAATGAAGCTATAAAACAAATACCAAAGACTAACATAAGCTCAAATCTAATGCTTTTTTCTATTCTTCTATATACCCACTCTAAAAGCTCTCTAAATTTAATTCCAAGTTTTGATTTGTAAAACTTATAAAAAATTCTTAGGATAAGCTTCTTTAATCTCTTAAAAAATCCAATCTTCTCTTTTTTCACTTTCTCCTTCTTTTCTTTTTTTCTACCTATCAATTTTATATCCAACCCCCCACACAGTCTTTATGTATTTTGGTTTTCTAGGATCATCCTCTATCTTTTCTCTAACCTTCCTTATATGAACCATAACGGTATTATCAGACTGCATAAAATCTTGTTTCCATACACTATTGTAGATATTTTCTATACTAAAGACCTTCCCCCTATTTCCACCAAGTAATACTAATATATCAAATTCAGTTGGAGTAAGTTTAATTTCATCCCCTTCTTTAAAAACTTCATGAGTTTCTAAATTAATACTTAATTCCTCTATTTCTAATATATTATCTTCTTTTTCTTGAGTATCAACTTGTGCTAATGCCTTATTAAATCTTTTATATCTTCTAAGCTGAGATTTTACTCTTGCAACTAACTCCAAAGGATTAAAAGGTTTAGTTAAATAATCATCTGCTCCAGTATTTAATCCTAAAATTTTATCCATATCTTCTGATTTAGCAGAAAGCATAATTATTGGCATTTCTCTTTCTTCTCTTATTCTTAAACAAGCTTCAATACCATTAACCTTTGGCATCATTATATCTAAAATTATTAAATCAACATTTTGCTTTTCTAAAATATTTAAAGCTTCTTCACCATTTTCAGCCTTTAAGGTATCATATCCCTCACCTTTTAAATATATATCTATTAAATCTCTAATTTCTTTTTCATCATCAACAATTAAAATTCTTTCTTTACTCAAAATATACACTCCCCTTCTTTTCTAAGATTAGTTTATCATACTCTAAGCTTTTATCTATATTCTAGATAAAATATCTTAATAATAAAGTTTATAATTTCTTAAAAAAAACTTAAAAATATAAATAACATATTACTTGTTCCGTCACTTCGTTCCAAGTCACCGTACTATGTTATTTATATTTTATATACCAAATGTAATAATTCCTCATCCTTCGGAATTATAAATTTTTGTTCTGTTTCTAGCTTCCAAGCTATCGAAAAATTAATATATGCGCTTCAAATCTAAATGATGGAAATTATAAAAAGTTATTCACAGATAATATTTTTATAACTGGTCTAAAGATAAAAAATACTGCACTCTTAAGAGTGTAGTATTTCTATTAATTATGGATTTATATATTCATTTTTTCTATAATACTCCAAAAGCAAGTATTAATGTACCAAATACTATTGATACCATTGACATTAATTTTATTAATATATTTATAGATGGTCCAGTTGTATCTTTAAATGGATCTCCTACTGTATCACCAACTACTGCTGCCTTATGGCAATCTGATCCCTTTCCACCTAAAACTCCTGATTCAATATATTTTTTAGCATTATCCCAAGCCCCTCCTGAATTTGACATCATTATTGCCATAGCAAATCCTGTTACAGTTGAACCCGCAAGTAACCCCGCTACTCCATTAGGTCCAAGAATTAATCCTACAATTACAGGAGTTGCTATTGCTATTATTGCTATTGTAATAAGTTCTTGTTGAGCAGACCTTGTACAAATGTCCACACAAGATTCATAGTCTGGTTGCCCTTTTCCTTCCATAAGACCTGGAATCTCTTTAAATTGTCTCCTTACTTCTACTACTATCTTAGAAGCAGCTCGTCCTACTGCATCCATTGTCTTCGCTGAAAACAAAAACGTTACCATACCACCAATAAATAATCCTATTAATACTTGTGGGTTTAATATAGATAAATTAAATTCAAAGTTATATATTCCACTTTTAACTATATTTTCAATAGAATCCTTATATGCCGCTATAAATGCAAGAGCTGTTAAGGCTGCTGAACCTATAGCAAATCCTTTTCCTGTTGCAGCAGTAGTATTGCCTAGAGAATCTAAAGCATCTGTCCTCTTTCTAACTTCTGGATCTAACTCTGCCATTTCAGCTATACCTCCTGCATTATCTGCAATAGGTCCATAAGCATCTGTTGCAAGAGTAATCCCTAATGTAGATAACATTCCAACTGCTGAAATTGCTATTCCATATAATCCTAAATTAAAATTTTGTGCTCCTCCTGATAAATTAAAGCTTATTAACACCGATATTGCTACTATTATTACTGGAATTGCAGTAGATGCCATTCCTAAAGAAAGTCCCCCTATTATAATAGTTGCTGGTCCTGTTTTACTCATATCAGCTAATTTTTTAGTTGGTTTATAATTATCTGAAGTATAATACTCTGTAAAGTATCCTATTAGTATCCCTGCAATAAGTCCTGATAATATACTAAAATAAATTCCTATGTTTTCTAATCCTAATAATTCTCTTACAATAAAGAAGGATCCTACAGCTACAATTGATGAAGAAATGTAAGTACCTCTTCTTAATGCACTTAAAAGATTTTTTTGACTTGCATCTTCCTTAGCGCTAACGAAGAAAGTTGAGAATATAGAGGCTATTACTCCTAAGCTTGCTACTAATAAAGGAACTGCTACTCCTTCTGTTGATAATCCAGCTGCTACTGCTAAAGCACATGAAGATATTAATGAACCAACATAAGATTCATAAAGATCTGCCCCCATACCTGCCACATCACCAACATTATCACCAACATTATCTGCTATAACTGCTGGATTTCTTGGGTCATCTTCTGGAATTCCAACTTCAACTTTTCCAACTAAATCAGCACCAACATCTGCTGCCTTTGTAAATATACCACCACCAACTCTTGCAAATAAAGCCATTGAAGACGCACCAATTCCAAAAGTTAAGATATTAGTTGTAACTTGAAGTAATCTTTCTGCTTCTGCTAAATCACTATAATACCAATCCAAGAATGAGTAACCTAAAGCTATATATAAAAGCCCTAAAGAAACTACTACTATACCAATTATTGAACCACTTTTAAATGAAACTTTTAAAGCTCCATTTAGACTTTTCTTAGCTGCAGTAGTAGTTCTTGAATTGGCATGAGTTGCTACCTTCATACCTATAAATCCAGTAAGTCCTGATAAAAATCCACCAATAACAAAAGAAAAAGGTAAAAATATTGAAACATATCCAAAAAAACTCATTACTAAAAACACAAGAAACATCAAAACAAAAAATATTGCGACACCCTTATATTGTCTTTTTAAATATGCATCTGCCCCTTTTCTAATCTTAGCAGAAATACTTTTTACTTTTTCATTTCCTTCATCAGCCTTCATAACTATTCTTGCCTGATAAGCAGAAAAAAGTAAACCTAAAACAGCTCCAAATAAAACCCAAAGAATAAAATTCATAAAAATTCCTCCCATTATATATAAAATAATTACTCTTACTTTATTATATGTTCCAATTTTTAGTAAATCACTTTGGTTTATTTATTTTTGTCTTAGGTTTATCTATATTTTTTCTTAAGTTTTATTAATTCTTCTTTAAAGAATATTCTATTATCATATCTATGAATTCAGAGTAGTTTATTCCTTTTTCTCCTGCACTTTGTGGAAAAAGGCTAGTTGCTGTCATACCTGGTAATGTATTAACTTCTAATACATATGGTACTCCTTCTTCAGTAATAATCATATCAATTCTAGAATAAACAGAACACTTTAATGCTTTATAAGTTTCTAAAGCCATTTTTTTAACTTCTTCATAAATCTTTGGTTCTAGATCTATAGCATAATGTTCTGCTCCATTTGCAGAGTACTTTTGTTCATAATCATAAAAATCTGTCTTCGCTTTTATTGCAAGTACTGGGAACAACTCATTATCAAATACTGGGCAAGTTATTTCATCACCTTTTATAAACTCCTCAATCATAACTTCTTTATCCCACTTTAATCCTTCTATAACAGCTGCTTCAACATCTTCTTTATTAGTTATTTTAAATGTTGCAACACTTGATCCACCGTTTGTAGGCTTAATAAATACTGGATATCCCATTTTTTCTATTGCATCATAATCTATTTCATCAACTGAAGATACATTTATCCATCTTGCAGTTCTAATTCCTTTAGCCTTTAATATAGTTTTAGTTAAATCCTTATCCATACATAAAGAACTACTTAAAGTATTGCAACCTGAATAAGGGATTCCTAAAGTTTCTAATACAGCCTGAACTGTTCCATCTTCACCAAACTTTCCATGTAAAGCAAGCAAAGCAAAATCTAAGCCCTTAACTTTTTCTAATACATCTTCTTTCTTATCTATAACAACAGGAACTACTTCATATTTCTTCTTATTGATATGTTGAATCATAGAATTACCACTACTTAATGATACTTCTCTTTCTGAAGATATTCCTCCCATTAAAACTCCAATTTTCATATATACCGTCCCTCCAACATCAAAAATTTACTATAAAGTTTTTCATTTTAGTTATTTTTTATTTCTTCTTAATTTCCTTTTTCTTAACTTCTTTATAATACTTACAATACTGAGTTAAGTTACATATTTCACATTTAGGATTTCTAGCTATACAACATCTTCTCCCATGGAAAATTAATAAATGATGTGTTAAACTCCATTCTTTTTTGGGAAGTTCTTTTTGTAATTGCATTTCAACTTCTAAAACATTATCTGAATTAGCCATAGCTAGCCTATTTGATACTCTAAAAACATGCGTATCTACTGCAATAGATGGAACACCAAATGCATTTGATAAAACTACATTTGCAGTTTTTCTCCCTGCTCCAGCTAATGAAGTTATTTCTTCCATTGTTTTCGGAACTTCTCCATTAAACTTTTCTTTAAGTTGATTACACATCATAATTAAATTTTTAGCTTTACTTCTGTATAATCCTATTTGCTTAATTCTCTCTTCAAGTTCTTCTACTGAAAGGGTTAAAAAAGCATCTAGATCTGGATAATCTCTAAATAAAGTTTCAGTAACTTCATTTACCTTCTTATCTGTTGTTTGTGCAGAAAGTATAGTAGCTACTAAAAGCTGAAATGGAGATTCATGATTTAGCTCACATTTAGCATCCGGATAATCCTCTTTTAAAATATCTAAAATAGCTTTAGTTCTTTTTTTCATTAAATCACCTACTTATATACTCCTTTATATTTTTCAGGAAGTAAGTTTGCAATTGACTTCATTATGTATTCCATACATCTTTCATCATATTCATGTTTACCTTCTTCTTTTTCCTTACTTGGTAATGATATAGGCTTTCCAAATTTAATATTTACATCTGAATAATTAAATTTTTCTCCCCCCATATCTCCATTATCATTTATAGGAAGAAGAATTTCTGTACCAGTCATACCAATTGGAACTATTGTTGCCTTAGTAAGTCTTGCAATTAATAATATACCTTTCTTACCTTCTATCATAGCTCCTGTCCTACTTCTAGTTCCTTCTGGAAAAATCATAAGATTCTCTCCACCTCTAACTAATTTAACTATATTGGTTATTGCTTCTTTATCAGCTGAATTAGGTTTAATTCCTATATTCTTAACCATCATAGTACCAAATCTAGTTACTGGATCATTTGATAATTTTATTCCAGCTACAAAGGTTGGATCATATTTTTCCTTAAGTATCTTATCTAAAATTAGGCC
The DNA here is from genome assembly GCF_050585245.1 of Clostridium nigeriense. Taxonomy (GTDB): domain Bacteria; phylum Bacillota; class Clostridia; order Clostridiales; family Clostridiaceae; genus Clostridium; species Clostridium nigeriense_A. The sequence goes on from NZ_JBNOOF010000010.1 coordinate 113,669, forward strand.
ATCTGCATTGCTTAAATGGTTGCATATAAAAATTATAGGTCCTTTAGCATTTTCTATATTTTCAAATCCTTCTATTTTAATATTAGCATATTTTTTAAAATACTTATTTACAATAAATTTTGTTATCTTTACTACTACTGACTCTGGTAACGCATTTATTACCTTTACTAATGTTGGTGATAACATTATTTTCCCTCACTTCCTAGCTTTATATTTAATATTATATTTTATTACTATTTAAAAGTCTATCAACATAATCTTTTAAATATGGAGAATCTGTTTTAACTATACTAATATCTCCCTTATCATTATTAATTTTAATTAAAGCATTTCTTTTTAGAACATTCTTTCCTCTCCATCCGCAAGAAGTTTTGAAAAAACTATCTTTGAATTCTTTTGTACTAGCATTTATTAATTGAATACTATTCTCTTTATTCATAAAATCATGAGGATAAAATTCCTCTATTTTAGAAAATTCAATTTTTTCATTGTATGGGCAGCTATTTTGACAACTATCACATCCAAAAACTCTTCCTTTTAGTAATTTCATATGCTTATCATCTAAATCTTTTTTTTGAGTTAAATAAGAAACGCAAATATTACTATTTTTCTTATATGGATTAATTGCTTTACTTGGGCAAGCTTTATAACAAAGTTCACAATTTCCACATTCCTTGAAGTTTTGAATTTCTTTATAATTTCTTTCATTAGTTTCTATTTCTAAATCTGTTATAATCTCTCCTAAAAATACATAAGACCCATACTTCTTAGTAATTATTAAGTTATTCTTTCCTATAAATCCTATACCTGCTAAATACGCTATATGTCTTTCGGGTAAAAAATTACTATCCACAAAAGCTAGAGCCTTCCCTCCAATACCTTCTATAAATTCACATACTTTACTTAAATAAGATTTAACTACTCTATGATAATCAGTTCCTCTAGTATAAACTGAAAAACCATTATCAAAATAATTAACATCATGCAGATAAGGGAAAGCTATCGAAATAATAGTCTTTCCCTCTTCCATATAATTAAAAGGATTTATTCTTTTTAATACATCCTTTTCTTCAAACTCATTTTCAAGGCCTTTTTCTTTTCTTTCATAAAAGAAGTCTTTAAGCTCTGTAAATTCCCTACACTTTATAAATCCTAAAGTATCTAAACCTAAAGAATTACAAAATCTTATAATTTCATCTTTTTTCATAATAAACCTCTAAATCATCATGTTATTATATATGGTTTTTCTATTTCCGTCTTCATCTACTACTTCAATTATATCATTTACGTTTTTAATTATATTTCTTCCTGCACAACCAACCACAGTCGCCTTTTCGGGAACATCCTTTAAAACAACAGTATTAGCACCTACCCTGCTACCACTCTTTAAAACTATAGGTCCAAGAACTTTTGCTCCTGCTCCAATTATAACATTATCTTCAATAGTTGGATGTCTCTTTCCCTTTTCCTTTCCAGTTCCCCCAAGTGTAACTCCATGATAAATTGTTACATTATCACCAATTTCACTAGTTTCTCCAATGACTACTCCCATTCCATGATCTATAAATAATCCTCTCCCTATTTTTGCTCCTGGATGAATTTCGATTCCTGTAATAAATCTAGCAATTTGTGATATTAATCTAGCAGAAAAAAATCTTTTATGACTGTATAAAAAATGTGCAATCCTATAAGCTATTAATGCATGAATACAAGGATATAATAAAAACACTTCAATCTTACTTCTCGCAGCTGGATCGTTCTCTAATATATTATTTATATCGTATTTTAATTTATTAAACACAGTTGATCCTCCCTTAAGTGAAATTCAAAATCTTTGATTTTGTAAATTGAACTTACTCCTATGAACAAATATGAATAGTGAGTTTCCTTATTACAATTACTTATTGCTATTAATCGTATATACCCATGGAAATATATTTTTCTCCCCCATCTGGTGCTATCACCAAGACTTTCTTGCCTTTTCCTAATGTTTTAGCGATTTCTAAAGCTACGTATATAGCTGCTCCTGATGATATGCCAAGCAATATCCCTTCTTTTTCAGCAACTAATTTAGTCATCTTAAATGCCTCTTCATCTGAAACATTAACTACTTCATCTATAATTCCAGGATTATAAATTTCCGGTATAAATCCCGACCCTAAACCTTGAATCTTATGAGCCCCAGCTCTTCCACCACTTAATACTGGTGATTTAGTTGGCTCTACTGAAACTATCTTTATATTTTTAATTTTCTCCTTTAATTTACTTCCTACTCCCGTTACAGTTCCACCAGTTCCTACTCCTGCAATAAATACGTCTAAATCTTTTAAATCATTATATATTTCCTCTGCTGTAGTATCATAATGCTTTTTGCTGTTTGCTAAATTTTCAAATTGTTGAGGCATGAAATAATTATCTTTTTTTGAAAGCTCCTTGGCTTTTTCAATAGCTCCATTCATCCCCTCTGCTCCATCTGTCAGTATAAGTTCAGCTCCATAAGCCTTAATTAAATCTCTTCTTTCTTTACTCATAGTATCTGGCATAACTATAATAACCTTATACCCCTTAAGTCTTCCTATCATAGCTAATGCAATTCCTGTATTACCACTGGTAGGTTCTACTATAATAGAATCTTTCTTTAATAAACCCTCTTCTTCAGCTTTTTCAATCATACCTAAAGCAGCTCTATCTTTAACACTTCCACCTAAATTATATTTTTCTAATTTAACATAAACTTCTGCACTATTTTTATTAACTAAATTATTTAGTTTTAGAATTGGAGTGTTTCCTATTAAATCTAATGCACTACTGTAAATCATATAATCCTCCCAATATTGATAAAAAAAACTTCGTCTCTAAGCTTTATAGAGACGAAAATATTTATTGTCAATATTTCACTTATTATCTTATTTTTTTCTTCCATATTGGATATAGAACTTCATCTATTATATCATGAGCATTTACAGCACCTATTAACTTATCTTCTTCATCTACAACTGGTATATTTAATAAATCATATTTAGCTGTTAACTCTATGGCTTCTTCTACGTCCATATCATTTCTTAAAACTTCAATTTCTTCTTTCATTATATCCTTAACCTTAACTTCAGGCTTATTTAATATTAAATCAGCTAGAGTAATGGATCCAAGAATTCTTTCTTCCTCATCAGTTATATAAATTCTATACAATTCCTCTTCCTCTAACTCTTCCATTTCTCTTAATATATCTATAATTTCTCCAACAGTTATGTCTAAATTAAAGGAAATAAAGTCTGTACTCATTATACTACCTACAGCTTCATCTTCATATTCAAGTATTTCTTTAACTTCATCAGCATCTTCTTTTTCTAAATTAACAAGGATTTTTTCTCTTTCCTCATCATCAAGTTCATCTAACACGTCTGCAATTTCGTCATTAGACATTATTTCTAAAAGTTCTGCTGCTTTTGTTTCGCTTAAATCCTTAATTATGCTACCCTTATATTCTGGATCAATTTCTTCTAAAGTATCCGCTGCTAAATCTTCATCTAAGGATTCAAATATTTGCTTTCTTGAACTTGCATCTAAATTTTCTAATATATCAGCTAAGTCTGCTGGGTGCAGTGTAGATAACTTCTTATATGGAACTGAAATTTGTAAATTGTTATTTACCATTTCTAATGATTCAACGTCATCCCACATTAAAACTCTATCTTCATAATCTTTTCTTAAAACTTTATATATAAAGCTTCCAAGTTTTGCACAGTTAAGTCTTCTAAATCTAGCATAAGGTCCAGTTTCAACAGCTATAACTCTATATTCACCAGCAATTTCTGCAATTCTTAAATCATCAACCCTTACTACTTGCTTTCCATTAATATCTACTATTTTTTTATCTAGTAAATTTTCTGATAATAGATAGGAATATGTCCTTGGTAGTATTTCCTTACTTCCTCTTGTAACTATTTTAATCTTATTACCATCTTGTTGATAAAAGTTGATAGTTCTAAATTCATAGTGAAAAGTAGATCCATCTCTTCTAACCTTATACCCAATCACCCTAGGATAACCATCTTCAGTAGTTACATAAATATCCTTAAGTTCTCCGATACTTTCATCAAACTCATCATAAATCTTCTTTCCTAGGATATTGGTATATAGAAATACTGATAGCTTCTTCATATCTTTTCCTCCTCACTTTTTAGAGGAGAAATTTAAGAATGCTAATTTATAATGAAGTTTATCTCCTCTAAAAATCTAATATTCAATTTTATTAAACTGCTACTCTGAGGGACACCCTCCATTTAAATTCACCCCTTATTTATTTAGAATAAATTATTTTTTAATATATTATACATTCTTTCCAATACTATATTATATTAATTTTAACTAAAAAGGCAACTTATAAATTAACAAATAAGAATTAAAAACAAAAAAAAATTAAAAATGGCTGCCTAAATGACAGCCAAATTAAAAACAATAACTTTATATTCTAACTTTTAAATTCTACAGTTTATTTTTATAATTAATTTCTATCCTTAATTTTTAACACCTAAAACTTTAAGCCCACCTTTTATACATTTTATATTAAGTGGGAAATCAGGTCCTTTTTCACCATCGATATCTGTTACTATATCCTCTTGTGATTCAATATATATGTTATTAGTTTTAAAATATATTATATTTTCTGAATCTAGATGTTCTCCTTTTAATACCTTAACAAATAAAGGTATTAATTCAATAATAGGTATTGCTTTAAATATAATAACATCAAGTAATCCATCTGTTGCATTTGCTCTAGTTGCTAACTTAAAGTTACCTGCTGTTTGTCCATTGAATACTAACATAAAGTACATATTCCCTTCATACTGCATCTCTTCTGAATTAATTTTTATTGCAAGTTTCCTAAAGTTAGGTAATTCCTCAAGACCTTTTAAATAATATGCAAGTTTTCCAATAGTATTTTTTAAATTAACATCTGTTTTTTGAGAAACATCAGTAAATAATCCAGTACTTGCTACATTCACAAAATATTTATCATTAATACTTCCTAAGTCTACTGACGTAACTTCCGAAGATAAAATTTGTTTGCAAGCCTTACTTATATCAGATGGCATACCTAAAAATTTTCCGAAATCATTAGCAGTTCCAACAGGTAATATTCCAATTGGAACCGATATTCCACACTTAGCCATAGCATTAACTACATTATCTATAGTTCCATCCCCACCTGCAATTAAAACATAATAGTAATTGTTATCCTTAAAATCATTAAATGCATTAATTACATCTACATTTTTGTCTATTCTATATGGGACAATAGTGTATCCTGATTCTTGGTGTATTTTTATAACCTTATCAAGTTGATCTAGTATTAAATTTTCACCTGAGTATGGGTTATAAATAAATTTAACCTTTTTCAAACTACCACTCCTTGGTTTTTAATAATAAAAATATAATAATTCCATAAAATAAAATATACTATATAGTATATTTCATTTTACATATAAATCAAATTAAATATTAGTCCAAATTCTTAATTTTATCTTAATTTATTTTAAATTTTCTAAATAATTAATTTAATATTTAAATACCTTATATTTATTGAGAAACTGTGGTATAATATTGCAATGATAATAGGGGAAGGCAACTAAATTCCTTCTAACCTTTATAGCAGGAGTGATTATATGAAAAAAAGTTTTATCCCAAATGTTTTTACATTTATCAATTTATCATGTGGAATAATATCTATTTTATACACTTTTAACCAAAATTATTTATTTGCTTGCTTTTTTATATTAATAGCAGCACTTGTTGATAGATATGACGGAAGAGTTGCAAGATGGCTAAATGTTTCTAGTGAACTTGGAAAAGAATTAGATTCCCTCGCCGACCTAGTTTCATTTGGAGTTGCTCCATCTATCCTTACATTTTTAATGTATGAATTAAATGAAGTAGGCCCAGCAGGAATAATTGGAATTATAGTTTTACTAGCATTCCCAATTTGTGGAGCTTATAGATTAGCAAGATACAATACCTCAACTTTTGATGGAGTATTTACAGGAGTGCCTATAACTATAGCTGGAAGCTTTATTGCTATATTTATATTTTTTACAATAAACAATCCAGTATCACCATGGATTCCAATTGCACTATTAATAATTGGAGCATATCTTATGGTGAGTACATTTAAATTAAAAAAAGTATAAAGAGCTGTCCTTTGGGCAGCTCTTTATTCATCTTCTTCATCTTCTTCATCATCTTCATCTCTACCTGAAGAATTTTTAAAATCTAAATCTTTATTTATTTCAGTTAAGATATTATCTTTAATAGCTTTATCATCAATAAAATTTTTCTTCATCTTACAATACTTAACATAAGAAGTATTACAATCATCTAGTGTCTTTATTATCTCATCAATTATCTCCCCTAAATTATCTGCCCTTTTTACTGCTTCCTTTACATCACTTTTTCTAGCCTCTGATATATTATTGAGCTCATATGCTCCTCCAATTAATAATCTATAAGAATTAACTAATGAGTTTAAAAGACTTGTTAAGTTATTTACATCGTTGTATTGATCCTTTATTAGATGCCTGTAGGTCAATTAATCACCTGCTTACTTAACTATTTAGACATTTCCTGTACAAATTCATTGTCAATAGTGTTATAGATATTATCACTTTCCATAAAAGCTTTTTCTATATTATTATAACTTTTACAAGAACTTTCTCTATTAACTAGATTACAATTAATATTTCTTATTTCTTCCTTTAATATATTTCTTGCATCATTTACTATTTCATCTATAGTCATTTCAATAGTATCATAATCTAAGTTCTCACAATTAAGCTCTGCTAAATTCCTATTATACAAATCTTCAAGTCTACCAATATAATGATCTATAAAACCTTCTATATCAGCTGTATATAAAGGTCTTCTCACATTTGAAATTTCCTTAATATAATCATCATAAAGTTTTCTAAAACCTCTTGCATAGTAATTTATTAATTTTATAATTTCATCTTCACCTTTTCCTAAACAATTAGCATTTTTAAGCTCATTTATAAATTTCATAAAACCTTTTATATAATCTATTAATTGTTCTTCAATCTCTTTATCTTTTATGTTTTCTATATAATTAGTTGTAAATTCCCCATCTTGTCTTATATCATTTATAAAATCAATATCAGCAAGCTTTTGCCTATTACTAATATTGGAAGTTATACTTCTTACTGCAGTATCATATTCCATTGTGTCACTTTGAAAGTTATAACTAAAATCTTCACTAAATAATACTGGAACAAAAAACTCTTTTGGTATTGAAATAAACATAAGCACCCTCCTTAAACATTAGAAACCTTACAATAAGGCTTAAAGTATGCTCTTGGATACTTACATAATGGACAAACTAAAGGTGCTTCTTCTCCCTCATGGATATAACCACAATTCATACATACCCATAAAGATCCTGCAGGACCTCTAAACATAGTTCCATCTTCGATTTTATCGTAAAGCTCCTTAAATCTCTTTGAATGAGCTTCTTCAACTTCAGCTAACTCCTTGTAAAAATCAGCTATATCATTAAATCCTTCTGCTCTTGCTTCTTCTTCAAATTTTTTATATACATTTTCATATTCGTTAGTTTCCCCTAAAACACTATCTAGTAAATTATTTTTAGTACATCCTATTAAATTTAAAAAAGTTCCATAAACTTCCCTTGCGTGAGCTAATTCATTATGTGCAGTTTCATCAAAGATTTCTGCAACCCATTGATATCCATCAAGCCTTGCTTTTTCAGCATATAAATTATATCTAGTTCTTGCCCTTGCTTCACCAGCAAAGGTTCTATAAAGATTTTGTTCTGTTTTACTTCCATTAAGATCCATTTTATTCTCCTAAAAATTTATACACTTATACATTATGCAAGGCTTAACTTAATTGTGTCCTTAAAAACTTTACGTATGCTAATTCACAAAAATATTCCTATCCTCATTGCAAACAAGTTCTACAGACTTTCCATCTTTATTTTTTGATAATAATATAACTTTATGTCCCCAAAGATCTTGTACATATTTTAAAGTTTCTTTTGCATATGAAAGCTCTAGTTCTCTTCCATCAAAACAATGTTCTAAAGTTAAACTTAAATCTCTTCTATTTAGATTAGTTACCCTTATATATGGAATAGAAGCAACTCCACAAGTATCTGCTAAATTATTTCTTATTTCTTTCCATCCATCATCATCAGGAACTTCCTTAACTACATAATCAAAACTCTTCTTAGCATATTGGAATAAATTAAGTTCTTCACAAAGTTCTCTAGTCAAATATCTTCTTAAGAAAGAGCTATCCCTTTCTGTTTTTCTAACTTCAAATATCTTTTCTCTTCCATATTTTTCATCAATATCTTGAAATACTTTAAACCCTATATAATAAGGGTTCATCCCTCCTAAAATTGGTGCAACTACATCATTATGTCTCTTTAAAAATTCAAAATGTAGCCCATCATCTAATTCAAGAGATTTTAATATATTATAATGCCAAAAGCTAGCCCATCCTTCATTCATAATTTTAGTTTCAATTTGAGGAATGAAATACTCAGTTTCTCTTCTAACTATTTTTAATATATTTTTTCCCCATTCTTCTAAAGAACTATATTTTATAATAAATCCTAAAACGTCATCACAAGGTTCTAAAGGTATCTTTGATACATCCGGGAAATCAATTTCCTCATCTGCATCTAATAACCCCTTATTTTCCTTTTTATAATTATAATCTGAAATTAAACTTTCTTTTAGTTCATTATCAGACAATTCCTTTACTCCAACTACTCTAGGTATTTGATATCTAATAGCATGAGCAGCATCTAATATCTTTTCTACCTTTTCATAGCCTATATTAGGATCATTAATATATCCTCTTATAATTTCAGCATCTAATTTGAACATTTCTATAACATTCTTAGCTTTAGTTCCTTCTACAAAAAGTCTATTATTTGCAAAAAAGTCATTGTGTCCATATACATGAGCCATTGTTAATACTTGTAATAATAATGTGTTTTCTCTCATTAAATAAGCCAAACATGGTTCAGAGTTTATTACCATTTCATAAGGTAATCCTGTCATATTTAATGAATATAGTGTTTTATTTTTATCGTAGGCTTTACCATAACTCCAGTGAGGATATTTAGAAGGCATACCAACGTATGCCTCATATCCTAACATTTCATTAAAGCCTATAATTTCAAATTCTTGTGGATAAAATTTAAGCCCAAATTCTATTGCCTTTTTTTCTATTATTTCATTCCACTCTTCTAAAGTGCTAACATTGTATTCCATAGCTATTCCTCCTTTAGCTCTTTAGATAACATTATCTTCAAGGCTCCCCATAAATCTTTTTTTTCTTTAACCATTACAGAAGTAAAGTTTTTATGATCAATTTCCTTATTAAACCTATAATACATAGTAGTTGAATAAGTAGAAGGTAATAATTCTGCATATCCAAACATATTACTTATGCTACACAGTTCTTTAACAGATTTCATAGCTTTTTCATTATCTTCGCTCCAATTATCTCCATCACTTGCATAAACAGGGTAAATATTCCACATCTCTGGTGGATATTTTTCTCTGATTAAATTTAAAGCTGTATTTATTCCACTAGAAATGTAGGTACCTCCTGATTCTGCCTTATGGAAAAATTCAAATTCGTTAACTACCTTTGCAACAGTTGTATGAGATACAAACTCAAAAGCAATATTATTATATTTTCTTCTAATAAATCTAGATAAAACGAAAAATAAGGATCTAGCTAAATATTTTTTAGTGCTATCCATGGAACCCGAAACATCCATAATAAATATCATTACGGCGTTACTTTCTTTTTTAGGTTTTTTCTTAACTCTATAATATCTAAGATCTTCTTCTTTAAATGGAAATCTTGTGATTTCATTATCTATTCCAGCTTCTCTTAAAGCTCTTTTCTTTCCTTGTTTCCTAGCCATCTTAGCTATTACAGTTTTCTTTTTCGCAAGCCTTGGATTTATTCCATATCTTTGATAACCTCGTTTTCTACCTGCACTTTCTGTTATTATTTCTGAATACTTCTTTTTATCTAAGTTTGGCAGTTCTAGATCTTCAACTATATAATCCATAAGCTCTTCTAATGTTATTTCAGTTTCATATACATCATCTCCAGCATTATTTCCAGCACCTTTATTTCCTGCTTTGCCAGAGCCTGAACTGCTACCGTCACCAAGTTTATCCCCTCTTTTTTCTGACCCAGTTCCAGTAGCAACCCCCTTATTATTTCTGCCAAATACAAATTGATATTCTTTTATTCCTTTAATAGGAATTTTAAACTTCTTATTTTTACTTTCACCAATTATACTTTCTTCAGAAAGGATGTCTCCCAAGTTTTCCTTTATAGATTTTTCAACTAATTGTCTATGTCTTCTTCTATCTTCTATAGATCTATCATGCTCTAATGGATTATCTGCATTATCTCTAAAGATTGCCATTATATCAATCCTTCCATAGGTTGTTTGCTGCATATTTAAGCGTTACATCACAGCAATGTAGGCAGTATCCATTCCTTTGCATTTCCTCAACCATAGAACTATATTTTTCTGCTTGTTCAGAATCCCTTACTCTAGACTTAGTTATTATTCTTGAAAGATCCTTAACAGATGCCATAAGTTTCTTTTCTATTGCTTCTTTTAATGGCTCATAAGAAGTATAATTAATCTTGCTTCCATTTCTAACTAAGTAGAACATATAAGAAGTAACATCTGCCCTAAAGCCCTTAGAAGAATTTTCTGAAACCCCAATTTGTTCTTCGATACTTCTCATAAATTCTTCATCTGGATTTAATTCTTCACCAGTAGATGTATCCTTTATCTTACTCTTATTTACATAAGCTTCTGCATTATCTATATAATTATCAAATAAGCTTTCTGCTTGTTCTCTAAATGAATGTATAAATGCCTTAGTAATTTCCTTTTCTAAGATCTTATTGTATTCCTTTCTTATTGTATCTTGAATAAATCCTAAATACTTTTTCTTATCTTCTGCTGCTATATCTAATTCTTTAACAGATTTAACTATGCTTTCCATTATACTTAAAGGATTAATACAATTATATTCAGAGCTAGATAAAGCATTATCTATAGCCTTAATTATAAATCTTGTACTGATTCCCTTCATTCCTTCATAGGCACCTGCTTCTTCCCTAAGCTCACTAATATCAATCCTCTTGGTACCACCTTTCTCAACTATGTCTTCCCCATTATAAATCTTTAGCTTAGTTATAGGATCCACCTTTGCTGAAGGTGCTAATCTTGAAAGAATTGCAAACATAGCTGCTACTTCTATTGTATGTGGAGCAATATGAGCGTTGAAGTTACTCTTCTTCAAAATCTTTTTATAAATTTTAACTTCTTCATCAAGCTCTAAGCAGTACGGAACTTCAATTTTAACAATTCTATCTAATATAGCTTCATTAGTATGATCTGATTTAAACTTATTCCACTCAGCTTCATTAGAGTGAGCAATTATAAGGCCATCAAAGTAAATCATAGAACCCTTTCCTGGTGAAGGAATAGATTTTTCTTGAGTTGCTGTAATTATTGTATGAAGATATTCAACATCATTTTTAAATACTTCAATAAACTCAACTAATCCTCTATTACCAACATTAAAAGCACCATTTAACGAAAAAATTCTTGGATCATCTTCTGAATACATATCCATTTTAGAAATATCTACTGCACCTGTTAAAATAGAAGTATCTTGATTATTTGGATCTACAGGTGGTACTACACCAATTCCTTTTCTTGATCTAATAGAAAAATCTTTTTTTTCGACTTGGAAATTTTCATATTCTCCATCATAATCATTTATTAATTTATACTTACATACTGGACATAAGTCACCTTCTATTCTTGTTCCTAATAACTTTTCAAATTCTGGCCTTAAATGATTTGGAATTAAATGTAAAGGTTCTTCATGCATAGGACATCCCTTTATTGAATATATAGGTTCACATTCTACTAAAGCTTTTTTTAATGCTTCAACTAAAGAAGATTTACCTGCTCCCACTGGCCCAACTAAATATAATACTTGTCTAGCTTCCTCTCCATTCATAGATGCTGAATGGAGGTAATTAACTAACTTCATAATTATCTTATCAATACCAAAGAAATCATCCTTAAAGAATCCATATTTTCTTATAGAATCATTGCCGTATATCTTCTTAATCTTCGGATTCTCATCACCCTTTAGTACTTCAACACCCTTACTAACTATCATGTCATAGATTCTTCTATGTGAAAGCTTAGCTATATCTGGGTTAGCTTTAACTATTTCTAAATAATCTAGAAATGTTCCTTCAAATTTTTCCTTGTTTCTGCTATCTCTATCACTTTTAATAAATTCCTTGAAATTCAAATGACTCCCCTCCTTTTTATAAAATATATTCATGTTCCTTGTTTATATATGACAAATATTTTTATACTAAATAACTCACTTTGATTTTTTATTAGTATGCTAAAATCAGAAAAAAAGTGAATATAACACATACATATTTTTTATAAATCTGGATATACTAAATTTTATTAGAGTGTTTACTATACTATAAATTATATATATTGATAATTTAATAACTATCAAACCTGATAATTTAATAACTATTACTATTTAGTAACTATTATTGATAAATTGATTATAATATAGTATAATTGTTTTAAAGAAATAAACATAAAAGGGGTGTTATACATGGACGGATTAGCATGCATGCTTAGCAAAAAGTGTAGAAGAGAGAAATCAGAGGAAATAGTAAAAAATATGAATGAAGAACAAAATGCATATGACACAATTTATGAGAAAAAAGAAAAGAAAAATTAAGCTATAAATTTAAACTTAAATAGATATTAATTAAATAATCCGTAAAAAAGTAGAAGCTTATGCTCCTACTTTTTTTGGCTTATATTATTCTATTGTATATGGATCTATTGAATTATCTATAAACTCTACGCTACTACTATAAAAAGCATTTCCAACTACAGTACTTTTATTAATACTATACTTAAAATATTGAACATACTTCAAAAAAGCAGCAGTCTGTTTTATTTTAAAACCAACTACTGCCTAATTTGAAATTACAAAACCTATCTAAGATTACTTAAAGATATTTTTATAATCCACTATATCTCTTTAGATTTCTTTCTATCTATTAATATTATACTTCCCATAGATAATATTAACAAAATACATAGTCCTAAAGTCCCTGCCTTATCTCCAGTTTCAGGTAACCCTGAAGATTCATCTTTATTCTCTTCAACTTCACCATCAATCTTATCTTGATTTCCTTCATCACTTCCACCATTAAATTCCTCTTCTTTATCCTCAAGATCCTCAATTGATTTTTCAAGCTTTTCTATTAATTTATTTAACTCATCACTTGTTGTGATTCCTTTTTTAACTTTTACTTTTACTTCATCTAATACTTCTTGGAATTTCTCCTTGCTTTTTTCTGTTTTATTTGTTAAATCTATATTTTCTGCTTCCTCTATTAAATCTAACAATGGTTTGATATCTAATTTTTCTTCAAGCTGTTCCATCGCCTTTTGAAGTTTATCTATTAATTTATTTAACTCATCACTTGCCGTGATTCCTTTTTCAACTTCTACTTTTACTTCATCTAATACTTCTTGGAATTTTTCCTTGCTTTTTTCTGTTTTATTTGTTAAATCTATATTTTCCGCTTCCTCTATTAAATCTAACAATGGTTTGATATCTAATTCAGGCTCTTTTGAATTCTCTACTATAAAAGTCTTAAATTCCATCATACGTTTATTTTCATGAATTATTCTTAAAATAATTTCATCACCATTATCAACTGATACATCTAATCCTTGTGCTAATTCCTCTATTCCATTACTATTTCGTTTTATTATAGTTACTTCTGAATTTATATCATTGGCTTCTAAATTAACGGAAATTTTATTAGTCTTATTCTCTAAATTTATTTTATCACTTGAAATATCTATACTCTCTCCATTAACATCAATATTTTTAAATCCTTCTACAATGTCAGCATAACGGATTATATGGACACTATGAATTTTTTTTGTAACCCCATCAGCTGCAATAGCTTCAAATGCAACACTAATCAATCCATTATAAACAGGAATAGTTACCTTTGCACTATCTCCATCTTGAACTACATCGTAATCTATTCCATGGTCATAATTTTTTACTAAAATTTTCTCTGTCCCTTCAGATAGTTTAATATTAAATGTCATAGTATTATCTTTTTTATCTGTATTAATAAATGAATTTTCATTTGATAAATCCATATCACCATATCCTACCGCTTCAATGGATTCAATACCTGTTGTATTACTATTTATTTTTTCTAATTTAACAGTCCCAAACTCTCCATTAACTACATCCTTATTAGCAATATCTATTACTGATTTACTGTTATTATAGTAATTTATTAATTCCAACTTTGTTAAATTCCCTGGAATAGTCAATATATCACCATCAACTATCTTTTTACCATTTAAATAAAAACCACTTTTAGCCTCTACTTCATAATTAAATTTAGTACTAATAATATTTGAATATTTACCACTTGGTAATTGTGATAAAGCAAACACTTTATATTCTCCATTTTCATTAGCCTTAAAAGTATTCCCATTTACAACATATGTGTTATTTCCTGGTTCACTAACTATTAATATACTACTACCTCCATGTGTTGAATCAAAGTTAATAGTAATATTATCATTACTGTCAACTGAGTGCTCTAAATTAGAAATTTCAAAATTAGATTCATCATTTGTCATTATTGATAGTGGTTTATTTAATAAAATCTCATCAACAGTACCTTCTCCTAATTTAATATCTGTAATTGTAATATTTTTATTAGTCTGTCCCGATCCCCAACCTGCAACTGCAAGTGTAACCTCTTTTCCAAAGCTTGATATATCAACACTTTTAACCTTATTCTTATTTTCATTTACTATAGAATATAAATTAACAACACTACCTTGCTTTTCTATTGCAAAAGTTGCTTTTGTAATAGAATTTTCACTAGTATTTCCTGTCGAATATTCACTTCCTGTAGAATCTATCTCGTGAACAGTTCCAAATCCATCAGCATGAGCCCGCTTACCTATAGATAAGTAATTATTACGATCAACAGTTCCATTATCATTTTTCTTCATAATTAAGAAATATGCAGAATCCCAATTATTTGCCATACGCGTTGGTAATCCATCAATTGTTACTGTTCCTGTGAAATTGCTTGTGTCAATATTCCCTAAATCAATAGTTACTAAGTTATTTAATGTATTATCTTCTCCCCACAAATCATTTCCAGGCTTGCGAGTTATTGTAATACTATCATCTGAAACTATTGAATTGCTGTCTTTATCTTCAATATTTATTATATCATTTAAAACCTTTTGATCATCCTTACCATTTACTATAACAAAAACTGTTTTTTCAATGCCCTTATATTCTGCTGTAATTCTTGCTAATCCTGTTTTCAAGCCATAAAAAGTATCTTCTTCTAACTTTACAGTCTCATTATCATGAATTGTATATTTTATTTCATTTGGATTAATATCTCCTTTAGCTTTAAAGCTTGTCCCAACATCTCCATTAATGGCTATTACATCAGATTCAAACTCAAATTCGCTTGCTAATGAATTTTCCTGATCTAAAACTGTTATTTGCTGTTTATTAGATTCAATAATAGTGTCATTCCAAATATAGTACGCAAAAACCTCTGCTATACCTTTCTTATTTGCAGTAATCTTTCCACTACCATCAACACTTACTATTTCAGGATTAGTTGATGCATATTGTATATTACTAACGGTTTCTGACGGTTCAGTTTTTTCTCTATTAGTTAGTATCTTTAAATCGTCTTTAAGCTCTAAATTTTCAACATCCATTCCTTCAAGTAATACATTCTTTCTTAATCCATCATCATAATAATTATTTTCCACTATAATATTTTTACTATTTTTGAACTCTAGTGCATTAGCTACTGTTCCTGAGTTTGATTCTGGTCCTCCTGGTAAGGACTCTAGCCCAGTTACAACATTTCCATCATAAGTTAAATTTATATTACTTTTATTACCTACATACAGTTTATCCGAGCCTTCTATTTTTAAATCCACACTAGGATCTAATCTATATATCTCATTATTTCTAAATGTTAGATTTTCAACACTTTCAGCACGTAATGCTCCATCACTTTCTAAATAAAACTTATTTCCCTCAATTGTAATATTTTTGTGGATTGGATTTGATTGATCTGGGAACTCTCCCCCCTTTGTTACTGGATGAAAATATATTGCTGGTGCATACTTCCACCAAGTTCTTCCTAAACTACGTATTTTAAATGTGTTATTCCTTATTTCTAAATCACGAATTGGACCTGATTCATACCACTCATCAGAATCATTTGAAAAAAATAGTGTTGCCATTGAAGGTGATTCAAAATAATTATCCTCAATAACTATTTTTTTACGTGATGTTGCCAGTATCATACGAGTAAATACATTTTTAAATTCGTTATTTTTTATATAAATTTCCGGAGTATATGTTACATTTTCAGCTACAAACTTTGGTTCATTTCCAATTTTCTCAGTTAAATAATCTGGTACTTCTTCTTCAAACTCCACAATCATCTCTTTAAGATTATCTTTTGATGGTCCCTCTACACTTTTTACTGTATATTCCTTTTCGTCATCCATTGAAGATAGTTCATCACGACTATAAAATATAACTTTGTCTCCTGGATAATATTGTTGAAATCCTCCTTGCTGATTATGAACATATTTTAATCTTAATTTGTTACCATCTAGTTTTTCTTCTACCCTAGTAAATGTTCCATGAATATTTATAGGATCATCATGAGTATTATTGAAAAAAGAATTTTTAATTTCTATTTTCCCCTTTGCTCCTGAAACGTGAATTCCATCAGCATAGCTTGATGTATTACGTCCTGTTTCAATGTCAGTTTCCATACGTATACCATCAAAGGAAACGTTTTCTGCCATTTGAACTAAAAACCCAAATCCATGCATATATGATATCTTTATATCTACTACATTAATATCTTTACTTTCCCATATAAAGGCCCCAGCCGTTGGACGTACAGCGTTTGATACAAGTTGAAAGTTCATTCCCTTCACAATCTCAAATGCTGGACTTGAATTATATTTAATTCTAACTCTTGAATCATCTAATTTCTCTATTGACTGAGCATTTGTAAATGGATTAGAATTTGAATAATATGATCTTCCCATTAATTCTGTTGGATACTTTATTGATATCCCATAATTATTGTGAGCATTACGTTCTGTCCAATAATATTCTCCATCTGACTTTTGTTCAGACTTCCATATAATATCAGCTCCTTGAATTTCATAATTTAAATATTCTGGAATAAAATAATCAATAGTATTATTATCATTGTCATAATCTATTACAGTCATTTCTGAAGTCGTAGGCACTTGATAATCTATATCTATATCTTTTATTGTTATATTCTCTGATTGTATAATAGCTAGAGCCATCATATCTCCATTAATAATAAATTCTGAGCCATTTCCATCAATAGTCAAATTTTTTTGATCTTCAATTAAAATACCAATTGATTTATTTGGAAATTGTACACTATCTGTATTCGATGTATGAACTTCCCTAATTGGAGCATTCTCTTTATTTATTTGATAAATTCCCTTATCAAATATTAATGTAACATGCTCTCCATTCTTTCCTAACTCTTTTAAATTTTCAAACATGTTAACTAAAGCTTTGGCATTATCTTTTTCTCCTGTTGAATCGAGCCCATAGTCACTTGCATTAACTATAATTCCTTCATCACTTTTTTCAACCGCTTTTACTGATGAAACACTTATATTAGAAATTAACACAGTGATCATAATAAAATAAATTATTGACTTTTTAAATATCCTTCTCATTTTTCCTCCCACTATCATATGATTTTTACATTAAATTAAAAAACTATTTTTTCTTCCCCCCTCTTAAATAAACATATATTAAAATAAGCACTATTTTATTGTAGCAAATCCAATAAAAGCAATATATATAAAATACTACTTAAAATATATAAAAAACTATGCTGTTATAAAATTATATATCCAACTAATAAATATAAGTAAAATACATTACTCAAACTAAAAATACACATAATTCCCTAATCTAATAATATTAATAAAAAAATAAAAAGAGTGATTTTATACCACTCTCCTTAAACACTCAGCACAAATATAATATTTGGGGAACTAGTTTTAACATCTAATACTTTTTACTATATATTATTCTATTGTATATGGATCTATTGAATTATCTATAAATTTTACGCTACTTCTAGAAAAAACATTATAAAATACAGTTTTAGAACCAAATCTATACTTAAAATATTGAGCATTATATGAAATAGTCATTCTATTAGTATCAAAAACTTCTTTATCAAAACTTAATCCTTTAGGAATTTCAAATACATATTCCCTTTCTTCTTTTGAAGCTGAAAACGCGCTATATTCATCCATTCCCTCTTTATAATTATTATAATACTCTCTTAATCCACTGTCATATCCTTTAAATACAGGGTTAGCATCTCCTAAATATACAGAAGATCTATCAGAAAATTGTAAACTTATATTATTAAAGCTAGCATAATACTCACTATTATTTTTTATACTTACTTTTATTTTATAAAAATAATCATCCTCTTCAAATCCTACATATTTTATTACGGGTTCTCCCTGGTCATAATTCACTGCATCTTCATATAAAACTTTATCACCTAATATAAATTTAAATCCTAATATAAAAACAAAACTTAAAATAAAAATACTTAAACTCACTAATATAAACTTTTTATTCATCTTCTAGCCTCCTACCCTAAATCTCTTTTTTCACATATTTTTATAGCTATATAATTTGAAACTAAGAATAGTATTATTGCTATTATGAATAATAAAATAATATATATAGTACTTGCTACACCACTATAATCATAATTGTTAAATTTAAATATATTATAAGTTAAAGCTCCTATTTTCCTAGATAAACTAATTAAGGCTGTCTCTTTTCCATTTTCAATAAAATTATTAAGAGTATTAGCATTGCTTCTAAAACTTAAGTATCCAATAAAAATAGTAATAAATGGTGCTATTATTCTTCCTACTTTATACCTGTATCTAAAAATAATAGGTAATATTATTGAAAAACTAAATAATATAGTTGTACTACTTACAATAACATCATGAAGTACCATAACTCTTGCCGAATTTAAAATATTTATTCCAAATAAGATGTACATTAGTATATTAGATAAAAATAATATTAAAAGTACTAATATATACTTTGAATAAACTACATCTTCTCTTTTATTTGGAAGGCTTAATATATAGCTTTCAGCGTTATTTAAACTATCATAATAGAAACTATTCATAACTACTATATAAGTAATAATTATAGGAAGAATAGTTGGAAAAATATATGAGAATATACTTAGTAAGAATAATCCAACTATAAAGGTTAATATAACTGCTTTTAATGATTTAATTTTAAGTGATACTAATAAATCCTTTTTTATTAATTTAAGCATTACTTTTCCCCCTTTATATAGTGATACATTATATCTTCTAAGGTTGGAGTACTTATATTTTCTGAAGCAAAGTCTTTTCTATTTATAAATAGACCTTCTTCATAATACTTATTTTTCTTAATAGATATAAAATTTAAATTACTATTTTCTAACTCTTCTTTTGACCCTCTAAAAAGTCTAAATCTCTCTCTTATCCATTCCATATCTTCTGTAAAAACTAATTTTCCCTTATTAATAAATGTTATATAATCTGCAATTCCATCTAAATCTGAAGTTATATGAGTTGAAATAATAATACTCTTACTTCCATCTTCAATTACTTCTTGTAAAAGCTTTAAAATCTCTTTCCTAACTATTGGATCTAAACCTGCTGTTGGCTCATCTAAAATTATTAGTTTTGCATCATGAGATAAGGCACCAGCTAGCATAACTTTGATAGCTTCCCCCTTGGATAAATTTCCAATATAACTTTTATTTTTAATTCCAAAGCTTTCAATATATGAATCAAACAACTTTTCATCAAATTTAGAATAGGAATTTTTTAATATTCTTTTATAATCTTTAATATTTAAGTGCTCATAAAAATTAAAATTATCAAAAACAAAACCAATATTGTCTTTAACATAAACCTCTTCTTTAAAGATATCCTTATTAAAAATCTTAATTTCACCTTCATCAGATTTTATTAATCCAAGAAGAAGTTTTATTAATGTTGTTTTTCCTGAACCATTTGGTCCAATTAATCCCATAATATATCCTTCTTTTAATTCAAAAGATATATTTTCAAGCTTAAAATTTCCCCTACTTTTACTGATATTCTCCAATCTAATCATACTAATCCCCTTCATACAATAAATCTATCATACTCTTAATATCATTTTTACTTATCTTTATAGACCTAGCTATATTCAAAATATCTTCTAGTTTTTCTTCTATTTCCTTTAGTTTTTCTTCATATACTAATTCCTTATTAAAATAAGATACATAGCAGCCCTTTCCTCCTACTGTTTCTATAAAGCCTTGATTTTCAAGTTCCTCATAAGCTCTTTTAGTAGTTATTACACTAATATTTAAATCCTTTGCTAAGGATCTAATAGAAGGTAATTTTTCATTTGGTTCTAAACTTCCACTTATAATGGCTTCCTTAATTGAATTAACTATTTGCTCATATATTGGAAGTTTTGAGGAATTACTAATTAATATCTTCATTGTCTCACCTCTTAAACTGTATTATCCGTAAATACCGTATATGTATACTATATACAGTATAGTTATAAATGTCAATATATTCTAACGTTTTTTCTATTATATAGATATATTTAAATAAATAAAGTGAAAAATATCCTATTGCTTATTTACTATAAAAACTATAGTTGATTTACAACAAAATTTCTCCACTTATAATTTAATATATAAATTCTCTTTTATTTCTTTTCCATTCTTATATTTTTCTCTACCATCCCCATTGCTTTATAAAATTCTAATGCACTTTTATTAAAACTCCATACACCAAGTTCTAAAGTATCTACACCTTTACTTTTTACTAATTTATAAATATATTCAAATAAATTTTTACCTAAGCCCTGTCTTCTAAAATCTTCTCTAATGCAAATTTCATCTATATAAGCAAAATATTTATCCTTTAATAAATCTACATTTTTTAAATCTACGTACCTTACAATTGCATAGCCAACTATTTTTTCATCTAATGTAATAACCAATATTTCTATCTCCCTATCCTTTAGTAGTTCATTAAAGTAAGTTCTATAAATAGTTTTCCTAGCTTCCTTATATATATCCGGTCTATTCTTTACATGATATAAATGCAATTCTTTTGAAATACTACTTATATTCCTATAATCACTTAATTTAGCAAGCCTGATATTTACCCCATAAAATCCCCCCATTGATATATCAATATAAAATGCTTAATTAACAATTATTGTATGTAACATTATTAATTTTTTTACCTATAATAATTATAAAGTATTACATTAGGAGTTTATTTATGAATTATAACGATGATGACTCAATTCTTTATCAAGATGATTCTATGTTAAGACCACCTCAATTTACAAACTTCAATCCAATGATTCCTAATCCTATTCCCGGATTTCCAGGTGGTCCATCTCAAGGAAGTAACTTAAATATAGGTCCACCACCTAATTTTATTCCTTCTAAGGATAGTGCTGAAGTTAAAAGTTTAAATCAAGGTTCAACTGGAAAGAGTAAAGGAAGTGGTTCTCAAACTAAGGCTGTAAGTCCAGGCTCCATTAGCTTTTGCTTATTTAAATTTACTTATATATGGGAAAGAGGAGGTAGAAATTACTGGGCCTTCTTATTAAATGTAGATAGAAGAAGTGTTTCTGGATTACGTTGGTTTAGAGGAAGATGGGTTTACTTTGGTGTAGACCTAAATAGGATAGACTCATTTATATGCTATAGAAGTGAAGTAAATGATAAGAATGGTTTAAGAAAAGAATCATTAACCACTGCTAAGAAAGAGTTTACAACAGATAATATTAAAAATACTTATTCAAAGGTTTTATCTTCTATTGAAATACCTGAAGAAAGAAATGACTTTTTAGAAAATTACTTAGGAGAAGTAGAAGGAAATGATTTAACTGTAAAAATACCATGTAAACAAAGAAGAACTATAAGTTATAGAATAGTTCTAGAAGTTAAATATCCTGAAAGTTTTAATAAGGATATGATAGATGAAATTAATAATATAGCACTTGAAGCATCAAAGGAAGCAGCAAAATCTTTGGATGAATTTAGAGACAATAAACACTTCTTAACTCCTTTAGAGATATTTAATTCATCAGCAAAAAATATAGGGAAATCTATAAAAGTATTTTCTGAAGAATTTACAACTAAATTAAAAAAACTTAAACTTCCTAGAGAAGAATCAAAAGAAATTGAATACACTATAGTACAAGAAAAAATAGAAGAACCTTGGCGAGTAATTTAGTGCTTCGCTTCGCTAGCACAATGAATGATGAATAATTAAAAATTAAGGAAAAAAACTCCTAAAGGAGTTTTGAAAATTATAAATTGAGCTACTATTGCGGTAGCTCAATTTTCTTATTTAGCTTCTAGTTTTTATTTATAGGCAAATTTTCAATCCTATAACCAATTTCTTTATTTGCCATTCTATAACCTTCATCAATCATTTCTTCTCTGGTCATTTCATTACCTAATAAAGCATCTATAGTCAACTGAGACCTATCTGGAAAATACTTATCTAACACTCTTTCATCTATGTAATCTTGATCTTTAATACTTAAATCATCTAAAATATGCATAACATTAAAGCCTACTTTCTTTAAAGCTCTACCAACTAAAATACTTCTATGACATCTTATAGGATCTTGCATAGCTCCAAGTAAAGCAATTCTATATCCCTTATTACAACCATCCCTAAGTCTTTCTATACCCTTAAGAAAATCTTCTTCTTCTACTACTTTTTCAAAGTCAGAATATCCTTCTTTATTATAAGAAATCTTATTTATTCTCTTTGCTGCTAGCTCCTTAGCCATATAAATATATATAAAGCCTGCCTTTGTTAAAGTATATTTTATTCTTTCCTTATCAAATTGAACATTATATTTAGAATAAGGAGTTCCTCTAATATCTACAACAGTATTAATATTGTAATATCTTAGCATCTGTATTAACTTTTCCATTGTATAATTTGAATGACCTATAGTATATATATCCATATTCTTCTACTAACTAAAAAGATTTAGTAATTCCTCCTCTGTAATTGAATTTAATTTATTGCCATTTAACATATTTCCATCAATAATTTTGCTTATTAATTCCTTCTTTTCTTCTTGTAACTTTATAATTTTTTCTTCTATAGTATCTTTTGAAATTAGCTTTATAACTTCTACTACATTTTTTTGTCCTATTCTATAAGCCCTATCTGTAGCTTGGTCCTCTACTGCAGGATTCCACCATGGATCAAAATGTACAACTATATTTGCAGATGTTAAATTTAGTCCTACTCCACCTGCTTTTAAAGAAATTAAAAATACATTTGTTTTACCTTCATTAAATTCTTCAGCTAGTTTTAATCTTTCCTTTGCATTTATACTTCCATCTAAATATAAATATTCAATATTATTATCTTTTAACTTATTTCCTATTTTATTTAAAGCTGATGTAAATTGTGAAAATATAATTATCTTCTTATTGGCTTCTATACCTTCATTAACTATTTCTTCTATTGCCTTTAGCTTAGAACTTTCTTCTTTAAAGTCTTCTATTAAAAGCGAAGGATCTAAACATAATTGGCGTAATTTTGTAAGGTAAGATAATATTAATATCTTATTATCTTTATTTTCCTTAAGCCTAATCTTAATTTCCTTCATAGAGGAATTATAAACTTGTCTTTGTTTACTTGACATTGGAATTATATATTCTTTTTCAATTTTCTCAGGTAACTCATCTAATACTTCTTCTTTTAATCTTCTTAATATAAACGGAGAAATAAGCTCCTTTAATTCTTTTAAATCTTCATCATTTCCCTTAACAAATTTATCTTTAAACTTCTCTACAGAAAATAAATACATAGGCATTATAAAATCAAATATTGACCATAATTCAAGTAAATTATTTTCAATAGGAGTTCCTGTTAAAGCTATTTTACAATTAGCTTTTATAGATTTAACAGCTTCTGAAATTTTTGAAGCTTTATTCTTAATATTTTGCCCCTCATCAATTATACAAAAATCAAAATCCTTATCTTCATACAAAAGCAAGTCTCTTCTTAAAGTTCCATATGTAGTTAATAAAACATCATAATCTTTATAACTGTCTAAAAGAATATTTCTCTCCTTTAAACTACCATGAATAATCCCAACTTTTAAACTTGGTGCAAATTTTTCAAACTCATTTTTCCAATTATATAAAACAGAAGTAGGTGTAATTATTAAACTCCTTTTTCCTTCCTTAGATAGTAATAATGCTATAGTTTGAATAGTTTTTCCTAGTCCCATATCATCTGCAAGAATTCCTCCAAAACCTAAGTCTTCAATAGATCTTAGCCAGTTATACCCTACTTTTTGATATTCTCTAAGATTTGCATTTAAATTTTCTGGAACAATATATTCTTTATTTTTATTTTTCAACTTTTCTAATAAAATATTTATTTTTTCTTCTCCAGATATAAATGGAAGCTTTTTATTATTTATTTTATTTTCTAAGCGAATTAAATCAAATTTATCTATATCTATTTCTTCCTTATAAATATTATTAAATAAATTTAATTCTTCTAATGTTCTAAAAAATTCAGTTACTCTTAAATCCTTTAAATCTAAGAAACTATCTTTTTTAGTTCTATAAAAAGGACTTGCCATTTTTATTTCCCTTAATACTTCTGGAATTTCTTCGTATTCTAAACCATCTATTCTATAATCAAAATAAAATCCTTCATTATATTCTCTTAATGAGCTAGTAATACTTTTAGAATCTATTAACTTAATATTTTTAAAATCCTTAGATAATATTACTCTTCCTATTTTATTTAAAAATTCTAGTCCTTCTTTTAGTAATATATAATTATCTTCTTCATTTCCTATAAAAATAAATCTTTCATCTTTCTTTATAAACTTATATCTTTCAAGAGCCATTTCTAGCTTTTCAATGGCTCTTTCATCCCTAATACCATCTAATTTATTAATATATTCTATTTTTAAAGTACAAAAAATATTAGGCCCTTCTTTTTCTATATAAAACTTAGGTGTATTAATCTTATTTACTTCACCCTTAATACTTTCATCTATAATTATATCTTTTGATACTTCACCTAAAATAAATACTATCTTTTTTAAATTTTCATCTGTACTTTTATAAACTAAATTATCTTTTTCTTTTAATTTTTCATAAATACCTTTGTAATATTTTAATTGTTTTTCTGAGGGTAAGTATATTTTCTTATCATAAAGCCATATATCTTTATTACTATCTAAAGGAATTACACTTTTCTTTTGAGATTTTACTACTATTGCTTCACCCTTTTTCTTTATAGTAAAAATTAAAGGAATATCTTCCTTATAAATTTGAGATGTATAATTCATATAATCAAAATTTAAATTAATAATCTTTTTACTATCAATTAATACTAAAATCTTCTTAAGCTCATTATCATAAATCTTAAAACTTCTTCCATTAACAATTCTGCTTCTATCTTCTTTAAACTTTTCCCTTAAAAATTCTATAATTAAATAATCCTTATATTTAAATTTATTATCTTCATCAAATAAGAATTTTCCTAAAGCTTCAATTGCTATAGTTCCCTCTTTTCCTGCCCTTAATTCAAGATAATATTCATTTTTATTATTAGTCTTAACTTGCTTTAATTTTATATTAAGATTTAAAGACTTATTTAAATCTTTTATATTTTTTATTTCTTGTTTTTTAACTTTGTTAGAAACTTCATAGTAGAACTTATACATAGTTGCAATTATATGACTACAGGTATAATTTCTTATTTCTCTACTATTTTCCTCAAACTGATTGCAAGTACATTTAACTTCTTTAACTTCATCATTTAAATTAAACTTTATATGAGTACTATATTCATTTTTATTATCTAACACTCTTCCATAAATATGATAGGTATTATCAATCTTTTTACTTATAACCTTATTAACAAAACCTGCTTTAAATAAATTTTTTCCATTATTCTTAGAAATACTAGATCCTAATTTTAATAATGAGTTTATCATATTTCTTAAATTCATATTATCCCTCCTTTGCAAAGAGTACTTAATATTATATCACTATATATTTTCACTATACACTCTAAATTCCAGAAAATGTAGAAAATTATTGAACTTAATAATTAAAAGTTTAATCCAATACTTTTCCATTTTAATCTAATATTTACCTCCAATTTCCTATTGATTTTAAATAAACTAATTCCCTATAATTCTTAACAGGGGGATTTATGGATAAAATAGAACAATTACGAAAAGAATTAGAAGAGCTTTATATAAAAGAAGGCCTTACGGAAAAAGTTGTGGAACTTAGCAAGAAACTCGACGAATTAATTATTGAAATTCAATTAAAGAATAAAGATTAAGAATTATTTACAAAATGTTATTCCAGTATATGATTTTATTTTATATCACAGTCAGTCTTAGGACAGCTTTTTATTTTGTATTAATTATTAACCTTAAAAATGAAATAATTATTAATATTAACTAATTAAATAATTATCGTTAAAAATAAAAAAGGAGTTGTATTATATTGATTTTATAAATCAATTTTGATACGACCTCTTTCTCACTTTTTATATTATTTAAAGATTTTTCACTTCAAGAAGAAAATTCTTTGGATGCTTGAATTTATTTATTATCTTTAGATTTTATGCATTTTGATTTATATACGCAATACTTATTAATATCAGAGTTTTATGTATTTTGAAAGTTACACTGGGTTTGATGGATTTCATTAATAAGTACTGCTTACTTATATTTTATTACCCAATGCAAACGTTGTCAATATTTGCTGTTAATATTTTGACATTGGATTTAATATAGATGTAAGTTGACTATACTACATAAAGAAATTTCAATAAAAAAGTATTGAAATATCATAGCAAGGTGACTTGGAGCGAAGCGACGGAACCTAGATATGATATTTTAATACTTCAAAACTGAAGGATGGAAATTATAAAAGATTATTCACAGGGTAACCTCATTATAATTTCCTAAAGAACAAAAAAATAACACCCAACATAAGCTAAGTGCTATTCTCTAGACTAAATATCAAAATAAATATTTTTAATCTTATATATAAAATTTTTTAAATAATATTTTTGACGAATTATTTCAAATTCCCTTTATTTCGAGGTTTGAAGTAGCATTGCAGGATTTCTAGTTTGTATAAAATATATTTTTTTATATTTTGTTAAAAATATTTAAAACGGCTTAAATACTAGCTTTAAAGGCTATTATTGAAATTTTAAATTTATCAAAATTTATTAAAGTTCATTTTTATTTTTGACGAATTTTTGACGGCAAAAACTATTATTTTTATGTATAAAACATAATATTACTGTCTATAATTAAAATACAAGTTAATATTATTAAATCATCAAAAAAATAACACCTAGGGAGGGTATCCATTAGGTGTTATTTTTATTTTTAGTTTATGGTTTGGATTTTATTATGCACATACTTATTAATAGTGTTTGTGTAGTATACAATGAGTGTGGTTTAATAACCTTACTAATTTAATGGGTTAATTAATA
>NZ_JBNOOF010000011.1:0-125324 GCF_050585245.1 Clostridium nigeriense
GCTACTAACTCATCATCTGTTGCAGTTGCTGATATGTTTTTAAAGCTTTGTCCTCCAAAAACATCTTCTCCCTTAGAGTTAACTCCAGTTTGATAGCTTATTCCCAAAGAATTTCCAACTAATACTGAACTTGCTGCCATATTTATCACCTCCTCAACTTATATATACGTTGATAAAAGATGATTTTCAAAAAAATAAAAGAACTTTTTGACTCTGGAATTATTGATGAAAATGAATATAAAGCCATTAAAGAAAAGTTGATAGCAAATAATTTTAATTAGAGAGCGGTGACTATATGCGAATAAATGGTGAAAGATCTTGCATATGTTCAAGATGTGGTAAAAGATTTGTTATTAAAACTGGTGATAATATTAGTGATAATGATTTTAAAAATATGCTTTATTGTAATAAGTGCAAGTTAATTTTACTATTATATAAAAAGCATTCATAATCTCAAACTTAAAATCGCCAAAATTTAATTAGAGCAGTCAGTTTTGTACCAAGATAAAAAACTAACTGCCCTTTGTTCTTTACTAGTATAATTAAACAAATTTTGTTTAATTGGCATTCTCTATATTAATATACCGGAAATAATCTGTATTTGGATCTAGGTTACTACATAATGTAGTAGCATTAATTATTTATTTTAAGAAAATCGAATATTCTTTATTGTCCATTGGTGATGTTTGAAAAAATAGTTTAATAGAATGCTTTTGTATAAAACGTATTGATTCTATTTCCTCAGTGTTAAAAAAATCCGATAGTTTTTTTATTACAATTCTACTTGCTGGATAAGGAATTTGTATTTCTTTATGAGTAAAACCTAATTCAACTGCAAGTTCAGCAGTTTTCAAATCCTTAAATATTATCATTAAATGACGCTTTTCAATACTATCTTCATTTAAGAAAGCCATTAGCTCTTCAGGAGAAAAAATTTTAACTTCCATTGGTTTTGGAAGGCATAATTGCATTACTTTGATAAAAAAAGGATCTTTATTATAATTATTATCAACAATTATGGCATAATTAGCATTTACAAACTTATTCCAATTTAAGGCTACCGTTGCATGTAATAATCTATTATCAACCCGGACAAGCTTAATCCTTGTATTCATACTTATTCACCAACCTGTTTCTGTTTCTGATATTTTTTTAAAGTCGCTGATATTAAAGCTAACAATATTTTTCCATTAAAGCTTCCCCTAATATCTATATTAAAAATTTCTTCATATTTTTTAATTTTATAAATTAAAGTGTTTTTGTGTAAAAATAAATCTTGAGCTGTTTGGGTAATATTATAATCATTTACTATCAGTTGATCACTTATTTTTACGAACTCATCTATATCAATCTCTTTATGTTGATCTTTATAGAAATCAAATATATCACTAATATCAGTTGTTTGGATTTTAGAAAAAACATATTCCAATAGATAATCCATAAAAAACATAGGTTCATTTTCAGTTAATTGGGTACTTTGTTCTAGCCATGTACAATTTTTATAGCTTACATTATACTTTTTCAATTTATTTTGTATTGATCCAATTATAAATATACAATCTTGAAATCCCCAATCTTGAAGACTCTGAATATATTTGCGAAAATATTTTTTTATTTGTAAATTATCTAAATCATCAGGTATATCTTTAAATAATAGTAATCTATTATCATCTAATAAAGAATAAATAAGTTCCTTACTATCTTTTCTTAATTTAAGATTAATTACTTCTTCAGAATTAAATCCATTATCATTAATTACATAAATAGCTGCCCTACTTTTCTTTTCATATATTCCTAATATAGAAACTAGATTTAATATATGATTTAAATCAAAATTATTAACATCCAATAAACACTTTACCAATTCATCATCAAGTGTTACTTTTTGCTTAATAGAATTTGTGTTAATATGATAAGTTAATCTAGTAATCAATGCATCATATACTAAACTACTAATCATTTTTAAATTATCAACGTCTCCTGTAATCCATAAATAACCATAATTATCATTATTTATCGAGATATTACGTATAACAATATTATTTTCTTTACTATTAATATTTACATAAGTATCTACATATTTGCTATCACTACAACAAAGTACTTTTCCATATTCATTTAACAAACCAATAGTATATTTTTTATTTTCTTCAAAAACTGTAATAAACTCTTTAAAAATTTTAACTAAAGTCATATTCTCTACCCTTCTTAATTCTAATAAATAAAGTTCTAAAAGTAAATATTATCACATAAACTGCAGCTAAATTCAGTTGCAATTTATGTGATATAGCTAATAAAAAATTCTATTTAAACATTTACATATACTCTTTATTTTACCATAATTTTCTCCATATGGAAACGACTAAGTTAAGTTCTATAGCTGTTTAATTTTGTTTATGCATATTACAATTATTAAATTATCTTATAATATTTTAGCATTTCTTTAATTTTTTCATCAGTTTCCAAACTTAATTCATTTACTGGTTTTCTTGCTGGACCAACCGGTGCAATATTAGCTAATTCAACTGCACGCTTCATAACAGAAGGCACTGTTCCTAATGGTAGTGTAGCACGAAGAACATCAATATCACTTTGTAATTTATTAGCCACTTCAGTATCATTGGATTTAAGAGCCTTATATAAATTTACTAAAACATCTGTAATTACATTGCTAGTCCCAGCAATAGCACCCTTTGCTCCTAAATTATATCCAATAGATATTTTAGAATCCGAGCCAACTAAAACACTTAAATCACTATTTTTAGCTACTTCTATATATCCCTTCAATGTATCAATATTTCCACTGCTATCTTTTATAGCTTTAATATTATCTATTTTAGCTAGCTTTTCAAGAGTTTCCTTTGAAATATTACATCCAGTAGACTTTGGAATATTATATAAAACTATAGGGATTTTTACACTATGTGCAATTTCCTTAAAATAATCATAAATCTCATCATCCATAGGCTTTATAAAATATGGAGTGATAACAGATAGTGCATCAGCACCTAACTCCTCCATCTTTTTTGATAACCTAATAGCTTCCCTTGTTGAGCAAGCACCTGTTCCAACAAAAACTGGAACACGTTTATTTACAATTTCTATAACCCTTTTAGCAAAATCAATTTTTTCTTCTTCATCTATAACATGAAATTCCCCATTACTTCCTAAAATAAATATACCGTTAACACCTTTTTTAATTAAGTGTTCTATTAATTGTTCAGTAGCCTCATAATTTATAGATTGTTCTTTATCACGATTAAATGGTGTAACTATAGGGGTAATAATTCCTTCAAACATTTTTCTCCTCCCAAAATCAAATTATAATTTATTTTTATTAAATTAATATTTAATCAAGCATAGTATTAGTATGTACACAGCTTGTCTTTAATATAGAAATACAATTTTCTATCACTTCTTTAACGTTTACATCGCTACTATCATTAGTATTAATATATAAATCTATTAACATAGGTAAATTTAAACCAGTAATAACATTATGATTATACTTTTTAGTTAGAGCTGTGAAGACATTACAAGGAGTCCCTCCATATAAATCAACCAAAACTAAAGTATCTCCACTTAAATCACTTAGTACAGTATTAGCTTCTTTAGTAAAATCTTCAAATGACATTGATGGTATTAATGATACTGATTTAATGTTATCCATTTTTCCAACAATCATTTCTGCAGATTTTATTATTTCTTCTCCAAATTTACCATGAGTTGCAATTACTATATTTAGCTTTGACACATATATCCCCACTTTCTTTATGTCGATTTTATACTTTTTCTAATATGCTTTTACCAAGAGATCCGCCTGGATGCCATTTTACATATTGATTTAAGTCTAATCCTTTTTTATTTTGTAATACCACACTTAAACATTGTAATATTAATATTTCAGATAATATTGAAGCCCTTGGAGGTTTATTTAATATATCGCCTTCAATATCTACATGTGCAACTAACGTTACTAAAGAATTATTTGATAGCCATGAGCCTGCTTTACCAGTGCAACAAATAATTTTAGCTCCATTTCCTTTAAGAGTAGTTACTGTTGCTTTTAACTCTTCTGTTTCACCGCTATTAGATATAGCAATTACAACATCCCCACTTTTAACTTGACCACTAGAACCATGAACTGCTTCTGTTCCATGAAGTTCATATGCACTAGTTCCAGTGCTAGATAACAATGATGCAACATATCCTGCTACATGACCAGGTTTTCCAATTCCAGTAACATGGACTCTACCACCTTTTTTTTCACTTTCTATTATTATTTCAGCTGCCTTGTCAATAGCTTCTGTATCTAGTTCATCTATATTTTTCTCAAACTCAAATTTAATGTTATCTATAAATTGTTGTAAATCTTTATTCATATTATCACCTTATTTTACAGTAAATTTTCCATAATAATTTCACTAGACATTTTACATGTTCTCTTTTCAGACTCAATAGTTCTAGCTGCTGTATGAGGTGTTAATAAAAAATTGTCTAGTTGCAATAGCTTGTCATCAGCTGTTGGTGGTTCACAACTATAAACATCAAAGTAAGCTGAACGAATTTCCTTATTAACTAATGCTTTATATAGTGCCTCTTCATCAACAACTCCGCCTCTAGCAGCATTAATTAAACATGCAGTGTTTTTCATTTTCTTAAATTCTTCAGTAGAAATCATATTTTTAGTAGAATCAACTAGAGGTACATGTAATGATATATAATCACTTTCACAAATAATTTCTTCTAATGATTTCTTTTCAATATTATACTTTTTAGCATCATCATCTGAAATTTCAAAGCTATCATAAGCTGAAACCTTCATTGAAAGTCCATTTGCATAATTAGCTATTCTTTTACCAATCATTCCAAATCCAATAATACCTAATTTTTTTTCACTTAGTTCTTGTCCAGTAGGCTTATTCCATTTATGATCTTTAACTTCTTTGAAAGTATTATAAAGATTTTTAGCATCTGCAAACATTAATGATAAGACATGTTCTGCAACTGCATTAGAGTTTGATCCTACTGTTCTACCAACAAATATTCCTTTTTCTTTAGCATAATTCAAATCGATATTATCAGTTCCTACTCCAAATTTACATACAGCCTTTAGATTAGGACAATTATCTATAAGTTCCTTATCTATAATATCTACCCCAACAATTATTGCATCTGCATCTGATGCTAGATTATAAAACTCCTCTTTAGTATATGCCTTACCTGTATTGTTATAATATACATCTAATCCCTTAGACCTCATATTTTCTACTTCTTTTAGCCCATAATTAGCAAATCCTCTTGGTGTAATCAAAACCTTCAATTTAATTCCTCCTTTTTATTTCATTAAATAAAGTCTAAATTATTCCTATGAATGTTAATGCTATAGCAAATATCATAGTGAAGGCCATTATACGTAAATATTTTGGTCCTCTTTTTGTAATATACAAATACATTCCCATAACTACTGCAAATGGTAGCATTTTAGGTAACATTTGATCTAATATACTTTGTAATGCAACTTCTGAAGTATCGTTTACAAATGTCCAAATTGTTGTGAATTTTACATAAGATGATGATAAACAACCTATCATAAATAACCCAACAATACTTGCAATATCAATAACTTTCTTTACTTTACCAGAATGTAATATATCTAATATTGCATTTTTACCAAGTGTATATCCCTTTTTCACAAGGAACCATGAAAAACCGTAAGACCAAGCTAAGTAAATAATAGCTGGTATAAATGCTGCAAAAACTGATCCATTTAGTGCCATTGGAACAAATATTGCAAGTGGAATAGTAGCAACAATACCTTGGTCAACACTATCGCCTATACCAGCTAAAGGACCCATTAATCCTATTTTTAAAGATTCAATAATTTCAGGAGTAATATTTTCATTACCTAAAGCTCTTTCTTCTTCTAATGAAATAACAATTCCATGTATAAGGCTTCCCCAATCGCAATTAGTATTAAACATTGATGCATGACGTTTCATTGCTTCTTTTAATTCTTCTGGATCATCTTTATATATTTTTCTTAATACTTTATTTACAGAATAACTAAACGCTAATGCTTGCATTCTATCAAAGCTTACAGGCACTTCGACAGCCATACACCACTTAAACCAAACTTTAAATAAGTCAATATTAGTAACAAGTCTTTTTTGTTTTTCAACTACTTTTTCTTTAATACTATTCATATTGCGCGTCTCCTTCCTCATTTTGTTTAAATAATGAAACTATTAATGCTAAACATAATGCTAGAACAGCACCTGTTAACATAGAGAATCCTAAAATAGCATGTAAGAAGAATCCTAGAACGAAGAATGGCATATATTGCTTTTTACCCATAACTACTAATGTTAAAGCAAATCCTAAAGCCGGTAACATTCCTCCCGCATTAGCTAAACCATTCATAAGCCATGTTGGAATAATATCTATAAACTTTTGAACTACGCTAGGACCAAATAAAGTTGCTATAAATACAGGAGTGAAGTATAATACCCCATTTGTTAACCATGGTAAAATAAATGAGATTTTAGATACCTTATCATATTCTCCCTTTTCTATTAAATCATCAGCCTTAGTATTATAAAATGAGTTAATTGTACGACGAACGTTGTTAATTAAAACTCCTAAAACTCCAAATGGAACTGCAATTGCAACTGCAGCAGATGGATCTATATTATTAATAATAGCAGCTGGTATAGCTATACAAGCAGCTAACGCTTGGTCACTTGGTATATTACCACCAGCTTCAATACCTCCCATATACATTAATTGTATTGTTGCACCATATACAAGCCCTACTTGAACATCACCAAAAATCAAACCTATTACTACACCTAGAACTACAGGTTTACGAAGTGCAAATGAAATATAGTAAAAAGCTCTTCCCATTGTAAGCCAATAAACTAATCCTACTAATACAGCTTTTATAACCATTATACTTCCCCCTTAATTAAAGCTTTTCAACAGCTTTTTTCAATGTTTCAGATGGATAATCAGGAGTTGTTTGTAAATATATATTTACACCTAAATCTTCGAGAGCTAATAGAGTATCAGCATCTGCACGATCAAATGTAATAGCATTATTAACTGCTTTTCTGCCTGGACCTCCACCTAATCCACCTATTTGAACCTCTTTAAGTTTTAAACCAGATCTAATTGCATTATCTAGTTCTTTAACACTTTTAAATAAAATCATTACTTTATTATTTTCAAACTCACCATTTTGTTGAGACTTAACCGCATCCTCTACAGATAAAATTCTAATTTTTACCCCCTTTGGAGCTGCCATCTTAAATACAGTTTGCATAAAATCATCTTTACTTAACACTGTATCAATCGTAACGATTTCATTAATACCCAATAAAGTAACCCATCTAGTAATAACTTGTCCATGAATCAATCTAAAATCTACTCTTGTTAACTCAATACTCATAAAA
Organism: Clostridium nigeriense; assembly: GCF_050585245.1. Lineage (GTDB taxonomy): Bacteria > Bacillota > Clostridia > Clostridiales > Clostridiaceae > Clostridium > Clostridium nigeriense_A. Next base: position 7,455 of record NZ_JBNOOF010000011.1, read on the forward strand.
AATCCTCCCTTGTATCTTATTAAATTCATTATACTATAATCGTTTTCATTGGTTGTAACAAAAAACCAATGTAATTTTTGGTCAATATACTAACATAAAACTTATTTTTATTTTTGATTACGGAATTCTGTAATAATATTTTTTATTTTAGTAGCATTTTCTGCAATTTCTTCAGAAGTTCCTTTTGTTAATAATCCACCAAGTCCACAAATATCAACACCATTTCTTAGCCATTCTTCAAGGTTATCTAATGTTATACCACCACTAGCTAATATTGGCATATCAGGTATTGGAGTCTTAAATACCTTTGCTAATTTTGCTCCATAGAAATCAGATATTGGGAATGCTTTTATAAAAGTAGCTCCACTACTTAATCCCTCTACAGCTTCTGTGAATGAAGTACATCCTGGTGCATAAGGTATTTGATATCTATTGCACATCTTTGCAACCTCTTCAGAATAATTTGGAGCAATAATAAATTGAGCACCTTTTAATATTGCATAGCGAGCAGTTTCAACGTCTAATACTGTACCAGCTCCTACACATAAATCATCACCATATTTTTCAACTAATCCTTCAATGATATCACCAGCATTATTTAGAGTAAAACTCATTTCCATTACAGGTATGCCACCTTTTATACATCCATCAGCAATTTCACATGCTCTTTCAAAACTCTTTGTTCTTACAATTGCAAGAGCACCGCTTTCATACATTTTTTGAGTTATTTTTAATTTTTTCATAACCAACGCCTCCTTTAATCATCATTTTACACGTTTACCTAAAATCATCAATAGGACGAGAAACCAAATAAATCTATATATTTTGTTATTGTAAACGAAAACAATGATATGAAATGAAGTATAAAAAAAGCCCCTAGTAGTATTTTTCACCAAATTATATTAATAAAGCTACCAAAGATTAAATTTATTAAAATAATCCCTGGTAGCTAAATTTACTTATATTAAATTTATTAATTAAACATTATTTAGAAACACTCTTTTTTCTTTTTGAAACTAATGTAGTACCAAAACCTAATATTACAACAGCAGATAATACTAAATAAATCTGATTACTTCCACCTGTTTTTGGTAATTCATTAATTATGTTATCATTTTCCCCTTGTATAGTTATTTGGTCATCTTGACTTTCTCCTGAGTTATTGTCTTCTTGACTTCCTCCTGGGTTATTGTCTTCTTGACTTCCTCCTGGGTTATTGTTTTCCTGACTTCCTTCTGAGTTATTGTCTTCTGTATCAATTTCTACTAAACTCTCTATAGCTTCAACTACATCATCGTATGCCTTAGTTATATCTTTATAGGTTGCTGATGGTTCAATGTCCAATACAGCCTTTGCATTATCAACAACATTTTTTAAGTTTAGTAATGTTTCATTAGTATACATATCTGTTTTATTTAAATATATATTAGCTTCTTCTATAATTTTACTTAAATCTTCTAATGTAACAGATGCATAAGTATTAATTTTTACTTCTTCTGTCTTTTCAAAACCATTTTTAGTAAATGTAGCACTTACATCTCCCATATCTTCAGTAATTACTGTCTCTGGAACATCCCAAGACCATCCATCTGGTAATGCTATTGTTTCTAAAGTATCATTTACATAACCATCTAATGATAAATTATTATTTAATAAATCTGTTTCTAAGCTACGCTCTTTAATTGTTAAATTAGCAGCCTTTCTATCAAATTTATAGTTTTCATAAGCATCAGGAATATTACCATTTGCTGTATCAAGCTTTAAATCCTCTGGTAACGCTGTATAATATACAGTATATTCCCCTGCTGGTAATTCTGCTAAGGAATTTAAATCTTTCTTACCTGTACATAATAAATCTACACTTGTAAGTGCTGTTTCTATTGTCGCTGTATCTTCCTTAATAGAAAATTTAGGTGCATCAGTTATTGAAAAATCTATATCAGCATTATCACTTACTGCTACATTGGATAAAATATCTGTATCTCCCTCATAAATTGTTATATCTTTATCATAACTTAATATTTTTGGTGAATCTTTATAATATTCCTCTGCATCTAATTTTTGTTGCTCATTTTGTGCATAATAAACATAATCAATAGCATATTCTGTTCCAGCTAGTCCTTCTTGAATTTCACCTGGCCATGCACCACCCATTGCTAGGTTCATTTGGATGTATTGAGGTCTATCTAAACACTTACTTGCAATTGGATCATTTGAATAGTCTACTGTCTTAACAATTTGATCATCTACATACCATTCCATCTTTCCTTTAGACCAATTTATTCCAAATATATGGTAATCATCAGCAAAATCTTCAGAAATAGTATAAGAAACTCCTGCTAGTTTATGATCATTTCCATCATTACCATCAGATGTATGTATTGTTTGATATACTGTTTTATTTCCAACTCCACCTTCATTAGAACCTATTAATTCCATAATATCGATTTCACCACAACGAGCCCAACCATATCCTTGTGAGTTACTAATATCTCCATCAATAGTAAAATCCGATCCTAAAGTCCAAAAAGCAGGGAATACTGATTGCCCCTCTGGTAATTTAGCTCTCATTTCAATACGGCCATATAAAAACTCTTCTTTTCCATGTGTTCTAACACTTCCTGAATTATAGATAACCTTTCTTGACTCATTACGAGGATTATTATATTGTAATTCCTCTGGTCTATCGGTTGCTTTTAAAACCAATTCTCCACCTTCATCATTCTCTCTCAAAAAAACATTTTCAGGATCATTTACATAATGTTGTTGCTCTATACCACGTATAGAACCCAACTCATACTCCCATGAAGATAAATCTAGTTCACTCTCATTAAAATCATCTGCCCATATAATCTCATAATTATCATCATTATCATCATTGCTATTACTATCTAAATTACTTTCCTCTAAATATACTTCATCTACATAAACTTGTCCTTGAAAAGTAGCACTATTCTGATCTTCTGTCCATTTCATAACACAAATTGCTATTGAAGTATTATTTTCACTATTAAACTTCAATTCAACATCTTGATATTGCCAATCTTTATCTGCACTCCACGTTATAGTTGTTTCAGCATTTCCTATTAAAGTACTAACATCTGGTGTTTTTACATTTAAAAATGCACTTGCGCCTTCTTTCGCAACTAAAACTTTTGCCTTTGCTATATAATCAGTATTAGGCTTTACATTTACAACCTGATAAACACTAGCATTTCCACTATTCGCTGGTAATAATCCAAATTTTTCTCCATTTGCTGCTGCACCAGGATAATTACTAAAGGTTCCGTCTCCAGTTGTTTTCCAAGTACCACTATCTGTATCTTCAAAACCACTATCTATAATTAAATTTCCTTCACTTGCGTTACCATTATTTCTATCAAGTTTTACTAAATCATATTGATGTTTTACATTATTATCAATATTAACATCAGCTTTTATTGGAATAGTAGTGCTTCCAAAACATATTATAGTTGCTACAATTAACATTTTTATAATTTTATTTTTTTTCATTAATTCCACCCTTTTATTATTATAATCTGTTAAATTATAGGTAATATATTTTATAAAAAATATATTACCTATTTTTCATTAAGTCTTTTATAAACATCAATAACTTCCTTTGCTAAGTCTGTAAATGCCATTGAAGTCATTAAGTGATCTTGTCCATGTACCATTAATAATGAAACTTTTGCATGATTCCCTTGAGCTTCTTGAGTTAACATTCCTGTTTGAGAATGATGAGCCTTTGTCAATGAAGCTTCTGCAGCAGAAATTTTCTCCTTAGCTAATTCAAAATCTCCAGCTTTAGCAGCTTGAATAGCCTCCATAGCATTACTTTTAGCATCTCCACCATACATAATTAATTCCATAATAACTTCTAAGTTCTCTTGTTCTTCCATAATAACACTCCTTTGAATAATTAAATCCGTACTACTTATCCATTAATTTAAGAGCTTGATTCAATACTTTCTCTCCATTCATCATACCGTAATCTGTCATTGGTATTACATCTAACGCAATACCTAATGGTACAACTTTTTTCTCAAATTGCGCTTTCATAAAGCGTACTTGTGGTCCTAAAAGTAATACATCTACTTTCTTCTCTGCTAAATAACTATCTGCCTCACCAGCTGAAACAGCAAATATATCTGCTTCAATACCTTTTGCTTCAGCTGACTTTTGCATTTTAGATACCATTAAACTTGTGCTCATTCCAGCAGCACATACTAACATAATTGTTTTTTTCATTTCTTATACACCCTTTCTCATACTATTTTTAATAACCCTGTCTATAATTATATTGCAATCGGAAGGTTAGTTGAATTTTAATCTAACCTCCCATTTTCCAATAATATTCTCTTTTATTAAGTAATTAACGATTTATTGAACGTGCAATCATCGATACAGTATGACGAACCCCACGAATTGCCTTACTCATAGCAAAAATATTCTCGAAAGGTGCAACCCCACCATAACCTGCATCACCAATATGCTGAATATCTACTCCACAGATTTTATTTCTTATTGCAATTTGTTTAATAGTATCTTCATCAGAACTTTCCTGACTTGTACCTATTGCAGTTAATACAAGAGCCCCATTATTATGTGCTACTTTAACTACTTCTCTTAATTCTGAATCATCAAAACCTGGAACTGTTCCAACTGCAGGAACTAAAATAATATCTGCACCAGCCTCAATAAAACTTTTTACTGCTTCTATATCTACAACTGGTTCATTTACACCAGCTCCATGCATCTTACCAGCAATTATTAATCCTGAGAATTTTTCCTTTGCTAAACGAATTGTTTTTTCTATTTGTGAATTAGTAACTCCTGTACCAGGATTACCAGTGAAGCATACAAAATCCATGCCAAGCTTTTCAATTTCCTGAATTGTTTCAAGATTAGCTTGTCTACCCTTGCTAATAGTTAAAATATCTTCCGCCATATCTGCATCTAAATCTACCGGTTCTAAATTTACCCCTATTGGACGTCCTACTAAACGATGTAGCTCATCAACGAAAGTTCCTTCTTTTACATCTAATCCAAAAATTTCTGGATTTAAAACATCCACACAATTAAGAAGAATTAAATCAGCTCCAAAAGCTCTAGCAATCTCAGAATTTGTAATATCACCAATAAATGTTTCTCTTGTTGCTACATTCTCCGAAAGAATAGTTCTCCCTTCACTTGCTTTAATACTTTGTTTTAACTCTGCTGCGGTCATTTGTAATATCTCCGAAGCATTTGCACTAATTAATCTCTTACCCATAACTACTCCTCCAAAATTTTTTTATGTTAAATATATAATTTTTTTATCCAACTATACTATTATTAACTTCATTCTCTTCTAATGATTCTAAAGCTAAATTTTGCTTTTCAACTGCTTGATAGAAGAACCAATAAATTGCTACATCAACAAGTATACATACTATTTGTAAAACAGCACCGCTTATATGATTTCCAGTTGTAAGGAATCCACTAAGAATTGGTGGCATTGTCCACGAAACTGTTATACCTGTAGTTCTTGCAACTAACCCTGAAGCCATTGCCAAGTATGATATTACCGCATTTGCTACTGGTGCTAAAATAAATGGTATTATTAATGAAACATTCATTACTATTGGTAAACCAAACATAGTAGGTTCATTAATATTAAATATCCCTGGTGTTAAAGTTAATGGTGCCATAGCTTTAGTCATTTTACTTGCCTTTTTACGTCTAGCAATAATTGCAATAACAATTACCAATCCAATTGTGGCTCCACCACCGCCCATATATACGAAATTATCTATAAATGGTAGTGTAATAATATTTGGTAACTGAGCTGCACTATCAGCTTGGAATAATAAACGGTTTGCATCTGCATTCATTAACCAAATAGGTTGAAGAATACTGTTTACAACGTTTCCGCCATGGATACCAACGAACCAGAATAAACTATTTAATAGAATTGCAATAATTGTTCCAAATATGTTATTACCAAGTAATCCCAAAGGTCCTCCTAGAACTATCATCATTATGTCATGAATATTACCAATATTCATCTTATCAAGGACTGTAAAAACAACTAACCATAAAGTTATAATAGCTGCACCTGGAATTAAAGCACTAAAACTTTTAGAAACTGCTGGTGGAACTGTATCTGGTAACTTAATTTGGATATCACGTTTAATAAACCAATTAAAAATTAAAGCAGAAATAATACCAATAATCATGGCAACAAATAAACCTTTACTTCCCATATATCCAACTGTGATTCCTGAACCTGCTTCAGCACTTACAAAAGGTGTAACAACAATAAAAGAAGATAATGATATAATACCGGCTGATACTCCATCAACTTTATGCTGACGTGCTAAGCTATTTGCAACTCCAAAGCTTGTTATTAAACCCATTAACCCGAAGCTACTATCTACACCCTTCCATAAGTAAGTATCAATTCCTACAGCTGTTAACCAATCAGTCCATGCTTTAACTGGAAAACTTGCTATTATCATGAATAACGAACCAATTATAATTAATGGCATACTTAATGTAATACCATCACGTATTGAAATAAGAATTTTGTTTGATCCTAGTTTTGCTGCAATAGGCAACATTTTTTCTTCAAGAAGTTGATTTAGTTTTTTCATATTTACCTCTCCTCACCATAATTGATTATAAAAAATAATTTATTTCCTTATAAAAACGTTTTAAATCATTTTTTGATAATAAATAATTATTTATTGATTAAATAATATCCTATTTTTTCTAGAGTGTCAATAAAAATATATTACTTTATTCATATATTTGTTTATAATTTATAATTAATGTTGTATAATATTATTATATAAAGGAGGTTAATATGAAACTTACAAAAAACCAACAAAAGTTAAGATTTAAAATTTTAGATAAAATCTATTCTAAGGGTCCTATCTCTAGAATTGATATTTCAAAAGAAACTGGAATTACACCTGCGACAGTTAGCGAAATTACCGGTAGTTTGATTCAAGAAAATCTTATCCATGAACTTGGAGAAGTTATACCTGAAGAAAGCAAATCAGGAAGAAAGAAAATACTATTAGGCATATCTCCTAACCATAGCTTTTATATAGGTACTGAATTATCTCCAAAATATATATCATTTTGTTTAACTGATAATATAGGTAAAATTTTCAAAGAGAAAATTATTCAATTAGATACTTCTGATTTAGAAGAAATTTTAAGTGAACAATTTTATATTAATGAATTAAAGAATTTTATAAATTCTTGTGAAGACTATAATCCAAAAGGAATCGGTGTAGCTCTTCCTGGTCATTTTGATGAAGTAAATAAATCAATTGATAGTAATAATTCATTTTGGAAAAACTTTAATATTAAAATCTTATTAGATGAAATAGATCTACCAATCTACTTTGAAAATAACGTTAAATGTATGACATTATCAGAAAGATTATTTAGTTTTAATGGTAATGATGATAATTTTATATTATTCCATGTTGGTAGGGGAATGTTTTGCTCTTATATGTACAATGGTGAGCTATATGCTAAGGATAATTCTCTTGTAGGAGAAATAGGTCATATAGTTGTTCACCCAAATGGTGAATTATGCGAATGTGGGAAACGAGGTTGTCTTCAAACCTATGGAAGTGAAGCTTGGATTATTAAAAAATCCCAAATACTTTTTGATAATTCAGAAAGTACTTATTTAAAACAATTAGTTTCAGATAGAAATAAAATAACCATAGAAACTATATTAAAAGCTTATAGATTAGGTGACGAAGGAATTATAAAAATACTTCACTCTGCAATTAATTATCTATCAATTACAATTAATAATTTATCTATGATGATTGATTCAAGTAAAATTATAATTCATGGGGAATTATTTAATGAATCCCTACTATCAGATTTATTAAAAGAATACTTGAATCAAAATATTAGCTTATTAGCAATAGAGAAAAATCTAGATGTAATAGTTAAAAAATATTCTAATTATACAGGTGCTTTAGCAGCCTCTGCTCTTTGTATTTCAGAAATGCTAATTAATTAAAAATAAAATACCTTAGAAAAATTGTTATTAATTCTTCTAAGGTATTTTATACATATTATATTAAATAAGAGAGATGAAAAAATTCATCTCCCTAAATATTTACTTTAAGATATAGTTTTTTTGCGTTTACTGTACATAAGTCCTAAACCTGACATTACACATATAACAGCAAGCACTCCCCAATGTCCATTTTCAACTCCTGTGCCTGGTAATTTACCACCATTATTAGGTGTTTTATTTGAATCACTTGGTTTTTCTGTTCCGCTTCCATTATTTCCGGACCCATTGTTTCCGCTTCCATTTCCGCTTCCATTGTTTCCACTTCCATTATTTCCAGATCCACCATTTCCATCACCCTTAGCAATTAAATCATTTATAGCTGTATCTAGTGATTCTACTGCTTCGTTTACTTCTTTCTGAGTTGCATCTTCATTAACAAAAACTTCACCAGCTCTTGCTAATTGAATTTTTACCTCATTAGCACTTTCTTCTGTATATTTTGATAAATCTATCTCTTTAGCCTTATTTATTAAATCTTCAAGTTTAGATTTATCTGGTATTAATCTTAAATCTAGATAAGATTTTAATAATGTATTATATGCTGAATCTACTTCTTCTTGAGTAGCATATTCATCAGCTAAAACTTCTTTAGCTATATTTAATGCACTTTCAAATGGTGTCCAAGTTTTTTCAGTATATTCCTTCTTATCTAGCTTTTCTAATTTATTTACTAAGTTTTGAAGTGCTTCCTTCTTAACTTCAATTCTAACTAAGCCATCTATAGCTGCTTTTAATGAATCTAAAGTCTCATCTATTTCTTTTTGCATTGCATTTTCATCTGCAAGTACTGCATCTGCAGCTGCAATAGCTTCTTGTAAAATAGACCATGAATCAGCAGTATAACCCTTCTCAACTAACTCTTTTGCAGAATCTACAAGAACTTGTAATGCTTCTTTATCTCCTTGCTTATATTCAAGCATCCAAATAACATTAACTAATCTCTTGAAAGATGCATCTACTTCCTCTTCTGTAGCATCTTCATTTGCATAAATAGCTTTAGCTTCTTCTAATGCAGCATTGAATTCTCTTACTACAGCTGGTACTACACCCTCTAGTAAGCCTTCTGCTACAACTTCATCAGCATAATCTATAGCTATTTTTAAAGCAGTTTTATCTACTTCTGGTTTTGGTTCTGGAGTAACTTCCTTAACCTTATGAACATTTAACTCAGCAGCTGTTGCAAATCCACCAACTCCTGCTTTCGCAACTAATCTTACATGTGTTACATTAGGAACTTCATCAAAATTAACTACTTTTAAAGTAGCATCTTGTGCCCAAGACCCATCTGAAACTGTTGTAAAATCAGTTCCATTTGTACTTACTTGAAGCTCATACTTAGTTATTGTACCATTTCCTCCATTACTTCTTGGAAGATATGAGAATTTATTAATAGTATAAGCTTTTCCCAAATCTAATGTTATACTTTGTGGTAATTGTACAGGAGTATTGTAATTTGTATGCCAAATAGTTCCCGGATTTCCATCTATAGCGAAAGATGCTAATCCTTCTGAACCTACATTTGGATGCTCACTTGTTGCTGATGCTTTCATAGTTTCTTGTGGTATTATTGTCTCATCTGCAATATTTACAGCAACATTATAAACTTCTAATGATTTTACTTCACCATTAAATGCCTTTGTTTCACTTCCTACTTTTTCTAATGGGAATACAAATGTCCCATTATCTCCAGCTGCACTACTCTTGCTAATTTCATCAACATATTCTCCATTAACATAAAGCTCTGTTTTAGTCATTCTTCCAACTATTGTTATATCTACCCATTCTCCTTTAGGTAGTTCATAATCAAATGAGTAATCATAGAATTCTCTTGAGAATCCTACTTTTCCAGTCTCTTTTTGAACTGCTTTAAATGATCCCTTCTCAGATTCAAAAAGAACTTGCTCTTCGTTATTACTATTTTCATCACGTTTTACGCTAAATGAAACTGTATAATTTGGTCCTATATTTTCTATAGCACTTTCCAAATGACTATTATTACCATTTAACTTTAATACTCCATCTTTAATAGTGGCGTTATTAAGAGCTACTGAATTATATCCATTTCCAGAATTATCAGGTACTATACCATTTGAAGCACCTTTAAAGTTGTAATCTAAAACTTTTTCTGTTTTAGATTCTACTTTATATCTTGGATTAGAATTTGGAGCATTTGAAACCTTAGCTGCAACTTCTTGGAACTCTGCATAAGTCTTATCTTCTGCTAATCCCCACATCTTTTCTGATATAGCTTGAACAGCAGGTAATACTCTATCATAAATATCTAATTCAACTATTCCATTAGCTTTTTTGTCAATCATATCATTCCAAACTGCAAAGGTTCCTCCAAGCATTTGTGGTGAACCTGCTGGAATTACATCTCCATTTCCAAATTTACTAACTTCATAACTATTGTAAATATAACTTGTATTTAAATAGTCATAATAATATCCTGCATCTGGTACTATATATAGCTTTCCATCCTCAGTATTAATTAAATCATAGCCTGCATTAAACATATCTGAAGGATCTGCCCATCCATTATTCCAAATATTCATTTGAACATTTTCTGAACGTACTGGTGTACTTCCTGGTCTTGCTGATAAACTTCCCCATAATCTTACTGTTCTATCTTTTTCATCTTGCATATATCCTAATAAATCATCTGTATATTTTCTAAACTCTTCTGTATATTTTGCATCATATTCATCTGTTCCTACATTTACAATAGTTTCAGAATCGAATACTGGATTTTCTCCATCTAAATATTCATCCCATAATTCTTTAACAAACTCTAAAGAATCAGGGTTAGTAACATCTAAGTGATCTGCTTGACGTCCTACGTTTCCCATTTTCAAGTCAGGACGTACTTTTGTAAATGGTAAAGAATGCGCTGGAGTATCGAATTCTGGAACTATATTTACTCCAATCTCTCTTGAATCTTTTATAAAGGTTCTAAATTCATCTTTAGTATAAAAAGTGTCTTTACTAGTTAAGTCAGCTTTATTTAACCCATTATTTCCGCCTTCTTTAATATCTGATTCTAATCTGAATCCTGAATAAGCATTCATTGGATCTTCTCCATTATTAGAATACTCTTCTAAGAAAATATAGTTATCGTTTAAATGAACTTGGAAATCATTCATTTTATACCAAGACATAAGTTTTGCAACATCATATAAGAAATCTAATGTAATAGGTTTTCTTCCTACATCTAGCATAAATCCTCTTACATCTGATAATGGATAATCTCTTGTAATTCCTTGTGGAATAGTTGTTCCATTTTGCTTTAATATTTGTAATATTGTTCTTGTTGAAAGAAATGCTGCTGCTGCCTCATTAGACTCAACTTTAACAAAATCACCAATCTCCATATAATATCCTTCTGTTCTAAGCTCAGGACGTTTATTGTTTAATTCAAAATAGAAATCCCCTGTTTTTGGTGAGTCTGAAACTACTACTTCAATTTCTCTGCCAACTATATCTTTATAGTCTTCTGCAAAAACCTTCATAGATTGAATTAATTCTGCTTCTGAAGAAGGTGAAATAACTATTCTTGAGCTATTACTAATCTCAAAGTTACCAGCTCCCCCAAGCCACTCTCTAAGCTCTGGAATAACAGTTGGCACATCATTCCCTGTAACTTCATTTGCTCCAGGTACTAATACATCTATATCAGGAGTATAAGCCTTTTTATTTCCTTGCTTTATTTCAAAGTTAACACGAACAGTTGTATCTACTAAAGGTCTATATATTTTCATATCAGCTCCGATAACTTCTTCATAATCGGCTCCAACAAATGAAATTTCATATCCTTCTGGTACTTCTGGCATTGGTAATACTTCGTCATCAATTGTAAGATCTCTAACCTTTATTGCATTAGCAATTTCATCAAATCCCTTTGGAATTCCACCATTATAAATTTCAATTTCATATATAGATACATTATTCCAGTTAACACCATCAGCTTGTGCTACATGTTTACCAATAAAAACTCTTACATATCTAGTAGCAATAGCTTTATCTAAATTAATCTCTTGTCTATTTTGAGTTGGTGCTGATGTTGCTGTATATATATCAGTCCAATTACTGTTATCCTCAGAAACTTGTACTTTATATTCTGTAGCATTTTTTCTTTCCCACTCAATAATTATATTTTCTATTTGAGTCTTAGCGCCTAAATCAACAGTAATCCATTGTTCATCTGATGATACAGCACTTGCCCATCTAGAAGCCTTTGCTTTTGACCCATCTACTGCTTTATCAGCTGTAAATGTACTAGTTTCATTACTTGATGAGGTTGCAGTTTTACTCAATGCAACATTGTCTCCAGCTTCTGGTACTATAACCTCTGGTACTTCTGGCACCTCTGGTTCTTCTGGTTCATTATTATATATTTCTACTTCATACATTGATACTGTATTCCAACTAATAGTACTACCTTCTTGTGTTGGAGAATAATCATCAATAGTTATTCTTACATACCTTGCATTTTGTGAACCAACATCTAAAACTTCTCTAAACTCATTTTTAGTTGTGCTATTATGAATATTAGTCCAAGTAGTATTATCACTTGATACTTCTATTTTGTATGAATTTACATTTCTTCTTTCCCATTCAATCACAACTTCATCAAAAGCTTTAACTTCATTTAAATCGATTGTAATCCATGGCTTAACTGCATTAAGTGCTGATGCCCATCTTGAGCTTCCACCCTTATTAATATCTGTTGGTCTATCTACTGTCCCATCAATAACTTTATCCGCTGTAAATTTACTTCCTGCTTCATATCCTGATGCAGTAGCACTTTTCCCCAAAGCTAAATTTTCTCGCTCTACTTCTGTATTTACTTCTGCCTGTGCAGGCACAAAAGAAAACAACATAGTAAAGACTATGAATAGTGGTAATATTCTCTTTGAAATATTATCCATCTTATTCTTCATTATACCCTTCCCCCTTAAATAATATTTTTAAATTTTAAAAGTATATAACTGAGATGCTCCAGGTATCTTGTAGGATAGATATTAACCTACTATGACAGATAAAAATTTTATCTCCCCCCTTCAATGTTATAACTATGCCACCTATTAAAGTTTAATTTTTATCACTATACTCTATAGTCATAAAAAAAGCTAACTTATCCCTATGTCGAATAAGCTAGCTAATGCCCAATTAAGGTAACACGCATCTTTAATCATTTACATAGTAACACAAAAGGTAAAATTTGTAAATATGTTACTGATTGATTTGTTAATTTTATTATTAAGTCTAAAGATCAATTTGCTGCTATCTTTATAATTTCCTAAAGAGTAGAAATAGCCCATAGCAAAATATTTACATATTCTACTATAGGCCTTTATATAAAACTTATATATAGGTTGATAAAAGATGATTTCCCCTTAGTTTGTAACATTAAAACATTTTTTCATTTTCTTTAATAAAATTCTTTTGCTTTTCTATATAATGAACTAATGGTTTTATATTATCAGAAGATGATTCCTCTAAAGCCTTCTTATATTCATCTGCTGATTCACCATTCATATATTTTAATTCTAATTTATTATCTAATAGCTGCTTCAAATATATAAATCTACCTATTCTTCCATTACCATCTTGAAAAGGATGTATACATTCAAATTCAAAATGAAATCTTGCTATATCATAAATCGTAACATTCTTCAAACTATAAAACTTTTCTATAAGTTCATTTAATTTATCCTCTACTTCCCAAGGATTTGCTGTATCAAATTTAGCACCAAGTATCCTATTTTGATATTTTTTAAATACTCCTGCTAATCCAATATCATATAATCTAGTCCTATACATCAGACTAGCATGCCATTCTTTTATCATTTCTAAAGTAAGATTTTCATCTATTCTATCTAATACCATATCAAAAGTATAGAATGAATTAACAGTTTCTTGAACATCATCTAATGTATGGGTTCCCATTACTATATTTTTTTCAAATAAAAGTTGAAGCGCTTCTGTCGTAAATGTACTTCCTTCTATTTTATTTGAATGATATATAAAATCATATTTTAAAATTTCATTTAAAGAATTATGAATTCCCTTTGTTTCCTTTAATACTTTCAAAAATCTTTCATAATATTGTTGTTCCATTATATTATCCACACCTCCTAAACAATACTTATAATAATTTGTTTTGCTATAGAATCTTCTTCATTACCTAATGCCCAACTTTTAATTACTATTATTATAGCCTATTTTAATTTTTTATAAAATAAAAAAGTATTAAAATATCATATCTAGGTTCCGTCGCTTAGATCCAAGTCACCTTGCTATGATATTTTAATACTTCAAAACTGAAGGATGGAAATTATAAAATTATAATACAATAGTTTTTAAATATTCCATAAAGTCATCTTTTAATTCTTCTCTTCTAAGTGCATATTCAACTGTTGCTTCTAGGAAACCTAACTTATCTCCTACATCGTATCTTTTTCCTTCAAAGTCATATGCATATATAGCTTCTTCTTCAATAAGCTTAAGAAGTGCATCTGTAAGTTGAATTTCATTTCCTTTTCCTGGAGCTGTATTTTCTAGAATTTCAAATATTCTAGGAGTTATTATATATCTACCTAGAATTGCAACATTTGATGGTGCTTCTTCTAAAGAAGGCTTTTCTACTAATTCCTTAACTTTAAAAACTCTATCTTCTATTTGAATTCCACCAACAATTCCATATTTATTAACATTTTCAGGTGCTACCTTTTGAACTCCTAAAACTGAAGTCTTATACTCTCCATAGCAATCAATAAGTTGCTTTAAACATGGTTTTTCATCATTATAAACAATATCATCACCAAGTAATACTGCAAAAGGTTCATTACCCATAAAAGTTTTTGCACAAAGAATAGCATGTCCTAATCCTCTTGGCTCCTTTTGTCTTATAAAATGGATATTAACCATATCTGATATATTTCTAACCATTTCAAGCATTTCTTTTTTCCCTGATTTTTCAAGTTCCATTTCTAATTCTATAGATCTATCAAAATGATCTTCTATGGATTTTTTATTTCTTCCTGTTATTATAAGAATTTCTTCTATACCTGATGCTACACATTCCTCTATTATATATTGTAAAGTAGGCTTATCTACAATTGGAAGCATTTCCTTTGGTTGTGCTTTTGTTGCTGGTAAAAATCTTGTTCCCAGGCCTGCAGCTGGAATTACTGCTTTTTTTATCTTCTTTTCCATAGTATATCTCCTTACAATTGGTTTTTATATAAAATAAATTTATTTATACGAATTTTCAACAATAATTATATAATAATAAAGTAAATAAATTTGTAAAAAAACGTCGAATTAAAATAATTTATTTATATCTTCTATAGGAATTGGTTTGCTATAAAAGAATCCTTGTACAAATACATATTTACTATTAAAGTTTTTTATTATATTATCTTGATCTTTATTCTCTACACCCTCTAATACAACATATTTTTTTGCTTTTTCTGCTATTCTTAATATAAATAAAATAATCTCATCTTTTATTAAATGCTTTCCTAACCCATCTACAAAATTCTTATCAACCTTAATAATATCTGCATCTAATTTTTCAAGAACATCTAAATTAGAATACTCAGTTCCAAAATCATCTATAGCTATTTTAAAGCCCGCATTTTTTAACTTAGATAAATTCTCCATTATTTTATGTAATTTTTTTATTCCTACTTTTTCTACTATTTCTAAACAAATGCTTTTATTTTCTAGCTTAGATTCTTTTAATATTTCTATGGCTTCCTCTACAAATTTATTATTTAAGATCTCATCTATAGATAAATTAAGAGAAATATAGAAATTATTATTTATAGAATTATGCTTTCTAATTTCTTCATAATCTAATATTACCCTTTTCATTATCCATATAGTTACATCAACCAGCATATTATTTTTCTTAATTTCTGGTATAAACTTTTCTGGTGATATAAGATTATTATTTTTATCTTTTAATCTTAATAAACTTTCAAATCCTACTATTACTTCTTTTATAGGATCATATATTGGTTGATAATAAAGTAAATACTTATTATTCTTTAATTGCTTACTTATTTTTTTTCTTTTTAATAGCATTCTTAATTTAGGAATATTATATGTAATGAAAAACACGCTAATAATTATTATAATTCCTATAAACAATAGACCTATTTTTTCATCTATCTTATTTTCTTCAATATAAATATTTCTAACTACTATATTATTTATAATTAATATAGTAGTTACAATAAAAATACATATTTTTTTAGTCAACCAAATCACCTTACATATTTATATTCTTTATTTTTCACTATAATATTCTATTTTCCAACAAAATACTATTGAAATTTTAATTATATCATACTTCCAATCAAAAAGGAGATAAAATTCCTAAATCCCTTAATTTAAGCATTCTCATCATAATAGTTCTCTTTCCTAAACCTAAGAAAGGAAGTTCATTTTCAATATTTTGATAACTTATCCAATAGTATTTAACACCTTCTATCACTTCATAATTCATTTTTCCACTATTTCTAAAATCATCAAAATACCTAAGAATGGTTACATCTTTAACATCTAAATTAAGCTCCATAATCTTTTTAACTGAATATCCTAAAAATGAAAATTGCATATTTAATCCTCCTAAAATTTATTTAAATATCCTATCATTAAATAAGTACCCAGTTTTAAGTAAAATTGAGAAAAAAATAAAAAATATTTATAATATTATTTACTCCGTCGCATTCGCTCCAAGTCGTCATAATATTTTACTCTCTAATCTTTATAATATAATAGTTTTTAAATACCCTATAAAGTCATCTCTTAGCTCTTCTCTTCTAAGTGCATATTCAACTGTTGCTTCTAAGAAACCTAACTTATCTCCTACATCGTATCTTCTTCCTTCAAAATCATATGCATACATTGCCTCTTCTTCAATAAGATTAAGAAGTGCATCTGTAAGCTGCATTTCATTTCCTTTTCCTGGAGCCGTATTTTCTAGAATTTCAAATATTCTAGGAGTTATTATATATCTACCTAAAATTGCAACATTAGATGTTGCTTCTTCTAAAGATGGTTTTTCAACTAATTCCTTAACCTTATAAACCCTATCTTCAATCTGGATACCACCAACAATTCCATACTTATTAACATTTTCAGGTGCTACTGTTTGAACTCCTAAAACTGAAGTATTATACTCTCCATAACAATCAATAAGTTGCTTTAAACATGGCTTTTGGTCATTATATACAATATCATCACCAAGTAATACTGCAAAAGGTTCATCCCCTACGAAAGTCTTTGCACAAAGAATAGCATGTCCTAATCCTCTTGGTTCCTTTTGTCTTATAAAATGAATGTTAACCATATCTGATATATTTCTAACCATTTCAAGCATTTCTTTTTTTCCTTCTTTTTCAAGTTCCATTTCTAATTCTATAGATCTATCAAAGTGATCTTCTATGGATTTTTTATTTCTTCCTGTTATTATAAGAATTTCTTCTATACCTGATGCTACACATTCCTCTATTATGTATTGCAAAGTAGGCTTATCAATAATTGGAAGCATTTCCTTTGGTTGTGCCTTTGTTGCTGGTAAAAATCTTGTTCCAAGGCCTGCTGCTGGAATTACTGCTTTTTTTATCTTCTTTTCCATATTATTTCTCCTCCCCATCTATTTCGTATAATTAAAATTTATTTTTAAATCAATTAATGTATTTACTACAAATCTTTTCATAGAAAGTTAAATAATCATTTTTTCCCGCAGAAAGTTTCCATGATAATTTATGAATAGGTGCTTCATTACATATTTTTTTAAAGACATCTTTATCCCACTTTTTCATAAACCATATATAGTATAATTTATAAATTTCTTCATCTTGAAGTAATATAGGAATTTTATCAATACAACTCTTAATTATTGGATTCTCCTCATATCCTATTTGCAATATATCATCTATTTGTAAATATTCAATAAGTGTATCTTCCTTTTTTTCAATATATATGATAAATTTCCATCATAAATTTTGAAACAACATTTTCTTTAGTACCAACAACAAAAAAACTAGTCCAATAAGGCTTATCATCATAATCTCTTAATGTAAAAAATTCATAATCCTTTATACAAGCATATAAAGCTCCATTTTGATAAATCGTAGCATCAAACCAAATTCCACCGTATTCATATACTAATGTAAATCTTAAAACATCACTAAAATGTGTTAAAGAAATATTTCCATTTTTTGTTTATCAACTATATAACTAGGTAAGTTAACATATTCATGATAATTATTCATATCTAAAAGTATTACTTTTCTATTCGGATTATGCTTTTAAATACTCTCAATACAAGTTAAAACTACTGGTGGTGCTGAATTATACCTTGTACCCAAAAACACCAAATTGGTGAATCTCCATTTACATTTTGTTCTACTTTTGAAGCTTCAAATGATGAAATAAATTCCTTATAATTCTCCTTTAAATATTTTTTAGATAATTCATGCTTCCATCTATCTGTTTTTCCATGTAAAAATTTTTTATCTATAAATCTTCCACGTACCATTGTAGATAATACTTAGGATAATATCATTTTAAATTCAAAATTGTTGGCTATTACTAAAATTTTTTTGTTGAATTCATCACTGATTCCTCCTAAATATTATAGTTCTTTTCTAGGAAAATATTTTTTTAATATTTTAACTAACAAAAGATATTTAAATCTATATTTAGATAATTTTTTTATTATTACTATTTCATCACGTTTCTTATTTTTCTTCTAATTTTCTGAAATATATTTACCTTAATACATTTTTCCAATAGCAATTCTGAATCTATGTCATCTATTAACTTAAAAAACTTCTTTCTATTTATATGTGGTTGTATTTGCGCTTTACGATTCATATTGAATGCAATTTTTCTATCTACTTCAACGTAGTTTATCTCTTGTTTTAAAATTCCAAATATGTTGTTTCCCTTCTCACTATTAATAGACATTAATGAAACACCATTTTCTTGTCCTATATCCAAATTTAAATTTTCAATTCCCCAAAAATCACCAATTGTTATATCAGTGAATCTTTTTTCACCAGAAAATTTACATTTATAACAACTTTCTCTATTAATTAATTCACCATGAAATCCATTTGCATAACTTACCCCTGCAAAAGTACTTCCATCATCAAAATAAAAAGTTGGAATAGAATAATGCCATCCCTTGCTTTTATCCCTAAATTTAATATCAATTATCTTTTTCTTAAACTTACCTTCTAATGACTGTACATATTTTTTTAAAACCTTTGGTGAAGGTACAGCATGACAAATAATATCTATTACTAATAATGATGGATAATCTTTTTTAAGAAAATCCGTTAAGCCTTTGCATTGGCAAGGAGTACCTGTAAATAGAACATCTTTTCCATTCTTTAAGTCTACTTCTATCTGCTTAAATATACCATCTATATTACTTTGTGAATACTTAGATTTTTGAACTTCATGTAATCTATCTATTGATTCTACACGTGTATGTTCAACTTCTAACTTTTCATTAAGCCTTGCACCATATACTATACCGTCTTTTTTTAAAATATACTGTGCAAACAGAGTGAACATTCCCCCTGAACTGCTAACATTAACAATGCCTTCATTCTTATTTACACAGGCATAAACCTTATTTTCATACTCATTATTTTTTGCCATGTTTGAGCAAGATGAATAACAAACTCTACAGTTTATACAAATGTTTTTATCTATTTCAGGATACAAGAAACCTTCTTTATCTTCTTTCATCTCAATACATTTTTTAGGGCATCTTTGTATACAAGCAGTACATCCATTACACTCTGTTTTATCTCCATATAGCAAGTATTTATTATTTTCCATTTCAACCTCCTACATTGTATTAATATGAAACTTCTTTTCTATAAATTTTTTTATATAATATATAGAATCTTTATTCATCCATAAAACAATACATATACACATAATTAAAGAAACTATATTTATTATATAGTTATCTAAATAATAAGTTATAAAAATTCCACAAGTACTTATTATTGATATTACAATATTTTTTATATTATAATTTATTTCAACATACTTTTTCACATCTCTTATTCTATATATCATTAGTAAAAAATAAGCTACTGCAGTACCTATAGAAGCTGCATATAATCCCAAACATTTTATAAGTCCAGCCGTTAAAATTACATTTATAATAGCTGCGATTGTAGAGGTTTTAGCTAATTCTTTTGTCTTTTTCAATGCTACATAAAATACACTTACTAAGCCTACAACAACATTAAATATAGATGCTAATAATAAAATAGGAATTTGGTAATATGAATCTCCAAAATCTCCTTTTATAAAAATAGGAAATATGAAAGGCATTGATGCAATTAACAATAAAAATATACTGAAAAATAAAGCATAAGCTATATTAATAACCCTTGAATAAAACTCTTTTCTATCCTTGGAATCAATATATAGCGAAGCAGATTCAGTCCATGTCATATTAAAAATATTATATATTGTTGTAAACAACCCTGAAAACTTATTAGCAGCAGAGTATATTCCATTTGCTCCTAGGCCAAGAAAGAAGCTTATTATCAATCTATCAGATGATCCAAAAATCCACCATGAAACTACATTTGGTATCATTGGTATAGAAAACCTTAATAACTCCTTTCCTTTTTCCATATCAAATGATTTGATTTTTATATATGAACTAATCCTTACAAATATTATTTCGTATAAACAGCATACTGCATTTCCCAATAAAGAGGCTAATAACATTCCATATGCACCCCAACGGAAAAAAACAATAAATACAACATTAAGGAAAAGAGTTACGGAGGCTGTAATAAAGCTTCCAATTGCATAATGAGTATTTTCACCTAACCCTCTAGTAATTTGTAAAAATATAGAAGAATATATACAAATTATAACATTAAATAATAAAAACCATTTAAATTCATTATGGTATAATGGTGAAAAAATTCCAAATAATAAAATATATAACACACTTTGAATGGTAACTATGACCAAAGTTGTTGTGATTATTTGTCTTTTTTTTTCATAACTTTTTCGTACATCTATTAAATAACGAAAAACAGCTTGCTCAATTTGCAATGTAATAATAGGAATAAACAATGATACAAGTGTATTTAACAAATCTACTACACCAAAGTCTTCTTGAGTCAATAAAACAGTGTACAAAGGTAAAAGAATAAATGAAATAAATTGTGTACATATCTTACCTATTGTTATAATTGCCGTATTTTTTAATAATTGTTTTTCTTTTGACATTATCGTAACCATTAGACATAAATTAATGCTTTTGGCTATATCCCCCTTCCATTTAAATCTATAATTTTATTTTTATTAATTACCATTAAATTCTACTTAAATTTTCTTTTGTAATTTAAAGGATAAAAGAAATATTCTATCCATGATAAAATATGGATTGATTTTATTGTTTTAAATAATAATAAAGGTATTAATAATCCTAAAAAAGTTCCTATTAAACTTAATATAGGAAAGCTTACAATTCCTAATTTAATTAAGCATGTCCTAATCATACCATTTATAGGATAATGTAATAAATAAATAACCATACTATACTTTCCTAAATAAATTAGAAATCTATTATTTACATTACATATTTTAAATATCAAAAATAATAAAATCGAAGATCCAATTCCAATAAAAAATTTTGAATATGATAGCCAAATAACTCTAAGATCAAAAATAATTCTATGAGAACTAACTAAACCTACAGAAATACATATTAAAGATATAATAAACCAAT
The DNA here is from genome assembly GCF_050585245.1 of Clostridium nigeriense. Lineage (GTDB taxonomy): Bacteria > Bacillota > Clostridia > Clostridiales > Clostridiaceae > Clostridium > Clostridium nigeriense_A. The sequence goes on from NZ_JBNOOF010000011.1 coordinate 29,354, forward strand.
TTTTATCTTTTATTACTTCAAATAAGTTATATTTTCTAAATAGTTCTCCTAAGTGATAAAATAATCCCCATGAAAGCCAAATAAAAAAACTATTGACATGAAAATCTTTATTTAACAAATAAAAAATAATAAAAGAAAATATAAACCAAAAAATTGTTTCTATAATATCAGAATTTATACCCTTAATTTTTTCTTTACCCTTTGCCCATAAAATCTTTACAATCTTTATAGACATTAATGCCATTAAAAACCAATATAAATCATATCCAATATACGGAATTTTAAGTGCAGTCTTTAGTTCTTCTGCTGTATTTCCAGAAAATATAAAGTATTTTATAAACCATAATGCATAAGAAAAAACTATGTATGGAATGTATAATTGTATTATTGAATTAATTATGCTTATTCTCAATGATAGTGTTTTTTTCGAAAAATTATTCACATATCCTGAAATAAAAAACATTAATGGCATATGAAAAGAATAAATTATTGCATCAATATATTTAAAATAATATGGTTGTATTCCTCCATTATATATTCCTCTCATCATATGTCCAAGTACCACTAAAAAAATAGCAAATCCTCGTAAGCAATCAATATAATTTAATCTCGATTTCATTGTATTTCCCCTTCTATTCTAACTCTATAAAAAATAAGAAGTTATATACCTAAATAAACTTTAATTTTTAACTGAAAACATAATGATATCTTATTTTTGCTTTAATATATATCTATTAGCACATTCTTGAAGAGCAACTAAAAAGAAGAAATACTTTAAAGTAGATAACTCGTCAACTACAGATAAATTTATTAAATAACAAGCTTCTGATATAAGTATCAATAAAAACAAAGGTTCTTTTTTAAGAAAATATTGTTTAATAGAATTAAAAATTGATTGAATAAAGAACAAAGCTAATGCAGCTAAACCAGGAATCCCCAAGGTAATAAATAGTTTTACATAATAATTATCTATTGAAGTAACATTCCAATTATCTATACGAATAGATATATTAGAAGATACCCCTTGTCCCATCCATGGATTAATCGAAGATGCTGAGAATATTTTCCACAACCTATCTCTTGCAATTGAACTAGCCTTTATTGAACTATTTCCTCCAAATTCATATGCCATATTAGTCCCAAATATTGTATCATATACATAATAAAACTGTTTTTTTAGAAAAAGTACTATTTCTGAATCACTAAAAAAGATAAAAATAGCACCAAAAGCTACTATTGTAAATAAAATAAAAAGTAAATTTTTCTTATTTGCTTTTTTTGGTGATAATAATGAAATCACTAATACTTCTAATAAAAACAATCCTAAAGATGATCTAGCTCCAGTAAAAAATATATTTAAACTCACAATAATTAACAGAAAAATATTATTAAGTATATTGATTTCATTTTTCTTTAAATCTAGACATGTCAATGGGAAAAATAAATTTATTACTAATCCATATGCTAAAGAATGACCATATGGTCCTCTAACTCTTAAAATACCATCTCTATAGGATGACTCAATTGTATCATTTATATTTCCTATCCCTATTTTAAAGGTAGTAAAGAAGTTAAAGCCAGTAATAAACTCTATTATTCCCATTATACAAACTAATGTTAAACAAAATTGTATAAATCTTAAAATGTCTTCAATAGTAAAAATCTTTCTAAAAAAATAATAAAATAAATAGAATGTCATATAACAGTCAATTAACACGCTAAAAACAGTATTTATATCACGTCTAAATACAGCTGTATATATACAAACTATTAAATAAAGTAATAATACGAAATTATATTTAGAGCTTTTTACTTCCCGAATAAAGATTCCTAGTTTATTTTTATCAGTACATATCCAAAACATTAAAATTACTAACAAAATTCTTTGTAAGTTTAGAGAAGGCAATGAGCCTATTCTAATCATAAAAAAAGTTTGAAGCACAAAAAATGAAAATAGAAATAAATAAGAAAGATAACGAAAATTAATATATAATTTATTTTCATAGAAAATTTTAGGTATTTTTATCTTTAAAATCTTAATCACCTTCCTATTAAATACTATTTAATAAATTTAGTTAAAAATTGTAGAGATTCTTTCTTTCTCGCCTTTATAATGCTATTTACTTTATCATACTCTATAAAATTATTTACTATTAAATTGCAATTATTACTTGTAATATTTCTTTTTTCTAAATTAAATTTTTTCAAAACATCATGAATTTTTGAATTTTTTCTTGCAAATGTTGCAAATTGTTTATTATTCATAATAGAAAATACAGTACCATGGAAAGTAGAAGTAATCACAAAGGATGCATTTTTCACATAACTAACAAATTCTAAAGGTGAACAAGGTATATTTAAATCACACCAATCGTGTTTAAATCCAACAGATACTATTTTCTTTTTCATTATATTTTTTATAATAGTTATCTTTTCTTTTTCCTCTTCTGTAAAATAATATCCATATATTAGTATATAGTCATCCACATATGTAGATGATTCCTTATATGAATTTGGTAAGAATGTAGGATCTAATACTTCTGTTGGAACTATATTGGAACATTTAGAAGCAATTTCTAAGGTATTTTTATCCCTTACACCAATACCATCTAGATTTTCCAAAATATTTTTCCCTTTACCATAAACCTCACAAAAACGTTCTAAGGTACAAGTATTTGCACTTACTGCATATGTAATAATTTCCTTTGAATTTATTCCCTTACCAATATAATACCCTTCATGAGAAAAATTATAATTGTCTACATTCCACAATTCATCACTTCCAATTATAACCAAATCATATGTATCATTTAAATCTCTCACTATTTTAAATTCTTTCCAATCTTTAACATACTTCTTCAATAATTTAAAATTAAATAAAAAGTTTTTTAAATCTCTTAAATGAAGAGCATGAATGTAAAAAGGTAAATCTCTCTTTTCAGTTTCATACATATAAACATCATGTCCTTCAGCAGTTAACAAGGAATACGTGGCATATGCCTGCATATAAGCTCCATAGTTCATGGAATTATAAATTGTAATAATACATATTTTCATTTCTTTACTCCCTTTTACAAGTTTTTATTTAATATACTATCTTAATTTTTTTACAATTTCCTCAATATTACTTGAAGTTATATCTTTAAACAAGGCTTTATCATTTTTTTGTAAAAAACTAATATCAAGTTTTCCAAAATCAATTTTTAATAATTCATTAATTATTTCTCTATCAAAACGATACTTAATATGTTTAGCTGGAACTCCTCCAACAATAGAATATGGTTCAACATCTTTTGTAACTATAGAACCAGCAGCAATCACTGCACCTTGCCCTATAGTAACTCCTGACATAATTGTAGCTCCATATCCTATCCATACATCATCTTTTATGACAATATTGCCTTTGCTTCTAGCCTCTTTAGGTACACTTCCTAATAGCTTACTTCGGTAAGGAAAAGTTGTGAATTTACATATATCATGCTCACAACACAGTAAAAATTTTACATCTTCTGCTATTGAACAAAAATTCCCTATTTTTAATATTGCTTGTCCTTGATTTTGTTCAATTACATTTAATAATCCATATGTATAATTTCCTACTTGTACACTATTTAAGTCAAATAAATTTACAGGTAAGGTATCATTATGTGTATTTCTTTTTTTCCATTCTTTTTTGAACTTTAAAATATTAATTAAATATTTTATCCTACCTATCATAATATAATTTCCTCTCCTTTAATATCTATCCTTTTACTCGACAATATATATTAGGAAATTTAGCACTTAATAAAACAATTAATTTTTTCTTAATTGAATTACTTTTTTTTAAATATATTGGAACATAATGTTTTCTAAGTTCATTTATCTTGTTTAGCTTATTTTGATCATATATATTTAATTTTTTCATTAATACTTGAACATCTGCTAACGATGATATTAATGCTTTTATAGTATTTAAATGTAAATCATTGTATTTTTCAGTTACAGTACACATCTTTTCGAAAGCATATACCAATGAAAAATATTTTTCAAAAGATTGTTTAGAGTATTTTATATCTGTTAAGCTTCCACAATGCTCAACTCGATGATATAAAACATCGTTAATACCTATGTTTTTTTTACTTATAAGTAAAAGGTTCATGTTAAATAAATAATCTTCTAAATATGTAATATCTTCTTCAAACCTAAGCTTTTTTCTTTTGTTATTAATGCAACTTGCATTTATCATCATTGACCATACAACAAACGGCATATACATACCATCATAGCAATTATTTTTATAGTCATATTCACCTGCTGAAAATACATAGCCACTTTTGACTTCTTTATTACTATATTCTGTGTCATATCCACAAAAAACAACTTCCGCATTATTTTCTATCATAGCATCATATAATTTCTGCAAATAATTATTACTTAAATAATCATCAGAATCAACAAATACAATATAGTCTCCGTTGCATCTATCTAATCCATAATTTCTTGCGGAACTTGGTCCGCCATTTTTTTTATGAAAAGCCTTGAAACGATTATCCTTATTTTCATACTCTTTACAAATATTTAAGCTAGAATCAGTTGATCCATCATCAACCAAAAGCACCTCAATATTTCTATAATTTTGTTTAAGAATACTATCTAAACATCTATGAAGATATTTTTCACAATTATATACAGGAATAATTATAGAAATAAGTGATTTCATGAAACAAACTCCTCACTCTCAATAATTTTAATAATGTTGTTTGAATATGATTCTTCTGAAAAATTATCATATAAATATGAATATAAAGCTTGAAAAATTTTATTTTCTTCTTCATCATCCATTTTCATAATATTTAGAAGTTTATTCTGTATATCTCTAGGATTTTTCATTTCAGTTAATAAGATACCTTCAAAATCCTTCGATATATATTCAACTGTTGTTGGAGTTTTTGTTATTAATGGTATCTTTCCATAATTCACCGCATCAAATAAAACCAACACCCCTGCAGTTACATCACTGTTTAATGGAATCAAAACATAATCTGAATTTTTTAATTTTTCTACATACTGTTCATGTGGTATATTAAAAAACACATTAATATTAGGTGAATTATATTCACTAGACCAATCTGATGCCCTAGCTACAATATTAAATTGAACTGATTCCATTTTTTTTGCTAAATCAGATAGTGTTTTCCAATCTCTTGCACTAGCACCTGCTGAAAATATTGTTATCTTATCTGTATTTTTCTTTTGTCTCTTTATGTCCTTTAAAACTTTAATTCCATCTGGTAATTTGAAAATTCGATTTTTCCCTTGAATGTCAAATTTAGAATAATATGTATCAAAATCTCTTTTAGTATTACATGTTGAATACAAATTTTTATTTTTAAATGCTTTTGTATAAAATAAATTTCTTAATCTTGATTGAAAATTATCTTTAGAAAAATCACATAATAAATTAACAGCTAGTATTTTTACTGACTGCTTCTTTTTTTGAAAAATTGATGCAAATATTCCTGGTGTACTACACATTGAAATAATAACATCTCCATCCTTGGAGTTATCTAAGGCTTTCTTTGCCATACGGTAACATTGTAAAAAATTTATAATTTTATAACCTTTTTTATACCTTCTTGGACCGTCATCTGTATTTTGAATAATATCTATTTCATATCCTTTATTTTTTAAATATACAGGTAATAATTCATCATCTCTTACACTCCAATTGTATATTAAAGTAATTTTCATTATTTATTCCTCCAGGCAATATAAGTTTCCATCAAAATAGATTTTCTACTATGGTAAAACTTACTATAAAAAAGTGATAATGGAATTATATTTAAATATTTATTTTTTTCTAACAACTGTAAACGAAGCTCAACAGCACGTATATTTTTCTCAATTAATTTTTGATCATCTAATGTACAGTTCATATCTTTCATATATTGTAACATTTTAATATGACCATTCATTAAATTTTTTAGAAATACAATTCTTTTGTTTATTTCATGTAATTTATTAATAGACACATTATTACCATGAACTCTTCTTTTTAATGTGCTCCTATGTAGCATATAGCATCCTTGGTTTGCAACTGCCATTTTCCATACAAATTCATCATGTGCCCATGAATTAAACCAATATGGTTTAATTTCTTCAAAAAATGACTTTCTTACCGCCATTGTACAACCTTCAGCACCAATAAAAACATTTTTGTGATTTAATGGAAGAAATTCTAAAGTATTGGTATAAGTCATTTTTTTTAATACATCTTGAGGTAATTCTTTAACCCCTTCACCAGTATAAAAAGGCTTAAATTCTGAACATAGTAATTTAATCTTTGAATTTCCTTCCATTATTTTACTCATGTATTCAACTCTATCTAATTCCCATATATCATCTTGATCGCAGAAAAATATAAGACTATTTTTAGCTTTACTCATTCCAAAGAAAAAGTTATTAGCATACCCTTGATTTTTTTCATTAACAACACATCTCCAATTTTTTTCTAACTGTTTATCCTTTATATAATTTTGAATAATTTCAACAGTAGAATCCGTAGAACAATCATCAAAAATCAACACTTCATCAATTTTTTTTGTTTGTTTTAACAAAGAATCTAATTGTTCTACTATAAATTTTTCACCATTATAAGTTGCTAATACTACACTTGTCTTCATTATAAGTTACTCCTTCCAAAGTATCGAATAAAATAAAATATATTTGCATAAATTGGTAACGATACTTTATTTATGCTTCGCAAATATAATCCACGAATACCAGAATGAATATATTTGTTCTTTTTATATTCAGGGAACTTTCTATTTACTTCCTCAATCATTGCATTCAAGCACCTATTTCTCTGTTTTCTATTTCGAATTTGACAAATTCTTAATATAGAGCTAGAAAATAAAATTTTAACATAAAAGTACTCTAGTTCTTCTTTATATTTTTGATAAAAATTATGTTGCTTATAAAACTCTAGAGAATAGTTCATTACATTTATAATTTGCATAACTTTTTTCTCATTTTGTCCATTCATTGATGAAGATTCACGTTGAACTTGATTCACAAAGCAATCATCTAGATGATTTATCTTCTTAACATATGGAATCATGTTTAAATAAAAGGCAGTATCTTCATAAACTAGTTTTTCTGGAAATCTTATTTGATTATCTTTTATTAATGATGTTCTATAAATTTTATTCCAAGGTGCTGCCCATGGGTTAAAAAACAGTTCTTTTGGTGAACTAGCCTTAAATAAATGAATATTTTTTTTACCTTTTGCTATTGATATGTATGAATAATCACAAGTTATTACATCTGCATCTTCTTTTTTTGCTAAATCATACATATTTTTATACATAGAAAGCTCTATAAAATCATCTGAATCAACAAAACCTAAGTATTCACCTCTTGCCATACTAATCCCTAGATTTCTTGCCGATCCTTGTCCACCATTTTCCTTAATAAATGATTTAATGATTTTTGGATATCTAGCTACATATTCATCTACTATATCTTGAGATGAATCTGTAGATCCATCATTAATCAAAAGAATCTCTATTTCTTTTAGCGTCTGATTAACTAATGAATCTAAACATCTTCTCAAATAATTTTCAACATTATAAATAGGTACTATTATACTTAACTTTATCATACTATTCTTCCATTCTAAATTTTTTCAATAAAATCAACAATAATTCTTGACATATATGAATTATCACTTACAAATTCTTTAGGTTCAAAATTTTTAATTTCATTTATCACTTTAATTAATTCCATTTTGTCAGTTGCCATTTTTATATACCCATCGTTTTTTAAAATAGTTGTGAATTCTAACTGATGGTCATCAAGATGTTCATTATATTTTGCTAACCTAGGAAATGAAATTATTTTTTTATGTTTTTTCATAGCTGATATTAAAGTACCTACTCCACCATGCGTAATAATTAAATCTGAATCATCTATGTATTTTTGAAATTCATCCCCATCAACAAATCTAAAATTTTTATAATTTGTAGGTACATATTTAGAATGTCCAATTTGTGCAACTATCTCATTTGAATTAATTATATTTTCTCCTACTATTTCATCTAGAATCTTTAAAATTCTACTAAAATCGAATTCTACGACTCCTCCTACTATTACAAAAATCAATATATCCAACCTCCATATGTTGCCTTAGGATAACATTTTAACTGTTCCTTCCATTGCACTATAAATAAATCTGCAAATTTATATATTAACTTTCCTGTTTTACTAACTGTATTAACTCTAGCTATGCTTTCAATATATATTATTTTTTTCTTAAATATTTTTGCATATATACAAAGTGGTATAGCTACTGCTGCACCAGTTGTTACTATAACATCTGGTCTTTCTTTAATGAAAATAACTATTTGTTGGATAAACATAAATATTAAAGAAACTATCTTAGTATATGAATTTCTTCTATTCATATCACTTATAAAATACTTTTTTCCATTTAAATTAGTAGTCCATTTTGTTTTAGGTACAGCATAAAAATAATCATATTTTTCTCTTAAAACTTTTACTTGTAATAATTCTTCAATATGTCCTCCTGAAGATGCTAATAAACATATTTTTTTATTCATTAGACTTTAACTCCTTATTGACACATTTTAAAGCTTCTTCAATTACTATATTCATGTCAAAATATTTATATTGCCCTAGCCTTCCACCGAATATAACTTTATTATCCTCTTCTGATAATTTTTTGTATTTATTGTATAATAAGTTATTTTTCTCATCATTAATCGGATAATATGGCTCATCTCCTATATTCCAACCTTTAGGATATTCCCTTGTTATTATTGTCTTGCTACTTTGAGTATCAAATTCAAAATGCTTATGTTCTATAATCCTTGTATATGGAACTTCATAATCAGTATAATTTACCACAGCATTTCCTTGATAATTTTTTAAATCTAATATCTCATCTTCAAATTTTAAACTTCTATATTCTAAACTACCATAACAATAATTATAATACTCATCAATCATCCCAGTAAAAAGTATTTTTTCACAATTTTCCATCAGCTCATCTTTATGTTCAAAAAAATCATAATTAACTTTTACATCAATATTTTCTAACATATTTTCTATAATTTGTGTATATCCACCTATAGGAATTCCTTGATATAAATCATTAAAATAATTATTATCATAAGTAAATCTTACTGGTAATCTTTTTATTATAAATGCTGGTAATTCAGTACATGCTTTTCCCCATTGTTTTTGAGTGTATCCCTTAATTAATTTTTCATATATATCTTTTCCTACTAGGGATATTGCCTGTTCCTCCAAATTTTTAGGAGAGTTTGTCTTACTTTCTTCAATTTGAGAATCTATTATTTCTTTAGCTTCCATAGGAGTCTTAACTCCCCATAGCTTATTAAATGTATTCATGTTAAATGGTAAATTATATACTTCATCTTTATATATTGCAATTGGGCTATTAGTATATCTATTAAATTCTGCGAATTTATTTATATACTCCCAAGTTTCTTTATTAGATGTATGAAATATATGTGCACCATACTTATGAACATTAATATCTTCAATTTTTTCAGTATAGATGTTTCCACCTATATGGTCTCTTTTTTCTATCACTAAACATTTTTTGCCTATTTTATTTGCTTCATATGCAAATATAGAACCGAATAATCCTGATCCTACAATTAAGTAATCATACTTTTTCATTTATTACCCCTCACTAAAAACTACTTTCGTATTTTTTTCCTAAAAACTTTGCTTGTAAGAACGCCGTGATTTTTCGTACCCATTGTATTTTCCCTAGAAATAATACAGGTACTTCATAGTATGGCAATTCATTATAATCAAGCCATACATCTAATAACAATTCACTAATTCTTCCAAATAATCTTGCGTGAAATTTATCATAATTTTCTATGTCTATATTTTTTTCTAATTCGAATAATATGCTAAATAACCAATCGCAATATTCATCAGCTAATTTCTTTTTCATAATAAACATATTAAACATATGTGCTGATTTTCTTTTCATTACTTTATCAAAGGATTTAATATATTCAGGATATATTTTTTCAATTACATCTCTAGTAGCTTTTAAATCATTTTCAGTATGAGTATGACTATAATGAGAATATAATGATTCTATGTAGTATTTTTGTTTTTTAGGTAAAATTATGTCATATTCTTTTAATATATCTACTATTTCATCTTTTGAAATAATATTCTCAAACTTATTCTTACTACTTGATTTTAATGACTTAAAATATCTTCTGTAATGTACTAATCCTAAATAATCACTTTCTAAGTTCTTATATCCCCAATATAAACCAGTTAATTCACAATAATTGGGATTTTTTTGCGAAATATTATCATTTGTATTATCTCTAGTATATCCTAGACTATTTTTCCCTTGAGATCCTACTTGAATTGCTAAATAAATATTGCTCTTAGGCATCTCATATTCTTTATGAGTTGCTATTAATATTTTAATATCCATGTCTATTCTCCCTCTCAAATACATTTCCAAATTTAAATTCTAACTTTTTTCAAAATACTAATTCATTGTATTTTTCTAAGAAGAGAAAGTGGAAAATTATTTTATTAAGTTAGATATAATATACTGATTTGTTTTTAATTTCCATTGTTTTGTAAATTTCTCTTTGCAAAAGTAGTTTTATATATTTTTATACATTTTCTCTAAATATTTCTTATATTCTCCTGATATAATATTTTTCCACCAATCTTCATTGTTTAAATACCACTCAATTGTGTGCTTAATACCTGTTTCAAAGCTATATTTAGGTTTCCATCCCAATTCTGATTCAATCTTTGTGGGATCTATAGCATATCTCAAATCATGCCCTTTTCTATCTTCAACGTATTTTATCAAAGATTCTGATTTTCCTAATATACCTAAAATATTTTTTACTACTTCTAAATTGCTTCTTTCATTATGACCACCTATATTGTAAATCTCTCCTACCTTACCTTTTCTAATAATTAAGTCAATTGCTTCGCAATGGTCATAGACATGTAACCAATCTCTAACGTTTTTTCCGTCTCCATATATAGGTACATTCTTATCAGCTAATGCTCTTGAAATTATTAATGGAATTAATTTTTCTGGAAAATGATATGGTCCATAGTTATTAGAACATCTACTAATTGTTACTGGTAAACCATATGTTCTATGATATGCTAAAACAAATAAATCAGCAGCTGCTTTTGATGAACTATATGGACTTGATGGATTTATAGGAGTTTCTTCTGTAAAAAATAAATCTAATCTGTCTAAAGGTAAGTCACCATAAACCTCATCTGTTGATATTTGATGATATCTCTTAATTCCATAAGTGTTACATGCATCTAATAAAGTGGTAGTGCCATTAACGTTTGTTCTAACAAAACTTTCAGGTGATTCTATACTTCTATCTACATGTGATTCAGCAGCGAAATTTACAACTATATCAAATTTTTCTTTTTCAAATAAATCAAAAATAAATTTTCTATCTGCTATATCTCCTTGTATAAACTTATAATTTTCTTTATTTTCTATGCTTTTACAAGTTTCTAAATTCCCGGCATAAGTTAATAAATCTAAATTTACAATTGTATCTTCTGGATATTTATTAACCATATATTGCACAAAATTTCCACCAATGAATCCAGCTCCTCCAGTAACTAAAATTTTCATCCTTATATTCTCCTTTTTATATCTTGTTAATAATTTACTTTTTAAGTTTAATACTATTAAATTCTTGTATTAATTAACATATTGTATATTATCTAAATAAGATTACTTCTAAAACATAAATATTTAATTCTACTACTTAGATAAGCTATCGAATTTTCTGTTATTTCCTTTCTTATTTCCATTACATATAGCAAATATTATAACTAATAATACAACTGCTGTTCCTATATATCCTAAAGTTTTATAGTCAAATTTATTTGTAGTAGCTTCATTATTTACATCTCCACCTGTTGTTATACTATTGTTATATTTATAAATAACTGCTACAGGTGATAAATCTTCAAACTCAGCTGTAATTGTCTTTTTATCAAAATCTACATTAGTCGGTGTTATAATTTCCCATACATTACGAACTGTACTATAGTGCAATACATAAATATCACCTAAATCTTCAATCAAATTTGTAACTTCCCATGTTACTGTAACATTTGTTAAGCTTTTTCCTTGACTATCATAAGCTACCAAATCCTGTAATTTAGTTAACATTTTAAAATCATTTAAATTTAAATTGTCTTTTGACAACACTTCATTGCCATTTAATGCTTCGCTTATATTAATACCACTATTTAGCTTTTCAATAACAGATTTTGTTAAAGAATCCACATTACTAATTTCATCTACAAATTTAATTGTTACACCATCAACTTTTTTTCCATCAACTAAAACATCTTCAACTATAGCACCATTAATAGAAATACTTGGTAAAGCAAATGTTGTTGCTACACATAAAAATAAAATACAAATACTAAATAATAAAGTTTTAGTTACCTTTTTCATTTTATTCCTCCTTTTTATAAAACAATTTTATTATAAGATCCTTTAAATAATCTTGATCTAACTCAAATTCATCATGAATTTCCCCTGAAACATTATCACCTTTTAACATATAATAATCATTATTATAATCAAAGTTATATTCTAATATCATTTCAGAAAAAATTTTAATATCATTAAAACTAATATTAGTTGTCATATCATTGCAAGCATTATAAATATCTTTAACTGTTTCATCGAAATTATTTTCTAACATCTCTTTTATTTTTTTAAAGTATGCTATACCATATGCTTTTTGCCTTTCCATACGAGAATTATTTGAAAAGTCCGTATGAATATCTCTGCTTCTTACATATTCTTCTATATTTTCACTAGTTAAAGTAACAGTTTCTCCTTCTTTCCATTCTTCATTTATTGATAATAAAGAATCATTAGGTAATGTAACTTCTAACTCCCCTACTATATTTTGAACTTTAGGCAATGTATTTAAATCCATTGATGCATAATTAGCAATAGGAATCCCCCCCATCATTTTGGAAATGGCTTGAGCCATTAACATACACCCTGAAGATTTTGAATCTCCATAGGAATATGCTAGTCCTAAATGTTGTTTATGCCACCCTAGTTCATTATGTTCAACATCAAAAAGCTTAATATCCGTCATTATATCTCTTGATAAAGAAAGAACTTGTATCGTTTTGGATTCTCTATTTAATAATAAAATTTGGACAATATCCGCTTGTCCTTGCTTCTCACTATCTTTTGTATCAATCCCCATAAATAAAATAGAAATTATCGATGTATTATAAATATATTTATTATTATTATAAATAACTTCATGGTAATCAGTTTCTTGTTCATTATATACCTGATAAACTTCTTTTCTATTTAGAATCTGTATACCAGAAATAATAATACTAATTAAAATTATAATTATTATACTTATAATAATCTTTTTTTTCTTATTAATAGTATTTATAGACATAATTCTTATAATCTACTTGAGTCTTTTTCACTCTATTTAATAGAATCCCTATAATACGTACATCATTTCTCTCTAACTGTACCTTTGCTCTTTTGATTTCACTTCTTTTTACAAAATCATTTCTAACAACCATAACTGTTCCATCAGATATTCTTCCAATAATGACTGAATCAATTGCAATGTTTACAGGTGGTGTATCAATAATAATGTAATCATAAACGCCTTTTAGCTTATCTATAAACGCTCCAAAAATTTTACTTGACAATAATTCAGATGGATTTGGTGGAGTCTTTCCTGAAAAAATTACATCTAAATTTTTTATATTAGTTGAATTAATTATATCGCTAGCTTGTTTTGTTAATGCTTCACTTAAGCCAGGTACTACACCCTTTACTGATAAATATTTTTTTAAAGAACTTTTTCTTAAATCACCATCAATCAACAACACTTTTTTACCAATTTCCGTAAAACTTTTTGCTAAATTAAAAGCAGAAACTGTTTTTCCTTCGTCTGGTAAAGTACTTGTTATTGTAATAACCTTCAAATTTTCAGTATACAATAGATTTGTTCTTAATGTGTTATATGATTCAATTGTTCCAAAATCATTTCCAAGTGCTGATAAATTAATTTCTATTAATTTTCCCATTACATTACCACCCTAATTTTTATTTCTTTTACTTTTAGTACTTTTCTTTTCATAGCTTAATGTTTTACTTTCAACAACTACTGCTAAAACTGGAAAACCTAAAGTATATTCTACATCTTCTATAGATTGAATATTGTCACTAAAAATAAATTTAATTGTTATTATTAAAAATGTTAAAATTACTCCTAAAATTGATCCTATCATAACAGATTTTTTCAGAGATATTGAAACACTATTATTATTTGAAATTGCCTTTTCTACTAAATATGGCTCTTGTGAATCTATTTCTCTAATACTCTCCATTCCAACGCTAACCACTTCATTTACTATATCTTTTGATAAATTCGCATCTCCTGAAGTAACTTCTACTTTTAAAATTCTTGTATTTTCTGGATTTGATATAGAAATCATTCCACCTAATTGTTGTGCTGTATATTTTAAATTTAATTTTGATATTACTTTTTCTAAATTAGGTCTACTTTTTAAAATTATTTCATAATCACTAGTTAATTCTGATCCTACTTGTAAGTCTTGAAGTGATATAGAAGAGTCTCCGCCTCTTAAATATATCATTGATGATGCTTTATATTTATCACTAAACAGCATTTTATTTCCAACTCCAAGTGCAGCACCAATAAGTAGTCCTATTAACATAAAATACCAATAACTTTTTACTTTAAAAAATAATCCTTTCAAATCGAGCTCTATATAGTAATTTTCATTTGATGTATTAATTGAATTCATACACTTTTCCTTTCTTTATATAAAATCTATAATTTATATATAATTATAGATTTAAATATCTAAACTCTAATTAGTTAAATTCTGTATAAAGTTAATTAACGCTTCTTTCCAATCTCTCATTTCATCACCAACAGTACATCTAAGCATCATATTATCTAATGATGAGTATTCTGGTCTTTTAGCTGAATTAGGATACATCTTCTTATATTCTTCTGAAGTACATGGGTTCACTTTGCAGTTTCTACCTGAAAGTTTCATTATTTCTGATGCAAAATCATACCAACTACACTCACCCTTTCCAGTACAGTGATATACTCCATATTCATCAGTTTCTATAAGTTTTAATATGTGATATGCTAAATCATTAGCATTTGTTGGATTTCCAAGTTGATCATTTACTACACTTAAAGAATCCTTTTGTTCTCCTAAATTCATCATAGTATAGACAAAATTCTTACCAACATATCCATAAAGCCAAGCTGTTCTTACAATATAATACTTTGAAGAAAACTCCCTAACGTACTCTTCACCTTTAAGCTTAGTTTTACCATAAACACTATATGGTGCTGTTAAGTCAAATTCAGTTAATGGTGTTTCTCCTACTCCACTAAATACATAGTCAGTTGAAACTTGAACTAATTTCGCTCCTATTTCTTCACAAACTAAGCTTAAATTTCTTGGTCCAATAGCATTAATTTTAAAAGCTAAGTCCTGATTACTTTCACATCCATCTACATTAGTTGCAGCAGCACAGTTTATAACTACATCTGGTTTTAAATCATTAAAAACTATTCTAATATCTTCCAATTTAGTAATATCTAGTTCTTCAATATCTAATGGAAATACTTCAGAATTTTTAATATTATCACTGACTTTACCTATTTCAGCTTCGCCAGTTTTAATTATCTTTTGAAGTTCATTTCCTAATTGTCCTCTAGAACCTGTTATTAATATCTTCATAGTATCTCTCCTTTCATATAAAAATCAAAGATTTTGATTCAGCTTTTGAAACTCCTACTTCTTCGTCGTATGAGTAAGTTCGAATAACAAAATCAAAGATTTTGATTCTTACTTATATTCAAAAGGTAAATCTAATTCTTTTAAAGTTTTTTGCTTCTTATCTTTTTCTGATAAAAGTATTTCTTCAATTCCATCTAAAGGCCACTCTACTCCTATCTCCTTATCATTCCATAAAAGTCCACAATCATATTCTGGAGCATAGAAGTCTGTGCATTTATAATTAAATGTAGCTACATCAGATAATACTAAAAATCCATGAGCAAAACCTTCTGGAACATAGAATTGTCTTTTGTTTTCAGCACTTAAATATACCCCTTCCCACATTCCAAAAGTAGGAGAGCCTTTTCTTAAGTCTACTGCAACATCCCAAACTTTACCTTCTGTACATCTTACAAGCTTTCCTTGCGTATGCTTTGTTTGAAAATGTAGTCCTCTTAAAACTCCTTTTTTAGATTTTGATTCATTATCTTGAACAAAGTTCATAGTAAGACCTGCTTCTTCAAAGGCTTTCTTATTATAGCTTTCCATAAAATAACCTCTGTTATCTCCAAAAACCTTAGGTTCTATTATGTATAAATCTTTAATCTTTGTTTCTATAAAATTAAAATTCCCCATAATTACATCTCCTAATTTATTTTTTGTTGGTTTCTAATTCTTCAACTACATCAACCAAATACTTTCCATATCCAGTTTTCATTAAAGGTTTAGCTAATTCTTTAACTTTTTCAGCAGTTATCCAACCTTTTCTATAAGATATTTCTTCTAAACACGCTATGTAAGTACCTTGAGTATTTTGAACAGCTTCCACAAAATTAGATGCTTGTAACATTGAACTATGAGTTCCTGTATCAAGCCAAGCCATTCCTCTACCTAATAGATTAACTTTTAAACTTCCAGCTTCCATATATACTTTATTTAAATCTGTAATTTCAAGTTCTCCTCTATCTGATGGTTTTAGTTCTTTTGCCTTTTTAACTACAGTATTATCATAGAAATATAATCCTGGTACTGCATACTTTGACTTTGGCTTTTCTGGTTTTTCTTCTAAAGAAATAACCTTATTATTTTCATCAAATTCTACTACACCAAAAGCTCTTGGATCTTGTACATAATATCCAAATACCATAGCTCCGCTTTCTAAAGAAGCTGCTTCCTTTAAATGATTAGAGAAATTTTGTCCATAGAAAATATTATCTCCTAAAATCATAGCTACACTATCATCACCAATAAACTCTTCTCCAATTATAAAAGCTTCTGCTAAACCATTTGGTTGTTCTTGAATAGCATAATCAATTTTTAATCCTAATTCTGAACCATCTTTAAAAAGCTCTTTGAAATTAGTAATATCTCTCGGTGTTGATATAATCAATATTTCTCTAATGCCTGCAAGCATAAGTACAGACATTGGATAGTAAATCATAGGCTTATCATATATAGGTACCATTTGCTTTGACATTGCCTTTGTTACCGGATATAGTCTTGTACCTGATCCACCTGCTAATATTATTCCCTTCATCATTTAACCCCCTATAAAATTAAATTATCTTCTTTGTTTTTCTATAATATAAATGATAATTAACTAGCAAGCATTTTCATCTCCAAATAATACAAAAAATGTTTTAAATATAAGTCTTAAGTCTAATAAAAAACTTCTATCTTTTACATACTGTAAATCTAACTTCATCCATTCAACAAAATCTATATTATTTCTTCCTGAAAGCTGCCAATAACATGTAAGTCCTGGTTTTACACTTAACCTATGCATCATCCAAGGTTCAAACTTTAATACTTCCTGCGGAAGACTTGGTCTAGGTCCTACAAAACTCATCTCCCCTTTTAATATATTTATTAATTGTGGGATTTCATCTATACTAGTCTTTCTTATAACCTTACCAATCCTAGTAATTCTAGGATCATCTTTCATTTTAAACATTGGTCCTGACATTTCATTTTTTTGTACTAACTTATCTTTCAATTCTTCTGCATTTTGTACCATGGACCTAAACTTGTACATTTTGAATTCTTTTCCATTTAATCCCACTCTTTTTTGAGAAAATATTATAGGGCCATCAGATTCTAGCTTTATTAAGATAGCTACAACTAATAGTATAGGGCTTAATATTATTAAGCCTAATAGTGAGCAAATAATATCTAATGATCTCTTCGAAATTTTATAAGCAGCGCTTTCCTCTTTAGTTATTGTTTCAATATAATTTTCTTCAACTACATAGGATTTCTCCATATAATTCCTCCTTTAAATCTATTAAATATTTTAAGTTATATAAATAACATTGCTTTTCTTAATATTTTGAAAATGCAATGCTCCTAAAATCTAAATTATAGAAATTATAAAAAGCCCTTCCTCAATAAATTAATTTATCCAAGAAGGACTTTTTATAAATATAAACATATTTCTAAATATATAATGATCAGAATTGTTTCCTTCAAGATATGTCTCACAAAAAAATTCATTAG
Organism: Clostridium nigeriense; assembly: GCF_050585245.1. Classification (GTDB taxonomy): domain Bacteria; phylum Bacillota; class Clostridia; order Clostridiales; family Clostridiaceae; genus Clostridium; species Clostridium nigeriense_A. The sequence goes on from NZ_JBNOOF010000011.1 coordinate 47,756, forward strand.
TCTTTAATAGGAAAGTATACAATTTAAGCTCAATTAACATATATCTAGATTCATTAATAGTCCCTCTAAATTTATTTTAAAAATAAATCTTTTCACCACAATAAATTTCAATATTTCATCTTTTTTCCGTTTAAAACACTTAAGTTTTCTAACTTTTCTATCGAAAATTCAATTTTTTCAATATTATGCATCTTCTTTAGCAATTTTACATTTTTCACTAACATCCTTATATTTTATATATACTCTTCAAATATTCTTCAATTCAGCATTATATCATAACCACTTATTGTTTTAAATAACAAGAATTTATCATATTACGACATTTTTCTACATGAGGAAAGTAATTACAATATAAATTTTTGAAAATTTACATTGTATACTATAATAGTGCATTTTCTCTTGAATAATTTTACAGTTGAATTTAAAAAACAGACTCTTAGGCTATTTTTAATAACTCAAAAATTTTTTCTATCTTTTAAATTGCCTACGTAATTGTAAATATAATATTGTTTTTCTTTAACGGTGACAAAGTCAAAGTCTTCAATATTCAATGATTTAGCAAATTGATGAAGTTTTATTCCTAATCTTTCATAACCCTTTGGGAAAATAACTCTGTTAGTTTTTAAAGCACCAATATAACTGTATCCAGCTTTTTCAGAAGCATTAAAAATATCTTTACAACTATACCAACTATCACATAAAACAAATCCTTTATTTTCAGGTTTAGGAAGTGTTGAAATTAAATTTTGAGTCAATCTTATTTTACTCATAGATTCTTTATCGTAGATATCAATTGAATATGGAAGAACTAAACCGTCACACGATAGTAACGAAACTAATATTTGATGACCATATACATTTTTACCTTTTAAGTGAGAATTATGAAATGAACACTTTTCAATTGGATTTTTAGCCTTTGACGAGGGCTTTGTCTTTTCAGAAATAGTGTCATCAATAATAAAATATATTGGTTGTTTAGTTTCTCTAGATTTAACCCAAATAAGTTCTATAATATATGCTTTTAAACTTCTTTCTAAAAGTTTTTCATTCCAAGAACTATTTGAAAGAAATCTAGTGATACTAGTTCTATGCCTTGCTGGAGCAAGCTCCGCTATATCGGAAACTTTTCCATTAAAACCTTTTGATATCATTGTATTCATTATATTTTCTAAATATTGTATTTATGGCTTAGTTAAATATAAATCAAAATTTAATTTCTTAAAAAATTTGTATATTGATAATTCATCTGATATAATTGTGTTCTGAAACATTTATGTATAGCTCCTTGCTGTCATTGTTGTGTGCAAACTCAATTATAACAAGGATTTATAATAAATGTTTTTTTATTTTATTCAATTATAAAATTATTCAAGTGTTTTTGCGCTATTATAGTTGTATACTTTAATCTTCCATTTAAATTATTTTATAATCTTCCTATTTATTGTTGATATTAATACTTACTAAATAAACCTAATAATCCTTTTTTTTCTTTTATTAAATTTCCTATAAATCTAACTTCTCCATTATTTAAAAGCTCTTTCCCTGAAGCATTTAAGTAATTAAAGTAATTATTATCCATATTCTTTAAAGCTTCAACTCCTTTACTCATATCGGGATTTCTTTTTTCATCTCTATGAGCATCTGAACCTATAAAACTATAAATTTTATTTTTTAAGAATATTTCTGCTGTCTTCTTTGCTTCTTTCCCAAAATCCCCCATAATACTTCCCATATTCATCTGAAAAAGAAAACCTTCTTCAATGAACTCATTTATTAAAGCAGGATTTTTTATAAACATGTGATATCTTTCTGGATGTGCAATAATTGGTGCTACTCCCTTAAGTTGTAGCTCATACAGAACTTCTGTAACTTCTTTAATAGAAAAATTTCTCATATTAAACTCAATTAACATGTATCTTGATTCATTAATAGTTCCTATAAGACCATTATCGAAATATTCCAAAATCCTTTCTGAGAAATAAACCTCTTGTCCAAAATAGATTTCAATATCTAGTCCTTCTTCTTTAGCTAAAAGCATCAAGTTTTTTGTTTTTTCTTTAACTTCATTTATTGGCACCCCATAGTGTCCCGGAAAATAATGAGGGGTAAGCACTAACTTTTTAGTTCCTCCCTTTACTGCCTGCTTCAACATACTCATCGTCATTTCCTTTGATTTAGAACCATCATCAATTCCCCAAATTAAATGAGAATGTAAATCAACCATATCAACACTCCTTCTCTATATCTTTAAAAATCTAATTTTATTGCTTGCTCTTCCAATATTATTTTTCTAACTAAAGTTTATTATTTTTACATATATAATAACTATAAACCCTTTATTTAAATTCCTAATTTACTTCATATTTATTTATAATTCGTCTTTTGGGGTTATTTTTATATCATAACTAAATATTATTTTAAATTAATCTTCCAATCTTTATCAACATCATTTTATTATTGTTTTTAAATATTTAATCCCAGCCTAATAGTTTCTTTTCTAGATCATCATAATCGTAGTCTCGACCTTTAAAGTTATGAAATCTTAGATTTTTATTGGTACCATAACCTTTTTTATTTTCATAAGGATTATTATTTTTACCTTTTTCTTGCTTTACTATTTTTTGATTTAGATAAACCTCAAACTTATCTCCAAATAGAGTAAATGGAGTTAAGTATTGCTCAAAGCTAGTACCCTTCCAAACCTTAACTTTTTTATCTATAACTTTTTTAAAGTCATCAAAACTAAAACCTTCTCTTAGTCTTGTTTTTATTAGACTTATAGTTTTAGTGTTACTAGGCTTATACATAACACCAACCTTTAAATTTAAATAATTTATTATACTGGATACATTGTCTTTTATATTATTATATATATTAGTTACTATGGTAGATGAGTTATTTAGTAGATGAGTCTTTGTTGAACATTTCTCTGCATACCCTCTATGATTATTTTGGGATACCCCCTCTTCATTTTGATGATTATTTACAGATAAATTTTCTAAATCATGTCTAGCTTCGTCATTCTCACGAACACTATCTTCATTATTAAGAACTTCATTAATAGTAGAATCGCCCTCTAAAATTCCATTGGAATCAATATCTTCTTCATCAATATAATAATTATTAGTTTGTTCTCTGTTACCATTATTAACTTTACCTTTATTATCCTTATTATTATCTTTATCATTATCTTTAGCGTCATTATCTTTATTAATGTATAATAACTCCTTATACTTTTTCCCAAAAGCATAAAAGGAAAAAGTCCCACCTTCTTTTTTAGTATAATGAGATAAAATTCCTAAATCCCTTAATTTAAGCATCCTCATCATAATAGTTCTCTTTCCTAAACCTAAGAAAGGAAGTTCATTTTCAATATTTTGATAACTTATCCAATAGTACTTAACACCTTCTATAACTTCATAATTCATTTTTCCACTATTTCTAAAATCATCAAAATACCTAAGAATAGTTACATCCTTAACATCTAAATTAAACTCCATAATTTTTTTAACTGAATACCCTAAAAATGAAAATTGCATATTTAATCCTCCTAAAATTTATTTAAATACCCTATCATTAAATAAGTACCCAGTTTTAAGTGAAATTGAGAAAAAAATAAAAAATATTTATAATATTATTTACTCCGTCGCATTCGCTCCAAGTCGTCATAATATTATAAATATTTTTTTCAAACTAATTGATATAATTCCTCTCAAGTTCGGAATTATGAAAATTCATTATTCCGTCGCGAGCTCCAAGTCACTTCCACATCATATTTTTTCTTTTTCAAACTAAATGTAATAATCCCTCCAAAGTCGGAATTATGTGAATTACTTACTCCGTCGCATTCGCTCCAAGTCGTCATAATATTATAAATATTTTTTCAAACTAATTGATATAATTCCTCTCAAGTTCGGAATTATGAAAATTATTTGCGACCTCGCACGCTTAAAGTCGCCATAATATTTTACTCTCTAATATTTATAATATAAGAAAAATTTCTTAGAATGTATTATAATTTATTATATTGATAAAATAAAAATAAATTATAATATTTATAGGAGCTATTATATGACATTTGTAGATTTTTTTATAAGATTAATATCCGCTGTATTTATAGGATTCATTATTGGACTTGAAAGACAATATAGACAAACACTAGCTGGAATTAGAACCAATGTTTTAGTATGTCTTGGTGCTTGTTTATTTGTTATGTACGCAAGTATTATATCAAGTACAGATAGTGCTCGTATTGCAGGTCAAGTTGTAACTGGAGTTGGTTTTCTAGGTGGGGGAGTTATTTTAAGAGAAGGCTTTAACGTAAGAGGTCTAAATACAGCAGCTACTATTTGGTGTACTGCCTCTGTTGGAGTCCTTTGTAGTACTGGCAATATTATTTTTGCATTAACTGCAGCTCTAATAATTGTATTTGCTAACGCTATTTTACGCCCAATTTCTAAAAAGTTATTTAAAAATAAAAACAAAGAAGTTGATAAAGATGAGTACATTTACCTAATAACTATTAAGTGTTTAGAAGATGTAGAATTTACAGTTAGATCTTCACTTATGCACATGGTTAATTTAGAAAAAATTCTATTAAGAAATCTTGAAAGCTCTGAAATCGATGATGGTAGTAAAATAAAAATTAAAGCTGAATTATTTAGTATGGAAAAAAGTGATATGCTAATCGAAAGAATTATAGGAGTTTTAGGTCTAGAAGTTGGGGTAATCTCTATAGGCTGGAAGGAGCTAGGAGAATAGCCTTTATTGTGCTATTCTCATGGCAACAATCGTATTAATACCACTTTGATTGATTTTTTAAACTTTCTAAATCTATATGTATTTGTGATAGCATAAAATCTCACCTATTATCTAGCATTAAAAATATTATTTTTCTGAAAAGATAATTTAGTTTTATATATAAAAATATCCTAGTAAAACAATTATTCATGCTTTACTAGGATATCTTTACTTCTATTATTAACAGTATTTTAATATCTTTTTTAATATTCCATAAAGTCATCTCTTAATTCTTTTCTTCTAAAAAAATCATATTCAACGATTTCATCATCTGCTATATTCATTATATACAAATTTCATTAACTTATAACTTTATAATACAATAAAATATATTTTCATCTTTAGCAAGATATGCTTATAGATATTAACTAACCTACTTACTCAAAAGCTTTAAAACTAATTTTTAATGTTATTTTTGCATTCTTCTATAATAAGTGTATCTATATGCTTTTTAATATAAATAGGCTGTATAATTTCAAATGGCAGAAGTGAAATTATATTAGCTAAAACTACTCCAATCCATCCTCCTGTTATATTAACAAATAAAAATGCTAATGGAATATTAACAATGGCAGCAAATGTCATCCATATAGTTTGAATTTTAAAATATGACATTCCATTCCCTATACTTGTACTTATATTATGGAATATAAATAAACTATTTGATAATACAAATATAATTGCATATGATACTTCAATTTTTATAGTCGCTTTTCCTAACCACACATCAATTAATGTTTGAAGAAAAGGTACCATTGCAAGTTCTATCAAAAATCCTATTCCACCCATAATAAATAAAATATATGATAACTTTTTTATCCAATTAAAATTTCTATCTGCTTTAGCCTTAGTAACAGCTGACCATATAGGTACTAAAGCTAATGTAAATAATGAGCTTACAGCATTAAAAAGCTTATTATATGCTTGATATTCTACTACTGAACTAGGATTGGTAAGAAATGATATTAAAAATTCATTAGTGGAAGATATTATCATAAAAACTATTTGCAACCACAATAATACTCCTCCAATTTTTAATATTTCTAAAGCATATCTATTTCTGTATTTTTTTAAACTAGGTTTACTCTTTTTTAAAGTTGTGTTAAAAACAACTATTGTAACTATTAAAAGAGGTAAGTTTACAGCTATAACATTTATCCATGACATATTTATTAAGCTACTTTCTAAATTAGTTTTTTTGAAACTTAAAACAGAAATAAGAATAATTATTGAAGATATTAAGCTTAAAAAATTTACTACTGCTGACTTCTGAATTGCATATAAAATTGAAGTTATTAACTTTAATAAGAACTGAATCATTATTCCTATAAATACAATCTTAACACTTAATACTAATGTCTCATGAGAAATTATACTATTATCAATGTTAAATATAATATTCCACGGAATATATGGAAATATAAAATACGAAATTATACTTAGAACTACTACTAATACAGTTGTTGAAATATATGTTGATGATATATATTCTTGAATTTTCTTATTATCATTTTCAGCTATCGCAATAGGCAATTTATTTCTTAAACCATTTCCTAAACCTAAATCAAACATAAGAACCCAATTTAGAACTGATAAAATTGTAAACCACAATCCTAAAACAATCTGGTTCTGAAAATAATTTATATAGGCAGGCATTGTAAGTAGTGATACTATTAATGAGCCTCCCCTAACAATAAAAGCCCCTATAATATTATTTATTATTACTCTATTTTTTCTAATAATTGAATATAATTTTTCCATTTATTTCTCCCAATATTATTTATCTTCTTCTAAGATAATATACTTATATGTTAGCTCTTAAAATAAATTTTTATATTTTTCATTTCATTACCAATTAATTAAATTACTTCCACATAATTCATCTTTAACTCATTATTATTCTATTAATAATAATTTAAATGAAAAATCAGTTTTTTCATATTATAAATAATTAATATAATAATTTATTATAATATTTATTTTTAATATTAATTACATACTATTTATGAATTTAAAACTAATCTAGTATATCAGATAAATAATCTTTATATTGTTGATAATAATGATCCCATGTAAAGTTTTTAACTGATTTTCTAGCATTGCAAGATAAAATAGGTAGCTGCTCCAAATTATTTAAAAACCAATCTATATATTCTTTTAACTGCTCATCATTTCCTCCATCAAACACAAATCCATTATATCCTTGTATAATAGCATCATTTCCTCCTGCTAATGATGAACATATTACAGGTAATCCACAACTTAAAGCTTCTAAAACAACTAATCCATATCCTTCACCTAATGTAGCAAATACAAAAACATCTTTATTATTATATAATTCTGTTAAAACATCTTGTGTAACAAAGCCTAAAAATTTTATATTTTTATATTTTGAATATTTATTATATATTTCTGAATTCACATTAATTGCACCTGCTAAACTAATATTTACTTCATCTACATTATATTTTGATACTACATCTAATAAGTGATGTAACCCCTTTCTATAGCTTATTTCTCCAACATATATTAATTCTAAAGGAAGTGTTTTCTTATCTCTTTTATTATATTTAAACTTATTAATATCAACTCCATATGGTACTATATATATTTTTTCTTCTTGTGCATTACAAAATAAAAGACTTTCTTTCACTATCTGAGACGGAGCAAAATAATAATCTGCATATTCTACTTCCCTTTTTACCTGGGATATAATATTTCTATTCCATAATAATTCTTGCTCTTTTTTTAAATTAGCCAATCCTGTTTTCTCCATGTCTTTTTCATAATTTAACTTCATAAAAGCGCGATTGGCTATAGAAACATCTAGAATGCATTTTATAGATGGTTTTATTTCTTTAATAGACTTAAACAAAATATCAGCGCCAGTAAAATCATATGCGATTATAGCATCTACATCATTATATTTTAAATATTTTATGACCTTTTTTACGAATAAAATATTTAAAACTCTTCTCCATTTATTATAAATCTTTTTCAGTGATGGAAATCTAACTAGCATAAGGGAGATGAATGCAAGTGGTTCATATATGCGTAATATTTTTTCATCTGGAATATTATCATTTCTCCTCATAGAAGCTTTTTTTTGATTTTTCCCCTTAAAAACTTTTTGAAAAAAATATGTTAGAGATCCTTTTTGATTATAAACTGTTGTTATGTACTTATCCAAGTACCCCATACGTTCTATTGCAATAGCTGTGTGATATGAGTGTTGCCTTTCTGGATGTACTATAATTACTTTTTTTCTCACTTACTTACTCCCTTTCTATTTTTTTAATTTTTTACTTAATAATAAAACAAGTGGAATTGGATATATTAAGAAGAATAACATCCAAACATTCATTGCTGTATATCCTCTAGTAACAATTTGCATTATTGTTCCATATATAATTGAATATATAAATATCGAAAAAATACTTTTCCTTCTATAACAACAAACCTCTTTTATTTTTTTCATTAATTGTCCAATAATAAATGGAATAGTAAATGCACCAATATATCCAAAATCAATATATATTTCAGTTAACCATACTGTAGACATTCCATTTCCAATAATAACATTACTTCCAACACAATTTATCATAGTTTCCAGCAATGTCATATTCTCTACAGCTGGCTTTGAATGCCAAATTGCTCGTGGAATTACGTATATAAATGGATCTAAAAATATAGCTGTCCCATATGTATGTAAATAGTTTTTAGGTATATCTGCCACGACACCATAATAAGTCTTATAAATGTCAAAATTACTTTCTAAAACTTCCAAGAACGATTCAAAGGAAATTCCAGATAAATTAAACCCATTTCCGCTTCTAATGCCTCCACGAACGTACCCCAATATCACTGAAAAAATTATAAAACCAATTAACGCAATAATAATTAATTTTTTAGACGGTCTTTTATCCTCTTTCAAATAAAATGATAAAATTAAAGCTATAGCCATAACTACTATAATAAATCTATGTCCACCAATCATATATATACAGAATGAAAGAAATCCAGTTATAACTTTTAATAATGTATTTTTTGAAAAATACATTATTAATAGCCAGAGTGGTATTAATGAATAGCTAACATTAATTAAAAATTTTAATGATGAATTTGAAAAAACACTATCATCTATTCCATTACCTGCAATACCCAAGGTTAAAACATATAGCATTGATTTTCCTGATTTAAAATGATATATTAAAGAAATACTAAAAAATATTATCCATAGAATAAATGCGACTACTACATATCTTGTATTCATATTAATATTATTTTGTAATTTATTCTTTTTATCTGAACACTTAATTCGTGTAGTAATCCACCCTAACATTATTCCAAAATATGAAATTATATGTATTATTGTGCCTCGTACACAACCATCCATTATATATACTCCATGTGCATCGGTTTTATCTAAAATTATAAAACTGATAGGTGCAATTACTAAACATAAAAAATCAAAAACAAAAAATATAACAATTAAATCAAATAGATCAAACTTAAATATATACATAAAACATATGAAACTACTACCTATTAAATAATAGGAAATTAATAGCCACATATAGCCATGAGTTATATTTTTATCATAATTTTGTGGGAATTTTGCTATAAAATAAATCCCTAATAAGATAAATAAGATTATTATTTCTAAAATAGATGAATTTTTTATTTTATGTCTACTATCCATAAATAAAATTCCTCAACTCTTCTTTTTTTAACTCCATAATTTTGCAATATTTTTTTACATTATTTATTAACTCATCATAATTTATATCACTAATATCTTCTATGATTTCATCAAATGAATTATTATATGTTAATCCAACCTTATTATTTTTTACAAATTCAAAACTATTTAATCCAGGTACAATAACTGGTACACCATTATATATAGCATCTAGAACAACACCGCTACTTTTATAATTATAACTTTCTTTCTTATATGGTAAAATAACATATTTCCCAGATTTAATTATATTTTTATATTCATCATCTGATATATATTTATTTTCTATTACTATATTATGATTAGCAATATTTTTTAAGTTATTAAAACGTTGTTCATCATTAAAATAACCAACAATCTTTAAATTTAATTTGGTTTTATTCACTGCTTTAATCACATTTTCATAATCCTTTTGTTCTGTAACAGTCCCAACAATTATTAAATCATATATTTTTTCATTCATACTAATTTCCTCACTCGGAAAATAATCAGGAACGATCAAGTATGGTACTTTATAATACCTCCCCACTTCATCTAATGATGTTATGACACCTGAAATTTTATTCTTTATTTTATTGAAACTTTTTACAGCTTGTTTTCTTTCATCTATAGAATATTTTATTAAATATATTTTTTTGTTAACTTTAAAAAATCTCAGTAATGTATATAGTATAGTTTGATTAGCATCTTGAAATATTAAAATATCCGTATTACTCTTAATTGCAGCTATAGTATTAATAACAGCTTTCAATTTATTAAATAGTATTTTAATCCCCGTTCTGTCAAACATTTTCTTCTCCAAATCAAATGGTAATCTTACGTAATTATTATAAATGTAATTTTTGTAAACAGGTCCACCTAATACAAAAATATTTATAGAATCATCTTTACTGAGTATATTCTTATATTGAAGTGCAGTATTCAACCAATGACCAAATATCTTTTTATTCTTTTTTAATGAAATGGTATCTACTATTCCTATATTAATCATTACATTCCTCCCTAAGATATTAAATCTAAGCAACTTTGTTTTATTCTATTATCTAAAAAATTTTAATAAATTTACTTACCAAATTTATTAAAATTGTTAATAATATATATTTTTGCATTTACACTTTTCAATTTGATATGCTAAATTTTATAATTTTTATACTACAATATATTATATATGTTATATAGATCTCTTAAATAATTAACTTCAGAAAAGTTAGTTACTGTGTTAATTCTATTTATAATTATCTGTTCACATAAGCTTTTTTTATTTGTATAATTATTTATTAACTGTAAATATATTTTTTCTATATTTATATCATTCTTGTCAATAAGTATATTTTTCTCACTAATTAATATGTCTTTAATTCCTGCATGATTGGTCGCTATTATTCCTAATCCATTCGCCATTGCTTCTATTATAGAAATAGGTTGTCCTTCATTTTTATATCTAGTTAATAATATAGCGTAATCACATTCTTTTAATGTATTTGTTTTTTTTTCTCCGTAAATTATACCTCTATACTCTATTATCTCTTCTAAATTATTTGCCTTTATATATTTAAAAAACTCTTTCTTATCATCTTCATAAAAAAATTTTCCAGCAAAAACAAATTTAAATCTATTATCTTTTTTTTCTTTAACTAATGTAGCTAATTTAAGTACTTCCTTGTAACCTTTATCCTCTATAAAATTGCTTAAATAAAGTATTTTCAATTCCTTTTTGCTTTCTAAAGCTGATATTTTTCCATCAAATTCTTCATCACTAATAATAACTTCATCATCAACACAATTTTTAACAACATAAATCTTGTCTTTAGGTATTATTCCTTCAAAAATATATCTTAAAGAATCCCCTAAAACAATAGCAGCATCAACCTTAGATAATATTTTATAATTACGCTTTCTTTGATAGTTACTAAATTCATTATCTAAAATATTTCTAAATCCCCCACCATGTAAATGAATTATTATTTTTCTTTTCTTTAATTGTATTAACTTAATCATTATTAAATCTCTTATATTTCCAAATTTACTTTGAGATATAGTTAAATAATATAAATCTAGTTTACTAAATAAAATTTTAATTAAATTATTAAAAAAATTTTTATTATTAGTAATATCTATTTTAGTGAAATCAAACTCTTCATTTAAATATGAATTATATAACGTATCTAAAGCCTTAGATAAACCATGTATTGGAGGTGGAAATTGTCCTATAATAGCAATTTTCTTTTTCATAATTAAATCACCTATAATTTCTTAATAATTTTAGCCGGATTACCTACAATTACACAATTACTAGAAAATATTCCTGCGACAACACTACCTGCTCCAACTACAGAACCATCACCAATTTTACTTCCCTTAAGAATTAATGAATTGCATCCAATAAAACAATTTTTTCCTATTTTTACTTCTTTACTTTTTATCATTTCCTTATCATCTCTGTTTCTAGCTTCCACTTCTAAAGGGTGAAAATCATTGTCTAATATTTTCACGTTTCCTCCAATTAAAGTATTATCCCCAATTGTTATTCCTTTTCTTGCATAGATAGTTGCTCCAGAAATCCCTACATTATTCCCTATATTAATTTTTGCTTCTTCTGTTCTAGTAACAATTATAGTTCTATGATTTAAACCTACCAAATTAGAAAGAAAATTACTTTTAATAGTACAGTTTTCACCTATATTAAGTTCTGATCCTTTTTTCTTAAATATTACTGGAACACCAAATAAGTTTAAATTCTTACCAAATTTAACCTTATTAAATTTCATAAATATTTTAAAGTAATTACTTTTTAACATTGCTCTCACCTAAATACTTACTCTTTCATCATTATTTGTTTCTATTATAAGTTTATCTTCACAAAGAATTTCTCTACTATATTTCTCAATAGCAACATTCTTCCTTATAAACTTATCAATATATTTATTCCCGTTAATTCCAAGTTTCTTATAACTATCAATATTATTAACTAATTGATTTAATTTTTCATAAATATTCTCATATTGGCTTGGTTCGATACAAATTCCACATCCACATTCTTCAATTATTAGTCTTGCTTCTGAGCCTTCTTCTAAAACACCAAGTACAGTTTTTCCTGCAGCCATAACTCCATAAAGCTTACTTGGTACAGAAACTCCCTTTATCCCCTTTGCATTAACTACCCAATGGATATCTCCTGCATTTAAGGAGTAAATCAAATCTTCTTTAAGCTGATATGGAATAAACTTAACATTTGTTAAGTTATTTTCTTTTACATAATTTACAAGTTTTTGTTTTACAGTTCCTTCTCCAATAAAAGCAAATACAACATCTTCTCTTTCTTTAAATCTTCCTATTACCTTAATAATATTTTCTAAATCATAATAAAGCCCAATATTACCTGAATACATTATTACAGTTTTATTTCCTAATCCGTATTTCATCTTAAATTCTAATACTTTTTTATTATCTTTCGGTAATGGATATATTTCTTTTTCGTCTATCCAATTATTAATAAATGTATTAGTTGGAACCTTCTTATTTTTAAATCTAGTTTTTAATGTTTCTTGCATGTCTCTTCCAACAACAATTACTTTACTTGATAATCTACAAGATAATTTATCTAACCACATTACCAAATTAAGTAGTAATTTATTTTTAGAATATCCGACTGCCATTGTTTGCTCTGGATTAAAATCTTGGATATTGTATATAAACTTTGCGTGTTTTATGTATTTTCCTATTACTCCTAATAACCCTCCTAAAATTGGAGGTTGAGAAATTGAAAAAACATAATCTTGCTTACCACTTTTAAATGTAGCCAATATTGCTCTAAAGAAGTAAGCTAATAAGTTTAATATTCTACTTTTTTTATTAGATTTACTAAACTCTGGTACTCTAACCCTTATTACTTTTATTCCATTAATCTCTTCATAATAGTACTTTTTCTCTTTATACTTGTTCTCTATTTTTCCAGTATAACTTGGCACTACACAAATTACAGTTATATCAAAGTCTTTCTTTATTCCTTCACATAACTCTTTTAATATTTGCCCAGTTGAAGCTACATCTGGATAATAGTAATGCGCATAAACTAACAGGCGCTTTTTTTTCTCCATTTTATTCCCCTTACTTTATATTTCTACATTTTCCATAAACCATTTATATGCTTCTTTTATTCCATCCTTTAATTCCATCTTATATTTCCAACCTACTTTTTCTAATCTGCTTACATCTAGAAGTTTTCTTGGAGTTCCATCTGGTTTTGTGCTATCCCAAACTATTTCTCCTTCATAGCCTACAACTTCTTTTATTAGTTCTGCTAAGCCTTTTATAGTTATTTCTTTTCCTGTTCCTATATTAAAGAAGTCATTTCCTTCATAGTTTTCCATTAAGTAAATACATGCATCTGCCATATCTTCTGAGTATAAGAATTCTCTTAGTGGTGTACCACTTCCCCATACTACAACTTCTTTAGCATTATTTACTTTTGCTTCATGGAATCTTCTTATAAGTGCTGGCATTACATGAGAATTTTCTGGATGAAAATTATCATATGGTCCATAAAGATTTGTTGGCATTACACTTATATAGTTTGTTCCATATTGCTTATTAAAAAACTCACACATTTTAAGCCCTGATATTTTTGCTAAGGCATAGGCTTCATTAGTTTCTTCTAAATATCCTGAAAGTAAATACTCTTCCTTTATTGGCTGTGGGCACATTTTAGGATAGATACAAGAGCTTCCTAAAAACATAAGCTTCTTAACTCCGTACTTATGTGCATTTCCTATAACATTATTTTGTATTTGTAAGTTTTGGTATATAAAATCTGCAGGATAAGTTGAATTTGCATATATCCCTCCAACCTTTGCAGCCGCTAAAAACACATACTCTGGCTTTTCTTCTTTAAAGAAGTTCTCAACTGCCATTGAATCCATAAGATCTAATTCATTATGAGTTTTTCCTATAATATTTGTATATCCTTTTTTTTGTAATTCTCTAACTATAGCCGAACCTACAAGACCTCTATGTCCAGCAACATAAATTTTACCGTTATTTTCCATACTTTCACCTTCTTATTATTTTGTAGCTGCTACTTCTTCTTGAGATATAAATTCTTTAGATCCAGCTCCTGCTATTTCCTTCATATCTTCATCTACCATCATTGAAACTAACCCTTTAAAGCTTACTTTTCTTTCCCAACCTAATTCTTTTTCAGCTTTTCTTGAATCTCCCCATAGAAGTTCAACTTCTGCTGGTCTAAAGTATCTAGGATTTACATCTACTAATAATCTACCAGTAGCTTTATCATATCCTTTTTCATCTACTCCAGTATCCTTCCATTCTATTTCTATTCCAACTTCTTCAAAAGCAAGTTCAACAAATTTTCTTACAGTATGAGTTTCATTAGTTGCAAGTACATAGTCTTGAGGTTTATCTTGTTGAAGGATTAGCCACATTCCATATACATAATCTCCTGCGAATCCCCAATCTCTCTTTGCATCCATATTTCCTAGAGATAATTTTTCTTGCTTTCCTGCCATTATTGACGCAACTGCTCTAGTTATTTTTCTAGTAACGAAGGTTTCCCCTCTTCTTGGTGATTCATGATTAAATAAAATTCCATTACATGCAAATAAATCATAACTTTCTCTATAGTTTACTGTTATCCAATAGGAATAAAGTTTTGCAACCCCATATGGACTCTTAGGATAAAATGGAGTTTTTTCACTTTGTGGTGCAGTATCAGGAAGTCCACCAAATAATTCTGATGTAGAAGCTTGATAGAATTTACATTTAATCCCTGTTTCTCTTATTGCATCTAAAAGTCTTAATGTACCAACTCCTGTTGCTTCTGCAGTATATTCTGGTACTTCAAAAGATACAGCAACATGAGATTGTGCTGCTAAATTATATATTTCTGTAGGTTTTATTTTTTCTATTAATCTATTTAAATTAGATGAATCTGTTAAATCTCCATAGTGTAGAAATAAATTCTTATTTCCTATTTCAGTATTTTCAAATAAGTGATCTATTCTTGAAGTACTAATACTTGAATGTCTTCTAATTATTCCATGTACCTCATATCCCTTTTCTAATAATAACTCCGCTAAATATGATCCATCTTGACCTGTTATTCCCGTAATTAAAGCAACTTTTTTCATTATTAAATCCTCCATTTTATACCCTTTTAAATTATATTTTTTAATTCTTTAACATTAATTACATTAGACTTTTGTCCAATTATTATTTTCCCATCATTTTCAATTACATATATATCACTTAGTCCTTCCACTATCACTCTGTGATTTGAAGAAACTAATAAATTGTTATTTCCCTTAAGACTTGTAACATGTCCTATAACTACATTTCCAAGCTCATCTTTTTCAGTATATCTTTCAATTGCTTCCCAGCTTCCAATATCATCCCAACCAAAATTACTTGGAATTACATATATTTCTTTAGACTTTTCTAAAACTGAATAATCTATTGAAATGGCTTCAGTATTTATATATTCTCTATTTATTAAAGATTGTAATTTTTCTTCCTCTACATCTTGAATATTATGAAGAGATTCAAAAGTACTAGGCGAATATTTACTTATTTCAGTTAAAATATTATCTACTGTCCAAATAAACATTCCACCATTCCATAAGTAATTGCCACTTAAAACATATTCCTTAGCTAATTCTTTATTTGGCTTTTCAACAAACTTTTCTACTTTAACAACTTCGCTTTTAATCGATTTATTTCTTTCTTCACTGCACTTAATATACCCATAACCTGTTTCTGCTCTAGTTGGCTCCATTCCTAAAGTTATAATTGCATTATTATTATTTTCTATAAAATTATCAGACTCTAAAATTATTCTCCTAAACTCTTCTTCATCATTAATTAAATGATCTGATGGTAATACTACCATTGTTAAATCTTTATAATACCTATTAATTACAAGAGCAGATAAGGCAATACATGGAGTTGTATTTCTTCCTTCTGGTTCAACAATAATATTTCTATTTGGTAGTTCTGGAAGCTGCTTTTTAACTAAGTCCACATACATTTCTCCAGTGCATATAAATATTCTTTCTAATGGAATAATTGGTTTTATTCTATTAACTGTCATTTGTATCATAGTTTCACTGCCTATTAAATTTAAAAATTGCTTAGGTTTTTCTTCAGTTGATAATGGCCAAAAACGTGTCCCTTTACCTCCAGCCATAATTAAAGCACATAACATTCTCATTCCCCCTATCTAACATGCATTTTTATCACCCAATAATACAAAGAATGTTTTAAATATAAGTTTTAAATCTAATAAGAAGCTTCTATCTTCTACATACTGTAAATCTAGCTTCATCCAATCTTCAAAATCTATATTATTTCTTCCTGAAACCTGCCAGTAACATGTAAGTCCCGGCTTTACCCTTAGCCTATCTAGCATCCAAGGCTCAAATTTTTCTACTTCCTTTGGAAGACTTGGTCTTGGACCTACTAAACTCATATCTCCCTTTAATACATTTATTAATTGTGGAAGTTCATCTATACTGGTTTTTCTTATAAACCTACCTACTTTAGTAACCCTAGGATCATCCTTCATTTTAAACATTGGACCAGACATTTCATTTTGTTTTGCTAACTTTACTTTTAATTTTTCTGCATTTACCACCATAGATCTAAATTTAAACATCTTAAATTCATCTCCATTTAGGCCTACTCTTTTTTGTGAAAATACTACTGGTCCCTTAGATTCTAGCTTTATTAAAATAGCCACAATTAGTAGTACTGGACTTAAAACTATTAGCCCTAATAACGAGCAAATTAAATCTAGTAACCTTTTTAAAAATTTATATATAATACCTTCATCTTTAGTTACGACCTCAAAGTCAACTTTTTCATCTACTTGAAGTCTTTCCATAATATTACCCCCTTTAAATTAGTTATTGAAACTTACTAAACATACCTAATAGCCCCTTTTTCTCTTTTATTAAATTTCCTATAAATTTAATTTCCTCATTGTTTATAAGCTCTTCCCCTGATGCCTTTAAATAATTAAAGTAGTTATTATCCATAGTTTTTAAAGCTTCTATCCCTACCCTCATGTTTGGATTTCTCTTTTCATCCCTATGAGCATCTGAACCAAAAAAGCTGTAAATTTTATTTTTCAAGAAAATTTCTGCTGTTTTTTTAACGTCTTTCCCAAAGTCTCCTGTAATACTTCCCATATTTAGCTGAAAAAGAAAACCCTCTTTAATAAATTTATTTATCAAAGAAGGTTTTTTTATAAATATATGATATCTTTCTGGATGTGCAATAACAGGCACAATACCCTTAAGCTGTATCTCATATAAAACGTCAATTACTTCTTTAATTGAAAAGTCTCTCATATTAAACTCAATTAGCATATATCTAGATTCATTAATAGTTCCTATAAGTTTATTTTCAAAATATTCTAACATTTTTTCGTTAAAATAAACCTCTTGACCACAATAAATTTCAATATGGACTCCATTGTCCTTAGCTAAAAGACTTACTGCTTTTGCCTTTTCTCTTACTTCATTTATAGGCACCTCATAGTACCCTGTGAAATAGTGAGGTGTAAGTACTAGCTTACTAGTCCCCCCCTCTACCGCTTGCCTTAACATATTTACTGTCATTTCTCTTGATTTAGAACCATCATCAATATTCCAAATTAAATGAGAATGCAAATCAACCATCAATCCACCTCTTTTATAATTGATAATGGATTTATACATTATCAATTGAAGTTATTTAGCTTGTTAAACTATTTTCTTCATAGTAATAGTAGTATTTATTTCTACTTGCTTCTACTCCATTTAAAACTGTTCCAATTATATTTGCATTAACCTTCTTTAAAAGATTTAATGCATTTTCAACTGAATCTTTCTTGGTCTTTTCTGATCTAACTACTAATATAGTGCCATCAGCTTTAGTAGAAAGAATTTGTGAATCTGTAACAGCTTGTACTGGTGGAGTATCTAATATTATATAATCAAAGCTTTCTTTAAGTGTTTCTAATAATTTTCCCATAGTTTTTGATGAAAGCATTTCTGATGGATTAGGTGGTATTTTACCTGAAGGTAATACTACTAAATTTTTATTATACTTATGGGCAGCCTTAGTTAAATCAGCCTTTCCTACTATTACATCTGATAATCCAACTAAGTTTGATATTCTAAACTCTTTATGTAAACTTGGTTTTCTTAAATCACAATCTATTAATATAACTTTCTTATCACCTTGAGCCATACATAAGGCTAAGTTCCCAGCTGTTGTTGTTTTTCCCTCTCCCTGCTCTGAACTAGTTACTACTATTACCTTATATTCCTTATCAAAGGATGAATATTGTATATTGGATCTTAAAGTTCTATAGCTTTCTGCAGCTATTGATTTAGGTTCTTTTTCAACTATAAACATAATTTCCTCCTATGATTCCTTTATTGTAGGTATTGATCCAATTACAGGAATATCTAATTCTCTCTCTAATTGATCCTTATTTTTAAAAGTATTATCTAAGAATTCTAATAAGAAAGCTAATCCAATGCCTACCATTAATCCTAATAAAAATGCAATTGCAATATTCATTTTCTTATTTGGACTAATAGGATTCTCTGGTAATTCTACAGCCTCTATAATTTGAATATTTCCATTTGGTACTAACTTTTTTGAAGTTTCTATAAATTCATCAGATACTTTTTCAATAACAGCCTTTGCTTCTTTTGGACTAGTACTTGTATATTTAATTTGTAATATTTGTGTATCTGTAACTGTAGCTACAGTTAAATTATTAAGTACATCTTCTGCATCTAATTTAAGGCTAGTACCTTTTAAAGCTCTAGAAATTAAGTCTCTAGATTTAATAGTTTCAGAATAAGTTTTCATAAGCTGTTGATACATAAGCACATCGCTTTGACTATAGCTCTGATTTTCACTTTCATCTTTTCCTATAAAAACCTTAGTACTTGCTTCATACTTAGGCTTAATAATAAAAAAACTAAATGCTGCTGAAATTATAGTTGCTATTAATGTAATTGATACTATCATTAGCCATCTTTTCTTTAATGCTTCAAATAGCTCCTCTAATCTTATTACTTGTTCTTCCAATATTTTTCCTCCTACATAAATTTCGTCATTAATTTCAAATGTAAACAATATATATTAAAAATAGTATTTTAATAATTACTATGACATATTTTTATTGATTTTACCAATAATTACATATTTATTTAACACTTTCCTTTTGCCTTTTAAATTATATCACAATATATATCATTTTATTTTAAAAATTTTCTACATATTCCGATGTTTTCCACTTTTTTATCTGTAATTTATAATTATTTTTATAAATCTCCGTAAAAATGTTTATTTTTTTTGTATTTTTTGAATTTAATTCACTATTGTTCTCAAAGTACATAAGTTTCTTACAAATTTTTAACTAAATTGTTTTACTTTTTCTTTTTTAGATTTTGTACTTTTATTTAACTCATCACTTCTATTTAAAATATATAAAGACTTCTTACTTATATTTTCTATATCTTTAATTATATTTTCTTTCTTTGTTACCTCTTCATAACCAATAAAACTATATATATCCTTTTTCTTCAAGATCTTAGCTGTTTTTAAAACTTTTTTCCCATCTGCGCCATTAAAACTATTTATATCTAATTGAAATAAACACTTTTCATCTAATAGCTTGTTTATATTTTTATAATTATCTCTTATTTGTGGTATTTTTTCAGGTGCTACTATTATAGGCACATACTCCCTTAAAGTAAGCTCATATATAATTTCTAATAATTCATTTAATGAATTACTTTCTTCAACCTTTAATAAAATATAATTACTTTCATTAATAGTTCCTAATTTCCCATCTAAAAAATCCTTAATGTTATCAAAGTTATCTCTTAATAAACTAGCAGAGTATAACTTTAAGTCTATTTTATTTTCGTATAAATATTTATTTAAATCATCAACTATATTTTTAACTTCACTAATAGAACTTTTAGATTCTTCGTCAAAATAAGCTGGTGCAATAACCAATCTAGTAATTCCTAAATTAGTTGCTTCTTCAATTTTTTTCAATAAACTTATTATGTTAAATTCATTTTTCATTACCAAATCTCTCAAAATTAAATTCATAAACAATTCCCTCATCCCCCATTTAAATAATTATACCAATGACTATTATAGGATTATTTTTACAATAAACAAGAAATTTCATTTTACATTTTTCACCAAAAACCTCACTCTATTGAATTAACTTTACCAAACAATTAACATTATTGAATATATTAGCTATTATTTAATATTTATCTATCATTAGAATTACATCTTTAATTTCATTTATATTGAAATTAAATTCAGATTTAAAACTTTTAAATTTTTTACGTTTTTTTGTCTATGAATTTATTTAATAATTTTTTATTTTTTTTCTCAATTTCTACTTTTTGACGGTATTTACTTTATGAAAAGAAATTTAGGAGGTGGGTTCATGGAAAATTTAATTAGAAGAGCTAAAGATAATGATAACTCTGCAAAAGAAGAAATTATAAATATGTATTATCCATTAATCGTTAAAGAAAGTAAAAGGATATTTTTAAAAAATAGAACCTTTGAAGATATAGTTCAAATTGGAGCTATTAGCATTCTTAATGCTATAAGACTTTTTGATCTATCTAGAGGAATTGATAGCTTTAGTTCTTATGTACTTTGGAGTATAAAAAACGGTTTTATAAATATTATAAGATCAGAAGCTAAGTATAATGATGAGATAAGCCTAAATGTATATTGTAAAGATACTACTGATGTAGAAATTGTAGATAGCTTAATTGATGAAAACATAGATGTTGAAGATACAGCCATTACTTCTGCTTTTTATGATGCGATTTTATTTGCCTTAAATAAACTTGATAATGAAGAAAAAGAAATTATTAAGTTTTTATATATTGATAATGATATGGCTAACTTAAGTAAGTATGCAAGATCTATAAATAAAGATTATTATTATTGCTCCTGTTTAAAGAAAAGAGCCTTGGAAAAGCTTAGGAAGCTTTTCTAATTGATAATGCATAATTGATAATGCATTATTAAAGAAAAAACTCCTTTCGGAGTTTTAAAATTTAGAAACAGTAGTTTGTTTTACACAAAATAAACTACTGTTTTTTTGATAGATTAATTTGTAATTTAAAGTTTAGTACTACAATTTAGTTGTTAAGTAAAGTTTCTTTTAGTGTTTTAATAACCTTGTCTTTCATATATCTTGCTTTATGGTATTCTATATTTTTATCTTCGGAGTAAGATCTTAAGGTTTTATTTTCTATATATATTGCCTTAAGCATGCTTCTATCTTCTTCTTTTAGTAAGCTTATTGCCTTTTCTAATCTTTTCTTATTATCTTTTTTAATATAATCTTCTTGTATATCTACCTCCTTATCTATAATATCTTTAATATCTATAAAGTTTGCAATTTCTTTTGATTCTTTATCTTTATAGTAATGTTTAGTGGCTTTTTCTATTTCTTTATAAATAGAATTTCTTACAGCTTCCTTTACATAGCTTGGAAATGAGTCAATTAAGGTTATATCGAATTTATTAACTGCATTTATTACTCCTAAAGTTGCTAATTGCCTAATGTCCTCAAAGTCGTAACCATAAATATAAAAACTTATAACTGTTTTATTGATTAAAGGTTGAAATTTATTTAGTATTTCTTCCAAGGCGTTCTTATCACCTTGTTTTGCTTTTTTTATTAATTCTTCCATAAATTCTTTAGTAGGGACATTCCCTACCTACCCTCCCATTTATAATATTTATATTAAATACCTTTAATATATTTTTATTATACCAAACACATGTTCTTTATACCATTATTTTCTATCGCAATTTTTGACATATTCCATACTATTAATTGAGTTTTACTTTCAGTTATACTTTGTATTTTTCAACTTTTAAGATTATACTAGTTATAGTGATAATTTTTCTTTGGGAGGGATATGTTTGAAAAAGAATATAAAGTTAATATGTATAGATATGGACGGAACATTATTAAATAGTAAACATGAAGTAAGTGAAAGAAATAAAGAGGCTCTAAAAAAAGCAAAAGAACTTGGTGTAAATATTGCAATAGCTACTGGTAGATTATTTTGTTCTGCAAGATATTATTCTGATATTATAGGTGTAGATACTGCTGTTATAGCTTCAAATGGAGCTTATATAAAGACTAATTATGAAGATAAAGCTCTTTTAGAAAATCCTATGCCTAAGGATGTAGCTATTAAGATTTATAATATAGTAAAAAAATATGGTCTTTCTGTAAATTTTAATAGTTGGGATACTTTAATTAGAGAATATCCAGTTCCTGAAACTCATGCTTATTATGTTATGAATAAGGTTTTACCAGAAGAAAAACAAGTAAAATTTATAATAAATAGTGATAACTTTGTTAATGCTCTTGAAGCCTTTGAAGGGAACATATTAAAGGGAATAGTAATAGAAGAAAAAGAAAACAAAGATCATCTTTGGGCTGCAAAAAAAGAATTGAAGAGTATCTTTGGAGATAAGCTTCATATAGTTAGCTCTGGAAATGATAACTTTGAAGTTATGATTGGCTCTTCCTCAAAAGGAAATGCTGTAGCCCATTTAGCTAAAAGCTTAAATTTATCACCAGAAGAAGTTATGTGTATAGGTGATTCAGAAAACGACTTATCTATGATTAATTTTGCAGGAGTTGGAGTTGCCATGGGTAATGGATTAGACTTACTAAAGAATGCTGCTGATTATATAACTGATACTAATAATAATGATGGAGTGGCAAGGGCTATTGAGCACTTTGTTCTCAATGGGTAATGCATAATGGATAATGCATAATTATGGATGTAATTTGTTCCAAATTATAGAAAAATAAAAACTCCCCAAAGGGAGTTTTTTCATTAATTTTCAATTATTATACTATTATTTTTATTAGTCTTCATTTTGTTTATTTGTTTCTTTAATTATATAATTTGGTCTTCCTTTTACCTGAATATATGTCCTAGCTAAATACTCTCCTATTATTCCTATGGCAACTAACTGAATTCCTCCAAGAAATGTTATTAAACAAATTGTAGATGCATATCCCGGAAGGTCTTTTCCATATATTATAGTCTGTAAAAATGTTAATACAAAATATAGAAAGCTTAATACTGATATCACTCCACCTATAATTGATGATATTCTTAAAGGAGTAGTTGAAAATGATACTATTCCTTCTATTGCATATTTAAATAAACCTAAATAAGACCATTTAGTTTCTCCAAGAACTCTATCTTCACTTATATATTCTAACCAATATGTATCATAACCTACCCACTCGAATATTCCTTTACTAAATCTATGGTATTCACTTAATTCTAAAACTGAATTTATCATTTGTCTTGACATCATTCTAAAATCAGTTGCACCTTCAATTATTGGTATATCTGAAATCTTATTTAAAAATTTAAAGAATAGTTTTGAAAATAAACTTCTAAATTTAGATTCTCCATGTCTATCAACTCTTTTCGTTGCTACTGAATCATACCCTTCTTCAATTTTTTCTAACATATCTACTATAAGTCTTGGTGGATGTTGAAGATCTGCATCCATTAATACCGCATAATCTCCTTCTGAATTTCTAAGCCCAGCAAGTATTGCCGCTTCCTTTCCAAAATTTCTTGAAAATGAATAATACTTGATATCATTATTTTTTCTTGAGAGTTCTCTAATAGTTTGAAGTGTATTATCTTTACTTCCATCATTAACAAGAATATATTCAAATTCATAATTTTCTATTTTATTTGTTATCTTAGTTGCTTCAGTATAAAATAATTCAATCATTTTCCCTTCATTGTAACAAGGAACTATTATACTAACCTTCTTCAATTTTCCACCTCTTTTTTTATATTTAAGTATTTCTTTAAATATATTTTGTATAAAATTATTAAGATTAATGTCGAGAGAGAAATTAAAACTCCTATTCCTTTATAATAAAAATTATAATTCATTTCTAAATTATGTTCTCCCGCTTCAACATATATAGCTATAAGTCCTCCATTTACTATGGTTGGTTTAACTTCTTCTCCATCAACCTTTATATTCCAATACTTATCTTCTATTACAGGAAGAACTATATATCCCTCACTTTTAGTATTGAAAGTAGATTTTAAACCTTTTTTATCTTTTATAAGATTATCTACATCTACGTAGTTCATATTTTTTATAGACTCTTCTATATAATTTTCTTTAATACAAAATAACTCTACTGCCCCTATATATTTTTCATCTATAGTTAAAACATCCCCATAATTTAATTTTCCAATATAAAGTTCATTGTAATCTAAATTATCAATATTAATATTAGTGAAGCTTGAATCTTCTCCTATATTACTTCCATTTACTATGAATGGAATATAATCAATTTTATATTGTTTTTTACTTATTACATAATATTCTCCATTTTCCTGTATAAAAGTATCTGATTGTTCAATTGGATAAATAGCATAATTGTTGCTTAAACTTTCATCTAATTGAATTTCTTCTCCATCCTCTTCTATTAATAAATTACTATATAAAAGTATATCTTTTTCTATCATAGATGCTGGAAATTTTCCTTTAATAATTGAATCACTATCAAAGAATTTAAATGGCTTATTTTTAACTTCAAATATATAGAAATTATAAGCTTTATCTATTAATTTTGAGTTATAATATGGACAATAATTATAGGATGAAACATAGTAGCTTGTTCCAATATATTGAGAAATTATATTTCTTCCCTTGAATTCTACTCTTACGTCGTTTTTTATGGTATTACTAAAAGCCTTACTAATATTCTTGTAATTTCCATTAACAAGGGAATGATATGCAGAAACCCCCTCTGCTTCATTTGCAAGATAAATATTTCTAGACATTTCTGTTCCTCTTATTTCAATCCTATTGTCTTCGCCATATTTATCCTCTATATATTTTAAGACATTTGAGTATTGTTCTCTTGTTTCATTTGAAATCTTTTTATTACTTTTCACCACAATTGAATACTGCTGAGCTACTTCTAATAATAAAAATAAACTTAATAAAATAGATAAAAACTTAAATTTTCTTTTTATTAATAATAAAGCACTTAAATAAATTACTACGAATATTAGGTTTATTATCTTTAATCCAACGCTTAAATCCTTATTAAAGAATATAAATAATAAACTTAATATAGAAATTATATTAAAAGAAACTACTATATTATTGTTTTTGCCTTTTTCTTTTATAAATAAGAATATATATATTGCTCCATATATATTTAAAAATAAATTATATCTAAAATCTCCTCCAACTGGTTTGTAAGTGAAATTTAATATGTAATTGAACCTTTCTATAAAAAGAGCCAGCATTATTATTCCAATATGAATAAAGTATAATTTATATTTTTTATTTTTACTAAAAATTAAAAATGAAATTAATACTGGAATTCCTATTAACGTAACGTATGTATTACTACTTTGATCTGTTGCCCCAATATAATTTTGAGTTAGAATTGAAAATATATTATATAGATTAATGCCAAAATTATTAGTTACTCCTGTTTCTTTAGCTGAAGATAACATAATTATTGCTGCTGGTAATAAAACAAAACTTGATAATAATACTCCTATTATTGATTTTTTTATCATTGTCCAAATAAATAAAAATATTTCCTTACAGTCATTTCTTAATACAATATATCTAATTAGTGAATAAATAGCTATATGTGGTACTAATAGAGCCGCTAGATAATAATCAGTTGAAATAAATAAAAATAAACTAATTATATATAGCTTACTATCTTCTTTATTTATAATTTTTTCTATTCCTAATAGAACTAGTGGTAAAAAAATAAAAGTATCTAACCACATTATTTGTATAGCTCCGTAGTTTAAAATGTAGTAACTAGCAGCATAAAAAATTGCTCCATACCATTTAAATTTATTTGATGTAACCTTTTTAAAATAAAGAGATGCAAAATAAATTAAAAATATGAACTTAATTGTTATAAAAATTGGAAGAGCTAATTCCATCTTCAATGATCTTAAAAATATTAATATTATGTTGAATGGACTCATTAAATAATATATTGCTAAAGCATACATATTATCTCCTAAAGCTATATTCCAATTGTAATTGTATCCAATTCCAAAAATACTTATATTATCTCTGTAATACTCTAAGAAATCTATTCCTTGATTATATAAATCTCCATATAAAATTCCGCCTTGAATTGAATAAATTATATAACTTAGACTAATGCCTATTATTATTGCAATTATAATATCTTTAAGATATTTCTTCAAAAATATCACACCTCCTATTTTTCTTTATTTAGATAAAGCCTTTCTTACTAATAAAAAATTTATTGGAATACTAATACTATAAACTAAAAATGGTGATAATGCCTTATGAATACCAATAAAATTAAATAAATTTAACAATATCATTTGTAACCCATAATTAAATCCATGAGCAAATAAGAATTTTACTCCCTTTTCTTTATTTGGGTTAGTTTTAAATGTAAAGTAATTTGATAATATAAAATTGAATATTAAGCTTATTATGTATCCTAAGGTAAAAGCTATATTAGTTCCAATAAAATTATAGCTAATTACATAAACTAAATATTGAATAAGTGTTGCTAATACACCTACTATTCCAAATCTAATTACTTCTCCTATTTGTTTTTTATTTAAGATTTTCAATTGAAATCCTCCACTTTCTTATTCTAATGCCTTTAAAACTAAAATCATATTTAATTATAACTTATTTTTTGTTTTTTTAACAATAATAAAGAGATGACTAAAATTTCTTATAATCACCTCCTTTTATGTTTATTATCTTATCATTTTTTCTTTAATCTTTTTAAATTTCTTTGCTTCTTCTAAAGGCTCAGCTGGAGCTCCAACCATAACCTCATTATCAGAAACAGACTTAGTTACAACTGCCCCCATTCCAATAGTTACATTATCACCAATTTTTATTCCATTTATAATTGAAGTATTAGGTGCTAGCCATACATTTTTTCCTATTATACAACTACCACTTATTTCTGCACAAGCTGTTATAATTGAATTTTCTCCTATTACAACATTATGTGCTACATGGACATGATCATCTACCTTGACATAATCTTCTAAAATTGTTGGATTAATAGTACCAGAACATACTGTAGTAATTGCACCAACCTCAACATTATTTCCAATTATTACCCCACCTAAATGAGGTATTCTAAAATTTTTTCCCTCATAGTCCTTATCAAAACCAAATCCATATCCACCTATAACACAGTTTTCTCTAATGATACAATTCTCACCTATTTTAACATTTCCCTTTATTTTGGCACCAGATAAAATCTTTGTTCCTTTTCCTATAGTAACATTTGGTCCTATAAAAACTCCTGGTTCTATTTTTACAGAAGGATCAATCTGTGAATTATATGCTATATATGATCCATTTGATTCTCTTAATTTATAATCATTCTCTTCTTTAGAAATTATATAATCAATAAGCTTTGCATACTCATATCTAGGATTCTTAACAAATACATATACATTATTATTATAGTTAATTTTATCTTTATACTCTTCTTTTAATAAAATAAATAAATCATTAAAAGTATTTATTTTATCTATTAGTTCATCATTATATTTATTAATAAATACTATTGTATTTTTCTTTATGTAACTTAATGTTGATACTCCTTGTATCTCAAATTCGTAATTTATATATACATCTTCATAATTTAACTCCTGTAATATTTCACAAGATTTAATTTTCATAATCAGTCTCCTCTAATACAATATTTTTCTTATCATAAATAGTAATATTATTAGATATATCATCACTCATTTTATTAAGTTTATACTGTAAAAATTCTTTTAATCTTTCTTGGTTAGTAAGAGTTCTATTCTTCCACCAAATAGGATGTGTTAGAAACTGAATTTTTTCAGCGCTATCTTTATTTAATTTACTACAAATACAGCCATTTCTCCACTGCCCTCTACTATCTGATAAATATAAAAAATCTTTAAAGAATTTATTAGAATAAGTATTTATATATTTACCACAGTTTAAATCACTATCAAGAATATAACTTGAAGGCCTATGAAAAGATACTGTCTTTATATCTATATCAAAATAAGTTTTTAGTATTTTACTCTCTTTATCTATATATGCTATTAACTCCTCTTTTGAATTACATTTATGTGAAGTTTCATCATAGTGTAAACCTATTTCATGTCCTCCATCAATTATCTCCTTTATTATATTCTTATATCTATTTTCGAAAATATTATAAAATGGAGAGCCAATCCATATAAAATATACTGCTTTCATCCCCAATTCTGATTCTATCTTAGAAATTTCTAAAGCTGCATCTAAATCTAAGTCCACATCATGTCTTATTATAATTTGTTTACCTTCAACATTCTCATCATAAAAAGTACTATTATAGCCATTTTCCCTTATTAATTCTAATATATTTCTATAATGTTCAAAAGAAAAGTCACACTTCATTCTAGTCATCCTCCATACCAAATTATTAGTTATTTAAATATATAATATTACAATCAAACTAATACCATTTTACTGCAAAAACCAAAAAAAGGGAATATATATTCCCTATTTTTAAATTATTCTTCGCTTTTACCTACTCCTGAAAGTACTAAGCCCTTATTGTGGTCTAATGCCCAGCTAATCCCCCAGTCATTTTGGAATATAAGGATATTTCTATCTTTGAAGTCCTTAACCTTCTTAGTATCTGAAGTTAAGTTTAGTTTTTCCATATCTATATCTTTATTTTCTATCCATCTTACATATCTAAATGGAAGTCTATCCATCTTTATATCAACGTTGTATTCATTTTTTAATCTGTATTCTAAAACCTCGAATTGAAGTACACCAACAACTCCAACTATGATTTCTTCCATACCTATGAATGATTCTTTAAATACTTGGATTGCTCCTTCTTGTGCTATTTGAGTAACACCTTTTACGAATTGTTTTCTCTTCATAGAATCTACTGGTCTAACTCTTGCAAAGTGTTCTGGTGCGAAGGTTGGAATTCCTTCGAATTTGAACTTCTTTGATGCTGAACATAGAGTATCTCCTATTGAGAATATACCTGGATCGAATACCCCAATTATATCTCCTGCATAGGCTTCTTCTACTATTTCTCTATCTTGTGCCATAAATTGTTGTGGTTGAGAAAGTTTAATTTTCTTTCCCCCTTGCATATGATAAACATCTGCTCCTTTTTCAAACTTTCCTGAACAAATTCTCATAAATGCAATTCTATCTCTATGAGCCTTATTCATATTTGCTTGAATCTTAAATACAAAGGCAGAGAAGTTATTATCAAATGGATCTATCTCTCCAATGCTTGAATGTCTTGGAAGTGGTGCTGTAGTCATATCTAAGAAGTGCTCTAAGAATGGCTCAACTCCAAAGTTAGTTAATGCTGATCCAAAGAATACTGGTGTTAATTCTCCTGATCTAACCTTTTCTAAATCTAACTCATCTCCAGCTATATCTAGAAGTTCTATGTCTTCCATTAGCTTATCGTGAAGAGCTTCTCCTAAAATTTCTCTAAATTTAGGATCATCTACTGAACCTTCAATAGAATCTACTGCACTTTGACCATGGTTTCCTGCTGAAAAGGCAATAATTCTATTGTTGTCCCTTTCGTAAACTCCTTTAAACTCTTTACCAGAACCTATTGGCCAGTTCATTGGATATGTTTTTATTCCAAGTTCATTTTCTATTTCTTCTAATAATTCAAATGGATCCTTAGCTTCTCTATCTAACTTGTTTATAAAAGTAAATATAGGCATTTCTCTAAGGGATGCAACATGGAATAGCTTTCTAGTTTGATCTTCTATACCCTTTGCTCCATCTACCACCATAACTGCACTATCTGCTGCCATAAGTGTTCTATATGTATCTTCTGAGAAGTCTTGGTGACCTGGTGTATCTAATATATTTATACAATGTCCTCTATAATTAAATTGCATTACTGATGAAGTAACTGAGATACCTCTTTGCTTTTCTATTTCCATCCAGTCAGACACTGCATGAGCTGAAGCTTTTCTAGCCTTAACTGAACCTGCAAGTCTTATAGCTCCTCCGTATAATAGGAACTTTTCTGTTAATGTAGTTTTACCTGCATCTGGGTGGGATATAATAGCAAAGGTTCTTCTCTTTTCTATTTCATTTATATAATCTGCCAAGGGCTTTTCCTCCTTAAATAAAAATTGACGTTACTTTAGTTAAATCTTTAATTCTCTAATTATTCATTATACCCTAAAGTTAGTAAATTTAAAATGTATTTTTTGGGACTATATAAATAAATCCATGCACTAATTTTAACTTAATGCATGGATTTAAAATACTCTTAATTTATATTAAGCATGTCTTTTTTTTCTAAATAACATACTCCCACCAACTACTGCAGCTACTCCTAATGCAAATATTACTGAACTTGATACTACTGCACCTGTATTAGGTAAAGTTTCTTTTCCAGTTTCAGTATTATTCTTATCTTCTGGCTCAGTTTTGTTTTCATTCTTATCAATTACATTGCTATCATCTAACTTTTCAGCTATAACATATTTTGAGAAATGTGAAGTTATAAATGTAACTTTATTTCCATCAACTTTAGTTTCCATTGCTTCAAAATTCTTTTCAGCATCATTGTAATAATAAACTACAATATTATCTTTATTCAGTCCTTCAAGATCTTTATCAGCTAAGCTAATTATTATTTCAGCTTGTCCATCCTTAAAGTTATGAATAAAAGTACTGCCATCTTCTTTGCTAACTATTAAATTAAAGTCAAATACCTTATTAACGCCTTTTATATCTTTTAATATTTCAGAATTTTCTATTACATCTAATCTAATTGTAACATCCTTAGCACCTTCTAAAAGACTCTTATCTATTACTGATAATGGTAAGTTTAATTGAACTCCATTATTTATAGTAATATTTAAAGATCCTGTTCCATTTTTTAATGATTCAACATCTTTTATTGTTATATCTACCTTCTTAACTAAAGAATCAGTATTAACATTAATTTCATTCTTTTCGTTAGGATTAATCTTTGATACTTCTGCAACAACCTTATCATCTGAAGGTTTAATTACTACATTATCATTATTATCTGGAGTCTCAGGAGTTTCTGGAACTTCTGGTACAAAAGGTTGATTTGGAGTATTTTTTTGCATTACTACTATACATGGTGCTTCTCCATTATATGTATCAAATATATAGTTATTTTCAATACCACTTAAATATGTGTAATTTTCTACATATTCACCAACAAGTACATCACTTAAATCGTATAATACTTCTGTGTTAGCACCAGTTAATTTTACAAGTTCTAATTTTTCATCATTTAAACTTAAAAGTATTTTACTATTTCCATCTAAGCTTGATACTGTACCTATATTGTTAATGCTGTTAACCAGCTCATATCTATCTCCATTTGGTTGATAAATATTTAATGTAGGTATATATCCATCTTTAACATACTGACTTATATATAAGTATTCTCCATTAACTTCCATATAAGCACCAGCGATACCTATTCCTTCATCTATACTCCTATGTGTTTCAACACCATCTTTAGTAACCTTTATAATTTCAAAATTCATACTAAATTCATCATCAGTTTCGGTAAATATATATAAGTCCCCATTATCTACCGTGTATATAGGCTGTAAAGTTATTTCATTAGTTCTTATAAATACATAATCTCCAAATATTAATCCAGAATAATGTTCTGATATATTTTCATTAGTATAGTTAACATAAAATTCAATAACAGACTTTTCATTATTTCTATAACTTAAATCTATATAAATTCTTTCATTTCCATTTACATATTCAGAATAATATTCATCAACACCCTCTAACTTCTTATCTTTAATTGTTAAATTAAGTCCTGTTTTATTATTAATTTTTTGAAGAACTTCTTCTTTTTCATCATCAGACCATACTTTTGAATCTTCTTCTCCATATTCCAATAAAGAATTGTATTCTTCCTCTGTTATGTCATATATCTTCTTTTCATTTAAATTTATTTTTTTATACTCATTTTTTGATGAATCATCACCATAATTTAATAAAGCTACAGCTACAGTATTGTCAGACCTTGACTCTATTAAATCAACTTGATAACTATCTTCTACCTCATATAAAATAGTCTCTTTACCATTTTCAACTAAAGAAACAGTTATTTTTTGATTATTTTCACTATCTATACTTTTATACGCTAAGATCATCTTATTTTCATATGCTAAAGAATTAAGCAGTTGTTTATTTTCTATAGTATAAAATTCATATTCTCCTTCTGCTGCTTTTACTTCTTTCACAAAAAAGTCACCAGATACTAAACTAATTAGCATCATAAAAGTTAATAATCTCGCTAAGTATAATTTAATTTTTCTCATAACTTCCCTCCAACTATAATATTTTGCATAAATAATTATATTATACACTTTTACCTTATTCAACCATATAATATCTTTATTTCCACAATTTATTCTCAATTTTCTTACTTATATATACATATTTCTATACCAATTTATATAATATTATAAAATAAAAAACATAATGAAAAAGGATATGATATGGCTTTCTTTTTGAATGCCATTCATACCCTATTTTCACTAATTTATATTAAGCATGTTTTCTTTTTTTAAATAACATAGTCCCACCAACAGCAACTACTCCTATTGCTAAAACTAATATTATTGTGCTAGATACTCTTGAACCTGTTGCAGGTAACTTTGGAGCATCTGAAGGATTTCCAAGCTCTTTATTCAATAATTTTGTAACATTAACAAGATCTTTTAAAGCTTTATCTACTTCTTGTTGTGTTGCATTTTTATCGTTAATAACTTTATCTGCTGTTTTTAATGCTTCTTGATATTTTCCCCAGTTTTCTTTTGAATGATTTGCTTCTTTATAATATGCTAAGCTTTCTTTATAGAATTTTTCTAACTTAGATTTATCCACCTTAGAAGCTTCTGGTTTTTCTGTTTCTACTTCTACTAGATTACCTTTAGCTGTTTTTAATGCTAATAGAGCATTATCTATTTCTGATTGTGTTGCTCCATTATTATATGCATCTTTTGCTGCTTTCAATGCACTTATAAATGCATCTTTTTCTGCTCCATCTTTATATTTATCTAAGTCAAGCTTTTCGTATTCTGCAATTACAATTCCTAATTCGCTTTTGTCAACTTCTTCTATGTCTAATAATTTTAATGCTGCTTGTGCCTCTGTAAGAGTTTTAACTGCATTATTTATTTCATCTTGTGAAGCTGCATTATCTATTAATGCTTTTGCATCTTCTAATGCTTTTACAAATGCGTCTTTTTCTGATCCATCCTCATACTTAGTTAAATCAACCTTTTCTGAGTTTGTAATAGCCTTTTCTAATTCTGTATAATCTAAATTGTTGTTTTCAACAGTTACTGTAGCTTCTGCTGTTAGACCTGCTGCATTTGTTATTTTAATCTTAGCAGTTCCTAAGTTTACTGCTGTTAGAACACCATTTTGATTTACTTTTACTACATTTTCATCAGAAGAACTCCATACTATACCTTTTAGAACAGTATTTTCTGGATGCTTTGGAGTTAATGTCACCTTTTCACCTATATTCATTGTTACATCTTCTAAGCTTACAGTATCTGCAACCTTGTGTAGCATAATTGGTGCAACTTCTGCTATTGCTGCAAAATTTCCTCTACCTTTTTCTACATAAATTTTAATTGTTTTTGCAGTAAGCACTTGGTCAAACTTAGCAGTTATCCATGCTCCTCCTTGCATCTCTGAATCTGAAACAGTAATAGAATCTGATGTTTCTAAAATATTTCCTTCTGAATCTAAAATTTCATATTTGAATTGTTGTACAATACCATTGTTTGCACTTGGTCTTTGTTGGAATTTAAATCCTCCAATTTCCATTTCTTTTCCTAGATCTACAGTTAAGATTGCTGGATTAGCTTGACTTACAGTAAAGCCTGTGCCATTCCACTGTGAATGCCAATAAGTAGATGAATCTCCATCTGTAGCTGCAGAAGCTATTCCACTTCCTGCTCCTTCTCCTGTTGCCTCTTCTGTATTTGCACTTGAACTTATGCTGCTAAATTCTTCTCTTGGAATATCTATTACAACATCGTCTACAATCTTCATTTCAAATACAACTTCTTTTCCATCTGGAAGTGTTGCTGTAATAGTTGCATTTCCTGCTTTTAATGCTTTTACAACATTTGCATCTTTATCTACAACTGCTACTTCTTCATCACTTGAATTCCACTTGATTTTATCTAAACCACTTCCATATATTGTAGCAGTTTCTCCCTTATAAAGATTTGTACTTGATATTGTAGCTGCAACAGCATCTTTATCTTCTGTGATTACAAGATTGTCTAAAGTAAAATCTGTTTGTCCCATAGAACCGCTTCCTGCTTTACTTCCATTTTCATAAAGACCAATCCAAGTTTGTCCACTTCCACTACCAATTACTTGCATCTTCACATGCTTAGTTTCAGTTTCTCCATGAGCTGCTTCAAGATATTGATCTTCTGTAGGAGCTGTATAATTTGTTCCTTCTCCAATAACCATAGCATATGCTTTATCTGGTCCTGATTGATAATCAAATTCTACATTATATACTTTTCCTGCTTCAAAACGGAAATTTTGTGGAAGTGTTTGATAAATTATTCCAGTATTTGCTCCGTGATGCTTTAATGACCAATTTCCTTCAATTACATCATCAATTACTCTTCCATTCCATCCTGCTTGTGTATATGGAGCATTTAATTGTGATAAATGTGTTACAGGATCTGAAATTCCTTGTGCAGAACTTAATACAAATGGATATAATCCTTGTACTACTGTTTCAAAATCCTGCTTAAATGTTCCATCTTCTTGGAAGTTATTTAATGTCTTTTCTACAATACGGATGTCATCCATATAAGTAGATCCTTCTCCAGCTGCTCTAGATAGAGTTAATTCTGCTGTTTCATTCTCAGCTGTAAATGAAATTTGCATACGTTGCATTTTACTTCCATTCTTTTGGTCAGATTGTACATAGTTGTTTAAAATAGAACGTCCAGTATAATTAGAAACTGTTTTACTTCCTGTATTTACTTCTATAGTTGCCTTTTCATCACTGTTATTTTCTACATATACTTCTGCTACATAATTTGTATTTTTCTTTAATCCTGAAATAGTTGTACTTACAGATACATCTTCAGAAGGACTATTAAATGCTAGTCTTTGATCTCCTGTATTTGCCTTTTCTATTACAACTGATTCATCATTGATATCTCCTGACCATTCATCTTGAGATAATTTTTCTCCTGCTGCATACCCATTAAAGCCTGGGTCTACTACATAATCATATTCTCCAAAATCATTTTTTAGTTCTTTAACTTCAGAACCTTTTGATAATACGTATGCTGTTGCTGCTTTAGCTTCTAAAGTTATAGAGCCATTATTTACAGGAATACTTACTTCATTTATACGTCCTTGGTCAGATAACTCATACATTACAACATTTCCAAGGCCTTCCCATCCTTCTGGAAGTTCCCATGTTGTTTTTCCACCATCTAAATTCCAATGGTATAATTTTTCTGTTCCATCTTCATCTGTCCATGGTAATAAATAGGTAACATCATTTAATACTACTTTTCCATTTAAAGTTATTGTACGTTCAATATTATCGTCACTTCTTTGTTCTTCATTTCTTGTTACAACAACTGTATCTCCTGCATCATTTTTTAATGTAATTTGTTTTTCATGATTTCCTACAGGTGATTGTCCTTCTTCATAGTTTTCCCAATCTGTTACATAGTAATGTTGCAAGAATTTAGTAGGTAGGTTTTGATTAAATGTTTGCACTATATAGTTATTAAAGTCTTTATCTCCACCCCATCCTTCAAATCCATATAATCTGTAACCTCCAAGTAATGGATTATCTGCTGTTCCTCCAAATGCAGGATAATTTAAAACTTGAGAATCTCTTTGATCATTTCTGATAAAACGGATAATATCACTGTTATAACCCTTTGAAGTTGCACCACCATAAACTGCATCTGTTGACCAGTGTTGCCATGTGGAGTCATACTCTCCTTGTGCACTAAATTCTGTTGAGAATCTCCAACCAAGGGAATTAATTTCTTTTGCAATATTTCTTGTTTCCCATGCATCTTGATACCATACATCAAGATAAATGAAATCCATATTATCTTCACGGCTTTCAGCATCAGCCTTAATTTCTTCTTTACTTGCAGTTACTTCACCTAGTGAATCTTCTACTGCATCTGGCCATTCTCTATTGTAGAAGCTTGTTCCATTTATACGATCATATAATTGTACAAATCTCTTCCATCTTGCTTGAGTTGATAAATCCCAAAGTTTATCAATTACTTGTGACTGATCTAGC
This sequence comes from Clostridium nigeriense, assembly GCF_050585245.1. GTDB lineage: Bacteria > Bacillota > Clostridia > Clostridiales > Clostridiaceae > Clostridium > Clostridium nigeriense_A. The sequence goes on from NZ_JBNOOF010000011.1 coordinate 84,790, forward strand.
CATCCCCATCCATTTGAAAATGGTTTTTGTAACATATCTTCATTAAATGAAGCTGCTTCTGGATATGCTTCTTGTGCATTAACGTGAATACCAATTTCTGTGTTATAGTCATGTGCAATTTTAATTAAATCTTGGAAATCTTCTACTCCGCCTTCACGTTCTGCAATATCTGCATATTCTGAATTGGCAGAATCATGGCCTTCATTTCCATATCCTTTTAACATAACTGATTGTGGAAGTCCATCTGTTGCAAGATATACTTTTTTAATATTATCAGCTGTTGTTAAGTAAGGATTAGATGCCATACTTGCAAAGTTCATAACAATACGGTAATTTACCATATCCTTAATTACTTCTGATTCATAAGGAATATTCATAATATCACGGAATGCTAGTGCTCCATCATTCCAGTCAATATCTCCATCTCCATTTTCATCTGCTGCAATAGCAACTTTTGTAATTGGTAAATCACTTACTGGATAATCTTCGTAGTTTGCTGCTGCAGCTTGGCCTTTTTTATCTCCTAATTCATAGTACCATGGAGCACTTGTAAGACTCATTGTATCTGCACCATTGTTTATTACAACACGTTTATCTCCTTCAGCTTCTGAATTACTGAAAAGACCTGCGCTTAAATTGCTATTTGTAAGGAATCCGTATAAATAAGAATCTGTTTTTGATGGAACAAATCCATTTTCAAAATCAATAAATACGTCTCCAGTTGATGTTGTAGTTGTAGATGCTTTTGCTCCTGCAAAATTAGCACCTTCTTCTACAGCATCTACTGTTAAAAGATTTAACCCCGGAACATCAATTGTTGCTATCTTAGCACAACCTTCTGCCTTATTAAGCTCTGTTACCTCCCATGTTAAATCATTTTCTTTTACACTTACTTTTATTTTCATATCTAAATTTATGTTATTTTCAGTATTTTCAACATGCATTGAATATATTCTATAATCTGCTTTTGTTTCTTCAACTGTAACTGTTGGTTCAATTGTTACACCATTAATTGCTACAGTATTAAGTTTAGTTTCATTACCACGCATATATTGGTCTTTAATTTCTACTCCATCTTTAAGTAATTGATATCTAGCAACTACTGGGAATGTTTTTCCAATATATACTTTCATTGTATCTGATGCAATACTATCATATTCTGTTAAATCTAATTCTTCTTTTTCTTCCAATATAATATCTACTACATTGTTTTTCTCTTCAACATTTACTACTTTAGAATATGCCTTATAACCAGCCTTTGTAACAGCCATATTATGTTCTCCAACTTCCAAGCCATCAAGCTGATAATTTCCATTTGCATCACTTTTAACTGACTTTGTTCCTATACGTATAACTGCTTCAGAAATTGGATTTCCATCTTTATCTGAAACACTTCCTGATACAGGTACAAGTTTTGTATATACTTCTTCAAATTTTTGACCTTGACGCTCTGCAGCAAATACCCAATTATCATTCATTGCGCTTGTTTCACCATATTTTACATTTGCAAATGAAATCGAAGTTGCCCCATTTGTCTTTACACCAAATCTTCCTTTTCCAGAAGTCTTATCTGAAAAGGAAATTAAAGATTGGTTAGTAACTCTAACTGTAGTTCCATTAACAGTTATAGATAATGTCTCACGATTTAAGGATACAGACATTTGCAATTCTTGACCCTCTACTGGTTCTGGAAGACCTGATATTGTTGGGTATGCTTCTTTACCGTCTAACTTATATTGATAATACCACTTACTACTTGAATCATGTCCTACATATAACCAGTTGTTATCGTCTACATAAGTATAAAAAACTCCCCAGTTACTACTTGGTTTTAATTTTAATGATAGTTCCCCTGATGCTTCCATCCTCTTATCATTATCAAGTAATAAAATTGGTGCTGCTACTGTTGCATTTCCATAAGCATGTCCACTACTATTATTAGCCCCACCCGTCAATTTAAACCACTTTTCACCTTGTTCAGATGGTTCTTCTGGATCTTCTTTATCTGAAACTACTACTGATGGTTCCCATACTTGACCTGCAAGATTATCTTTATATAATGTCCAAGCATTGTAATCTGAGTACTTATCACTTCCAACTGTTACATCTGAAAAATAGATATCAGTATACTGTGTACCATATGTGGCAGCACCAAATCCAACTTTTCCTTGTTGAGCTTTTAAGCTAATAAAATCAGCTGCATTAATTATTGCTTCTCCACTCACACCACTTGTCTTATTATCTACTTTTATTTTAAGTCCACTTTCATTGTACTCTGCACTTATATTCACAATATCATCTTGATTCATTTCTGGCAGACCTGTAATTCCTGGATAGCCTGTTTTATCACCATTCTTATATTCTATAAACCATCCAGATGCTCCATCATATGCCACATATGACCAATGGGTATCGTCTACATATTTGTTTACAAAACGAAATCTTGTATCACTTTTAGCACTTCCTACTTTAATTTGAAAGCTAATTGACTCATCTGTAATATCTTTTTTATCTGATAATACGAATAACTCTGGGTTTGTACTGCCAAAATGTCCATTACCATTACCACTTCCAGCCTTTATATGTGCCATTGTTTTTGGCGCTGCCAAAACACTTAAAGACGGAAATATACATGTGCAAAATACAGCTAAAGCTGTTGCTGCAGCTCCAAGTCTTTTCTTACTTCTTTTAAGAATATTAACCATACCTATCACTTTCCTTTCTATGAGCTTTGGAATTATGATACTTCACCTCCATATTTTTTGTTTATTCCCCTTTATACCTTTTCTTCTGTTTGTGGAACCTATAAAAATACATTATATTTATGTATTTTTTTACATATATGGTTCAATTTAATTATATATTAGTTTTCAATAAATATATATTAGTATCTTGCTAAGTTATCTATCTATTTTGAGAACTTACAGTTTACATTATTTTTAATATTAAAAATAGCTCCAATTTAACATAAATCATATGGGATTATGTCCAATTAGAGCTATTTCATTAATTTTCTATTTATTTTAATTTATTTCTCTTGCATTCCATTTAACAAATAATATAAGTCCAAGATTTATTACTGCTGTTACAGATAAAATAATTGCTATTGGTATTCCCATATCTATTACTTGTCCGAATAATAACTGTCCTGGTGCAACACTTATTGTTGCAACTGCTACTGAAAAAGCAGATATTCTTCCAAGCATATCTCCTGGAACTTCCTTTTGTATAAAAGTTAATGTTAGAACATTTGATAATGAAAGTGATAACATAATTGCCATACCACCTACAGCAAATAAAGCTGCTAATATATAATTGCTTACTTTAATGCTAGTTAGGGTAGACATTAATATAACCCCTGCAATCATAGGAAAATATGTATAGTGAACTTTTTTCATAGAAAACATCTTTGGTTTCAATGTTATCCAAAGTCCTCCTAAAATCATACCTAAAACACATATTCCTTCTACTATTCCATATATTTCTGATGGTAGTCCTAGTAATATATTTATAAAATATGGGGCAACTATTGATAGTATTGGCACTAAGAAAACATTACATAAAGCATATGAAGCTATAATTCCAAGTACAATTTTCTTTTCTTTCTTTAAATAGATAAAGCTATTTTTCATATCTATAAAAGAATCTTTAACGAACCCAAATGAAAATATCTTATTATGTGATTTTTTTACTTCTATATCTGGTATATCTAAAAACATTTCCATTATAGCTGAAAATAAAAAGCTTATTGCATTAACTACTACTATAATTTTTATTCCAAATATTCCATATAAAATCCCTGCTATTATTGGTCCTGCAAAATTAACTATAGACCCTACTTGATTTATGATTCCATTTGCACTTGTTAACTTATCTTCTTCAACTACCTGTGGAATTGAAGCTGTAACTGCTGGGCCATATAATGTATAACATATTGATAATATAAACATAACAAGTCCAACTATATATGTATTATCCATATTTCTATATAGAACAAAGGAATATCCTCCTATTATTAATGCGCAGAAAAAATCTAAGTAAACCATTATCTTTTTTCTATTAACATTATCTGAAAGCATACCAGCTATTGGTGCAAATATAATATAAGGTATTGTTGATATTGCTAGTATATTTGCAAAGGTTGCTGTGTTTCCTGTAAACTCCAATAAATATAGTGACATACTAAATCTTTGAATAGCATTACCAAATAAAGATATAATTTGCCCTATTACTATTATTATAAAATTTTTATTTCTCATTTTTACCTACCTTTAAAATATTATCTTAAAAGCTCATAATCCATACAAATTGGGTAACTGCCATCTTCACTTAATTGAAGCTTAGCATCTATTCCATAAATTTCCTTTAGATTTTCTTTATTTATAACCTCTATAGGTCTCCCCTTGCATACTATCTTTCCTTCTTTAAGCCCTATTATGTTATCTGCAAATCTACATGCATTATTAAGCTCATGTAAAACTATTACTACTGTTATTTGTTTTTCTCTATTTAGTTTTTGTAAAACTTCTAAGACTTCAAGCTGATAAGACATATCTAAGTAAGTTGTTGGCTCATCAAGCATTATAATATCTGTTTCTTGAGCTAAGGTCATAGCAATCCAAGCTCTTTGTCTTTGTCCTCCAGATAAATTTTCTACTTCTCTATCTGCAAAATCAGAAAGTCCTGTTTCTTCTATTGCCCAATCAATAATATCTTTATCATGGTTATTAAGTCCACCTATCATTTTTTGATGAGGAAATCTTCCAAAGGCAACAAGTTCTCTTACTGTAAGTCCACTTGGGCAAACTGGTCCCTGAGGAAGGAAAGCAACTTCTCTTGCTATATCTTTTTCTTTTATTTTCTTTATATTTTTATTATTTATAAGAATATCTCCACTTTTAGGCTTATTAATTCTAGCTATAGTTTTAAGTAAAGTTGATTTTCCGCACCCATTGGCTCCAATTATTATACTTATTTTTCCCTTTGGTATTGATAAGTTCATATCTTCAATTATGGTATTGCTTTCGTAGGCAACACTTAATTTTTTTACACTAATAGCTTCCATAATTATTGCTCCTTCATCATTAAATAAATAAAATATGGTACTCCAAATATTGATACTGTTATTCCCACTGGAATTTCAATTGGAGAAAATAAATTTCTTGAAACTGCGTCTGCAAGAAGAACTATAATAACACTTATTATTGCTGATATTACAACAAAATGTTTATGATAAGGACCAACTAACTTTCTTGCAATATGTGGAGATATAAGTCCTAAGAATCCTATATTTCCTGCAAAGGCTGTTGCTGTTCCTGCTAATATTACTGCAAAGCTTAAAAACTTTTTTCTTTCCTTTTCTATATTTAAACCTAATGATATTGCTAGCTCATCTGAAAGGTTTAAAACATCTAATTTTTTATGATTTAATAAAACTAATATAAACATAAATGCTACTATTGGTACTATTACTTTTGCATAGCTCCATCCTGATCCCCAAAGGCTTCCTGATGTCCAAACTAAAACCCTGTTATAATCACCAACCCCACCTCTAAAAGTAAAGAAGGTAATAAAAGCATTAAGTCCTGCATTTAATCCAATTCCTATTAATAAAAGTCTTTTTGGTTTTATGCCTTTTCTGCTAGATAGTATATATATTATAAATGAAGAAACTCCAGCTCCAACTATCGCCATAAATGGTAGTACAAAGATAGAAAGCTGTCCAAGTTCACTATAATAAGACCCTGTTTGGTAAGTTATAAATATTACTGCTGCTACTGCTGCTCCAGCATTTATCCCTATTATTCCTGTATCTGCTAAATCATTTTTAGTTATAGTTTGAAGAATTGCACCTGCTGTTGATAATGCAATTGCTACAAAGGCTCCAACTAAAAGTCTTGGTAATCTAATACTTAATATTGCTGTGTTTTGAAGCTTAGTTCCATTTCCAAGAAGTGTGTTTATAACATCTAAAACTGAAACTTTATATGTACCCCAGCATAATGTAACTGCAAAGGAGATAATTAATAAGACTAATAAAACTATTAAAGATATTTTAAATTTCTTTTTCTTCATTATCCCCTCTCCTTTCTAGCTACTGATATGAAAAATGGTATTCCAATAAGAGCTGTAAATACTCCAATTGGAGTTTCATAAGGATCAAATAACATCCTTGCTGCAATATCTGCATAAGTTAAAAGAACTGCACCAAGTAAAAATGAACATGGTATATTTCTTCTGTAATCTTCTCCTAATATTTTTCTAACTATTTGTGGAACAATAAGTCCAACAAAAGCTATATTTTTTCCAACTGCTACTGCTGCTGCGCACATTGGTATCATAATCATAAGGGTTGTAAATCTTATTTTTTCTGGATTTTCTCCAAGTCCAATTGCAACATCATCTCCAAGATTTAATATATTTATCTTTGGTGATAATAATATTGCTATTATAAGTCCTATAATTCCTACAATAAATACTAATCTAAAATCTGCCCAAGTTGCATTTCTAAATCCTCCAGATACCCAAAAGCCTATCATTTGAGATTGGTTTGATAATAATCCTATTATTGTAGTTAATGAAATAAAAAATGTACTCATAGCTGTTCCTGCTAAAAGTATTTTTGCAATTGAATTATTATTTGCTTTTTTTGATATAAATCCTAAAACGATAATTCCAGTTATAAGTGCTCCTATAAAAGATGCTATCATTACATTTCTTGTATTTATTGCAATGCCTGTAGCATAAAAAATTGCTATAACTAAAGTTGCTCCTTGGCTAACCCCTAAGATAGATGGTTCTGCTATTGGATTTCTTGTAACTCCTTGAATCATTGCCCCTGTTACTCCTAATATACCTCCTGTTAGTAATACAGAAAGTGCCCTTGGAATACGTACATCTCTAACTAACATAAGTTCTAAAGTTTCGCTGTAATTAAAAATGCTATCCCAAATTTCAGAAAAACCAATATGAACTGATCCTAGCCTTACAGCTAGAACCAGTCCTCCTATTAAAAGTAACAAACTACAAATTACAAATATTGTTGTATGTTTCTTACTTTGTTTCATTTAACATGTCACCTATTTCATCTACTAATATTTCTCTTCCTATTGGGCTATATCCTTGGTTAAAGTATGGTGATGCTGTTAGCTTAACTACTTTTCCTTCTTTTACAGCAGGTAGGCTATTCCAAATTGCATTGCTTTGAAGTTGAGCATAATCTTCATCTGTTGTAATTAAGAATATATAATCAGTATTAATTGATGCTAATCCTTCATATGTAACAACTGGAAGGCTTATATCGCTTTGTTCTGGCATTCCTGATGGTTTAGCAAGTCCCATATCTTCATATAATACGCTACCAAATCCAGCACCATCAAACACGAAGAATTGACCACCGCTTGCTAAGAATGAAAGATATGTAGTATCATTTCCATATTCTGCTTTAATCTTATCACCAGCTTCTTTAGCCTTTGCTTCATAATCTTCTAACCACTTATTAGCTGCATCTTCTTTATTAAATACCTTTGCAAAAGCTTTAACATCTTCTTTCCAGTCTAAAGCTTCTAATTGAATCATAACTGTTGGAGCTATTTCACTTAATTGATCGTACATTTTTTCTTGAACTGTTGATATAACTATTAAATCTGGGTTTAGGTTCATAACTGCTTCTATATCCATAGTATCTTGCATACTATATCCTAATATTTCTGCTCCACTTAATGTATCTTCTAAATATGATGGGAACTTAGTATAATCATAAGCATCACTATTTGCAGTTCCTACTACTTTATATCCTAAAATTGATAAAATATCACTATTACCACTTAAATCTACTATTCTTTGAGGTTCTGCCGGTATTTCAACATCTCCTTTTACATCTGTAACTGTTACTTTCTCTTCTGATGACTTCTCTTCACTTGTACCACCATTAACTCCGCATCCTACAAGCATTATAGCAGTCATACATGAAACTACTAATGTCTTTAATAAATTTTTCTTCATTGTATACCTCCATCAATGTAGCTAATTTTTTTACTACTCTTTTACCTGTTTTTGATTGTATATGATATTCATTCTCATTACAATCTTTGCAACTAATTTAATAATTTTATCATCTATTAGGATAATTTTTGCTATAATATATGTTATTATAACAATAGTATAACCACTCCGTGAATTAAAAATTAATAATTAATAATGAAAAAAGAACTAAAGGTAATAGTTCCTCGTTCCTCGGAATTAAGAATTTTTATTTCGTTGAATTGGAGTTTATGACTGAAAAAGAAATAGATATCTTTTATATTTGTCTATTACTTTAGGTCATCGCAAAATTAGTAAAATCATTTGACATGCCAATGAGAATTCAAACAAATGAAAAGCGAGGTATAGAATATGGTTTGTAAAACAACTAAAGAATTTCAAAATATGGTTTTAGAGAAAATAACCTTTTCTGAATATCCAATGGAAAACTGCACTATTTATAAAAATGAAGATAGACCTGAACTTGGATATTTTATTAAATATAGCCGAGAGGGATATTATGACTTTGGAATTGGTGATTATACTATTCCGCTTAACTTTTCTCTTGCCTTTGATCACAAAGAAGAGTTAATGCGTTTTGGAACTGTTTATACTGGAGAAACTAAGTTTAAAATTGAAAATAATCCTGTTTCTTCTTTTAGTCCTTCCTCATTTTTTGTTGTTGAAAAAGGATTAAGAGGAAAGCAGTCATGGACAGAAGGACAGCACTTTCATGGAGCAGAAATAACTATTTATAAAAAATATTTTGATGAAGTAATTAAACCTAGTTTTCCTAAAACTATAGGCTTTGATAATTTTATTGTTAATTATACTTATCGCTATCTACCTCTTGAAATAGCTTCTATTATTCAAAACCTAAGAAGTCTATCTCAAGTTGATAGCCTAACACCACTATATTTAGAAAGTAAAATTTTAGAATGTATTGCCTTAATTTCAAATGAAGTCCATTCATCACCCGAGAATGCTTTTACTAACCAATTAAACTATGGAGATATTAAAATAGGAAAAGATAGACGTGTTACTTTAACAGCTTCTGATGCTAACGCAATACAAAAGGCTTATGATATATTAACAAAAGAAGCTTGCAATCCACCTACTATAAAAAGCTTAAGTAAAATGGTATTTCTAAATGAGCAAAAATTAAAGGCTGGATTCTCAGCAAAATATCATATGTCTATAAACCAGTACACAACATCTATTAGAATAACAATGGCTGAAAATCTACTCTCTACTACTGACTTAAGCATTGATGAAATATCTAAAATGGTTGGGTATAACTACAGTGGAAACTTTATTAAAATGTTTAAAAAAGTTCATGGAAAAACACCCCTTTCATTCAGAAGGATGAAGGAGTAAATAAAAATGAGCTAACGAAATGTTAGCTCATTTAAAATGTCTTTTATAAATTTATTTTTTGTTCTTCTTTTTATTTAAAATCAATCCTACAGCTACTAATCCAACACCCATAGCAATTGTTGCTACTGGTGCAACTACTGCTCCTGTATTAGGTAAATTTCCTTTTCCTTTATTATCTTCTGGCTTTGCTTCAGGTTTACTTTCATCTTCAGGTTTATTTTCCCCACCTGGTTTAACTTCTTCCTCTGGTTTGTTTTCTTCACCTGGTTTAGTTTCTTCTACTTTATTAATTTTTACAGTTTTATTTTCTAATTCCGTATTAAATGTTCTCTCTTTATTATCTAATACTTCTAATGACCTTATTACTTGTGCTTCTTTATCTTCATTTGATATTGCTTTTAAGGTTACTATTAAAGTTGTGTTTGTAGTACTTTCCTTATCAGCTAATTCTACATTTATTTGGCTACCTTCTGAATTTACATTTTTAACTTCAATATTTTCATCTTCAGATTTTACTGATATAAATTTAAAATCACTATTATTATAATTTATTTTTGCAATATAATTATCTGATTTTAGATTTTCTATTCCATCAATTGTAACTTTAACTTCTAATTCTTCTCCACTTTTAACTTCTTCAACTGTATCGATACTGGTTGTACCTAATGATGTTAAATTAGTAATACCAAAGCCATATTCAAAAGCATTTACTTCTAGGTTTGCCACTCCATTTTCATCTACAACCGGAATACTAACCGGTAAAGTTCCTCTTGCTTCTGCTGCTCCAAAAATAACTTCAATTGAAGCTGGAATATTAGGACCAAAAGCTTGAACTGGAGATAAGCCCCCATCTGCTTCTGTTGGGTCCATTCCCTTATATCCATAAGCTATTACTTCTGCCTTTGCATTTTTGTGTGCTGCCACATCATATGGTTTGCCAACACTTACAACTACTGAATCTTTATTTAATTCATTTGCATAAGCTGTAACTTCATTTGGAATTGCTGTTATCCAATGAGTACTACTTAGATGAGTATAATTACCCATTTCTGATAAAACTACAATATAATCTGCTTCATCAATTTTACTTTTTAATTCATCTGTCATTGTTGCTTCTGATTTATAACAATAAGTATCTAATTCAACTGAATTAACCTTTCCTTCTTTAATTAATCTATTTAATCCAAATTTCATTCCTGGTAATTCATTATCATAAGGAGCTATAAGAAGAACCTTTTCCCCCTCTTTAGGATTTAATGGTAGAATATTTTCTTCATTTTTTACTACTGTAATTGCTTCTGCTGATACTCTTCTTTCAACATCTCTATTTTCTTGTGAACCAACTACACTTTTAGCATTTTCTATTATTTCATCAGCTGTTCTAGTATCATTTTCAACATCAATTACTCCTCTATCTATTTTTAACTTCACTACTCTTTCTGCAGATTCATTAATTCTCTCTTCAGATATTTCACCATTTGTAACAGCTTCTTTAATGCCATCTACTATTGCTCTAAGCTTTGGAACATCATCTTTACTTCTTAATATTGTTGGCATTAATGCTATATCTACTCCTGCTTCAAATGCCATTTTCACTGCTTCAACCTCTCCAAAATTTTCTGAAATAGCAGCCATATTAAGAGCATCTGTTATAATAACTCCTTCAAAATTCATATCTTTTCTTAACAATCCTGTTAATATGTCATCAGATAGTGTTGCAGGAATTTGTATTTCTTGTCCATCTTTTATTGATGTATAAGTATCTTTTTCTATTTGCGGAAACTGAATATGAGCTGTCATTATCATATCTACACCATTATCAATTGCTGCTTGGAATGGTTTTAATTCAACATCTCTTAATTCTTCTAATGATTTGTCAACCTTAGGTAATCCATAATGTGAATCTGTAGCTGTATCTCCATGTCCTGGGAAGTGCTTAGCTGCTGAGGCTACCCCATTAGATTGAATTCCTTCTATCATTTTAACTCCAAGTTTTGCTACTAAATCTGCATTGCTTGAAAATGATCTTAATCCTATAACTGGATTTAATGGATTATTGTTTACATCTACTGAAGGTGCAAAATTAACATTAATCCCTAAAGAATTAAGCTCTTTACCAATAACTACCCCTGTATCATAAGCACTTTGCTCATTTTTAGTAGCACCTAGTGCCATATTTCCTGGAAAGTTCGTACCCGTTCCTAATCTTGTAACTATTCCACCTTCTTGATCGATTGTAGTTAGTAACGGCAAATTACCATCTTTATCATTTATTGCAACCTGTTGAATATCATAAGTTAACTTAGCTGTTTGTTCTGTTGTCTTAACATTTTGCGCAAATAATATAACTCCACCTAAATCAAACTCATCAATAATTTCTGCTACTTCATTATTCATTTCAGTAAAATCTTGAACTGCACTTTGCCCTTCTTGCTTCCATTGTCTAAAATCAGGCATTAGCATTTGACCTATTTTTTCATCTAGAGTCATTTCACTTACTATTTTCTCAGCTTCAGCCTTTGAGTTTAAAGTATCTGCATTTACAAATTTAATATTTCCCAATATTAATGTAGTTGTTACAGCTAAAGCGCTTAAGATTGATAATATCTTTTTCTTTTTCATATTTCTCTCTCATCCCCTTAAATATTTGAAATTCTATTTCACCTTTCAAGTAAAATTATACCAATAACACTAGCATTTTCAACCGTTTTCATTTTAGCTTTTACGACATAATTATATTTAAATTATTTTATATATAATATAACGGAAAACTTTTACAAGAATTTTGTTTAATTAATATGTAATTATGTATATAATATTATAGAAATATACTATTTTTCTATAATTATAGGAGGTGGATTTTTGCTTACTAATATTGAATTTAATTTAGATAAATAAATAGTTAAAGAAATTTATGAAATAGCAAGTAAGTATAAAAATATTCGTAAAATTCTCTTATTTGGTTCTAGAGCTCGAAATGATAATTCACCAAAAAGTGATATCGACTTAGCAATATATACTGAAAATGATTCATCTAATTTATTAGATTTTATTTATGATATATTTATAGCTCAGCCATCGGCTGAGCTATTTCCTTAATTCTTCATTCTTAATTTTTCATTACTTTGTTGCCATATCTAATTTAACGTCTTTTTCTTCTAATTCCTCTGAAAGATTAAGCATTTCTAAAATCTTTTCTGATCTTTCTTTTGTTGATCCTGTTATTATAGTATATCTAACATTTTCTGCTTCTAAGAAACTTAATATAGCGTTGTCCACTGCTTTAGCCACTTCTTCATCTTGCCATCTTACTCCATCCTTAGTATACCCAAACTCTCTTGGTACAAAGAATATATGATCGTATTTTGGTAAGTCTCTTAAAGCTAAGATGTATAAGTCTTTTAATATTTCGATTTCTTTAGTTGTTCTCTTTTTATCTCCAAGCATAAATCTACCATATATGTATGGAACAAAAGTTGCATAATCAGTTATTGCATAATCAAATTCATTTAAGCTGTCTTCTAAGTGAAGTTGTCCTAAATATATGCCATATTGCTCTGCTATATTTTCGATCATTCCCTTATCTCTTAAATAGTCAGTGCTATACTCTGTTGCTACTCCAACATTCAAATCTCTAATTTTCATCTCAACATAAAGTTGTTGTATTAATGTAGTTTTTCCACATCTTGGACCACCCAAAATGGCAATTCTCTTTGGCATAGTAAACCCTCCAAAAAAATTCTATCTAAAAGTAAATTATTTTTCAAAACAGATATTCATTATAACAATAATTTACGATAATTTCAATGTATATTGAAGGAAAGGTACTATAATTAATAATTATGCATTCTTCATTTTACATTCTTAATTGTTAATCAGTCCTTCTGATTCTAAGAATTCTATAGCTACTGTTTTTACATCTCTCTTATTTATATCTACTTCATAGTTTAACTTTCTCATCTTTTCTTCTGTTAACTTTCCATCTAACTTTCCAATAACTTCTCTAAGTTCTGGATATTTTTCTAAAGTATCTTCCCTTACAACTGTAACTGCATCATAGGGTGGAAAGAAGTTCTTATCATCTTCTAAAATTACTAGATTGAATTTATCTATAAGCCCATCTGTTGTAAATGCATCTATTACTTGAGTTTCATTATTTACTAAAGCTGTATATCTTAATCCACCATCAATTGCTTTAACGTCTTTAAATTTCATATTGTATTCTTTTTCTAATCCAATTAACCCATCTTCTCTATTTGGGAATTCTATAGTTGGTCCAATTATTAATTCATTTGCTACCTTTGCTAAGTCTGATACTGTTTTTAAATTATATTTTTCTGCTGTTTCTTGTGTTACTGCCATAGCATAGGTATTATTAAAACCTAATGGATTTAAAACTTCCAAGTTATAGTCACTTTTAAATCTATCTTTAACTATATCATATACTTCCTCTCTATTAGAGTTTGGCTCTGTCATATTTAATATACTTACATATCCTGTTCCTAAATATTCTACATATAAATCTACAGCTCCTGACTTAAGAGCATTAAATGTAACTTGGCTACCACCTAAATTAAATTTTTCTACTACATCTATGTCAGTATTATCTTTAATAAACTCTGATAATATATTTCCTAAAATCAATTGTTCAGTATAATTTTTGGAAGCTATTACTATTGCTTTATCATTTTTAGATAAGGCTTTTGGAATTATAACAAATCCCAAACATACAATTACTGCTAATGAAGTTGCAGTTATAACTACTCTCTTTTTAGCCTTAGACATTTTATTTCTCTTCACCTTCATAGTTCCATCAGACTTTTTAATTCCATTTGGCATAGTTGCATCTTCTATTTTTCCTGTTATAAAGTCAATTAATAATGCTAAAATTGCTGCTGGAATTGCTCCGAATAAAATTAAGTTATTATCAACAGTCTGAATTCCCGAGAACACTAGGTATCCAAGTCCACCTGCCCCTACAAAGGCTGCAATAGTCATAAGTCCAACTGCTGTAACTGCTGCCATTCTTATTCCTGCCATAATTACTGGCATTGCTAGCGGAATCTTTATTAATCTTAATGTTTGTCCACTTGTCATTCCCAAACCTTTTGCTGCTTCTAACATATCTGGATTAATATTTGTAATTCCTGTATAAGTATTTTTAATTATAGGCAACATAGAATATAAGACAACCATCGTTATAGCTGGTGCTGACCCTATCCCTATAATTGGAATTAAGAATCCTAAAATAGCTAAGCTTGGAATGGCTTGTGTTAAATTAGCTACTCCAATTACTCCACCTGCTAATTTTTTATTTCTAGTTATCACAATACCTAGAGGTACACCAATAACTACTGCTATCAATACTGCAACTATAGTAAGTTCTATATGTTCAATTAATAGTGATAGAATTTCTGATTTCTTTGCCGTTAATTGTTCTATAAAGTTATTCATTAATTATTACCTCCTATCTCTATATATTGACTACTTAAAACTGAAATTAAACTACTTCTTGTAACTAGTCCTGAAAGTCTTCCAGTATCATCACAAACTGGTAAATATCCTTTTTGTAAATTATTAAACACTTCTAATAACTCTGGTAAACTCTTATCTCCACAAACACAAATAGGTTCTTTATTCATCATTTCTTCTACTAAGACATTTTTATTTTCTGCTTTCCTTATTATTTCCAATGTTATATATCCTAAAAGCTGATATTGCTTATTTATTACAAGTAAACTATCAACCTTCTTTTCTCTCATTATTTGACTTGCTTGAAGAAGATTTCTCTTAGGGTTCACTGTTACTGGATTTGGAATCATAACATCTACTGCTTTTATCATTTCTGGTTTTGTCCAAATTTTATTCTTACCAACAAATTCTTCAACATATTCGCCAGCAGGATTTTTTAATATATCTTCTGGAGTATCATATTGAAGAATTTTTCCGTCCTTTAAAATACATATTTTATCTGCTAAATTAAGAGCTTCATCCATATCATGAGTAACGAAAACTATTGTTTTCTTATATTCCCTTTGAATATTAAAAAGCTCTTCTTGAAGTTCTGTTCTTGTTATTGGGTCTAAAGCACTAAAGGGTTCGTCCATTAAAATTATTTCTGCATCTGCTGCAAAGGCTCTTGCAACTCCGGTTCTTTGTTGCTGACCCCCACTTAATTCTACTGGATATCTATCGCTATATTTTTCTGGATCTAATCCAACCATATTTAATAATTCCTCTGTTTTCTTTTCTATATCTTCCTGAGCTTTACCAATAAGCTTTGGAATTATCTCTATATTTTCTTTTACTGTCATATGAGGAAATAAGCCAGTTTGTTGAATAACATAACCTATACTTCTTCTTAATTTAATTGGATCTATATCTCTGATATTTTTACCATTTACTAATATATCACCTGAAGTTGCTTCAATTAATCTATTTATCATTTTTAGTAATGTAGTTTTACCACAACCACTGGAACCAATTAAAACAACTAAGTTACCTTTATCTATCTTCAAATTGAAATCATCTAAGATAACATTATTTTTATAACTTTTTTTAATATTTCTAAACTCTATCATGAAATTCCTCCCTTTATCTGTAAACAACTTTTATGATACCACTAAGTTGTCAGTCTGTCAAAGTTTTTTGAATATTTCTACTTTATTGTATATTCTTTATGTAAGAATTTTGGTTATAAATAATTTAAAAATAGTTATTTATAATATTAAATTTTGTATAATTTCCTAAAGAATAAAAAAATGCAACTATGTAATTTTGCTTATTACTTAGCTACTCTCTAAGTCATCGCAAAATTAATAGCTGCACTTCAAAACTGAATGAAAGTTCCCAGATATCTTTTAACTAATAATTAACTATATAATTAACTATATCTTCGCAAATTCTATGTGTTATTATTGAATCTTCAATTGATGGATTTGGAACTTCTCCTTCCTTTACTGAAGATAGAAAGTAATTAATTATATCTTCAAATCCTCTTTTATATAAAGTATTTTCCCATCCTCCATAAGTAGTCTTAACTTTTCCTCTATTGTTTACTTCAAAACTATCTACTAAATCTTCAACTACATATTTATTGCCTTTTACCATGTATTCTATATTTTCTTCTGTTATGCCTGCACTTCTATTCATTATTCCTATAGCTGTAGTCTTGTCACCTTTAAATGTAACCACTACATTATAAAGATCATTTCCTTCTTTTAGAAAATTAATATCCATATCTTTAATTTCTTCATCCATTAAAAATCTTAAAGTATCAACAACATGGATAAAATCTTCAACAACAAATCTTCTAATATCTCCTGCTGGATACTCCCTATTTTTCTGCATTACTATAATATCCGCTTTTCCCTTAGATTTAAGTTCCCTAACTTTTGGACAGAACCTTCTATTAAAGCCTACCATAGCAATTAGATTTTTTTCTTTTGCAAGAGCTTCAATTTCCATACTTTTTTCAAGGTTATAAGTTATAGGCTTATCTATATAAATGTTAACACCTTTTTCTAATAACTTTTTAGCTATTTCATAATGTCCATCTGCATGAGTTGAAATTATAGCTGCATCAATATCTTCTTTTAACAAATTTTCTAACTTATTATAAGCCCTATCTATTTTATATTTATTAGAAACTTCTCGTAAAACCTCTTTATTTCTTGTAGAAATCAACAGTTCTACATCTTCTATAACTGATAAAATTGGTATATATGCTTTTTTAGCAATAGCTCCTAAACCAATTATTGCAACTCTCATTTTATTCCCCCTTTAGGCTACCAAAGGCAGCAATTAATAATTAAAAATGTAGAATGAAGAATTGTTAAAATAATTCAGACGAGCTGAATTATGAAATTTATAAATTCCGAAAGAATTTAATCCTTTATTCTTCATTTTTCATTGTGCGTAGCACTACACAAGCCCTAATTTAATAAGTCCCTTTTCTATTCCTTCATTGGCAACTTCTTCTGTAAAATCATATGCATATTCTTCTAATCTTTCATGATATCCACCCATTGCAATTCCATACTTTACAGCCTGGAACATTTCAATATCATTTTCACCATCACCAAAGGCATAGGCATTATCTTTGCTTATATCCAATAACTTTAATACATGATCTACTCCATATCCCTTTGTATACTTTGCCTTATAAATTTCAAAAAGTCCACCATTGCTTATATTTGAAATAAATGCATATCCTTCTTTTTTAAATCTATCACAAACTAAATCAAAGGATTTTTCATCATAAGCTACCGCAATTATCTTACTAACTTTAACAGTTTCCTTGTCCCAATCTTCATTAAAATTTTCTTTTTTTAGCTTTACTTCTCTTATAAGATTTGCTATTTTTTCATTATTAATATCTAAAACATAGTTATATTCTTGCCCTTCAAGCATGTAAACAACATTATTTTCTTCTAGAAAATCAAGTAATACCTTTAGTTCCTTATTATCTAAAGTTTCATTAAATAAAACCTTATTATCTATTTCTGCATAAGCTCCATTTGAAGCTATATATCCATTTAGTCCTAAGTCCAGTATTCCTTCATCTATACAATTTTTAGGTCTTCCTGTTGCTAATATTGTTAAATAACCATTTTCTCTTAGCTTTACTATGGAATCCTTAGTCGCTTTTGTTGGTTCATATATTTGCTTTGTCCAATCTATTAATGTTCCATCTACATCAAAAAATACTACTCCTTTATTCTCCATAACTTCCTCCTCGTACCTCAAAGCTTTTAATAATCTACAATTATATAGTACCAAAGATATATAAAAATTTATATCAAATTATGAAAAAAGAAGTAAATATGCTATGTTAGTTGCTCCGTCGCAAGCTCCAAGTCGCCCTAACACAACATATTTACTTCTACAAATTCAAGGTAATAATTCCTCATTCCTCGGAATTATGAATTTTTATGACATCGCCCTAGCTCAAGCTATCACAAAATTAAACTGAAGGAAAGAAATTATAAATAGTTATTACAAAGGTAAAGTTCTTATAATTTCCTATCCATTAAAAATATAATTAAATACCCCAGATTACCCGTTTTAGGTTCCCTGGGGCTTTATTATTTGAAAAGTTAAATTAGTTATTCCATAATTCTAATCTGTCTTTAATTAAATCTGTAATTCCTTGATTTAATTCATCTATTTTATAGCTTTCTAATGTTGCAACTATTTCATCCCAAGCCTTATCAAAATCTTCTGGTTTTCCTAGAATTGCTTGAGTTGCTGCTTGTTGAATATAATCATCAGCTTTCTTTTGAATTATAGCCATATCGCTATCACTTGGAATATTTAATTGCCATACTTGTCCATGATTAGAAGTCCCAAGTTCTTCTGCTGTTGGGAATAAATCTGGCCATGCTTCTGCTTCATAAGCTGCTAATGTTTCTTTTTCTGCACTATTGTAGTTTGCTGTCATACTTTCTATAGTAGTAGTTGAATAACTATCCCCATTTGCATCTAAAGCTCCAACTCCTCTTTGTGGGAATGGATAAACATATTGTCCAATTCCAGTTTTCTTCGCAAAATCTGGATCTGTATTTTTTTGTTCTTGAATTTCAGGTAAGAATTCTCTCTTTCCTTCATCATTAATTGTGTAGTGAGTTCCTTCAACACCCCAGTTTAATAAGACTTGTGCTTCGTCTGATGCTAACCAATCTAAAAACTCAAATGCTCTTTCTGGATCTTTACAACTTGATGAAATTGTAATTCCCCAACCACCACTAAATCCATAATCTTTTAAAGTTTGGTCTTTTTGTGTACTATCATCAATAACTACTGGTAATCTCGCATAAGTTTGCTCTTCTTTTCCTTCTCCAACTAAACTAATTGCTGCAGATTGATAATCCCAATATGCATCTGATAATCCAATTACTCTTCCTGCTGCTATCTTAGCTTTATAAGTATCTTCCTTTTGAGTGAAGGATTCTGGATCTAATAATCCTATATCATTCATGTGATTTAACCACTTAAAGTATTCTTTAACTTCTGGTAATAAAAACTTATAAGTTGCTTCTCCAGTTTTATCGTTTACAGCAAATTGTCCATCATCTGGAATACCTGCTGCAAGAGATGCTATATTTCCTACTGTAATTAACCATCTCCAGTCACTTGCCATTAAGGATAATCCTATTCTTTGTTGTCCATCTTCAGTTGTAGGATTCTTTTCTAAATATTCCTTAATAACCTCTTCATAATCATATATAGTTTTTATTTCTGGATATCCCATTTCCTTAAGAACTTGGTGTTGAAGTTGCATAGTTCCTGAAGGATCAAATACCTTTTGAGTAACTCCATAAGTACCTACTGAATAAATTGATGGATCTTCATTACTATATCTTAATCTATTTAATTGATCTCCATATAAAGCTTTTAAGTTATCTCCACTTTTTTCAATATAATCATCTAATTTAATAATTGCACCTGCATCAATTAACTTAGAAGTATCTCCCTTTGCATAAATCATATCTGGATATTCTCCACTTGCTATCATAAGTGGAACTGCTTGAGTATCTCCTGCTACTGGATGCTCAAATTTTAAAGTTACTCCTGTTAATTCTGTTATCTTCTTAGCAACATCATCAGTAAATGGTATATCTTCAGCTAAATCTGCTGAAAAGATGGTAAATGTAATTGGTGACTTGTCCATTTCTCCTGAAGCATTAGAGCTATCGTCTCCTTTCTTACCACATCCAACAAAAACTGTTGTAGTCATTAAACCTGCTAAAAGTAAAGTTAATACTTTTCTCCTTTTCATATTTACCCTCCTAAATTTTATTTTCCCCTTGGAATCCATAATTTTAGAATTTATATAAACAAAGTTTTCTAATATAAATCCATAGAAACCTTGTGTTTAACATTATAATTTATTTAAATACCTAGTATCTAACTCTTAACTGCTCCTAATGTCATTCCTGAAACAAAGTATTTTTGTACAAATGGATAAACCATTAATATTGGTAATGTTGCAACTATTGTTATAGCCATTTTTATAGATTGTGGATTAGATCTTGCTGCATTTTGTAATGTTGGATTGTGAATGTCTACTGTTGTTGCTGCATTATCCATAATCTTCATAAGCTCGTATTGTAATGTAGTTAAGCTATCATTAGTTCTTGCATAAATATATGTGTCAAACCAACTATTCCATTGTCCAACTGCTATAAATAAAGCTACTGTCGCTATTACTGGCAAACATAATGGGAATACTATTTTCCTAAATACAACCCAATCATTAGCTCCATCTATTTCTGCTGATTCATACAAAGCTTCTGGCAACCCATCCATAAATGCTCTTACAACTATAACATTAAATGCTGAAATAAGTCCTGGTAAAATATATACTGCAAAGTTATTTATTAAACCTAACTTTCTAACTACTAAGTATTCTGGAATTAATCCTCCACCTACATACATTGTAATTATAAATAGTAAAGTAACGAATTTATTGAATATGAAATCTCTTCTGCTTAAAGTGTAAGCTACCATTGTAGTTGCTAATACACCGGTTACTGTTCCTATTACAGTTCTTAATACTGAGTTAACAAAGGCTCTTGGTAATTTACTGCTACCTGAAAATATTTCTTTGTAGTTTTGTAATGTAAATTCTCTTGGCCAAATGTGTATTCCACCTTTAACTGTATCTGAAGCATCATTTAGAGATATAGCTAGTACATTCAAAAATGGATATAAAGTAATTACTAAGACAAAAATCATAAATACAACTAATACTATATCAAAAACTTCTATTTTCCCCTTTTTCTTTTTAAGCTTCATTTCTCATCCCTCCTATGGCCTTGCTATTATTTCATTAAGCTGCCTTCTCCATCATTAAACTTCTTAGATGCATTATTGGCTAAGAATATTAATATAATTCCTACTACAGACTTAAATATACCGATTGCTGTACCAAAGGAATATCTAAACATTCCAATACCATAGTCTAAAGCGTATTTATCAATAACTAATGACTTAGTTGCAACTGTTGGATTTCCAAGTAACATTTGCTTTTCAAAGCCAATATTTAATATGTTTCCTATACTCATAATTAATAAAACTAATACTGTACTTTTAATTAATGGCAATGTGATACTAAACATCCTTCTAAATCTTCCTGCTCCATCAACCTTAGCTGCATCATAAAGCTCAGGATCTATTGCTGTCATAGCTGCTAAATAAATAATTGCATTCCAGCCCATTTCTTTCCATACATCCGAAGCTGTTACTATTCCCCAGAACATGCTTGTACTAGATAAGAAATTTATAGGCTGTGAAATAATATTAAATTTCATTAGTAATTCATTAACTATTCCTGCATTAGCCAACATATTTGTTACAATAGTTGCTGCTACTACCCAAGAAATAAAGTGAGGTAAGTATGAAACAGTTTGTACTAACTTTTTAAATTTTGTATATCTTAACTCATTTAAAAAAAGTGCAAATAATATTGCTGATCCTGTTCCAAATACTAAACCTAATATACTCATTCCTAAAGTATTTTTCAAGGACTCATAAAATAATGGTTCTTGGAATAAATCTATAAAGTGCTTGAATCCCACCCATTCTTGTTCAAAAAATGAAAGTTGAGGTTTGTAATTTTGAAAGGCCATGGTCCAGCCAAATAACGGTAAATATTTAAAAATAATTACCCAAAGCACAAAAGGAAAGGACATCGCTATTAATACCCATTGTTTTTTAATATTTTTCCAAGTAATTTTTCTTTCTTTTTTCTTTTTTTCTTTTTTTGTTTTTACATCAACATTTCTAACAAGCTGCATTATCTATCCCTCCATTTTTTTCAACCTTTGCTTCTACTGTTACTTATATAATAATATTTCCCATATACTCTTCATACCTATAAAAATGTATATGTTTTCATATAAAAATTAGAGTATTCTACCTTGTATATATGTAAATTTACTTATTCCGTCATACCTCCAAATCATCACGAACTTACATATGTACAATTAAAAACTGAAGGAAAAAAACTCCCGAAGGAGTTTTTACAATAATTCTTAATTTTTAATTTTTCATTCTTCATTGTGCGTAGCACTATTGTACTTTTCTTTTAAGTAGTTTTCTACATCTATTAGCGTATTTTTTTCTAGTATTAATATTAAATATGCTAGGGCCATTGGTCCAAATAGAACTCCAATTAAAGCTATTTTTAGAAATTTTACTATAAATAAAAATATTACTATTATCGAAATTATTGTTATTGTTAAATAGAACTTTTTAATTGTCTTTTCTATGGCTATTTTAAAAACATCTAAAGTTTTTGCATTTATTCTAGCTATAATGGGAAATACATATAAACTTATAGATAAAGTAAATACTGCAATTCCTATAAAAATATATGATATTATATTTACTCCTATTTTAAAGAAATGTTCTATGTCTAAATAACTCATTAATAAAATTATGCTTATTATAGCACTAGCAAATATTCCTTGAAGAAAGTTTAACTTATAAAAATACAAAAAATCTTTATGTGCTTCTGTTTCTTCACCTCTAATAAGTCTGCCTAATACAGAAAATAATGTTGAAAGTGCTGGTCCTATTATAATTCCTAAAAATGATAGTATATAAATAGATAAACCTGTTCCTGAAAGTAAAAAATAAATTATAAAAGGAGAAATAGATATTAAAAAATATGCATTTATCATTAAAATATATAATAATCTTTTTGTCTCATAATAAACTCTGTTGCTCTTTAAATTGTTATTACTCATGTAAATCATCTCCTACTGTTCTGCTTCTTTTTGCTTTTTATAGTTTAATGGACTAACTCCTACATATTTTTTAAATTTACTATGGAAATAATCTATATTTTTATATCCAATAAGCTTACAAACCTCATATACCTTTAAATTCTTTTCTACTAAAAGTTTCTTTCCCTCTTCTATTCTACGCTTGTCTAAATAAGTATTAAAAGATTCCCCAGTATAACTTTTAAATATCTTTCCTAAATAGGCGCTATTATAATTAAATATTTCTGCTAATGTTTCAAGCTTTAAATCCTTATAATAATTAGTTTCAATATATTTAACTATTCTCTTAATTGAAGAATTATTAGAATTTATACTAATTTCTTTTGATATATTAGATAATCCCTCTAACAATACTTGAATTATATCTTGTAAATTATCTTCTTTATAAATTTTATCTATTATATCCTCTCCAATATTTATATCTTTTGCTGAAAGATTATAATCTTTTTTAACCTTATCCTCAAAATCTAAAAGACTCTTAGTAATTAAAATCTTCGATTCATTTTCCTTGTATGATTTAGCTCTAATTAAATTTTCTAACATATTTATGGATTCAGTTAGTTTGTCATCTTGTCCAATTTCAACATAAGTATAAGCATTTTCTAATATTTCTTTTTCACTTAAATCTAAATCAATATTTTTAGTATTAATTTTTAAGCTGGATGCTACTTCTAATCTATTAAATAAAAATTTATTATTAGTTAATTTTTTTGCATTTCTATAAGATAAATATAGATCGTTTATATAATCTACCTCTTCTCCTAATGCAATAAAGTTGTTACCACCTAAAGCTTTATCTAATCTTTCCTTTAACTTAGTTAGTATTTTATATGTATAGTTAACATTCATATTTCTAATAACTAAAGCTAATCTATCACCAAGCTTTATAATATCTATATTTTCTTTTTCCTCAATATTTTCTAATATTAAATTTTCTATCTTTAATATATTTTCAAAATTATTTTGGTTTAAAGAATTACTTATAAGAGCTACTTGAAAGGTTGAATTATTTAAAGCTTCTTTTATTTCTTCATATTCATTAATATTATTATTGAGTATAAGTTGCCCTAATACATATTGTCTTAAAGCCACTTTATTTTTTTCTATATTGTCTTTACTTTTATTCTCTTCTTCTATTTCATCTTTTAATTTTAAGGCTATATCTAAAAGCTCATCTTCATCTATTGGTTTTAATAAGTAATCCTTAACTCCATACTTTATTGCCTGTTGTGCATATTTAAAGTTTGAATAACCACTTATAATGATAAACTTTCCTTTAATTCCTTTTTCTCTTATATCCTTTAATATATCTAAACCTAATTTTCCAGGCATTTGTATATCTAAAAGTACTATATCTGGATTTAATTCTAAAATCTTATTATATCCTTCATCTCCATCTTGTGCTTCACCACAAATTTCAAATCCATTTTCACTCCAGTCTATAATATGTTTTAATCCTTCTCTTACATAAGGTTCATCATCAATTATCAATACCTTTAACATCAGCTTTCTCTCCCTTCTTACTTGGTAGTAAAATTATTACTTTAGTTCCTACCTCTAAGGTGCTTAAAATATATAAGCCATACTCTTCCCCATAGAACATCTTTATTCTCTCATTTACATTACTAATACCTATACTCTTTTTATTAACATCATTATAAGCTCTTAATTTTCCATTTATATAATCTAATTTCTCTTGTGTTATACCTACCCCATTATCAGAAATTTCTACTATTAGATATCCTACTTCATCATAGATAGAAACTTCTATTTTTCCCATTTTAGTGCTACTTTCTAACCCATGAACAAATGCATTTTCAACTATTGGTTGTAATAGTAATGGCAATATTAAATAATCTTCTGGATCTACTTCTAATCTAAAATCGTATTCAACCTTTCCTTTAAATCTTAAGCCTTGAATTTCAAGATAATTTCTAATCATATCTAACTCAGATTTTAATGTAACTATTTCATTAGTAACCTCTAAATTTCTTCTCATTATTTTTCCTAATTTCTTAACTATATCTGCAAGTTCCCTATCTCCATTACAAAAGGCTCTCATTCTAATTGTTTCTAAGGTATTATATAGAAAGTGTGGATTTATCTGACTTGCAAGCATCTTAAATTCTGCATCCTTTTGTTTAACTATAAGCTTTTTTTGCTCAAGTTCTTTTATATAAACTTCATTTATTAAATTCTTTATACTACCTACCATTGTATATAAATTTTTATAAAGCTCGGCTATTTCATCTCTTCCAGCTATCTCTTCTTTAATTTCAAAGTTTCCAACTACTACTTTTGCCATTTCTTTATTTAATAAACTAACTCTATTTGAAAATTGTCTTGAAAAATAAACTATAATTATTAAGGATATTGTTACTACAAAACTTATTAAAGCGATACTTTGGTGCATAACCACTCTAGAAGTCTCAGTGATTTGATAAACTGGTACACTTACCAATACTTCAAAAATATTATTAAAGGACTTGTCTATTTTAAATTTATCAGAAATAACATATCTATCCTTTAAGCTAATTTCTTCTTTAACACTGTTATAATAATCTACTTCATCTGAATTATAAATATAATTAACGTTACTACCTTCTTCAAACTCTCCAGATGCTACTACTGTTCCATCTATTAATATAGTTATTGGATAGGGCTGCTCTGAAATTATTTTTCGAAGCTTAGATGTTTGAAGGCTTATTACTAGTACTCCTATATGACCATCAACTTCACTTGTTATATCTCTAATAAGAGATAAACTATAATCCTTTGAAATCTCATCGTATTTATAAACCCAGGTTATTACCCCTCTATCTGCCCTTGCTTTCTTATACCAAGTACTATTTCTAACCTCATCATTTACCTTTACTATATTTGAATTATCTAAAATAGTATTGTTTTCAACATAAAGTCTAATATTAGATAAATCACTATAATATTTTAGATAATTACTTAATATAGGATATTCATTATAAACCTTTACATTTTCTCCATAACTTGAATATTGAGTTTTAACTATTTCATGTAGTTTCGTATCTTGATATATCATATCTGATGTTGCCGTTGCAAGTCTTAAGGTTTCTGTTAATCTTTGCTTTATTTGATTTGAATTTGCCCTTGCATCTTTTTTAGAATTTTCAACAACCACGTCACTCATCCTGGTAGTAAAATAAATCCCAATTGTTAAAACTGTTACGGAAACTATAAGAAAATAAACTATTAAGAGCTTACTTCTTATTTTTAAATTATTTACTGTTTTATTAATTATTTTACCCATAGCTAACTCTCCAAAAGTATTTTTCATACTAATTTTAATCCATTATCAAAATTATGTAAATGTTAGTATTATATAACTCCTGTGTAATTTTGCTAAGCAAAATTAAAAATTGATAATGCATAATGGATAATGGATAATTAATGATGTTTTGCACAGCAAAACTTAAATTCATTTTGTGCGAAGCACCTTTTATTCAAAAATCTTTTAGGATTTTTTCCTTAATTATGCATTATGCCTTATCAATTATCCATTATAAAAATGCTCGCATTTTTAAACAATCACTAATTTTCAATATATATTTAATATAATTAACTGTGTATTGAAAGTTAATTATTCATATTAAAATTTAACTATATATTAAGGAGGGATATTATGATTAGTAAAAAAACACCCTTTATATTATATGGTGGTGATTATAATCCAGATCAATGGTCAAAAGAAACTATACTTGAGGATATGAAGTTTTTTAAACTTGCTAATATAAATACTGTAACCCTACCTGTATTTAGTTGGGCTCTTTTACAACCTAACGAAGACACTTATAACTTTGAATGGCTTGATAATATTCTTGAAACTTTAAAGGAAAATAATATTTATGTTTGTATGGCTACTTCTACAGCAGTTCAACCAAACTGGATGTCAAAAAAGTATCCTGAAATATTACCAGTAGATTTTGAAGGTCGTAAGAGAAAGTTTGGTGGTAGAGTTAAGTTTTGTCCAAATAGCAAAAAATATCGTGAGTTTTCTGTAAACCTTGCCACGAAATTTGCTAAAAGATATAAGGATTATCCCAATATAATAGGTTGGCATATAGGAAATGAATACGATAACTACTGTTATTGTGAGCATTGTGAAAATAAATTTAAAGAATGGGTTAAAAACAAATATAAAACTATTGAAGCAGTTAATAAGGCTTGGAATATGAATTTCTGGGGACATACTCTATATAGCTTTGATGAGATTGTTTCTCCATCAGGATTAAGCGAAATGTGGTATGGCTATGATAAACAGTGTACAAATTTTCAAGGAATTGCTATAGATTATAACAGATTTATGTCTGACTCTATTCTTGAATGTTACTTAGGAGAATATAAGGCTATTAAGGCTATTACTCCAGATATTAAGATAACTACTAACTTAATGGGAACCTTTAAGCCTTTAGATTATTTTAAATGGGCTAAACATATGGATGTGGTTTCATGGGACAACTACCCCGGATTAAATGCTAATCCAAGTGATACTTCTCTTCGCCATGACCTAATGCGAAGTTTAAAAAATGGAAAGCCTTTTATGCTTATGGAGCAAACTCCAAACCAGCAAAATTGGCAGCCTTATAATAGTGTAAAAAGACCAGGAGTTATGAGACTTTGGAGTTATCAGGCAGTTGCTCATGGTGCTGATACAGTTATGTTCTTCCAAATGAGACAATCAATTGGTGCCTGTGAAAAATATCATGGAGCAGTAATATCTCATGCTGGACATGAAAACACTAGAACTTTTAGAGAATGTTCAGAGCTTGGTGAAGAACTTAAAGCTTTAGGTGATACAATAATTGATTCAAAATATAATTCAAAGGTTGCAATAATATTTGATTGGGATAACTGGTGGGCAGTAGAATTCTCAAGTGGCCCTTCTATTTCACTTAAATATGTAGAACAAATAGAAAGATACTATAAAGCCTTCCACAATCTAAATATTTCAGTGGATTTTGTGGAACCTACTGGAGATTTATCTAAGTATTCAGTTGTACTAGCTCCAGTTTTATATATGTTAAAAGAAGGAGCTGCTGATAATATTAAAAAATTCGTTTCTAATGGTGGAACCTTTATTACTACTTATTTTAGTGGCTATGTAAATGAAAATGATTTAGTAAGTCTTGGTGGATACCCAGCAGAACTTAGAGATATGCTAGGACTTTGGGTTGAAGAAATAGATGCTCTTCCACCAGATATGAATAACTCAATTAATTTGGTATATAAACTAAATCCTATGAAAGATAATTATACCTGTAATATGGTTTGCGATATTATAAATCTTGAAGGTGCTGAAGCCCTTGCTGTTTATGGATTTGACTTCTATAAGGATAAGCCAGTATTCACCTATAATAAATATGGGGATGGGTTAGCTTACTATATAGGATCTAATCCTGAACAAAGCTTTTTAAATGACTTTGCCTTAAGATTGGCAAAAGAAAATGATTTATTATTAGGGATAGAAAATAAAGAAGGCATAGAAATTACACAAAGATATAAAGATAATTACTCTTTAACCTTTGTACTAAATCATAATAATGATGAAATAACATTAGAATTAGATAATAAAAATTATATAAATATCTTAAATAATGAATCTATAAAAGAAAATTTAAAATTAAAACCTAAAGATGTAGCAATACTTAAGTCAATTGATAATTAATAAGCTAATAATTTTTTTCATATAAATTCCTTTCATGGAGCTATCATAAGATGGCTCCTTTTAAAATTAAGAAATCTATTTGTAAATTTTTTATATCTCTTTAGTTTTATGGTAAAATTATAAAAGAAATCAATTTTACAAAAATATATAATGATATTACAAGAAAATTTTATACTAATTAAGTTCTAAAGCAGTAATTGAGTTGATTATTACTAGTATTCAATAATTACTTGATAGATACACATTTATTATAATGTTAATATTTAACTGTAATAATAAATGTAGAGGAGAAAATTAAAATGTTTAACATGAAAAATGTAGGTAGAAAAATCTCTTTACTGAGAAAAGAAAAAAATTTAACTCAAATGGAACTTGCTGATATGCTTAATATTAGTTATCAAGCAGTATCTAACTGGGAACGTGGTGAAACCATGCCTGATATTTCAAAGTTGCCTGAAATTGCACAAATTTTTGATACATCTATTGATAATATATTAGGAAATAATTCAACTGCAAGACTAGTAAATAATATTATAAACACTGATTTATCAAATGATATAATAGCGGTAGATGAATTTAAATCCATTACTCCAATATTAAAACCAACACAGATTAGTGAAATATCAAATAAAATTTCGTACTTTGATAATATGAATGACTTATTAGAATATATACCATTTGTTAGTAAAACTATTGCTGATAAAATAGCCAAAAAATGCATTGAAAAAGAGCAAATATTACTAGATGAACTACTACCATTTATTAGTACAGAATGTGCAGATAATCTTGTTGATAAAGCAATAGAGTTAAATTATTCTATAGATGTTTTATTAACTACACTTCCTTTTATTAGCACAGAAATAGCTGATAAGATAGCAAAAAAATGCATTGAAAACAATTATATATCACTTGATGAATTAGTACCTTTTATAAGTAAAGATTTATTAGAAGAACTTATAAATTTAAAGATTCAAATGATAAAGTAGTTATTATAAAAAAATTTAATACTTGTTTTTTATTATAAAATTATATAAAAGAGGTTAGTTATTTATGAAAAAATCTATAATGATATTAGGAGTTCATCATTTAGACAATCCTAATAATGGAGACATGTACAAATTTAATAGTGGAAATATTGAGTCAGAAAAAAGACAATCTGAAATTAAAGAACTAATTATGTGTTTAAAAGAATTTAATCCAACAAAAATTGCATTAGAATTAGATACAGAAATTAATGAAAAAATTAATACTGACTATACAAATTTTTTAAAGGGTACCTTTTCACTAACAACTAATGAGAAGCATCAAATTGGATTTAAACTAGCAAAAGAGCTTGGTTTAAATAAATTATATTGTGTTAATTGGAATAAAGTCGAATCTCATGTTCCAAATGTCTTACAATGGGTAAGTGAAAATAAATGTTCCCTTTGGGATGACCTAAGTAAAGAATTAGCTCAAGACGCATTAGAAACTCAAGATTATTTAAATAACCATACTATTAAAGAATTTATTATTAAAATTAATCAAGATGAATATACAATGAAAAACCATAAAACTTATATGAAACTTGCTTTAATTAGTGATGGTACAAACCCTATTGGTGCTCAATGGGTATCTAAGTATTGGTATTATCGCAATATGATTATCTATAAAAATATAGCTGATTTATTTGAATCAGATGATGAAAGAATTCTACTAATTATTGGAGCAGCTCATGTTCACTTATTAAAACAATTTTTTAATGAAAATGGTGAATTTAATGTTGAAGACACTATTAGATATCTAACAAATTAAACCATAAAAGAAACATATTTTTTGTTTCTTTTATAGTTTAATCTTAATACTATCCTCTTCTAAGAATTCACTTAAAATTTCTCTATTATCTCTTATAATCCATCTCTTAAATGCTGCAAAAGCAGATGAAGGTTTTAATTCTCTTAGTATTAAATATTTCGCATCTTCCTTATCCTCCCCTTCAGCATCCCAATATTCATTTATTACATTCATAAATTTTACTATTTCATTTCTAAGTTCTTTTTTAATATTTACAGCTTCCATCTTTTTCATTGCTGTTGTTCCATTATAAACCTTTTTTAGTAAATCAACAGTTTCATCAACCTCCGTAGAATTTACTATTGATTTTATTTCTATATGCTCATCCCAAGCAAAATTACCTTCTTTTCTAAAGGCAATAAGTTCATCAACATCAACTTCTGTACAATCTAATATATTTTCATATCTATATGATTTTATATTATTGCAATGTCCACAGACTAAAAATAAATTATCCCAATCAAATTTTAAATCCATATTTTGATCTTTATGAGGTCTTAAATGCTCTATATTATAGGATGTAATTTTTTTATTTTCACATATATAACATTTTCTATTAAAAATTAATTTTAATGCCTCTAAAACTTCTGGTTGATTATAGCTTCTCCTTAGCTTTTCTTTTTCTCTTTTTAAAACATCCTTTGCAGTATCTACTTCATCATAACTCTTATTTCTATCTACTTTAATCACTTATCTTTTCTCCTAAATTTCTCAATTTCATTAAATTCTGCTTTTAATTCCATTGCTAAATCATTAGATGCATTTTTAATTTCCATTCGTAATTCTGCTCTTCTTGCTCTTTCATCTTCACTTAAGGAATTTTTTAATGCTAATATCCTATACTCAGAAATTTTATCTTTTAATTCTTTAGAATAATTATCAACTTCAAAATAACCTTCTACAATTCCTTCATAAGAAAAATTAGATAGATTTTCCATTCTGATACTTTTCTCTAAATCATAAACTACAGCATCTTCTATAGAGTTCAATACAAAAGGCGAATGAGTAGTTACTATAAACTGTATATTAGGGAAAAACTCAACTAAAAACGGTAATATCTTTTTTTGAAGTTCAATATGAAGATGAGTTTCTAATTCATCAATTAATACTATTCCTTCTATGTCAAAAGAGTAATTTTTCTCTTCACTTGCTCTATTTTTATCCATTCTTAATATTAAATCAGAAATTATATTAATTATAGATGAATATCCATCTGATAATTCATTTAAACTATAAGGCTCTCTTCCATCTTGTATAATACTGAAATTATAATTTCTATAGTTAAATTTTAAATTTATACTTTCATCATCTAGTATAGTTCTAAATGCATTTTCTAATTTATTGAACCAGGAATCTATATTTTCTACAACAATCATATCATTTTCATTTCTAGCAAATGATTGCTGAGTCTTTAAATCCACAAGATACTTTATGAAAATATTACTTGGAGATTCTTCTAAAGAATATACATCCTTTAAATTTACTTTTTCTACTCCTACTGGTACTTGAACTTCTGTTTTTCTATTTGCACCATAATAAGCTAAAATAAACTTTCCATTTTTGTAAAGTGGTACTAACCTCGTTCCCTCACATGAAAAATATAAATCTAAATTTTCATTTGCATAACCACTAATCAATTTATGTCTATCTTCTATTTCACCTTTAATCTCAATCCTTTTTTCTTCACTACTTTCTACATCTAATTGATTTGAAAGTTTTTCTATATCTTGATTCCAAATCTTACAAGATTCAATTGTCCCATTCTGAATAGATCTAAGCCAATCTTTAATAGCATTTAATGTTGTTGTTTTTCCAGATCCATTTTTCCCTGTTAACAATAAATGCTTTGGTTCTTTTTCTGATAACTTTATATCTATATTTTCTAAGTGTCTTAACTTACTTATATTTATTTCCGTTATATAATATTTATTCAAGAAAATACTCCTTTCACTTTAAATTATGTTGTGTTATTAACTTTCACATAGTATGAATATGAAGTTCAGCCTCATTTTTAAAAGATATTTCCTTTATTTCGTTCAAAGTATCTCCATTTGCTTTATATAAATACATTCTATTCTCCTATTTTATACAATAATCTATTTTCACATCTAAATATTAATCTATTTATCTTATAATCTATAACTATTTTATCATATATAAATATTATCTAAAACTAAAAGACACCTAGTAAATCTAAGTGTCCTCACGTATTAATTCTATATAATTATTTTTTCTTCTCCTATTGCTAGTGAATAACTTTCTTTCTTCACTTCACTATAGTTTTCTAGGTTTCTTCTATATTTAAGGTTGCAAATCCCATAAACTGTTGATTTTACTTTTAGGGATATCAGTTTATTATCTTTCCATTTTATATCTAATATAAATCCACCTCTTGCTTTTAGTCCTTTAACTTCTCCGACTCTCCACTCTTTATGAATTGATGGTAGTATTTCTATATATTCTGTGTGGCTTTGAATTAGCATTTCTGCAATTCCTGCTGTTCCTCCAAAGTTTCCATCAATTTGAAATGGTGGATGAACACAAAATAGATTAGGATAAGTTAATTTATTTAATAAGGTTTTTAAATATTTATAAGATAGTTCTGAATCCTTTAGTCTTGCATAAAAATTAATTATCCAAGCACAGCTCCAGCCTGTATGTCCTCCCCCTTGTGATAATCTTCTTGAGAGAGTATTTTTACATGCTTCAAGTAAATGCGTATTTTTATATTCTGTAATTTCTTTTCCTGGATATAATCCAAATAAATGAGAAATATGCCTATGGCCGGGTTCTTTTTCATCAAAGTCTTTAAACCATTCTTGAATTCCATCAAATTTATTTACCTTATATTTAGGTAGCCTATATAAAGCTTTTTGTAATTGATCTCTAAACTCTAAATCAATATCTAGCTCTTCACTTGCTTTGATTACATTAGTAAATAAATCTCTAGTTATTGCTATATCCATAGTTGATGATTTGCTAGCTGCACATGGTCTTCCCTCATTATCTAAAAAGTTATTTTCAGGAGATGTTGATGGGCATGTATTTAGCACTCCATCACTATCTTTTTTTAACCAACTTAATAGGAAATTAGCTGATCCTTTTAAAACAGGGTAGTACTCCATTAAAAATTCCTTATTTCTAGTAAAGTCATAATGCTCAAATATATGTTGACATAGCCATGGACCTCCCATAGGCCAATATCCCCATTCACAGCTTCCTAAAACAGTATTTGAATATCTCCAAATATCAACATTATGATTTGCTGTCCACCCTTTAGAGTTAAATTCTTCTTTAGCTGTTCTAACTCCTGATATACTAAGATCTTTAATCATATTTAATAATGGATCATGACACTCTGAAAGATTACAAACCTCTGCTAGCCAATAATTCATTTCTGTATTTATATTTATAGTATAATTACTACTCCAAGGTGGTCTTACTTCTTCATTCCATATTCCCTGAAGGTTTGCTGGTTGACTTCCCTTTCTTGAAGAACTAATTAAAAGATATCTTCCATAATGAAAATAAAGAGTTATTAAACCTAAATCTTCTTCTCCATTTTTAAATTTTTCAAGCCTTTCATTAGTTGGAAGTTCTTCTATATTTACTGCTTGCCTATCGCTACTACATTTCAATGTATTTATAACTTGTCCATCATCTCTTCTATTTTCTCTACTAACTTCTTTTCCTAAGTTAAATTCTACTCTAGAAAATAATTCTCTATATTCATCTAAATGATTATTAAATAGTTCATCATAAGCTAATTTACTTGCTTTATTTATAATACTTTCACTTAGAGCCTTTTCATTTTTTCCTAAAGAACCTTGCTTTATATTAAACTTTTCAAAGTTAGTACTTGCTGATAATATTAAAACTACTTCACTTGAATTTCTAACTTCTAGTCTATTTCCATCTATATTAACTTTTCCATCTTTATTTATAGCTCTTAACCTTGTACAGAATTTTGTTCCTAACTCATTATTTTTATCATAAATTATAGTTTCATCATTAACATAACTTGGTAGAATTTTAATTGGCGCTATTCCATTTAAAGAAAGTCCTACTCCTCCATCTTTAGAAATCTTACTTCTTAATAAACTATCTAGCCTTACATCAAAATTAAGGCTCTCCTCTTTAGTAGAAGTTATTTTTATTACTAATACCTTATCTTTTGCAGATACAAAGGTCTCTCTTTTAAATTCCACATTTCCTATATTATATTTTACTGTTACTAAAGCTTTATCTAAATCTAGTTCTCTAGTATAATTTGAGTATTTTTCATCTTCATAATAAAAATCTAAATATAAATTTCCAAGTGGAGCATAGGACTCTGTATATCCTGATAACATTTCCTTATTTATTATTTCTTGAGCTTCGTAATATTTTTCATTATTTATTAGTTCTCTAACTTCTTCTAAATAATTTTCACTATTATAATTAGTTTTATCTTCTGGAATACCAGTCCATAAAGTATCTTCATTTAAGGCTATTCTTTCATTAAATACCTTTCCTAAAATCATAGCTCCCAAGTTTCCATTACCAAGAGGGAGTCCATCTACCCACTTTTCAGCTGGCTTTTTATACCAAAGCTTCTTACTCATAGATATATTTAGAATTTATAATCCTTTTCTAAATTAATACTTTCTTTTAATAATATATTATCTGAAGATGAACCAACTAAAATATTGAATTTTCCACTTTCTAAAGTCCATGCATTTTTATCTTCATTATAGAAAGCAAAATCATTTTTATTTAAATTTATATTAACTATCTTAGTTTCTTTAGGTTCCAAATGTATTTTTTCAAAACCTTTTAATTCTATATTAGGTCTCTTTACGCTAGATTTTTCATCATTTATATAAACTTGAACTACTTCTGATCCTGATACTTCACCTGTATTAGTTAATTTTAAAGATACTTTAATATTAACATCATCTTCTAATTCATTTACTTCTACTTTTAAATCATTATATTTAAAAGTTGTATAAGATAAACCATGTCCAAATGCAAATAATGGTTCAACATCATAAGTTGAGAAATATCTATAACCTACAAATATATCTTCATCATATCTAACCTTCTCTTTTCCTGGGAACTCTCCAAGACAGTGAGCTGGTGAATCTTCTAATTTAACTGGAATAGTTACTGGTAATTTTCCTGATGGATTAACATCTCCAAATATGACTTCAGCAAGGGCTGTTCCTCCTTCCATTCCATTATAAGAAGTTTGTATAATTGCCTTTGCATTATCTGCAAAGCTTGACATATCTACTGGTGATCCTGTTGATATAACTACAACAGTATTTTCATTAACCTTTAATAATTCTTTTATAACTTCATCTTGTTTATAAGGAAGGGACATATCTGTTTTATCATTACCTTCACTATCTATATTTATTAATTGTTCTTCTTTCTTTGTAGATTCTAAAGCGTTTTGATATAATTCAAAATCTTCCTTAGTATGTTTTAATCCTCCAACAAATATTACTGCATCAGATTTTTTTGCTATATCTATTGCTTCTTTTAAAACTTCTTCTCTTTCCTCTTCATTATGAGTATAACCTTTTGCATATTTAACTTCTGTATTTCCACCAAGTTTCATCTTTAATCCAAGAAGTGGAGTTATTTCATATAAAGCCTTAATTTCTGCTGATCCACCACCAGCCGAATGTCTTATATCTGCATTTTCTCCTATAACTGCTATTGTCTTTATTTCTTTTTCCTTTAATGGAAGTACATTCTCTTCATTCTTTAATAGAATTATTGATTCTCTAGCTATTTCTAATGTTTTTTCTCTATTTTCATAGCTATTATAAGCTCCTTTTTTTCTATTTTCCGAGAACATATTTATTCTATACATTAATCTTAGGATATTTCTTATCTTATCATCTATAACTTCTTCCTTTACTATTCCTTTTTCTACTGCATGTATCATTGGATTTGCAAAGAAGTATTCATCGAAATTATAAGTTACTGACATTTCTATATCCATTCCAGCTTCTGCTGCTTCCTTAGTATCATGAATTCCAGACCAATCTGATATTACTACTCCATCAAATCCCCACTCATCTCTTAAAATCTCTTGAAGAAGTTTTGGATTATGAGCACAGTATTGGTCCCATATTTTATTGTAAGCAGTCATTATAGAATAGGCATTACCTTCTTTTACCGCTGCCTCAAAGGCTAGAAAATATATTTCTCTTAATGCTCTATCACTAACTACAACATCTACATTTAATCTTTCAGTTTCTTGATTATTTACTGCAAAATGCTTAACACAAACTGCCACATCATTTTCTTGTACACCCTTTATATATGGAACTGCCATTTCCTTTGTTAAGTATGGATCTTCAGACATATATTCAAAGTTTCTTCCTCCTAAAGGACTTCTAATTATATTTATTCCTGGTGCTAGTATTATGTCCTTTCCCCTACCTCTTGCTTCATTTCCTAGAACGTATCCTTCTTTATAGGCAAGTTCTCTATTCCAAGTTGATGCTAAGGCAGTATTACATGGAAGATAAGATACATAATCATCACTGTACCCATATGGTACCCAACTATTATCTGGGAACTCATTTCTTACTCCCATTGGACCATCAGACATTTTTAAAGGCTTTATTCCAAGTCTTTTTACTCCTTCAGTTCTAAAAAGCCCTGCTCCATGTATCATTCCAATCTTTTCTTCTAATGTTAGGCATTTTATTATTTCTTCTATTTTATTATCAAAGTTATTTTCCTTCTTCATCAAACTCTTCCCCCTTATATTAGTCTTATAGCCTCAGTTAAATTTAATTTTAAACTGAGGCTACATTATTAATTGGTGTCTTAGATAGTAACTATTATTTTATTAGTATTAGGTGTTAATCTTATACCTGAATCTTCTAATTTAGCTTCAGCTCCATCTACTTTTTCAATTTCAAATATTCCATTTAGTAATATGTTGTAGTTATCTTTAGACTCTACATCAAAAGTAATAGTATTATTAACTTTCAATGCCTCAGCCTTTAATACAACCTCTGCATTTTCATTTAAAACTTCTACAGAAGATTCTTTGTTATCTACTAAATTAAATACCCTTAAAGTTACATCTTTTCCATAATCATAGTTTGGAACATTATCTACTGCTCCAACAGGAATTATGCTATTTTCTTTAACCATCATAGGAATACTTAAATATCCATGGTTTTCTCTAACCCATTTTCCACCTTCATAAACTTTTCCAGTTATAAAGTTTGTCCAAGTTCCTTCTGGTAAATAATATTCTGCTATTCCTTCTTCATTAAATATTGGTGCTACTAATATATTATCTCCAAGCATATATTGTCTATCTAAGTATCTGCAAGTTGGATCATATTGATTTTCTAATATCATAGATCTCATTACAGGAATACCCTTTGTTGATGCATCATAAGATGTTTTATATAAATATGGCATAATGCTACATTTTAATTTTGTAAAGAATCTAACTACATCACAGGATTCTTCATCATAAAGCCATGGTACTCTATAAGATGTACTACCGTGTAATCTACTATGGGATGATAATAATCCAAAGGCTGCCCATCTCTTATATACATCTGGTGTCGATGTACTTTCAAATCCTCCAATATCATGACTCCAGAAACCAAAACCTGACATACATAAGGATAATCCTCCTCTTAAGCTTTCTGCCATTGATTCATAATCTGAAGTACAGTCACCACCCCAATGTACTGGGAATTGTTGTCCTCCTGCAGTTGCTGATCTTGCAAATAATACTGCTTCTTTTTCTCCCTTAACTTCTTTTATTACATCAAATACTACTTTGTTATAAATTTGAGTGTAGTAATTATGCATCTTCACTGGATCTGATCCATCAAAGTACTTACAGTTTGTTGGGATTCTTTCACCAAAGTCAGTTTTAAAGCAATCTACTCCCATTTCCATTAAGTCTCTAAGCTTATCTCCATACCACTTGCAAGCATCTGGATTAGTAAAGTCTACAATGGCCATACCAGGTTGCCACATATCCCATTGCCATACATCTCCATTATTTTTCTTAATAAAATATCCCTTTTCTTTTCCTTCTTCAAAAAGAGTTGATTCCTGTGCAATATATGGGTTTATCCATACACATATTTTTAATCCCTTACTCTTTAATCTTTCAAGCATTCCCTTTGGATCTGGGAAAACTCTATTATCCCATTCAAAGTTACACCAATTAAAGTCCTTCATCCAGAAACAATCAAAGTGGAATACATGAAGTGGAATATCCCTATCTGCCATTCCATCTACAAATTCATTAACTGTTTTTTCATCATAATTAGTTGTAAATGAAGTAGTAAGCCATAAACCAAATGACCAAGCTGGTGGTAATGCTGGTTTTCCAGTTAATGTAGTATAATTTTCTAAAACTTCCTTCATATCATTTCCTGTGATTATATAGTAATCTAAATATTCACCAGGAACACTAAATTGAACCTTTGTAACTAGTTCTGATCCAACTTCAAAGGATACTCTTTCTGGATGGTTTACAAATACTCCATATCCTTTATTAGTTATATAAAAAGGAATATTTTTATAACTTTGTTCTGTACTAGTTCCACCATCTTCATTCCATATGTCAATAGATTGTCCATTCTTAACAAATGGAGTAAATCTTTCACCTAAACCGTATACAGCTTCACCAACAGATAGGCTTAGCTGATCTCTCATATATGTTTCAAATCCTTCTTCATCTAAGAATTTTCCACCTTCACCCTTTAAATATGCTGAGCTTCTGTTAGAACTTTTAGTTAAGTATTTATCTCCATTGTAAAATTCCATAGAAAAATTATCTTTATTTATTTTTACACTTAAATCTCCAGATTTAACTTTTATTAATTCATCAGTTTCTTCTGCAAATATATTTAAATCGTCTTCTTTAACATCAAAATATGGTCCTACATCTTGTGTACCCATATAATGATATGCTCTAATTCTAAGTACATTTTCTAAAGGTGATGAAATCTTATATGTTATAACTGGTCCCCCTAAAGTATCTCCTCGGTGATTGATTCTATTACATGGAGTATACATAGTTAAAACCTTTTCATTTTTAGCACTACTATAGACCTCTTGAGGACTAAATCTTGTTATTCCATCTTTATTTAGCCAACAACCATTACTAAATTTCATAACTGTTCACATCCTTATTGCATTATTTATTAAATTATTATAGCTTTTCATTTTTTATTTTATCCTAATTATATATTAGATTAACACCTTCTTATACCTAGGAAATTCTATCTATTTTATTGTACTTTTTAGAGAAATGTAGATAAATATAATAATGCTTGTTCCGTCGTTTCACTCCAAGTCACCGCATTATTATATTTATCTACTTATAACTAAAGGAAAAAAGTCACCTTGGTGACTTTTACAAATTTTTGTTGTAATCTCAATATCCTTTAAACTCTATGTGATAATTTTAATATTTCCCGTCGCTTTGCTCCAAGTCGCACAAATATTATATTTATACTCTTTCAACTGAAGGAAAAAAGGCATAAATGCCTTTTACAAAATTCATATTATACTTGTAATAAGTTATAATCTACATATTAATTTCACTCTCCGTCGTTTCACTCCAAGTCGTCAAAACATTATATTTATCCCTCCATAAACTAAAGGAAAAAGGCAAAGGTGGTTTTTTTAATTAAATTTTATTTCTGAACAAAACTAAGAAAAATATAGCTAATGAACAATTTGAAAATAGAACTAAATCGCTAAAAGCGACGGCTGGGGCTAGTGATTAAACTTGATTATATATGGAAAAATAAGAAGTGAAG
>NZ_JBNOOF010000012.1:0-93505 GCF_050585245.1 Clostridium nigeriense
AAATCATATATGGTAGACATGAATGGAGATTCTTATAGAATGAAAGAAACCAAAAAGTGGCTAACAGAATCAAAAAATTGAGTTGCCTAATTTACATTTTTACCATATACTGATGGCTGACTTTTTAATGATTATTTGGTTACCTTCTAATGTATAAAATACAATCAGCGTAGAGAAATAATTTTTGACTCCTTTTCTCTAGTTCTTTATCTAATTCATCTAACATTATATTAGATATAAGTTGGCTCAAAGGACCACCTTATGGTGTTCCTTTTTAGCTTATAAATATTAATTATTCCAGATTTAAGGTATTTTCTTATCATTCTTAGAACTCTCTTTTCTTACATATCTTTTGATAATTTATACATAATATGTCGGATTAACTTTATCAAAGAATTTCTCTAGGTCTATCTATAAACCATATATAATAATCTTCATTAATGTAAGTTTCTATCTTTTATATGGCATCTTTCGTCTATCTCTGAGGACAGAAGCCTAAACTATTTCCCTAAAATTTCTCGTCATAAATATATTTCAACTCTTGAGAAGCTGCTTGTTGAATAAATTTATGCAAAACTGTTAGTATTCCTAATAATCTAGTTCGGTATTTCAATTCTTCTGACTAGCATTGGCTTATACTCATCATTTAGAATACTTTCTTTTATTGATAACCAATTATCTTTAAGAAATTGTCTAAGTTTATAGACTGTCATTCCATCGACTCCATGGCTATCCTTATTTGAAATAACTTTATTCATAGCTATAATTAAGTTATTTCTTGATAGTATTCTCTCTAATGAGCCATATTCAAATTTACAGTTTTCATCCTTATAAGTTACCGAGAATACTCTATGTACTCTGAAAATATTTTCAGAGTACATCCTATCTTTTACAATAAAGCCTAAATATTTAGTTTTCTACAATCTTTAATTATTCTACGAAACTTTCAAAACTTCCTTAATAAATATTACTTAGTTCCATGTAATCAGGATGGATTGCTACTTATTGATTCTTTAAGTAAAGAAGTTAGTTTAGATGAATGGTCTTCAAAAGATTTATTTAATTTCTATGTATAATAGGATATTCCCAAGTTATAGTTAATATTTTATCTTACAATTACTAAGTATACTTTCTATTACTATATTATACTTACTATTTATCGTATAGATTAATAGGCTAAGAATCTAGTAATACCAATGAATAAGATCATTTTTATATTTTATAAAATTACAAAATAATTATATAACTTTATTCACAAATTTTATAACTTTAAATATTATTTTTATAACTTTACCATAATAATAAATAAAAAGTGAGTTCAAATACTAAAATATAAATATTTGACATATTTTTATATTAAAAAAGCCAGATAAAATATAAAATTTTACCTGGCTTTCTCTAATTTATGTATAAGTAATTTTTTTTGAGTATACACAAATAAACCTACAATATAAATTAAAAAAATCGATATCATAAGTTAAATTGTTAGAAGTATATTTTGAATGTCTTCATCGATATCAGAATAAGATAAATCATTTTTACTAATATCATTATTTAAATATTCAAAGGCTA
The DNA here is from genome assembly GCF_050585245.1 of Clostridium nigeriense. Taxonomy (GTDB): domain Bacteria; phylum Bacillota; class Clostridia; order Clostridiales; family Clostridiaceae; genus Clostridium; species Clostridium nigeriense_A. The sequence continues at coordinate 1,573 of NZ_JBNOOF010000012.1, forward strand.
TATCGCTCACCCTTAGATTAGCTCTATGTTGTTTAAAGGCATTAAATTCTTCGATTACAGATTTAACAACAGCAACAAGATAGGCTGGAAGAGATTTGATATTCTCTCTGCTACGGTGAATTTGAATAGCAATATATTTATTAATAATGATTTGAACAACTCTTTCTTTTAAAAACCATTCCTTAATTGTAGATATTGCTCTAACAATATGAAGTATATTAACTTTAGTTAACGTAATACCTGCAAAGTTAATCTTTGATTTAACCAATTCAAGCTCTTTATAGTTATATAGAGCTAATAGTTCGTATTGAGAGTTATCATTTTCAACTTTCTCTATCACGTTACAAGAGAATGAAAATTTAAAATTACTTATTTTAGATGGAGCTATATCATTAGATCTTAGCTCATCTGAAGTATCAATAAATAAATCTTCATATTTAGATAGCATTGATTGAATAGTATATTTTGCATAATACTTACATTTAGTTTTTAATATAGTCATCCACTTAGAATTTGGTTTAAATAAATTCATTACAAATTTATTATAAGATTTTGCTGCTTTACTATCGCAAAGTTGAGCTAAATAAACTAAGCATCTTTTCTCTATAGCTTTCATTTTATGAAATGATGAGGATAGAAAAAACTCTCTAATGCTTGTATAACCTTTATATTCAACAGATTGATCTATTGATATAGTATTATATTTTGATTTTGTCATATTCTCCATATTAACTAAAGTCCATGATGAAAGTTCAATATCATATGAAAGAATATTTAACTCAATAAGTTCATCAATATTATTAGAAATAGTTTTATAAGATACTTTAACGTACTTTTTTACTTGATTAACTAAATCAGCCTTATTATTAGTATATGTTTGGATAAGATATTTACCTTTAACTTCACTAGAAATATGAGCTAGGGCCACATATACATCAATAATATAATAGTTTTTAGATTCTAAAATAATCTTATCTATATGTTCATTACTAAGTTTAGTTGCCATTACAAATTCACCTCCTTTTTAGTATAAAATTAGATAATATAATTGTATTAAAAAGTTAATAAATATGCAAAAAAGGTCATTTTTCCAGATATATATGTAGAAAATTGAACTTTTGAAACCAAAGCATAAGGGTTTGAGAGCACTTTTCCAGATATATATGTAAAAAAGTGAACTTTAGGTAAAATCCAGTAAATACAAGGGTTTCCGAGATTTTAGTAATTTCAGATTTGAAAAATCATAAAATTTTAAAGCAATAATTCCAGATATATACGTAACTTCTAGAACTTTAGCCCTAAAAAATTATATTTTAAAGCAATAATTCCAGATATATACGTAGATTATTGAACTATTGAGTGAAAATATAAGAAAAATAATAAAAAAATTTTTTAAAAAAAACTAAAAAAATTATTAAAAACAGTAAATTTTCCATGAATATATGTAAAAAACAGAACTAAAAAATAAATCATATAAAATAAACAGTAAATTTTCCATAAATATATGTAAGAAACAGAACTTTTTCCAGACATATACGTAAGAAATAGAACTTTTTCCAGATATATACGTAGATTATTGAACTGAATTTAGATATTTATTTAATATATTAATTGAAATAAGTTTAAATAATAGATTTATTTTATATAATCAATTATTATATAAATAGATAACAAAGATAGTAGGTGTAATATGATTAAGAAATTAGAAGAAGAAGTAATAAGTAAGTTTAAAATTAAATATGAACAGTTAATAAATAAAGACTTTAATGATTTTTATAGTGGTCTAGCAATTCAGCTTAATCAATTATACTATTCAATGGATAAGGATTTAGTTATAAAAAATTTAAAATATAATAATATAAGAATGACTAAAATTAGATGGGTAAAGAAAATACTAACGGATAAAAACAGTAGTATTAAAAAAGAAATAGATTCTGCAAAATTGCACTATCAAAAAGTTTCATCAAAAGAGATGTCAATTGAAAAGTTTGAAGCATTTTATGGAGCTAAGAATATTGATGAATATATTTTATCAAAAACTAAGTATTTAGAAGAATGGAAAAGTAATGAACATGCATTACTTACTGAATTTCAATATATTAGTTCACTTAGCAAAAGATCTATAACTGCGGCCTTTAAAAATGATATATTATTATTTTTTGTAACTAAATGTAAAGAAGAAGAAATAAAAAATAAAACAGTAACCTTAATACCAAGCATATTGTCAGATATACCTATAGATACAACATCTAGAATAGATTTTTTATCTGATGAACAAAAAAAATCATTAGAGGAATCTCCAGATATAATTAATCCATCAACAATAGATAAATTAATAATGATAGGAGAGGAAGATCAAGATAAAATTTTAATGCAACTTGAAAAAATGACATATCTAGAGATAAAAAGAGGTGCAAGGGCAGATAAGTTTTTAGATATGATGACTCAAATTGCTTTATTAAAATCAGTTAAATATTTAAATTCCGTAGATGTTAACATAATAAGATATTATTACACTCACTTAGAGAAAATGGTACTAGGTGAACCTATTGATAAAACTATATATCAAATAGTTACTGACTTGGGAATGCCTAATACACTTCAATATTATGAATTAGTAGAAAATTCAATAGCAAAGCTTGGGAGTATGAATTTATCATATGATATTGAAGGTAACTCAATTCATGGTAATTTACTAGGTTGTATGATATATGAAGATGGAGGAACAAAAAAAGCAACAGTATATTTAGGACCTATATTACAGGCTGTAGTATTAAAGAAAAGTACTTTTGAATACGATGAAGCAACTTTTAATAGTTTAAGTTCAGATTCACAACAATTAGCTATATGGTTCCAAAAGAGAAGATATAGATCTGCTATTAATAATCAAGGATACAATGATATAATAGCTTTAGGAATGTTTTCTACGGCAATATATTGGAATACTAAGAGAAAAGATAGACAAAGAGATAGAATATTAGCTGCTTTAAAAGAATTAAAAGAGAAGAATCTAATAATTAAAGATTACTTATATGATAAGAAAATATATCAATTTTCAATTGAATATATTCCACTATCACCAAGAGAATTAAGTAAATTAGAAATTAATAATACAAGTCATAGTAATGTATTAAAAGAAGGTAATTATAAATTATTAGAAAAATAATAGAAAGATACACTTTTTAAAAGAGTGTATCTTTCTATTTTATTATTATATTAATATAAAATATTAAATTCTTCACTGTTTTAGATTATTAAAATGAAAAATGAATTAAGGGAAACATATAAAATTATATTTAAATTTAGATGGACATTGAAAGTAGATGAGATCGAAATGGATAATCGACGAGATAGAAAAAAATTCGTAAGAATGGTTTAAGTACTATGTTTTATATAGAGTGAAATGTTATTTAGTGGTATATATTTATATGAAATATTATAATTATAGATACTAAGCGAAAGGCATAAAGTACTTTAATAAGTATTGTAATTAGATGGTACAAAAAAGTTAAATATAATTGAAATAATATAGTAAATACAAACAGATAGGTTATATAACATAAAAAGGTACCTAAAATTGTAATAGTTATAAATAATAAATAAATTTAGATAATAACTGATAAAAATAAGATTAGAGATCAAAAAAGGACTCCCTCTAAAGAGGCAATTATCCATACAGTAATAGAGTATAGTAATATACAACAGATAATTAATATTAGTCTGATAATGTTACATGAAATATAGACAATTTTGTTGATAGTATTAACGATCTATAAACGTTTAAGTATGTTTTTTTCATAATTAATACGATTTTATAAATTTGATAAATTCCAAAAAAATAGTATTTAATATCAAAATTCGACAAATATATAAAGAATAATATTATATAATAAAAAATATAATAAAATATCATAAAGGAGAGAAACTAATGCAAAATGCAGAAAAAATGAGAGTTTTATTAGAATTAAATACTAGGATAATAAGAATAATTGAAGAAAATAAATTTTTCGATAAAGATACATATAATTTAGTAAAAGAATCCTTGAATGCTATTAATGAAAAATTAACTAATAAGAAGTATAGTGTAGCTGTAATTGCAGCTATGAAAGCAGGTAAATCAACACTATTCAATTCAATTTTAGGAGAAGATATTCTACCTAATGAATCAGCAGCATGTACAGTTTCTATGACTGAGATAAAGCATTCTAAAAATAATTTGAGAGAAGTAATTAAAATATATAAAAATGGAAAAAAAGAAGTAATAACAGCTAGTAATAATGAAAGCTTACAAGAGGTATTTTTAAGAGATATAAGAACAACAAGAGAGCAAGGTAAAGTTCAAAAAATTAGAAAATATTTTCTGGAGCATAGAATAGAAGCTTTAAATAATAGTGTATATGACGGACTTGTTGAAAACTTTACTTTAATTGATACTCCTGGCCCAAACGAAGCTAATAATGGAGACTTTGACACTAGAGAACTTAAAGAAACTACATATTATCAATTGAGAAATGCAGATGCTATAATATTTGTTTTAGATTATTCTTCGTATAAATCAGAAACAAATGCAAAGTTATTAAAAGATATATTTGAGGGAAGAGAAGATATAGCAAAGGATAATGATAAGATATTCTTTGTTTTAAATAAACTTGACTCTAGAAGTGATAAAGATAGAGAAGTAAAAGAAATAATAAAGGATATAAAACAATTCATTAGTTATAATACGGGTAATATTATAACTAATCCTAATGTAATAGGAATATCTGCACTTATGGCTCTATATGGTAGAGGAATTATTAATAATTCATTATCAGAAAAGCAAATACAATCATGTGAAGAAAAGTATACTATAAAATATTCAAAGAAAGAAAATCTTAATGGCAGAATGGTATTTGTACCACCAACACTAGAAGAATTAGGTGAAAGTTTATTAAAAGACTCAAATATATTAGAGTTTGAAAATCAAGTTATAATAGATACATTTATTAAGTCATCATCAAAAATGATAGAAGGTGCAAATGAATTAATTGCTAATAAATTAGATTTTGCTAGTGATGATATAAAATCTAATATAGTTATTTTAGATAAGGGAATCCAAGAATTACAACAAGAAGTTATAATTACAAAGAATGAAATAAATAAGATTTTAGATGATTCTAGAGTTGTATTTAATGAAATAGAAAGAAATGTAGCAAGTCTTAATGATGATTTAAAACAAAACGTAAACTCATTATCTAGTGAGGCAAGAGATGTTATTGACAGAACTTTAAGTACATATCAAGATTTATATGAATCTACAGATAAAATGTACTTAGATAATATTTCTAATAATATTAATATATCATGCAGACAAGCTATGGAAAGTTTTGTTCTAAGAAAACAAGATGAATTTATTAGGCAATACACTAATTATAGAGGAAAGCTAAATATAGATTTATATAAGGCTGTTAATGAATTATCAAAGAGAGTTGATGTTATAATTAGAAAGAATTTGGATATAAATATTGAAACTGCAACAATGGTTAACTTTGGAGTAGAAGGAGCAAACTATCAAGGTGATATAGAAAAATATAATACGGAAAATGAATTAATGAGTAATGAAGAGTTCGCATCTCAAGCAAAAAGAGGAGCTACGTTTGCAGCAACTGGAGCTGGAGTTGGTATGAGTTTAGGTGGGCCTATAGGAGCTTTAGTTGGAGGAGTCGCTGGATTCTTAATTGGTATAGGGAGTCATAAGTCATCAGAGCCAATTAGAAGACTAACAACGTATAAGCTAGATACAACTGAGATAAAATCAAATTTGAAATCATTCTATATAGAAGAAAGTGTTAAGCTTGAAAATGGATTTGAAGAATATTTATTAAAGGAAGCTGATGTTATTAGAGATACTATAAATATGGTTTTAAGTAATTTTCAAGAGCAGATTAATATATATCTTGATGGATTAATAAGTAAGTTTGAAGAAGAAAAGGATAAAAGACAAGCTAGTATTAATGAGTTACAAAAATTAAATGAAGAAATAGAATCGTTAAAAGCTCAATTAATAGGTAGCAAATAATGAATATTGAAAATTTAATAAGTAAATATGAAAGACTAGATAAAATAAGTAAAGAATATAAGTTAGATAATGAAGTAAATGAATTTATACAGAAAAATTCTGAGCTTTTAAAAAAAAGTAAAGAAAATCTAGAGAGTAATAATTTTAATATTACAATTATAGCACCAATGAAAGCTGGAAAATCAACATTTATCAATGCATTATTAGGAGAAGAGTTATTGCCAAACGAAAGTGAAGCATGTACTTTCTTTCCTATAGAAATTAATCTAAATTATAATGATAAAAATATTTATAGAGTTTTAAATAATGGACAGAGAGTAAAGATAGGTAATAATGCTCATTATTACAAACTATATAATGATATACGAAAACTTAGAAATGGTCAGCTTGTAATTGATAATTTAGAGAAATATGTTTTAGGATATGAAATGAAAAACATTATTATACCCAAAAATGTAAATATTAAAATCGTAGATTTACCTGGAATTAATGAGGCTAAGGATGATAATAATGAAAATATTATTACTATGTTTGATAATATTTTGAAAAATAGTAATCAAATAATTTATCTTTTCGATATTCAATATTATAAGGCAAGTGAAAATACTGATATTTTAAATAGAATAAAATTATATAGGCCAGACTTAGTTGAGGATATTTTGTTTATATTAACCAAAATTGATATTTTTGATTATGATAAGGGTAAAACTATAGAAGATACAAAAGAAGATATAAAAAGAGTTTTATATCAGATAGGAATTACAAAAGCTAATATAGTTGAATGTAGCTCTAAGCAAGTATTAGTTGCTAATAGTATTAAAAAGGCTTATGAACATGACAAGAATTGTATTATTTATAATTTACTTAATAACAGTAATATAAAATTTGCTAAAAACATTGCTAAAAAGATATCTAAAGCAGAAAGACTAGTTAATGAAAATAGTGAGTACATTACTCAAAATGTTAAACTAAAAAGATATGAAAATAATGGTAAGAGTATCTTGATTCTTCCAGAAATTGATGAAATAATTTATGAGATGGAGTTGAAATCTGGTTTTAAGAATTTATTTAGTGTTATTCAGGATATTATTGATAGATCATCTTTTATAAAAGCGAAAACTAATAATACTATTTATGAAAGGATAAACAATGAATTTCAACATGTTATCAATGTATTAAAAGAAGAAAGTAAAAGTGAAATTAATGTATTAATTGATGATGATAAATTAAAAAAATTTAAAATGTTAAACGATTCTGTTGAGGTTATAAGTAAAATTGAGGATTATGAGAGTGAGGATGTTGACGAAAGTAAGATTGAAGAGGTACTATCTGAATTAGTACGAGATGAAATGGCGTCAATGAGAATCAGGTCATATTATGATACTGAATGGTATCAATATGATGATAATGTTTATGATATAAGAGAAACAATTCCAGGTGGGTATAAAGAAAATTTAGAATATGAAGCATCATGCAATTATAATAAATTAGTAACTGCTATATATAACAACGTAGATTTAATTATTAAGGAAGGTAAAAAGTTTATATTAGATGAAGCTCAAAAATATGTTGATAAGATTAATAGTATTTTACAGAGTATTTATGAGGAAAATAATATAAATTATAATGATAAAATTAGTTTAAATATTGCAGCTAATAGTATTGGAATAATTGAAGTATCAAAGAATTTTACTCCATATGTAAGTTATGAAAGTAAAACTGTTAAAAAAGAAGTTGGATGGTTTAATAAGAGAACTATTTATCATAGAAAATTTAGAATTTATGGAGTTAGTAACTTTAAAAGTCAATGTATGAATGCAGGTGAAGAAACTGTTATGGCGACAGCTAGAGTTATAGCAGAAAAACTTAATATAGATTTGATTAAAGTTATAAATGAAAATATAAGAAATCAGTTAGATAATGATATTGAAATTATTAACAATATTATAAATGAAAAAAGAAATGAAGTTAATGAAATTATTATGAGTATTAAAAAAGTTAATAAGTTAATAGATGATTTGGAAGAGTGTAGAAATATAAAAGTTTTAGGTTCGAAAAATGAAGCGGAATTAGAAGCTGCTATAAGCAATGATAAATGTACTAGAGTACATTCACAAGAGAATTTAAGAGATATTAACAACAATATTGAGGGATCAATTCATCAGAAATCTAAAAATAAAATAGTAAATTTTATTTTTAAATTACTATCATTAGTTTCATATATTTGGATAGTATTTTGGACTATATGTTGTTTATTGAGTGGAATACCTCAAATGGATGATATTATAGTATTGATTGTTTTGAATATTATTCCATGTATATTTCTTATATTTAGATTTATAGCAAAAAAGATAAAGAAAATTAAATAATGAATTTTAATGGAAAAAAGGTACAATTAGATCATATGCAACATTAAAAAAATCATAAGACATATGAATTAATAGTATATATAACATCTTAATTGAGTATTAAAATTAAAAGATAAAACTAATTTTTGGTAGAATTAGGATAGAGTGATCTAATATAGAAAATATAAGTTCATATAAATTGTATGAGAAATCTATTTATTTAGTAATTATAAGAAAAATATATATCCAATAATTTCATAATGAAGATTAAAAAATTTAATGATAGAATAATTTTGTAATTTAATATTTTATTTAACACATAACCGGCTTATATATATGAGTTCGGTGGTATTTAACAAATTGAGTAGATAATCCTTATAGGACTCTTTATAGAGTTTTATAGGGATTTTTTTATTTCTAAGAGTTAGAAAACAGTAAAAAAGATAATAGTAAACAAAAATATAACAGAAGATGAGGTAGATAATATGAAAGATATTGAAGTAATTAATGTAAGAGAGTTAGAAGCTGAATTAAAAAAGCCATTCACTTTTGAAGAGATTGAATGGAGAATAGGTAGTTCTTTTGAACGTAATGGTGAGATTAAGGCATTAGCATTACCATATGTAACAAGTAGAGCTATTATGGATAGATTAGATGCAGTATTTGGCTTAGATGGATGGGAAGATGAATATCAATCCTGGGGTAATAATGCACAATTATGTGCTATTACTGTAAGGATTGGTGATAGATTCATTAAAAAATGGGATGGTGCTGAAAGTACTGATATTGAATCTGTTAAGGGTGGATTATCTAATGCACTTAAAAGAACGGCAGTAAAATTCGGTATTGGTAGATACCTTTACTCATTTGATCCTATTTGGGTACGTTGTGAGATAAAAGGTAAAACTAAGGTTATAGCAAAAGAGGAATTTGATACAACTTTAGCAACTTTTTATAAAAAGCAACTTACTAAAATATATGGAGTAGATATTGCAAATAAGTATTCTAAAAACATTATGAATTCTGGACAAGCTATTCAAACAAATAATGCTAATAGTAATTTCGATGGCTCAATTAGTGGATATAATAATTCAACTAATAATTGGAGTAATGAAAATAATAACCTAAAGCAAGTTAAAAACCAAGCTATTCAATATAACTCTAATAGATTTAATGTTGAAAGTAAGGTTGACTACTTAGGTAGTACAGGTAAATTTAATGGAAAAGCTAATTCAGATGAAATAGTAAAAGATAAAGCAACTAACAATATACATTATTTTCAATCAGAAAATGTAAAACCTAAAGTACCAGGAGCATTCCTAAACTTTATTAAGGGGAGGATACAAGCTACTGGGAAAGAAATAAACTCAATACTAACGTATTATAGTGTAAAAGCTCTTGAAGAACTTAGTATGGAGCAAGCTAATGATTTAGTAGCTAAATTAGGTTAGACATTATGTATTTAACAGTAAAGATATAAGGTAGTGAAAACTGCCTTATATTTTTTATCAAAAATAATAGAGAACAAAAAGATAATAGAAAGAGGATTTTAATATGAAAATTGAAAAGATAACAATGGTAGGATTCAAAGGATATAAAGACAAAGTAGAATATAATTTTTCGGGAAATAAAACAACTATAGTAGGACCAAATGGTTCTGGAAAAACAACAATTGCAGAAGGAATCTGTTGGTGCCTTTATGGTTGTAACTTAATTGGAAATGATAAAGTAGATACACTATTATTAAACAATAATTCAACTGAAATGGAAGTTGAAGTTGAAATTTCAATTGAAGATATATTATATAAGATTAATAGGAGTAAAAAGAAAACCATAAGTATTAAGCTTAATGATAAGAAAATTACTCAAAAAGCATTAGATGAGATTATTCCACAAAAGGAGTTGTTTTTATCAATCTTTAATCCTAAGTATTTCTTAAATCTAACACCAGCTAAGGCTAGAGCTAGACTTATAAGCATGTTACCTAAAATAGATCCTTTAAAGATATTAGAAAGATACAATGCATGGGATAATATGCCTATTATATCTAAATATCAAGGAGATATAAATAATGGTATTAAGGAATTAAGTAAAAAGATTAAAGAGGATAATGATAATCTTAATATAAAGATTGGAGAAGGAAATACTTATATTCAACTAAAAAAGGATATTGAACGTAACAATAAAGACATAGATATTCAAGTATTTATATCTGATGATGAGTTAGAATTAATTGAAAAGCTAGAAGATAAAATAAGAGTTGAAAGAAGTAAAAAGTATGTAGGGGTTTCATCTAAGGAATTAGAATTAAAACTTCAAATACTGAATAATAAATATAGAGAAGTTTCTTTAGAACAGTTTAAATCTGATAATTCTGATTCAATAAGTGAGATGGAATTAGAATTAGCTACAATGAGAGGACAATATAAAATATTGTTGCAAAATCTTAATGAAGCTAAGGAATTAGGTTGTAAATGCAATTCATGTAGACAATCTATACCGGAGGAATTTAAACTTACTCAAATTAATTCAATAGAAAATCAGATACAAAATATTAAATTAATATCTAATGAATATAGTAAATCAATAGGTATAATTAAAAGTATGGATTTAGATAGAAAGGCTGAGTTTGATAAAGATAAGCAGGAACGTCTTAGAGCTATAAGTGAAGAAATAAATTCTATTAAAGCAGATATTAATAATTTAGAAGAAATTAATAGAAAAGCTGAAAGAAAGTTTTTAGAAGCTCAAGAAAGGGCTTTAGAAGAATCTATAATACAATTAGATGGTTTAATTTCAAAAAGACAAGCAGCTTTATCTATAAAAAGTGAATTAGATATAAATAATTCTAATCTAAAGAAGTACAAAGATATGCTTGAAAAGGTTGAAAAAGATATTGAAAGTATAAAGATATCTATAAATGATTTGACTAAAGAAAAAGCAGTTTTAGTTGATTATAATTCATACTACGTTAATTTTATAGGTGGGATTTTTGAGCCCATACTTATTGATACAAAAATACATCTACATAAAATTAATAAGGATACTGGAGAGATAAAAGAAGATTTCTTTATTACATATAAAGATAAAGAGTACTCACTCCTATCAAATTCAGAAAGAATAAAAGTAGGATTAGAACTAGCTAATATGTTTAATATACTTCTGAATAAACAATATCCAACAGTAGTTGATGATAGTGAATCAATATTGAATCTACCAATAATTAATACTCAAATGATAGTGTTTAGAGTTGAAGATATTAATACTATCAATATTATATAATAAATTAAAAATAGGAGTAGCTGATGCTATTCCTATTTTATTGTATAAGTACAGAAACCAATAGTAACCTACCATTAGTATTACTAAAATCACAAGTTGATAAAATTAATATTCTATTAGATTTATTTAGAGTTAAATCATAATTAGTTAATGATTTATTTTTAAGCATATTTATATAAGTTAAATAATCTTCATCAGTACTCCAAAACGTTTGATAATTATTTATATCAGCTGAATCTTTAAAGATTGAGAATACTTCATATTAAAGTATTTCACCTTTAGTAGCAATATAAATTTTATTAGTAGTACTTGGGTTAGAGTATATTTTATGTAAGTCAGCAAACATACTACCATCTTTCAATGGTATTTCTATCTTCAAATTCATTTACATTCGAGTCAATGAAAATTGAACCTGCCTTACTCTCTTCCTTTAGAAAATTATGATTCAGATAGAATGAGTTATAAGTACCTTTAACTATAGGATAGCTGATGTTTGTATTAGGTATATATAGCCATGCAATATAATCAGAGTTAAGTTCTTTTAATTCATCATAAGCTATATTTAAATCATTATTTTCAAAAGGATTAAGATTATTAATACTCTTATATAATCTATCATTATTATAGTATTCTTTTACTGCTTTATAGAAGTTTATTAGAGATATTATAAAAACTAATATAGTAACTATAAGTAGTAGATTTCTTGTTAGACTTTTAAATTTATTAATCATATTTTTAAGTATCCTTCTAAAAGTATTTGTTGATAGTATAAACTACTAATAATAGTTTTATTAATAAAAATTATAAACATAAAAAAGTCCACTTTTAAAAGATAAATAAGAGAACATAATTTAAAGAGTATATTAAAAGTTTATATAATATATTATTTGAACTTTAAGCTAAATAACTGATTAGATATAATATAAAATTTATAAATTTAGGAACACTTTAACTCATAATAGTTTTAAAATAGATTTAATTATGATTTTAAATATATAATGTAGTGTAAAAAGTTTAAGGAATTTCATAGCTTAAAACGTTGTTAATCATCTATTATACTTAATAACTATAGGTATAAATAATATGATGCAAACCGTAATTGTTAAAGATAGCTATGTAAAAGATAAGTATATAACTTTTATGTATTATCTTATTACGTTTCAAATGTAAATAAAAGATTAATGCAATAAGAAGAGTAAAAATAAAAGTTATAAGCTATATTTAGAGCTTACAACTTTTATCTAAGTTAATAATTTTTTGTTATAGATTATCGTAATTCATCCACATTTTTTTAGCAAATGTAATTAGTTTTTCTTTTCTAGCGTTTATAGAATTATGAGTCCATTTACCATTATCAAGAAATTGTTCAAGCTCATTTTGAGTTTTAAAAGGAGCTTTTTTGAAATATTTATTATTCTTAACATTAATATCTGAATTTCCTTTACTTGCATTAGCTGAGATAGGATCAATTGTGAGATTTCCTATTGAATGTAAATATGTGTCAATAAAATTTTCATCTATATTAGCATACACTAATTGTTCTGTAATAACCTTTAAGGTATCTGCTGTAGGTTTTTGAGGTAATATATGTTCTATAGAGAATTTATATCTTTTATTTTGAGATTTAAATACTGAATATGGAATTGGAGCAGCGACAGGTTGCTCAATATCTCTTAGATAATTTTCGTATTTCCAAAAGAAATAATTTTTTATATCAGAAGAATAGTAAGTAAAAAAATCAGTATCCGATATATAATCAATAAAGTCTTTATCTGAGCTAAAGTCTTTAATGGATGATTTTAATTCAGAAAATAAATTATTATAGTCACCATTAAAATCTTTAGCTAATTTATAAAATCTAGATTGTCCCTTGTTTGACATTCCACGTAAAATGTTATAGACTCTAAAGCTAAATATCTCTATTAATCTACAAACCTTTCTAAAATCACGTTTATCTTCAGTTGAATCGAATTTAAATGCTTTAATTAATAATGGATAAAAATTTGCTATATTTCCTAAAATTTGAATATCTTTAATTTCTTCAAAATCACTTTTTAATATGCATTCCATTATTGAAAATGTTTCTCTTAAATTTTTAGTATAATTATCTATATAAGATAAGGTCACATCTTTATTATCATTAGAAATAAGGTAATTTACTTTATTTTTCATCATATCCATGTATATTTGGTATTCTTTCCTTTGTTGAGTAATCTTCCATTCTTCATAAGCTATAAAATTATATTGAAGAATGGAATTTTCATCAATTAAATTATCAATATTTGAATATATTTTATAGATTTCACTAAATCTAGTCTGTATATTTGAAAGTAATAATTCAGGTTCATCAGAAGAGATATATGTTTTATACATGAGAAAGCTTTTAGTTTTTTCCAAATTAGTTAGTTGCTTACCTCTATCATTTGTAGTTTCAAAAATTAATGTTGCTTCAGCCTTATCTTGAACAGAATAAGTCAAAACTTTAGTTTTCTCAATCTTTTCTAATAATTCTTTTAACTGATTTTGATTAAATTCAAAACTTAATCTGTCTGTAAAATATTTTTTTGCAGCATATAATTTTTTTTGCGCAGGTGTTGATATTATATTAGCAGGAACACTATTGTTTTCAAGTATATATGTTGTGAAGAATTCATTATCATCCAATAAAACTTCTAGCTTATATGCTTGTTTATATTTTATATATGTTTCTAGATATATTTCTTTAGTTTCATTTTCACATTCATTATACAAGGACAATAATACATTAATAAATATTATTAGAGTAGTTATTCTTTGTTGACCGTCTACAATTTCAATAATATCATAAGGACCTCGTTTACCTATTTCTTGAAATAGAATTGTTCCAAAGAAGTAATCCTTATTAAGTTTTTGATTTTTAAAATCATCTAAGAAATCAGAAAGTTGTTTCTCGCCCCATGCATAAGCTCTCTGATATTCAGGTATTCTAAAAATCTTTTTTCCATCAAATAAATCATTAAGAGTCTTTTGACCATTTTCCATCTTTATACCACCTTTTAGTAAGTTTATATATATTATTTTACACTAGATTGAAATAGATGGGAAATTGTTTATAAGAAAACAAGTTGCTTGATAGATAATATTTTACAAGTAATTTAATTAGTAAATCGTCTAAGGGATACATTAACAATTATGATAATTATATTATTCAAATAATACGGCTACAATTAATAATCTTCCATTGGAATAATTAAAGTCGCAGGTAGAAAGAGTAATTATACTAGAATTTTTATTTAATGAAGTATTATAGTTATTGTTAGACTTACTAGCTAAATTATTTAGATAATTTATATAATCTTCATCAGCACTCCAAAAAGTTTGATAATTACTTATATTAGCTGAATCTTTAAATATTGAAAATATTTCATATTTTAGTATTTTATTTTTAGTAGCGATATAAATTTTATTAGTACTACTTGGATTAGAATATATTTTATGTAGGTCAGCAAACATACTTCCATCTTTCATATAATGGCCATATATAATGGTATTTTTATCTTCAAACTCATTTACATTAGAGTCAATGAAAATTGATCCTGCCTTACTTTCTTCTTTTAGGAAGTTATGATTCAGATAGAATGAATTATCAGTACCTTTAACTATAGGATAGCTGATGTTTGTATTAGGTATATATAGCCATGCAGTATAATCAGAATTAAGTTCTTTTAATTCATCATAAGCTATATTTAAATCATTATTTTCAAAGGGATTTAAATTACTAATACCTCTATATAATTTATCATTATTATAGTATTCTTTTACTCCTTTATAAAAGTTTATTAAAGATATTATAAAGACTGTTATAGAAACTATAAGTATTAGTTTTCTTGACACTTCTTTAAATTGGTTATTCATATTTTAAATTACACCTCTACAATTATTCCTTTATATAGTATGAACTTATAATATATTCTTTATTATTGAAATAAAATAAAAGGTTAATAATATAGAATATTTAATAAAAAAATATAAGAATATTTTTATTTAGAAATAATATGATGTAATACAATAAACCATATAAAATATAGAAAATTATAAACAAATATGAACTATTATTTTATATAGAGAAATAAATTAGTGCATTTAATAAATGAGAGGATTGTAATCATGATAATAAAGAGGATAATGTATAGAATACTGATAAAGAGAAGGATAAGAAAAGATAGTTCTTTTAGAGAATATCTAAATAAGTTAAAAGAAAGTTTGAAAATTAATGAAGAAATATTGGGTGTAGAAATGAATATAGAGAGTTTAGTGATAGTAACAAAGCTAGTTTCAGATAATTCAGTTTATATTATGTTAAATAGTCCAAAGTATATAGTATCAAAACCAAGAATAACGGGTGTTAAAGAAAATTATGATAAAAGAGATATTAAAATAGGAGATATTCAGACAGAAGATAATAATATAGGGAATGGTTCTATTTTAATGAAATATTTTATTAAAGTAGCAAAAGAAATGAAATTTAGCAATATATATGGTGATATATCAATTGTAGATAAAGATCACTGGGATAGATTAATACATTATTATAAAAAGTTTGGTTTTAAAGTTAGTTTCAATAAAGAATATACAAGAGGGGAAATTCAACTTAATTTATTATCTAATTAGTAAAAAGGTATTATTTAGATAATGGAATAAATAGTATTCTAATTAAATCTTATATTAATCATTAAAATATACATAGTATCTAAGAATGATTAATTTAGTTTTAGATTTTAACTATTAAACTCATATATAGTCCCAAAATTATTATATTTCTAAAACATAAAATTAATTTAAAGCATAGGGGAGTAACCTATGCTTTTATTTTATTACAAAATAGATATAAAATTGAAATAAATGGAATTAGTTGTAATATATTTGGCAATGATTAAGATATAAAAGGAGGATGAAATTATGTTTGATTATATAGTGATTTGTACAATAGGAGGAAATACATCAAGATTTGATAAAAGACATGTTGAGAATTTTGATAAATTATCTAATGAGAAGGAACTTGAGGAAGTATTGAAAACACAAACACTTACCATTGAATTGAAGACTAGAAAAATAAAGTTTCTAACAAGAAATATAGAAAAAGTTGAAATCGTACAAGAAACAAAAGAAGTAGTTTAAATATATGTTTACATAAGAACAAATGTTCTCTATAATTATAATTAATTAGTTTATAGGGAGTGACTAGAGTGGGGAAAAGAATAATATTTCATATAGATGTAAATAGTGCTTACTTATCTTTTACAGCTATAGATATGCTTAAAAATGGTAAGATTAATAGAGATATTACAAAGATACCATCAATTATAGGGGGAGATAGGGATAGTAGATGTGGAGTAGTTTTAGCTGCAAGTATACCAGCAAAAGAAAAAGGGATTAAAACTGGTGAGACAATATATTCTGCACTAAAGAAATGTCCAGATTTAGAAATATACCCACCTGATTTCAATGTGTATGTAAAGTGTAATAAGGTATTAATAGAATTATTATATGAGTACACACCACAAATTCAAGTATTTAGTATTGACGAAGCGTTTATAGATGTAAGTCATTTTAAAGATGAGTATATGAAAAAAGCTATTGAAATAAAGGAAAGAATAAAAAATGAACTAGGCTTTAATGTTAATATAGGAATTTCAAATAATAAGTTATTGGCAAAACAGGCAGGTGATTTTAAACCGAAGAATAGTATTCATACTTTGTTTCCTGATGAAATTAAACATAAGCTATGGAAAAGACCAGTTAATGAGTTGTTTTCTGTTGGAAAAGCTACAGGTAGCAAGTTAAATGCTATGAATATATATACTATTGAAGATTTAGCAAATTATGATGTTACATTACTAAAGAAAGAGCTCAAATCTCATGGATTAAAAATATATAAGTATGCAAATGGAATAGATAATTCAGATATTGTAGATAGTTCTAATGTTGAGGTAAAAGGATTAGGAAACTCAACTACTCTAAAAAAAGATATTAATGATAGTAATTATTTATTAAAGGTATTATTAGCACTTACTGAAAAGGTATGTATGAGATTACGTGAGAATAAAACTACATGTAGTACAGTTACAGTTTCGCTTAAAACAAAGCATTTCATTGAATACAATCATCAAAAAAAATTAAGAAATCCAACTGATTCTACTAATGAAATATATAAATATATTGAAAATACTTTTTACGAAATGTGGAGTGGAGAATATATAAGACAAGTAGGTATAAGATTATCAAAACTATCCTCAAATGAAAGCTACCAAATATCATTGTTTGACGAAAGTAATAATGAGAAAAATAGAAAATTGGATAATGCTATAGATGAGATAAGAAAAAAATATGGTAAGAGTGTTATTATGAGATCTACTTTTTTAAATGGAGATATTAAATATATGGAAGGTGGAACTACAGAAGAATACAGTCCAAAGATAAGCAGTATATTATAAAATTTACCTCTGTTTCAAAACTAATCAAGCTCTTTTGGAATTAGTAAAGAAGTATAAATAAATTTAACTATAATAGTGCAAAAATACTTGAATAATTTTACAGCTTAATAAAATAAAAAAACATTTATGATAAATCCTTGCTATAATAGAGTCACACACAAAACGACAACAAGGAGTTATACATAAATGTTTTAGAAAACAATTATATCAAATGAACTAGAAATACACAAATTTTTTAAACAATTTAATTTTGATTTATATCTAACTAAGCCACAACTAAATCACCTGGAAAGCATTATGAATGCTATGATATCAAAAGGTTACAGGGGTAAAATATCCGATATAGCGGAGCTTGCTTCGCAAAGGAATTGAACAAGTATTACTAGATTTTTATCAAATAGCACTTGGGATGAAAAGCTTTTGATTAAATCATTAAAAGCATTAGTTGTAGAATTAATTTGGAATAAATCTAGAGAAACTAAAAAACCAATATATTTTATTGTTGATGATACAATTTCAGAAAAAACTAAGCCCTCGTCAAAGGCTAAAAATACTATTGAAAAATGTTCTTTTCATAATTCTCATCTAAAAGGTAAGAATGTATATGGTCATCAAATTTTAGTTTCATTACTTTCTTGTGACGGATTAGTTCTTCCATATTCTATAGATATCTACGATAAAGAATCTATGAGCAAAATAGAATTAACTAAAAATTTAATTGAATCACTTCCTAAACCTGAGAATAAAGGTTATGTTTTGTGTGATAGTTGGTATAGTTGTAAAGCTGTCTTCAATAGTTCCGAAAAAGCTGGCTACAGCTATATAGGAGCTCTAAAAACTAATAGAGTTATTTATCCAAAAGGTCATGAAAGATTAGGGATAAAACTACATAAGTTTGCGACATCATTAAATATAGATGACTTTGACCTTGTCACCGTTAAAGATAAACAATACTATATTTATAATTATACTGGAGATTTAAAAGATAGAAGAAATATTTCTATTATTTTAAGTTATCCTAAAGAATCTTTTCAAAAGGATGGAGCATTAAAAACTTTTATTTCCTTAGATAAATCATTAACTCATTTAGATATATTAACTCAATATACTGATCGCTGGGCGATTGAGCCGTTCTTTAGAGATTGTAAAACTTACTTAGGGTTAGATGGATATCAAGTAAGAAGTGAAAAAAGTATCAATAGATATCTTGCAATAATGATAATAAATTATACTTATTGCAAATTATATTCTAATAATTCATATCACTTTAATACTGGATATAAATCAGCAAAGAAAGATTTAGAAAAATCTAAAGTTATAGCTGCCGCAAGCGGTACGCCTATAGAAACTATTTTTGAGTTATTAAAAATAGCTTAAGAATCTGTTTGGTTATTCAACTGTAAAATTATTCAAGTGAAAATGCACTATTATAGAATATAATAAAGTTGTGGAAAAAAATACAAAAATAATATATAATATATAGTATTATATTAATCAGGAGGAGAGTTATTTTGAGGAACGATTATGCAAAATTATTTATAAATAAGTTAGATAATAAAATTGTAAAAGTAAAATATTCTCCAGAGCATGATGATTATTATAGTATTGTAAAAGAAAATTGTACCAAAGGCTATAGGCAGATAATTATTACCTCAAAGATTATGACATCTATTATTGAGGCGTATTTTTATACAAACTCATATAAAATTACGTCTATAGAGTTTATGGAAGATGATGTAACGTTAAAAAATGAAATTGATTCAATTTTAAGTAACCTAATATTAGAGAGAGCGTATTTTGGGTTATTATTAGAAAAAATTAATTTTTTATCAGAAGAATCAGCTATTGATATTAGAAGTATTGAGCTAAGAGGTAGAAATGATAAGAAAGAAGCAGTTAATATTTCATTACAAGTTAATGGGATAATTGGAATAAATGAAAAATGTTTTGAAGAAGAATCAGAAATTCTTATTAAAAAGATTGAGAGGTGTCTAAGTTAATGGAGGCATCTTTATTCTTTATAATTGTAAAATGTGTGCTTGCTCCTATAATTGCAGTATTTTTAGTAGATAAATGGAATGTGTTTGAAAGTATTACTTTTATACCTGATGATTATGCATTTGAATTTGGACTAGCTACGTATTTAGGTTTTCTGGAGGGGTTATATGCTGGACTAGTATGTAAAATTAAAGAAAATGAAGCTAAGATTGAATGTTTATTTTACTGTAGTGGGCAGCAAGAAAGTATTGAAAGTAATCCAGCTATTCAATTTAGAAATGAAGTTGCTTATATTAATGGTAAAATTAATGTTTCAGGAAAAGTAAAGAAGCTGTGCAAAAATAATGTTTTAATAACAATGCCTAATTGGGTAGATATTCAAATAGATGATTGTGATGATTTAATTGTGATAGAGAATAATGTTTGTAAAATTAAAATTGATAAAATTATCAATTTAAGAGGAGATACTATAGAAAGTACAAGTGTTAAATTTAAGATCGGATTGATAAAGAATTATTCCTCAAATCAAGAGTACTCAACAATTATCCAGCCTATCCTAGAAAAAAAGTTTGGCTATAATTTTACATGTAATAAATTTAATTTAAATTAATATGGAGGTAAAATGGTTACTACGAGATGGTCAGATAGTGAGAATTACATTTTAGACAATGTTATTGAAAGATTATTGCAAATTCCGGAAGATGATGAAGTAGGAGAATCTATAGCATATGCTGACTGGAAAATTAATAAGAAATTTGATGCTAATCTTAAAATTAGACTTAACAATAGAGAGATTCAGTATAATCTAATAAAATATTCATATAATCAAATATCATCAGGAAATCAACCGATAGAGGATAGAACAATACCTAAAAATGGGTTTATAGTTGTGTATTCTAATGGTGTAGGGATAGGTTACATAATTAGCAGAAATTCAGACGGAATGAAATTATTAAGAAAAATGTTAAAGTATTCAGGTAGAAACGAAATCTCTAAAAATAGTTTTGATATAGAAAGTGATTTCTTTGTATGGTTGATTAGTAAAGTATACACGAGTGAAAATATTATTGAGACTGAAAATGAGACTTTAGGAAATATATCTCTTGATACAATAAAAGGATTTAAAGGTGATACAGAAGATTTATTAAATAAGGTTTCTGCAACTGGAGAATCAGTCATAAATATAATAAGTACATTATCATTTTTATTAGAAAGCAAAAATTTAAACCAAATAAAGCTTGATTTAGAATATAGAAATCATGAAAATATAGAGTTAGTACTAACCAACAATGGGACTGTAAGTACGGCTTTAGAAAAGTATCAAGGTGAGTATGAGGAACTTGATGTGGATGAAGTAATATCTAAGTTGTATCTATTAATATATATTGAAATTCTTCCGATGTTAGTACAAGCCTATAAAGCTGACATAGATAATGATAAATGGAACTCGGAAAAAAATATTGAGTTCTTAAAAATGGTTGCAACAGATTTATCGAAAAAAGTTGAAACAAGAATAAGTATGCTAGAAAAAATAAAAAATAAATAATAAATAGTGTTTATTATATGTTTGGTATAGCAATTGTTTAAATGAATAATTAATACTACCTAATACACCACATATTGAGGTAGTTGTAAAGATAGTGAAGAAATAGCCTGATATCAAAGGATTACAGAATTTTAATAAAATGTAGAATGTGTTTATATGTTCCCTAAGACTACTGTTTTAGGGGATTTTTTTATTTTTAGACTTCCTGAGTCTTTGAGAATAATGAGTTTTTAACTTAATAGGGTACTGAAGAAAAGACTAGATAATGTTTTCGCTTAAGCTAGTGGTTATGATGTGGCGTAAATAAACAGATGGAGGAGTGTAGTAAGAATAAATATAGAAGAATAGCGTATAATAAAATTATATTACGAAATAAAAAAATATTTCAAAAAATATTTGGAAAAACATTTGACAATAGGTGATGGAAATGGTTTAATATGAAATATAGAAATATTTCAAAAAATTCAATTAGAGCTTAGGAGGTGATTAACTTGAAGAGAAGAGTAATAAAAGAATTTGTAACATTCGTTCCTGGTATAAATCAGACAAGAGCACAAAAACAGTTTGGAATTGAAGCTGTGAATTATTATGATCAGCAGTCTTTCGAAGCTGATTATAAGCACGTAGAAGTATTTGTTGAAAATCAGATGAAATCTTTATCTATAAATAATTTATCATTAAATGAAGGTGATGTTGTTATAAATAACTCATTACAGCTAGCAACAATGGTCGGTAAAAATAATGTTGGAAAAGTATTATCTCTCAATTTTACAAAGGTAGAAATTGATAATAAACAACTTGATAAGAGGTACTTTCTTTTCATGTTTAACGTGTATAAAGATGTGAAACGCCAAAAGGAAAGGGAGTTACAAGGGACGGGACCAATTCTTAAAATTCCACTTCGTGCTCTTGGTGAAATTACTATTCCTGTAGTTCCGCTTGAGGAACAGAAGAAGATAGGAAAAATTTATATTGAAACAATGAAACTACAAAGTAAGTTGAACAAATATTCCGACTTAATTGAACAATTTACGAACTCAGTTATAGAAGAAACATTAAAGGAGGATGATTAAATGAAAAATCAATCTGAATTAGCATTTGAATTGGAAGTTATTGATTATTTAACTAAAATTGGTGGAGTCAAACAATGGGAATACAAAAAGGATATCAAAACAACCGATCAGCTATGGGAGAATTTCAAAACAATCTTAGAGCAAAATAATCGTGCTCGTTTAGAGGGACCTTTGTCTGTCACTGAATTTAATCAGGTGAAGAAAATTATCACTAGTATCGACTCGCCTTACAAAGCAGGGCAATTTTTGTACGGTGTTAATGGTGTTTCTGAAATTGAAGTTGATCTTGATAATGGTAACCATGTATTTTTGACAGTATTTGATCAAGCACAAGTAGGAGGTGGAAACACTGTTTATCAAGTGGTAAATCAAATTGAACGACCAAAAGTTATTGATGGGAAGTCTAATCGTAGATTTGATGTGACGTTACTGATTAATGGTTTACCAATTATTCAAATTGAATTAAAGAAAGCACTCCATAGCACAACAGAATCCTTGAACCAAATGGAGCAATACATTGCTGAAAAACAATACAGCGGTATATTTTCAACCTTACAGATATTAATTGCTATGACTCCATTTGATATTCGTTATATGGCAAATACTCCACTCAAAAGTTTTAATCGTGCTTTTGCATTTAACTGGCAAAATGAAGATGATGCTCGACCTGTTCGTTCATGGAAGACGTTTGCAGATAAAGTATTATCAATTCCAATGGCTCATGATATGGCAACTCGCTACATGATACTTGATGGAACTAAAAATAAAGAAAGTATTAAAGTCATGCGTCCATATCAAGTTTATGCAACAAAGCGTGTGCTAGATAAAGTTAGAAAATTTGACTTCAAATATGATGATGGTAAACTAGGATATATTTGGCACACCACAGGTTCAGGAAAGACAATCACAAGTTTTAAGACAGCTTGGCTTGCTAGCCGTCTATCTAATGTAGATAAAGTTGTCTTCTTGGTTGACCGTATTGCACTTACAAACCAAACTGCTGATGCCTATAAAGCTTATGATCCTGTTGCGGGATTTGAAGGGAAAACAGGTGTAGTAAGTGACACAGCAAATATATCAGATCTTCATCTCAAATTAACTAAAAAGAGCGATAAGAACATTATCGTTACAAGTATTCAAAAGATGTCACGTTATGTAACGAGAGAAAGCTTTAAGCCACTTAATGAAAATATTCTTTTTATCGTGGATGAAGCACACCGTTCAACTGGTGATGGTACTGAAAATGAAGGAATGCTTGAATCAATCCGAAAAGCCATTCCTAATTCAGCTTGGGTTGGCTATACTGGGACACCTAAATTCCCTGAAACACGAGAAATATTTGGAGAAATATTACATGCCTATACGATCAAAGAAGCTATAGCCGATAAAAATGTCCTAGGATTTAATGTGGAATTTAAGGAAACCATTGAGGCCCCGGAAGATCCAACGGAAGATGATATAGACGATAATATTCGTGGTAGTGTTTATGACAATAGTCTAGAACATGTTGATTTAGTAGTTAAGGACATTTTCGAAAACTGGAAAAAACGTTCAAATAACGGCAAGTATAATGCCTTGTTTACTGTCCATGTTGGTGGTAACAAAGCAAGTACACCAAGAGCAATGGAATACTTTGATAAGTTTTCAGAAGAAAATGCGAAGCGACCAGCAGATCAACGATTAAAAGTTGCAGTGAGTTTCTCAGCAGATACTTCTAACGGTATTAATCAACTTAAAACGAACGAGAACTTGCATAGAGCCATTAAGGCCTATAATGAGATGTTTGGGACAGCTTTTGATATGACTACTGTTAAAGCCTACACAGAAGACTTAGCACGACGTTTAAATAAGACATCTGATGATGGTAAGTATTTAGATTTAGTTATCGTTGTTGACCAACTTTTAACAGGCTTCGACGCTCCTGAGATGAATACGCTCTACATTGATCGAACGCTTAAGGGAGGAAATTTAATTCAGGCATACTCACGAACTAACCGAATGCATAACCTTATTGATAAACCTTGGGGGAATGTTGTTAATTATCGTTGGCCAGAGCAAAATGAGTATGAAATGAATAAGGCTTTTGCCATTTATTCAAATCGTGCATCTGCAGACGAACAGCTCTCACTAGGAGATCTGAAGGAAGGTAATGAAGAAGCGGGTATTATTTCTAAACCATTCAGTAAGGTACAAGGTGAAATGCAAGAAGTTATTAAGAAACTATCAATGCTCACAGATGATTTTGTACAATTGCCACCGAGTGAAAAAGCACAAGATGAGGTTTTTGAAAATTTAAAAGAATATAATCGCTTGCTTAGTCAGCTAAAACAATATACGGAAGATGATGATAAAAATCCTATATCTGCATATGACGAACCTGAAGAGTTTTATGAACGACTAGGTATTACAGAAGAACAAGAAGTTATTCTTACAACTGTAATTGCTGGCGAGTTGAAAGAACGCCGAGCTAAGCGAGAAGACATAGATATCTCACAAGTTAATCTATCTATGATTCATATCCACGATGTTACAATCAACTATGATTATCTGATTGAGTTAATCGCTCGTATGGCTGATGAAGTGCATGTGAACGATATGGATAAAGCTGAAAAAACACGTGATGAAATCCATATTGAAATTGCTAAGTCAGACAATGAAAAAGAAAAATCAAAGATACGAAGCTTTGTATCTAAGATTTTCTCAAAAGAATTTAAGTTTGATAGTTATCCAGCTCCTCGAGATGTTGAAAAAATGAATCGAGCAATGGATAAAGTGCAAATAGAAAGTAATATTCAACTTATAACTAATTTTATACGTACTTGGGGACTTGATAATAGCACTAAACCTAAGGAACTTGAAAACTTAATTAAAAAACATCGCTTAGGTCAAGAGGATATGGATAAACAAGGTGAATTAACTGCAATTATGAATGATGCAAAAGTTGATTATAAACAACTTGCAGTTGAAGAATTTGCAAAATTAACATGGGTACGATATCGTATTGAATTTCGTAAGGCGTTTTACAAAATGGCTGATGAAATTAAGAAGGGAGAATAGTCAAGTGATAAAATTATGTAGGCTACAAGGAGGGGAACCAAAATGGGAGATAAAATAACAAAATCACCTCATATTAGATTAGCAGGATTTACAGATGCTTGGGAACCGCGTAAGTTGGGAGAGGTCGCTGAAATTATAGGTGGTGGGACACCAAACACAAGCATTTCTGAATATTGGGACGGCGATATTGATTGGTATACTCCTGCTGAAATTGCAGACCAAATTTATGTAAAATCAAGTCAAAGGAAGATTACTGAGCAGGGATTTAACAATAGTTCTGCAAAGGTTCTTCCGGCTGGAACGGTGTTGTTTACATCTCGTGCTGGCATTGGAAAAACTGCTATTTTAGCCAATAAAGGCTGTACAAATCAAGGCTTTCAGTCCATTGTTCCACACAATGACGAGCTTGATTCCTACTTCATTTTCTCACGAACTGAAGAACTGAAAAGATATGGCGAAACCATTGGTGCAGGTTCAACCTTTGTCGAGGTATCAGGTAAGCAGATGGCAAATATGGATTTGATGATGCCTAAAACTATGGCAGAACAGCAAGTCATTGGGGCGTATTTCCGTAACCTCGACAACCTTATCACCCTTCATCAGCTTAAGTTAGAATTGTTGAAGGTTACTAAAAAGAGTATGCTTCAAAAAATGTTTCCAAAAGATGGTGAAAGTGTTCCTGAAATTCGATTTGCAGGGTTTACTGATGCTTGGGAACAGCGTGAGTTGGGTAAAATGGGGGATACTTTCACCGGATTATCAGGTAAAACAAAAGAAGATTTTGGCCATGGTGATGCTAAATTCGTCACTTACATTAATGTCTTTGGTAATGTGATTTCTGATCCAAAAGGTGTGGAAAGTATTGAAATTGATAATAAACAAAATCAAGTTAAATATGGTGATGTATTCTTTACAACTTCATCTGAAACGCCTGAAGAAGTTGGAATGGCGTCTGTGTGGCTTGAAAACACTGAGAATGTGTACCTAAACAGCTTCTGTTTTGGTTACAGACCAACAGTAGAATTTGACGTATATTATCTAGCATTTATGTTACGTTCACCAGAAATTCGAAAGAAATTTATGTTCTTGGCACAGGGTATTTCACGATATAACATATCTAAGAACAAAGTAATGGAGATGAACGTTCCAGTACCAGAACTTAATGAACAACGTAAAGTTGGTACTTTCTTTAGAAATCTTGACGACCTTATTACCCTTCATCAGCGTGAGTTAGATTTACTTAAAGATTTAAAGAAATCAATGCTTAAACAAATGTTTATATAAGAAAAGGAGATTAAATAAATGAACAATGCAAAAGATATTACCTCAAAGTTATGGGAAATGGCTAACAAATTGCGTGGAACAATGGATGCAAGCGAGTATAAAAACTATATTTTACCATTTATGTTCTATCGCTACTTATCAGAAAATCAAGACGAATATTTAAAAATGAATGGTCTGGAAGACTTTTATGAAGTGACAGATGACAATGAAAAAGAAGATTATCTTGAAGAAATCAGTAAAGGGATTGGATATGCGATTGAGCCAGCTTATACATGGAACAAAATCGTATCAAAAATTGAGAATCACAAAATCAAAGCTAGTGATTTCCAAGATATGTTTGATTCATTCAATACTAATGCAAAACGTAACGCAATCGCAGCAGAAGACTTTGCTAACGTATTCTCAGATGTTAACCTTGGGGACACACGCCTAGGTTCAAGCACAAATGAACGTGCAAAGGCTTTGAATGATATTGTTGTAATGATTAACGAATTCAATTTCAAAGATGATTCAGGACGTGATATTTTAGGTGATGTTTACGAGTATTTAATTGGTCAGTTTGCTGCTAATGCTGGGAAAAAAGGTGGGGAATTCTATACGCCTCATGAAGTAAGTCAGGTTTTAGCAAAAATTGTTACGGTTGATGCTCACAGGACTGATAATCAATTTCGTGTATATGACCCTACAATGGGATCAGGTTCGCTTCTTTTAACGGTTCAAAAAGAATTACCATACGGAGATGAAGAAGGAAGCGTTGAATTTTATGGTCAAGAGTTGAATACAACGACTTATAACTTAGCTCGCATGAACTTGATGATGCATGGCGTAAATTATCGCAACATGGAATTGAAACGTGCTGATACACTTGATGCTGACTGGCCATTCGCTGAAAAAGATGGTACACAAATTCCATTAAAGTTTGATGCGGTGGTAGGAAACCCTCCATATTCTCAAAATTGGAACACAAAAGATATTGACCGTGAAAAAGATACACGCTTCAAGGGTTATGGTGTAGCACCAGCATCAAAAGCAGATTATGCTTTTGTTCTTCATGGACTTTACCATTTAGATAAAGCAGGAACAATGGCTATTGTACTACCACATGGGGTACTATTCCGTGGTGCATCTGAAGGGAAAATCCGTAAGAACATAATTGACAATAATCTGTTAGATACAGTTATTGGATTACCAGCTAACCTGTTCTATGGAACAAGTATTCCAACATGTGTGTTGGTATTCAAAGGTCGTGAAGCACGCGCGAATAAAGATGTTTTATTTATTGATGCTTCAAATGAGTTCGAAAAAGGCAAGAATCAAAATAAACTAACAGTTGAGAATATCAATAAAATTATCGATACTTACCGTAACCGTGAAGACATTGAAAAATATTCTCATGTAGCATCTTTAGATGAAATCAAAGAAAATGATTATAATTTGAACATTCCGCGTTATGTTGATACTTTTGAAGAAGAAGAAGTTATTCCACTTTCACAAGTGGCCCAAGAGTTAACAGACGTCAAAGAAGAAATCGAAAATTCATATAAGAGCTTATTTGCACTTTTAAATGAATTGAATGGTACAACAGATGAGGCCCAAGATGAATTGAGCAAATTTATGAGCTTATTAGGTAAATAATGTGTTAGAAATGAGCTAATTAGGATTTAAAATATACCCTATAGAGTAGACAATTAAAAAAATCTTACTTTATAGGGTGTTTTTGAGTATAATGCAATTAATCTGTAACTTAGGAGAGAGGATATGGTTTAATTGTAAATCAGCATTTAAATATTTATAAATTTAATATAGTTAAGAACTATTAAAAAAATAGTTGTTTCAACTTAAATTAGGTTTAGTATAAAAACATTATAGGATATAAATTAAAAGGGGTGTCAATACTCTATTATGGAGGTGTTGTCATGTATTTTAAAGTTACGTGGAAAATCAGGCGATTATCAATACTATGAGAAATAGTGCTATAACATTAGTAACTTGTATAAGAATGCTTTCAAATATGCTTGTTAGAGATAATGGAAAAAAATCAAGAGTTACGTTATGAAATGCAAAAAGAACTTGAAAATATTACAACTAAAGAAATTATGGAGCAAATTAATCAATTACTTGAAGATAAAAATAGAAACTTGCTCGATCAAAGCTCTTTGATAATTATAACTGCTTTTAGGGATGGTAATTTTATAGTAGATGAGAAATCCATTCCTATAAAAAATTTTATCTTTAAATAATAATAAAGAAAATTATCAATATATATGAAGAAAGGATATTACTATCATAATAAGTAGTCTTTATTTTTCATGCCAACGTATCTGGAATGGTAATTGGGTAAAACATTAAACTGTCAAAACCGTCTCTATAGATTGAATCTAAGCCAAATAGATTTTCAATAATTTTGTAATAAAAGCATCCATAAAACTTTTTAGCTTATGAATGCTTAATAATCTAATTATAAATTATACTTTTCTTTTATCTCTACATATAGATTGAATTTTTCATTTAAATCAGTTATATCTACTTCAGTATCGTTATATTTTAACGATGTTTCTGCAAAAAAAACTAATTCAAAGATTAAATCTTCTAATTTGTATTGAATTTCTTGATAAGCTATCACATAGTCAAACTCGCCTACGTCCATAAGCCTTTTAGATAACTTTCCTATTTCTTTAGCCATATTATTTAAATCTTCTTCTGTATCCTTTATAGCAGAACATAAATTAAAAAATTCTTCGTTATTTCCTTCAGAAAGCTGTACTTTTATTCCTAAAACCGCATTATTAATGGTCTCATCCACTGACCTAAAGTACTTTTTGCATAATTCTTGATATCCCATTACTTTTTAACCTTTCGTATTCAATTATTTTATCTAAAATAATTTTTTCTTTGCTTTTAAATAATTATTGTATGCAGTATTCAATCTATTTTTCATCGTATCTATATCTTCTGAAAAATCTTCTTTTACTATTGCAACAACAAAGTTTTTTAATGCTGATATAGTTACCTCTAAATCTATTTGGTATAAAAATAAATCTAAACTATTAATTGTTGATTTACATTCCCTGACCATACTTATCAATTCTTTAAATGTATTAATACTATTATCTAGTGTTTCATTTTGATCTACTAGTACACTGCAAACTGCATATAAATTTTCAGTATCAGTTTCTTCTATGGCTTTATTAATATTATTAAGTGTGCTTTCTAAAAAAGCATCAGTAGAGTTCATAAACTCCTTAAATGTTAACTCTAATTCTGTCAATCTAATCACCTCTTTTGCATTTTAATTTTAATTTTAACAGCAATATACGTCTTGGTCAATTGAATGTAATTTTATTACTTTTTTAGATATCTTGCTAGTATATTTTTATTTATTAATACTATAATTTATAATTATTGATGATATTAGATTGGTTTCATTTGTAGGAATAGAAACTGTTTCTTTAGCAATTATTATTTATTTAATTTAATCAGATACTATTTTAGAGGTATCTGAATTATGATATAACTTTATGAAAGTGTTGTTATTTAAATATTACGGTATTTTCTAATTTTTCATTTTTCTAATAATTATAGCAGAGACTTTAAATTGACTTTTATGGAATAAATTTATCATTGAAGATAAAAAAATAATAAAATAAAATATAGAAGTATAATTTAATATATTTAACAAATAACCAAGTCATATATATGGCTATGGTGGTAATTAACAAATGAGATAGATAACCTTGTAAGGCTTTTTATAGCTTTATGAGGTTTTTTTATTTTTAAGAAAAAGATAATAGTACAAAAAGATAATAAGAAAGAGGTAATTAACAAATGAAGAATGAAATTTTAAGAGAGACATTAACTAAGTACAGTGCAGAAACTTTAAGTGAATTAGAGTTAATATCACTTATTTTAGGTGAAAAAATTGCTAAAAAAATTAAGGATAATGATATTTATTCGTTATATGCTCTAGTACAACATTCAGATAAGGAAATAAAGCAATTACTAGGTATTACGGATATAACACTTAGTAAGGTAAAAGCATTATTCGAATTATCAGTAAGAAAGACAAGCTTAACTTCAGTAGATAGCATTAGCTCACCTAAGGATATTGTTGAAGTTGCAGCTGATATGGAGTATTTGGAGCAAGAAGTACTTAGATTATATTGTTTAAACACAAAAAATTTAATAGTTAAGAAATTAAACTTGTTTAAAGGTGGAATTAATACTTCAATAGTTGATCCAAGAATTCTATTCAAGGAAGCATTAAAGTGTAATTCTGCAACTATAATTATTTGTCATAATCACCCTTCAGGAGATCCAACACCGAGTAAGGAAGATATATCCCTAACAACTCGTCTAAAGGAGTGTGGAAGGATATTAGGGGTAACGGTAGTGGACCATATAATAATTGGTTCAAATGGCAAGTATACAAGTCTAAAGGAAAAAGGATTAGTTTAATTTAAAAACATTAATTTAACGATAATATTAGATAACAGTAATCAAAAATGTAACAGAAAGAGGAATTTAACAGTGAAAAAATCAAATATAATTAAGTCATTTATTATTGATGAAATAGAGGAAAATAGATTTTCAGAAACGGAAATCAATCTATTTTATGCCTGTATAGAAGCAACTGAATGCATATATACTGCTAGTGAAATTGTAGCTAATAAAAATTACAACAGCTATATAGAACATATAGATTCTTATATAGAACTAGCTGATACTTTAGTTTATAATGCAGAAAAGATGAAATATGAAGATTATTTTATTAGGGAGCTTAAATACCTTTTAAGTAATATCTTAGTTGAAAAAAATATCTATAATCCAACTGATAAACAAGAATTATCTGTACAAATATATTTAAATAGTTATGGTTGGATAGTTAATGAAGAATTTTCAATAGCTATAAATTTAGATATTAACCTAATAGATTCTAGTAAATTAAGATTAACAGCTTAGGAGAAAGATAAATGATAGAAACAGTTAGAGAACAAATATTAATAGAAAAACTTAATAAATACCTTAATATTAATAATGAAAATGTACAAGCTATTATTGAATGGATTAAATTCAATATGCTTTCAACTAATAAAACTAAAGTTGAAATTGAATTAAAAGACTATATTAGTTTTATTCAGACGTTAAATAATGCTCTAGGTAAAATTGATAGAGATGAAAGATACAATTTTTCATTATCTATTAAAGAAGAGTTAGAGGAATTTGGACTAGAAGTTAGAGTATGTACATCTTGTTTAAAGATTATGATTGAGGGTTATGTTATAGAAGGTGGATTTGCTTACTATTGTAGTGATAAATGCCTAGAATATGATATGACACTAGAGAAATTTAAACAAGCTTATGGAGATGGAAATACTGAAACTTACTGGACTGAATGGTTTTAAAATAGAAAGAACAGGAGAATAAAATATGAAAAAATATAATTTTTTAATTGAAGAAACTTTAGAGAGATTAGTTACAATAGAAGCAGAAGATAAAGAATCAGCAGAAGTAATAATTGAAGAGATGTATAGAAACTCTGAAATAGTTCTTACAGCTGATGACTTTAGTGGTCATTTTATTAAATATGAAGGTGAAGAATAGATAATAATAAATATATATAGATAAATATTTAAATTATCATAGCCCATAAGGGAGGAATCCCTTATGGGGTTCCTTTCTTATTATAAGAAAGGAGTATTATGAATAGTAAAAAATATCTTATTTATTACGCTATCTTAGTTAAATTTAACTTATGGATATTTTAAATTATGAAATAAGTGTTCAAAAGTATAAATTAACAATAGATAAGGTAAATAAACTAATAATTGAATTAGAAGCATCTAATAAATAAATTGAAACTGTCCCCAAAGGGGCAGTTTTTTATTATAAAAGTAAAAATATATTTAGCTTATTATCTTATTTCTGTTATGTGCCTATAGAGTAAAATTATATCATTGAAAATATTATCATCTACTTGATATTAAAGATTATATAATCTATTATTATAATATACTACTCTAATCTTGCTTAGAGTAAATATGAGAAAAACAATATTGGATGTGATATTAATGAAGCAAATGAAAGAGTATGAGAATGAATTGATTACTATCTTGAATGCTGATAAAAATAATTGGACTAAATTTTATTTACTTATGAAAGAAATAGAAGAAAAACAACTTTATAGAGAATTAAATCTTAATAGTTTTACTGCTTGGGTTAAGAGTTTTAGCATTAAAAATAAAATACATGAGAGTGTAATATGGAATAGAAAAAAGGCAGGAAAAGTTTATGAAAATTATGTTTTAGTTCAAAAGGATAAAGGTATAGAAGTAGCTCCATTAGAAAAGGCTAAAATAGGTGTAGATTCTTTAGTGTTACTAGATAAGATTTCTAAAAGAGATAAGAATCTAGGGGCAGAACTTACTGAGAAAGCAATTCAGAAGGAAATAAGTAGGGAAGATTTACG
This sequence comes from Clostridium nigeriense, assembly GCF_050585245.1. Classification (GTDB taxonomy): domain Bacteria; phylum Bacillota; class Clostridia; order Clostridiales; family Clostridiaceae; genus Clostridium; species Clostridium nigeriense_A. The sequence goes on from NZ_JBNOOF010000012.1 coordinate 35,158, forward strand.
TAATGCATATAAAACTGTTAGAGGAGATCTTCAAAAAAACAAAGTAAATGATAAAAAGATAGTAACTTTAAGTGAAAAGGCTGAGGAAAGTATAATAAAAATTAAAGAAACTATTGCAGCATCTAAGATTGTAGCTGCGCTATCTAAACCAAGATGGTTAGGTGAAGAATGTAGTAGAAAAGCTTTTAAAGGAGCATATGAACAAGATAAATATAAAACTTTAACTGAATTTCCTGTGTATACTGGAACTACTACCAAATCAAGAAGAATAGATGTGTTAGTAGCAGAAAATTTAAGAGTTAAAGAACATTTTAATTTGAACTTACATGGAATTGAAATTAAAGTTTCAAAGAGTGATTTAGTTAATGATATGAAGTATGCTGAATATGCTGAGTTTGTAAATTATTTATGGTTAGCCATTCCGTCAGATTTATTAGGGGTTGCTGAAATAGTAGTCCCTAAAAATATAGGAATTTTAATTTATAAAAATGATAAAATGATAATACAAAGAGAATCAGAAAGATTAAATCCTTTAAATTTAAATGAGAGTTTAACTACTTTGAGTTTAAGATTGTTATAATTAAATAAATATGTTAATTTACAGAAGAGAAAATTATCCTAAATGTAAATTTTTATTTAATAAATAATATATTTATAAATTTAATTAATTTTTATTTTATTTATATAGTTAATTAGGAGAAATAAAAGTATGTTTTCAGCATTAGATATAAATGAAAATCTAATAGATATTGATTTTGCGGTAAAAAACGCCAATAATAAATACTATTGTCGCTCTTGTAAAGGAGAATTAATTATAAAAAAAGGTAATGTTAGAATAAATCATTTTGCACATAAAAATAAATGCGAGTGTAATGATTATCATGAAAATATGTCTGAATGGCATAGATATTGGCAAAAAAAGTTTCCAATTAAGAATAGAGAAGTTCCTTTAAAAATAGATAATAGTATACGGCGAAAATTTGAAAAAACAGAGCGTAGAGCAGATGTGTTATGCTATGGATATGTAATAGAATTTCAAAACAGTCCAATTACTAGCAAGGAATTTGATGAAAGAACATGGTTTTATAATTCATTGGGAAAAAAAGTAGTTTGGATATTTAATATGATAGAAGAATATAATGAAAAAATTGAATCTATTGGGGATTGGAGTAATAAAAGTGATAATGGAGGAAAATATTTATGGAAGTATGCAAGTAAAACTTTTATTAATTATGATTCTTATGATAAGGATGTAATATTAATATTTCAGGTTACTGAGGTAAATAATGAAGAAAAAGATATTGAGCAGTGTTATTTTGAAAGAGTAATATGGGCTATTAATAGTAATAATGCTGAAGATACAAACTTTAAAAAATTTTTTACTTCGTATTATCCAAGTAATTTTACAGAATTAATGGAGAAGATAAAAGCTAGACAATTATAATTTATTAGTATATAAAATTCAGATTATTAACTAGGAGGATATATTTATGAAAAAGGAAATTTTAGCAATATTATCCGTGGTATTAATTGCTTTTAATTTAGTTGCATGTGAGCCAGAGCAAAAGAAGGAGACTAACTCTGATATAAATATAGTTGAAACGGAAGAAAATAAAGAGATTGAAGAACCTTCTAATCAAGAGTTAGTAGAAGAAGAGAAAGATAATACAACAGAAGATATATTTGCTGGATATAGACTTATAGAGGTAGATGGTGGAGATTTATCTGGACATAGAGAAGCCAATGTTGTAGTTGATATAGGTTTTGGAGATAGGGAGTACTGGGCATTTACTAATGAATATAGTCAATTAGTTAAAGTAGTAGCTAAACAAATTATATTACAAGATGATTCTACAGAGCCTGTTAAATCTAACGGTAGATATTATAATGATGAAGCTAAGGTTCCTGGAACTGAAAGTAAAGATTTAGATGAAGGACATGTTATAGCTGATTCACTTGGTGGGGTAAGTAATGCATATAATATAACTCCGCAAAACAGTACACTTAATAGACACGGTGATCAAGCGTATATGGAAAAGGTTATAAGAGATGCTGGTGGATGCACTGACTTTGTTGCAATAATAACATATCCAGATACTACAACACAAATACCAAGTCATTATAGTTATACTTACACTATTAATGGCAATGTTATTAAAGATGAATTTGATAATATAAATCCAGATGAATATAATGCTGATTTAAATGAAGATACATCATTTAATAGTTCATCTAATGAAAATGATACAATAAATAATAATTCAGGTAGTACAGTTAATAGTAGCAAAGTGTATTGGACACCTAATGGGAAGAGCTATCATACTACAAAGAATTGTCCTACATTATCTAGAAGTAAGACTATTTTAGAAGGTTCATTAGAAGAGAGTGGTAAAAGTGATCCGTGTGATAAATGTCACTAATTTAAAATTAAAACTTAAATAACTAGTTAATAAACAGTAGTATTCACACATTAATTAGATGTGATATTACTGCTTATTTTAAATTTATTCTACTCTATGCGTGATTAGAGTTATAACAAGATAAATGTCTGGAATTTATTAAAAAAGAAGATGGTTGTCCATCTTCTTCTATTAACATGAAGCCCATCCAAAGAAAAGATACTTTTTTATAGGAAGTATTTTTCTATTTTTCATAGGTTTCAGATTAGGTTTATTTTTATATATTTTGTTATCTACATAAAATCTTGAGCAATCACTTTTACTATTGTTAACTAAAACATATTCTTTAGAGACTATATGCTCTACTCCACTATCTAATGTTAAGGAAAGGGCCTTCTCATCTGCTTCTTTTTTAGTTAAATAATTAAAGTTAGTTTTAATCTTTTCAAAGTATGTATACTTTGATACTACAAATCTTAATTTATAGTCAGGTTTATTTTTAAGAAACTCTTTCTTAACTGTAATCACCTTATACCCCACTACTCCAAGATCAATATAATCAGCTATCCATTTGCTTCCATGATGGTTGTCTATAATATACTTTTGAGCTTTCTTATAATTACCTTCTGAATATTTATCAAATGATAATTTACAACTTCCTAAGCTACAGGTTGAGATAGTTCCATTATATCTTCTCTGACCGTACTCTCTTTCATATTCTGAAATAAGACTATCAAAAGCATTTCTTACTGTTCCAGTAGTAGTTACTTCTTCTACAAAATTAGTTGCTCCCATTATTAAATTCCTCTTTTCTATTAATTTTTTATTATTGTTATATCTTTGTTTATAAATTAGTTATTTATTTGATCTATGCCAAAGATTTAATCCTTCAAAGGTTGGATTAATTTTATTCTTCCTGCAATAATCAATATAATTACATAAAATTTTTAAACTCACTCTACTCTACTCCTGTTATCTAATTCTCTCTGTTATATTTTTGTTTTTTGTTAAATAAATTACTCTTTAGTAAATACCTCGCTTTCTTATATATTTCTTAGAAATAAAAAAATCCCTATAAAGTTCAATTACTGAACCTCATAAGGATTATCTACTTCAATCTGTTAAATACCATCAGCACCATATATATGGCGTGATTACCTGTTAAATAAAATATTAAATTACAATATAATTATATATAGAATATAATCTAAGAAACAATAGGATATTGATTCATGCAAAACCATATATAACCACTATACGAAATTTTAATAAAATTCAATTCTATTAAAATTTAGAATTTGAAAATATTTTTAAAGTGTATTTGTAGGTTTGCAAGAAAACTTGAAATTAAAAATACTTTAAAAATTGATTTTTCTATTTTCACTATATTTTTTAATTAAAAGTATCAAATTTTATATAAAAATAAAAAGTTCGTAAAATTGCTAGTTTACGAACTTTTTATTTTAAATAATCTCTAAAGCTAGATATATCAATATTTTAAAAGTCAAATATAAAAATATTAAATTTTATATATTTTCATAAATACGAACTTTTATATTAATTTTTACGAACTTTTATGATAAAATATATTATAGAGTAAAATTTATAAAAAACTTATTGTTTTAATTAATTAGAAATTGGAGATTTATTTTAGATGGAAATATTAGAATTAGTAGAGTCAGTTGAAAGTAAAATAATTGATGTTGATTCAGCATTAGATTTACTTTTAGTTTACATAAATGAAAAGCATATAAAAAAAGGACAAACTATATTAACTTTAGTAAGTGAAGGAAAATTAAAAACTTCAAGTGCAGTAGAAATGATAAAAAAGTTAATTAGTGATGAAGAGAAGAATTCATATAATATTGTAGAAAAAGAAACTTCAACTAAAAGCAGAAATTCTAAACCTAGAAGAGCTTCAAGACCACTAGAAAGAGAAGAGTACGAGAAAATAATAAATTTATGTAAAACAGGATTTACATATACAGATGAATATGGAGTACCTCATGTATTTAGGCCAAATAAACAGCTAGGTATGACTTTTATTCTTCAGGCAAACCTAGGGTTGAGAATAGCTGATGTAATGAAGTTGAAGCCAATTACATTTAAAAATGATAAATTAGAAATTATAGAAAAGAAAACAGGGAAATTGCAATATAGAACAATAAACAAGAATTTAAAAGAGCTGATATATGAGTATGCCATGGAAAACAACATAAAGAGTAATGATTATTTAATTAAAGTAACAGTACGAGCTATTCAGAAGCAATTAGATATAATAGTAAATTACCTTGGTTTGAGTAATATATCAAGTCATAGCTTTAGAAAATTATTTGGTGTTACAGTATATAATCAAACAAATGGTAATATTGAATTATTAAAAGAGTTATTCAATCATAGTAATATTTCTACTACTCAAAGGTATATAAAGGTTAGTCAGAAGGCTATAGATGAAGTTAGTGAATCTATCGATTTCACAGGAGTATGGAAAGGTTAAATTAACTGCCCATCTTAGGTAGTCTAGCAATTTACAATTTAATTATATTATTATAAAATTACCTATTATATATTTTGATATAATGGAGAAATTAAAGGTACTGTTGTAAGTGGTAATGTTAAAATAGCTTTTAATACGAAATTTATTTTAGATATATTAAAGAGTTTAAATTATCATTTAAATTCATCTGTAACTCCAAGTTTATTAAATAATGAACATTATCAATATTTAGTTCTCCCTGTAAGATTAGTCGCATAATATTAATCTCCCTTTCTTTTGATTTGAAAGGGAGATTTTTTATAGAAAACTTAATTGTAATATATCATTTGAAGTATTTATATTATTATCTACTTTAATATTTATGTTTGCATTTATTTTATATTTCAAATCATTTATTTCATTTTTATTACTTATTATTATTGCTTTATTTTCTTTAATTAATTTCTCATTTCCACCCATATTTATATTTAAAATATTCGGATTTTGATAACAAGCTAATATTTTATTTTGTTCAATTGCGTAATTAGCTGTATGCATTGTTCCACTATCGATGGATGCTTCTACTATTAATACACATTGGCTTAATGCACTTTGAATTCTGTCTCTCTCAATTAAATTATTTTTTTGTACTTCTGTATCAACTTGATATTCACTTATTAAGCATCCATCATATTTTAATATTTCATCTGCTAAAAATTCATTACTTTTAGGATATATTGTATCTAGTCCACAAGGTAAAACTGCTATTGTTTTTCCTTTAGAATTTATACATCCTTTATGTGCAAATTCATCGCATCCTTTAGCAAGACCACTTATTATGATAAATTCATCACTTGTAAATATTTCTGCTAATCTATATGATACTTTTAAGCTGTGTTCATTTGCTTTTCTTGATCCTATTATAGCTATACTTTTATCATTGAATATACATTCTTTATTACCTTTATAATATATAATAGGAGGTGGATTCTTTATAAATTTTAATTTTTGTGGAAATTCTTTATCTAGTATAGTAATATATCCTATATTTAATTTATTAGATTTTTCAATTATTTTTTCTGCTTTTTTAATTCCTTCTTCAATTGATTCATTACTAGGAATATTAATTTCTTTATTTAAATGTTTTGCTCTAATAAATAATTCCTTGATTTGTAAAATATTTAATTGTTTTGGTAATTCAAACTTTAATAATTTATTAGTAGTTTTTTTACCTACTCTTGGTATATTGAGTAAAGTAATTATAAGTCTAGTATTCAAATTTTTTTCTCCTTATAAAATAAATTTTTATAAGTTTTTATATTAATTAATAATAAAATTTATAACTATACTTTCAAACCATAGTTTAGAACTAGTTATATGTTGAAAATACTAATGTTTTAAAAAATAATTTTAATATTAATCAATTTAACTTTTTCGATATTACTATATTCTCTGAATCGAAAATCCTCATATTGATATATTACTATTTTAATTTTAAATTTATATTTCTATTTTATGTATGTTCCCAGAATTCTGCTTCACTTTCACAACCACCTAACCAATCTGGACCAATATCTTCTGAATAATAATCATCAAAACTTCTTAAAACTTCATTTTCTTGTTCATTTAATATATCCACTATAGTTTCAGGGAAATAATAAATATATTGTTTGTTATTTTTATTTAAATGTTTATAGCTATCTAAATTTTTAATTTTTCTTTGTTTAAATATATCAATTTTAGTAATAGTGCTATATTCACCTTTACTTTTTTCATTAGCAATAGCTATTAATTCTAATATTTTCATTTCATTTTTAGTTAATGTCTGATTTTTCAATGTAATAAGCCCTTCTTCAGGTGAATATATTTTATACATATACATTGCTAATAAATAACTTATATCTGATGAATTACTTATTTTATTTAATTCTTTTAACCATTCTAATATGTTACTTTTATTTGACTTAAATGGTATTATATTAGAATAAACTTTTTTTTCTAAATTTAAAGCAGATTTGATATCATTTATAACTTTTTCGAATTTATTTAGTTTTATATATATTATAGCTCTATTTAAATATAACTCCATTTCGGTTTTATCTAATTCAATTGCTTTATCTATTAGATTAAGTGCATTTCTTAATGAAAGTTCAGTATTACTTTCATATAATGCTTTTGCAATATAATTTAGTTTGGTACTATTTAAATTTAAATTTAAACTATATCCATCAGTTTCATATTCTCTTAAATAAATATTAATTAGACCTCTGTAATTACCTAGGAGATTTTCCAAATCACATTCATATCCATAATTTTTTCGAAATAATCTTACTTCTTCAAAATAATTTGATAATAAATCTAAATTATTATTTTCTTCTATAAGAGAATTATAAATTATTATCTTAACTAATAGAGTTTTAGATATATCTAGATATTCTACCAACGTATATTCAAGATTTTCTAAAATATTAATTTGATTAATTAAATATAGATAAAGCTCTCTTTTTCTTATCATTATTTCGTATTTATCTTTTATATTTTTATCATATATCTTAAAAGATTCTCTAAAAAAAAGAAATTTTTCTATAATAGAATTGATTATTTTCTCATAATTACCATTTCTTTTATCTATATTTAGGTTATTAATGTAGTTTTGTATAGTATTATCAAGTTCATTTAATGCTTTCAAAGATTTATTATCATTACATGCTTCCTCTAAATTATTATATGTTTTACTTAAAGATAAACAAGCCACTTTATTTGCTCCTGCATCTTTTAATTTTTGTTTGCAAGCTATCATTGAGTTACCTGTCGAAGTAACATCATCAATTATTATTATATTTTTATCTTTAATTTCTTTTGAATCATTTATATCGATTGTTTTAACATGTATTTCTTTATTTCTATTACCACCTGTCGCTAGCTTTTCTATACTTTCTATTCTATTCAAGCACCTTTTAAATTCTAAATGATTATAATTATCGCAAATATTTTTTAATACTTTTTCAAGTCCTAAATTATTTTTATCTTTTTTACTTGATGGAACATAAGTTATAACATCAAATTCATTTATATTTTTTATTTTATATAATAAAATAGATATTAATTTATTTGTATAATATTCAATACCATCTTTTTTATTGTTTTTTAAACTTAAAATATATTTACCTTTACCTTTTTCAAAATAAGTATTTTTAATTTTTTGATTATTAGAGTCAGTAATCCAATAAGGATAATACTCATCTATAAAATATATACCCTTTTCTTTCCATAAATTCATATCGTTACCTCTTTAGAATAAATCATATATTGTTAAATAATTTTTTTCTTGTAAAATTTTATAGTATATATTTAGATTATATTATATATTTATATAATATTAAAGACTAATAGTATTTTATCGATAGTCTAGTTATTTTCTTAAAAAGTAAAATAAGCCTTTATTTTTTTTAGTTTTTCTATTAACTAATTCCCTTCTGATTTGAGATAGTTTTTCATCTACTTCTCTTGATCTTTCATCATATTCAATAAGTTTCTTTGTATTTTCTTGTTCATATTTAATTATATCTTGCATATTTAATATAATAGCTTCTTTAGATTTTATAGTTTCAAGTAAAATTTTTAAGTTCTCTTGATAACTTTGAGTTTGTAAATTTAATTGCTCTTGAAAATTAGTATTTTGTTTTTCAAGTTGTTCTTTTAAAAATTTAATCTGATCTTTAAGCATGAGTATAATATCTATTTCATTTTGAGTATATACCTTTATTCTTGTTTCATCTAAGTTTTTATCTAGTTTATATACTTCTTTTTCACAAGTATCTATAGTTAAAGCTACTTCACTTTCAGCTTCATTCTTTGGTGTTTTTCTATTCTTAATAACACTTTTTAAATGTTTTAAGCCATCTTCAGTTATAATAGTTTTTCCATCTATTTTAGTTAAAAAATCAGTATTAAATTTTTCATTAGATATTCTTTTATAAAGAGCTTTATCTGATATATTTAGTTCAAATGCTGCTTCTTTAATGGAATAACCCGTCATAACTATCTCTCCCTTAAAAGTATTTTATTATATATTACCATATTATGTAAATTAATTCAATTTCAACTACTATCTTTTTTAGTTGAAAATATATAAAAACACCTAGATCAATATCTAAGTGTTCTTATTTTAAGCTATTTTCTTTTTCTTAGTGTAGTTATGATTACACAACCACTAACTAAAAGTACTAATAATGATAATCCTACATTCATACTATCACCAGTATTAGGTATAGTTGAATTATAAGTTTTATTCCACTTATTAGGTTTAATAGTTTTATTATAAGTAATTACAGGATAGTTTTTAAATTTAACTGCTTGCACAATGTTATCTTCTTCAATTTTAAATTCATAGAAGTTTCCATCAACTACATATCCTTCTGGCGACTTTAATTCTCTATAATAATATTGGCCATAAGTTAATTCAGATGAAGTTGCACTTCCATTTTCATCTGTAGTTATTACTTCAATTAAATTTTTATCTTTATCATATATTCCAAACTCTGCTCCTTGAAGTCTTTTGCTAGAGTTAGCATCAATCTTAATTATCTCAAGTTTACCTTTTATTTTTCTATTTTCCATAACTAAGTTGACTGTTTCTCCATGATTTCTTATCTCAAATTCAATAGGAGTATTATCTAATACATATCCTTCAACTGTTTTAATCTCTGTTAATCTATATTTACCATATTGTAAATTAGACATTCTGATTATTCCAGTTGAATCCGAAATTAATTCAACTTTAGATCCTTGATTGAATCCTTCTAAGCATTCAAGTTCAAATACTACATTTGCTAAAGGCTCTTTAGTTTCTGAATCAATTTTTAATAGTTCAGCATTTCCTTTAACTCTGTCATTTTCCATAGATAATTCAATAACTTGACCATTTTCAGTAATACTAAATTCTATTGGAGTTGAATTTAATACATATCCTTCTAGAGTTTCAACTTCTGTTATTTCATAATCTCCATAAGGTAATTCTATTGATATATAACCTAATTCATCTGAAAATACTTCCCAAGTTTGTCCTTGCTCTAAGCCACTTAATGCCTTTATATTAAATTTAACATTAGGCATTGGTAATCCAGCTTCACTATCTAGTTTAAGTAATTTCACCTCTGACTTAATTCTTTTATTAGACATTGAAAGTTCAATAACTTGACCAGATTCCTTAACTTCAAATTTAATTGGTTCAGTATTTAGAATATATCCTTCAAGAGTTTTAACTTCAGTAATTTGATATTCACCATAAGCTAATTCTTCTTCAAAAAATCCTGTTTCATCTGTTATAACTGACCATACTTTGCCCTTATCAAGTCCAGTTATAGCTTCAATTTTAAACTCTACATTTGCCATTGGTTTATTTGTATCTTCATCATATTTAAAGAACTTAACTTTAGATTTAATAGTATCATTAATCCATTCAAATTTATTAGTTTCACCTGCTACTACTTTAACTTCCTTTACATCATTTGATAAAATATGTCCTTCTAAAGTAGCTAATTCTTTTACATAGTAAGTACCTTCATTTAAATCAGAAAATATGATATTACCATCTGAATTAGTAGTACTTTCTTTAATTAGATTTGTAGCTTCTTTATCTGAATATAAACCAAATTTAACACCTTCAAGATTTAATCCCTTATCATTAGTTTTATGAAGATTTATATTTCCTAAAGCAGTAAATTTCACATTAACTGTTGCAAGTTTCTCAACTGGATTTCCCCATGAGAATTTTAATATGTCTTGATAAGTACCATTACCACTATAAACAAGAGCATTTGGGTTACCTAAACTTGCTTTAATAGATAAGCTTTTAATACCATTAAAATTACTTGTAGACCTTATTTTAAAAGATTCTCCTATATTAAAAGTATTTTTCTTATCTCCATTTAAATCTACTGACCATACTTCATTTGTAGATGGAAATGTAAAAGTACCAGGAGTTCCACTTGTTCCTATAGCTTCAGTTTCTTGATATCCATCATATCTTATTGCTTCTAATGTACTTTTACTTAATCTAAATTCCATTGAAGAGTATGGACCAATATCACCTTTATTAGCTAAAGAAACTAACTCATCAACGTAAGGATGTGTTCTTTCAGCTATAGCTAATCCAGGACCAACATACCCAAGAATCTTCCATACTGCAAATTGAGTATATTGCTCAGCTTGAATATTTGATAAATTATGCTTTTCTTTTAATTTACTACCGTTATTAGGATATCCATGATATGCAACACTTCTTACTTTTATATTAGTTGATATTGATGGATCTCCATAATACACATTAATAGGAAATGCTAATAATGGTTGCATACAGTATCCTATTTGTCCATCTATTCTAATTGGAGGTATCATGATAGAAGATGCTCCATTTGTCCATCCTCCTACATTTACGCCTGATCCTGTTACTCCATTTGCATAAAGCTCCATATTAAAGTAAGTATCAATTTCTGACTCTGACATTGAGTTCCACTCTTGTGCTGATAATCCACCAACTTCAACTATATGAGATGTAGAAGCTTCTATAGTTGTAGCTGGTATTAAATTTGTTGTAACAATAATCGCTACTAGAAATAAACTTATAAATTTAAATCTATTTTTTATTCTATTTTTAAATGACATATTAATCCTTTCTAGCCGAAGTATTTATCCATATCTACACATATTGCTACTTATACTATTTACATCGGCATTCTTATCATCTATTAGCAATACTGTGCATATAGTACTTAGAATAATTATTTCAAATTTATTCATTTATATATCCTACTTTCTGTTATGTATCTCTTATTGTTATCTATATTAATTTATTATTATTTTCATATCTTCATTAACTGAATTTAAAACAGTTCTATGTATTTCTTTGCCATTAGCCTTAATAACTAATAATGTATTATCTAATCTTTTAGCTAATCTTTTCTTAATTAATAGATTAAGATTTTCATATAAGTCATATTCTTTTGTTATATCAATTTCAATTATATTTTTATTCTTTCTATAACTTCTTAACTTTTTATTTCCACTAAATAGAGTAACATTATTTATAAATATCCAACCAATTACTACAAAAACACCAATACCTGCTGTTGTTCCTAAAATAGCTGGTAGATTTGAATTTTGAATTTCTTCTACTGAATAATTTGCTATAGTTTCATATCCTATAACGTTTTTTTTCTCTATTTCACCAACATATTTAATCTTAGCCTTATAGCTATTTACTATTTTCTCATGATGAGGAATTACTGTTGTGTACTCAACTTTAGCACTATATAATGTTGGTTCATTATTTTCAAATTCGATAGGTGTAAATTCAGCATTAGTTAGTTCATAAGTTTTATTATTTTCAACTAACTTTGTAACATCTTCACCCATTGCATTAACTTGTGCTGCTGTTAATGTTAAAGTTTTAGATATTGTCTCTAAGGTTTCCCAATAAGATTCATCCTCACCTGCAACTTCAACTGATATTATTTCAGTAGCATTTAAAGTTGAAACATTACCACTATTATCTGTAAACTCTATAACAGGGTATTTAGTAAGTATATCTGTAGCGTTATTTGTATCAACTATAACTTCTTTAACTTCCTCAATATAATCTTTTTTTGAGGCAACTACTTCATTTTCACTTACTATATTTTGTAGCTTTAATAGGTATGTTTTTCCTTCATTTTCAACTTTAATTTCTTTATCAATCTCATCTGCTTTAACATCAAATTTTTGTTCAATATAATTTGTGTGTGCATAAGTGGCTATAGAACTAAATGTAGTAAATATAGCAATTAGTGTTGCTGATAAAAAACATTTCCTTTTCATATTTTTCCTCCTTTCTTTACTATTTAAAAATATTAAAAAATTGTTCTCTAAGGGATGGATTTAATAATACAGTGGCTCCAATAGACATAACCCCCATTAGAATTAGCCAAAATACTATTCTAACTAATCCCTCAAATTTATATGATATGATTTTAAGAAGTCTTGTCCATTTATTTTCATTAATAACTATAACTTCTTTATCATTATCAAGCGTATATTGTTTTCTTACCTTATTAGCTTTTCTTTCTTGCTCCTCTTTATTATTACGTTGTTGAATTACACTACTATATAAATTTCTTTTCAAGGCTAGCTCCTCCTAAAAATACTTGAAATAAAGCCTTTCTTTTTATTAACTGATTCAACATAAGATACTTCATAGTCATTTAATATGCTTTCATAAACATCTTTTATTGTGCTTATATCTTCAAAGTAATCTATAAACAAAACATCTAATCCAGGCATATTACTAATAATATCTTCTCTATATTTAGACATATTAAAAAGATACTTAACTCTTTTAACTACATCTTGCTCTGTAAGGAATTTAGATAAATACTTATCTTCCCATACCTGAGTTCCACATAGCATTAATTTAATATCAGTTCTATAAAAATCTTTAATAATCTCATTATTATAGGAACCAAAATCAATAATTATATATTGATAATCTAGGCTAAGTATCCTTTTATAAAATTCATCTATATTAGTTGAGTAATAATCTATATTTTCTAAAGTAAACATATTGTTATTTACATTAATTTCATATGCATCAGCTATATCTAAAAAATCTTTTTTAAGTTCAACAACTGCAACTTTATAATTTTTAGATAAATATTTTGCTAATGAAATACTGTTATAAGTTGTTCCAATTCCTTTTTTTACTCCCATAACCCCAATAATAATTCTATTGAATTTACTCTTTTCTACCTCGATAATTTTCTCAACAACTTTTTCAACTTCCACTACTTTCTCTATTTCTATAACCTTTTCTACTATTTTTTCAACTTCAACTATTTTTTCAATTACATTCTGTTCTTGATCTTTATAGTTTTCTCTTTCATTTGGTGCTTCTTTAGAAGTATTATTTTTAGAAGTTTTAATAGAAGTATGATTATTAGGTAAATCTAAATTTAAGTAATCAGCATTACTACTTGCTTTACTATTAACTTCATTTTCAGTAGGTAAAGTAAATAAATTATCGAGATCTAAATCACTAAAATCATCTTCAATAATAAAATTATTATTAGAACTATCTATATTTACTTCATTAAATTCATATTCAGAAGTATTAATATTGCCATTTATATCATCATAATTAACATTTAATAAATCATTATATATTTCTTTATCTATTAACTTACTTCTAATATCCAGATTAGTATTATCTAGTAGATATTTAATTTGTTCATCTGAATAAATCTCTTTTAACTTTATTAAAAATTCAACTAATTCATTAGAATTTAAGTTTTTCATTTTCTCAAGTAGGATTAATAGCTCCGTTCTTTCAATAAGTTCTATGTCATCTTTAGCAAGTAAATCAACATCATCAGATGCATTATAATAGCTTTTAGCTTCTAACGAACTTCTATCTTTATTAATTAATTCACATATATTTATATTAGTAGAATCACCTTCGTAAATACCATTATATAATCCTAAATTATAAAGTCTTTGAGAAAAATCGGTATCTTTTTTATCATTATCTATAATTAATATAATTTTTTCACTTAACTTATTATTAAATATGTACTCTATTTCAGAAAATAAAATAGCCTGACCATCTAATGAACTATTAATAATCAAAACATCATATTGATTTTCCTTTAGCAATTTAAAAGTGTCTTTCTTATTACTTGTTACATCAAAGTCTAGGCTTTCTTTAAAATTCTTCTTATATAATTTACTAATTTGTTTACTTGAGTTTATGTAATTTATAGCAAATAAAACTCTCACGATCTTCCCCCTTAAATGCTATAATCTAATCATTTATGATTAGCCATGAATGAAATTATATCATGTAATTTATTATAATAAAATGTGATTTTATCTGGTTTTATAGCTACTATATTCCAATGATTATATTGTACTTGAAAGCTAATTATATATTTATATAAACTTTTAAAATCTATTGCTATTTTGGAATATATTCAATTTAATCTTAATTTTATCATTATTTACGATGATCTCATATACAATATAATACCACTATCTTAATTGTTTTATGAGCATTCAGAAATTAAATTCATATTTAGATCTATACATTTTTAATTTTATATGTATTATTATTTTTATACTTTCAATTACTTCTGATAGTATATTATTCACTTTTAGTAATTGGCTCTCTTTATAAATCTTCTTGATTATTAATTCTCCTCAAAATACAAGAAACTTCTATATGCAATCTAATTACACATAGAAGTTTCTTGTATAAAATTATGAAGTAAATCTACTCCATGATTATTAAAAATCTTTTATTTCTATTTTTCCTATCTTGTATTTTCACCATTTACACAAGTTGAGACTTTAACTTAATTAGCAACTTTTGCACCTAGAAACGAAACCCGTTGCCTTTATATATACTCCTTATTCTTTACTAACTTAGGATTATTTAATTTTAATTTAATTATTTAGTTCCCAAGAAATATATTTAAGTATTTCTCTATCTAATAAAATTTCTTGAATATATTTTAATTCCTCATAACTAATAGTAAATCCATGAGCTACTTTATTTCTAATTTCTCTTATATTATGTAATTCTTCTATAACCTCACTTCTTGATAAAATATCTAAATTTAATTTTTCCAAAGAATTTATAGCATCTACTAATCTTATTTTTCTACTATTTTTACCTGTCTTTTTTGATATAAGCTTTTTTAGTTCTACTTCTAAGACACCTACATAATTTAATGTAATACCATTATAAGATATTAATTCTTTTCCATTCTCTCTATCATTATATTGTTTTTCCGTTGCATAAGCAGTAGCTAGTTCATATAAACTACTTTCATTAAAATTAATATATTTTGTTTTATATTTAGTATATTCATTATACAAATCATCTAGTGAATTCCAAATAGGAAATATTATTATATGTTCATTTAAATTATATTTAGAACTGTCTTCTTCATACTCAACTTCAATATCTGCTAATACATCTCCATATCCAACATAAATATTTAATAATTGTATTCTTTTCTCTTCTAACCCCTGTAAAATTGCAAAATAAACAGTTTCAAAACAAATCCTTATCGCTCCATAATCAATAGCTTCATAATTATTATTTTTAGTTGCAAATTCTAATATTATTCCTTGCATTTGAACCTTTAATAAAGCTCTTTCAGTAGTATTTAACATATATTTTGCTTCTCTTTTTAGTAAATTCAATAAGATTTTATTTTCTTCAGTTATTTTATTTTTATTTTCTCTTAAAAACTCATTATATTTCTTTCTAGGCTCAACCGAAAAATTCATAAGCTTTCTTGCCATAAGTAATATTTCACTATCATCATTCTTCCCTTCTTTCATTGAGTTAATTATCTCTTCTAAATTAATTAAAACATACGCTCTAATTCCACTAAACTTTGTTATATTATTAAAATTAAAATCTTCTAGTTTTTCTTTTAAAATTTCTTTATTTTTTTCTCTATTCAATTTTTGTTTTAATTTAATTTCTTTTATTTTTTGCTTTTTTTGTAATTTCTTTGACATTTTATACCCCTCCTAATATTTAGCTAGTCCCAAAAACAATATATTGCTTTCTACTTTTGTATATTTTTTAGCATAATACTCAGAAATCAAATTCTCTCTTATTTATTACTATGAACCTAAGAGTTATTTAATATATTATCACTATTTATTAAATATACAATCGTATATCTAAGTAATTAAAGTTTGTATACACTAGTATGATATCATTAACTTCAATTACCATTTTTTATTTTTATAATCCCTTAAATTTCCAAAATTATCTGTAAATATATTATATCATTCACATTCCTTTCATTCTACAATTTTCTTTAATTTATCATATATTATTCGAATATTTTTAACCTTTTATAACAATTTCTAAATTCAATACACTCATTCCAATACTTATTAACATAAAAGAAAAAGGAGAATCCTTTATAGATACTCCTTCTTCCTTACTTATATAGTCAACCAAACTATCATTTATTTTTAATTTTATTGAATTTATTTCTCTTGCTTCATTTATAGTTATTTCTGATATTATCATATGAAGCAATTTCGTCTGTTGCTCTCCAGTTTCACTTTATATTAATATTTTCCACAACTCTCTAGTATGCTCTTTGTGAACTTATACATTACTTCTTCACTTACATCATCTAAAAGTGTAACTAACACTGGTTCTTTTTCCTCTTGAATACTTTTTGCTATTTTGTTTAGTTATTCTTTTATTTATTCTATAGGCTTATATGAATTTATCTTACTTATGATACTGTGTTTTCACTAACAAAAATGCTCTTAGCCATTGAAATCACTAGCTTAAGAATACTTTCATCACTTATTTATGGTACGGGTCTCCGTATCGGTAATAAGTGAGGTTTTTTATTCTAAAAATCCTAAAGCTTTCCCATAGTTATATATTTTAGTAAGAGTGTAATTAGATATATCTGCCTTAGAAGTTCTCTTTCTCCACATAAACTCTAATCGCAAAGTTTCTGCTCCTATTGTACATACTAAGTCCGTTCTTCTTGTTAGGCCTTTTCCAAAATTTTGCTCCAATTTAAAATTATCTATTATTCCTATATCCATTAAAGCTTTACCAAATGTCTTATTTAATATTCTGTCATTACTTGATGCAATGTCAGTTAACTTCTCAAATGCCTTTATGCTATTAGGGCCTGTTTTTCCACCTATTCCTTTTAATTTACTATCTAGTTTAATCATTCTTACTAATTCTGTATTAAGAATTCTTACCTTAATATCAGAGTCTTTCTTAACTGACATGTTCCTCTTTTTCATTATTTCAATAAGGTTGTCATCCGCATATGTTCTAACTATAGCTAATGCTGTAACTATTGGAACATATATTATCTTACAATCTAAATAGTTAGCTATCAATCCTATATGCTGAGGGTATTTCTTTAAATCCTCAACTATATTTGCATTTGTTGAAACCATTAATCTTTGAATATCAGCATCCAAAAATTCTCCTTTTGTTAAAGCTTCTACATCTTTAGATGGCTCATTTGCGGCTAACACGACTACCCACATTTTACAGTGTTCTTTCTTAGTTAAATTCTTTACAAATTTCTTGTTTCTTATAATTATTTTATTTACCTTCTTTAAATACTCGCCTATAGTTGATACTTCTTCTTTTAATCTTTCAGCCTCACTATCATCTATACCAAAATCTAATAAAGTCTTACCCTTATTAAGTAATTCTATTGTTTGCTTAGCAATTTTTACATACTCATCTTTTTCCGGTCCAGAAAACTGGAAATATGTATCTTCTAATCCTAATAACGATGTCCCACCAATAGTTTTTGATGTATCAACTAATATTTCCACTATATCATCATTATTACAAGGCCATACAATTAATGTTCTACTTCCTTCTTCTGACCTTATAAACCTATTTATAGTATGAATTGCAGTATTAATTTCTATATTGCTATAATCAATAATAGATTCTCTACCCTCAATAATTACTATTCTCATATCTTTACTACTATAACTTAAATTATTTATACTAGAGACCAAGTCCATATCGTTTGTAATTGTTTCTATTTCTATATTTTCTAGAAATATATTTAATGTTTTTAAGAAAGTAGTTTTTCCACACCCTGAACTTCCCTTCAATATTAAAAATGAACCTCTCCCACTACTAAACATTTCCTCATATAATTCTTCTACCTTATCCATTCCTGATTGCACTGGTATTATTAGCTTAGGAATGTCACTTTTATCTATACACTTTTCTAACCCTTCATACCTATCAGGTAACAAAAATTTATCTATCATATATCCCCCTCCATAAATGCTTATTATTGTTATTATATTACATATATTTTTTTATAACAATATTATATACTTTATATGGTAATATATAAATTCAACTTATTTATTCTAGCATCCCTTAATATAAAAGAAGAAGATGTACCTTTTAATGATACACCTTCTTCATTACTTAAATAGTTTATTAAGTTATCATCTAAATTAATCTTGATTGAATCAATTTCTCTTAGCTCATTTACTGTTATTTCAGATATTATCATGTGTAGTAACTTCTTCTGTTGCTCTCTTGTTGAGCTTTCAGTTAGTACCTTACTAAAGTTTTCTAAAACGCTCTTAATCAACTCATAATGTAACTATTGTTACTCTTATACTTTCAACAGTTCCTACCGGTAAATTATTTAATTGAATTATTTGAATTTCTTTATAAACTCTTTTCATTATTAATTTCTCCCTTCTAAATATAAAATTAGCTAGATAAAATAGATTACTATCTTATCTAGCTTTATTCCTATTAATAATATATATTTACAACTATTTTAAATAACACTTTCCAATGACTAATTGCATTATAAGAGTTCTAAAGTTTAAATTTAGGGTCTCTTAATATATTCCTTAATTTATTTGTATGCTCTATTAAACATGTAAAATACATACCACTCGGCGTAATAGAAGTATTACCTGTTCTTACAAATTTAATTAATTCATGCTTATAAAAAAACTCTTCTATAAGTTGTTCTAAGTAATTTATTTGACCTTCCATTAACTCTATTTGTATATTTTGCCCCTGCTTTAATGCATTAACTATATTAGGATTAATTTTTAATAACTTTTCAAAGTATTTATTACAATCATCCCAAAATGTATAATTTTCTTCAAAATCTTTAACCTTATTTACAAAGTCATTGAAGTCAACCTTAGGCTCTTTTGAACCTATTGAACTTGATAGTAAAGGCAATAAAAGTTTTAGTCCTGATACTTCAGAAAGTTTTATAGCTTGTAATAAATTTAATGGTATTGGTAAGTTAGTTGGCTCCATTCCAGAATGACATAAAGGCACTACTGGTATATTCCTAACCCACCCTGCACCTGCTTCAAAATTTATCCAAGGTCTTTTAACCGACTTTGGACTACATAATATTAACTCTATTGCACAATTTCCTAAAGAATTAGATATATTATCTAACCATCTTGTTCCCGCTGATATAGATGTATCATCTGATGAAACAAATATATCCATCATTCCTAAAAAGCTTTCTTCTAATAACACTTTTAACTCTAATGCAATATCCTTCTCTTCCGTTACGTGAGAAATAAATACTATTGGTTTACTCATAATAATACCCCTTATACTGAATTATTTTCCACAATAATTATACTATATTCTACATAACCAGAGAAATTTTTATTTATACAATTTTAGTAAAAACCTCATTTACTTATGATACGGTTCTCCGTATCGGTAGTAAGTGAGGTTTTATATATCTCTAATTCACAGGAATTATTTTGAATTTAGTTCCACAATCAGGACATATAGTTCCTGCTAGACTTCCATCTACTATATTTCCTGTACAACCTCCACATGTAGCTTTATTTGAATAATATTTATTCCACTCACACTCATTACATAATCCACTAACTTCACTATTTTTAGGTTTTGTCCAACAATTAGTACATAGTTTATCACATTTATAATCACATATTCCGTTCTTATCCAAATCCTCATTTCCTATAAGTTTGGTTTGATGACATATAGAGCATATTGGAGCTGATTCATAACAATAATTATGCACTACTCCAAACCCATGTAACTCTTGCAAATTACTAATATAATCTTCTTGTTTACATATAAAACATATGTCTTTCTTTTCTTCTGCCACTGATTGCTGTTCTACATTAGATTCTTGTATTTGAACTTCTTCTTTATTTTCTTCTTGTGTTTTACTTGATTCCTCTTCTTGCTTTTTCTTTTCTTCTGATATTGCAACTTCTTCCTTATTATGTTTATCTATTTTTTCTTTTAAACTATTAATATCTTCTTCTATTGAAAGTCCTGTAAATAACGAATTATCTAATTTACTAATTATCTCTTCTGCTTCATGAAATTTATCATTATCTACTAACTCTTTTGATTCTATATATTTTTCTAATATTCTATATAACTTATTAGCTTGACCATTTTCTGGATCTTCATCTAATGCTAACTCTAAAGAAATTAAAGCTTTATCATATTCTTTATTTTCCATAGATACTTTTGCATTTTCAATTGATTTATCAACTAAATTATTTCCACATCCAATTAATCCCAAACTTAATGCATATACTAATATAATTGATATCAATTTATTTTTCATAATTTTATCACCTCACTATTATTCATAATAATTTTTATAAAATAAAATTATCATATATTTTCAATTAAGTTACTTCATATAAGTATTAACTAACTCATAACATCTTTCTTTTGTAACTCTAGCCAATGTTGAATTATATTGTACTGTAGCCAAAGAACCCATACCAAAAGTAGCTGATTCATTCTCAGCTGTTTTATCTCTATATTCTATCCAACTAATTTGTTTATTTGTAAGCTCTTCCATTTCTGATGCTGAAAGTTGAATTTTTAATAAATTATAAATTTCATTTAACATACCATCCCATCTACTAAAAGCAGTACCTTCCCCTGATACTAAATCAGCAGTTGTTCCTTTTTCATACGAATCCTTCGCATAAGCTAATTCAGCGTCTAGTGCATTTAATTTTTCTATATATTTATCCTTAGTACCTTCGTATTGTTTTTTCTTATTAGCTTCTTCTTCTGCCTTTTTTTGAGCTTCAATTTCTGCTAATTCAGTATCTATTCTTGTTTTTAATGCATTTAATTTTGTTGTTTGCTCTTCATTTAACGAGCTTTTATTTATTTCTTCAAACAAAGCATTTGCTTCATCATATTTCTTTTCATCGATTAAGCTTAATAAATCATTCAAATTACTATTTACTAATTCAATTTCTTTAATCTTATCTTCAACTTGTTGTTTTAATGAATCAATATCATCTTTAATTTTATAATTTACATATTCACTATCCATTTCATCTAATAAATTTTTAGCTTTATCAGCATTATTTTCCTCTAATAATTTTTTAGCTTTTTGATATTTATCAACTATACTATATAGTTTATTGGCTTCTTCATTATCATTGTCTTCATCTAATGCCATTTCTAATGAAAGCAATGCTTTATCATATTCCTTAATCTCTATAGATGCTTTCGCCTGCTCAATAGACTTCTTTACAATACCATTTCCACATCCTACAAGTCCTAAAGCTAATATCACCATAATAAATGCTATTAATTTCTTTTTCATAATTATCCTCCATTATTATTTATATTCCCTATCTAATATTACCATTTTAAAATTGAAAATTTTGTCTAATTCTGTCTTGAAAGGTTTATTTTTTAACTGAAAATAACTTATATAGCAATATCTAAATTCAAAGTATTTACCCCAATATTTCTTAATATAAAAGAAGAAGGAGTACCCTTCATAGATACTCCTTCTTCTTTACTTATATAGTCAACCAAACTATCATTTATTTTTAATTTTATTGAATTTATTTCTCTTGCTTCATTTATAGTTATTTCTGATATTATCATATGAAGCAATTTCGTCTGTTGCTCTCTAGTTGCACTTTCTGTTAGAACCTTGCTGAAATTCTCTAGTATACTCTTTATGGAATCATACGGTATTTCTTCACTTACATCATCTCAAAGTGTAACTAGCAATGGTTCTTTTTCCTCTTGAATGTTTTTTGTTATTTTGTTTAGTTATTCTATAGGCTTATATGAATTTATCTTACTTATGATACGCTTCATTTTTAATTATTCTAAATAATAATTTTTATAATTATTGGAACGATATTCAGAAGTATTAATAGTACAAAACTAAATTTAACTAAATACCTTCCTTGTAGTTTAAATCCTAAATCATTTTTACTTACTATTAATTTTGTTATACCTACATATGCAAGAATAGCAGCTATAATAAAACTATTGCTTTGAAGAAATCGTACTATACTGTTGATTCTATCTGTAAATGATACTTTTAATATCAAACTCTTATCTCCTTGAATATAGATCATAATTAGAGGTATATTTATATATAATAAAAATACTAATGATATTCCTATTAGAGATACTATTGCTCTTTTTCTCTTTGCTAAGTCTCTACTTCCAAATATGCCCAGATATATTAGCATTACTAAAACATACAGGCCATATAACGATATAACGACATTTCTACCATCTATAGTTATTGTTTTTACCAATTTCATTATTACACTACCTAAATCAATAATATGTCCGTTGCTATAACTATTTATTTCTTCATATTGATTATAGTAGAAATCGGGTAACATTTGTTTTTCATCAATACTCTCATTTAATTGCTTATTTTGTTCTATTATTTTTTCCTCTAAGGTAATTGCACTTGTACTAATATTATTAATAAAAGAAAAGCCTAAAACTAAAAGTACTATTATATATATCTTATTAAAAATCTTAATCTTACTCATTTCTATTACCTGTTAAGTAATCAGATTTTTTAATTTCTAATTTACTTATCTTTTCTTTAGACTTAATAATTAATTGAGTTAATTCATTATTATTTGATTCTAAACTATTAATTGCTAATATATTACTATTTATAATACTTTCTGTATTTGCTAGTTCAGTATCTATTTGATACTTCTTTTCTTCTTCTAATTTTTTATTCTTATCTATAATATTTTCTATTGCTAATTTATTATTTTGAATTTGATTTTCATATTCTATTATTTGATTTTCAATATTTAAAATTTCTCTATCAACAATTTCAACATAGTACTCTTTATCACTCTTTTGAACTAATAAATCATTCTTAACAAAATCTTTAATATTTGAATATAACTTAAATGGTCCTACATCTTCATTATCTTTATTATTCATATCTTCTAAATACACCTGTAAAGATAAATATGACCACTTTTTATTATGTGTTGTAATAACTACATATTCATTATCAGTAACTTTAATAGAGGTTAATGGAATTAATGCTCCTGGATCTGATTTACTTCTTAACTCAAACCTTGGTTTTAATTCTCTATTAATATTTTTATCTTCAACTTTAATATTGAATTTTATAAATCCATTAGTTGAATTATACTCTCTACTTTGTAATGATATATTAATAGTGTCATATGCTAAAGGTATATTTAATTCTGTACTTACATCATTACTTGTACTATTAAATAACATATTTGATGATAAGAAAAATAATAATCCTCCTGAAAAAATAATAGTAAATGCCATATATTTAAATCTACTATTTCTTTTTATAATATATATCAAGTCTTCTAATTTTTCTTTAAATATGGCTAATTTATTATCACTCACTTACATTTCGCTCCCTTCTGAAACTACTCTTGTAGCTGCATAAAATATAGGTTTCCAATAACTATTGAATTCGGCAATTGTAACTCCTGTACTGACACCACAGTGCAAGAATTGATTATTTCCTATATACATTCCCATATGACTATTTACGCCTTCAGTATTAAAGAAAACTAGATCTCCTGGTATCATTTCTTCAAAGGCCACTCTTTTTCCCATATTAATTAACGTATATGTAGTAGCAGATGTAAGAGGACCTAATTCAAGCCCTGCTTGTTTATACATATAGTGAATTGAGCTAGAACAATCGAAAATTCCTCTATCTATATCATACTGATTTCTACCTCCACCATATACATAAGTAGTTTTGCCTATCATTCCTTTACCTACTTGTATAGCTCGTCCTATCACTCCATCTATATCAACAGAAATTCCACCTTTTCTAAATTCCATAGCAGTTTCATATACTCTATTAGGATAATTAGACTCCGCATTATCTAAATCAATAGTCATTCCAAGATTTTGCCCATAATTATATACTGCAAATAATCTTCTTAACGAATCTCTCAATACAGGATTATCTTCATCTTCATTCCAGGGAAATAAATTCATATTTTCAATGTTGAATGGTTGAATTGAATCAACTATACCACAGGCCTTTAAAGCATAATTCCCCTTTTCCATTAATACGAATGATCCAGTTAGAATTTGCATTTTACTACTTTCTAAAAATATACTCCAAGCTTCCTCTGAATTATTATAATTAAATCCTGCTTCTTTAACCCATTTGTCTAATCCGTTATTTAAATAATAATCCCAATTACTTGCTCCATTACTCTCATATTTTCTAAATTGCATTAATCCATATGCACCTGATGAGCTAACTGCATCCATCCTAAAAGATGATTCATGCTTACATACAGCCGCTAAAACCCAATTAGGTATCCCAGATATATTTGAAGCATAATTAAAATCTTCAATATATTGAGCTGGAACCTTTCCTTCTAAGTTTCCAACTCCACCTATAGTAGTATTTTTATTAATTGTAACAGACATAGTCGCAACCATTATAAGCATTAGAATTAATAATATTGGTATACTCGTTACTATGCTAAACAAAGAATATTTACCTATCTTTTTTACTAATGTAACTTCAGTTGAACTTGTAGCTTCCATAATTCAACCTCCATTATCTAGCGTAGTAATCTACTACTTTAAATTCATTATCTATTTTTTCTACACCAACTATATACTCTGTATACCCTTTGCTTGCTATAACATCTCTATTATCAATCCAGTTCCAATATACAATAACGCTATAATATAATCTTCCTTCATCAATTACGTATTCATATGACTCTGATTCAACATTCTCTAATTGCATTTCTTTAGTATTTTCTTTTGCACCAGGCCATGAAAAAGGTTCAATCATATCTCTAACAAAGCAGTCTTTAGATGCATATTTTTTAGCCTTATTTACATGCTTATCTGGATTACTTCTCTCATATAAAGCAATTCCTTGAGCAAAGTTTTCAGCTACATTTTTTGATTGAATAAGTTCTTCAAAAGAGAAATTATCATTCCACCAATATTCTTTTATCCATTCTATTTTATTAATGTATAATGTTTCTGTATCAGTATCTCCTTGAATAATTGATGATTTATATCCATCTTCAATTTTTACTATCTTATCAACCTTAGTTACTTTTTCACTATTAGTTGAATCAGATGTATTAATATCTTCTATTGTAGAACTATTATCTTTTTTATCATTATTAACTCTATTACTAAAGAATTTAAATCCTAATCCAAAAATAAATGCTAATAATGCTATTCCTAATCCTATTACAAATTTCTTATTCATTTTATGCTCCACCTTCAAATAGCTTTAATTCTTCATTTGTGGCATCTATTTTAAATGTAAGATTTCTATCTCCATTTATAGCCATTACACATTCACCTTTTCTTAGGAATGGAATTAATTCTATTTCAGATGTGGTAATCTGATTTGAAAATATTTCAGCTATAGCCTTTTTAGCGTTATTATCTTGTTGTAATATAAATTTATATTGAGATAATTCAAATAGTGTTTTTAACTTACTTAACTCCTCTGTAGAGCAGCTTTCTGGTACAACATCTCTTATACTCTGTGTAGCAAGTATAAGTCCTGAGAAATACTTTCTCGCTTCTCTCTCATATCTGATTAAATAATCAACAGCAATCATATTATCTGTATTAACAAACTTATGAGCCTCATCTAAGATAAGTAAATATTTTTTAGCTTCATCAAAAGTTTTAATTCCACTTTCAAACATCTTCTTTTCTCTAATTCCTTGTTGTAGGGCATTATTCCAAAGCATTGTAAGTATATTAAATGTCTGTGCTTCAAATATTCTCTTATCAAATTGAGTTAAGTTCTTAACCTCGAAACTTACTATCTGCTCTTTATCTATATTTTCAATTGAGCTATGTCCATTAAATAAAGCTCCATAATCTCTTACTATCCCTTCAACATTTAAAATAATATGTTCTAATCTTTCTTGTCTTGATTGAGTTAAATTATCCCTTACAATGGTAAATTTATCATCTGAATATAATTGTTTCTTAGCATATTCAACTAATTCCTCCATAATAGGATACTGCAAGGTATTATATGTAGTGGCCCTACTTCTTTCTATTCCATAGTCAGTATAAAAATCTGATAATATCTTTTCAAACTCTCTTATATCAGCTTGTTCGCTATTTGGAGATATAAATTGATATATCATACTCACCTTAGATAAGTGAAGCATAAATGAATTCTCTTCATTAACCTTATTATTTGTTTCATCAATTACAGTTGCAAATATTTGAAGTGGATTTATAATTCCATCACTACCATCTAAAGCAACGACTTTACCACCAAGAGTTGTAACCAAAGTCTTGAATTCTCCTGCTATATCTAAAACTCTAATTGTATTATTTACTATTGCATTATTAACTAATAATTTCTTTAAAAATGTTGATTTACCACTTCCCATCATTCCTACTACAAGTGCATTATATGACTTTCTTATTTCATTTCTTGTAAAAAGATCAAATAATACATTTCCACCAGTTCTAGTAGTTCCTATATATATTCCGGTAGGATCCGTTAATTCAGAATAGTGAAATGGATATCCTCCCCCTAAAGCAAATGATGGAATTTGTTTTCCTTCTCTATTTGGTAACTCTTTAGATTGTTCTGTAGCACCTTTAAACAATGCCTTCCATTCATATTCTTGTTCATTAAGAAATACTGATCCTTTAAATCCCTCATTAGTTAAATTTTCAACTATATGCTTAACTCTATCCTCTAATTCTTTTGAAGTTTTAGCTGATACATATAATCTAATAGTAACTATCTTAATAATTTCATCTGATTGAGTTATTTCTTCAACTAAATCAGTTAAATTTCTTGATTCTGCTGCTGCATTTATCTTATCTACATTATCATTTATGTGATAATATCTATCAGCTTGTTCTCTTATCGATTTATTAAGTTTATCTAAAGATACTTTTCTATCTTCTGTTGCTATATCAACTGTAGCAACTACATCTTCATATGATAAAATACTCTCTAACCAAAAATTATCTACATAAGTAGGTAAATCATATATTTGAATACACGCTTCAAAACCATCACCTTTAACTACGTGTCTATCTTCAAACTTTATTCCACCAACGGGCTGTATTTTTTTAATCAGATATGGATTATAATTAATCTCTTTAGCCATAATAATTCCTCCTCTCTAATTCAACTTAGTATTGAAATTATTCAACTTAAATAATATTTTCAACTTCTTTTCTAGATTTATTTCTTCAACCTTAAAGGCTATATTTTGATTTATATATAAAACTCTTTCTCTATCTTCAATCTCTTCTTTATTACTTGCAAAGATCATTATATAAAACTCTTTATCAAATCTATTTTGTTCTAAGAATATTAACTCATCTAACTTCCTTTGTAAGAATTTCTTAGCTATTGGATTTGTAGTTACTTTTAAATTCTTTTCTATGTACATTTGTTGTGTTGTAGTATTAACAGGAAAGTTCATACTAAGTATCTTAAAATCTTCTGAATAAGCTCTTAAGAAACTAATAAAACTGTATATGTGTCTTTGTATATCACTCTCTGATAATGCATGTACATCTTTGGTTTTAATCTGATATAAGT
This sequence comes from Clostridium nigeriense, assembly GCF_050585245.1. Taxonomy (GTDB): domain Bacteria; phylum Bacillota; class Clostridia; order Clostridiales; family Clostridiaceae; genus Clostridium; species Clostridium nigeriense_A. The sequence goes on from NZ_JBNOOF010000012.1 coordinate 63,486, forward strand.
CCATATATCCATACTTCATAATGAATCTATCATCTTCGTCTATATCTACAAAGTCCATAATATCCTTTGTGTAAGCTGATATACTTCTATCAGTTTTTTTAAGATTTTTCATCTCCTCCTTTAATTTCTTTTTTTCTTCCTTAGCTTTTAATTTTTCCTCTTTACTTAATTTAACTTTTTCTCTTTTTTGCTTTTTCTCTCGTTCCTTAATCTTTTCCTTACTAGGTCTAATGTTTATATCATCAAACTTTTTAAATCCCATTTTATTTACTCCCTGTTCTTTAATAATTTCTAGATAATTTTCACAAATAAAAATCCTAGCAACTACTAGGATTTTTAATTTTAAAAACTAATCTACATTCTTCTATAAACTTTGTTATCTTTTTTAAAGGAATAATATATACTTTGATATAATCTTCTCTTAGGATTTGATTTACTCTTACTTAACAACAGTAAAGTTCCTACAACCACATATATATAGTAAAATACTAATAATGGCTGATATACTAAAGGAGAAAATATTACACTTATCATTAGTGCAACTATTGAAATAATAAAATCTTTTAAATATATTGACTTACTAAACTTGATTTCAGTTGAAATTTCTTTAGGTATAATATATTTCATTATTTATCTTCTCCTTTTTTAGTAAAATTTCTTGGAATAACATCATTATCTTTATTGCTATTTAAATTATGTTTTCCAATAGTATTTAAGCTATCTAATCTTTGCTGTCTTCTATTAGCGTTTAAATTCATTCTTTTGTTATAAGTCTGTTTATCATGATTATTTAAAGCTTCATTAAAATCTAATTCATCTGGTATATTAGATTTATAAGAATTTATATTATCATTGCTATATTTATCTGTAGCTTCATTTCCTTCCCAAGATTGATTTTCTTGATCATTTTCTTTATTAAATCCCGATTCCTTCATATCCTGTTCAATCCCGCTATACCCTGCTACTCTGACACTCTTACTTTGAGGTTTATTGTTACTATCTTGTGTTGTTCCACCTTCAAATTTTTGTTTACTTCCATCACTATTACTTGAAGTATCACTATTAGTTATTCCATTTGAAGAATCTATATTATTCCCACCTGATTTATTATTTGATATATCATCTAAGTTATGGATTCCATACTTATCAGCAGCCTTTCCATAGGCATCTGTAACTTTCATAGCTCCTTTATTTAATGTTTCAGTTAATCCAGTTTTATCAGCCATCTTAATTGCAGACTTACCAAATCTAAAAGCTGATTTACCAACTGATATTCCTCCACCTACAGCACTTTTACCTAATTTATTAGCTCCATACATTTGTGCTGTTGTTCTAGCTACACCACTTTCTATTTGTGTTCCTAATAGCTTTTGTATTATAGATGGTCCTTCAAGTAATGCTATTGATGTTCCTAGTAATACAACTAAATTAGTTATTACTCCAATCCAGCCACTACCTAATTGTTGTGTCTGAATCCATCCTGTAAATTCAGAATATAAATTCATACTAAATACAGATACCATTAAAACTGCAAACGTAGAAATTATATGAGTTAAAAGCTCTTTAGCTCTTTTACCTTCTTCAATATCAGTAAGTATTAATATAGTTCCTACTATTCTATCTAAAGCCAAGTTAAACACTATTTTAACTGTCTTAACTCCCATAAGTAGTAACGTTATTCCAACAATTATAAAGTTAGCTATAATTGAAAACCAATTTACGTAGTATCTATAATATCCATCTCTACCAGTTAACATATTTCCATTAAATTTTTTGTCTACTATATTACCATTTTTATCGAAATCTAACTCTTTATTAATAACACCTTTATTTTTAGAATTAGGAATTTCAGAATTCTCTAAAACCTCACTCATATCTATATGTTTTAAAATAGATGGTGGTATATCATTATATGTAGTTACATTAGAAGGCAGTTTGAAATTGTCATATTTAGCATACTTCATTAAATCATGCAGATTTGATTTAATTACTCTATCTGAAAGTAGTCCTTCATCTGTATTGGTACTGATACTGACACTCCCACTTAAACTACTAACTATTTTAACTCCTTGATTAAATATAATTGGTAAAGCCATCATAACAACTATAACTAATAACGCCCCTGTAAAAGCATTACTTTTATTATCTCTTTTAAAAATAAGCTTATAACCTAAAATAGCTATTGATATAGCTAAAATAGCTACCATTATACCTGATAACACACCTATATTATTTTCAATAATAGTAGAACTTACAAAGTTAATTATCTTATAAGTGTTTTGGACAACTGTATCAATAATGTCTATTAATTTCTTTAAAAACATTACTAATCCCCATCCTAATTCCCTTAGTAAGTCCTTAAATATATTATTAGTTACTAATAGATCTGAGAGGTTTTGGAGTATTTCTACACTACTCACGATATCACCCCCAAAATAATTAATAAAATATTATTTATATTAGAAACCAATATTTTGTTTTAAGAATGAAGCCAATGCTGTTGATCCAAGAACTACTACTAATCCAATGGCAGCACCTACATACCAAGGTCTTGCTTTTCTAGCACCTTCTGCTCCACCCATTATTTGAATAACTCCACCTGCACAAAAAGCAATTGCTGCTGCTGGAACTGCTAAAATTTGAAGCCACTTAACAACCTCATACATTAAATTTGAAATATTACTTACTACATCTACACCCATTTGCATTTCCTCCTATGTTATTTTTATATTTTATTTTAAAAGAAGATTTTCTTCTTACTAAACTAATTAATGAAATTTACAATATTTAAAGCTAGTCCATTCTCAATTCTAAAAATACAAATTTTAATATGACCTTTATTCAGAAGTATTAATTTAATATTTAAACAAGAAAAAGAAGCCAGCTTAACTAAATAAACTTGCTTCTTTTCAATTAAATATTCTAATAGTAATATATTCAAAAATGATATTTACCTTCTATTATATACTCCTTAGTCCCAATAATATTGGTCTAGCTATCTAATATTTTTATTCATTTTAATCTTTAATTATAATACAAAATAATTTAATTTATGTCTATTTGTAATGTATGGTATTATTTCTTTAATTATCTATATATTAACTTAAAATCATTTTAACTAAATACTTTATGGAGTACCCTATACTTCTTATAAAAGAAAAATTATATAACTTTTATAATTTTTTTAACTGCTTATTTATAATATTTATTTTATATTTTACAATATTTTTATATCTATTGTTATTTTCAACAAACTCCCCAAATTTAAATCGTTCATTTTTAGTTAAAATAGTTCTAGCGAAGTTCGCTTTATCTAAACCTTCCTTAAAATCATTGAATATATCATTATATTCAGGGTATAGAATCTTTATTTCTTCTTCATCTCTAAAAGATTCATCACCTATATAATAAAGCCACTTCTTAAAACTTTCATAATCGTAATCTTTTATATTTTTATATAATTTACATTCAGTTATACACTCTATAAATAATGTTATTATTAAATATATTCTAGCATCATTTTCATCGATGCATTTATCCTTCTCTATAGTAATACACTCACAATAATTATCAAAATCTTTAAATTTCACTGTAAACATATAATCTTCATTTATAAAATTCCCATCGTAATCAATCATTAATCCCTTGTGTATTTTTTCTAGAATATCTAACATTTCATTATTTATTTTATAATCTATCATTTTAATTTCTCCCATAAAATTTCTACTTAATAGATTATATATTAGAAAGAGGAAAATTATTAATTTTATAACAATATAATTAAAAATGATTTAATTGAAGAATTCTTTTGAATCCAAAATAAGAATTAATTTAACAATTATAAATCAAAAGCTACTGATAACATATCAGTAGCTCAAAAAATCAGTAAAATTATTCTTTATATTATTAATTTTATTCTATACAAACTCTCTACTTTTTACTTCCTAATCTTTTCTTAATTAATGGAGCTGTATTCAACCTTCCAATTCTTCCATCAGATTGAATAGGATTTTGTTCTTCTTTCTCAGGAGTTTCTTTTGACACTGCAATTTCTTCAATTTGCTCTTGTCTATCATTGAAACTCACTCTTTCTGTATAACTTTCAAAATCATCTTTTATTGATTCTTCTAATTCTTCTTCAATATTTTCTTCTTCAATTTCAATATCTTTTTCAATTGAAATTTCTTCATCTCTAATCTTTTCATCATTTTCAACTTTATTGGTAGTTGAAACCTTAGTTTCAATATTATTATTTACTATTTGTACAGGTTCACTTTTGATATTACAATAAAATTCTGTTAATAATTGACCTAACAAATAAGCCCTTCTAGGATCATTATTAAATTTTTCTCTAATTTCATCCGTTACTGTTAAGTTATATGAAGTATCTTCCATCTTAGAGGTATTAAAATCCTTTTTAACTAAATCAGATATGTATTTAGTTTTTCCTATCTCATTTATCTTTGCTAATTCTTCTTCACTAAGAATTAAATCAACTATAAATCTCTCTTTTACATAACCAACTTCAACTTCTTGCTTTTTTCTTCCTCTAGCCATCAATCACACCTCCTAATATGTAGAAATAGACTCTATACAGAGCCTATTAGTAAACTTTATCTATTGAATTTACTCATCTTGTCATAACCTAGAGCATTTGCATATACAGGCTCACAGTATTCATTCATTACATCTACTATCTCTGAATTATATTCATTTTTAGCTATAAAATCTTTAAATGCTCTAACAATTATCTGTTCGTTAGATCCTCCCCCTGAAAGTAAGATTAAATTTAATCTTTGTCTACTTCCAGCTTCATCACACATTCTTATAAAATATTCAGCTATTCTATTAGCAAAAGCTATCATATGTTTTTCATATATTGAACTAATATCAACTCCACATGAAGTTAATACTCCATTAAAGTCCATAACTGCTTCTAATATATGTTCTGGTGTTAATTCTTCATTTCTATCTACTATTTTAGATTTTTGAATTTCTTCAACTATATCTTCTAGTACATCACCAATTCCAATATTTATTCCATCAACTAACTTTCTTGATGTTTCAAGACTTAAAGACTTATCCCTTCTATCATAAACATACTTAGCACCCGCTATATCTGTTGTATGTTGTCCAATATCTATAATTGCAATTTCTTTATTTGCATAATTAACTATTTCTTCTTTTTCAATACTTTCAACATCTGATACAAGTTCTAAAGCTGCTATACCTTCTATTTGAACATCAACATCTTTAACGTTTATGTTAATCTTCTCTATTCCAAGTTCTTGTGTAATATATCTATCTTTAAATTCTATAACATGTTGTCCCTTAAATAAAGAAGCATATGTTTCTTTATCTCCTTTAGTAAACCATTCCTTAACTGGTAATCCAGTAGATAAGTTAATATCAAAGTTCATTTCCTTTTGATACTCTGATTTATCCATATTAACTAATTGCATAACTGCTACAGATAATAATGTATTCATTACTAATTGCTTATCATTGCATTTTTCTTTGTTTGCTCTATATTGACTTCCTTCGATACCTAATGCTCTTGTATCAAACATAAATTCAACTGGTTTATCTTCTTTAAGTTTAAAAGATACAAATAAAGAATTATATATATCCTCTTTTTTTCTACCAACATATGATTCATTTTCTAATGTAGCTTTTACTTCACTTCTGTCAGCCGAAATAAATGCATTTGTAAATTTACCATAAGACTCTCCTATTAGTACTTTTATACTATAGTTTCCTCCATCTGCATTTGCATTAATTGTACACACCTTTTCTTTACTCATAACTTTCCCTCCAAATATCTCGTTTTTATCTCTAAATATATTTTATATTATGTATACTTATCATTCAAGCATTATTTTTATTTTTAATTATATTTTTATTATTTTATTTATTATTTTATTACTTTTTATAATCCTTTAATTTAATATCAAATAACTATTTATAGATTTACTTAAAATTTATATTAATATTAAATATTATTTTTTATTTTAAAATAATATTAAAACTTTATATTTTATTATTTTAAATTACTTTTATTTATTTTTATTAATTTAAAATTATTTTTAATTAGATAAATTCTTTTTCTATATATGTAAAAAATATAAAATCACAACTAATAAAAAGTAATTATTATTATTTAAAATTACTTTTTATTACTGTATTATTATTTAATATTTTTTCTTCTATACGGTAATACTATAGAATGAATAAACTAATTATGAGGTATAAATATGAGTAATTTTAAAGATAACATTTTAAATTCCGATGAATTTGAAATTGAATTGAATAATTCAGACATAGAAAAATATAAAGAAATTAATTATTCAGATGAGATAAAAAGAAGTTGCCTGCAAATACTTAATAAAATTGAAATTGATAACTCTCCTATTGAAACAATAGATCTTAATATAAATAATTTCAAAAACTATCACTATAAATTAATGAGTGGAAAATTCCTTGTAATATATCCTAATAAATCTACTATTAAATATATCACTTCAGACGGATTATGCTTTAATTGTAGTGATGAGAAACTGATTAAATTAATATCAGATATTCCAAAACCTTTAAAAATTTCTTTCAAACACTCTGATGAAACTACAATGCCACTTATCCTTATAATTAAAATACTATACGGAAAAGATATTAAAAACATCCAACAACTCGTTGATATGTTTGCTTATAATAACTTTAATAAATCAGAATTAAACTGCTACAGAGCTTTAATACCTATCTATAAAAAGCTATTTGATATTATTAATAAACATTCATACATCACTTATATTAATAAAGAAAGAGACCTTTATCTAATTGAATATAGAGCATATATGAGAAGTTTAGAGTTAGATGATGGATCAATTTTAAAAAGTAAAGAATTTGAATTAGATTCATATTTAAATAAATTAATTTCAATAGATAATTTCTGTATTAATAAATCTAATTTATTATATTATCTAGAAAATAACACCGATTTACCAATTTCCTTATATGAAGGTATATCTAATATAGAATTTTTAAAACTATATAAAACTTATTGTGAGGTAATTTCTCTAAAGAATTTAACTTTAGATAACTATATACCTAATTCATATAGTTTAAATGGAACAATTAATGACACTTATCCATTTAATTACTTTATCCAAAAGCGTGCTTCTTTTGTTATTAAAGGAACTTTTCCAGATATATATTTCAATACTTTATTAAACATTCTAAGATTGAAACACTATATAATTTCTGGCGATTCAGATAATCACTTAATTAATTATATAAAAACTATAAATCCAGACTTAGAATATAGTTTAATAACTACAATATTATTAGTTTTAGAAGCTTATATCTGTCAATTTACATCAATTGAAGATATTAAAAATTATTTATATATACATAAATCTACTTTACTATTTGATGATGAAATTGAGGTTTTCCTAAGCTTTATTAAAGAAAATTTATCCGACCTTGTTAATGCAATAGATATATTTAATAATGAAACTTACAAGAGCTATGAAGTAAAGTTAATAGAGCATATACCTTTTTCACCACTTAACACTAGATTAAATTACTTATCTTCAAAAACTATTAAATCAACTATGCTGGCTATTTATAAGGATATAGAAGACTTTAATTTCAGAAATAAAAAGAAAATTTATATAACTGATATAACCAAAGATAGTATTTATATTGTTGTTGATGAAGATATATCACATATTGCTATTGATATATTAAACAGAACTATGATAAATACACTTAAATCCAATTTAAAACTTGATTCTTACACTTGTTATACCGATATATTATAGGTAAATTTATATTCAAAACTAAAAAAAGCAATTAAACTAATCTACAAATAATATATTTAAAATTCAAAAAGCACACCAAATAAATCGATGTACTCTAATTAATACTATATTAAAATTATCTATTATATCTAATCAGTACGTTAGATTTTATTTAATAATAGATTAAGCTACTTTAATCTATTATTAAACTTATTTTTATTAAAGTTGACTACTAAATTTATTTAACATTATATTTATTTTATATATTTTCACCAATTTTATTTAAAGAAAAATCTTCTCTCTTTTGACATACAATATGTAATTTATATGGATGTTTTATTTTGTAAGGACTTAACTTATATGAATAAATTATTATATCCAATAATTCCTGTTGTGTAAGAGATGATCCTGACTCACCATCCATACGAGTTATTCCTGATCCTAATATAGGTATATATACATCTTTTTGTGCGTAGTATTTATCAATTTCTTTCCAAAGTACACACAAACAATCAAGAAATTCATCACGAGAGAAGAATCTTCCTAACCCATCTTCATCTAATTTTGCAAATGCCATTAATAAATCATCATTATTTGGAACTAATTTGCCTGATTCATATCTAATCTTATTTTTATATTTTGACTTACTTTCATCAGGCTTTAAATTTGCTTTATCAATTAATATCTGCATATCTTTTATTGGATTTCTTTTAAGATATTGTCCACAAAGAGAGCTTGGCTTTATTTCTGAAGGGGCCTCACCAACACTTGTTGTAAAACATTCATCAAAATTAATTACTTTTTTACAATCGCACATATCTAGTAAATCTCCATATTCAATCTGAATTATATAACTATTCCCTTTTATAATAATTTTTCTTCGAAATAATAGATAAAGAGAATTTCCTATTATTGATAGTATAAGAATAATAAAAAAAGTTATTATACGAGTTAATATAATATTTCCTTCATCAGATACATTTGATAATAATTTAATTTTTCCAAAACAAATCTCTGGAACAATTGTAAAAAGCACTGTAGTAATAGTCCCTGCCCACGTACTACTCTTCTTTAGTAAATTAATCATATCCTAACACCTCTTTTATATAGGCATAGTTACTAACTTTTTCACCAAGAGAGTTCCTTATCCAAAAAGGCTGAGCATCTGATTTATAATCTGTCATATATGCAGGAAGCCAGCTAGATTCTTTTCGTAATGAGTTATAAACCACAATTATGGGTTTTTTACGTTTTTTAGCCTGTTCAAACTCATGCTTAAGGTAAGAATACGTATTTATACTTCCAACATCATCATTTTCTCCTGGAGTAAAAGTATTAAAAACCTTACAAACTTTAGTCCCATTAGTATTCTGCTTATACGGAGTACAACTACAATATATATAATCCTTAGTTGCTCGTGAACAAGCACTTCCCGCTTTACGAGATGCAGTCTTATCACCAACAACAAAAATAACAGCGGAAGATGCATTTATCTGCTGATTAAACTCTTTTTTCAAGTCGCAAGTACGACAATCAGGATCCTTTGAAATACTACCTGAAACCACTTTAGACATATCTACAAAATCTACTTTATGTTTATTATCACTCCCCCATTTATTAAGTATATCTACAACATTACGATCACCACTATCAATTGAATAATCTGCACTAATATAAACACGTTTACTCATAACTTCATCTCCCTTATAATTCTAATTTAGATTGTTAATTTATAACTTATTGATATCATATATTTTTAAACAATACTCATACACTACTTTTATCTATAATATATAAAAATCTCCTCCTTAAAAGATTCTTTATTTTAAGTAAAATTAATATAAACTCTATAAACTCTTACTTAGAAATTGTAACTTTTCCCATATTTACTTCTTATTTATTACATAATATAAATAAAACTATTCAATATAATAATACCACCTTATACCAATTAATAATAATATTATTATATAATATATGGATTTCTTTGTTTTAGAGATTTATTAATTACAAATAAATCTTAAATAAAAAGTATACTCAAAATTTGAGTATACTTTTTATTAATATCTTATCCTTAATTTTTTCCCATTGATTTGATTCAATTACATTTCCATATCTCAATATACTTTTCTTTTTAATTAAATCATACAGTTTGTCTATTTCTTCTTTTGAAATATCACTTTTCTCAAGTTCATATTTATCTATTATTTCATATGCTTGTTTTAATTCTTCTGAATAATCTCCATCTAAATTAAAGGATTTAATTTTATTAAACTGCTCTTGATTAATTTTAACTACTTTATATAAATTATCTATCTTAGTTCCTAAACATTCAGCCATCTTAATAAATTTAAAAATATTGGTCTTATGCTTATTCTTCTCAATAGAAGCAAATCTCTGCTCAGTAATACCAATACATCTACCAACATCTCTTTGAGTCATATTTCCTTTAACTCTATAATGTCTTACATAGCTTATTAATAATTCTACAACTTTATCTTTATCATAATTGTTAGTATTCATTTCCCCTCCTATGTGAATACTTATTTAGATTTTATTTTTATGTTGTTAAAATCATCTATTTCTTTATATTCACAACTTATGTCATCTTGTTTAGTAGTAATATATTTCTTTATTTTCACTAAATCTATATCCTTATATATTAAAAGTACATCACTACTACTTTTTTTATTTATTAACGCTATCGATAAATTATCAGCCTTAGCATTTAAATAAATAGCATTAGCAATTTCTTTTGTTATATAAACTTTATCCAGCTTACCATCATAACTTATTAAATTTTCAATAAATTCTAATTCCAAAGAATTCCCTCTAAAACTACTTAACTTTTTATGTAGATTAATTAATATACTTCTCAACTTATCTTCTTCTATTATTCTTTTATTAGAATTAACCTTATCAATAGTCACATCATCTTGTTTATTTATTGTTTCTTTAGATGATATAACTTCATTTTCAGAGTCATCTTCACTATCTTTTGATATTACTAACTCATTAGTATCATTTTCTATATACTCCGGAAAAGAATCATCATTAAAATCATCTGAACTTAAATCATTAGGATTAATGGTATCTATTGCTTCATCATTCTTTTGATTTTCCATTATATCTATAGGTTCAGCTCTATCTTCCTCACATCTATTAACTTCTAATTCATTATCAATATCTTTAAATCCACCCTCAAAAAATTCAATCTCTTCGTTGTTATTTAAAGCATTAATTAATTCATCATAATTAACACCTTCTATGTTTTCTTGTTTTTGAATCTTTTTTACTGTTTTCAATTCAGAAGAGTTAATATTATTTGTATTTATAGAGCTTAAATATCTACTAAAATCATACTCCTTACTAGTTGTAGTATTATTTTCATCTAGTTTTAAGAAATCCAGCGTTCCCTTACCTATTTTTAACTTACCCTTAGTGTCAGTAATAGAGTAATAACAGTTTTTGAACTCTAATGTTGCTAAATTTTCTTTTGTTACTCTATTTTTTTCAGTTATTGTTCCACTCTTAGATTCCACATATCTTGTTTGATCTGAGAATAGTGGAGTAGATGAAATACCAGTTTTAACTTCAAAAACATCCTCGAATCCTAACATTTCAGTATAATAAATTCTATCTTCCACATTTGATCCAGGTAAAATAATCTTAGTGTTCGTATTAGTTAATATTATTTCTTTAAACATATCACTTTGTTCCTTTAATTGTGCTATATTCTGAATAACACAAGTAACTGAACACTTATACTTTCTACTAAATGTAAAGAACACTTTAGATTGGTCATTTAAATAGAATGGAAACTCATCAATAATTATTTCATATGGTATTTCTGGTGCTTCATCTTCACTATATCTTGATAATACTGCTGTTTGTAATGACATTATAAAGAATAAAGCAAAAGCTCTACCAATAACATCTCCAAGCTCTGCCTGTCTTGTTGCAATAGCAATACACTCTCCATTTTCTAATACTTCATCAAGATTAAGCCCACCAGTTCTACTACATAGAATATATCTAATTTCTTCTCGTCCAATAAAGTTATCTAACTGATTAATAATACCTGCAACCGCTTCCTGTGTTTTTGCTCTTTTAACTCCATAGTTTGTACCCTTAACTCTATTTCCTGTTCTCTCATCAGTCTGCATTTCATAAAATGATGTTTCAAAATATTCAATTACAGATTTCCATCTTTTCTTTAGATTTTCATCTTTACTCATATTTCTAGACATCTTTTCAACTTTTCCAAAGTCATTCAAAAGTTCTAATACATCTTCTAAAGTTGGAAGTTGTCCATTGTTTTCTATTGGGTACATTACTCTAAGTAAAATAATTATATTTCTAATAGCTCTAATCCCTGCATTTTTATAGTACGGATTAACTTCTCTATCTTCCATACCTGTTAAAATTGATGCAATAATATCTCCTGTTTTTTCAGGATCACCTAACATCATTGGATTATACTTCGCTATATTTCCTTTTTTAATTTCCTCCATTTTAGGGTCAATTTTATGTACCTTAACTCCATTAGCTGCACCTATTTTTAAGGTTTGTTCTCCTAAACCACCATCAGGTGCTATAGTTGTTACCCCTGTGTTTTTATATATAATCTTTCCTTCACTTTCTTGAATCACAGTAACTTCGTATGAAATTGACTCATTATCACTACAAAAATCAAGGACTATAGCTCTTATATATTCACTTTCTGATTCTTCATTTTCAACTTCTACAGGTCCAACATCTATCTTTACTTTAAAGTTCTCTCTAGCAGTATAACTGTTATATTCAGAAGTATAATAATTTAGCTTTATTTCATCATCTATAATTCCACACAGATAACTTCTAATTGCTATTGTGGTTCTTTTTACACCTTTTGTATTTTCTAAATTTATTATTGTCTTTCCATTTTCCACAATATCATTAAATAAAGTGTTTTCTGATATTCTCTCTCCTATTATAAGGTTACTGAACTTTTCTTTAAACCTCTCTTTCTTATCTGGATATATACTTATTAAATCCATAGAAAAATTTTCATTTATATATTTATTAGTTACAGGAACATTTATATAACATAAACCTTCTTCTAAAGCCCCTAATGTTAGCCTTTTTAATTCTTCTCTATAGAATGACTTTTTATTAAATAATTGTGCTAAATATGGCCTTAATACTAAACTTGTTTTACCAGATCCTGAGTTTCCTGCTACTAGCATATGTCTAAAGCTCTGCTTTTCAGTTAAATATATTGCTTCTCCAGTAGCAAAATCATTACATATCTTACAATCTATATTATAGTTACTTACTTCCTCTACATTTCTTGTAAGCCAATCAACTTTATACTCCTGCAAATCTCTCTTATACTCTTTCTTAAAAGCTATAGTCAAACTTTTATAAAATCCTATAGCTATTATTATGAATGGAACTAATACAGTTAATATCTTAGAATTAGTTTGAACTATAAATAACGGAACCACAGTCATATCAATCAATGTCTCAATTGCTCCTACAAAGAAACTATTAAACTCTTCAGCAAGCAAAGAATATGTTGCTACTGCTATTGTTATAGTTGTAAATAAGTATATTTTAGGTCTATGAACAGGTTTGGATGTTTTATCTCCTAACATACTTATATAAAATATGATTACTGCATTTAATATTATTAAAGAATATAGAATTTTACTATGTCTTGCTATTTCAATAGAAAATAGTATTTTATAAGTACTAAAATATAAAAACAAAGTTATTGCAGTAGATATTATCATTGAAACTATTACTACTTTATCTATAGTTTTATCATTTGATATATCAACTAATTCTTGGAGCTTCTGCTTAAACCTCTGTTCCATCATCATATTCATTACCTTTTCTTATAACTTTATAATAAATCACTTCTTTTAATCTCATTTTAAATTCCTTGTCACAAGTCTCTGCAACTATCTCACTATTTTCACATATAAAGTTTATTAGTTGAGCATTTCTATCTCCACTTTTTATATTTGTTACAATTCTATCTACTTCAATACATCCATTATATTTTTGATTTCTCAATCCTACCTTAGAAAATTTAACTTTAAATCCATTCTCTGATTTCTCTATTTTATATTCATTTAATGTAGGATTACCTAAGAAATCTTTCGATTTTACTCCAACTACAACAATCTCATCATCTTTTATTTGTTGTATATCTATCATATATACTCCACTCCCCTCACATTTAATTAGCACATTATATTATATCTATTATCCTAATCAAAATAATTAGTGCCTTTTTTCTAATGTTGGAATATATATGATTATTTTCTATGTAAATTAACTTGATAATAATATAGATTTGTTTTAATTTAATATATATTTATATAATTTTTATTATTTAAAATTACTTTTTATTATTAAATTATATAATTAATAAATTATTATATTTTTAAATTTAATTTCAAAATAATTACTTAAAATTATATTTATATAATTAAAATTACCTTTATTATATAAACATATTTATAAATTAATAATAAAATTATAATTAATATATTAGTTGACTATGAGAATATTGAACAATTAGATGAAATCTTCAATTAATAAACCATTCAACCTTAGTTGAATATTGAATAATTAAAGCGATTGTTATATAAGCTAATATCTATATGCTAAATTTAAAGATACTTATATTTATATATGAACTTATATAGTTTATCTTCTATATGTATAGAAGGATTATTTATATTAACTCAAATATTATAAACCTTCTATTTTACTAGCTTTATATTAACTTTTATATACGGAAAATATATATAATTATCATTTATATTTTAGTTAATACTTCTAATTAGGAGGTAATAAAGAATGTTACTTTTTGATAATAATAAACACTTACTTTTAGCTATAGCTAATTGTGGATTTATGACAGACCATATTGCCCAAAAGCATTTTTCAACCAGTAATAGAGATACTGAAAATTTAATTTATAATAACTTAATAGAACGTACTGGAACTTATTTGATCTTTGGTAAATCAACTTGTATATATACTCTAACTAATGAGAGTAAAGAAATGTTTAAAGAAATTGGAAAATCATTATATAAAAGTGATGATACTCAACTTGAACATGATTATATATTGTTAAAGATTTATAGTAGTATTGATAGAACATCTCAAGAATCATGGCAAAATGAAAGTGAATTGAAATCAATTTATAGACGAAATACTTGTGATGGAGTATTTAAATTCAATAATAAGTTAATTGGAGTTGAAGTAATAACTAAATCCTACACTAAAATAGCTATTAATGAAAAAATGACTTTTATAAATGAATATTGTGATGATTTTATTAGTTTAAATACATCTGATATTAAAATATAAATGGAGGTACTTTATGGATAATAATGCTATTCCTTTAAATATTCCACCTACCCAAAGAAGAAACTATGATTATGTAATTGAAAAAGGATTTGATAAATATATAAAGATTATCTTTAGCCTTGGTTCTTATATAACATTTCAGCAGTTTTATCAACTATTTAGAAAGCATAATACAAGTCTTTCTGAATCTTATTGTAAGTTAAAAGCTAATTCAATTATTAAAGAACTTGAAAATTTAAGATTTATTAATGTTGAAAGCATTGGAAAGCATAAATACTTTTATCTAAAGGCTCCCTCCTTAGCTATATGTGTAGGTGATTATTCAAAAATTCCTAAAACTAATCATAAAAATGTTAGTATTAAAAATAATAAGTTTTTAACTTCTCTAATGAAAGTTGAATACTATCTTGAATATAATGAAATTATATCTTCTGAATGGTTATTTAAGCATTTAAAAGCTATTACAAGAAACATAATTATACTAACAGAGAAACATAACCTAGAGTACAATATAAACTTCTTAAAGGCCATATATAACTCAAATGACTATACTAAAATTAAAGATACTGTATCTAAACTTCCTGAAGATGATTTAATTTATATAATTTGGGTAGATTTATATAATTTATACTATAAATTACTATGCCAAGGACAAACTCTATCCCAATCACCCTTATATTTTAAATTGAACGTTGTTGATAAGAAGTTGAAACTTCATTATATACCTGAAATTATAATATTTGATCATCATAAATCTGATTACTATGAAAGAAAAATGGATCGCTTACTCTCTGACTTAATTAATATTAAATCTAATAACGTTGATGGTCTTAGAAAAAACTATAGACCTAATCAAGAAATTGGAGATTCTAGAGTAAATATTATAGGCTATGGATTAAAATTAATAGGTTCTAACGAACAGCTTTTAAAAGAAAAACAAAAAATAATATCTAACTACGGTAGAGATAATAGTAATTCTCCCTTTGTTTCTGTTAAAACATCATATATTAATCTTTCTAATTATTTTTCATATACATATAGAAAACTTGATGTTGTTGAAAAAATTGATAATCAAATTGAATCTCTAGTTATTAAGAAACTTAATGAAATATTAAACAGTAATTAATAATAGTATTTTAAGGATTAATTTCCTCTAACCCCCTTTTGATTGCAACTTTAAAAGCTATTATCATATATATGTATAATTTAATATTTAATATTTAATATTTAATATTTAACCAATACATTTTTATGTATTTGGTGGTAATTAATACAGAAAATATATAATCCCTACAAGGCTTAATTTATAAGCTTTGCAGGGATTTTTTATTTCAAGAAGGGAGTTAATAAGTAAAATGGCGATTACTATTTACGAGGGTAAAACGTGGTATCCTATTCGTTCTGGGAACTATTGCCCTGTTTGCAATTCAAAAAAGGGAAGATGTAGTGTTTTGGTTGATGAAAAACAACAACCTGTTATGTATAGATGTAAATACGCTATATCAAATAGAGCAAGTGGTGATGGATGGTACATACACCTTGTAAATCCAAAGCTCGCCCAGAAAAATAATAATTTAATCAATTCTGATTTAATCAAAGAAATAATCTCTAATAAAGAAATAGAGATTACTGAAGAATTGATTGAATTAAGAGATAGAGTGTATAGAAAGTTTAGACAAGTCTTTTATTCATTAAATGGTTCATTACTCTATAAAGAAGATTATGAAAATCTAATAGAGAGAGGGTTTACACCTGATGAAATCAATAATATAGGTTTTTTCTCAATACCAAGGAATATAAAAATTCAATATGAAAACTATAGTTGTCAATTAAAAACAGCTATAGTCAAGGAGCTTTTAAAAACATTTACTGAGGAACAACTAATAAAAGTTCCTGGGTTTACTCTAATCGAAACTAAGGATAAATCCTTTGTTACATTTAAAAGTACTACAAGAAACTCTAAAGGAGATATAGAAGATATTAAAGGATACTTTATCCCCTATATAGGGCCTACCGGTAAATTGGAAGGAATGCAATATAGATTATCTACCCCATTTATTGATAGTAAAGGAAAATCTATTAGGTACTTTTGGTATTCATCTAAGAATGTATCTTGTGGTAGTCCTATAGACTATTACATTCCATCTACTATAAGAAATGAAAACTACATTCTTATAACTGAAGGAGCAATAAAAGGTAAATTTGCAGCAAGTAAACTTGGAATCCGTTCTTTAAGTGAGGCTGGTATAACTAACTATAAAAATGTAATTAAAGCATTATCAAAAATTGAAGAGATTGAAGATAAAGAATATGGTGTTTTACTAGCTTTAGACATGGATAAATATCAAAATCCTGATGTCCTATCTGCTGAAATTAATACTGTATCATTACTTAAAACATTAGGATATGATGTAACAATTTTAGAATGGAATATTGAAGATGGTAAAGGCATTGATGATAAACTTAATCTTAACTGTAAAGGCTTTAGATTTTTAAATATATAAATACTCTATACAATAAATATTTAACAAATATAAGCTAAATATCTGATTAAACTCTTTTATAATTAAAATTAGATAATAAATTATATTTAGTTTTAAACTTATTGCTTTTAAGCACTAAGAGATAATAAAATAACAATAATAAATAATATAATAGTAAGAGGTAATATAACAAAATGAACAAATTAACAATTTTAAATGAGATATATGTAATTCTTAATATATTAATTGAAAAGAATATAAATATTAACTTTTCTGAATTTAAATTAATGATACATAAGATTATTGACAATAACTCAACCTTCATTGAGCATTGTCCTATGGAGATTCAATATGAAATTCAATCTTTAAAAAGTATTATAAATAAATATTCAGATAAGAAATTATTAATTATTGAAATAACTAAGTTTATAAATGCATTTTCTAGTATTTCTGAATATGAGCAGTGCAATACTGACATTCCAAATATAGAAAAAGATAAACTTTATTATAAAGCGGTAATTAATTCATATTATATTTTAGATTTATTTATAAATAATGAAGAAAGTAGATTTGATAACTTTAAAAATGAATTTTATCAAATAGGCGTATTAATCGGAAAATACTATAACGATAATAATATAATAGTTAAAGATATTATCTATGCAAAACTTCAAGATTTATTTAATAGATATAACTTTAATTACAGTTTACCAGTATGCTGTTATTTATAGGAGCCTTTTATGGCTTCTTTTTTACATTTAGTTCTTTTTAGTAGAATTAAATTAATATATATTTAATTAAAAAGATCAGTTATTTCACTAATCCTTTTTCATAATAGTTTAAAATTGTGCATAGAATCTAGACAATAAATTGGAATTTATCAATTTGTTTGAAATGAAAGAACTTGTTCATCATCTGGCAAATGATGAACAACAGGCTTAAATATTTCTGTTGATTTATACCATAAATTCATAGCTGATTTATTCTTCAAACTAAATTTCAGTTCCCATTTACCAGGATATTGTGAAAATGTAATGGAAATTGCTTCTTGTGCAATACCTCTTTTTCTGTAATTTGGAAATATACAAAATTCTGCAATTACATAATCAGGCTTTTGGTCAATATATGAATGATTGTTTATCATCATAAAACCAACAATCTTACCATCCCATTCTATGAATAATGCTTTTCGTGTTGGTTCAATAAAATAGTTATCAAAATATCTATATAAATAATTCCCTGTATCATCCAACTCATCATTATAATATTTTGTCATTTCATAAAGATATTTTTGAAAAATATTATACAAAACTTCTTTTTCTGATTCTTTAACTAATCGTAATTCAGTCAAACTAATCCCTCCTTTGTTAACATATAAAATATTAAGATTTATTAATATGGATATTCTGGCATAAGGTCTTTCAATTTTGCCGTTTTTCCATTATTATCAAGTAAAATCTCTATATTTTTTTCATCTGCACCCAATTGCATCATAAATTCTCTACATGCTCCACATGGTGGCATCACTTTACCATCTTTATAAACAGATAGTACTTTATCAATATTATTTTCATTATTAGTAAGCATTGTTGATAATGCATTTCTTTCTGCACACATACCCAATGAACTACTTGTATCAATACATATCCCAGTATAAATATTTCCTTTTTTGGTTAATATCGCGGCAGCTACACTACCAACATACATATTCCTGGAAACTTCATGTGGATTTAACATATCCATAGAATAATTATATAAATTCATCCACTTTTCATCCATATCTATTCCACCTCTAAATTATAATTTATCGAGTAGTTTAAAAATCAAACCCACTCGTCTTATAATACATTTGAGTAATAAAATATATTTTTATTGTACAGCAATTTGTAACATAATTCCATTTAAAATAGAAATAATATATTACTATTTGAATAATTAATTTAAACTAATATTATAAGTATAAATAAAGTAAAATTCCCATTAAAATACTAATCATTTTTGATTGGTTTTATAGTAGAATATTTTTTGTTGTTTTTAAAATAAAAAAGGAGTTGATAACACTATATGGGACTAGATTTTAAAATTAATACTGAACTACTAGAATTTAATAAGAAAGTTGATTATGAAGATATTTCTACTAATCAATTCAGAATAGATTTAGAAAACTCTATTAATCAAAATACTGTTTTTTCTGGTTTTTGTAAGAGAGCATATAGAGATGGTAGCTTAGAAATTGATTGTAATGGCGTTCCTTGTAGATTAGATATAGAAGATTTTACAGTTACTGATGCAACAGTAAGAAGACATTGGGCTCAAACTAAAGTTGGTACTTACGTTTCATTTAGAGTAAAATCTGTAACAGATAAAATAATAAATGTTGAAAGAAAAAGTATTATTAAAGATATTAGAGGTAGACTTAAATCTCTTCAAGTCGGTCATAATGTATATGGAATAGTTACAAGAATTGATGAAAATAAAGGTGTTTTTGTATGCATAGGGGGAGATACATATGGTATGATTCCTAAACCATACCTTGAATCAATTTTCATTAAGAATTTATCAGATCATGTTAGCGTTGGTGATAAAGTTTATGTTAAAGTTGCAGAGTTACAAAGAAATGATGATGAAATAACACATTTAATACTTAATAGAAAAGTTTTATTACCTACATTTGATGAATTAGTTAGTGATATTGAATTATATGAAATACATATAGCTAAAGTTAAGGCAGTAACAGATAAAGGTATTCACTGTTCCCTAACTCCTCATCTTGATATCTATTGTGAATTTGCTCCTGGAATAAGAGTAAAATCAGGTGATATGGTTCAAGTTAAAATAACAAGAATAAGAACTGAAAAACAAAGAATTAATGGCGATATTATTGGTGTATTATAATGAGTAATTTATATACTGAAAATAAAGATGTAAGAGTTAGCTGCTCTCCATTTGCTATATATCCTAATGAAGAAATAGTAAGTGAGATTAGAAAGAGTGAATTTAAGTTTTCTTGGATTAAACCTGATGAAATAAAAGCTATTGATGTTGAACTAATTTATGCAATATATATACTTCAATATAGTACAAGTAGACAACTTACTCAATATCTTAATCTAGTTAGAGGAATTAATATTCATCAAAAGGAAATAACTAAGCTCTTAACTAAATATAATAAAATGCTTATCTGTTCTAGATTTGCCTTTAAAAGCGACTTAACAAATGATGAAACTAATCTAAAAGCCTATACTTTAGCTAAGAACGGTAATATTATACTAAAGAATAGACCTTTTGATTGTAATTGGAAGCCTACTGATTCCTGTATTTTAGAAGATATAAAAAAATATCTCGCAAGAAACCAATTTATTTTAAAAATTATTGATGAACTTAATCAATCTAATATTGAATGGAAATCAAGTGCAATTGGAGTTACTGGTAGCTATATATATAATGATGTTAGATATTATCTAATTCCAGTTCGTAGAGAATTAGATTTTCAAGGAAAATTATTATTTATAATTAATAACTTAATACAACGATCTGATTATATTAATTCAGATAAAATAATTATAATTGGTGAAGATGATAAACATTTATATGAGATATTTAAACATCTTGCTATAACTAAAAATATGAATGATAATATTTTATTTACTCAAGATAATAGATTAATATCATTAAATATAGATGAATCATTTATAAAATTTAATATATATAGAATTGATGGTAAAACTAAAGTTGAGATTGAACAATGTGGTTTAACATAAAATTTATATTTAATAAAATATTTATTTAATATAATAATATTTTTATTTTAAATTATTAAATATTTATTTTATTAAATAATATTATTATTAATAAATATAATATTTTTATTTTATTAGATAATATATTTATTAAATAACATAAAAGAGATAACTTATAGCAACGGGTTCCGTTTTGAGGTGCAAAGATATAAAATCTCATAACAAATCACAGTAATAATCACGTAATAAATCACTAAGATTCTAAATCATTTATTTGATTTAGAATCTTTTATTATATAAATATTAATAAAAGAAGGGAAACTTAGAATTAAATAGGAATTTACCTGTTAGTTATAATTTAAGATAATGAACAATGAACCATACATAAGTAAGTGAAAAAATAAGACTTAGCCATTAATATAACTTGGCTAAGTTTTATTTTTATACAAAATTTTATTAGAAATAAAAAAATATTGCACATTTATTATGTTACAGTTGTTATACATTATGAGGAGGTGATGATTTGACGGTAAGCCCTATTAAGAAGATTAAAAATGGTGATTTAGATATAGCTGAACAAGTTGTTAGTGAAAATTATGATGCTATTTATAAATACTGTTATTGGAAGGTTGGAAATAGTGCAGATGCACAAGATATTACACAAGAAGTTTTCTTGAGTTTTGTGAAGAATATCGATACATATACGGATAGAGGAAAGCCAAGGGCATTTCTTTATACAATAGCTAAAAATTTATGTATTAATTGGAGTAAAAAGATTAAACCAGATTATATAGAATCAACAAAAGAGAGTATAGATAGTTATGCAACAGAAAAGATAGAAAGCATGGTAGATAAAATAGAGCTAGAAGAAATCATCAACCAACTTCCAGAAGAACAGAAGGAGGTTATAGTTTTAAGGTACGGTCATGATTTAAAGGTAAATGAAATTGCAGTTATTATTGGAAAGTCACGATTTACGGTTAGGTATAGGATTAACTTAGCATTGGCAACGATTAAAAATAAATTAAAAGGGAGTGATTATCATTGAAGAAATATTTAGAAAACGAGTTGCGTAAATTATATAGTGAAGTACCATCACCAAATCCAAGTAGTATTAATCAAACTATATTAAAGGTAAGGAGAATAGTAAATGAAACTAAAATTAAAGGATTAACATTTTGGGAGTTTTATTTTCAACAATTTGGATTTATTCGTAAAAAAATATGGATTATTCAATTTGCAATTTTATTATTTTGTGGCTTAAAACTATATTATTATTCAGATTCAATTCAAGGAGTTACCTTGATTGCATCAATAACTCCATTGATTTTTTTATCGGGAATTACAGAATTGTCAAGAACTTACACATATAGAACTGTTGAACTTGAATTATCAACACAATATACATTAAAGCAAGTAATGATGTCACGTATAAGTATATTGGGGATTATAGACATTTTGAGCATAACACTATTAGGGATAATGGCTGAAACCAGTACATTAGTTAACCCTTATACAATATTCTTATATATTTGTGTACCATTTATGGTAACTTGTTTTGGCTGTTTGTGGATATTAAATAGATTTAAAAACAAAGAATGTAATTATTATTGTTTTGCTTTTGGTATTTTTATAATGATATCAGTATCAATGTCAACAGCATTTGCACCTAGATTATATATTGCATCATCATTATGGATATGGAGCATTATGCTTATAATTGCACTAATTGGAGTAGCTATACAAATTTACAAGTTAGCTAATAGCTACAGAGAATATGATTATATAAATTTAACTCACATTTAGGAGGTTTAATATGGAATTAAAATTTGATAGATTAACAAAGCAATTTAGTAACAAAATTTCGGTTGACCGTATGAGTGTTACTTTAAACACAGGAGTTTATGGATTATTGGGTGCCAACGGAGCGGGGAAAACAACTCTTATGAGAATGATATGCGGAGTTCTTAATCCAACGTCTGGGGAAATATTATTAGATGGATGTAGCATAGAGACTTTAGGAGAAAACTACAGAAAGTTAATTGGATATCTTCCACAAGATTTTGGATATTATCCTGATTTTACTGCTAAGGAATTTATGTATTATGTAGCAGCATTAAAAGGAATAAATAAACAAACTGCAAAATCAAAAACAAAAGAACTTTTAGAATTAGTTGGGTTATTAGATGTTGCAAATAAAAAAATTAGGACTTTTTCAGGGGGAATGAAACAAAGATTAGGTATTGCTCAAGCTGTATTAAATGACCCGAAAATATTAGTATTAGATGAACCAACAGCAGGGTTAGACCCTAAAGAACGTATACGATTTAGAAATTTAATTTCAGATTTTTCAAAGGATAAGATAGTTATTCTTTCAACTCATATTGTTTCAGATGTTGATTATATTGCAGACACTATATTGATGATGAAGGATGGACAAATAATTATTAATAGTCCAAGTGAAGGGGTTACTAATGAAATAGAGAAAAAGGTATGGAAATGTGTAGTATCAAAAAATGAAGTAGATATGATTAGTACTAAATACCGTGTTGTAAATTTACAACATGATAGTAATAATAATGTAGTGCTTCGTATTGTAAGTGATATAAAGCCAAATGAAAATGCAATTAATGTAGAACCAACACTTGAAGATTTATTCTTATATCACTTTGATGATATGGTATCACAATAGGAGGAGCAATAGTATGAAAGATTTATTAGTATTTGAATTAAAAAAAATTACAAGAAAGAAATTAAATATAATTGTGTTGCTAGGAAGTTTAGTATTAACAGCTATGCTATTTTTATCTTCAGTTTTACAGTTTATATCGTTTGATGAAAGTGGTAATCAGGTAAGAGGATTTTCAGCTATTAAATTAGAAAAACAGCGACAAGAAGAAATGTCAGGTATATTAACGGAAGAAAGGATTAAAGAGGATATTTTACAATATCAAGAGTTGTTTAAAAACCCAGATAATGTAGTTATAAATGATGGCAAGGAAGAATTAAGTGATTCAACTTTTAGTAAATATGTAGCACCTAAAATGTACTATATGGGATTTATTAATAACAATTATACAATTCCTAACTTCTATGATTATTCTTTTTCAGAAATTAAAAAAATGCAATTAGAAAATGGAATTAATTTTTATAAACAAAGAAATGAAAAAGTATCTCAAATTTTAAATGCTAGTTATAAGGATTGGAATTATTCAGACCAAGAAAAAGAATTTTGGAGTAAAAAAAGCAAAGAAGTGTCCGAGCCATATGAGTATGGATATCACGAAGGATGGAAAACTATATTTAACTGTATTGAATTATTAGCACTTCCAATAATAGCTCTTTGTATTTGTATTGCTCCAATGTTTTCAGGGGAGTATCAATGTGGTGCTGATAATATAATACTATCTTCTAGGTATGGAAAATCAAAATTAATACTAGCTAAAGTATTAGCAGCATTTATTTTTTCGTTTATTGCATATACAATAAATATATTAGTGGGATTAGGGATTATATTAATGTCATTTGGTGGAGGTGGATGGAATTTACCGATACAAATTATGGGGTCAACAATTCCATATGCTCTAACATTTTTATCAGCAACTATTGTTTGTGTTATAACTTTATATTTAGTTATGATTGCTATGGTTTCTATTACATTAGTATTATCAGCAAAAATGAAAACACCATTTTCAGTATTAATTGTCATGATATGTGTACTTATGGGTCCATTATTCTTAAAGCTTAGTGAAACTAATGGAATCTGGAATCATATATTCATGATACTTCCGTCTATATCTGCTCAACCAGTATTTTTCCTTGATGCTACAAATTATTTATCATATCCGCTACCAGGATTTACAATGGACGTTATTACGATAAGAATGGTACTTTACTTAATGATTAGTATTATTTCTGTTCCGATTGCTTATTGTGGGTTTAAAAAACATCAAGTGGCATAAATTTCAATTTGCCGTTTAAATTCTATGAACAATTTTAATCTAGAACTAAATCGCTAAAAGCGACGGCTGGGGAAAATGATTAAATAAAAGTTTATATGGAAAAAATAAGAAGTGAAGTTTCTTTCTCAAGGAAGCTTCACTTCTCACATTTTACACACTTTTAAGGAGTGATAAAATGTATCAAAAAATAGATAAAATGATTAAAGATTTAGAACTACGTGGACGAAGTGCTTCAACTATAAAAAATATGGTCCACACTTTGAAAAGTTTTTCTAAATTCTATAACCAGCCACCTGAACTACTAGGTGAACAGCAAATCATCAACTATTTAGATTATTGCATAAATGAGAAGAAATTATGCAAGGCAAGAGTAAATAGTATAAATTCCATATTGAAATTTTTTTATGTTGTAACATTAGAAAGAGAATGGAATGATTTGCGAATTCCTAGAATTAGATGTCATAGAAACTTACCAGCATATTTAACTAAAGAAGAAGTTAAACTTATCATGGATAATGCTACTTATTTAAAGCATAAAGCAATTCTATCAACTATATACTCCGCAGGTTTACGTGTAAGCGAAGCAACAAACCTAAGATTATCTGACATAATGAGTAAAGAGATGAAGATTAGGGTTAGAGCTGGAAAAGGAAATAAAGAAAGATATACTTTATTATCACAAAGTAACTTAAAGTTACTAAGAGAATATTGGAAAGTATTTGGACATAAAAACTATGATTCGGAAGATTATTTATTTACATCTAGATGGAGTTGTGAACATTTAACTAACCGTGGAATTCAATCCTCTATGTTAGCTGCAACTAAAAGAGCAGGTATAACTAAAAAGGCTACCCCACATACGCTAAGACATTCTTTTGCAACACATTTAATGAATGATGGTGTAGATTTAGTTATCATACAAGCATTGTTAGGGCATTCTAATTTGAAAACAACATCTATATATCTTCATGTGAAGGATTATACCGTATTAAATGTAGTTAGCCCTTTTGATAAGCTATGAGTTCATTACAGGAGGTAATGTCTGTTCATGGAGAAGATTATATCAGAAGCAAAAGGTTACCTCATAAGGAACTGTAGTATTAATATCTATTAACCTTTTAATTTCTTCTGACATTGCCCAATTTGAATAAGGAGCCGTATAACTTATTATTACAGGCTTATCAATAGTAATATCATTACATTTTATTGATTTAAAACTCTTTCCTGTAATCATATATCGAGAAGGATTCCCCTTTAGGTTTCTATACTTGAATTGCTCCTTATCATACCATTTACAAAAAGGATTGGCACAAAAGTTAGTTTGAATGTTATAAGACTTTTTATCAACAACTAATTCCACTGGGGTATATAGAAGGTATCCATATTTTCTCGAAAACTCCATCTTTGATAAAGTGGTATAGTCTATTTCTCTCTGATTAATCTCTTCTTGAGTAATAGGTGGAATAACTTTTACTTTACTAACGGTTTTATCTGACAATCTCTTTAGTTTCATTATCTTTCAACTCCGAATCACTAATAGTATCATACAATGAAGCAAGTATTTTCTTATTGTATCTTTGCTTATTAACCCATTTTATAAAATTAGTATCATCTAATAGGTTTAATAAAAACATATCCAATATTTCCTCTTGGCTATATTGAGTGTATTTAGCATAATACTCTAATATTGAAAGTGTCCTTGTTGATAATTCCAAAGAAACCTTTTTCTTATTTTCTTTTTTAGGTTTTATATACTTCACCTCCGCAACTCCTTTCTTTTAGGTATAAATCACATACGTATTCACATATATATTCACAAAGATAATAAAACTATTATTTTTTTATTTTATATGTGATTTACCCTGTGATTTGTTATGTGATTTTCAATCAATTCTATATTATAATTATTCCCTAAAATAATCAATATAAACGTTTTAACAAAAAAATCACATGTGAATCTTACTGTGATTTCACATGTGATTTTAATTGAGATTTTAACTTAATTAGCAACTTTTGCACCTTAAAACGGAACCCGTTGAACTTATAGCTATCTCTTTTATGTTATCCTTTGAATCTTTCTAGTGTTGCATTTATCAAAGCACATATAATTGAATTTCTACTGAACTTATAACCTTTTGCTTTAACATTTTCTATATATAAATTAAATTTTCCTTCCATTTCTTCATCAATGTAAAATGGTAATGCCCTAGTTTTAGCATTATAGCACATACTCTTTTGTACTTCTTCTATACTTAAATCATCTATCTTCTCTAGTCCAACTCTTATTAACTTATTTACAAAATAGTTCATAGTTAAATTTTTAATCTCTGAATACTTTTTAATTGTCTCAAAAATATCAGTACTAATAGTTACTGATGTATTATTTGATTCAAATCTATCTAATTGTATATTTAAATTTAAAAATTCTTCAGTTGACATTCCTTTTATATTATTTTCAACATTAACTTCACTCTTAGCTTTTTTCTTATCAGTTTTTCTTGTATTAGGTTTATCTACTTCAATATTAGCACTTACTTCATTTTTAGAATCTTCTTTAACTTCATCTATTTCATTTTTTTTCTCAACAATCATACTAGCTCTTTTAGTCATCTCTTCTACTTTACTATTAACACTTTGATCTTTACTTCTATTTTTAAGTTGTTGATCTTTCTTCATAAAGCTATTTGCCATTATAAAAATCCCTTCTTTCTCATTTCTTTATATAGAGCATTTAATTCTTTAGTTTGGATTCCTGATGGCTCATAGAAACATAATGGTTTTCCCTCTAACTCTCCCCTTTGAAATTTAACAGTATAAGGAACTAGAGTATCAAATATTTTATTATGAAATCTTTCCTCTGAAATTAAAAAATCTGCAAATTCTTTACTTAAAGATGTTCTTTTATCAAATTTATTTACTATAATACCTTTTATATTGTTTTCAATATCTTCTTCAGCACATACCTTTTCCCATTCTACCATAAACAGCTTTGCTCCTCTAAAGCTTGATTCTGCTATTTCTACAACTAAAAATATTTCATCGGATGCATATAAACAATTTTGAGTTATTGATCCAAAAAATGGACCTACATCACAAATTACTGTTTCATATTTAGAAGATAGATACTCATAATTCTTATCTATCCATATTTTTAATCTTGTTATATTATTAACTCCTTGAAGTTTTAAAATATCAAGAGCTGATTGTGTTGCTGTCAAGTCAACATGTCCAGCAATTAAATCTACATTGGGCATAGTTTGGCTTAATCCAGTCATAATTACATCCTCTGGCTTAGCATCATCTAAAAGAACATTACTAAGGTTAGGATATTCTTCATCATTTACATCAATATCCTGTGATATATTAAATAAAGCTGATAAATTAGCTTGAGAATCAGCATCTATTAATAATACACCTTTTTTCTTTTTCTTTAATCTTTTAGATTCTAAACCTGCAAAATTATATGCCATTGTTGATTTACCAACTCCGCCTTTACTTATTGTAAATGTTATTACCTTCATAGACTTACCTCCAAAACCATATTTTACATATAATTATAAGGTATTCTTTCATGGCTATACAAGAATTTTTATTAAATTTAATAAAATAAATATAATCAAAAAATAAATTTAATATAAGAATTTAATAAAATTTTTATTAAATATAATTAAATAATTATTTTATTTTTATTTTATATAATATTAATATATTTAATTACTTTTACATAAATTAATGTGAACAAGAAATAATGTAATGAATTTAAAAAACAAGGATATATTGATATTGAAATAAATGAATTAAGAAATTTATTAAAAGCTGAAAAGATATGTCCTTTATATGCAGATTTTAAAAGATATATAATAATTCAAACTCTAAAAGAATTAAAAAAACTTAGTGATATAAGATTTGAATTTTAAGAAATAAAAACTGGTAGAAAAGTAACTTCATTAAAGCTTTATATTAACTCAAATAAATCTAAAAACTTAAAGGATATGAAGATTAATAAGGCTATTGATGAAGTATCGGCAACAGTTTCAGAAGATATTGAAATTGATAGCATTAGAGAAGTTAAAGATATAATAAATAGATCATGTAATAAAAAAATATCAGCTAAATGTCATAAACAACTTAATTTTAATAATTTTACTGGTCGTAGAGCTGATTATTATGGAAATCCAGATTTATAGAAAAATTTATAAAGAACAAAGAAATCTATAGAAATACAAACAGTACCTTCGAAGAAGCTAATATAGCAATATTTAAATACATTGAAGGCTGGTATAACAGAAAAAGGCTACATTCTTCTATTAATTACATGACTCCAAATCAATGTGAATTATTAGCTAGAAATGCAGCGTAAAAAAAGTTTGACTTTTTGTGTCCGAAAATATTGACATAAGACCACATTCTTAGTTTTTGTATTATCCAATTGCTGAACACTACCTTTACATTTGGCTAGCTCATAATAATTAATCCATCCAATATTAATTTAATTTATTTATTCTTTCTTCCAAAATCATCAGCCTCATCCTAGATAGTATCTATCCCTATATCGTTTTAATGATTGTTTAGATATAGTAAAACGAGCTGTATAGGGGAGACTATAAGTAGACCATAAATTTCATTAAAAAGTAAGCCACCCTTCATAAAAAAAGCCTCTAAAAC
>NZ_JBNOOF010000013.1:0-67387 GCF_050585245.1 Clostridium nigeriense
GTTTTAGAGGCTTTTTTTATGAAGGGTGGCTTACTTTTTAATGAAATTTATGGTCTACTTATAGTCTCCCCTATACAAATCCTAAAAGACAAATGTTATACTAAAATTAATTAACTTAATTATTAGAATATTTGGAGGAAAACAAGCAATGAAAAAAAATATAAGTAGTATGAATGGAATGAAAATACAAGTTTTACGCAATATAAAGGAAAAAAGACATTTTCATCCTGAGATTGAGATAATATTTGTTGTTTCAGGCATGCTTTGTGTAGATACGAAAGATAGTCACTACGAGCTTTCAAAGAAGGATATTATTTTATTTAATTCTAATAATTATCACAAGGTAGAATACATAGGAGATACAGTTATATGCAGGGTATACATTTCATACAAAATGCTTGCTCAGGTGGTTAACAATGGAAATTACATTTTTTACTGTAATTCTGTGTCTGATAAAGCTAATTCATATATAGAATTGCAGAATATAATGAAAAGAATTGTATTTAGTTATGCTGGACAGGAAAGACAGACAGAATGTCTTAGATATGGTTTAGTATTTGAACTGTTAGATGTATTGATAGAGAATTTTCAGAAGAATGGGGATTGTTTTAAATATAAAAAAGGGAATAAGGAAAATGAACAGATTCAATATATTATAAATTATGTGAATTTGAATTTTCAAAATTCCATTAGTCTTAGTAAATTAGCACAAGAAATGTATACTTCCACATCTACCTTATCTAGATTTTTTAAGAATCAACTTGGAATTTATTTTGGAGATTTTGTAAATCAAGTTAGATTAAATTATGCAGTTAAGGATTTACTAGAAACAGATAAAACAATAACAAAGATTGCGGTAGATTGTGGTTTTTCTAATGCTTCTATTTTTAGTAAAACCTTTCAAAGCACATATGATATGTCACCAACTCTATATCGTAAACAGCAATTAATGAAAAAAGATTCTTTAGAGGAATCACTAGAATTGGACAAAGAAAAATTAAGACAAGAGATTAATTTACTTCAACAAGAAGAGGGAAAAAAAACTTTAAGTGAAGAAATTAATGTACAAGTTTCAGTTAAAGAAGAGAAAAACTATAAAAAATTTTGGAATATTGTACTTAATGCAGGAGCATCACATAATCTCATATTAGCAAATGTTCAGTCACATATTAGTTATCTTGTGGAGCATCTAAATTTTAAGTACGTAAGAATATGGAATATATTTTCTAAAAAATTGATGATACAAAGAAATAATAATGATTTTAACTATAATTTTAATATGGTAGATATTATTTTAGATTTCCTTATTAGTAATGATGTGAAGCCTTTTATAGATTTTGTAAAAAAACCAGATTGTGCCATAAAAGCAGAAGATGAGACTATTTATTATGAAGAAGATTATATTGATTTTGATAATATGAAGCAATGGAATAGAATGTTTGAAAATTTTATATTACATATAATAAAACGTTATGGAAAAGAAGAGGTTGAGGGATGGAAATACGAATTCTCATTAGATGTAAGACCAAATAGATTTTATATAAAAGATGATAATGAAAGTTTTGAAGAATTATTTGAACATAGTTTTAAATTTATAAAAAAGCATATTCCAAGAGCAGAAGTTGGAGGATTTGGTGCTGTTATAGATTTAAATTCTGATAAACTCTTAGATCGGTTGAAATATTGTAAAGAAAAAGAGTGTATTCCAGACTTTGTATCAATAATATGTTTCCCATATATTCAGGTAGAAAAAAGTAATAAAGTCTTTACTAAAAGAATTACAAGTGAATTTGCTGTATCTAATCAAGTGAAAAAAGCTAGAAACAATTTAGATGAATATGGTTTTAAAAAGTGTAAGCTGTATGTTACTGAATGGAACAATTCATTATCTAGTAGAAACTATTTAAATGACAGTTGCTTCCGAGGAGCATACGTAGCTAAAATGATAAATGAGCTTTGGGATATTCCGGATTTAATGGGAATATGGATGGGATCAGATCTTGTTAGTAGTCATTATGACACTTCTCGAATTGCTAATGGTGCAAGTGGAATAATTACTAAAGATAAAATTAGAAAACCAGTTTATTATGCATTATCATTTTTGGATAGAATGGGTTCAAAATTTATTGAAAAAGGTGAAAACTATATAATTACTTCTAATGGGGGAAATAGTTATTATATTCTTTGTTTTAATTATAAAGAATATAATTGTAATTATTACTTACAAGATGAAGATAATTTAGATATAAGCGAATTATCAGAGTTATTTGAAAATAATGATGATTTAAAATTAAATATAGATTTAATTGGAATGCCAGAAAATCAGAAATTTATCATAAAGAAGCACACAGTTAACAAGGAATATGGAAGTATTTTAGGACAGTGGAGTAAGTTTCAATATGAAAAGGATATTGAAGGCAGTGATTTAAAGTATTTAAGTGAAATATGTATTCCTAATATAACTATGGAAAAACAAATAGTTAAAAATGAAGTTTTACAAATATATACTATCTTAAAAAGTCATGAAATTTCACTGATTCACATATATGAGGATAATTAGCTATACTAAAATGCAACAAATATAATATGATTTGTTGCATTTTTTTAATAAGAAAATTAGATTTGCAATAAAAGTCATGTTTATGAAATTAAAGAAAAGCATTACATGACACGAAAAGGTATATTTATATTACATAGTAAATCATTTTTGAATTTACTTGATATAAAAACTACTGCGCAGAGATTAATCAAATAGGAAAGGAATGAAGGAAATAAAGATGGATAATGTAGAATTTGGATCAAAAGAAACTGCTATTCAAGTTGAAAAGAAAACAGATGATTTTTATGGACCTGACTATTTTGATAAAAATGAAAATAAAAATAAAAAATTAGCTTCAAAAGCAGCTGTTATTTGTTATGGCTTTGGAGATTTGGCTTCACAGTTTATTTGGACATTTGTTGGATCATATTTAACCATATTTTACACAGATATTGTAGGTCTTACACCAATTATTGTATCTGCAATTATGCTGGGAGCGCGTATATTTGATGCTGTTATTGATCCTATTATGGGAGCTATAGCTGAACGTACAAGATCGAAATGGGGGAGGTTTCGTCCTTATATTGCATTTGGATGCCCTGGCTTAGCATTATTTGGAGTTTTAACATTTATAAATCCATTTGGTGGATCATCTAAAGCAGGAATTATATGGGCTGTTGTTACCTATACCATAGCTGGAATTTTATACACTGTAGTAAATATTCCATATGCAGCATTATCAGGTGTTATGACAGAAGATGCTGATCAAAGAAATAAAATTAATACATCTAGAAATATTGGTATGAATATTGGAATGATTATAGTAAATTCATGCTCAGCAGGATTAGCATTATTTTTTTCAGGCACAGGATCAGAAGTTGCAACTGGACATGGATATATGATGACAGCTCTTATTTATAGTGTAATTGCGATTCCACTATTCCTAGTTGTATTCTTTACTTCAAAAGAATATGTTGCTCCAGGTCATAATGATTCAAAATTTTCTCTTAAAGCAACAATAAATAATTTGGTATGCAATAAATATCTGATGATTGTTACTGGAATTATGGCATTACAGATGACTGCTTTTATGGGCAGAATAGCTGTTTGTGCTTTCTATGTAATTTATTGTTTGGGTTCATTTACAATGATTGCGCTAATTATGACAATTCCATCTATTGGAGCTGTAATAGGTTCATTGTTTGTCCCATATTTCGCAAAGAAATTGGGTAAAAGAAATGTGTTAATGTATTCAATGCTTATTCAAGCAATTGGACTTTTAATAATTTATTTTTCACCATTTAATAATATGGCAATGGTAATTGCAGGATGTTGCGTATTTGGCGTGTTTAATGTTGGCTTTCCAATGACATTATCAATGGTAGCAGACTCAGTGGATTATATGGAATTAAAAACAGGTATTCGTACAGATGGTACTGCTTATGCAACATATGGACTAGCAACTAAATTAGGAAATGCCCTTGGTGGTTCTATTGGAATACTTTTACTTAGTGCATTTGGATATGTTGCAAATGCACAACAAACACCTGGTGCACTCAGAGGAATAAATATAGTAGTAAATTTAATTCCAGCACTATTATTTATTGGAGCAGCATTATTATGTCTTCTATGGAGAATGACTGATGAACAGGCTGATGATATTCGTATAGCATTAACTAAAAAGAAAGAACAAGTAAACTAATAAAAACTTAATTATAACTGAGCATTAATAATAAATGTGCTCAGTTTATTTTAACGTATAGAATAATAGTTAAACTTTATTTCATATAGAAATAATAATAAAAATATAATTTTTAGATGGATTAGAGAAAGGTATGTTATTAAATAATCAAGCTGCATGTTTAGAGTAAATTTATTCTTTTTTCTAATATGATATGATATAATCAGATTAAACCATATACAAAATCCAATATATGCACTTGCAAGGTTAACATTGCAAGAAGAAGGTGATTTACACAATGTTTAAAGAATCCATAATGAAAATAGGTATATTTAAATCAATAGAGAAGGAAAAGTACATTCATAAAGACTTAGACTTATTATATGTTATAAAAGGAGAAGCATTTTTATGGGGTGAGTCTAATGAATATATTATGAAAAAAGATGATGTATTATTAATACTGTATGCTCAAAAGTTTTTAAACTCAACAAGCCTCTAGCTCTTCATAAAATGAAGGGGATAGTTGCTTGTTTTTTATTATTTTAGTTATGCTTAATGTCGCATTTTTACCCATAATGTGAAAAATGTTTTGTCGTAAGTAGCTTGCTACAGTTGCCTCTGATGCTACCTCAGAAGATATTGTCCTTAAAAATCTAAATTTACATCTTTTTAGGTCGGTTTCTGAAAATTTCAAAGAAAGTATTCTAGCCATGAACCAATTGATTTTTATCATAACTATAAGGAAGATATAAAATTATTATTTCAAAATGGGTTGTATGATTGCCTACATGTGTGGATATCCAAGCACGTGTAATCCAATGGATATATTAAAAGCTCAACAGCATGATCAAATGAAAAATATGTTAAGTGGGGATGTCAAAATTAGAGGATACTATCCAGGTTTTGCGAAACGTTATTTTGAAGAAAACAATATTAATATAGTTATTGAAGAAGATGATGCTGAAATATTAAAAAATGGAGTAGTTGACTTTTATTCATTGAGTTACTATATGACTAATTGTGTTGGTGCTGATAAATCTAAAGATGAAGTTTCTGGAAATTTAATTGTTGGATTAAAAAAAAATATTTAAAAGTAAGCAAATGGGGGCAAATAGATTCTGAAGGTTTTAGATGGGTTTTAAATAATGTTTATGATAGATATCAAATACCAATTATGATTGTAGAAAATGGATTAGGCGCAGATGATATTGTTGATGAAAATGAAAATATAAATGATGATTATAGAATTGAGTATTTAAGAAAACATATTGAACAAATGCAAGAAGCAATTGAGGATGAGGTAAATCTAATTGGATACACACCTTGGATTTGCATGGATTTAATAAGTTTGTCTGGTGGAGAAATGAAAAAGAGATATGGTTTTATTTATGCGGACAAGGATAATGAGGGAAAAGAAACTTTAAAATGTATTAAGAAAAAATCATTATAGACTTAACTTTGCAATAACTTAGTATAGCAAGTTTTATTATTCAAGAAGAGAATATGTGGCTAAAATGATAAATGAGGTTTTACAAATATGTACTACATTAAAAAGTAATGAAATTTCATTGATTCATATGTATTAAGATAATTAATGAAATTAAAATGCAACAAATCTAATATGATTTGTTGCATTTTTTTTAGAAAAAAATCTGATTTGCAATAAAAGTCATGTTTATGAAATTAGAGAAAAGAATTGAATTAGAGGAAAAGGTATATTTATATTACAAAGTAAATCAATTAAATATTTAATTTAAAATATATGACCATAAATATTAACAATCAAAGTAATAATGGAGGTAAGAAAAATGAAAAATAATAAATTACAAGTAGCAGTAGTAGGATGTGGAGGAATAGCAAATCAAAAACATTTTCCAGCATTAACATCACAAAAGGATAAATGTGAAATAGTGGCATTTTGCGATATTATCGAAGAACGTGCAGTGCAGGCAGCAGAAAAATTTGGTGCAGAAGGTGCAAAAGTTTATACAGATTATAATGAATTATTAAAAGATAAAGATATTGATGTTGTACATGTATGTACTCCAAATGTAGCTCACTGCCCAATAACAGTTGCAGCATTTGAAGCGGGGAAACATGTTATGTGTGAAAAGCCAATGGCTGCAACGACAGAAGATGCAGAAAAGATGATGGCTGCATGGAAAAAGTCAGGTAAGAAATTCACAATTGGTTATCAAAATCGTTTTAGAACAGATGCACAAGCCTTAAAACGTGCCTGTGAAGAAGGAAAACTTGGAGATGTTTACTTTGCAAAAGCCCATGCTATTAGAAGAAGAGCAGTTCCAACATGGGGAGTATTCCCAGATAAATCTAAGCAAGGTGGTGGCCCATTAATAGACATTGGAACACATGCTTTAGATATTACATTATGGTGCATGGATAACTATAACCCTGCAAGCATAACTGGTTCTGTATTTGAAAAATTAGGACATCTTCCAGAAGCAACTGAAGGAAATATGTTTGGACCATGGGATCCTAAAACATATGAAGTAGAGGATTCTGCATTTGGATATATTAAGATGGAAAATGGAGCAACTATTTTCTTAGAATCATCATGGGCTCTAAATGTAAAAGACTCTAGGGAAGCTGCGACAACCTTATGTGGAACAAAAGCAGGAGCTGAAATGATAGGAGGAATGAGTCAGCAAGGTTATGACTTAGTATTTAATGAAACTACAGGTGGTGTATTAACAGAAGAACATATTTCTGACACAGGAGCAATTGCATTTTTTGAGGGCTCTACAGGTGGAACTCCAGAAGTAAAAGAATGTAAACAATGGTTAGAAGCAATTATAGAAGATAAAGAGCCATTAGTAAAACCTGAGCAGGCATTTGTAGTAACTCAGATTTTAGACACAATATACAAATCAGCAGAACAAGGTAAAGAAATAAAATTAGGTTAATTAGAATATTGGTTTTATCTTTCCAATAAGTATTATTACAATTTCAAATAAATTAAATTTGTTTAATTAAGATAAGTAGATAAAGTCAATTGAGTATAAAGTAGTAAAAGCAAATTAAAGAAAATATTTTTGAAATCTAGTATATACGTCTCGTATAGAACTATGGAGGCGTATATACAAAATAAAAAGCGAATAGAAAGGGGAAAAGAAAAAATGAAGTTGGGATTTGTATCAGCAATACTTGATCAAGCAGATTATGAAGAAATGATGGACACAGCAGAAAAATTAGGATTTCAGTGTGTTGAGGTAGCTTGCTGGCCACAAGGAAAGGCAGAACGTCGTTATGCTGGAGTAAGTCATATTAATGTAGAAAAAATTTTAGAAGATGATGTATATACCAAACATATTTTAGATTATGCAGAAGAGAAAAAAGTTCAAATCTCATCGCTAGCATATTATCCAAATACTATGGAT
Source organism: Clostridium nigeriense (assembly GCF_050585245.1). GTDB lineage: Bacteria > Bacillota > Clostridia > Clostridiales > Clostridiaceae > Clostridium > Clostridium nigeriense_A. The sequence goes on from NZ_JBNOOF010000013.1 coordinate 7,619, forward strand.
TCAGATTTGGAAAAAAGAAATACTGCAGTAGAGCATTTAAAAAATGTTATTAGAGCCAGCAATAAACTTGGAATTGGAATGGTAACTACTTTTATTGGACGTGATCAGACTAAAACAGTTGAAGAAAATTTGGAACTTGTAAAAGAGATATGGCCACCTATTATAAAATTGGCTGAAGAATTAAAAGTTAAAGTAGCAATTGAAAACTGTCCTATGTTATTTGGAGTGGATCAATGGCCAGGTGGACAAAATCTTATGACAACACCAAGAATATGGAAACAGGTATTTGAGATTTTGCCAAGTGATTATCTTGGAATAAATTATGATCCATCTCATTTTGTATGGCAGATGATTGATTATATAAAACCTATTTATGAATTTAAAGATAAAATTTTTCATGTACATTATAAAGATATTAAATTATATACAGATAAATTAAATCAAGTTGGAATTATGGCATATCCATTAGAATTTATGTCACCTAAACTACCAGGACTTGGAGATGTAGATTGGGGCAAGTATGTAAGTGCATTAACAGATATAGGTTATGATGGACCAACATGTATTGAAGTTGAAGATAAGGCTTTTGAAGGCAGTCAGGAAAAAGTTATGGACAGCTTGAAATTAAGCAAAAGATATATAGAACAATTTGTAATTTAATAAGGGAGGATAAGAAAATGTCTAGAATAAAAACATGTGTTAGTTTATACAGCTTACAAGATGAGTATTTAAATAAGAGAATGAATTTAGAAGATATTATGTATTTTATGAAAGAAAATCAAGTAGATGGTATTGAAATATTACCAGATCAGATGCTTAAAGGAGCACCAGATTTATCAGAAGAAACTTTAGAAAGATGGAATAAAATAATTAAGGAAACTGGATTAACTCCTGTTATTGCTGATGTATTCTTAAATACAAATCTTTATAAAAATCGTACATTAACTCATAGAGAATGTGTAGAGTTATTAGTTAAGGAGATTAAACAAGCAGACAAACTTGGAATTCGTTTAATACGTTTAGTATCAATGGTGCCTTACTGGGTATTGGAACCATTATTACCTTACTGTGAAGAATATAATGTAACAATTGCATTAGAAGTTCATGCAGGTATGGCTTTTGATATTCCAGAAACTAAGGAATTTATAGAAGAAATGAAGAGGCTAAATTCAAAATATATTGGACTTGTAATTGATACTGGTATTTTCTGCAGAAAATTTCCAAGGGTAGTTAAAAACTATGAATTAAACAATGGTGCAAGTACAGAAATGTTTGAATATATTGATAGATTATTTGAAAAGGGTACAGATCTTCATAAAGTATGTAGAGAAAATGGAGGCAGTTTCCCAGAAGATTTTAAAGCAACTATGAAAACTCAGGAAGATCATATGTTTGCACCATTATGTGATGGTTATGAAAACTATTCTTATGATGTTTTAGATGAATATATGCCATATATTAAGCATTTTCACTTTAAGTTATTTGAAATGACTGAAGAAGGACCAGAATACTCAATGGACTATAAGGGATTATTACAATATCTTCATAATCATAATTATGATGGTTATGTAGCAACAGAATATGAAGGAAATAGATTTACGCTTCCAGGAAAGCAAGTTGTAGAAAAAGAACAAGTAGTGGCTCATCAAAAATATATTCGTGAGTGTTTAAAAGAGATTCAAGGGTAGGAGGAATTAATATGTTTGATAATAATGTTTTTATTGATAATAGTTGTGTGAATGTAGTTGAAAATGGTAAAGTCATAGGATATGAGATGGAAACCAATATTACCTATTATCGTGGAATTCCACTTTCAATGGTTGAAAATATTCGTGTAGAGGTAGATGGAAAAGAAGAACCATCAGAAAGCATAAGAATTTCTACAGATAAAACTGACTGGTTTACATTAAAAGAAGCAGAAACAGTAACTTCTTATAAATGGGAATATGGCGAACCACTTTATATAAGAATATTAAAAGAAAATGGATTAAATAAAGGTAAACATAAAGTTAAATTAACAGTTGCAACAAGAACAGCTTATATTCCAGTACCTTTAGAGGGAAATAAAGAAAGAACAGTAGCAATTGGATAGGAGAAAAATTATGGAGAAGAAAAAAGTACTTGGAATATCATTTGGAAGAAAAATGGGTAATACAGAAGTGATGGTAAAGCATGCACTTTTAGAATGTGAAAAATCAGGATGTGATATTCAATTTATTCGTGCAGATGATTTAAATATTCATATATGTACAGGATGTATTTCTTGTGTTGTTGGTATGACTACTGGCAGGGGAAAAGGAAACTGTGTATTAAAAGATGATTTTCATATAATTGATGAAGCTATTATGGAAAGTGATGCAGTTATTGTTGGATCTCCAGTATATGAAATGACACCTACTGGTAATTTCAAAGTTGTTTGCGATAGAATTGGACCATCTCATGATATTTCATTCCGTAAGACAACTTATGATGCGGGATTAGTAGCTGGAAAAGATAAGAATTTGCTTCCAGATGAACGTAGTTTTAAGAAGAGAGTTGGGGCATTAGTTGCAGTTGGGGGCGCCATGACAGAAAATTGGCTTGCTTTTGCACTTCCTACTATGTTTGCATTTCCAATGTCTTTAGGAATTGATATTATTGATACTTACAAATATTATGGTGCAATGTCATATGAACATGTTTTAGGAAACGATAAAGTTATTAATAGAATGAGCGAAGTAGGTAAGCATATTGTAGAAGCATTAAATACTGAAGATGAAAAGGAACGTACAAAATGGCGTGGAGATAAAATAGGTATTTGTCCAGTATGCCATAACGATATGTTAGAAGTAACTCATAATGGAATGGAAGTAGAATGCCCTGTATGTGGAATTTCTGGACAATTAAAAGTTAAAGATAGTGAAATCTCAGTTGATTTTTCAGATGAACAGATTGCAAGATCTAGAATGTTTTATGCAGGTAAATTAGAACATTCTACAGAAATCAGAACTTGTGCAGTAGGACCTGGGCAAATTCCTGATTTGAAGGAAAGAAAACAAAAATATCTACATGTTGGTGAGTAAGGAGGCAGAATTATGGAAGATATACGAATTGGGATTATTGGACATGGGTTTATGGGGCATGAACATGAAAAAATGCTTACAAATATAAAGGGTATTAAGCTTATAGGATTTTCAGATAGAGATAAAAGTCAATTGGGTGATGTTAAACAAGGACTAAAGCGTTATTCAAGTAATGACGAATTAATTAATGATCCCGAAGTACAAGTTGTATTGATTGCAGCAAATAATAATCAGCATCATGATTTGGTCATTCAAGCGGCAAGAGCTGGAAAAGATATTATTTGTGAAAAGCCAGTAGCTATGACTGTTGCAGAATTAGATGATATGATCAAGGTTGTTAATGAATGTGGAGTAAAGTTTACTGTTCATCATCAAAGACGTTATGATCAAGATTTCCGTATTACAAAGGAAATTTATGATAAGAAATCTTTAGGTGATGTATATATGATAAAAAACAGCCTTTATGGATTTAATGGGAATATGCATGATTGGCATGTTTATAAAAAAGAAGGCGGCGGCATGCTCTATGACTGGGGAGTTCATCTAATCGATCAAGTACTATGGATGATGCCAGATGCAAAGATAAAGAGTGTTTTTGCAGATGTTAGAAATATTATTAATTTTGAGGTAGATGATTATTTTAAGATATTATTAAAATTTGATAATAACATAATGGCCGAAATAGAACTTGGAACATATTTATTAACAGATAAAAGCCAAGATAAATGGTTTGAACGTCATTGGCTAATGAGTGGAAATAAAGGGACATCATATGTAGATGGTTTTGAACCTGTTGGAAAGATTACTAGGACAACACGCCTTTTAACTAATGTTACAGGCACCCGTACTATGACAGCAGCTGGACCTACTAGATCTTTTGGACCACCTTCAGAAGGAACTTTAGAATTTGAAGATGTTCCAAAAGTAAATACTTGCCACGAAGATTATTTCAAAAATTATGTTAAAGCATATCATGGTGAAGAAGAATTTCTTGTTAAGATTTCTGAAACTAGAAGAGTTCTTGCACTTATGGAGGCTGTTAGGAAATCAGCACAGACAGGAAAATCTATAGATTTTGAATAGTAAATATTGAAAAAGATTCTATAGTTTGATAAGCAAGTAGATGGAAAATGCAATTTAAAAACTAAGCTTTAATAGTTGGCATTGTATAAGCACTTTAGAATAATTTTTATTGTTTTAAAGTGCTCTTCTGTTTTTTAAAGATTATTATATGAATAAACAAATATAGTAGTCAACTATAAAAAATTAATAAAAATAGATTAGGAGAATATAAGATGATACGATATGCATTTGGAATAGATATAGGCGGAACAACAGTAAAGATTGGATTATTTAAAAGCAATGGGGAATTAGTTGAAAAATGGGAAATAGATACGAGAAAAGAGGGGAATGGTCAATATATTTTAGGTGATGTTGCACAAGAAATAGAAAATAAGATTAAAGAAAAGGGCATCACAAAGAATATGGTAATAGGTGCTGGTATAGGTATACCTGGTCCTGTTAGTAGTGATGGAACAGTTTTAAAATGCGTTAATTTAGGATGGGGAGTATTTAACGTAGAAGAAAGATTAGGGAAAATGATTAATATTCCAGTAAAGGCAGGAAATGATGCTAATGTAGCAGCACTAGGAGAGATGTGGCAGGGTGGAGGAAATGGACACAAAAATGTAGTTATGGTTACTATAGGAACTGGAATTGGTGGTGGAATTATAATTAATGGAAATATTGTTTCAGGAGCAAATGGTGCAGGAGGAGAAATTGGACATATCAAAGTAGTTAAAGATGAAGTTGAAATTTGTGGATGTGGAAAAACAGGATGTTTAGAACAATATGCATCAGCTACGGGAATAGTTAAAGAATGTAAGAAAGTTATAAATAATTATGAAAGTGATTCTATTTTAAGGAGATATGATGAATTGACAGCAAAAGATATTTTTGATGCAGCTAAAGAAGGCGATAAATTAGCTAATAAATTGGTTGAAGATTTAGGAGAAAAATTGGGACATGTGTTTGCAAATATATCATGTGTATGTGATCCAGAAGTTTTTGTCATAGGAGGAGGAGTATCAAAAGCTGGAAATATACTTGTGAATGTAATTAAAAAGTATTTTATTAAGAATACATTTCATGCATGCGAAAATACAGAATTTAAGCTCGCGAAATTAGGAAATGATGCAGGAATATATGGTGGAGTAAAACTGATTTTAAATGAAAATATTTCAAGGTAATCTAATCTTCTCGGTCTTAATGTAGCAATAGAAGCTTCAAGAGTAGGAGAGTATGGAAGAGGTTTTTCAGTGGTAGCTGGTGAAATGAGGAAATTAGCATCAAACAGTACTGAAACAGCCCTGAAAATTTCAGGTGCTCTTACTGAAATGAATAGTAGTATTGAAGTTATTCTAAAAACTATAAATGAATTAGGACAAATATCAACAAATCAAGCTGCAAGCTTAGAAGAATTATCTGCAACTACAGAAGAAATTTCATCAAACTCGGAGGTTTTAGTTGAACATATAAAATTAAATCAATAATTATTAACTACCAAGATGTAGCAATAAAAATAATAAATTGAGAGAAAAAAGAAAGTGATATTAATTTATAAATAATTATATGAAAAATAAATCACTAGATATAATGAAAGGTACAGGAAACAAAAGGTGAAAGATAAGAATTTATATCTGTTTGATATTGATGGAACATTGCTTTTAGGCGATAAAGTTATTGATGGATGTAAAGAGATAATAGAAGAGATTAACAAACAAGGGAAAAAATATATTTTTGTGACAAATAACTCAACCAAAACAGCACATGAATATGTTAAGAAGTTTAGAAGTGTTGGAATAGAAACTAAAGAAGAAAATTTTATAACTGCACTTACAGCAACTATAAATTATTTAAAGAAGAACTTTAAAGGTAAAAAAGTATTTCTTTTAGGTACAAAATCTTTAAAAGAAGAATTAGAAAGAAATGATATTATTGTAACTGATAAATATGAAGAAGATATATGCTGTGCTTTAGCTTCTTTTGATACTGAGCTTACATATAAAAAGCTTGAAGATATATGTAGAGTCTTAAGAGATGATTCAGTAACATATTTAGCAACAAATCCAGATATGGTATGCCCAGTAGAAAATGGATATATTCCAGATTGTGGTTCAATTTGTAGTATGATAGAAAATGCAGTAAAGAGAAAGCCTATTTTTATTGGAAAGCCTAATACGCTTATGATTGAGATGAGTCTTAAAGAGACTAATACAAATAAAGAAGATGCAATAATAATTGGAGATAGATTAAATACAGATATTTTATGTGGGTTAAAAAGCGGAGTAGACACAGCTGCTGTATTCACTGGAGAAACCAATAAAGAAGAAATTAAAGCTTCAAAATATAAACCTACTTATATATTCAATTCTGTAAAGGATATTTATAAGTTAATAAAGGGAATGTAGATAGATTGTTGAATAACTAATTTTTACAAATAGTTATGGATTAACATCAAAAATATGTTCTTGGCAGCTTAATGCAGCCAAGAACATATTTTGATGTTGAGCTAAATTTATTTTTAATTTATTATTTTTGATACTAAGAACTCTAAAACTTTGTCAAAATAAGTAGAATTAATAGAGATAGCTCGCGAAGCATTTTCACTTCTCACTTATATTGTTGCAGCACTTACTAGATTAATACAGTCCCATATGACGTATAACTTAACACTCTTTCCTCTTGAATTGTTCATCATTGGGGTTGTACAATCTATATGATTCATGTGTATCATTCAAATATTATTATGACCAACTTATTAGCTCTTTTTCAGAACAGCTTGTTCCTTCTCTAACATAACTCAAATTCTCACATTCCGCTAAATTCGTAACAATCATCAGAACTGTCGTTTTATAGCCATTTCCTAATATTTTTTCTTTATTAAATCTTACTAATGGTGTACCTTCTTTAACTACAGCACCTTCTTTTATTAATAATTCAAATCCATCACCATTCATTGCAACTGTATTTATCCCAATGTGTATTAAAATTTCCATATCATTAAAAAGTTGCAATCCTATAGCATGTTTCATCTTTTCAGATGCACTTATAACTTTACAATTTGCTGGTGCCATTATTATTTCTCCTTCTGGCTCAATAGCTACTCCATCACCAAGCGCCTTAGATGAAAACATCTCATCTTCAACTTCTTCTATATTGATTATTTTTCCTTCAACAGGTGCTATAAGATAGCTAGACTCTTCAATTTTCTCTACTGTATTAGATTTCTTAAATAAATTTTTAAACATACATTCCTCCACATTAAAAGTTTTCACCATTAGATTCAATCACTTTTTTATACCAAAAAAAGGATTTTTTCTTGGTTCTTTTCAAAGTACCATTCCCATTATTATCCAAATCCACATGAATAAATCCATATCTTTTTGACATTTCCCCAGAACTTGCACTAGTTAAATCAATAGTTCCCCAACTTAAGTAGCCAATAATATCGACCCCATCAATAATGGCTTCTTTTAATTGTTCAATATGCTTTTTATGATAATCAATTCTATAGTCATCAATAATCTCACCATCACCATTTATTTCGTCTGTTGTTCCTAATCCATTTTCTACAATAAATAATGGTTTATGATATCTATCGTATAATTCATTAAGTGTAATTCTTAACCCAACAGGATCAATTTGCCATCCCCATGATGTTGTTTCTAAATATGGATTGACTAAAGAATTTGTCACATTTCCACTTGTGGTTTTTTCATCTATTAATACATGTTTAACTACTCTTGATGAATAATAGCTTAATGAAAGAAAATCACAAGTATTTTCTTTTAAAAGTATTTTATCCTCTTCTGTAATATTTAATTTAATATTTTTTTCTTCAAATAGGCGTTTACTATAGAATGGATATTCTCCGAAAAACTGTACATCGCAAAATAGATAATCATCTCTATCATGGTTAATTCCTTCTAAAACATCTTCAGGATTACAAGAATATGGATAATACTTTCCTGCACCTAACATGCTTCCTATTTGAAACTTTGGATTGATTGATTTAGCGATTTTCTTTGCAAGTGCATTAGCAACCAATTGATTATGTGCTGCTTGATATATAAGTTGATTTTTATTTTCAACATTATTAACGTTTATGAATCCACCAACTATTGGATGATGTACGACCATATTAATTTCATTAATTGGTATCCAATAAATCACGTCATCTTTAAAATATTCAAAAACTGATTTGCAATAGTTCCCAAAGAATTCAATTAATTTTCTATTTCCCCATCCTCCGTAATTTATATACAAATTGGCTGGAGTATCAAAATGATTTAAAGTAATTACTGGCTCTATATTATATTTTTTACATTCGTTAATTACATTTTTGTAAAACTCTAATCCCTTCATATTTGGAGTACTTTCATCTCCATTTGGATATATTCTTGCCCAATTAATTGAAGTTCTTAAGGCCTTAATTCCAAGTTCAGCCAGTAAAGCTATATCTTCTTTATATCTACTATAAAAATCTATTGCTTGATGACTTGGATAATAATCATAAGTCAGCTTCCCAGATATAACATCATCTATCCTTGCCATCCCCTCCCAACGTCCACGTTTTGCATCTGGCAAATAGTCGCTTAAAGTCATCCCTTTACCATCTGCTTTGTAAGCACCTTCACATTGCCCAGCTGATAATGCTGCTCCCCATAAAAAATTTTCATTAAAACTATTTCTGCTCATATTTGCATCCACCTATTCTTATATTTCTGTCAGTTCATTTTTTTGATTATCACTATATAATACATATCCTAATATTGTTGAAACTACAAAGGTAATTCCCATAACAGCTACGATTACGATTAACTCCACAGGTGCACCTGTATTTCCAGCCTTTATAAAACTAGGAATTGCAAAGATTCCTTGTCCACTAATTTGATATAACCTTACATTATAAAAACCTATAAAACTGCCTCCAATTGCAGATAAAACACATGTAATAACAAGAAATTTTTTAGATTTCAGCAAAATACCATATAATGCAGGTTCTATAACTCCAACAAGAAAAGCTGATATAACGGCAGGAATTCCCACTCCCTTAAGCTTTTCATTCTTGGTTTTTAATACTATACCCAAAACTATACCAGCAACTGCAAATGAATGTCCTGTAATCATTGGTAAAATTACATCAAATCCCATTGAAAAATAATTAGCAAAGGCAATTGGTACAATAGCTCCATGAACACCAAATACTACCATTGGTATCCATAACCCGCCTAGTAATGCACTTACAATTGTAGGACTCACATTGTAAGTTGCTAAGATAATCTTTCCAATAGCTTGACTTAATATAACAGTAACTGGTCCAATAACTAAGAAAGTAAATGGTACAATAATTAATAATGTAATAAATGGAACTCCAAATCCATTAATAATTTGTGGAGTTATTTTTTTAGCAAACTTTTCAATTTTAGAAGCACAGTAACATGCCACAATTATAGGAATAATAGTTGACGAATAGTTCATTAGAAGAACTGGTAATCCAAATAATGTTGTATAAACAGATGATTCAAATATTGTTCCAGTAAATACTGAATATAAAGGTTCACCTGATAAAATTCCACTAATTGTTGGATATACTAATGTTCCTCCAAGTGCCATACCAGCAAAAATATTAAAATTAAATTTCTTTGCAGCCGTATACCCAATCATAATAGGGAAAAAGTACATTACACTATCAGCTAAAGAATACAATAGCTTATATGTTCCACTATCATTGGTAAACCATCCAAGTGATAAGAATAATGCTAACACACCTTTTAAAATACCTGTTGCCGAAATCACTCCAATAAGTGGAACCATAACACTAATGAAAATATCTAAAATTGCTCCAATAAATGATTTTTTCTTTGTATCTGTAGCTTCATTAGCTTCTTCAAGAAGTCCTAAATCATTCATTATTTGATCATAAACATGTTCTACATGATTTCCAATAACTACTTGATATTGACCTCCACTTTGTATGATTTGTAAAACACCTTCTGTCTTCTTTAATTTTTCTGTTTCTGCAATCGACTCATCTTTTAATGTAAATCTAAGACGTGTTGCACAATGAAGTAATTTAATAATATTCTCTTTTCCACCAACCATAGAAATAATCTCTTTTGATAAATTTTCGTACATAATGCCCACCTTACCTTTAAATTAGTAATTAATTGTAAGCGCTTTCAACTATACTAGTATTATAACTTGAGCATGTACATATAAAATATCACTAATTTCACCACTTAACTGGTATGATAATGATTTAATATTGATAACCAAAAGTGGTTGTTTAAAAAAGTATCATATAATTTGATACATATAAATATTATTAAATTTGCTGTATAGTTATATTAACAAATTCATGGGGATTTATCTTAATATCTATAGTGTGATTCTCTTTTTCACTATATAAATATTCAATTCTTCTAATAGGCTTTATACATTTTTTTAAATACTCCACATCATCATGAAACAATTTATCTTCTTTTGTATAACTATTTACTTCCTCCATAAAGCTTCCATTAAGTGGTCCAAGACGTTCTATTAATACTTTATAATTCTTTTCTCTATTAGTAATAATATTACTTAAGTCAATATTGTAAATATTCTCCTTGCTTTTTTCGAAAGCATTATAAATATTATATTTATGAAAGGTAATTGAATCATAATAATAACGAATTCCTAAATGTGCATAATTGTATACTAATATAGTAATAATGCTGCTATCTTCATTTTTACTAATAAAAATATTTTTATCTTCATTAATCCTGTGTAGAAAATTCTTTGTCATAAACATAAACGCAAAATAGCCTGCCTTTGGTAATCCGTTCATTGAAAGTAATCCTTTGCCCCCAAATATTTCTCTTTCGAAATTCATTTCATTTCTTAATAAATAATCGAAAAAATTTCCATAGCCGACGATGCTGCAATTATCCATGATCTCTAAAATATTTTTTATTATAAAGGTTCCTTTAAATGAGGTATCGTTAATAATATCATAATTTGAAAATGTTATATTAAAATCTACAATAACAATTTTTACATCAAAACCAATTAAATTTAAGTCATTTTTTAAATCTGTTGTTTTTCTTCTCATAAAACTAGGATCAGGTGATATCTTATCTTCAAATTCATTTTCCTTTCTCACATTATTTTTCTTATCAAACTGATATAAGGAAACACTTAAAAAATCAGGGAATACACCACATGCTTTACTATGAATATAAAAATCATTTATAAAAGTCTTATATAAGTCATCTATTCTTATTCCACCTGCTCCAATTTTTATATCTGAAATTATTTCTTTTATTGAAAATTTAAGGTTTTCAAATATTTTAAAAAATTCTAGCTGCTCATTCTTAGCTAGTTGGTTAACATATTTTTTACTATCGCCCTCACCCTTGATAGACACTATATCTACAATCCACCTTTTTACTTCATCACTTCCATATGTATCTACAAAGTGCTTAAATAAACATTTAACCCTATTTAATAATATTTGCTCTTTTACCAAGACTTCATGAACATTTATTTCAAAATATATCTTAATATTCATTTTTAATAATTTTTTTATTATTAAATCAATCTTGAAAAAGTCATATGTACCATCAGCAAATATGATATTGTTATCAAACCAACCATTAATTCTTGCATAAGAAAAACCTAATGATTTTAATTCATCCATTTGAGAATATAATGGTTCTTGATATAACTCTCCTAACTTTCCTAAACCAATAAGAAATTGATTATAATGTGAGTTTTCAAAATTCATTTCTTCTATGTTAATTTTTAAATGTTTACCTATAACCTCTGCTTCTTTAAAAAATGCTTTTATTGTATCAAAATTTATATTATCTTCTTGAGGATTAAAGCTATCTATATCACATGATTTAAAAGCTCGAAATTCTTTTGGGGTCATATTATATTTATTCTTAAAAAGTCTGTTAAAAGAATTAATATTAGTAAATCCAGATGAAAAAGCTATATCAGTTATTGTTTTATTCGTATTAATTAATTCATGAGTAACTTTTTCCATCCTACAATTAACAACAAATTCATTTAAGTTTACACCATTAATTTTTCTAAACATACGCGATAAGTATTGTTCAGATACATATAGCTGTTTAGCAAGTTTACTTAATTTGATTTCATTTTCGCAATTAGTTTTAATATATGCACTTAATGCTTCAATTTTATTGTATATAGTATCTGAAGATATTGATTTTTCTTTATGACAAAAGTTTTCCTCCAATAAAGCCAAAATTTCGAAGTAATATTGAAAAACTCTAAAACGTGGTCTTTCATCCTTAAAAACATAATTTTGAATAATTTTTTGTAAAGTACTAATTATTGCTGCTGATTTAGATGATCCATTCTCTACTGAATCACCTTCAAATACATAGTGATATTTATTAAGTTTATCCAATGAAATAGTATAATTAAACTTACATAAAAAAACTTTATCATCATTAATAACCAGGTGTGATTGTTTTGCTTTAGGAATAATAACAAAATCATCTTGTCTAAGTAATATAGTTTTATCCTCATAGGAAAAAGTGGCCTCACCATTAAATACATATAATATATTTATTGATGTGTCAAAAAATTGGAAGACTTGGTTCTTTTTAATTAACTTAATACTAATGTTTTCCCATGGTTTATCGAAATTCATATTGTTTCTCCCCTCTTACATTGGTATTTTCTTAATAAATATTCTTTTATTTATTTTCTTCTAAATTTATTATTTTATATAGGTTGTTGAATAAACAAAATTTGTAAACATTAAATAAGTCATTCCTTTGTGATATAATAATTTCGCAAAAAACCTAAATATATCACATAAGGAATGACCCATATATGATTATACCATTAAATATTAAAAGAGAAAATGACCATTATAAAATTTTTCAAGCTGTTAAAATTGCATTTGCTAAATTAAATTCAAATATTCAAAATACTAAAGGCCGACAACGTAAGTATTCAGATGAACAAATAGTTTCATGTGTATTATATGGTGTTAAAAATAGTATTTTTAGTTTGAGGGAACTTAAATACCGTATAAAGCAAGACCATGTGTTTCAATCTATAATTCAACTTAATCAAGTACCAGATTATTCTACATTCTCATTAAGAGCTAAAATATTAGAGAAACATATATATTATGGTATTTATGATATGTTTGTTGAACTTATAAATCCTGAAGCTAGATTATGTGCTATAGATGGAACTGCTTTAAGAAGTTCAAAATACGATAGCGAAGCTAAATCCGGTAAGGGTACTAGTCTTGGATACTATAAAAGTTACAAATTACACTGTATTACAACAGTTACTGATATTATAATTCCTTTAGCCTTTGATTTAACAACGGCTAATGTTTATGACAATCAAGTTTCAGATTTATTATATGAAGCTAAAATTTATAATCCATTTTTAATACTTGCAAATGCAGCATATGATTCAGCTGAATGGTTTGAAATTGCTTCTAACCTAGAACTTAATTTGTTAACTGATATAAATATGCGTAAAGCTAAAAGCATTCAGTCATTTACTGATAAACGATATGAAAATGCTTTATTTCTTCAATCTCCTATTGGATTAAAACTATATAAAAACAGATTGAAAATAGAGCAATTATTTTCTGTATTAAAAGGGTTATATAATTTAGAAAACCCAAGACTCTATGGGCAAGCCCGATACGAACGTCATATAAAATGGGTTTTACTAGCATACTTAGTAGATGAATTTAATAAAAAACAGCAAGGAATAAAAACTAGAAAATATCCTTGGAATCTATTATTCCTAAGAATATTTTCTTAGATGACTATTTGTAAAAATTAGTTATTCAACAACCTATAAATTTATATAAATGTATCATAAACCTCAAAATGCAGTAAACATGCACTTTAATGAAGCTTAGTGAATGTATTAAAATGTAAATTATAGGAGCAAAACCCTCACGGTAGGAGTACCATATAAATACAATTAGAACAATAAGGGTTAATTAAAGGGTGGCAGATTTTTATTTGCCACCCTTTTGCCACCCATGTATAAGTTTTATAAAATTATATATAAATATATGTAATTTTATAATAATAATAAATTTCTCTTAACCATTGTATTTTTAAGGGTTAAGGTGACCTGAATTGATTTACTGTAATATACTTGGAGATATTTTTTCTACAAACAAAGCACGTGGAGACAGTAGTTAAGATATCACAAAAAAATAAATAGAAGTGCGTTAAGCACTGATAAATAAAGGGTTTCAGAATTGAAAAGCAACGATGCCTATTTAATGGCAAATGCTTTTGAGTTCAGAAAACCTTATTTTTTTAGTGGAGCTTTTAATTGGTAATACGAATATTTGTGAGGTTGAATAGAGTAGTAGAATCCTACTATATAATTAGTTATAAATTTATTGTTCACAGTAATTGTCAATTTGATTAAGGTTATTGAGAGAAATATAAAATTATGCTATTATGGTAATAATTTAAATAAATGTTTGTTAATGAGAATGAGAGCTGTGAAATGTATTGAATTTACATATAAATCATAAGTAATTATTCATAATTAAATAAAAAAATGTATTGGGAGATGGTCATATGAACAAAAACAAATTAGTTGTTATAGGAGTAGGACATGTTGGATCTTATGTTTTAGCAGATGCAATGAAAATGGGTTTATTTGCTGAAATAGGAGTTATTGATATTTTAGAAAATGTAGCTTATGGAGAGGCTCTTGATCAAGCTCAAGCAACAGCTCTAACTTATATGAATAATGTAGATGTTAAAAGTGGAGGATATGAGCAATGTGCTGATGCTGATGTTATTATTGTTGCTGCAGGTCCTAGTATTATACCGGATCCTAATGATCCAGAGGGGGAACCTGATCGTACTTTGTTAACAAAAACAAATTGTGAAGTTATCCGTGAAGTTATGACAGGTATTACAAAATATACAAAAGAAGCAATTATAATTTTAATAACAAATCCATTGGATACTATGGTTTATATTGCTGAAAATGAATTTGATTATCCTGTTGGACGTGTCTTTGGTACTGGAACAATGCTTGATTCTGCACGTCTACGCAAATTAGTAGCAGATACATATAGAATTGATCCTAAGTCAGTTACTGGCTATATGATGGGGGAACACGGTAGTACTGCTTTCCCTGTTTTAAGTCATGTTAATATTTCTGGTATTCCATTTACAGAATTAGATAAATATTTTGAAGGAGCAGCCGATATACAAGATCCAGAAGTAGTAAAATCATCAATTATCAGTGCAGCTTATAATGTATTTAATGGTAAAGGATGGACTAATGCTGGTGTTGCTCAAGCAGCAGTCACTATGGCAAAAGCAGTTTTATTAGATGAAAGAAGTGTTTATCCTGCATCTACTACTTTACGTGGTCAATATGGGCATGATGGTGATGTAGCATTAAGTATGCCATGTATTATAGGTCGTGAAGGTATTTTAAAACAAATCCCTATAAATTTAAATGATTGGGAAATACAACAGTTAGAAAAATCAATTGAATTTATTCAGGCAACTATGCGTGATGCTAAAACAGGTCCAGAGTTTATAAAATAAAATCTTATAATATGAATAATAAAATTTTATAAAAAGCTATATTGCAAATAACTTTTTATAAATAAGCCAATAAAACTAACTAAACCCACCATGGAAAATTATTATTATATAATATAAATTATATAAAATTTATATTTTTAGGTATATAATAACATAATAGTAATAATTTTTGAGGAGGGAATTGAATGGTTTTATTTGAAGTAAATTATTTCTCAAATTCATTGGGGATTAATACTAATTTAAATGTTATTATTCCGCAAAGAAAAACAAATCAAATAGATGATAAGGATTATGATAATTATAATAAAGATGGATACCCAGTAATATATTTATTACATGGGTTAGGAAATGATGAAAGCATTTGGATGCGCAGAACTTCTATAGAAAGATATGCATCTAAATATGGTTTTGCAGTAGTTATGCCAACAACCCAATTAGGTGGTTATATAGATAATGCTTATGGAGCTAAATATTGGACATTTATTTCAGAAGAACTTCCTAGCTTTTGCAAGGAATATTTTTCCAACTTATCAGTTAAAAAGGAAGATACATTTGTAGCAGGAGCATCTATGGGAGGATATGGATCTTTTAAGTTAGCCTTATCTAGACCAGAAAGATTTAAGGCAGCTGCAGCATTATCGGGACCATTAGATATTATAAATGAATCAAACCTTGAAAGGTTTAAAAGTAAAAGACCTTTTTGGGAAGGAATATTTGGAAAAATTGAAGATATAGGTGAATCTAAAAATGATTTGGTTTATCTTGTAGATTTGATATTGCAAAATAATGATATTAAGATAGAAGAAATACCCAAACTTTATTCATGGTGTGGAACAGAAGATTTTTTATATAATTGTAATTTAGAATTTGAAGAAAAAATTAAGAACTTAGGAATGAAGTTAGAGGCTAATTATTCAAAAGGTGATCATAATTGGAGTAGCTGGGACAGAGAAATAAAAAATGTATTAAAATGGTTTAGTCAATTAAGAAATAAATAAAAAATCTGTACTGGAAAATCAATAAACTTTCCAGTACAGATTTTTTATAGTTTTTGCACGTTTACGGCCATTAAGCCCTTTTCATTTTCTTTAATATCAAAGGTTGTATTTTCTCCTTCATGAAGATCTTTATTAGGACCTTTTTCTTTTATTTGAGAGTGATGAACAAAAACATCATTACCTTCATTACAAGAAATAAAACCATAACCTTTCTCTGTATTGTACCACTTTACTATTCCAGTATAATTTGCCATTGCAAAACCTCCACTAATAAATTATCACTATATAGTATTTATAAAAAAATCTATTTTAAACTTAAAATTAGATATTTCTTAAATAAAAATATAAAAACTTATATGAATAATCCTAAATTTTAACTTTATTATAGGGAATTTTTAATATATTAGTAAGAAAACTTAAATATTCTATGAAAAAATTTGAATATATTATTGACATATGAGATAAATAGATGTAAACTTTACTTAAAATTTAATAAATGCCTCACTTGATTGTGAGGTAGAGGCGCAAAATTTAACAGTCCTTAGGGGAGCTTGAGAGTGCTATGAAACTAAGGAGAAGGAAATTTTGCCGAAGCTTGTAATACTTCTCGATATTACTTGCTGGGTCTGTAGTTAAGAGCTGCAGGACTGTCTTAATAAGCTTCCCGGTTTATTAAGTTGTGCTATCTCAAATGGGAAAGATGAGGGTTTAACTAAGTAAGAATTCAAGCTGAGCCCAATTGCTCAGTTATTTTTTATGGAATCTTATCGCGAGTATTTAAGATAGCACCAGCCCCAATGGGTTGGTATTTTTTATTTAAAAAAAAGGAGAGATAACTATGAAAAAGAAAATAGCACTATTATTTTTAGCTGTATTAACAGCAGCACTAGCACTAGTAGGATGTGGCTCAAAGAGCTCAGCAGATGACAATGTATTTAGAGTAGGAATGGAAGCAGGATATCCACCTTTTAACTGGACACAAAGTGATGATTCAAATGGAGCAGTTAAAATTGAAGGAAGCTCAGAGTATGCAGGCGGATATGATGTGGAAATTGCTAAGAAAATAGCAGAAGGTTTAGGAAAAGAATTAGTTATTGTTAAGACAGAATGGGATGGATTAGTACCTGCATTAACTTCAGGAAAGATAGATGCAATTATAGCTGGTATGTCTCCAACAGAAGAGCGTAAACAAACAATAGATTTTTCAGATAATTATTATCAATCACAATTAGTTTTAGTTGTAAAAAATGGAGGAGCTTATTCAGATGCTAAAACTTTAGCAGATTTTAATGGAGCAAAAGTAACAGGACAGTTAAATACATTCCATTATTCAGTAATAGATCAAATTCCAGGAGTAAATAAACTAGAGGCTATGGATAGCTTCCCTGCAATGAGAGTAGCACTTGAATCAGGAGTAATTGATGCGTATGTATCTGAAAAGCCTGAGGCTGTAAGTGCACAAGCTGCTAATTCTAATTTTAAAATGATTGAACTTGAGGATGGATTTGAGACAAGTCCTGAAGATACACAAACAGCAGTAGGTATTAAGAAAAATAGTGATTTAACAGAAAAAATTAATGGAATTTTAGCAGGAATATCAGAAGATGAGCAAACAAATATAATGAGTGAAGCTGTTAAAAATCAACCAGCAGCTCAATAAGCATTAAATTAATTAATTCGCTTTAAGTTTTAGGAGGATTAAGATGAGTATTGAATGGATAGTAAAAATACTTCAAGATAACTTACCTATGTTCTTACGTGGAGCAGGTATGACACTTTTTATTTCTATAATAGGAACTATAATAGGAACTTTAATTGGTTTATTAGTAGGTGTTATAAGAACTATACCTGTTCCAGAAAGAGGGGCTAAAAAGGTATTTCTTAAGATTATTAATGTAATTCTTTCAGTATATATAGAGTTCTTTAGAGGAACGCCTATGATAGTACAAGCCATGGTTATTTTCTATGGATCAGCACAGTTTTTAGGCTTAGATATAAACAAAATAGTTGCAGCTTTGTTTATAGTTTCAATTAATACAGGAGCCTATATGTCAGAAATAGTAAGAGGTGGTATTGTTTCAATAGATAAGGGACAATTTGAAGCAGCTCAAGCAATTGGAATGACACATTCTCAAACTATGATTAATGTTGTATTACCACAAGTTATTAGAAATATATTACCTGCGACAGGAAATGAATTTGTAATTAATATAAAAGATACATCAGTGCTTAATGTAATTTCAGTTTCTGAATTATACTTTACAACTAAGTCAATAGCAGGAAATAACTTTAGATATTTTGAATCTTTCTTTGTAGCTTGTATTCTTTATTTCATAATGACATTTACAGTAACTAGAATATTAAGAGCTCTAGAAAGAAAATTAGATGGACCTGACAATTATATTATGGCAGGAAATCAGATGCAGGTATAAAGACCTGAAGATGCTATTATCTAAAATCAACAAATAGCATAAAACTTAGGAGGATAAATTATGGAAAAAGTAATTGATATAAAACATCTAAATAAGTCCTTTGGGAGCCATGAAGTACTAAAAGACATTGATTTCTCAGTAAATAAGGGGGAAGTTGTTTGTATAATAGGTTCCTCAGGATCAGGAAAATCCACATTACTTCGTTGCGTTAATCTTTTAGAAACTCCAAGTGGTGGTGAAATAATATATAATGGGGAAAACATTTTAGATGATAACCATAATATATATGAATACAGAACAAAATTAGGAATGGTATTTCAACAATTTAACTTATTTAATAACCATAATGTATTAAGTAATTGTGTTGTTGGACAAATGAAGGTTTTAAAAAGATCTAGAGAAGAAGCTGAAAAAGTAGCTATGAAATATTTGAAGGTTGTTGGTATGGACCAATATATAAATGCTAAGCCTAAACAACTATCAGGTGGTCAAAAACAAAGAGTAGCTATTGCAAGAGCATTATCTATGGAACCAGATGTTATTTTATTTGATGAACCAACTTCAGCTCTTGATCCAGAAATGGTAGGGGAAGTTTTAAAGGTAATGAAGGAGCTAGCAGAAAGTGGTCTTACTATGCTAGTTGTAACTCATGAAATGGAATTTGCTAGGGAAGTATCAGATAGAGTTGTATTTATGAATAATGGAGTTATTGAAGAAGAAGGAACTCCAGAGGAGATATTCAATAATCCTAAAAAAGATCGTACTCGTGAATTCCTAAAGCGTACTTTAAAATAATAATATAAAAGAATATAAAATTAATAAATTTTGAATGAGTTGTCTTTGTGGCGGCTCATTCTTTATTTTTTAGGAGTTTATAAAAAAAATGATTTTAATGAAAATAATATATTATATTTTCATATAATATTAATTGTTAATTTCTATTTATTCTGATAATTAATTAATATACATATTTAAATGAATATATTAGAATATAATAAGTTTTATGCAAGAAAAATGTATTTTTTAAAAAATATTTAATTTACAAAAATGATAAAAAATATTATAATAATAGCATAGTTGTAAAAATAGGTGGTTAATATGTCTTACAAAGAAAAATTAGAAGAATTAATTAAAGAAAAAAATGGTATTGTTTTAACAAAGGATGTTACTATGAAAGGAATCCCAAGGGAATATATTAGACAACTTGTGGATAAAGGAATTTTAAAAAGGATAGATAGAGGAGTATATATTTTAAAGGATTGTATAGATGATAAATTATATAGATTACAATCAAAATACCCATCTATTATTTTTTCACATTTCACATCTATAGGGATACATAATTCAAAATCTAATAAGATAATAAATTATGAAGCAACGGTCCCATCTGGCTATAACTCTCAAAATATTGAGGAATATGGTGTTAAAGTACATCATGTAAAAAAAGAATTGTATGAAATTGGAATATGTATAGCTAAAACTGAATTTGGCAGGGATATAAAAATATATGATATTGAGAGAACTATTTGTGATATTTTAAGAAATAGAAATAAAATAGATATTACTGAAATAAATAATATTTTGAAGTACTATGCTAAAAGAAATGATAAAGATATAGACAAGCTTAAAATATATGCAAAAAAGTTTAGAATATCAAAGGTATTAGAATTATATATTCCATTTTTAATTTAATTATTTTTTACTGGTAGTATTTTTATAATATAAATAATTTAATGACAGGAGGTAGAGAATGCACAGAAGTTTAGTAGAAAAATTTAAAGAGGCATTTACTTCGGTTTTGCCAATCACAATTATTGTTATGTTACTTCATTTCACAATTTCACCAATGCCACTTGGTACAGTTGTTCTATTTATAACTGGAACAATTTTATTAGTTATTGGAATGGGCATATTTACTTTAGGAGCTGATATGGCTATAATGCCAATAGGAGAATTTATAGGAGCAAGTTTAGTAAAATCTCGAAAGTTACTTATTTTTGTTATAGGTAGTTTCATACTTGGAGTAGCTGTTACTGTTGCAGAACCGGATTTACAAGTATTAGCTAAGCAGGTTCCTTCAGTACCTGATGTAGTCCTATTAGGATCAGTTGCTATTGGAGTAGGTATCTTTTTAGTAATTGCACTTCTTAGAATACTATTCAAAATGAGACTATCGTATATATTATTAATAATGTATAGTATTGTTTTTTTAGTAGCAGCTTTTACATCACCAGATTATTTAGCAGTAGCTTTTGACTCTGGAGGAGTTACTACTGGCCCTATTACAGTACCATTCATATTAGCCTTAGGAATGGGTGTTTCAACAGTTCGTAGTGGCAAAAGTGCAGAAGAAGATAGCTTTGGGTTATGTGGAATAAGTTCTATAGGACCGATTATTGCTGTTTTGATAATGGGAATATTTTTTGATTCATCAGGCGGTGGATATGGATTTGAAACTGCTAGTACTATAAATAATTTATCAGAACTTTTATCATTGTATAAAAATGGAATATTTGTATTTTTTAAAGAAGTTACAATAGCTTTTTCTCCAATAATATTAATATTCGCAGCATATAATATATTTTATTTAAAGTTACCTAAAAGACAAATTGCTAAAATAGCAGTTGGTATAGTCTATACAATATTGGGGTTAACAATATTTTTGACAGGTGTAAATATTGGATTTATGCCAGCAGGTAATTATTTAGGAAACTCACTTGCATCATTGTCATATAATTGGATTTTAATTCCTCTTAGTGTGCTAATTGGATTTTTTGTTGTGACAGCTGAACCTGCAGTTCATGTATTAAATAAGCAGGTAGAAGATATTACAAGTGGAGCTATTTCTAAAAAAATGATGATGGCTGGATTATCATTAGGAGTTGGTATTGCATTAGCTCTTGCTATGATAAGAATGATGTTTGGAATAAGTATTTGGTTCTTTCTTTTACCAGGATATATAATTGCTTTAACGCTGACATTTTTTGTACCACAAATATTTACTGCAATTGCCTTTGATTCTGGAGGTGTAGCATCTGGAACTATGGCAGCAACCTTTTTACTACCATTTGCAATAGGAGTTGCTTCTGCGTTAGGAGGTAATCCTATGACTGATGCTTTTGGTATTATCGCTATGGTAGCTATGATGCCATTAATTACTGTTCAAATTATGGGTGTAATTTATATGGTGAAAATGAAGAGAAATAAGGATATAATTGATTATAAGGAAGATGATACAGAATTAAATGACGAAGATGATTTCGACATTATAGAGTATTAGGAGGAAAACTATAATGATTAATAAAATATCTGAAAATGCTCCATTAGTATTAATGGTTACTATAGTAAATAGGGATAAGCTAGAAAAGCTTGAAAGCTTTTTTACTAATGAAGGAATAACATTTAATCTTTCCTCATTAGGAATGGGAACTACAAATCCAACCATATTAGATTATTTTGGATTAGGAGAAGTAAGAAAGGTAATAGTATTAAGTACAATGCCATTAGGAGTATCTAAATCCATACTTAAGAAGTTAGAAAGTGAATTAAAACTTGATAAAAATGGAAATGGAATTGCGTTTACTATTACAATTACCAGCATATGTGGAAGCAGAACTTGTAGAGTCTTAACTGGAGCTTCACATATAGAAGGAGGAGATAATATGGAAGAAGTAAATAAGCATGATTTGATTATAGCAGTAACTAATCGTGGATATTCAGATGATGTAATGGAAGCAGCAAAGCTAGGAAATGCTTCTGGTGGAACTGTAATTCATGCAAGAGGAATGGGACTTAAAGAAGCAGAAAAGTTTTTTGGTGTAGCAATACATCCAGAAAAAGAGGTTATTTTGATATTAACGTTAAGTAAGTTTAGAGCCGATATAATGAAATCAATTTGTAGTAAAACAGGTTTCCAAACAGAAGCTAAGACAATAGCATTTTCTCTTCCTGTAAATGAAGTTGCAGGATTACCAACATTCTTTCAAGAAAATAATATTTAATTAATATTAATTAAATTAACCACTATTTAGTTTTATAATATTAAAAAGCTTTGGAGGGATGTATATTTAATGTCGAGATCTATTGCAACTAAAAAAATGTTAGCAGAATCATTAAAAAAAATAATGAAGACAAAACCCTTAAATAAAGTGTCAGTAAAAGATATAGTTAATGATTGCAATTTGAATAGGCACACTTTTTATTATCACTTTAAAGATATTTATGATCTTATTGAATGGATATATAAAACAGAGGCTATTGAAGGAATAGCAGGACATAAAAATTATGAAAATTGGACTGACGTTTTTTATAGTATATTTTTATATATAGAAAATAATAAAGAGTTTTGCTATAATACATTAAATTCTTTAAGTAGAAATAATTTAGAGATGTATTTATTTTCTGTTATAAATAATTTTATTATGGGAGTAATAGAAGAAGTAGCTATTAATATAAATGTGAAAGAAAATGACAAAAAATTTATAGCGGATTTTTATACACATGCTTTTTCAGGAATTGTTATGCAATGGATGAGAAATGGAATGAAGGAAGATCCAAAGGTATTAATAGAAAAGTTAAAGTATTTAATAGAAGGTAGCTTTATAAGAGCATTAAATAAATATGAAACAATGGCTTAATCTAATAGATTAAGCCTTTTTTTTATGAATTTAATAATTATTATTAAATATAAATATATAAAGTTAATAATTTATATATGGAGGATAAGGTATGCCTAAAGGATTTTACACATTTAATAATTATTTAAAGGGAAATACAGGGCTGATTACGGCTTCTATGGAAGACTATATTGAAATGATTTATAGATTATCTAATGAAACAGGTTTTACTAGAGTTGGGGATTTATCTAAAGCTTTAAATGTTAAGCCAGCTTCAATTACAAAGATGATTAAAAAGTTAGATGAACTTAATTTGGTTAATTATGAGAAGTATGGATATATTAAATTAACTGAAAATGGAAGTAGTTATGGTGAATATTTATTATATAGGCATAATACTATAGAAAAGTTTTTAAAAACTATAGGAGTTAATGAAAATATATTAGAAGAAACCGAAAAAATAGAGCATGTACTAAGCAAGGAGACTTTTAAAAGAATTGAATATTTTATAGAAATTATTGAATATCATCCAATAATTAAAGAAAAATTAGGGAATAATATATAATATAATATTTTACTTAATTTTAAATAGGAGTGATTAGATGAATTCAATTTGGAGTGAAAGCTATAATATAGAAAGTAGAATGGAGTTGCATGATAAGAAGGAAGCAGAAGTTGTAATTATAGGGGGAGGAATAGCAGGTTTACTTACTGCTTATATGCTTAAAGATAAGGGGATAGACGTTGTAGTGATAGATAGAGGTAGGGTTTTAAAAGGAAATACTTTGAATACTACAGCAAAGATAACAATACAACATAATATTATATATGATAAATTGATTAATGAGTTTGGAGAGAATAATGCGAAAAGATATGCTATGGCAAATATGCTTGCATTAGAAAATTATGAGGAAATAATAAGTAGGAATAATATTGATTGTGAATTTGAAATTGAAGATGCGTATGTATATTCTTTAGATAATCCTGAGAAGATTGAAAAAGAATACAAGGCGGCAATAAAACTTGGGATTGATGCTGAATTAGTAAATGAAATAGAACTTCCATTCAAAATTGCAAAGGCAGTTAAGTTTAAAAAACAAGCGAATTTTAATCCTATTAAATTTTTAAATTTTATAGCTAAGGATTTAACAATATATGAGAATACAAGGGCAATAGATATAAAAAATAATGTAGTAATTACAGATAAGGGAAGAATAAAAGCAAAAAATATAGTAGTAGCGACTCACTTCCCAATTATAAATACGCCTGGATATTATTTTTTAAGAATGCATCAGGAAAGAGAATATGTAATTGCTTTTAAGAATGCTCAAGTTCTAAATGGAATGTATATAGATGAAAAGGATGGGGGGTATTCATTTAGAAGATATAAAGATTATTTAATTTTGGGAGGGGCAGCAGGGAGAACTGGTAGTAATGAAGAAGGAGGTTCTTATAATAAGTTAAGGGGATTAGCTAAAAAACTTTATCCAGATGCTGTTGAAAAGTATCATTGGTCAGCTCAAGATTGCATAACTTCAGATGGTATTCCATTTATAGGAGTTTACTCTAAAGAAATGCCTAATGTATATGTTGCCACTGGATTTAATAAGTGGGGTATGACATCTTCAATGGTATCAGCCATAATAATAAGTGGTATGATTACTGGAAAAGAGTATACATTTAATGAAATATTCTCACCAAGTAGATTTGATATGACTGCATCTATAAAGAATTTGGCTAAGGATGGATTTGAAACTACGTATAATTTTATAGCTCAAAAAATAAGAATTCCAATGGAGACTATAGATAATATAAAAAATGGAGAAGCTGGAATAGTTACATATGAAGGTAGTAAGGTTGGTGTTTATAAGACAAAAGAAGGAAAAGCATATACTGTATCTACTAAATGCCCTCACTTAGGTTGTGAACTAAAATGGAACGCTGATGATTTATCATGGGATTGTCCATGTCATGGATCAAGGTTTGATTATAAGGGAAACCTTTTAGACTCACCTTCTATTAAAGAATTGAAATATGAAAAATAATAATTTCTATAAGAATAAAAAAACTTTTTTTGAGGGATGGTATTTTAAACATCAATCTAAAGATTTTAGCATTGCTTTTATTCCAGGTATCAATATAAGTAAAGATGGGAGGAAATATTCTTTTATTCAAGTTATTACAAAAAATAGTTCTTATAATATCAATTATGATTTTAAAGATTTTTCTATTAGTGAAGATAGGCTGACTATAAAAATAAAAGATAATATATTTTCTACTAAAGGATTAATATTAAATATAAAAAATAAAGATATTACTGCAAAAGGAAGACTTGTTTATAGTAATGTTACTCCAATTAAGAGGGATATAATGGGGCCATTTAAATACTTTCCATTTATGGAATGCTTCCATGGTGTTTTAAGCTTAAATCATAAAGTAAATGGAACTTTAACATTAAATAATAAAGAAATAATCTTTAATAATGATTTGGGGTATATAGAAAAAGATTGGGGAAAGTCCTTTCCTAATAGGTATTTATGGGTGCAATGTAATGATTTTTCAGTAGAAGATACTAGTATAATGGTATCTATTGCTGATATACCTTTCTTAGGTTTTGAATTTAAAGGATGTATAGCAATAGTTTATTATAAAGGAAAAGAATATAGATTAGCTACATATAATGGAGTGAAGTTAATTTTATATGACGAAAAGGGGTTAATAATAAAAAGAGGTGCCTATAAGTTAGAGATAGAAATAAAAAAATTATCTCCACAAAGTCTTTTAGCGCCTAACGGAGGAGCCATGATAAGAACTATATATGAAAATATATCATGTAGTGCTAGATTTAAATTTTATAAAAATAAAGATTTGCTATTTGATTTAGAAAGTCGTAATACAAGTTTCGAATATGTGGGGGAATAAAAAGTTTACATATATAAATTTTTTATAATTGTCTGAATAATAAAAAGGTGCATACAGTTGTATGCACCTAAATTAATTACATTGATTTGTGGAATGTTCTGTTTATAACATCTAATTGTTGTTCTCTAGTTAACTTAATGAAGTTTACAGCATAACCTGAAACTCTTATAGTTAATTGAGGATATAATTCTGGGTGTTCCATAGCATCTAATAGAGTTTCTCTATCAAATACATTTACGTTTAAGTGATGAGCATCTTGACCAAAATATCCATCCATTAATGAGCTTAAGTTCTTAATTCTATCTTCAGGAGTTTTTCCTAAAGCATCTGGAATTATTGAGAAGGTATTTGATATACCATCTTGTGAATGCTCATATGGTAATTTAGCAACTGAGTTTAATGATGCTAATGAACCACTATTATCTCTTCCATGCATTGGGTTAGCACCTGGAGCAAATGGTTCTCCTGCTTTTCTTCCATCAGGAGTAGTACCAGTTTTCTTACCATAAACAACGTTTGAAGTTATAGTTAAAACTGATTGAGTGTGATATGCGTTTCTGTATGTCTTGTTTTTTCTAATCTTGTTCATCATGTTTTCAACTAGATATACAGCTATATCATCAACTCTGTCGTCATCATTTCCGTATTTAGGGAAATCACCTTCGATTTCAAAGTCTATAGCAATTCCTTCTTCGTTTCTTATTGGCTTAACTTTAGCATATTTAATAGCTGAAAGTGAGTCAGCACAAACTGATAATCCTGCTATACCACAAGCCATTGTTCTAAATACATCTCTATCATGTAAAGCCATTTGTAATTTTTCATAAGAATATTTATCGTGCATGTAGTGGATAACATTTAAAGTATTAACATAAAGATTAGCTAACCAATCAGTCATTATTTCAAATTTATCCATTACTTCATCGTAATTTAAATATTCACTAGTAATTGGAGCTAGTTTTGGACCAACTTGCATTCCATACTTTTCATCTCTTCCGCCGTTTATAGCGTAAAGTAAAGTTTTAGCTAAGTTAACTCTAGCACCAAAGAATTGCATTTGCTTACCAACTCTCATAGCAGATACACAACAAGCAATTGCATAATCATCTCCCCAATATGGAGCCATTAAATCATCATTTTCGTATTGAACTGAGCTTGTATCAATAGAAACCTTTGAGCAGAAATCTTTAAAGCCTTGAGGTAATCTAGTTGACCAAAGAACAGTTAGGTTTGGTTCTGGTGATGGTCCTAAAGTATATAAAGTGTTAAGAATTCTGAATGAGTTCTTAGTAACTAAAGTTCTTCCATCTAATCCCATACCACCAATTGATTCAGTAACCCAAGTTGGATCTCCTGAGAATAAATCATTATATTCTGGAGTTCTTAAGAATTTAACAAGTCTTAACTTCATAACGAAGTGGTCAACTAATTCTTGAGCTTCTTCTTCTGTAATTATTCCAGCTTTTAAGTCTCTTTCAATATATATATCTATAAAAGTAGAAGTTCTACCTAGAGACATAGCAGCACCATTTTGGTCTTTTATAGCTCCTAAGAATCCAAAGTATAACCATTGAATAGCTTCTTTTGCATTATTAGCAGGCTTTGATATATCGAAACCGTAAGTTTCAGCTAATCCTTTTAATTCTTTTAATGCAACGATTTGATCAGAAATTTCTTCTCTTAATCTAATTACATCTTCATCTATACATCTAACTTCTAAGCTCTTCTTTTGAGCAATTTTATCTTCTATTAATCTATCTACCCCGTATAGAGCAACTCTTCTATAGTCACCTATTATTCTTCCTCTACCGTAAGCATCTGGAAGACCAGTTATTACACCTGATTTTCTTGCAAGTCTCATTTCATCAGTATAAGCATCGAAAACACCTTGGTTATGTGTCTTTCTATACTTAGTAAATATTTCTGAAATTTTTGCGCTTACTTCATATCCGTATGATTTTGCAGCGTTTTCAGCCATTCTAATTCCACCAAAAGGCATAACAGCTCTTTTTAATGGAGCATCAGTTTGAACGCCGACTATTTTTTCGAAAGCTTCATCAATGTAGCCAGCTTTATATTCATTGATTCCTGAAATAGTTTCAGTATCAACATCTAAAACCCCGCCATTTTCTCTTTCTTTTTTGAATAATTCACTTACTTCTTCCCATAACTTTTTAGTTGCATCTGTTGCTCCAACTAAAAAACTGTCATCGCCAGTGTATGGAGTATAGTTTAATTGAATAAAGTTTCTAACATCAACTGATTTAGTCCATTGACCTTCTTTAAAGTTGATCCATTCTTGCTTCATACATTGCACCCCTTTTTTATAATTTACGAATATTTTTGCAGATGGAAATTATTCTCAATGAATAATTTTTATCAATTAAATAATACCATTAAATAATAAAAAGTGCAAGTAGAATGTTTAATAATTAACAAAGTATTCCATTTTAAAATTTTGATATATTGATATATTGATTATATAAACTTGCACACATATAATTATAAAGTATAATTATAAAAATTTGGAGGTTTTTTTTATGTGTGCAGGTAGAAAAATTTGTAGATGTAGAAATGTTAGTTATTTAGATATAAGACATGCAATGAAAGCAGGAGCTAGAGATATAGAAGATATCATGGAAAATACAGGGGCAGCTACTTGCTGTGGAGGTTGCACAAGTGAAGTATTATCAATATTAGAATCTGTATGCAGGTGTAATTCTGTTTCTATGGAAGAAGTTGTGGAGGCTGTTAAAAATGGATCAGA
This sequence comes from Clostridium nigeriense, assembly GCF_050585245.1. Lineage (GTDB taxonomy): Bacteria > Bacillota > Clostridia > Clostridiales > Clostridiaceae > Clostridium > Clostridium nigeriense_A. The sequence goes on from NZ_JBNOOF010000013.1 coordinate 37,066, forward strand.
TACAGTTGAGAAGGTAGGAGATATCACTAATGCTGGAACTACTTGTGGAAGATGTAGTTCTTTAATTCAAAGTATTATTGATTTAAAAAGATAAAACATTAAATATTATTTCTAAAAAATAGATCTTTTAATATTTCATTGAAGATCTATTTTTTATCTTTTTGGGAAATTATAAGGATGTTACCCTGTGAATAACTTTTTATAATTTCCTTCCTTTAGTTCTTTTTTATACAATTTGTAAATCTTCTGGTATTAATTTTGATTTTTTTTTAATTAAATTAAGTATATTTGATTGAAAATTAGATAATTATAAAGAAAATATGATTATTTTTGAGTGAAAATGACTGAAAATGGTTGAAAGCGATTTAAAAATATTATATTATTTGGTTAGGGAGTGATTTTTATGTTGACGGAAGAAAGACATAAATTGATTTTGGATGAGCTTAGAAGAAACTCAGTAGTATATGTAAGTGAGCTTGTAAAGATGCTAGATACTTCAGAATCAACTATTAGAAGAGATTTAACTTTTTTAAATTCTGAAGGAAAGCTTAAAAAAGTTCATGGTGGAGCTACTTTACTTGAAAGGGAGTTCAATACTAAAGATGACTATGTAGCTATTAGGGAAAATCTAAATATGGAAGATAAGAAAATCATTGCAAAATATGCAGCTGCTTTAGTTAAAAAAGATGACTTTGTATATATAGATTCAGGAACTACGACAAATTTAATGATAGATTACTTGAAAGAAAAGAATGCAGTATATGTAACTAATGGTATAAATCAAGCAAAAAAATTAATTAGTAAGGGATTTAGAACTTATATTATTGGAGGGGAGCTAAAAAGCTCTACTGAAGCAATAGTAGGAGTAGAAGCTATAAATAGCTTAAAAAAATATAATTTTACTAAAGGTTTCTTTGGAACTAATGGTATCTATGAGTATAGGGGTTATACAACTCCAGATATGAGAGAAGCATTGGTAAAAGAAGAAGCAATTAAAAGAACTAGGAATCCGTTTATATTAGCAGATAAAACAAAGTTTAATGAAATAAGTTGCATTACATTTGCCGAGTTAGATGAGGCTGTAATAATTACTACTAAATTAGAAGATACTAGATATTATGATGAAACTAAAGTTGTGGAGGTACTAAAATTATGATTTATACTATAACATTTAACCCAGCTCTTGATTATATAGTTAGAGTTGACGAATTTAAATTAGGTCAAGTTAACAGAACATCTTATGAAGAGATTTATGCTGGAGGAAAAGGAATAAATGTTTCTATAGTCCTAAATAATTTAGATGTAGAAAATATAGCATTAGGATATATTGCTGGATTTACAGGAGAAGAAATTGAAAGCAAAGTAAAGAATATGGGATGCAAGACAGACTTTATAAAGCTTGATAATGGTATGTCTAGAATAAATGTTAAGTTAAAATCTAATGAAGAATCAGAGATAAATGGTCAAGGGCCAGATATTAATGAAAGTGATTTAAATAAATTATATGGAAAATTAGATTTATTGAAAGAGGGTGATATTCTAGTTTTAGCAGGAAGTATTCCTAAAACTCTTCCAGAAAATATATATGAAATAATAATGGAGAGATTAAAAGATAAAGAAGTTAAGATAATAGTAGATGCAACAGGAGATTTATTACTAAATGTATTAAAATATAAGCCATTTTTAATTAAGCCAAATCACCATGAATTAGGAGAGTTGTTTAATATTGAAATTAAAAATGAAGAAGAAATAATTAAGTACGCAAAAGAACTTAAGAAAATGGGAGCAATGAATGTATTAATTTCTAGAGCTGGTGATGGAGCTATATTTATAACAGAAGATAATAAAGTTATTAAATCAGAAGTTCCAAAAGGTAAATTGGTTAATTCTGTTGGAGCAGGGGATTCTATGGTTGGAGGATTTATAGCTGGTTATTTAAAAAATAATAACTTAGAGGAAGCCTTTAAAATGGGGGTAGCTACAGGAAGTGCAAGTGCCTTTTCAGAAGGGTTAGCAACAAAAGATAAAGTTTATGAATTATTAAAGGAAATACAATAATTTGGAGGTTTAATTATGAAAATTACAGATTTATTAAGTAAAAAATCTATTGCGATAAATCCTAAAGTTTCATCAAAAGAAGATGCTATAAATAAATTAGTTGACTTAATGTATTCATCAGGAAAGTTAAATGATAAGGAAGAATATAAGAAGGCTGTTTTAGCGAGAGAGGAACTTAGTACTACAGGAATAGGAGATGGAGTAGCTATTCCACATGCAAAGACTAAGGCTGTAAATGATGCTGGATTAGCAGCAATGATAGTTAATGATGGAGTAGATTATGATTCATTAGATGGAAATCCTGCGAAAATATTTTTTATGATTGCAGCTCCGGATGGAGAAAATAATCTTCATTTAGAAGTATTAGCAAGACTCTCTACAATGTTAATGGATGAAAAGTTTAGAAGTGCATTAGAAAACTCAAAGTCTTCAGATGAGTTTTTAAAATTAATAGATGAGTTTGAAAATGCGAAAGTTAATAAAGTTAAGGAAGAAAGTAAAGATGGATATAAAGTTTTAGCGGTAACAGCATGTCCTACGGGAATTGCACATACTTACATGGCTGCTGAAAGTTTAGAAGAAAAAGGTAAAGAGATGGGAATCTCTATAAAGGTAGAAACTGACGGATCAGGTGGTGCTAAAAATATATTAACTTCTAAAGAAATTGAAGAAGCTGAATGTATAATTGTAGCAGCTGATAAAAAAGTAGATATGGCAAGATTTGATGGCAAGAAGGTAATTCAAACTAAAGTTTCTAATGGAATACATAAGGCGGAAGAATTAATAAATAGAGCTGTTTCAGGAGATGCTCCTATTTATCATCATAATGGATCAAAAACTTCAGAAGAGGATAATTCAGAAGAAAACGAAGGTATAGGACGTCAAATTTATAAACACCTTATGAATGGAGTATCTCATATGCTACCATTTGTAATAGGTGGAGGTATATTAATTGCTTTAGCATTCTTATTTGATGATTATAGTATAGACCCTAGTAATTTTGGAATGAACACTCCATTTGCAGCATTTTTAAAGACTGTTGGAGATACTTCATTTAATTTTATGTTACCAATACTAGCTGGATATATTGCCATGAGTATAGCTGATAGACCAGCTCTTGCTGTAGGTTTTGTAGGTGGTATGCTTGCAAATAAAGGTGGTTCAGGATTTATTGGAGCATTGCTTGCAGGTTTTATTGCTGGATATTTAATGTTATTTTTAAAGAAAGTACTTTCTAAACTTCCTAATGGTTTAGAAGGATTAAAACCAGTATTACTATATCCTTTCCTTGGGATACTATTAATAGGAGCAGTTATAATTTTTGCAATTAATCCACCTGTAGCAGCGTTAAATAATGGGATTACGAATACTCTAAATAATATGGGAGAAAGTAGTAAGGTATTACTTGGTGCAGTTTTAGGTGGAATGATGGCTTTCGATATGGGTGGTCCTTTAAATAAGGCAGCTTATGTATTTGGAACGGCGTCATTAGCTAATGGACAATTTGAATTTATGGCAGCAGTTATGATTGGTGGTATGGTTCCACCATTAGCAATAGCTTTATGTAGTACATTCTTTAAAAAGAAATTTACTCAAAAAGAAAGACAATCAGCATTAACTAACTATATTATGGGACTATCTTTTATAACTGAAGGAGCAATTCCATTTGCAGCATCAGATCCACTTAGGGTAATACCTTCATGTGTAATAGGATCAGCAACAGCAGGTGCTTTATCAATGTTCTTTAGATGTTCATTAAGAGCTCCTCATGGAGGAATTTTTGTCTTACCAGTTATAAGTAATCCACTTGGATATTTTATAGCTTTAGTTGTTGGATCTGTAGTTGGAATGATAGTTCTAGCACTATTGAAGAAAAATAAATATTAATTTAATTATAAAAAGCCATGAGATTTTCTTATGGCTTTTTTATTTTTTGAATAGTTATAAAGATGGGTGTATAAAGTAAGTATTCTGGAGAAAATCGAAGAGAAATTAAAGAATATTCATAGGGAAAAGGAAATAAAAGAAAATGTAACGGATAATTGTTATTATTTACAAAATAAATATTTGAATAATAAATTTATATGTAATATAATATAATTATAGGAAATTAAATGAAAAAAAGCTATATATAGGAGTGTGGTAAAAAAATGAAGAGTTTAAAAGGAACAAAAACAGCTGAAAATTTAATGAAGTCTTTCGCAGGTGAATGTCAAGCTAGAACAAGATACACATATTATGCAAGCGTAGCTAAGAAAGAGGGATATGTCCAAATTTCAAACATATTTATGGAAACTGCTGAACAAGAAAGAGAACATGCAAAGAGATTTTATAGTTTCTTAAAGGACGAATTAGCAGGTGAAGCTATAGAAATTAACGCTGGATATCCAGTAGCATTATATAATGAAACAGCTAAGAATTTAAAAGCTGCTGCAGCAGGAGAAAATGAAGAATGGACTCAACTTTATCCAGAATTTGCAAGAGTAGCTAGAGAAGAAGGATTCCCAGGAATAGCTATAGCTTATGAAAGAATTATTGAAGTAGAAAATATGCATGAAAAGAGATATAATAAATTACTTAAGAATGTAGAAGAAGGAAAAGTATTCAAAAAAGATGAAGTAGTTCTATGGAAGTGCGGTAACTGTGGATATATTTTTGAAGGAGAAGAAGCTCCAGAAGTTTGTCCAGCATGTTTACATCCAAAAGCATATTTCGAAGTATTCTCAGAAAATTATTAATAGACAAGCAAGGCTTAAGAGTATATCTCTTAAGCTTTTTAATTTATAAAACCTTATCTATGAATTATAAGACTACATATTATTTAATGTATTATATAAATAATATGTAGTCTTATTTTTCTTTAGGAAATTACACAGATGTACTTTTTATTTGAAATAATATTATATAGTGTACTTTAATGTATAATAATTATATAAATAAAACCGAAAGGGGAATAGTATGTTTAATTCCTTAAAGAGAAAGTTTAAAAAATTATATATTTTTTTAGTATTGATTATAGTTTTTGTAGGTGTGGTATCTACTTTGAATGCAGAAAGATTAAGAATTTCTATAGATGGTATGATTAGTAATAGTTATAAAAGTATTAATTCAACAAATGGAATGATTAATGCTATTAATAATCAAAATAGAGCAATACTAATTTATCTTCAAGATAACAAAGAAGAAGCATTAGATATATTTCATAGTAATGATGATGAATTTTATAAATGGCTTTATATTGAAAAAAGTAATATAACAGAGGATGGGGAAGAAGAGCTAGTAGATAAGGTAAATATTGAGTATATTCAATTTAGTAAATTATTTTCATCTTTGCAGGATTATAGTAATGGTCAAAATCATGATGAACTAGTTAACTTTTATCAAGAAAAAATATCTCCACAAGTATTAGTGGTAATTGAAAATTTAAAAACTTTATCAAAATTAAATGAAAATAGTATGTACAGTAATAAAGATCTAATTAAGGCTAGAATAGAAGAATCTATATATTTTATATTTTCTATATCTTTAATAGGAGCTATAGTTGGTGCAGCTATATCAATAGTATTAACAAATAGATTTTTTAAACCTATTAATTTATTAGTTGATTCCATAAAAGATCCAGTTTTATTTTTAGATAAAGATAATAAAATAAAATTTATTAATGATGATGGCAAGAAATTATTAGGAATAGAAAATATTAATTATGAAAATAAAAATTTCTTAGATGTTTTAAATTTACCAGAAGTATATAATTTCATAAAGGATCCAATAAAAAATGAAGGGGTAAATAAGATTATAGAATTGAGTTTTAATAATAAGAGATATTATTTTAATTTAACTATATCGGTTTTTAAAGGAAAAGATAATGAAGTAGAAGGAGTAGTATTAATATTAAAAGATATAACTAATTTGAAAGAATTAGAGGTAGTTAAGAAAAATTTTGTTGGAACAATATCTCATGAATTAAAAACCCCTTTAACTTCAATTATGATGGGAATTGGGCTTATTAATAATAAAAGTATTGGTAAGCTGAATGATAAGCAGCAAAATATAGTTGATACAATAGAAGAGGATGTACAAAATTTAAATGATTTAGTATCAAATTTATTAAAAATATCAGAGATACAAGCAAATAAGGATAATTTTAATATTAAAAGTAATGATATAAATAAAATAATGGAAGAGGTTTTGCTGAATTTTGAACACCAAGCAAAGGAAAAGCATATTTCTTTAGAATTAAATTTAAATGAAAAGCTTCCATTTATAATGATAGATAAAGAAAAGATAAAATGGGTATTAAATAATTTGATTTCTAATGCTATTAGATATACTGATTCAGGAATGGTTAAATTAGATGGAAATTTTGATGAAGAAAAAATATATATATCTGTAACAGATACGGGTAGAGGTATACCAAAAGAATATTTAAAGAAAGTATTTGAAAGATTTGTTAGAGTTGAAGGATTTGAAATTCCAGAAGAGAGTACAGGGCTAGGACTTGCTATAGCAAAAGAAATAGTTGAGATCCATGGAGGGAAGATTTGGTGTGAAAGTAAAGTAGGTGTAGGAAGTAAATTTATTTTTACAATTCCATTATATTTGAATAAACTTTAGGGAGTTGATTTTGATGAAGAAAGTTTTAGTAATAGATGATACAAAAAACATAAGAATGTTATTAAGCACTTGTTTAGAACTTAGAGGATATAGTGTAATAACAGCTGATAATGGTATAGAAGCATTAAAAATTATAAAAAATACAGAAGAAGTTGTAGATTTAATTTTTTTAGATGTTAGAATGCCAGAAATTAGTGGAACAGAAGTTTTAAAAGTGATTAAGGAAGAGAGAGAAGATTGTTCAGTAGTAATTATGACGGCTTTTGCTACAGTAAAAAATGCAATAGAATGTACGAAATTAGGGGCATTAGTTTATCTGCAGAAACCTTTCTCGCCAGATAGAATTAATCTTGTTTTAGATGAAATTGAAAGAAAAGAGAAGAGTAAAGAATTACATAAACCTTCTATGGATATAGTAGAGAAGGCAAGAGGATTGTTAAAAGATAGTAACAATGCTTTAGAAGCCCATGAATTATTAAAAAAGGCTATTGGTAGAGATCCATATAATAAAGACATATATTTATTAATAAGTAAGGTCAATAAGATATTAGGTAATATTGAGGAAGCAATAAGATTTGAAAAGATATATGAAATGTTTTAAATATATATTAATTTAATATTTAATATGTTTTATATTTAGTATAACTAAGATATAATTTATATATTAAGAAATTTATATAATTGGGAGAGAAGAATTATGTTTTTAAAAGAGTTAAATAAAGATGAATCAATGTGTTTTTTAAACTTAGTATCAATTTTTGCTAAAGTTGATAACAAGTTTGCAAAGGAAGAAAAAGTATTAGTAGATGAATATAGAGAAGAGCTAGGAATACATACTGAAGAAATAAAAACTATAGAATATGATGAAATAATAAATATACTTAAGGAATCATCTGATAGATCAAAGAAAATTATTTACTTTGAACTAGTTGGGTTAGCGCTAGTAGATGGAGAATATGAAGATGAAGAAATTGATTTTCTAGAAAAAATTGCAACTGAATTTAATATAACTAGAGCAAAGAAATTTGCGATAGCTAATTATTTTTATAATTTCAAAGACGTGTATGATTTTACAACAGTAGATGCTGATAATAATATTGAATTATTAAAGGATCAAGCAGAAGCAATCATAAATTAAATTTATTGAATTAAAGAAATTTTCATGGGCAAAATAACACTACAATAGGAGGTGTTATTATGAATGAAAAAAATGATAATATGCTTGGAGGTTTACCTGTAGATATAAATAGAGAGGTTCCAACTCCTAATATTAATGCACAATCAATAATTGCTTTAATTAAAAAATCTGGAGAAGTAGTTGGATATGAACTCTCTAATGGTGAAAAGATATCCAAAGAGCAGGGAGTACAAATGGCGAAAGAAGGACAAATTAAAGGAGTAGCAGTTGCAGTGTCTAAAAAAGGGGAAGAATATTTAAGAGCTTTACCAGATCAGAATGAAAATAACAACTTAAGTTCACTGCCGACAGTTGAATAATAAACAAAAAATATAGTGGGATATGCGATTAAGCATATCCCCATTTTGCTTTTTAGGAAATTATATTTGCTAATAAGTTATTGATAACTTTAATATGTGGATAAGTAAAGATTTATATGTTGAAATTGTGGAAAGTTATCCACAAAATGTGGACAACTTCAAAAAACTGTTGAAAACTTTCAAAAACATATTGACACAATATATATGTGTTGAATATACGTTTGTAACAATATGATGATTTTTGATGAAGGATAGTGATATCTGTTATATGGATTAAAATAATAAAAATTCTATTTTTATACAAATAGATAAAGTTATTCACAGTTTGGACAGAATGTGGATAAAAACTGTGGATAATGTTACAATTATAATAGAAATATAGTAAAAATAGCATGTTTTAAAAAACAGCCTGTGGAAAACTTTTTTATTATTAGTGGATAATTAGAAAATATTTAGAGAAAAATGTAGAAAAAACTATGAATTTTAAAAAGGAGAAATAAAATGAAATTTGATAAAAATATTTTTGAAGCGATATTTATAAGTAGGCCTAATAGATTTAATGCAAAAGTATCACTTAATGGTGAAGAAATAGTTGTTCATGTACCTAATACAGGTAGATGTAGAGAAATATTAAAGGAAGGAACAAAGATTTTCTTAAGAGAGGAATTAAATCCAAGTAGAAAGACTAAGTATGATTTAATTGCAGCAATGAAAGGTGATATACTAATAAATATTGATTCACAAATTCCAAATAAGGTAGTTAATGAAGCTTTAGAAAATAAAAAAATTGAAACTTTACATAAATATAGTAAAATAAACAGAGAAAAGACTTTTGGAAAAAGTAGATTTGACTTTAGATTATCTACAGAGGATGAAGAGGAAGTTTATTATTTAGAAGTTAAGGGAGTAACTTTAGAAGATCAAGGACATTGTAAGTTCCCAGATGCACCGACAGAAAGGGGAGCAAGACATATTCTAGAACTAATCGAAGCAAAGAAGCAAGGATATGGGGCTGGAATTTTGTTTTTAATTCAATTAGATAATGTTAATAGCTTTTCTCCTAATGATATAACTGATCCTGAATTTAGTAATGCTCTAAGGTTGGCTAAAGATAATGGCGTTGATATAATGGCATATAATTGTACCGTTGAGGAAAATTCAATTGAATTGAATAAAGTGGTTGATATAATATTGTAGTTAATATAGTTTGTACTAATTAAGAGGTGTAATATGAAGTATAATTTTTGTCCTATATGTGGAAAGGATTTAGAGGAAAGATTTAGCTGGGATGAAGGTGGAGTACCTTATTGCTCTAATGATAATATTATGTTCTTTGATACTCCTAAGCCATGTATTATGGTGGCAATATTGAAAGAAGATGATATATTATTATTAAAGCAAAGTTATATATATGAAAATTCTAAGGTTTTATTATCGGGTTATGTTGGACATAATGAAACAGCTGAGGAGGCAGTGTATAGGGAAGTTAAAGAAGAAGCTGGAATAGAAATTAAAAATATTAAATATTTAGGTTCGGATTTTGTAATAGATAAAGAAATACTAATGATAACATTTATGGCTGATTTTGTTTCAGGAGAAGTTAATAAATCAGCGGAAGTGGAAGGTATTGGATGGACAAAGCTTTCTAATGCGTTAGAAGAAATGAAGGAAGATATTATTGGAACAAAAGTTGTTAAAAAAGTTTTAGAATTAAAAGGATTGGCAATTGTAAATAAAAAATAAATACAAAATTATATACGGCGGGTATAATTTGCTTTTTCTTATATAAATCACCTCTTAAAATTTTTAATAATATTTATTATAATAAAATTAAATATTGATTATGTAGTTATAATTTTATAAAATAATTTAGCTATATATATATTAATATAGGATGAAGGTAGTATAATATAATTATATATAAATGGTAATAAACACCCTTTTACTTAAATGAGTCCATTAAATTTTAATCTTACATTAACGTAGGGTGTAGAGTATTAATTGAAACATATATAGTTAAAAAGTAATAGAGAAAAACATAAAATAGGAGGAGTTTTTATATGGATGGGAAAAAAGTAAAGCATGTACCAGAGATAAAAGGGGCATTAAGAAGCCATGTAATTGAGGTCCCTTCTTGTATTAGAGACTGTAGTGGAATAAAAATATTCGGTAAGAGAATTAAGTCTTTATTATTTACAACAGATGTTGCTATTATAAAGAATACCAATGCTGATGCTATAATAGCTGTTTATCCTTTTACTCCTCAACCTATTATAACTCAAGCTTTAGTAATGGCGGCTGATGTACCAGTTTTTTGTGGTGTAGGTGGAGGAATAACTCAAGGTAAGAGAGTAGTTAATTTAGCATTAGATGCAGAATTTAAAGGGGCTATGGGTGTAGTTGTAAATGCACCGACTGCTAATGAAATAATAAGAAATGTAAGGGATTCTATTGATATACCAGTGATAGTTACTATAGTATCTGAATGTGAAAGTGCGGCAGAAAGAATAGAAGCTGGTGCTACTATAATAAATGTATCTGGTGGAAAGAATACTCCAAAAATTGTTAAAAAAATAAGAGAAGAGTTTCCGAATTTCCCTATAATAGCAACTGGGGGTCCAAGTGAAGAAACAATAATGAGGACTATTGAGGCAGGAGCAAATGCAATAACATATACACCACCACCATCAGGTGATGTAATGGGAAGTTTAATGGATAAGTACAGAGGAGAAAACTAAAAAAACACTTAATTAATATTTGTATAAATATAGAATAATTGTGAAGAAAGTGTATAATAATATATATGATAATATAGCCACTATGTTTACCATAGTGGTTTTATTATAAGTAAAAAAATATTGTTGGAGGAAATATATGAAGTTATTTGGGGCAAGTAAAATAGAAGAAAATGATTTATTCATAGGAGGAATAAAGGCAAGTGAATTAGCCAATAAATATGGTACACCACTTTATGTAATGGATGAGCAACTTTTAATCGATAAATGTAGGGGCTATATAAAAGCATTTAAAGTAAAAGAAGATAATAATAGAGTTGCTTTTGCAGGAAAAGCATTTTTAAATATAGAAATGTGCAAGATAATTAATAAAGAAGGTTTATACTTAGATGTAGTATCTGGTGGGGAGTTATATACTGCTTATAAAGCAGGATTTCCTATGGATAAAATATATTTTCATGGAAACAACAAAACTTTAGATGAAATAGATTTAGGAATTAAATTAGGTATAGGAAGATTTATAGTAGATAATCTTTGGGAAATGGCAAAGATTAATGAAATAGCAGAAAGATATAATAAAAAGCAAGATATATATTTAAGATTAACACCAGGAATAGAAGCACATACTCATGATTATATAAAAACAGGGCAAATAGATTCAAAATTTGGTTTTGCACCTGTTGAAAATATTATTATGGACGCTGTTAAAAAGGCTTTATCTTTAGATAATGTAAATCTAATAGGGATTCATTGTCATATAGGATCACAAATATTTGAAACTGATCCTTTTAAGGATGCAGCAGAAGTTATGCTAAACTTTATAAATGACATAAAGCAGGAAACAGGTCATGTTATTGAAGAATTAGATTTAGGTGGAGGTTTTGGAATTTACTATTCTGAAGGAGATAAGCCTAAGGAAATAAATGATTATTGTGAAGTAATACTAGATAGCGTTAATAGAGTTTGTAACCAATTAGGACTTAAAAAACCTATATTAACTATAGAGCCTGGTAGGTCAATTGTTGCAAATGCAGGAACAACATTATATACGATAGGTTCAATTAAGGAGATTCCCGGAATTAGAAAGTACGTATCAGTAGATGGTGGAATGACAGATAATATTAGGCCTGCCTTATATGGAGCAAAATATGAAGCATTAGTAGCTAATAAAGCTAATGAAGAAATGAATGATAAAGTAACTATTGCTGGAAAGTGCTGTGAATCAGGAGATATATTAATTCAAGATATAAATATACAAAAGGCAGAAAGTGGAGATGCTTTAGCTATATTATCTACTGGAGCTTATGGATTTTCAATGTCAAGTGGGTACAATAGAATACTTAGACCGGCAGTTATTTTTGTTAGAAATGGTGAATCAAGGATAGCAGTAAAGAGGCAAAGTTATGAAGATTTAATAAAAGAAGAATTATTATCTTAAGTTTGTAGAAGTAAATATGTTGTATTAGGCGACTTGAAGCTTTTGATGGAGCGACTAATATACCATATTTGCTTCTTTTTTTATATGACTCCTATTTTGATAGCTTGGATGCTATTTAAAATTATTATAATATGATATACTAAAATATAAGATGAAGAAGAGGAGGGAGTTATAAACAAATAATTATGGAGGAAAAAGAATATATAGTTGATAGAATAGAAGGAAACTATGTAATTTTAGAAGGCAAAGAGGGTAATTTATTTAATGTTGAAAAAAGTGATATAATTGGTAATGCAAAAGAAGGAGATTTACTTTATAAAAAAGATAAAATATATTTTATAGATGTTGAAGCAACAAAACGAAGGAAGGAAGAAATAGATAATTTAATGAAAGGATTATGGGAAGAATAATGGAAAATCATTTTGAAAGTGACGGAAAAGGAAAAAATTCTATAAAAAATTTTATATATGAATGGGGAATTCCTATCGTTTCTGCAATCATTATAGCACTTCTTATAAATAAGTACTTACTATTTAAAGTTTTGATTCCATCAGAATCTATGGTGCCTACTTTAAATGTTGGGGATAGGCTATTTGTAACAAGGGTATACAATTTAGATAAATTAAAAAGAGGCGATATAGTAGTATTTTACTCAGAAGAGCTTCAGGCGGATTTAATTAAAAGATTAATTGGATTACCAGGAGATAAGATTAAGATAGAAAATGGTGTGGTATCTGTAAATGGAGAAGTGTTACAAGAAGACTACATTGGAGCAGAAGATAATTTTAATGGTGAATATGAAGTTCCAGAAGGAAAATACTTCTTTTTAGGAGATAATAGACTTTATTCAAAGGATTCAAGATACTGGATTAATCCTTATATAGACGGTAAAGATATAACTGGAAAAGCACAAATTAAGGTATATCCTTTTGATGAGATTGGAAAAGTAAAATAGAATTTTAGAAAGGAAATATTATGAATAATAAGAATACTGAAGACAATAATAACAAAAATAAGATACAGCATACAATATTGTATGCAGTTTTAGCATTTCTATTTTTATATGTATTTACATCCACTAAGAATTTTATGACTACAGATGAAATAAGTTATAATAAGTTCTTAAGTATGATAGAGAATAATCAAGTAGAAAGTGTTATTCTTTCATCAAGTGAAATAAAAATTATACCTAAGGAAAGCGAAGATAACACTTCAAAAAGGAAAATATTATATACGGGAAATGTAAATGATCCAAATTTAGTTAATATTCTAAATGAATCAGGTATAGAGTATAAAGCTGAATCTATGCAAGAAAATTATTTTGCTGATTTTATATTTAGCTGGATTATACTTCCGGTGTTATTATTTATGTTTTTAAGGTTTATGGCAGGTAGAGTAGGTAAGAAAATGGGCGCTGCTCCTATGATGGGATTAGGAAAGAGCAATGCTAAGGTATATAAAGAAAATGATATAAAGATTACTTTTGATGATGTAGCAGGCCAAGATGAGGCGAAGGAATCTTTAAAAGAAATAATAGATTACTTAAATAATGCTTCAAAATACACAGAAATAGGAGCTAAGCTTCCTAAAGGAGCTCTTTTAGTTGGGCCTCCAGGAACAGGAAAGACATTACTTGCAAAAGCAGTAGCAGGTGAAGCAAATGTTCCATTTTTATCAATTTCAGGTTCAAACTTTGTTGAAATGTTTGCTGGAATGGGAGCTGCAAAAGTGAGAGATTTATTCCAAGAAGCTGAAAAAAATGCTCCATGTATAATATTTATAGATGAAGTAGACTCAATAGGTAAGAGTAGAGATTCTCAACTACAAACTAATGATGAGAGAGAGCAAACTTTAAATCAATTATTAACTCAAATGGATGGATTTGATTCTACAAAGGCTATAGTAGTTTTAGCTGCAACAAATAGGCCTGAAATATTAGATAAAGCTTTATTAAGACCTGGTAGATTTGATAGAAGAGTTATTGTGGATAGACCTGATTTTAAAGGTAGAGTAGACATATTAAAGGTTCACTCTAAAGGGGTTAAGCTTGGTGATGATGTTGATTTAGATGAAATTGCAAAAAGTACTCCGGGAGCTGTAGGAGCAGATTTAGCTAATATAGTAAATGAGGCGGCATTAGGAGCTGTTAAACATGGTAGAGAATATGTTATGCAAGAAGATCTAAGAGAAGCTGTTGAAGTTATAATTGCTGGTAAAGAAAAGAAAGATAGAATTTTATCTCCAACGGAAAAGAGAGTAGTAGCTTTTCACGAAGTAGGTCATGCTTTAGTGGCGGCGCTTTTAGAAAATACAGACCCAGTACATAAGATTACTATAGTTCCAAGAACTATGGGAGCTCTAGGTTATACTATGCAGCTACCAGAAGAGGAAAAATACTTGGTTTCAAAAGACGAACTAACTAACCAAATAATGGTTATGCTAGGGGGGAGATCTGCGGAAGAAGAAGTATTTAATTTAGTTTCAACTGGAGCATCAAATGATATTGAAAGAGCTACTCAAACTGCAAGAAGTATGGTAACTATTTATGGTATGACAGATAGGTTTGATATGATGGCTCTAGAGTCAGTTCAAAATAGATATTTAGATGGAAGAGCTGTTAGAGAATGTAGTGATGAAACTTCAACTTTAATAGATGAAGAAGTATTAAACATAATAAGAACTTGCCACCAAAACACTAGAAAGCTTTTAAGAGATAATAGAGACTTATTAGATAAGATTTCAGAATATTTATTAGAAAAGGAAACTATCTTTGGAGATGAGTTTATGGAATTTGTATATGAAAAATATCCAGAGCTTAAAGAAAAGAAAGTTAAAAAGGCAGTGTTAAATAGTTCTGATGATGAAGTCTTAGCAACTATTGATGATAGTAGTGAATTAGTGAGTGATGAAAATAATATTAATAATGATATTGATTTAGATAAAACAGAAGTTTAAAATAATAAAAGTTGTTTAATTTAATGAGAGAGTGTACAAAATTTTTGGTACACTCTTTCTTAGTAAAAAAATTAAAGGAGGAAAAGCTTTTGGATAAAATTGAATTATTTAAGGAAGAAGAAAATTTAGAGAAAACATTAGGTATTCTTAATGAAGAAACTCTAAATTATATAGAAAAGAGAAAAGCTATTTCAGATTATATACTTGATTATAGAAAAAAATATATTGAAGAATATAGAGATGATGAAGATAAATTAGTTGAATATTTTGATCATGAGAGATATATAAAAGAAGAAAGCTATAAGGCAATAGATAGAAAACTTTCAGAATTTGTAAAATTAAAGGAGTCTCCTTATTTTGGAAAAATAAATTTTATAGATGATGGATATAGCGAAGAATTATATGTTGGAAGGTATGGATTAACACCTGAAGGAAGCTATGATCCAGTTATAGTTGATTGGAGAGCGCCAGTTGCATCCTTATTTTATAAAGGAATGCTAGGAAAAACTAATTATTCTAGTCCACAGGGAGAAGTACCGGTGGATATATTAGGTAGAAGACAATTAATAGTTAAAAAGGCTAAATTAGAAGGGTATTTTGATTCTGATATTAATATACAAGATGAAATTTTACAAATGGTTTTATCATCTAACTCAGGAGAAAAGCTTAAGGATATAGTAAATACTATACAAAAGGAACAAGATGAAATAATAAGAGCAGATAGAAGTAAAGTGGTTGTAGTTAATGGAGTAGCTGGTTCTGGTAAGACTACTATTGCTCTGCATAGAGTTGCGTATTTACTTTATAACTATAGACAGCAGTTAACTGATAAGGTATTAATTCTTGGACCTAATGATATATTCATGGATTATATATCAGAAGTATTACCTAATTTGGGGGAAACCGCGGTTAAGAATGAAACTTTCTTATCTTTTGCATATAAGGAAATAGGTCTTAATGAAGAGGTTTTAGATATAACTTCTTATTTAGAACAAGTTCTAAGAGGAAATGAAGATGTGATAAATGAAATAAAATATAAATCTTCTAAGAAATATATTGATTTACTAAATGAGAAAATAAATGAAATAGAGGAAGAATATTTTAAAATTAAATCGGTTAGCTTTTTAAATGAGGAAATAGTTTCTATAGATGAGATAAGCGAATTATTTGAAAAGCATTATAAATATATGCCTATTTTTAGAAGAAGTCAGAAGATAAAAAGAATATTATTTTCTAAGGTAAAAGATAAAAGAGATGAAAAAGTTAGAGAAATTAATCAAAAGGCAAAAGAAGATATAGCTAAATTATCACCAGATGAATTAGTAGTTGAAGAAAATAATATTGAATTTAGAAGAAGAATAGCTATAAGAGATGTAGTTAGAGAAGTTATGAAATCTAAGGATGATATAGAAAGCTGGATTGAAAATAAAGGAATAGTAGATATTTATAAGGAATTTATGAATGTTGAAAAGCTATCTTATTTAGATTTAGCAGGGATTCTATATCTAATGATAAAATTAGATGGAAAGAAAGCTAATTATGAAATTAAGCATATAGTTATAGATGAAGCTCAAGATTATAATATGCTTCAATTTATAGTTCTTAATGAGTTAACAGGTTGTAAAAGCTATACCATAGTAGGAGATTCAAATCAAAGATTAATTAAAGCAGAAGAAATTCCTGCAATGTTAAGGTTAAAAGATATTTTTGGAGGATTCTTTAACTTATTTGAATTAAAGAAAAGTTATAGATCCACTTATCAGATTATGGAATATGCGAATAAATTCTTAGATGAAAATTCAGTAGTTCCATTTGTTAGAAAAGGTGAGTTTGATGTCCTAGAAACAACAGTTCCAAAGAATGATATGGAAGATTTAATAGATGTTATATTAAATTTATTAGAAGATTATCAAGAAGAGAAGTATGAAAATATAGCTATTATTACTAAAGATAAGGAGGAATTAAATATTATTGCTCCTGAACTTAAGAAATATACGAATATATTAGCATTTAATAAATCAGATATAATTTATAGAGGTGGGAAGGTACTAGTACCATCATACTATGCGAAAGGATTAGAATTTGATGCAGTAATAATAGTTGATTTTGATGAGAATACAGATAATTTAATTAAATATATTATGTGTACAAGAGCTTTACACAGATTATCAGTAGTTAAAGTTAGATAGAAGAGTCTGCCGTAAAAATAATCAAATAAAAATAAATAATTGGAGATGTAATTTGAAGTGCTTCTATTAATTTTGTGATGACTTGGAATCCAGAAACAGAACAAAAATTCATAATTCTTAGGAAGGAAGAATTATTACCTTCAGTGTATAAAGAGATAAATATTGTATGACGGCAACTTGGAGTTTACGATGGAGCAAGGAATATAATATTTATCTCTTTTTTTGTAATATATCACAATATATTTTTAAATTTATTAGTCATAATTTAGGAAAACAAGCTAAGAGGTTCAATAAAATTGAAATAAATAAAAAAGATAATATAATTAAAGCATAAGGTTTTTGTAAACGATATTAAGGGGGTGGATAGAATGGATTGCTTTTATGAGCAGTTTCAAACAAAAGACTATAAGGAAATTGAAAAAATAATTAATATTATATCAAAAGTAACCCTAGTACTAGCAATATTGTTTGCAGCAATGCTAAATATAGTAGGTGCAATAACTTTATCATTATTATATTTTATAACCTTTATAGTTGGTAGGAAGCTGATAGTAGAATATGAATATGAGCTTACTGGAGATGAATTTTCAATATATAAGATTATGAATAAGAGCAAAAGAAAAGAAATAGGGAGTTTCAGTATAAGAGACATATCTGGTGTTAAAACATTAGATAGGATTAGTAGCAATACCAAAGTTGTAAAAGCATATTTAGAAGAATCGGGAATTAAGGCTATGGTATATATAGCTAAAACTTCAGATGGAGTTTTAGGATTTCAACTGGCAATGGATGAAAATTTATTAAATTTAATTAAAAGAGTTAACCCATTAGCATTTTATTAATATATTTGGAGGAGAGAAATATGGCAGGTTTAAAATTAAAAAATATTCAAAAGGTATATGAAAATGGTTTCCAAGCAGTTAAGGACTTTAACTTAGACATAGAAGATAGAGAGTTTATAGTATTTGTTGGACCATCAGGATGTGGTAAGTCAACAACTCTTAGAATGATTGCAGGATTAGAAGAAATATCAAATGGGGAATTATATATTGATGATAAGTTAGTTAATGACGTAGCACCTAAAGATAGAGATATAGCAATGGTTTTCCAAAACTATGCATTATATCCTCATATGACTGTATTTGAAAATATGGCATTTGGTTTAAAACTTAGAAAGTTACCGAAGGACGAAATAGATAAAAAGGTAAGAGAAGCTGCTAAGATACTAGATATCGAGCATTTATTAGATAGAAAGCCAAAGGCTTTATCAGGTGGACAAAGACAAAGAGTTGCAATGGGAAGAGCGATAGTTAGAAGTCCTAAAGTATTCTTAATGGACGAACCTTTATCAAACCTTGATGCTAAATTGAGAGTTCAAATGAGAATAGAGATATCTAAGTTATATAATGAGTTAAATACTACATTTATATATGTAACACATGACCAAACAGAAGCTATGACTTTAGGAACTAGAATAGTGGTTATGCAAGATGGAGTTATTCAACAAGTTGCATCACCTACAGAAATTTATAATCATCCAGCAAATCTTTTTGTTGCAGGATTTATAGGAAGTCCTCAAATGAATATGACTTATGGAAGAACTTTAGTTGAAAATGGAAAGCAATATGTTAAAGTATTTGATAAACTTATTGAAATTCCAAAAGATAAGCTTTCAGTTGTTAAAGAAAAGAAAGCTGAAAATATAGAAGTTATAGTTGGAGTAAGACCAGAAAATATCCATTATACTTCAGAAGAACTGGAAAAGCCTGGAGTTGCAATATTTAAGGGCGAAGTTGACTTAATGGAAAACTTAGGAGCTGAAACAAATATTCACGTTAAGAAAGATGGAGCAAACTTCATTATTAAATCAAGATCAGCAATAAATTATAAAATTGGTGATCCAATAGAATTCGGATTTGATGCTAATAAGATCCATATATTTGATAAAGAAGAACAAAATACAATATTCTAATAAAAAAAGAGATACACTTTAGTGTATCTCTTTTTTTATTAGAATAAAGTTGTTATTTAGCGAAGTTTTCTTCAGCTTGTTTCCAGTTAACAACAGACCACCAATTTTGTACATATGCTGGACGTTTGTTTTGGTAATTTAGGTAGTAAGCATGTTCCCATACATCTAATCCTAATATTACTTTATATCCTTCTGAAATTGGATTATCTTGGTTAGCTGTGCTCATAACTTTTAATTCTCCATTAGAATCTTTAACTAACCATGCCCAACCTGAACCAAATCTTGTTGCAGCAGCTGCAGCAAATTGTTCTTTGAAAGCATTAACTGAACCGAAAGTTTTTTCGATAGCAGCTAATAAAGCTCCTGAAGGATGTTGGTTATGTTTTTCTGACATGATATTCCAGAAGAAATCATGATTGTAGGCTCCACCAGCATTGTTTATAACTGCTTGTTTTATATCAGCAGGTACTGAATCTAAGTTTGTTAGAATTTCTTCTAATGATTTTTCATAGAATTCAGGATATTTTGCTAATGTATTATTTAAATTATCTATATAAGTTTGATGGTGTCTATCGTGATGTATTTCCATTGTAAGTGCGTCTATATACGGAGCTAAAGCATCAAATGCATATGGTAATGGTTTTAAAGTAAATTTATTCATATCTAATCACCTCATAATAGGATACCCTATATTTTTTATTAATAAATAATTATACCTCTTATTAATAATAATTATTAATTAATATATTTTATTATATTATAAGCTTCTTAAACGAATATGTCTATACCTAAATTTAATAAAAATGAAAAATATTAACTTATAAAATTAAAAAAATAAAAGTAGGATAAATTCCTACTTTGTATTTAGCTATTAAAATAATTTTCAACTTGTTTCCAATTTACTACATGCCACCAATTATCTATATAGTCTCCGCGTCTATTTTGATATTTTAAATAGTAAGCATGTTCCCATACATCTAATCCTAAGATAGGAGTTAAACCTTGAGAAATTGGAGAATCTTGATTAGGAGTAGATATTATAGATAGATTCCCATTATTATCAACAACCAGCCAAGCCCATCCTGAACCAAATCTTCCTAAAGCAGCTTCTTTAAATTTAGTTTTAAAATTATCAAGGGAATCAAAATCTTTATTTATTGCCTTTAGTAACTCTCCTTTTGGTGTTTGATCCTTTTCAGGAGACATAATTGACCAGAAGAATTCATGATTATAAACTCCCCCAGCATTATTTTTTACTGTTTCTCTAACATCTTCAGGAACTGAATTTAAGTCTTTTAAGATTCCTTCAAGGCCTTTTTTATATAGTTCAGGATATTTTGCAATTACTTTATTTAAGTTATCTAAATAAGCTTTTTCATGCTTATCGTGATGAAGCATCATAGTTTCCTTATCTATATAAGGTTCTAGAGCATCATAAGCATATGGTAATGGCTTAAGCTCAAATTGTGCTGCCCCAAGATTATTACTTTTGGCAGTTAAAGTAGGAGCTAAAGTAATACATAAGACAATAGATAATGTCACTAATAATAGAATTGTATATTTTTTTTTCAAATTAAACACCTCCATTTTTAGTATTTACTATAAAATGAATTTTATAAATAATTAGTATAAATGATATAATAAATATAAATTTAATTTTTAAGAATTCCTTAATAAATTTGATACTAATTTTGTAGTTTATTGTTATTACCATTAGTATCATAGGAAGTTACTTTAACTACATTTATATTAAAAAAGTTTAGGGGGATATATGAGTAAGTACAATATTTTAGTAGTAGATGATGATAAGGAGATTACAGAAGCAATAGAAATTTATCTTTTAAATGAAGGCTATAATGTTTTTACTGCCTATGATGGAATTCAAGCATTAAAAATAGCACGTGAAGAGGAAATTCATTTAATAATTATGGATATAATGATGCCTAATCTTGATGGAACTAGAGCAACTATTGAGTTAAGGAAGGAAAAAGAAATTCCAATAATAATGCTTTCGGCTAAAACAGAAGACTCAGATATAATATTAGGTCTTAACTTAGGAGCAGATGATTATTTAACTAAACCTTTTAATCCATTAGAGCTAATTGCTAGAGTAAATTCTCAAATAAGAAGATATACAAGATTTTCTTCATTAAATACTGCTGATAATCAAGATGTAATTATAGTAGGAGGATTGGAATTAAACAAAGCAAGTAAGCTAGTAACTGTAAATGGAAAAGAAGCTAAACTAACTCCATTAGAATTTAAAATTCTAAGTCTCCTTATGAGTAATTTAGGAAGAGTGTTTTCAATAGAAGAAATCTATGAAAGAGTTTGGAATGAAGCCCCGTATAACGTAGATACTGTAACTGTCCATATAAGGAGGATAAGGGAAAAAATAGAGGTAGATCCTAGAAATCCTCAATATGTAAAGGTGGTGTGGGGAGTTGGATACAAAGTTGATAAAAAATAAAATTTTAAAAGATTTAGAAAAATATATAGTAGTGATATTATTAATATTTTTTTCTATTTCATTAGTTGGGACATTAAGAGAGTATGAAAATTTTGAGAATAGCATTTATGATAGTGATTTTGTAAAAAACCATTTTTTTGTATTAGATAGTAAATTGAATGAGTATAGAAAGTTTTTCTTAGATCTAAATGGCAATAAAAAGGAAGAGGTCTATAAAGAAAAAATAGAAGAAATTGAATTAGGAAAAGAAGTAAGATTAAAAGAAACAGAAAATAATATAAGAGCAATAGCAGAAGAAGATGAATTATCAGAAGAAGAAGTTACAAAGCAAATAGAAGAAGCTAAGAAAATAATTATGGAAGAGGATATCTCTACTTCTGTAGAAGACCATTTTAATTATGTTAGAGAATCCACAAATAATATTCTTTATGAAAATATAAATATAGAGTTTTTCTTCAGAGATGAATCAGGAGCAAAAATAACAAATATAGAAGATAGTGATATTGAAAAACAAATAGAAGAAAATAGCTTTATAAATGATAAAAATTATTATTATATGTATTTTCCAAATTCTGAGGTGAAAGAAGAAAAGAATCTTTATTCCAAGGAGTTAGAAAGTATATATGATTGTATTAATTATGATAGGGATGATTTGGTTAAGTTTTATAGAATACCAAAGGAATTAAGCCAAGGGGATATATTATACGATAAATTCTTACAGAGAAAAGAAGCTTCGGAAATTTTAAATAGAAAAATGGCTATAACCTCTATAATAGGAATTTTTATTCTAATAGTTGTGTTTATAATTTATAAGAAAAGAAAAAATAGTTGGACTAATTATTTAGAAGATTTATTACTTAAAATACCTATAGATATAAGAGCAGTAATTTTTACATGTAGTTTTAATACATTAAGATCTTTAATATTTAATGTAATACCTTATTATGAGAAAAGTAGTTATTCTAATGGAGTGATTTTAAAGTCGTATATTTTTATTATTCTAGACTATTATTTTTTAAAGGACATAGTGTTAATACTAAGTAGTAAGAGAAATTTGAATCATTTATTTATATTAAAGATATTTAAAGTTCTAAAAGAAAGCGAATTTGTAAAAACTAATAAATTTAAAGTTAGTTTTGTTATAGGAATATCTGCTTTAGCTATGATTTTATTTATTACTCCTATGTTATGGCCTTGGGCACATAGTATTATATCATTTGCTAGATTGTTTTTACCTGTATATATAGTATCAGCATGTGGATTTTTGTTAAGTATACTTAGAGAGATAAGTATTTTAGAATCAAAAACATTAGAAGTAGCTAAAGGGAATTATAGGTATGATATAAAAGGCAATAAAATAATAGTTTTAAAAAATATAGAAAATAATCTTATTACTATTGAAGATGGTCTTAAAGAAGCTTTAGATAAGGCTATAACTAGTGAAAAAATGAAAAGTGAATTAATTACTAATGTTTCTCATGATTTAAAAACACCACTTACTTCTATTATTAATTATATTGATCTTTTAAAGGAAGAGAATATTACTGATGAAAAAAAGAGGAAATATTTAGAAGTTCTGGATATTAAATCTAAAAGACTTAAAATACTAATTGAAGATTTATTTGAAGCTTCAAAGGCAGTGTCAGGAAATATGAATTTTATGAAAGAAGATTTAAATATAGTTTCTTTATTAAGGCAAGTTATTGGAGAATTAGAAGAAAAGATTTCTCAAGCTAATTTAGATATAATAACTAAGTGGCCAGAAGAAAAGGCAATGTTATATTTAGATGGAAGAAAAACCTTTAGGGTATATGAAAATTTAATAAACAATATAATTAAATATTCTATGAAAAATTCTAGAGTTTATATTGATGTAATTAATAATGAAGATGATGTTATAGTTATTATGAAAAATATTTCTGCTTATCAAATTAATTTTACAGAAGAGGAAATTATTGAAAGATTTAAAAGAGGAGATCAGTCAAGAAGTACAGAAGGATCAGGTTTAGGGCTTTCTATAGCTAAAAGTATAGTAGAGTTACAAGGTGGAGATTTTAAGATAGAAATAGATGGAGATCTATTTAAGGTAATTACTAAATTTAATAAAAATAAATAAGCATATTATATGATTTACGCTATTTTATGAAAATAGGAAAGTATAAATAATTTATTCTTTTAATGATTATTTATACTTTCCTTTCTTTAGTTTTCAAATGTACTATTAAACTTTGAGATGACTTATATAATAGCCATAGAATAAGCAAAATTTAATAGGTGCATTTTTCTATTCTTCATCATCTAGTAAGTTATCTATGTCGGTTACATTCTCATCAGAATTTTCATTAAGAAAACTATTATTTTTATAAGATATATGATTTATAGACTGATAAATTTTTTCAAGTAGGTAATTTTCAATTCTTTTAGATTTATAGTATTTATTAAATATTATAAAACCCCATATTCCTATGATAGCAAAAGTAATCATAAATAGAGCTCCAATACCATAAAAAACTATTTGAAAAATTTGAACTGCTAAATCCATATTAATACTCCTCCAAAATTTAACTACCAATATTATAGCATATATGAAAGTGATTTTTTATATAAATTTATTTAATCACTAGAAAAGTATAAAGATTTTGATTACTTAACTATTTTTATGGATATAATTCTAGAAGATACTAACTATAAGGAGAAGTATATATGAAGAAATTAATAATAACGCTAGTATCAACTGCATTGGTGGTTAGCTTTCTAATAGGCTTTATAGATGTTTCAAGTCCAAATGTTAAAAATAATGATGCTGAGCTTATATATTCAGTATCTAATATACCGACTGATTTTAAAGCGGTTGGTAGTCTGGATAAAAGATCTCAAGATATAATTACTGCAACTAGTAGAGGATTAGTGGAGTTAGATGAAAATAATGAAATACAGCCATCTTTAGCTGAAAGCGTTGAAGTTAGAGAAGATGGATTGGAATATGATTTTAAAATAAGAAGTGATATATATTGGAGTGACGGAACTAGAATAACCCCGAGAGATATTGCAACATTCTTTAGAGAAATATTGACAGAAGAAAATGAAGAGAATATAGCAGCTTTATTAAATGTATATGGAGCAACTGTTTTTAGAGGTGGTGAAGGTTCATTTACGGAAGATGTAGGAATAAGTTTTGGTGAAGATAATATAGTTTTCAGATTAAACTCTGCTGATGATAAATTTATTCAAGAGATGACTACGCCCCAATATAGAGTAAGAAAAAATGTTTTGTTATGGGAAGATATCCAAAAAAATTATAGTGATTTAATATACTCAGGATATTATAGCATTGAAGATATGAATATGTCAGAAGTAAGCCTAAAGAGAAATGATAAGACTTCTTCTAGTATAGCTGAAAAAATAAAAATTATTTCAGATGATGGTGAAGAAATAGCTATGGCATCTTTTGAGGTAGGGGGAAGAGATATAGTTATCAACCCACCAAAGAGTCAGTTAAGTAGACTTAATTCTGAAGGGCGATTAATTAGTTTGAAGTCAAATAAAACTATGTTCTTAGCATTTAATACAAAGGAAGATGTATTACAAGTAGATGGAAGAAGAGAGGCTTATAGGCTGATAAATAAAGCTTTCGAGGAGTACCAATTAGGAAATAGTATTTATATCGAACTTGCAGAGGGAAGTTATTTCAGAGACGATAAAGAAGATCTAGCAAAACTTCAAGCTAGAAAAGTAATGAGTACGGAAGAGAAAGAATGGGTTGAGCCTGAAGTTTTACATATAGTTGCAGAAGAAGGTAGCGAAAATAAAGAGATTTGTGAATATTTATCAGCTTGGTTTGAAAATAATACTGATATTTATTTAGTTTATGACTTAATTACTAAAGATGAATTAGATAGTATTGATGGATCAAATTATTATGATATGGCTATTATTCAAGGCGATTTAACTTTATCTAATGATGGATCTATTTATAATAACTTATTGAATTTTTTAGATGATAGTAATAAAGAAAAACTATCATCGGCTAAAACTGAGGGAGAAAGACAGGAAATATTTTTAAGTATAGAAGAAGATATATTTAATAATTATAGAGTTCTTCCAGTACTTTTCTATAATGATAATATTGCTATTAATAAGAAAATTAAAAATCTTGCTATGGATGGAAATGGAAATATTGATTTTAGCAATATAGAAAAATCATAAAGACTGAGAATTAACTCAGTCTTTATGATTTTATATTTGAATTATTTTCTTTTTGGCCTTTATTATCTCTAGAATTATCATTAGTATCTGAGTCTTTATTACTATCAATTTCTATAGTCTCAATTTCTATAGTCTCATTGTCTTCTAGAGAGTCATCTTCTATATAATCATCTTCATTGGCTCTATATTCAAGGGATTGATTAAGTATATTTGTTTCTAACATAAAATCATCTTTAAATAAAAATATAATTAATTGATATATAAAGATGTTTTTGTAACTATCAAAAGATGAACTAGAAGAAGAAAATACATTTTTCTTCCTAGAATAAGAAACATTTCTTCTAAATATTGGTGCTATACCAAGTCCTGAAGGAGATGATGTGTTAGCCATCTTAAAGAAATTTTCATCTAACATATCTGATGAGCTAAATGTTAATCCTCTATATCTTTCAGCATCATCTAGAGTAGGTGCTTCAGGCCATGATGTGATTATTCCCGAATTAACCAGATATTTTCTGTATAATGAAGAAATCATATTTTTATATTCTTTTTCTCTACTATCTTCATTAGAATACATAAATAATGCTAAAAAATAAAAGGATATATCGAAGCAAGTATATTTTAACTCTTTTTTACTAGATAGTTTTAGAAAAGTTTCTTTATCATCATCATATAAAGCTATTAATTTTTTAATTATCTCTTTAGCTTTTTCATTAAAGGTAATCATTTGAGTATGTTTAAATGATAACATTAAATTTATTGCAAAAAGCGAAGTGAAATCTAAAGCATCAACATAGTAGTCTTTTTCATCAAATTTATTAATTAGAAAATCTGTTAAGTCAATAATTAATATTTCAGCATTATTATTTTTACAATTGTTATAGAATATATTTATTGCAAGAAGAATTTTGCATATTTCTTCAAAGGAGCAATTATAAATATTTTCTTTAAATTCATTAAGAGTTTCAAGAATTTCAAGGGAAAAGTTATTATAATCTGCTGAAATTTCATCTTCTGGGTATAATATTGAGTATAGGTTATAGGAAACCATCATAAAAGCTTGGTCGGAAAACTTAAATTTATTATCTTTATCTACAAGATTAAAGCCCTTATAGTTATTTTCCGCTAAGTTCTTTTTTTCAGTGAAAATACCCTCATTATTTCTAAGGTTAACTGAATAAAACTCAAGCTGTTTTCTTGAAAGTTTTTTATATATTTTTGAATAGGAATATAGTTTTTTATCTACATCTTTAAATCTATAATAGTAAGTAGATAAATTAAGTATACTTGCAGTCAAGAGCGCATTAGTTCCTGGTGATATATCTTTTTTAAAAGATTCTTCATCAAACCCATTGTAATTTTTACTATGAATATAATTAGGAGAAGATTTTCTATATATACATAGTAGTGGAGAAAAATTGGTAGATGTGGTAATATCAATGGAGGATGATAATTTTTTGTAATTTTTAACAGAATCAATTAATCCGCATTTTGACTCTAGAACTAAGGTTCTTATGGCCTCTTTTGATAAGTGAAAAAGTTGGCCGTTAATTTCTTTATGAGATAGCTTATTCATTCTAAAATATGGTCCTATATATCGCAAATTCTTCACCTCTTCATTAATCCTCATATTAATAATATGAGTTTAGTATTAAAATAGTGCATAAATTTTTATAATATTAAGACTGGAGGTAATATCATGAGAATAGATGGAAGAAAAAATGATCAAGTGAGAGCAACTAAAATTACTAGGGGATATACAAAATATGCAGAGGGATCTGTATTAATAGAAGTTGGAGATACGAAGGTTATATGTACAGCTTCAATAGAAGATAAGGTACCACCCTTCTTAAAGGGGCAAGGTGAAGGTTGGATTACTGCTGAGTATAATATGTTACCAAGATCTACAGGAACTAGAAAAGTAAGAGATATAGCTAGACTTAAGATTGATGGTAGAACTATGGAAATTCAGAGATTAATAGGAAGAGCTTTAAGATCTGTAATGGATTTAAAAGCATTAGGTGAAAAGACTATATGGATAGATTGTGATGTTATCCAAGCAGATGGTGGAACTAGAACTACTTCTATAACAGGAGCTTTTGTGGCATTAGTTGATGCAGTAAATAAGCTTCATAAAGAGAAGCCTTTTGAAGTATATCCTATAAGAAAGTTTGTAAGTGCGACAAGTGTAGGAATACTTAATGGAGAGAAAATATTAGATTTGTGCTATGAAGAAGATTCTAATGCCAAGGTTGATATGAATATTATTGCTACAGATGAAGGTGAATTCATAGAGATACAAGGAACAGGAGAAGAATCTCCTTTTAATAGAAATGAATTAAATGATTTATTAGACTTAGCACAAAAAGGAATTAAGCAAATGGTTCAAATACAAAAGGATGCTTTAAAAATGGATGCTTTATGGATAGGTACTGGGGGAAAATAATATATGAAGAAGCTAGTTATTGCAAGTAATAATGAAGGAAAAATAAAAGAAATAAAAAAAGTTTTAGCTAATCTCCCTATTGAAGTCTTATTCTTAAAAGATATGGGGTTAGATATAGATGTAGAAGAGGATGGTTTAACATTTGAAGATAATGCTAAAAAGAAGAGTGTGGAAATATATAAAGAATTAATAAAAAAAGGTGAAAACAACTTTATAGTAATGTCAGATGATTCTGGTTTAGAAGTTGATTATTTAAATGGAGAACCAGGAGTTTTTTCAGCAAGATATGCTGGTGAGCATGGAAATGATAAAAAGAATAATGAAAAGCTACTTTTAAATTTATCTGGAGTTAGTAATGAAAATAGAAAAGCTAGATTCGTATGTCAGTTAGCTCTTATAAGTGATAAAAATGAATACAGAACTTTAAGAGGAACTGTAGAGGGATATATACTGGAAGAAGAGAAAGGACATGGAGGATTTGGATATGATCCATTATTCTTTTATGAACCATTAAATAGAAGTTTTGGTGAACTTACTATGGAGGAAAAAAATAAAATATCTCATAGGGGAGTTGCACTAGAAAAAGTTAAAGAAATTATAAAAGAGTTATTATAGGAGGAGAAAATGAAAATTGCTGTAATTAGTGATTCACACTATGAAGCTTCTTCTATTAATGAAGTAAAAAAATATCTTAATGATGTGGATATAATTTTACATTGTGGAGATGGAGCTCCAGATACTAAACTTTTAGAAAGATATTTTAATGGAGAAATTTATGCTGTTAGAGGAAATTGTGATATTTCAAGTGAATACCCTTCTGAAAGAATAATTGAAGTAATTGAAAAGAAGATATTTATAACTCATGGAAATATGTATAATGTAAAGAAT
The DNA here is from genome assembly GCF_050585245.1 of Clostridium nigeriense. Taxonomy (GTDB): domain Bacteria; phylum Bacillota; class Clostridia; order Clostridiales; family Clostridiaceae; genus Clostridium; species Clostridium nigeriense_A. The sequence goes on from NZ_JBNOOF010000013.1 coordinate 66,534, forward strand.
GAATATAATACTATATTTTATAAAGGAAAAGAAGTTGGAGCAGATATAGTACTTTTTGGACATTCTCATAAGGCTATTATAAATAAATACGATGGATTAATAATAATGAATCCAGGAAGTATAACTTTTCCTTATGGAGCAGCAAAGAGAACAATGGGATTTATTGAGATATTTCAAGATAAAGAACCTAAGTTATATATAAAGGAAATATAGCAATATAGCCAGGCAATCCGTTTTCTTATTGTAGTAATTTTATGTTTTATATAAAAAACTAATATTTATATTAAAATTATTTAAAAAAATATATTGACGGATTGCTATTCCTATTGTAGAATAAACATTGTCGCTGAGAGATATCAAAGCTTCGGGGTGTGGCGCAGATGGGAGCGCGCGTGGTTTGGGACCATGAGGTCGCAGGTTCAATCCCTGTCACCCCGACCATTTAAAACCTAATATGCGGGTGTAGCTCAATGGTAGAGCCCTTGCCTTCCAAGCAAGTTACGTGAGTTCGATTCTCATCACCCGCTCCAATAAAAGGTTTTAAAAAAAAGTATTGACAAGTAGACAATGATGATATAAAATAGTTTATGTTCTTTACGAGAATATGCGTGTTTAGCTCAGCTGGATAGAGCAACGCCCTTCTAAGGCGTGGGCCAGGAGTTCGAATCTCTTAACACGCACCATAATCTCGGGGTGTGGCGCAGATGGGAGCGCGCGTGGTTTGGGACCATGAGGTCGCAGGTTCAATCCCTGTCACCCCGACCATTTAAAACCTAATATGCGGGTGTAGCTCAATGGTAGAGCCCTTGCCTTCCAAGCAAGTTACGTGAGTTCGATTCTCATCACCCGCTCCA
>NZ_JBNOOF010000014.1:0-64458 GCF_050585245.1 Clostridium nigeriense
GCTCGATAGCTCAGTCGGTAGAGCAGAGGACTGAAAATCCTCGTGTCCCTGGTTCGATTCCTGGTCGAGCCACCAGGAAAAAGCACTAACTTATGTTAGTGCTTTTTTATTATTTTAATTCACTTAGAACTTGTTCAACATGTCCTTTAACTTTAACTTTTCTAAATTCTTTTTTTAATTTACCTTCTTCATCAATAATAAATGTACTTCTTTCTATACCAAGAACTTTTTTACCATACATATTCTTTTCTTTTATAACATCATATAGTTGACATACAACTTTCTCTTCATCACTTAAAAGGATAAAAGGCAAATTAAATTTTTCAATAAATTTATTATGTGAATTTAGATTATCTTTACTTATTCCAAGAACTATAGCATTTAAATTATGAATTTCATTTATACTATCTCTAAAGTCACAAGCTTCAGTAGTGCATCCAGGGGTATTATCCTTAGGATAAAAATACAATACAACTTTCTTTCCTCTATAGTCACTTAATTTATGTTTTTTCCCATCAGACCCACTAAGAGTGAAATCTGGTACTAAATTTCCTACTTCCATTACATTACCTCCTTTAATATTAACTACATTATAATACTAAGAATAATTATTATCAATAAATAATATTAATCTTACATAAAATTAGATTAATTATAGAAAGTTTGTATATTTAATAAGAAACTCTGTTATAATTAATGATGTTAATAAATTATAAGACAAAGGAGATTATTTTAATGGAAAATAAGGTTTTAGCAACAGTTGCAGGGAAAGAAATTAAGGAATCAGATTTACAAAATATAATATCAAGATATCCAGAAGATAAGAGAGCATATTTTACTACAGATGAAGCTAAAAAACAATTGTTAGAACAAATTGTATCATTTGAATTAATAAATATACTAGGTAGAGAGTTAAAGATTAATGAAACAGAAGAATATGCAGATAATATAAAACAAGCTGAAAAAGATATATTAACTCAATTAACATTAAATAAGATATTATTAGAAGTAACAGTTACAGAGGAAGATGCATTAAATTATTATAATAGTAATAAAAATTTATTTACTCAACCTCCAACTGTTTCAGCAAAACATATATTAGTAGATAACAAAGAATTATGTGATCAAATAAAAAAAGAAATAGATAATAATGAAATAACATTTGAAGAAGCTGCAGTTAAATATTCAACTTGCCCATCTAAGGAACAAGGTGGAAATTTAGGATCTTTTGGTAGAGGTATGATGGTTCCAGAATTTGAAGAAGCTGCATTTGTATTAGATATTGATGTAGTAAGTGATCCAGTACAAACTCAATTTGGATATCATTTAATAAAGGTTGAGGAAAAGAATGAAGGATCAGAAGCTGAATTTGAAGATGTTAAATCTAAAATAGTTAATCAATTATTACAAGAAGGACAACAAAGAAAATATTTAGATGTTGTTAAAGAACTAGAAAATAAATACGGAGTAACTAGAGCGTAGTATGAGTTAAAAAGGTATGCCAAATATTAATTATATTGTGGCATACTTTTTTTATAATAATTCATTAAAACTAAAAATATATTTATCAGATAACTTTTCTAATTCTTCCTTTTGATGAGCTGAGCTCTTATCATAAATCGCATAAACTGTTGCTCCAGATAACTTAGCACCTTTAATAGCTTGTACAATATCTTCAAAGATTAAACATTCCTTGGGATTTACATTAAGCTTAGCTGCGGATAATAAATATATATCAGGGTTGGCTTTTGATTTATTTACCTCTTCAGTAGTAGTTATAGCATCAAAATAATGATATATATTATTGTTTTTTAATACTGCTTCTAACAAGGGGACTGAATTACTGGTAGCTAATGCGATTTTCAAACCTTTATCTTTCAGACTTTTTAAAAAAGGGAGTACACCATCTTTTAGTTTAATATCATTTGAATAGTGATGTAGAGCCATAGTATTCCAAGTAGAAATTATTTCTTTTGTATCATCTTGTATTTTAAATCTATTTTTAAAATAATTTGCAGTTTCTGTAAGAGTAAGATGAGTTATATCTTCTTGAAGATTTTTAGGAACTTCATATCCAAAAGATCCTAAGTATTCTTCATCTATCTTAGACCAGATTTCCATAGAGTCTATTAGTGTACCATCTAAATCAAAAATTACTGCTTTAAAATTATTCATTTGTATAACCTCCTTTTATAAAAAATATATAAAAAATTGTGACTATAGTGATAACTTTTTCATACAATAAAGTTAAATAGAAATTATTAAAAGGGGATAAGATTTATGTGAAAATTAATATTTTGTATTTACATTTCTATAATTCCAATAGTATTAATGTCTTGTAAATCTATTGGATTTGATGAAAAGTTTGAAGAATTTCATAATTACATAGATTGTAAGTAATTATGTAGTAAATTCAATTTAGTAAGTTTATAATATTTAAATTTGAAATTAAAAAAAACCTCTCAATTTGAGAGGTTTTTTTGGTCGGGGTGACAGGGATTGAACCTGCGACCTCATGGTCCCAAACCACGCGCGCTCCCATCTGCGCCACACCCCGAAGCACATTATCATTATAGTAACTATATGCAATTGTGTCAACACTTTTAAAAATAAAATTTAAAATTATTTTACATAGAAATAAAAAATTGATAAAATATTTTAAAAGAATGTTTATATTTGTAATAAATAGGCAATTATTAAGATAGGAGGAAGCAAAATGAAAAGTACAACTTTAGTTATATTGTTTGGTAGTATAGGTTTTATAATAATAGGGTTAATATCTTTATTAAGTAAGAAGATGAAAAGGTATTTTAAAGAAAGTGGTGCTTATAAAGACACTGATAATTTTATGAAATATAATGGAATATTTAATTTATCTCTAGGTTTAATAGGGTTAATATTAGGAATATTAGATATTATTTTAGTAGGAGTCTCTAAGTACATAATAGTAATTTATATAATATTTATAATGACTTTATCAATATTACAAAATAGAACATTAAAAAAATATAGAAATATATAGCTTAATACTAATATCTTTATAGAGATTAGATATAAAAGTTGATACAAAGAAATATAATATTATAAGAGCATTTTATATATCCACCCTAAGGACGAATTATTCCCGATTATGTATAGAATACATTTACATGCTCTAAATAACACATTTTTAAAAAAATACCATTGTCCAAGCTTTCCATAAGTGTTATAATGGTAAAGTATTATGCAGGGAGAGGGGGATGGTCGAGGGAGACCGATCAAGTATGAAGAAGAAAATTTTATCAATTGTTATAGCGAGTGCTTTAACAATAACTTCGGTAACACCAGTGTTTGCTACTCCTAATGAGGAAGTAATAGAAAATCAACAAAAGTATGACGCATTAAATCAAAAGATAGATGATATTCAAGGTGAAATATACAGTTTAAATGAACAAATAGCGCCATTAGCAGAAAAAGTTGAAAGTAATAAGCAACAAATGGCGACTATTCAAGAGGAAATAGACAATACTAATAAAGAAATAGAGGCTTCAAAGGTTGAAATTGAGGCTAAGGAAGAAACACTAAATAAAAGATTAAGAGAGTTATATAAATCAGGTGGTCAAGGAAGTTACTTAACTCTTTTATTCAGTGCAGAGAGTTTTAGTGACCTTATTTCAAAGATAGATTCTGCTAGTAGACTTGTTAGTATTGATAAGAAAATAGTAAATGATTTGCTTGATAAAAAAGAAAATTTAGATAAGAAAGTTGCTTCATTAGAAGAAAAATCTAATGAAATAGCTAAGATTAATGATGAAACAAATAAAACATTAGCTGAATTTGAAACTAAGAAAAAGGAGCAAGAAGATCTTATTGCTCAAGCGCAAGCAGAGCAAGAGAAATTTGATGCAGAATATTTATCAGTTTCAGAAAGAAGTCTAGTTGAATCCCAAATTGAAACTTTAGGATCATCTAGTGATATTTCAGAGCTAAAAAGTGCAATTAATCAGTTAATAAGTATTAGGGACAATCAGCCATTAAAGAGCCCTACTGTTATAGAAGAAGTAAATAATGCAATTGAAAGTGGAACAGCAAGAATTGAGGATTTACAGGCTCAAGCAGCTATTTCTGATACTACTAATAGTAGTAATAATAGTACTATTGCTCCAAATAGAGGTCAAACTTCTTCATCAGGAAATGCAATAGTAGACTATGCTTACACTTTAATGGGAACTCCATATGTATATGGAGCAACAGGTCCAAGTTCCTTTGACTGTTCAGGATTTACAAGCTATGTTTATAGAAATGCAGCAGGAATAGAAATAACTAGAACTACTTATTCACAACTTGGAGTTGGTACATCAGTATCATACAATGAATTACAACCAGGAGATTTAGTATTTACTTATGGATCAGATCACGTTGGAATATACGTTGGTAATGGTCAGTATATACATGCTCCACAACCAGGAGATTCTGTTAAAGTTTCACCTATTACATCATTCTATGCTGCAAGAAGAGTACTTTAATTAAGAAGTTAATATTAATTAAATTAAGTTCCGTCTAATTGACGGAGCTTATTTTTTTCTTTATGAAAATTATATTTGTAAATAAGTTGTCGAAAATAGAATAATGTGCGTCTTCCAGTTTTTTTAAGAAGCCTTGAAAAGTGGTAGATGAGCTAAAAAAATTGATAGATCCAAAGTATCCTTAACGATTTTTTTATATATAAGAAAATAAAAATTATGATATAATTTAATGGATTTAAGCTAAGACTTAAATAATGTATATAAATTTGTTATATATACGTAGAAATCTTATATTGAGGTAATTAAATGAGTAAGAATATTAATTTATTAGAAGATGAATCTATAGATGATTTACAGTTAGATAACTTATATTTAATACAAAAAAAGCAAGGATTTAGATTTGGAGTAGATGCGGTGCTTCTATCTAATTTTGCGAATATAAAAAATAAACATAGGGTTATAGATTTATGCACAGGTACAGGAATAGTTCCTTTTTTAGTTTATGGTAAATATAAGCCTAAAGAAGTAATAGGAATTGAAATTCAAGAGGATATGGTGGAGATGGCTAATAGAAGTAGTCAGTATAATGATGTTGAAGATATAGTTAAATTTAAAAATGCTGATTTAAAGAATATAGATTTCTTAAAAACTTTAGGAACTTTCGATGTATTAACTGTTAACCCTCCATATAAATTAAATAATTCAGGTATATTAAATCCTAATGATAAGTTAGCTATTGCTAGACATGAAGTGATGTGCAATTTAGAAGATGTAATAATAGCAGCTAGAAGGCTTTTAAAGGACAATGGAAGGATGTATATGGTACATAGACCAGAAAGGTTAATAGATATCTTTGAGCTTATGAGAAAGCATAAAATTGAACCTAAAAGGGTACAAATGATTCAACCTAATGTTAAAAAGGCCCCTAATATAGTTTTAGTTGAAGGTCAACGTGATGGAGGGGCTTATTTAAAGTGGGAGGCTCCGTTACATATTTATAATGAAGATGGAACTTATACAAAAGATTTAAATAAAATTTATGGCAGGGAGGAATAATGATGGAAACTGGAAAACTATATTTAGTTCCAACTCCTATTGGTAATCTTAAAGATATAACTTTAAGAGCTTTGGAGGTTTTAGAAAGCGTAGATGAAATAGCTGCTGAGGATACAAGAACTAGTTTAAAGCTTTTAAATCATTTTAATATTAAGAAGAGTCTATTCAGTTACCACAAACATAATGAAAAAGGTAAGAGTTTAGATATAATAAATAAACTTAAGAGCGGATTAAATATTGCTTTAATTACTGATGCTGGAACACCAGGAATTTCAGATCCTGGAAGTGTAATAGTTGAAAAGTGTATAGAAGAAAATATAGAATTTGAGGTTTTACCAGGTGCGACTGCAATAACTACAGCTTTAGTATATTCAGGATTAGATACAACTAGATTTTTATTTAGAGGTTTTTTACCGAGAGAAAATAAGGAAAGAAATCCTGTTATTGAAGAAGTGAAAAATGTTAGAGATACATTAATATTTTACGAAGCACCTCATAGGTTACTTAATACTTTAGGATACTTAAAAAGTAATTTAGGGAATAGAAGAATTGCGATTTGTAGGGAGTTAACTAAGTTACATGAAGAAATATATAGGGGAAAAATATCAGAAGCAATAGATTTTTTTGTTGATAATAGGCCAAGAGGTGAATTTGTATTAGTTATAGAGGGGAAATCTTACGAAGATATTAAGGCTGAAAAAGAAGCTCTATGGAGTGATTTAACAATAAGGGAACACTTGGTAAAAGTGATAGAAGAAGGAATAGATAAGAAAGAGGCTATAAAATTTGTTGCTAAAGAAAGAGGAATAGCCAAAAAGGAAGTTTATAAGCATTCTATGGATATATAATTAAAAATATTAAACCCCTATAGTATACTATAGGGGTTTCAATTAAGAATTATTTTTTTAATTCGTTTAAGCAGTTTTTACAGATATTTTTACCTTTGTAGTTAACAACATCTCTAGCATCCCCACAGAAAATACAAGCTGGCTCATATTTCTTTAAGATTATTTGTTCTCCATCTACATAGATTTCTAAAGCATCCTTTTCTGCTATATCTAATGTTCTTCTTAATTCTATTGGAATAACTATTCTTCCAAGTTCATCTACTCTTCTTACAACTCCTGTTGATTTCATAAACATCCTCCTTAAAACAAGTTTCGACATCGCGCAATGTTAATATTACTAAAAATGTAATTAAAAGTCAATAACAAAAGAAAAAAATTTTCAAAAAGTACAAATTTCTTATATTAAACAATTTATAAATACAATATACTACCATAAATTAGAAAAGTCAATACTAATTAATCAAAATTAGAGTAAAATAGCAAAAAAATGTAGAATGGCTTGTCCTCTAGCATTGAGCCTTACTAAATAAATAATTTAAAAATTTTATTAAAAAAATATTAATAAAAAAAGAAAAATATGTAAATGATAATAAGGTATGAATAATAAATAAAATTATACAGATAGAAATAACTTGTAATAAGTTTATACATACTATATAATTAAATTAGAATAAAGAATAAAAGCGTAGAGGTGGATATAATGGTAAAGAGGATAGATACTAATTATATAACAGAAGTTGCAGAAGAAATGGCAAACGGTACTATGATTGCTTACGACGATTTACCGAAATACGATCTTTTTTTATCTCAAGTTATAGATTTTTTAAATGATAAATTTATTGAAGATAAATACACGAATAATATAGTTCAAAATTATATAAAGAGTGAAGTGATTAGTAAACCTGAAGATGGGAAAAAAAGAGGATATACTAAGATACATTTAGTGCAATTAGTTTTATTAAGCTATATGAGACCAGTACTTACTACAGAGGAAATCAAAAAAGTATTTAGTTTAGCTTTTAATGAAATTAATGATAGATCAGATGATATTATATCTTGGGAAAAGGCTTATAAAATATTCTCAGAAACTCAAAGCGAAAGTTTTAAGGAGTTTTTAAGTAAGCCTGCGGTAAATGAAGAAAAATTAGATAGCATAATTTCAGAATTACAGTTAAATGAAAAGGATGAAAATAGTATAAGAACTTTTGTGATAGTAATGTCATTAATTGCTCAAGCAAGTGCTATTAAAAAGTTAGTTCAAAAAATAGTTAATGAATATCATTCAGAATAATAATGAAAGTTTAAAATGCCCCTCTTATTGACGTATATAATAAGTGGGGTGATTTTATGAAAGAATTAGTTGATTTAGTTGCTAATATAGGATTTCCTATTGCTGTTTCTTTATACCTTTTGATTAGGATTGAAGGAAAGTTAGAGAATCTTACTAATAGTATAAATAACTTATCTCAAACAATAAATTCAATGAAATAAGAAAAATCTTATGGAGTGTTTATATTATATTTTATAGATATATAAACACTTCTATTTTTTATTAATACTTATCTATTAATTAGATATTTTTAGGCTTATAATATATTTAAAATATAAAGATGGGAAGAGCTTTAATGAAGGATAAAATTATTATTAAAGAATCTGTTAGAGGAATCATTGAGTATGTCTTAAAGACAGGCAGTATAGATGATAGATATATGGGGAGTACTAGAGCTTTAGAAGGAACTGTTGCTCATCAGAAGCTTCAAAGTAGTAATGAAAAAGTATATAGTAATTATCAAAAAGAAGTAAAACTTCAAGAGGTCTTTGAAATAGATAATGTGACTTTAATAGTAGATGGTAGAGCTGATGGAATAATAATTGAAGATAGTGATATTTATATAGAGGAAATAAAATCAACTATGAAATCGTTAGTTCTTATAGATGAAGATTATAATGAATTACATTGGGCTCAAGCTAAGTTTTATGCTTATATATATGCAATTCAAAATGATATAGAAATAATTAATATAAGGTTAAGTTATTTCAATATAGAGACAGAAGAAGTAAAGAGTTTTAATAAAAGTTTCAATAAAAATGATTTAGAAAATTTTGTGTTATCAATAATAAGTGAATATAAAAAATGGGTAATATTAAAATCGAATTTATTAACTGAAAGAAATGAAAGCATAAAGAAATTACAGTTTCCATTTGAAAGTTATAGAAAAGGACAAAAGGAACTAGCTGTAGCTTGTTTTAATAATATAAAAGAAAAGGCGGTATTATTTGCTCAAGCACCTACTGGAATAGGAAAAACAATTTCCACAATATTTCCTGCAGTAAAATCTTTAGGAGAGGATAGAGGAGAAAGGATTGTATATTTAACTGCTAAGACTATAACACGGACTGTTGCAGAGGAAGCTGTAAGTAGATTAAAAGATAATAAGCTTAGTTGTAGAAATATAACATTAACTGCAAAAGAAAAAATTTGTTTTAAAGATAAATCAAGTTGTAATCCTGACCAATGTGAATATGCATTGAATTATTATGATAAGGTAAATGATGTTATATTAGCAATGTTAAAGGATGAAGATAGTTTTACCAGAGAAAAGATTGAAGAATATGCTAGAAAAGAAAAGCTATGTCCATTTGAACTATCTTTAGATTTAAGTCTTTGGTGTGATTTAATAATTTGTGATTATAATTATGCTTTTGATCCTAGAGCTAGATTAAAGAGATTTTTTGAGGAAGATGTGAATAAAAATATATTACTTGTGGACGAAGGTCATAACCTTGTGGATAGGGCAAGAAATATGTTTAGTGCTGAAATTTATAAGGAAAGAATTTTAAAGTCTAGCAAATTGATAAAGGGAAAAGCTCCTAATCTATATAAGGCCTTAAATTCTATTAATAGGTATTTAATTGATATTAGAAAGGAAGTTCAAGAGTCTGAAAGTACTAGCCTATATAAGAATGAAGAATATAAAGACCTTTATAAATTACTTAGAATATTTTTGAATGAATGTGATGAGTATCTAATAAAGGCAACTAATACAGAAGGCTATGATGAAATTAGAGATCTTTACTTTGAAATAAGAGCATTTATATCTATTTCTGAATTGTATAGTAAGGAGTATGTAACTTTAGTGGAAATAAATAAAAATGATGTTAAAGTTAAATTATTTTGTGTAAATCCATCTAAAAATTTAGCTAAGATAGTTAAAGGAAGTTATTCTACTACAATATTTTCAGCTACATTAACTCCTATTAATTATTATATAGATCTACTTGGTGGAGACGATAAAAGTTATAGGATGAAACTTCCTTCACCATTTAAAAAAGAAAACTTAAAAATTTACGGACATCCATTAAATATGAGATTTAGACAAAGAGAAAATAATATAGATAATGTTTGTAACTTAATATATAAGTTTAAGGGTGAAGAGGTAGGTAATTATATGGTGTTTTTACCATCTTATCTGTACTTGAATCAGGTATATTCAAGATATATAGAGCTATTTGGTGAAGATAATACTATTTGCCAGGGAGAAGTATTAACAGAAGCAGAAAGAGAAGAGTTTTTGAATAATTTTAAGGAAGATACAAAAATAATAGCCTTTTGTGTAATAGGAGGAGTTTTTTCAGAGGGGATAGATTTACCAGGGAGAAGGCTTATAGGAAGTGTAATAGTAGGAGTTGGTTTTCCTAAAATATCAAATGAAGGAGATATAATTAGAGACTATTATGGTGACAAGGGGTTTGATTATGCATATATTTATCCTGGAATAAATAAGGTCATGCAAGCAGCTGGTAGGGTAATAAGAACGGAAACGGATAAGGGAAGAATACTACTTATAGATGATAGGTACTATACTTTAAAATATAGAAGTTTACTTCCAAAGGAATGGGAATTAGCAAAATAAAGGAGGGGTTTTATGAATGTTATTGATTTAAGTCATGTCATAAATAGTAATATGAGCACATATACAAAGGATGAAAGGTTAGAAGTTTACAACATAGCATCTATAGAAAAAGATGGATATAATGAGAAGCTTTTAAAATTGTGTACTCATGCTGGAACACATATTGATGCTCCTAGCCACATGATAAATAAAGGAAAGACTATAGATGAATTCCATATAAGCGATTTTATAGGTATTGCAACTATTATAGATATATCCAATCTTAATAAGGTAGATGTAGAAGATTTGATTTTTTATAGAGAAAAAATCAATAATTGTGATTTTGTTATACTAAGAACTGGTTGGGATAGGTATTGGGGAAGCGATGAATACTTGAATGAGTTTCCGAGCTTAACAGAAGAGGCAGCTAAATGGTTATGTAGTTTTAATATTAGAGGAGTCGGGATAGATACAATTTCTATAGATAAATTTGACAGTATAGATTTCGAAGTTCATAATACAATTTTATCAAGAGGAAAAATTATAATTGAAAATCTAACTAATTTAGATGAAGTAAGAGAAGAGGAATTTACGCTTGTAGCTACTCCATTGAAAATAGAAGGTGGAGATGCATCTCCAGCTAGGGCTATAGCAATAACAAATTAAAAGCTGTGCTACAAAACTAAAATACATTAGTTTTGTAGCACAGCTTTAATTTTAGTTAATTTATTTAATGAACAATTTATACTCTGCATTAAACTCTTCAGAAATTGATAATTTTTCAATGCCTTCTTTATTTTTAAATTCACCATTGAAGTTTTTGTAATCTGAATGACCATACCAAGGTTCAATACATATAAAAGGCGCTCCTGTAGGTTTAGTCCATAGAGCTAAATAAGGGAATCCAGTAAAGTCCATTGTTAATTCTTTATTATTTTTATCAGATTTTAATGTAATTAGATTTGATTTTAAGTTATTAAATACCAAAGTGTCATACTTAAAAAGATCCATATTCAAATTGATTTTATTGGAGTTACTAAGAAGTTCATTAGTTTTACCTGTAAAGTATCCCGTACTAGTATCTAATTCCATAATACCGATATTTTCTTTTTTGTTGAATTGAAAATAATAATCTTCAAACTTTTCTCCATTTAATAGTGGACACATAAATGCTGGATGTCCTCCAATTGAAAAATATATTTCTTTATCATCAAGGTTTTTAACATTATACCCAACTTTAATGCCGTTTTCTAATAATTCATAAGAAAGTCTTAGAGAAAATTTATAAGGATAAACTTTTAATGTATCTTCAGACCATAAAAGCTCAAATACAATATGATTATTATCTTTTTCTATCATTTCAAATTCTCTAGTTCTAGCAAGACCATGCTGAGGTAATTCATATTCTCCATTTTCAGCTCTATACTTATTATTAAATACTTTGCCAACTATGGGGAATAATATAGGTGAATGATATTTCCAATATTTTTCGTCACCATTCCATAGAAATTCAATATTATCCTTCTTTGTTATTAAATTGGTAAGTTCACCACCAAAAGTATTGGTTGATATTTTAATATTCTCATTTTCTAGTATGTAATTCATAACAACACCCTTTCAGATTTTTAAATATTCTATAAAAATTATACTACAATAGACGGTTTTGAGAAAGAAGTAGATCATTTTACTTATATAATTAGCAATTATGTAGTATTATATATAAAGTAATATAATAAGGGCTATAAAATTATAGTAATGTGGTGATTTAATGGATAAAGAAAATACAAATAATAAGTCATTTTTAGATGGAATTATTTATTTTATTGTAAAAGTTAAGAACGATGATATTTTTGCATTAGGTGCACAACTTGCTTATTATTTAATGTTATCATTTTTTCCATTTCTAATATTCTTAATGACTGTAGTTGGTTTTAGTAAGTTAGATTCGGCTGATATATTAGATGGTTTAAGAGCTATTCTACCTAATAATGTTTTTAGTTTAGTAGATACAACAGTAGTAGAGTTGGTAGGAACCCAAAATGCAGGATTATTGGGAGCATCTATTGCTCTTACTATTTGGTCTGCTTCGTCAGGATTTAGAGCTGTTATTAAGGGATTGAATAAAGCATATAATGTTAAGGATTCTAGATCATTTATAAAAAGATCATTTGTGGCTATTATATTCACATTAGCTTTAGTGATAATAATAATGTTGACATTGGCTATGCTAGTATTTGGAGAAATAATAGGTAAGTACATTTTAGCCGTATTTCCGTTTAAAGACATAATAATGTATGTATGGAATATAAGTAGATATTTAATAGTAGTATTCATGATGATATTAATATTTGCAAGTATTTATAGATATACTCCAGCAAAGAAAATTTCATGGAGGGAGGTTTATCCTGGGGCAATAGTAAGCACCTTAGGTTGGATAATGGTCTCTCTAGGTTTTTCATATTATATAAATAATATTGCAAATTACTCAAGATTGTATGGGAGTGTAGGGGCTGTATTTGTATTAATGACTTGGCTTTACATTACTTCTATGATACTTATATTAGGTGCAGAAATTAATTCTGTTTTAAATATAAGAAGAAAGTAATAAAGAAAATTATAAATCGCATAAATAGAGTAGTTAATACTTTTTTGTTTCAAATAGGAATTTTATGTAATCCTGAATAGAAAAATTTTAAGTGGATATAATCAAAGAAGAGATATTCAGGAGGTGTAAAAATGAATAAAATTGTATTACTAGGAAAATTAATAAAGGACCCTGAACTTAGAACTTTAGAAGATGGCAATAAAGCGTTTACTAGATTCATTATTGCAGTAGATAGAAACTTCAAGGCTCTAGATGGAACAAGAAAGTCAGATTTAATTCCAGTTACTTTTTGGGGAAGAAAAGCAGAAGTAGTGTGTCAATATATGAAAAAAGGAAGCTATATAAGCTTAAGTGGAAGATTGAGAACGGGTAGCTATGAAGATAAGGATGGAAATAAAAAGTATATAGCTGAAGTAGTAGCTGAAGATTTTAAATTTGTAGGAAATAGAAGAGTAGAAAAAGAAAATAACCAATCTGAAAATAATTTTGATGACTTAGCAACTAATTAAGCTTGAAATATAAATTTAAATAAATAGAGTAAAGGTGCTGTATTAGAGTAATTTCTAATATAGCACCTTACTAATTAATAGAGTCTAAATAGCACCTTTACTTAAAACAGTTGCTTTATCTTCTCCGTTTTGAATTCCTTCCATAATCTTAGCAGATGTTGATACATCTCCAATTAGTATACCACCAACTAATTTATTGTTTTGGAAGAATAATTTAGAGTATTTATTATTTACGCTATCTACATAGCCTATTCTTTCTAATGATGGATCATCGAAGTTAACAGTTCCTGCAGAGAATACTTGAGTATTCATTGCTTGGAATATTGTTGATGAAACAAATTTTTCAAACTTGATATTATCTCCGGTTGCATTAGCACCAGCAACTTTACCCATTTCTATAGCAGCTGGCCAGTTTCCATAATATACACCATCATATTCAGCGACATCACCACATGCATAAATATCATTAATATTTGTTTGCATATATTGATTAACAACTACCCCCCTATTGCAATTAATACCAACAGGTTGTGCTAAGAATATATTTGATCTAACTCCTACTGAGAAAATAACCACATCTGCATTTATAACTTTCCCACTCTTTAATTGTAGAGATTTAACTCCATTTTCATCTGCATTTATAAATTCTACAACTTCTCCTAGAAGAACTTTAACAGGAGTTTTATTAACTAGAGTTTCAAAAAGTTTGGAGCCATCATTATCTAATTGACGAGGAAGCATTCTTTCAGCTAATTCAACTACTGTAACATTTATTCCACGTTTTTGAACTTCCCATGCAGCCTCTAAACCTAATAATCCACCGCCGATTACTACTACATTTTTAGTAGATGGTAATTCTTCCTTGATAGCATTAACATCAGCAAGCTTCTTAATAGTATGAATTCCTTTTATACTATTGTAAGTCCAAGAGTTAATTTCAGTCTCAGAACCATTTATATTAATTTTAGTTGGAGGAACAAAGTTATAACTACCGTTAGCTAGGATTAGTTTATCGTAACGAACGCCATGCTTACTATCTAATCTAACAACTTTCTTTTCTCTATCTATACTATCAACATTAGTATTGAGGATTTCCACAATATTATTTTCTTTATACCAGTTTTCAGCTGCTAGATAGAAGGAATTATCTATATCTTCAGTTAATAAGTCTGAAAGTTGAGTCCTTACATATGAATGTACAGGTTCATTAGATATTAGCTTAATTATAGCACTTTCATTTCTTTCCTTAATAGCCTTTGTAGCATAGAAACCAGCAGCACCATTACCTATAATTACATAAGTTTCTTCTTTGTCTATTTTATAAGTTGATTCTTCTCTTTCTATTTCTACAAATGCGTCGCTTCCAGCTCCGCATACAGGGCAGTATTCAGGAATTGTTTCAGATTCTATTATTTCTCCACAAATTACACATTTCCAAAGTTTTAATCCACCAGTAGATTTAGGGGTTTCCTTTACTTGTGGAGTTTCTTGAGGTTCAAATGTTTTATTACCAAGTAGAATATGTCCAAATTCTAATCCGTAGTCAAAAGCTTCTTGAAGCTCAGTGTCTGATGGCTTAAAGTTTATTTTAAGGCTTGGACAAAGCTTCATATTTAATTCTTTTAATCTAGTTTCCATTCTTGGTATAGCTTCGCCACTCCATCCATAAGATCCAAATGCTGCTGATAATTTTCCACCATGAATTATTGGATTTAATTTTGAAAGTATATCACGGATTGGTTCAAGTAATTCTCCAACTATAGTAGGTGAACCACATAAAAATCCATCAGATTCAGAAATGCTATTAACTATATCATCAATTTTATAATGAGTTGCATTAAATAATCTAACTTCAATATTTCCAGCTGCCTCTATACCTTCTGCAATTTTTTTTGCTAATGATTCTGTATATCCATAAGCTGAAACATAAGGTATTGATACTATTTTCTTTTTATCAGCCGAAGGAATTGGTGAAGTACTCCAAGTTCTATAGTATTCAACTATTTCCATAGGATTTTCTACTAAAACAGGACCGTGGCCAGGTAGTATCATATCGATTTTTAAATTTTCTATTTTCTTAATTGCCTTTAATACATAAGATTTATATGGTCCAAAAATACAGTCAAAGTAGTATTTTAATGCTTCCATATAATTTTCCTTACTTTCAACTTTACTATTTAAAATAGCTTCAGATGAATAGTGAGATCCGAAGGAGTCACAAGTAATTAAGACTTCATCCTCAGGAATATAAGTGTAAATTGAATCTGGCCAATGTAAGAATGGTGCTGATATAAAATGTAAAGTTTTATTACCTAGACATATTGTATCTCCATCTCCTACAGTAATAGATTCAAAATCTCTGTTAGCAATTTTTTTCAAGAATTTTATTGCTGGGGCTGATCCTACAACCTTAGCATTTGGTGAAATTTCTAACAATTTAGAGACTGATCCAGCATGATCTGGTTCGGTATGATCTACTACTATATAATCAATTTTTGTTATATCCACATCTAAATCTTGCAATCTTTCAATATATTGATCAAAAAATTCTGCTTTAACTGTTTCAAATACAGCTGTTTTTTCGCTTCCTTTTACTACGTATGAGTTATAGCTTGTACCATAAGGTGTATACATAATAATATCAAAGACTCTTAAATTTGGATCTAAAGCTCCAACCCAATGTATATCTTTTTTTAATTCTAAAGATTTCAAAGTTAACACCTACCTTAATTAAATATTAATTAATAACTATTATTATAAAATTATTATATGTCTAATTATTAACAATATCAATAAGAAAATGAAATAATTAGAAATAAATTTGCATTTAAAAAGTATTTTTATATGTTGATATTAAATAAATAATATTAAAACGAATACAAAAAATAATATATCAAAAAAATACAAAAATGATTAATATATAATCAAAATCATAACTTTTTATATACAAAATAAAAGTATATTTTATAAAAAATACAAAATAAATGATAATTTTGATGTGGATTTTATCTATATTAAACAAATAATAGGAAAAGATTAAGCTATACATGAATTTTGCTGAAATATAAAGAAATATTTTAATCTTAGAGGAAACAATGTTTGACATTGTTTTATGAAAATCTATGATATTGTAATATTGTGTTATTTAAATAAATTATAGCTTAAAAGGGAGTGAATAATAATATGTACATTGTTGATAGCCTATATAGCAGTAGTAAGAATGATAACAAAGAAATAAGATATTCTTATAGAATGATTAGCGAAAGTTTTTTGGGGGGACAAGCTTTTGGAATTGAAGCTGAGAGGCAAGATTTAATTGAAGGAAATGTTGTGCAAATTGAAAGGGATTTAATTAGGAAAATATCTAATAAGGAAGATAAAGTCAAAACTCTTCTAAATTTATTACACGATTATCAAGTTTCACCTATACACCTTGTTGACATATTAGGGGAATATGTTGATAACTATGTTTCTGATTTTTGTTTTTAGTATATAGAAAATAAAATCTTATATAGTAAACTATATATAGAGGTGATTTTATGATTATTGGAATAGGGACAGATATAATTGAAATAGATAGAATTGAAAGGGCTATCAAAAAAAATAATGGATTTTTAAACAAGATTTTTACCTTTAGAGAAATTGAAATGTTTAAAGAAAGAAGTATGAGATCAGAAGTAATAGCTGGAAATTTTGCAGCTAAGGAGGCAATAAGTAAGGCATTGGGAACTGGATTTAGAGGTTTTTCGTTGATAGATGTAGAAATATTGAGAGATGAATTAGGTAAGCCCATAGCATATTTAAGCGATAATATAAAAGACAATATTGCTACTGAGTACAGGCTTAATGTTTCTATATCACATAATAGAACATCTGCAATAGCTTTTGCTGTATTGGAGGAAGCATAATGGAAGTAATGTCAAGAGAAGGTTGTAAAGAAATAGATAGGTATACTATAAAAGAAATTGGCATACCAAGTATTGTTTTAATGGAGAATGCAGCTAAAGAAGTTACAGATAGGATAGTGAACTTAGGACATAAATTTATAATATTTTGTGGAAACGGAAATAATGGTGGAGACGGATTAGCCATTGCTAGAAAATTACTTCTTAAAAATAAAGATGTTTGTATAGTTATAGTAAGTAAAAATGATAATTATTCTAAGGATTTTTTAGTAAATTATAATATTTTGATGAAACTTACAAGTAATATTATTCATTTAAAAGGCTTAAATGATATAGAAATATTAAGTAAAGTTTTGAGTAAGTATGAAATTGTATTAGATTGTATTTGGGGCGTGGGGTTAAATAGAGACTTAGATGAATTTTATATAAAAGTGATAAATATTATAAATGAGAAAAGCAAGTTTATAATAAGCGTGGATGTACCATCTGGTTTAAATGCAGATGATGGAGATGTAATTGGAGCATCTATATTAGCAGATATAACTTTTAGTTTTGAGGTTATTAAGAAGGGATTCATTAAATATAAAGCTTTAGAATACTTAGGAAAATTAGAAATTTTAAATATAGGAATACCTGAGTTTGTAAAAAGCATGAACTCAGAAAAAGTATTTTTATTAAATAAAGAAGATTATGGACAACTTTTAAAAAAGAGAACTGTATATGGACATAAGGGTGATTATGGGAAAGTGGCAATTTTAGCAGGAAGCAAGGGGTACACTGGAGCTGCTTTTATAGCAACTGAGGCTTGTGTAAGAGCAGGTGCTGGGTTAACTACTTTAGTATCTACAAAATATGTACAAGACAAATTAAGTTGTAAGTTAGTAGAGGCTATGACAGCTAATATTGAATCAAGAGATGAACTAAAAGAATTATTTGAAAAGTTAGATGTAATTGCTATAGGACCAGGTATTAATAATGAAAAAATGTACAAAGAAATTTTATTGGACATAATTAAATATGAAAATAAATTGTTTGTAATTGATGCAGGTGCTTTTAATTTAATAAAAGGTAGTAAAGAAATAATGGAGGGATTAAAAGGGAGAGCTGTATATACTCCACATCCAGGGGAAATGGCAAGGCTTATAGACAAAACAATAGATTATGTAGAAGATAATAGAATAGATGTAGCAAGGAAGTTTGCAAAGGAAAATGAAGTTGTAGTTTTATTAAAAGGATATAACACAATAATAACTAATGGTGAATATGTTTACATAAATAATACAGGAAATAGTAAGATGGCTTCAGGGGGAATGGGAGATTGTTTAACAGGAATTATATCAGCAATTTTAGCGCAAGGTCATTCTCTTATAGACTCGGCGTTACTAGGAGCGTATATACACGGATTAGCAGGAGAGATAGCATCTGAGGATAAATATTCTGTAGTAGCATCAGATGTTATAGAAAATATATCGAGAGCCATGAATTATATATGAATAAATTTTGAGTAGGTATAATATTAGTAATAATAAGTAGTAAAGTTCAAGGGGGATATGATGAAGAAAAAATTATTACTAGGATTGTTGGTATCTATACCTATAATATTAATTGTTTTAGTTATTATATTTAGAGTAACAGCAGAACCTACTAATGAGGAAATAATTGAATCTTTAAAAGGAATAAAAGCTTATAAAACAGAAGTAGAATTTATTGTAAAAAATTCTAGAGATGAAGAGAGGCAAGATACTATTCAGTATTATAAGAAAGATATTGGTGGAAGAATAGATTTTGGAACAGACAGAACTAAGATATATAAGGATGGTAGTATTTTAGTTAAGGATAATATAGCTAATAAAGAGTATACAATGGAAGAAAGCATGGATGAATTATATTCTTTAAGTTTCGTGGATAAGTTATTATCTTATCCAATTGATAACGAAGGTATAAATGAAGGTCAGGAGGAGTGGGGAGATACTGAATATATAGTGTTTACAAGTGAATTGTTTATTAAAAATGATAGTTTAAATAAGATTAAAATTTTTATAGATAAGCAAGAAAAAACCCCTATTGGTGCCATAATCTATGATAAGGACAATAAAGATAGAGTTAGAATTGTATATAGAAACTTTGAAAAATTAAAGGATTTAGATGAGGGATTATTAAAATAAAAAATAAAAAAATAACCAGTTCAATATTTAGTTCTTTATGTTAGTACAAGTTAAGAAGTTAGAAAAAGTGGAGTACATAAGTATGGAATGTGTTTTACGTATTAAGACAAAAGTTATAAAATAGCAAAAATAATATGAATATATATAATTGTTTAAAAAGTTAAACATAAGTTTTGACAAGGGGACATAATTTGCAATATAATTTATTTATACATAGATCCTTTACTATCTGGAGGCAAATTATGTCTAAAAAAATTATAAATCCACGAATTATAAAAAAAGTAGATAAAAATAAAAAAAATAGTCAATTTATTGAGTATTCTTTAATAGAATATAATGAAGATCAATTGAATATGGATGTTTTTGAAATGATGAAAGAAGGCTACAAAGCTATGGCAAAAATTAACTTGGAGCTTTCACAACTTCCTTTCGAGTGCGAAAGTGCAGATATTGATGAATATGAGAACTGGCTTTGCGGAGTGTGATATTTCTAATGACGACTATGGTAGTAAAAAGAGGGGATATTTTTTATGCGGATTTAAGCCCTGTAATAGGATCTGAGCAAGGTGGAATTAGACCAGTTATAATAATTCAGAATGATATAGGGAATAAGTATAGTCCAACAGTTATTGTTGCAGCTATAACATCACAGATTAATAAAGCTAAGTTACCAACTCATGTTGAGATTTCCTCAGAGGAATATGGATTAAATAGAGACTCTGTTGTTTTATTAGAACAGTTAAGAACTTTAGATAAGAAAAGACTAAAGGAGAAAATAGGACATATGACAGATGCTGATATGAGAAAGGTGAATAAAGCACTATTAATAAGTTTAAATTTGGCATAATTAATTATTCAAGAAAAAAATTAGATAATTGAGTATCTTAAATACTTAAGAAACCCTTAATGGGTTTCTTTTATTATGTAAAAACAAAGGGGAAAATGCTATACAATATATAAATAGTATAGCATTTATATATAAAAATACATTAATTTAATAAAAAACAAGACTATTAGTGTATACAAATTAGATATGTTGTGTTAAAATAATTTTATCAAAATATGGCACAATATATGTACAGGTAAATCAAATCTTAGGAGGATAAAAGATGATTAAAAATGTTGAAGAATTAAAATCAATAGCTAAAACTGTTCGTAAAGACATAGTTTCTATGCTAACAGAATCATGTTCAGGGCATCCAGGTGGATCGTTATCAGCAGCGGATATCCTAACAACACTATATTTTGGAGAAATGAACATAAATCCAGAAGATCCTAAGGATGAAAATAGGGATAGATTTGTATTATCAAAAGGACATGCTGCACCTGTTTTATATAGCGTGCTTGCTAGAAGAGGATATTTTCCAGTTGAAGAATTAAATACATTAAGAAAAATCGGTTCTAGATTACAAGGTCATCCAAGTATGAAATGCTTGCCTGGAGTTGATATGTCAACAGGTTCTTTAGGTCAAGGTATTTCATCAGCGGTTGGAATGGCATTAGCTGGTAAGCTTGATAATAAAGAATATAGAGTATATACACTTTTAGGTGATGGTGAATTAGAAGAAGGTCAAGTTTGGGAAGCAGCTATGTCAGCAGCTCATTATAAACTAGACAATTTAACTGCTTTTGTTGATTTTAATGGACTACAAATAGATGGTGATATAACAAAAGTTATGAATCCTTCACCAATTGACAAGAAATTTGAAGCTTTTGGATGGAATGTTTTGGTGATAGATGGTCATGATATAGAAGAAATTCAAGATGCAATAGAAAAAGCAAAAAGATTTAAAGGTAAACCAACAGTTGTAGTTTGCAATACCGTAAAAGGTAAAGGTGTTTCTTTCATGGAAAACCAAGCTTCATGGCATGGTACAGCACCAAGTAAGGAACAATGTGAACAAGCGTTAGCAGAAATTGGAGGTAACAATTAATGAGTAAAAAGATTGCAACAAGAGAAGCTTATGGAAAAGCATTAGCAGCATTAGCTGATGTGAATAAAGATATCGTAGTTTTAGATGCTGACCTTTCAAAATCTACAAAAACTGCAGATTTTAAAGCTGTTTGTGAAGAAAGATTCTTTAACATGGGTATAGCAGAAGGAAATATGATGGGAGTTGCAGCAGGGTTAGCTACTTGTGGAAAAATTCCATATGTTAGTACGTTTGCTATGTTTGCAGCTGGAAGAGCTTTTGAACAAATTAGAAACTCTATTTGTTATCCAAAGTTAAATGTTAAAGTATGTGCAACTCATGCTGGTTTAACAGTAGGAGAAGACGGGGCATCTCACCAAGCTATAGAAGATTTAGCTTTAATGAGAAGTGTTCCAAACATGACTGTAATATGTCCTGCTGATGCAGTAGAAACTGTAGCTGCTATTAAGGCTATTGCAGAATATGATGGACCTTGTTATGTTAGATTAGGAAGAGCTGCCGTTAATGTTATAAATGATGAAAATACATATGAGTTTAAAATTGGTAAGGGTGTTGATTTATCAGAAGGAAATGATGTAACTATAGTTGCTACTGGTATTATGGTAGATGTTGCATTAGAAGCTAAAGAAGAATTAAGTAAAGAAGGAATTAATGCAAGGGTAATAAATATACATACATTAAAACCAATTGATAAAGAAATCCTAATTAAGGCGGCTAAAGAAACTGGAGCAATAGTAACAGTTGAAGAGCATAGCGTTATTGGAGGGTTAGGATCAGCAGTTTCAGAAGTATTATCTGAAGAGCTACCTGTACCAGTACTTAAGATTGGAGTACAAGATGTATTTGGTGAAAGTGGATTACCAAATCAATTATTAGAAGCGTATGGATTAACAGCTGCTAATGTTGTTGAAAAGGTAAAAAAAGCAATTTCATTAAAAAAATAAGATTAGTTTACTATTAATAATTTAAATAAATCACTAAAAATAGCTATATTTACTATTAAGCTGTAGAATATTCTACAGCTTTTTATTTTAAAAAATAAATTACAAATATTTATAAAAAACTATATAATATTTATATAAATATAAAATTTATGGATAAAAAATTAATATCATTGGATAGAAAAATATATGTTGTGGAAAAATAATAAAAATTCTCTAAGAAAGGAGATTTGTATGAGAGAAAGTTTAAAAGAATATATATTAATATTTACTGGAGTTTTCTTAGTAGCATTGGCATTAGAATACTTTTTTATACCAAATAATATAGCAGCAGGTGGACTTACGGGGTTAGCTATAGTAATAAATCATTATATTCCGGCTATTTCCACAGGGCCTCTAGTTTTTGTAATGGATTTATTTTTATTTATAATTGGTTTTATTTTTCTTGGAAAGAACTTTGGAGTTAAAACTATAATTTCAAGTTTTAGCTTAGCTGGAATGATGACAATTATTGAAAAATTCTTTAATCCGAAAGCTTTAACTAATGATTTAATGCTTGCAGCTATTTTTGGTACTTTTATTACTGCAATTGGAATGGCGATAGTATTTAATGCAAATGCATCAACAGGTGGAACAGATACTATAGCAAAAATACTAAATAAATTTTTTCATATAGATATAGGAAAGTCTTTATTAGCAGTTGATTTTATAGTAACCTTATTAGGGGCAATGACTTTTGGTATAAATATAGGTCTATATGGATTACTTTCAGTAATAATTAATGGAATAGCAATAGATAAAGTTATAGAAGGTTTTCATTCTTGTAAAGAGGTAACTATAATAAGTAGTAAAAGTGATGAAATAGGTAAATTTATCATGGATGATTTAGAGAGAGGATGCACATATTTAAAAGGAATTGGGGGATTTACTGGACAGGATACTTGTGTATTATATGCTGTTTTAGGTAGAAGTGAATTTATAAAACTTAAACAGTATATAGGTAAAGTAGATCCAAAAGCCTTTATAACTGTCGGGGAAGTACATGAGGTTATGGGAGAAGGCTTTAAAAATATTCAATAACCTTTAGGATGGGACTATATATTAGAAGGAGAATAAAATACAAATGGAAAAGTTAAAAGAATATTTTTTATCTACAGTAGGAGTAGCAATAGGAGCTTTTGCACTAGAATATTTTTTCTTTCCGCTTGATATAGCGGCAGGTGGTGTTTCAGGTTTAGCTTTAGCTATAAATCAATTAATTGATATTAATCCAAGTATATTAGTTTTTATATTTAATGCGATATTATTTGCATTAGCATTTTTCTTAATTGGGGCTTCTTTCGGAGCTAAAAGCATATATTCGACAATAATGATGTCTGTAATAATGTGGATTTTTGAAACATTTTTTGAACCAAGAGCAATAACTGATAACTTAGTTTTAGCATGCATATTTGGTTCAGCTGTATTAGCTTTTGGAACAGCAATTACTTTTAATCAAGGTGCATCAACAGGTGGAACTAGTATAGTTGCTAAAATTATTAATAAATATTTTCACTTACCTATAGGGCAAGGCTTATTATTAGCTGACTGTACAGTAACTTTATTAGCTATTTATTCGTTTGGTGTAGAAAAAGGGCTATTTGGTCTTTTAAGTGCTACTTTAATAGGAATTTTAGTAGATAAATTCATTGCAGGTATAAATCCTGTTAAACAAGTATTTGTAATTACAAATAAGGAAAAATTGGTTGTAGAATTTATTAATAATGATATAGATAGAGGTTGTACAATATTAACTGGAAAAGGCGGATATACAAAAGAAGATATGACTGTCATATATACAGTTTTAACCTCTAAACAATTTATTACATTAAAACAATTTATAAAAGTTAATAATCCAGAGGCATTTTTAACTGTTAGTGAATCAACAGAGGCATTAGGAAAAGGATTTGCAGATTATTAAGATTTAATGAAAATTTAATAAAAATATAGAATATTATAGGTTTTATTAAGGGGAAAAGTACAAAAAACATTTTTCCTAAGGCATTGTTATGCTATAATAACGCTATAGGTTTTAAAATACGCTGATGTGCGAGGTGTTAGAGAATGATAGAATTTAAGAATGTATCTAAGCTGTATGATAATAATGTTAAGGCTTTATCAGATGTAAATATAAATATTGAATCAGGTGAATTTGTATTTTTGGTTGGACCTTCAGGTTCAGGAAAGTCAACTTTTATAAAGATGTTAATAAAAGAAGTAGATCCTACTGTGGGAGAAATAGTTGTAGCTGGGAAGAATCTTTCAAGTGTTACAAGGAGACAAACTCCTTACTACAGAAGAAAAATAGGAATGGTTTTCCAAGACTTTAGGTTAATCCCAACATTAAATGTATATGAAAATGTTGCTTTTGCTATGAGAGTAGTTGAAGCTTCACAGAAGGATATTAGAAAAAGAGTACCAATGGTATTATCATTAGTAGGTTTATCTCACAAATATAAGATGTTCCCTAATGAATTATCTGGAGGTGAGCAGCAAAGAGTTGCTTTAGCTAGGGCAATAGTTAATAATCCATCAGTTTTAATATGTGATGAGCCAACAGGTAACCTAGACCCAGAAACAGCAAAGGAAATAATGGAACTATTAGAAGATATTAATAGAGCTGGAACTACAATTTTAATGGCTACTCATGCTAAAGATATAGTTGATAGTATGAAGAAAAGAGTTATTGCTATAGAAAAAGGATGTATAGCAAGAGATACTACAAGGGGGATGTACGAAGATGAAGTTTAATACTATAAAATACTTTTTTATAGATGCTTTTAAGAGTCTTAAGAGAAATAGAACATTAAGTATAGCGGCCATGATTACTGTGCTAATTACATTCTTTATATTTGGTACATTCATATTGCTTGGCTTAAATTTCAATAAAGCTGTAGAAGATGTTGCATCAAAGCTTGAAATTAAGGTTTATTTAGATAATGATATTAAATTAATTGACCAAAGAGAAATAGAATTAAAGCTTAATGAACAAGAGGGCGTTAAGGAAGTTATTTATGAATCTAAAGAAGAAGCCTTCGCTAACTTACAAGAAATGCTTAAAGATAACCAAGGTTTGTTGGAAGGTTATGATTTATCAGAAAATCCATTGCCAAGTTCATATATTGTTAAATTAGATGCTCCAGAATATGCAACTCAGATTGTAGATGCAGTTCAGGGTATGAGTGGAGTAGAAGATATATCTAATCAACAAGATATGATTGATACTATAAGTGCTTTTGTTAATGGAGTTAGAATTACTGGTATGGTATTATTTGTTGTGTTTATAGGGGTGTCTATATTCTTAATTACAAATACAACAAAAATAACAGTATATTCTAGAAGAAGAGAAGTTGGAATAATGAAGTACGTTGGAGCTACAGATTGGTTTATTAGATGGCCATTTATAATAGAAGGTATGATAATAGGCTTTATAGGTTCACTTATATCAAGCATATTATTATTTATGCTTTATAGAGGGGTTTATGGATACATAGTATCTAATATGTTCCTTGTTTCTTTAGTTTCACCAGGGTTTGTTTTAAGTACTTTAACTTGGATATTCCTATTAGGTGGTATAATAGTAGGAGCTTTAGGAAGTATAGTTGCTTTAAGAAAATTCTTAGATGTATAAAGGGATTAATAAAAAGAAAGAATAAACTATATAATTTAAGTGGAGTATATCTCCACTTAAAATATTATTTAACGTAAATCTACAGAGTTTTATGAAAGGAAGTATTAGAGTATGGAGGAGAATAAAAACCCAAAGGGTAAGATATATAAAAAGCCCTTAATTATAGTAGGAATAGTATTAATTTTCTTACTTTCAAATTTTACATTTTTCTATATGGGAAATGCTCTTGCATTTAATGGTGTTACTTTAAAAAGTGTTAGTGAAGATGTAGCTAAGGATGTTAGCGATGTTAAGGATGTTAAGAAGTATGAACTTCTATTTCAAGTGAGAGATGCATTACTAACAAAGTATGATGGAGAAATAGATGATAATGATTTATTAGAGGCAGCAATTAAAGGAATGACTCAATCTTTAAATGATCCTTATACAGTATTTATGAATTCTGATGAATATACATCATTTGTAGAACAAAGTGAAGGACATTTTGTTGGAATTGGTGCTCAGTTAGGAATTAAAGATGATAAAGTTACAGTAGTAGCTCCACTAGAAGGTTCTCCAGCAGAAAAAGCAGGATTAAAAGCAGGAGATGTAATTTTGAAAGTTGATGGAACGGAGATTACTGAACCTAATGTAGAAAAAGCTATATCTATGATAAAAGGAGAACAAGGAGAACCAGTAACGTTAACTGTTTCAAGAGAAGGGGCTGAATATCAAGATATAACTATAATTAGAGATGTTGTTAAGGTTGTTTCTGTTAAGGGAGAACTAATAGATGGAAACATAGGATATATACAAATGTCTTCTTTTGATGAAGATGTTGCTGAAAATTTTAAAGAAAAAATAGTTGAATTAAAGAACCAAGGTATGAAGGGAATGATTTTAGATTTAAGGGGAAATCCTGGTGGATACTTAACTGAAGCAGTAAAAGTAGCATCACAATTCATACCAAAGGGAGAAATTGTAACATACACTATAGATAAATATGGTAATAAGCAAGAGTCTAAATCTGTAGGTGGAGAAGCAGAAGGAATGCCATTAGTAGTATTAATTGATGGTGGAAGTGCGTCAGCTTCAGAAGTTGTTACTGGAGCTTTAAGAGATTATGAAGCAGGAACTATAGTAGGAACAACTAGCTTTGGTAAGGGGGTTGTTCAACAATTAATAGAATTCGGTGATGGAAGTGGTGGATTAAAGGTTACAACTTCAAAATACTATACTCCAAATGGAGAAAATATACACAAAATTGGAATTAAACCAGATATAGAAGTTGAAATACCTGATGAAATATCACAACAAGAGTATGATAGGAGTATAGATCCTCAATTTAACAAGGCATTAGAAGTGATTAAAGAAAAAATTTAGGAGGATCATTGATGGAGTTAATGTTATATACTTTAAGAACTGTGGCTTATGCCATAGTTGATCCGATGCATCTGTTTATGTTAGTAGCTTTAGGAATAATGTTTTATATAAAAAATAGAAGAATATCTATAATGCAGAAAATGACTATTGGGGAGAGTATTAACTCCCCTTTAGAACTTACATTATCACAAATTGCATTAGGGATTATCGCAGGTGCTATAGTTAGTATAATGTTAAGTGGCTTTGGAATAATTTTTAATGAAAATTCTGGTATAGAAATCATGTTTATGATATCAATTACGTTGCTTTTTATTAAAAAGCGATATATGGGCTTTGCATATTCTGGAGCAATATTAGGTGCTATTAGTATATTTTCAAATATATTAGCAGAGTTGACTAAAACTGAATCATACATAAATGTAAATATATTGGTACTTATGTCTTTTGTTGGACTGATACATATAGTAGAAGGTATTCTAATTATGTTTGATGGAAGAAGAGGAGCTATACCTGTTTTCACTAATAAAGATAATAAAATAATTGGAGGATTTGCTTATAATAGATATTGGGCACTACCTGTAGCTTTATTTATTGCAATTACTAGTGATATTTCATCTGTGACTACATCAGCAGTAGCAACACCAGATTGGTGGCCAATAATTAATAGACCAGGAGCATTATTGCTTTTAAGCTCTGCTATAATTGCTTCAATACCTTTATATGGAGTTATAGGATATAATTCAGTTTCTTTTACAAAAGAAAAAAATAAAAAACCTATTTATTCAGGAATTGGAATATTAATATATGGAGTTGTATTGACATTAATAGCTCAAGTAGCTAGTTTCGGAATAGTTGGACAAATTATTGTAGTAGCATTTGCAGCATTGGGATATGAACTTATGCTTAAAATACAAAATAAGATTGAGAAATCAGGAAAATATTTATACGTGACTGATGATAATGGGGTAGCCGTATTAGAAGTGGCACCTAATTCACCAGCCTTTGAATCGGGAGTAAGACGAGGAGATAAAATATTAGAGGTAAATAGAAACAAAGTTACATCTGAAGTGGAAATTTTCAGGACGATAAGAGAAAATTTTGGCGAAATTTCCTTTAGAATTAAAAAAATTTCCGGGGAAATAGTCGATTTGAATATAATACCAAAGAATAAAAGAGTTGGAATGCTATTAGTACCTAGAATGGTAAAGGCGGATAGCACTTTAAGTGTCGATAATGATGATTTTAAGAAAGTATTAGAAGAAATGAAAAGAAAGCGATAGCTTTCTTTTATTTTTTTAAAATTGTAATAAGAGATATTTAAATGTATAATTTATTTATTAGAAAAGGGAAAAATGAAGTATATAAGGAAAGGAGACGTTACTTTTAATAAATGTAAAGTAACAGTGAAAATATGCCTGAGTTTAAAATAGAATCAAAGTTTAAACCAACTGGAGATCAACCTCAAGCAATAGATAGCTTAGTTAACTCAATAAATAATGGGGATAGAGCACAAACACTATTAGGTGTAACTGGTTCAGGAAAAACTTATACTATGGCAAATATTATTGAGAGAGTTCAAAAGCCAACTTTAATATTAGCTCATAATAAGACGCTAGCAGCTCAATTATGCTCAGAGTTTAAGGAGTTTTTCCCTAATAATATAGTGGAATATTTTGTATCTTATTATGATTACTATCAACCAGAGGCTTATGTACCACAAACAGATACTTTTATAGAAAAAGATGCATCAATAAATGATGAAATAGATAAATTAAGACACTCAGCTACATCTGCATTATTGGAAAGAAGAGATGTTATTATAGTTGCATCAGTTTCATGTATTTATGGCTTAGGTAATCCAGAAGAATATAAAAAGCTTACTATATCACTAAGACCAGGAATGGTAAGGGATAGAGATGATATAATAAGAAAACTTATAGAAATTCAATATGAGAGAAATGATATAGATTTTGCAAGAGGAAGTTTTAGAGTTAGAGGGGATTCTTTAGATATTATTCCAGCCTCATCTTCGAATAAGGGAATTAGAGTAGAGTTCTTTGGAGATGAAATAGAGAGAATAAGAGAATTTGATGTTCTAACAGGAAATATATTAGGTGAGAGAAATCATGTATCTATTTCACCAGCATCTCACTTTGCTACATCTCAAGAAGTATTAGAAAAAGCTATAGGTAAAATTGAAGATGAACTTGAAGATAGGCTTAAGGAGCTTAACAGTCAAGAAAAATTATTAGAAGCTCAAAGATTAAGACAAAGAACTAACTTTGATATAGAGATGATCAGAGAAATGGGATATTGTAGTGGAATAGAAAACTATTCAAGAATTCTAGATGGTAGAGCACCAGGAACACCACCTCAAACTTTACTAGATTACTTCCCAGATGATTTTTTAATGTTTATAGATGAAAGTCATGTTACATTACCACAATGTAGAGCTATGTATGCTGGTGATAGGTCTAGAAAAGATACTTTAGTAGAGTATGGATTTAGATTGCCATGTGCTTATGATAATAGACCATTAAAGTTTGCTGAGTTTGAGAAGAAGATAAATCAAGTAGTTTTTGTCAGTGCAACACCATCTCAATATGAACTAGATAACTCAATAAATATAGCTGAACAAGTTATCAGACCAACAGGATTATTAGATCCAGTTATAGAAATAAGACCTGTGAAAGGTCAAATAGATGACTTATATGCAGAAATTAAGAAAAATACAGAAAGAGGATTTAGAACTCTTATTACTACATTAACTAAGAGAATGGCTGAAGATTTAACTAAGTATCTAAAGGATTTAGGAATAAAAACTACTTATATGCATTCAGATATAGACACTATAGAAAGAATGAAAATTATAAGAGATTTAAGACTTGGAGAGTTTGATGTACTTGTAGGTATTAACTTGCTTAGAGAAGGACTTGATATTCCAGAAGTAGCATTAGTTGCAATTTTAGATGCTGATAAGGAAGGTTTCTTACGCTCAGAAACATCACTAATACAAACAATAGGTAGAGCAGCTAGAAACTCTGAAAGTAGGGTAATAATGTATGCAGATACTATTACTAAGTCTATGGATAAAGCTATAAAAGAAACTGAGAGAAGAAGAAAAATACAAATTAAGTACAACGAAGATAATGGAATTACACCACAAACTATTATTAAGGATGTAAGAGATGTAATTGAAGCAACTAAAGTTGCAGAAGAGAAAGTAGAATACAAGGCTGAAAACACTAAAGCGGTTTCAGAAAAGGATAAGAAGAAGTTAATTAAGAAGTACACTGAAGAAATGATGGAGGCGGCTAAGAACTTACAATTCGAAAGAGCGGCAGAATTACGTGATATAATTAACGATTTAAAGAGTAAAAAATAATATATATTTACAAAATCTTTTAAAATATCTGGAGTGATTAATAAATGGAGTTATTAGAAAGTTGCAAACTATGCCCAAGAAATTGTGGGGCAAATAGATTAGGTGAAAAAAGAGGATTTTGTGGGGCAGGAGAAAAAATAAGGGTGGCAAGAGCTGCCCTTCATTATTGGGAAGAACCTTGTATATCTGGTGATATAGGTTCTGGAACAGTATTCTTTTCTTACTGCACATTAAAGTGTGTTTTTTGTCAAAATTATAATATAAGTCAATGTTCATGGGGAAAAGAAATAACAATTGAGAGATTAGCAGAAGTATTTATTGAGCTTCAAGATAAGGGTGCATTAAATATAAATTTAGTTACGCCCACACATTATGTTCCTCAAATTATTGAAGCTATAAAAATAGCAAAAGAGAATGGATTAAGGCTACCTATTGTATACAATAGTAGTGGATATGAAAAGGTAGAAACAATTAAGCTTTTAAGAGGATATATAGACGTATATTTACCTGATATGAAGTATTTTGATACTAAATATTCCAGTAAATATTCTAAGGCAAAAGATTATTTTTCTTATGCGAAGGATGCCATTAATGAAATGGTAAATCAAGTTGAAGAGGTTAAGTTTGATGAAAATGGAATAATACAAAAGGGAGTAATAATAAGACATCTCATGTTACCTGGATTATTATTTGATTCCAAAAAGATAATAGATTATATATATGATACATATGGAAATAAGGTTTATATTAGCATTATGAATCAATATACACCATTAGAGCATGTAAAGGACTATCCAGAATTAAATAGACCTTTAAATCAAAAACACTATGAATCACTTATTGACTATGCTTTAAATTTAGGAGTACAAAATGGGTTTATTCAAGAAGAGGGGACAGATAAGGAAAGTTTTATTCCATTATTTAATTTTGAGGGAGTATAGATACAAGTGAATAATTAAAAATAGAGTCCATTGTAAAATATAAAATTAGTGGCTTTAAATTTGAAATTAATGATTGAAATTATTAAGGGGTGCAATAAATCAAATTTGTGTTTATTACACTCTTTTTTTGCAAATACTTTAATATATAATTGACAAGGTTTATAATAAAAATTAGAATAGAATAAAGAACGCTTGTTCGAAGCGGAATGTTAATATAAGGAGAAAGGTCATTAAATATGAAGGATAAAATTATAATAAAAGGTGCTAAAGTACATAATTTAAAGAATGTATCTTTAGAAATACCAAGAGATAAGTTAGTAGTATTTACAGGTTTATCAGGATCAGGAAAATCTTCATTAGCTTTTGACACTTTATATGCAGAAGGGCAAAGAAGATATGTTGAATCTCTTTCATCCTATGCAAGACAGTTTTTAGGGCAGATGGATAAACCTGATGTAGAATATATTGAAGGATTATCGCCAGCTATATCAATAGATCAAAAGACAACAAGCAAAAATCCACGTTCTACAGTAGGAACAATTACAGAAATATATGATTATTTAAGATTACTATATGCGAGGGTTGGAAAACCTTATTGTCCAAAGTGTAAAATTCCAATAGAGCAACAATCTGTTGATCAAATTGTGGATAGTGTTATGGCTCTTGGGGATAGAACTAAAATTCAAGTTTTAGCTCCAGTTATAAGAGGAAAAAAAGGAACTCATGAGAAGATACTTGATAACATAAAGAGAAGTGGATTTGTTAGAGCGAGAATAGATGGTTCTATTTATGAATTATCAGAAGAAGAAGTATCTTTAGAAAAGAATATAAAGCATAATATTGAGGCAGTTGTAGACAGAATAATAATTAAGGAAGGTATAGAAGGAAGATTAACAGATTCAATTGAAACAGCATTAAAGCTTGCTGAAGGTCTGGTAGTCATAAATATTATAGATAGAGAAGATATATTATTTAGCGAAAAGTTTGCATGTCCTGAATGTGGAATGAGTATTGATGAACTTGCACCTAGATTATTTTCATTTAACTCTCCTTTTGGTAAGTGTGATTACTGTGATGGCTTAGGAACTTTAATGGAAATTGATGAAAATCTAGTTATACCAAATAAAGATTTAAGTATTTTAGAAGGTGCTATAGCTACTTGGGGAGAAGGTAGATTAAAGGAAGATTCTTGGACATTTGCTATTTTAAAAGCCTTAAGCGAAGAATATGATGTGGATTTAAGTAGACCAGTTAAAGAGCTTAGTAGAAAAGAATTAGATTTAATTCTTTATGGAACTAATGGAAAGAAAATGAAGGTAACTTATACAAAAGAAGGAGTAACTTCACAATATAATTATGCTTATGATGGAGAAATAAATTCTTTAAAAAGAAGATATAGAGAAACTAATTCGGATATCATAAAGAGTGAAATAGAGCAGTATATGAGTGATAATCCTTGTCCTAAATGTAATGGAGCAAGGCTTAAAAAAGAGGCATTAGCTGTTTTAGTAGGAGATAAGAATATATATGAGTTTACTAAGCTTTCTATAAAGGAGGAGCTTGATTATATAAATTCATTAGAATTTTCAGAGAAGGACACAATAATAAGTGATCAAATAATAAAGGAAATAAAAAATAGACTTAATTTCTTAATAGATGTAGGTTTAGATTATTTAAATCTATCTAGAAATTCTGGAACTCTATCAGGTGGAGAGTCTCAAAGAATAAGACTTGCTACTCAAATTGGATCAGCTCTTATGGGAGTATTATATATATTAGATGAACCTAGTATAGGACTTCACCAAAGAGATAATGATAGGTTAATAAATACACTTAAACATTTAAGAGATGTAGGAAATACTGTAATAGTAGTTGAACATGATGAAGATACTATGAAGGAAGCAGATTATATCGTAGATATAGGACCAAGAGCTGGGGAACATGGCGGTGAAATAGTAGCCGCTGGTACTGTGGAAGATATTAAAAAGTGTAAAAAATCTATAACAGGGCAATACTTATTAGGAGAGAAGAAAATAGATATTCCTAAAGAAAGAAGAAAAGGAAATGGTAATTTCATAGCAGTTAAAGGAGCTAAGGAAAATAACTTAAAAAATGTTAATGTAAAAATTCCTTTAGGAACTCTTACTATGGTTACAGGAGTATCTGGTTCTGGAAAAAGTACTTTAGTAAATGAAATTTTATATAAGGGATTAAATAGACTTGTTAATAGGAGTAAAAATCCAGTAGGTGCTCATAAAGAAATTTTAGGCTATGAAAATATTGATAAGATTATTGATATAGATCAAAGTCCAATAGGAAGAACTCCGAGATCAAATCCAGCTACGTATACAGGAGTGTTTGATATAATAAGAGAATTATTTTCTAATACACCTGAAGCTAAGATGAGAGGATATAAACCAGGAAGATTTAGTTTTAATGTTAAGGGTGGAAGATGTGAAGCGTGTACAGGAGATGGAATTATTAAGATAGAAATGCAATTTTTATCTGATGTCTATGTACCATGTGAAGTTTGTAAAGGTAAGAGATATAATAGAGAAACTTTAGAAGTTAAGTATAAAGGAAAATCTATAGATGATGTATTAAATATGACTGTAGAAGAAGCATTAGTGTTTTTTGAAAATCTTCCAAGAATTAAAAATAAGATGCAAACTTTGTATGATGTAGGTCTTGGATATATAAGATTAGGTCAACCATCAACACAATTATCAGGTGGGGAAGCTCAAAGAATCAAGTTAGCTTATGAGCTTTCTAAGAGAAGTACAGGAAAAACTCTGTATATTTTAGATGAACCAACTACAGGTCTTCACATAGATGATGTAAGTAGATTAGTAGAGATACTTCAAAGACTTGTAGATACGGGTAATACAGTAGTAGTTATAGAACATAATTTAGATATGATAAAGTGTGCAGACTATATTATAGATTTAGGACCAGAAGGTGGAGATAAGGGTGGAACAATAGTTGCAACAGGAACTCCAGAAAAAATAATTAAGGTTGAAGAGTCATATACAGGGAAATATCTTAAAAAGATGTTAAATAATTAAAGAGTACTTGTCATTTTTAGCTATAAGTTTTAATATATAATGGTAACATAATACTAATTTTGAGGTGAAGAAATGGGTTTTTCAAAGCTTATGACAATTGTTTTTGGTGTGGCTTTTATAATTGTACTTTATTTTATAATCTATTATGCATTAAAAATAATGTACAAGGATGTAAAAGGTGGTGGAAGAAGGAAACAATCTTCTACTAAAAAGAATTATGGAATAGAAGTACTAAGTGTTGGAGAAAACTCAAACTTAGAAGAAGGATCCATATTGTTGTTAAATGGTGTAATAACTATAGGAAGAAGAGAAGGAAATACAATAAAGTTAACAGATCAGTATGCTTCTGGAAACCACGCTAAAATAGTAGTAAAAAATAATGAAATATTAATAGAAGATTTAAATAGTACAAATGGTGTATTTATTAATGATGAAAAAATTAATGGATATGCTAAGATTAGAGCTAATGACAAAATAAGAATAGGAAGTGCTACCTTTAAGGTTATAAGAGCAGAAAAAAACTAGAGGTGAGAAAATGAATAAGGCATTAAAGTTAGAAAAAAGAGTTCTTAAATTAATCTATTTATTATGCTTACTTCTATTTACAAATCTAGCTTTACTACAAAAACCTTTTGATACCAAAGCATTAATTATCGGAGTTGTATTATGCTTTATAATAGGTTTATCTCATTATATTTTAAGAAGGTTTTATCCTGATGGAGATAAATTTATGTTTATTTTTTCAAGTATATTAGCTATTGTGGGAATAGCAGTACTATATAGAATAGATCCGAGTTTTGCGTATAAGCAATTAGTTTGGGTTATACTTGGAATAATTGGATATATGACTATAGTAATAGCGTTACCGGATTTAAAAAGCTTTGCTAAGTATAAAAAGATATATATGATAATAACTTTAATTCTAATGCCTATGGGGTTAATTTATGGGTTAATAACAGAGCAAAGTATAAATGGAGCTATGAACTGGGTTTATATAGGACCTTTTGGATTCCAGCCATCTGAATTTGGTAAGATAGCTTTAGTTTTATATTTATCATCTTCGCTTATGAATTATGAAAGTAAAAATGTAATTAAAGAAGACTTTAAACAACTTATAGAACCAGCTCTAGTAGTAATGTTTTCTTTAGTTTGTATGGTACTTCAAACAGACTTAGGATCAACATTAATTTTCTTTGGTATATCTGTGACTATGTTATATATTGCGACTTCAAAGAAGAAATATGTGTTTACCTGTTTAGGTCTATCAGTAGTTGGTGCTCTTGGAGCTTATGGAGTTTTTGGACATATTCAAAGAAGAGTTATGATTTGGTTAGATCCATGGGAATATGCTACTGCAGAAGGATATCAAATAGTGCAAGGTTTGTATGCAATATCAACAGGAGGATTATTTGGTGTAGGACTTGGAAATGGATATCCAGATTTAATTTTTGCTAGCGAAAGTGACTATATCTTTGCAATTATCTGTGAAGAATTTGGAACTATCTTTGCAGTAGGATTAATGATAATCTACTTCTTATTATTTTATAGAGGTATTAGAACAGCTTTTTTAACTAAAGATAGATTCAGTTTATTAGCTGCAGTAGGTTTTAGTACTATGATAGCTTGCCAAACATTAGTTATAGTAGGTGGGATTTTTAAAGTAATACCTCTTACAGGAATTACTTTACCACTAATAAGTTATGGTGGTAGTTCTATGTTAACTATATTTTTCGCTTTAGGAATTTTACAAAAAATTTCTGAAGAATATTAAAAGTATTAAAAAATATATTTAATTATAATTAAATGTTGTATAATATTAAGGGAGTATTGAACTCGGAATCAATACTCCTTTTATATAATCTTTTATATGTAGCTTTAAAAAAGCAAGGAGGAGTTTATGAACGATTTATCAAAAAGCGTAAGAAACATTATGGTGATATTCCTTTTTTGTTTTATAGCCTTAATATCATATATAGCATATTTTCAAGTCTTTAAGGGGCCTGATATAGCTAATGATTCAGGTAATAAAAGACTTTGGGCAAAAAGAAATGAAGTTTTAAGAGGTACAATTTATGATAGAGATGGAAATGCTCTAACTAATAGTGTAAGAATAGATGAATATAATCAAAGTAGGAATTATACTTATGGAGATTTATATGTTCATGCTTTAGGATACATAGATGAGAGATTTGGTATAACAGGGTTAGAAGATGAGTATGATAGTGAATTATCTACATATAGTGGATTTTCTAATGGAATTAGAAACTTTTTTAAAGACTTTGATTTAAAAAGTGCTTTTGAAAATAGAGATGAAGAAAAAGTAGGTAATGGGGTTGTAACTACTTTAGACTATGATATACAAAAGGCAGCATATGATGCAATGGGAGATTTAAAGGGGGCAGTAGTAGCTTTAAATCCTAAGACTGGAGAAATACTTGCAATGGTGTCAAAGCCTACATATGATCCAAGTAATTTAGAGCAAGTAATTGAAGATGCTAATTCTGGAGTTGATACGGATAGTAAATTATTAAATAGAGCTATTGATGGATTATATCCTCCAGGTTCTGTATTTAAGACAGTAACCTTAGCAGCAGCCTTGGAAAATGACCCTAGTATAGTTAACGAAACTTTTCATGATACTGGTAAAATAACATTTGCAGATGGTACTAGTTTAAGTAACTATATGAATCAAGTTCATGGAGATTTAAGTTTACAAATGGCATATAGAGTTTCTAGTAACTTTGTATTTGGAACATTAGCAATGGATATGGGAAATGCTAAGCTTAAGGAAGTAGCAGAAAGATTTGGATTTAATTCTAGAATAAGTGGAGTTGGATTATTAATACCAGCAAGTAATTTTCCTACATTAAATGATTATGAAGAAGGTAATATAGCACAAAGTGGGATAGGTCAAGGTAGCGTATTATCAACACCAATACAAATGGCTATGGTAGCAGCAACAGTTGCTAATGATGGAGTTTTAATGCAACCAAAGTTAGTTAATAAGATTGTTGATAAAGATGGAAATACAATTAAGGAGTTTTCTAATAAGGCTCTTAAGGAAGATGTGATTTCTGAGGATATAGCAAATACAATAAAAGAGTATATGGGATATTTAGTTTCAAATAATCTTTATAGATGGCCTGCTTTTGAAGGAACTAATGCAGGAGGAAAAACAGGTACAGCAGATTATATGTTAGAAGATGGTTCAGAAGGTGTGCCACACGGATGGTTTATATCAGTAGCACCTATAGATGATCCTCAGATTGCAGTTGCTGTAATAGTAGAAGAAGGAGAAAATGGAGCTGGATCAGCAGCTGATATAGCTTCACAAGTTGTAAGGACTGCTATTTTAGGTCAGTAAATAATTAAAGAGGTTGTATTTTACAACCTCTTTTTCTATAAAAATTCACTTTTTCCTTGCTTCACTATTTATATCCTAATTCATATATTAAATTATGACTATTTTTAAAACTTTTAGGATAAAAGGAGATAATTTTGATATGTTTAGGGTAAAAAAATTAGAAGTGGAAGGGTGCTACTTAATTACACCAACAGTATTCATGCAAAATACATGTGACTTAATTAAGGTTTTTAATGAGACTCAATTTAATATATATGGATTAAGTACGGAGTTTAAAGAGGAATATTATGTCATTGCAAAACCTGGAGTAGTAAGAGGTATGCATTTTCAGCTGCCTCCTGAAGAACATGATAAATTAATTACATGTATTATAGGAGAAATTCAGGATGTAGTAGTAGATTTAAGAAAGGAATCAAAAACCTTTGGTAAATATTCAGTAGTAAATTTAAATGAAGATAATAAGAACTTAATATACATTCCATCTGGTTGTGCTCATGGGTACTATATTAAGGGAGATAAACATGCCTTAGTTTTCTATAAAGTAACAAAGCCATTTGTTAGAGAGTTAAGGGGAGGCATACATTGGAGTTCTTTAGATATTCCTTGGGAGTTTGATAATAATAAAGTTGAAGTAGAAGGTGAAGATGAAATATGGCCAAAATTTGAAGAATTAAATTCACCATTTTAGCAATAAATTTTAATGTATAGTGAACTATAAAAGGTTTAATATGTGAATAACCTTTTATAGTTTTCTTCTTTTAGTTTTGAAGTGATTCTATTAAGTTTGGGGGGACTTGGAGTTAGATCGAGGTCATAAAATTTCATAATTCTGAATGAAATGAGGAATTATTACCTTCAGTTTGTAGAAGTAAATCTGTTGTGTTAGGGCGGCTTGGAGCTTGCGACGGAGCAACTAACATAATATAATTACTTCTTTTTTTATATTGTTAATTGCAAATAAATTTACTAGTGATAAAATTTATATAGCAAAGTGAAAAAATGAGGAGAGATTTAAATGTTTGATTTTGAATACCATTTAAAAAACTTACCAGAAAAGCCTGGTGTTTACATAATGAAGAATTCACTTGGCGAAGTTATATATGTAGGTAAAGCTAAGGTTTTAAAAAATAGAGTAAGAAGTTATTTTCAAAATTCTAAAAATCATTCTGAAAAAGTTAAGGTTATGGTTAAAAATATTTCTGAATTTGAGTATATTGTTACAGATTCAGAGATGGAGGCTTTAATTTTAGAATGTAACTTAATAAAGAAATACAGTCCAAGATATAATATTGCTTTAAAGGATGATAAATTTTATCCTTTTATAAAAATTACGAATAATGATGATTATCCAAGGGTTTTTGTAACAAGAAAATATGCTAAAGATGGAGCAAAATATTTTGGACCATACACTAACGCAACTGCAGTTTATGAAACCATAAATTTAATTAATAAAATATTTCCAATAAGAACATGTAAGCTAATGATTAAAGAAAATGGAGAAAAGGTTAGACCGTGTTTAAATTACCATATTAAAAAATGTGTTGCGCCATGTGCAGGATATATAAAAAAAGAAGAATATGCTGAAATGATTAATGATATTATGGATATACTTAATGGTAAGGATAAAACTATTGTAAATGAGTTAAAGGCAGACATGGAAGAAGCATCTAAGAACTTAGAATTCGAATTGGCAGCAAAACTTAGGGATAAAATCCTTGCTATAAATGCGATAGTAGAGAAACAGAAAATATTTAAAACCATGGAAGGTGATGAAGACTTTATAAATATATATCAAGACGAAAAGGATAGTTGTATTCAAGTGTTTTTCTCTAGAGATGGTAAGATTACTGGTCGTGAGCATTTTATTTTTGATAATACTGCTGATGATAAAGTAGGAGAGGTTTTAGAAGATTTTATTACGTCATTTTATGGAGGAACAGCAAAGGTTCCTAAAACAATATACGTACCCGATATAGAAGATCCAGAACTCATAGAAGATTTTTTAACAATTAAGAGAGGGGCAAAGGCTTGGATTAAGGTTCCACAAAAGGGACAAAAGAAAGATATGCTTGAGATGGTAAAAAATAATGCAAAGATTACTTTAGAACAATTTAAAGATAAGTTTTTTAAGGACAAAGAAATAAATAGAATTTCTTTAGAGGAGTTAAAAGAATTATTAGATTTAGATGAACCTCCTTTTAGAATAGAAGCATATGATATTTCTAATATTCAAGGTGTAGACTCTGTTGGGACTATGGTAGTTTTTGAAGAGGGAAGATCTAAAAATAGCGACTATAGACGATTTAAGATTAAATCAGTTAAAGGTGCTAATGATTATGATAGCATGAGAGAGATATTAGAGAGAAGATTTACTCATGGACTTGAAGAAATTAAAAAGATACAAGAAAAACAATTAAACTTTTCAAGTGGTAAATTCTCTAGTTTCCCAGATTTAATTATGATGGATGGAGGTAAGGGGCAAGTAAATATTGCTCTAGAAGTTTTAAGTAAGTTAAATATTAATATTCCAGTGTGTGGATTAGTTAAAGATGATAAGCACCAAACTAGAGGAATTATTTATAATAATAAAGAGCTTATAATTAATAGAAGTTCAAACTTAATGCAAATGATAAGAAGAATACAAGATGAAGTTCATAGATTTGCTATAACATATCATAGAACATTAAGAGATAAAAGAACATTACATTCTATATTAGAAGATATCCCTAATGTAGGAGAGAGAAGAAGAAGAAATCTTCTAATGAAATTTGGAAGCGTAGAAAATATAAAAAAGGCTACATATGATGAATTAATAGAAACACCAAGCATTGATAGAAAAGCTGCAAATAGTATAATAGACTACTTTAAGACACAAGAAAAATAGTAACAAAATGGTTACAATTCAATTATACTATATAAATATGATATTAATGGGTTGTGTAATAAAGCTTTTTAATTTATACTATGTTAAGGTATTATCAAATATTTAATAAAATAAAAAAGCAAATTTTATTTGAACTAGATTAAGAGATTACGAGGTTATTTATAAGGAGTTAGGTATGAATCAATATAAAGTATTTGAAGGCTTATTTAAAGAATTTTACAAAAGTGAAAATGTTATTCTTGATGCTGAAATGAAGCATTATGTTCACTTTAGAGTTGGTGGACCAGCAGACATCCTATTAATTCCTGAAAATAAAGATCAGGTTATAAAGAGTATAGAAATATGTAAAGAAAATAATATTCCTTACTATGTAGTTGGTAATGGCTCGAATTTATTAGTAAAAGATGGTGGAATTAAAGGGGTAGTTATAAAATTAAGTGAAGTTAAGAATATAAAAGTTTATGGAGAAAGTATAGAAGCTGAAAGTGGAGTAATGTTAAAAGATGTATCTAGCGCAGCTGTAGAAAATTCTTTAACTGGTTTTGAATTTGCTTGTGGTATACCTGGAACTGTAGGTGGTGCTGTGTTCATGAATGCAGGAGCATATGATGGAGAAATTGCTCATGT
The DNA here is from genome assembly GCF_050585245.1 of Clostridium nigeriense. Lineage (GTDB taxonomy): Bacteria > Bacillota > Clostridia > Clostridiales > Clostridiaceae > Clostridium > Clostridium nigeriense_A. The sequence continues at coordinate 41,660 of NZ_JBNOOF010000014.1, forward strand.
TATTGAAAGTGCAGAGATTATAGATAATAATGGTGATATTAAAGTTTTAACTAAGGACGAATTAGAATTAGGCTATAGATCATCAATAGTTATGAAGAAAAATTATATTGTTTTATCAGCTAGATTTAGCTTAAAACATGGTGAAGTTAGAAAAATAAAAGAAATAGTGCAGGATTTAACTAGTAAAAGAGAATCTAAGCAACCGCTTGAATATCCTTCGGCTGGTAGTACATTTAAAAGACCAACAGGATATTATGCAGGAAAACTTATTCAAGATGCTGGATTAAAGGGATATAGTATAGGTGGCGCTGCAGTTTCAGAAAAGCATTCAGGTTTTGTAATTAATAAAAAAAATGCTACAGCTAAAGATATATTAGATTTAATAGAACATATACAAAAAGAGGTTAAAAAGCAATTTGGCGTAGATTTACATCCTGAAGTTAGAATAATAGGCGAAGATGAAAGATAGAATTATAAATTAACATGGGAATTCAGTTTATACTGGATTCCTATTTTTTTTAGATAGTTCATAAAAATACTTTTTATTAGATTTATAACATTTGTAATATAAATAATTCTTGTTAAGAAATTATTGACAGTTATTAAATGGTATAATATACTATATTTAGAGTTAATAAAAAATGTTTAAAGGTGGATGATTTATGAGAAAATTTTATGTGAAGGAAAGATTATTTGCAATAGGAACTAAATTTGATGTTTATGATGAAAATGACAATAAGGTATTTATTGCAGAAGCTGATAAGTTTGATATAGGGAAAAATATCAATATTTATGATTTAAATAATAGAAAAGTGTTATATATGAGGCAACAAATTAGGTTTGGAGCTCATAAGTATATTGCATACGATGAAAATATAAGAGAAATAGCTACTATAAAGAAAGAATTCATGGTTCCTGAATATGATATAACAGGAGCAGTTGGAGCTATGAATATGGAGAGTTCAAGTATTTTAGGAAGAAACTATGAAATAAGAAAAAATGGAGTAGTAATAGGAACAATAGATAAAGAATTTACTTTTGGAAGTGATAGATATTTTCTTGAAGTTATAGATGAATCATATACAAAATTTTTTGTTGGACTATTAATTATGATAGATATGATTAGATTTCACAATGATAATTAATAATATTAGAGGAGAGATATAAAAATGGCTCATGATATTGATTATGAAATTAAAGGTAATGAAATGCAATTTGTAGAAATTGAATTAGACCCAAGAGAAACAGTTATTGCGGAATCTGGAGCAATGATGATGATGGATAATAGTATTACAATGAATGCTATATTTGGTGATGGAAGCGAAAGATCAAAAGCAGGTGGATTTTTTGGGATGTTAGGAAGTGCAGCTAAAAGAGTTATAACAGGTGAGAGCTTATTTATGACTGCATTTACAAATGAAGGTATGTTAAAACAAAGAGTAGCTTTTGCTTCACCTTATCCAGGAAAGATATTAGCAGTTGATTTGAGAAGTATTGGAGGAAGATTAATATGCCAAAAAGATGCTTTCTTATGTTGTGCTAAGGGAGTAAGCATTGGAATTGAGTTTACAAAGAAACTTGGTACTGGATTCTTTGGTGGTGAAGGTTTTATACTGCAAAAACTGGAGGGTGATGGACTGACTTTTATTCATGCAGGAGGAACTATAGTTAAGAGAAGTTTAATGGCTGGAGAAACTATAAAAATAGATACAGGTTGCCTAGTTGCTATGACTCAAAATGTTCATTATGATATCCAATTTGTAGGTGGAATTAAGAATGCTGTATTTGGAGGGGAAGGTCTATTCTTTGCTACATTAACTGGACCAGGAGAGGTGTGGGTTCAGAGCCTTCCATTTAGTAAACTTGCTTCAAAAGTTTATTCATCAGCTCCACAAAATATGGGGAAGTCAGTAGATGAAGGAAGCATACTGGGTTCTTTGGGTAATATATTTGAAAAGTAGTTTTAGAAATTTTTTATTTATATAACCATTTTAATAATTAAAAAATATAAAAATGGTTATATAGTAATTTTAAAAAGTTTAGTAAAAAGTAGAGAAGAGTGTAATCTTCTCTACTTTTTATGCTATAAAAATTATATTTTGTCATAGTATTAGGATAACTTATTATAATAATAAAGGGAATATGATATAATTCAATTAATGAACTTTAATTTTAAAGGGAGGTAGTATCATGAGATTTATAATAGTTACAGGATTATCAGGAGCGGGTAAAACAGAAGCAACAAGAAGCCTTGAAGATATGGGATACTTTTGTGTAGATAACCTTCCTCCAAAGCTAATACCAAAGTTTGCAGAAGCTTGTGTACAAAGCCAAGGTAAGATAGATAAAGTTGCTTTAGTTATAGACATTAGAGGAGGAATATTCTTCGATGATTTATTTGAGAGCTTGAATTATTTAAAAAATCAAGAATTTAAATATGAAATACTATTCTTAGATGCTTCTGATGAGGTTTTGGTGAAGAGATTTAAGGAAACTAGGCGAAGTCATCCATTAGCACCTGGAAGTAGAATAATTACAGGAATAAATGAAGAAAGAAATAGATTAAGAGAAGTTAAAGATAGAGCAGATATAATAATAGATACATCAAAATATGCTATTAAAGATTTAAGAGAAGAAATGACTAAAAATTATGGAGATGTAGAGCAACCAGAAAGGCATCTTTCTGTAACTATATTAAGTTTTGGATTTAAATATGGAATACCAGTAGATTCAGATTTAGTATTTGATGTTAGGTTTATACCAAATCCATTTTATATTCCAGAGCTTAAGCCATATTCAGGCAATGAAGAACCTGTTAAAAATTATGTTTTAGCCCAAGAAGAAACTAAAGGATTTATAAAAAGAGTAGATGAATTATTAGAATTTTTAATTCCTAATTATAAAAAAGAAGGAAAGAGACAACTTATTATTTCAATAGGATGTACAGGTGGAAGACATAGATCTGTTGCCATAGCAAATGCCATATATGAAAGTTTAAATAGTAAAGATTATAATATTTCTGTAGAACATAGAGATATTAGAGAAGATGTACATCAAGGAGCTAAGAAGCTATGAGTTTAAAGGAATGGTTAAAGCCTGGAGTTAGAATAAAAAGATGGCTTTTCTTTGGAATATTTGGAATTCTTTTAATTGCTTTTGGATTTACTGAATTAGCAGTAAGAAGGGTCTATGATATTTATTATAAAGTTTTTTATATATTCTTAAATATTACTGGAGTTTTAGTAATATATATTTCAGTTGTTGAAAGTATGAAATCAATAATTGCTTTAACTAATAAGGGATATATTCATTTATCATTAGATAGTAGGAAGATGGAAAATTTAATTTATGAAAAAAGGCTGTTAGTAAAGGGGCCTAAAATAGTAGTTGTAGGTGGTGGAACAGGTTTATCTACAATGCTTAGGGGATTAAAGTATTATACTTCTAATATAACTGCAATAGTTACAGTTGCTGATGATGGTGGAGGTTCTGGAGATCTAAGAGAAGATTTAGGAATGTTACCACCAGGGGATATAAGAAACTGTATATTAGCATTAGCTGATACAGAGCCATTAATGGAAGAACTTCTACAATATAGATTTCAAGATGGTAGACTTAAAAATCAAAGTTTTGGAAATTTATTTTTGGCTGCTATGGATGGAGTAAGTGATAATTTTGAAGATGCAGTTCAAAAAATGAGTTCAGTACTTGCTGTTACGGGGAAGGTTCTGCCTGTTACTTTAGAGGATATGAAGCTAATAGCTGAACTAGAAAACGGAAATAGAATAGAAGGAGAATCACAAATTCCAGAAGAATCTATAAGTCAAAATTCAAGAATAAAAAAACTTATGATTGAACCTAAAGATGCAAAGCCTTTACAGGATGCTATAAAAGCTATAGAAGAGGCAGATGCTATAGTTTTAGGCCCAGGAAGCCTTTATACGAGTGTAATTCCTAATCTTTTAGTAAAGGATATTGCAGAAAGTATTAGAAAAAGTGATGCAATTAAAATTTATATTTCTAATATAATGACTCAACCTGGTGAAACACATGGATTTAAAGCCTCTGACCATATAAAGGTATTAAAAAAATATGGTGGAAGAGGAATTGTTGATTATGTTATTGCTAATAGAGGAGATATTCCTACAGATATAAAAGAAAGATATTTAAAAGATAGCTCTCAATTAGTAGAGCTTGATAGAAAAGAACTTAAAAGCCTTGGAGTAGAAGTTATAGAGGCTTCTTTAGCAAAGATAGAAAAAGGTTATGTCAAGCATGATTCAGAATATCTAGCAGAGGTTCTTGTAGATACAATAATGGAGAAAAAATTATTGTATGATAGGAAGAAGATAATAGAATATATGTATGTTTCTCAAAAAATTAAAGAAAGAGAACTAAAAATCAAGGGAAATAATAAATAATAATTTAGAGACTAAAAAGAATTTATCCTTTTTAGTCTCTTTTTTTACAAAATATATATAATTTTGAGAAAAATAGAGGAAATTATAGAAAATAATACAAAAATTTGTTAAAATATAGGTTGGATGATAAAGAATATTTATAAAAGTTATAGAAAGGGAAGTTTAATATGGGTGTGATAATGATATTTATTGAAATGATGCTTGTTGTACTGTTGTACAATAGTTTATTCAATAAGGGAAAATTAGATAATTTTCTGTTATATTGTTTAATAGTGTCAGTATGTAGTGTATTGTTTTATAAGTTTAGTCCTCTTAATGTCACTTTCGTATATGTAGTATTATTAATTGCTGAGATTTTTGCCTTAGCTTATGTAGATAGGAAAGATAGAAATTTAGTTTTAACAGAGATGATTATTTGTGTTGTTATTACTTTTATTATTCAAAATAGTCTACTTACTATAATATTTTTTATTACAGGTAAAACAAGAGAGTTTAGACTAATAAATTTAATTTTATATGCAATTAGTGTATTTATCATTATGGGGTTTTTAAAGTATTATAGAAAGAAAAAATATATTGATTTAGAGGAATATATTGAAGATAATCTATTAGTATCTAATATATTATTGAATATATTTATGTTCTTTATGATATTGAAAATAATTTATGATAGTGGAAAGTTATCAAATGGATCAATTATAGAAATTAATTTTCTTATTTTTATAAATATTTTATTAAATATAAGCTTTTATAGATCATTACATAAGACTATACTGAAAAACAAAAATATTGAAGTAAAGAATGCCTATAATCCTTTATTAGATGAGATAATACAAAATATAAGAGCAAATGAGCATGAATATAAAAATCATATTAGTATGCTTTATTCAATGATTCAGGTATCTAAGAGTATTCCTGAAATAAAGGAGAAGGCAGGAAGTTATATTGGCAATATTAATAACACTAATGTTTTAAGTACGGTGTTAGATATAGAGAGTGCAACTATTAAGGCAATTTTATATAGTAAGTTAGTAGAATGTGAACAACTAGGGATTAACTTAAGTTATACTATAAAGAATAATATAGAAGAGGCTTATTTAGATGATACAGAAATAACTATAATTTTAAGCAATTTATTAAATAATGCTATTGAAGCAACTAAAGAATCTAACAATAAGAAGATTTCAATTGATGTAAGAAAATTAGAAAAATATAAGATAGAAGTTAAAAATAATATTTCTGGGTTAAATATAGATCCTAGTAAAATTGAAAATTTCTTTAGCAAGGGATTTTCTAGTAAGGGTAATGAAAGGGGATATGGACTATATAATGTAAAGAAAATAGTAAAAAAATATAAAGGGACAATATATGCTAGAGTAGTTGATGATTATCTAGTTATTGAAATATTTATTTAGATGGTTTAAGCTATAATTTACATCTAAATTTTTATTATTATTTATGTTATAATAACTTGATAAGAATAGTAAATAAGGAGAAATAGGCAATATGTCATTTTCATCAAAAGTAAAAGGAGAAATTTGCAGATATTCAGAATTAAGTAAGGAAGAGGCATTAGCTGAAATTTCAGCTATAATGAAGGTGAGTGGAACTATATCTTTTAGTGGATTAGGCTTATCTTTTAGAATTACTACTGAAAACCCTGCATCAGCAAGGCATATATTTAGTTTGCTTAAAGAACATTTTAATATACATTCAAAATTAATGGTTAAAAAGAGTAATTCTTTAAAAAAGAATAATATATATATGGTTCTTATAGAAGAGGACATGGGGGTTAGAGGCCTTTTAAGAGATACGGGAATACTTACCGAAGTTGAAGGAGTATTAACCTTAAATTATAGAATAGATGAGAATATGGTTAAATCTGATGAATTAAAAAGAGCGTATATAAGAGGCGGGTTTATAGGTGGAGGAAGTATAAGTAATCCAGAAAAAACTTACCATTTAGAATTTGTAACTCATAGTGAAGAGTATGCAAGGGATTTATCAGCTTTAATAAATACTTTTGGATTAAATTCTAAAGTTATACAGAGAAAAAATAGCTTTATTATTTACTTAAAAGAAGGGGAACAAATATCAAATCTTTTGGGAATAATAGGAGCACATACTTCATTACTTGAATTAGAGAACATAAGGATAATGAAGGAAATGAGAAATAACGTAAATAGACTTGTAAACTGTGAAACAGCTAACTTGAGTAAAACTGTTAATGCTGCTGTTAGACAAGTGGAGAGTATAAAACTTATACAAAGAGAAATTGGTCTTCAAAGACTGCCTAAGAATTTAAGAGAGATAGCAGAACTTAGATTAAGTTATCCAGATGAATCTTTAAAAGAGCTAGGAGAAATGCTAAATCCCCCAGTGGGAAAGTCTGGAATTAATCATAGATTAAGAAAAATAGAGAAAATAGCGGAAGAAATTAGATCAGGAACATATTAGTTCAATGTATAATGCATAATGGAAAATGGATAATTTATGATGAAACTCAGCAAGCTGAGTTTCTGAATTTTTTTACTAGTGATTTGGAACAAATTACATCCATAATTATGCATTACGCATCATTAATTATTAATTAAAAGGTGGTGTTTTATATGGAAAAAAAATTTGCTCATTTACATCTTCACACCGAATATAGTTTACTTGATGCTTCTGGAAAGATTAAGAAGGTAATAAGTAAAGCAAAAGAGTTAGGAATGGATAGTATTGCTATTACTGATCATGGTGTTATGTATGGATGTGTAGCTTTTTATAAAGAAGCTGTAGAACAAGGTATTAAGCCTATTCTTGGTTGCGAAATTTATGTTGCTGCAAAGTCTATGGATATAAAATTAGCTGATAAAGAAAATAGTACTCACCACCTAGTTTTATTAGTTAAAAATGAAGAAGGATATGAGAATTTAATGGAAATTGTATCTGAAGCTTCAATTAGAGGATTTTATTATAAACCAAGGGTTGATCATGATTTTTTAAGAGCGCATAGTAAAGGTCTTATAGCTTTAAGTGCATGTTTAGGTGGTGAGGTTCAGCATTGGCATCTAAAGGATAATTATGAGAAGGCTAAAGAAGTAGCTCTTTTATATAATGATATTTTTAAAGAAGGATTTTATTTAGAAATACAAAATCATGGTATGGATGAGCAAAGGAAGGTTACAGAGGCTAACATCAAATTATCAAAGGAAACAGGAATACCTTTAGTTGCAACTAATGATGTTCACTACATAAATCAAAGAGATTCAGCATCTCATGATATTCTAATGTGTATCCAAACTGGAAAAACAATAGAGGATCAAAATAGAAGAAGATATCCATCAGATCAGTTTTACTTAAAATCACCAGAAGAAATGTGGGATATGTTTTCTTATATTCCAGAAGCATTAGAAAATACTATAAAGATAGCAGAAGAATGTAATTTTGATTATGAGTTTCATGTTTCAAAATTACCTAAATTCCCATTACCAGAAGGGGTAGAGCCTTATGTTTACTTGAGAAATCTTTGTTATTTAGGTTTAATTGAAAGATATGATGTATTTAAGGAATGTTTAAACAAACCATTAAATGTTGAAGAACTTGTGGATTATTATAAAGAAAATGAAGAAGCTTGTGGATATATAGAAAGATTAGAATATGAATTATCAGTAATTAAGCAAATGGGATATGTAGATTATTTCTTAATTACTTGGGATTTTATAAGATTTTCTAATGAAAATGGAATTCCAACAGGACCTGGTCGTGGATCTGCGGCAGGTTCAATAGTTGCATATACATTAGGAATAACTAAGATAGATCCAATAAAATATAGCTTACTTTTTGAAAGATTTTTAAATCCTGAAAGAGTAAGTATGCCAGATATAGACTCTGACTTCTGTTATGAAAGAAGACAGGAAGTTATAGATTATGTTGTTGATAAATATGGAGTTAATAATGTATCACAAATTATAACTTTTGGTACTATGGCCCCTAGAGCATGTATTAGAGATGTTGGAAGAGCTATGAATTACTCTTATGCAGAGGTGGATAGAATTGCTAAGATGATTCCAACTATGCTAGGAATAACTATAGACAAAGCTTTAGAAATAAATCCAGAACTTAAAGCTGCTTATAATAGTGAAGAAAGAGTAAAAAGTCTAATAGATGTTAGTAAGGATTTAGAAGGACTTCCGAGACACTCATCGACACATGCTGCAGGAGTAGTAATATCTTCAAAACCTTTAGTTGAATATGTACCACTTCAAAAAAATGAAGATTCTATAGTTGCACAGTTTGATATGACAACTTTGGAGGAATTAGGATTACTTAAAATGGATTTCCTTGGCTTAAGAACATTAACTGTTATGAATGATGCAGTTAAGATGATTAAAGAGAACCAAGGGGTAGATATAAATTTAGATAAGATAAATTTTGAAGATAAAGATGTTTATAAAATGATTGGTGAAGGAAAGACAGCAGGTGTTTTCCAATTAGAATCACCAGGTATGACATCATTTATGAAGGAGTTAAAACCAGACTGCTTAGAAGATATAATAGCAGGTATATCTCTTTATAGACCAGGACCAATGGCTGAAATTCCGAGATATGTAGAGTGTAAGCAAAATCCAGATAAGGTTGAATATGTAGCTCCAGAACTAGAAGATATACTTAACGTTACTTATGGAGTTATGGTGTATCAAGAGCAAGTAATGGAAATAGTAAGAAAACTTGCTGGATACTCTATGGGAAGAAGTGACCTTGTAAGAAGAGCAATGTCAAAGAAAAAACACAAGGTTATGGAAGAGGAGCGTAAAAACTTCATTTATGGTGTATTAGATGAGGATGGTAATATAGAGGTTCCAGGATGTAAAAGAAATGGAATTTCAGAAGAAGCTGCAAATAAGATTTTTGATCAAATGATGGACTTTGCAAGTTATGCATTTAATAAGTCCCATGCAGCAGCCTATGCAGTTATAGGATATCAAACAGCATTTTTAATGAAGTACTATCCAGCAGAAACTATAGCAGCTATGCTTAATTCTGTTATGGGAACAAGTGAAAAAGTAGCTCATTACATTGCTTTTGCTGAAAGTTTAGGAATTCAAGTACTTCCACCTGATATAAATGAAAGTTATTCAAAGTTTACTGTTAAAGGTAATAAGATAAGATTTGGTTTAGCAGCTATAAAGAATGTAGGTTATAACGTTGTTGAAACCATAGTAGAATCTAGAAATAATAAAGGGGCTTTTGAATCAATAATAGATTTTATTAACAAAATTGATTTATCATCAGTTAACAAAAGATCTATTGAAAGTTTAATTAAGGCTGGAGCTTTAGATTGCTTTAAAATCTTTAGATCAAGGCTGTTGGCAGTATATGAGAAGTTGATGGATGGAGTTGCTAATGAAAAAAAGAGAAACATAGATGGTCAAATTAGCTTATTTGGGTTAGAAGAGGAATTAGAGCTTCCTGAAGTTAATTATCCAAACATAAAAGAGTTTGCAAAGAAAAATTTATTAGCAATGGAAAAAGAAATGACGGGTTTATACCTATCAGGTCATCCACTAGATGAGTATGCAGATAGTTTAAAAGTTCAAACATCTACTAATATAGATAAGGTATATAAATCTTATGAAATAATTAAAGAAACTTTTAATCCAAGTGATTTACCTGATGATATAATTCACGATGAAGAGAGAGTAATACTTGGGGGAATAATTGCTGAGTATAATCAAAAAATAACTAGAAATAATACTATGATGGCATTTTTAAAACTTGAAGACTTGACAGGTATTATTGAAGTTATAGTATTCCCAAAGACTTTAGATAAGGTAAGAGAAGGATTAAAAGAGGATGCCCTAGTAGTTATTAAAGGGAGAATAAGCATTAAAGAAGATGAGCTTCCAAAGTTAATTTGTGAAAGTATAGAGCCTTTAGAAAAAATTAATACATCTAAAGTTTATATTAGAGCTAAGGATATAAATAACGGAAAGGCATTAATGAAAGAGTTAAGAATGATGCCAGATGAGTATAGAGGAGATACCACAGTATATTTATTTACAGAAAGTGATAGAAAAAATTATAGAATGCCAAAGGATATCTGGGTAAATTTAGAATCAGATGTAATAAATTACTTTAAAGAAATTACTGGAGAAGAAAATGTAAAAGTAGTTGAATAATGAAATGAAGTTTGCAGATGCATACTATTAAGAGGTATAGTATTTGTAGACTTCATTACTTTGTTATTTTTTATAAATTGGAGTTTTTACTTTAATTTAATAGAAATTTAAGTATTTATATTAAAAAGGTAAATAAATTAATAAAAAATTAAATGAAAAAATTTACAAAAGATAAATGAGAAAAAATTTTTAATAAATATATAAATCATATTAAATTAGGTTATAATATAAGTTATAGGGTATAAAAAAGTCGATAAAAATCGTAATATTGTATTGATTTTAGTTGCATAAACTTAAGGAAGCAAGTAAAATAAAAAAAGGTGATAAATTAGTAAAACTAATTAATGTGGTAAAAATTTTAAATTATTATAGTAAATAAAAATGGATAATTCCACAGGAAGTGGGACAACCTTTGTCCCGGTGGTGTTAAGGAGGAAACAACATGAAAAAAATAGCTATTTTAACTAGTGGTGGAGATGCTCCAGGAATGAACGCAGCAATAAGAGCCGTTGTAAGAACTGCTTTACATCATGGTATTGAAGTAATGGGCGTTCAAAGAGGATATAGTGGTTTAATTAATGGAGAATTATTTACTATGGATAGATCATCTGTTTCAGATATCATTCATAGAGGAGGAACTATCCTAAGAACTGCTAGATGTCTTGAATTTAAAAAGGAAGAAGTAAGAGTTAATGCTACTAAAATATTAAAAGCTTATGGCGTAGATGCTTTAGTAGTAATTGGTGGAGATGGCTCATTTACAGGAGCTAAACTTTTATCAAAGTTAGGTGTTAAAACTGTAGGTTTACCAGGAACTATAGACAATGATTTAACTTATACTGATTTTACAATTGGATTTGATACAGCTTTAAATACAGTAATAGATGCAATAGATAAAATTAGAGATACATCAACTTCTCATGAAAGAGTTTCAATAATAGAAGTTATGGGAAGAGATTGTGGAGATCTAGCTTTATATGCAGGTATTGCAGGTGGAGCTGAGTATATAATTACACCAGAAAAGGGATTCTCTAAGGAAGAACTTTGTAAAGTAATTTTAGAAGGAAAGCAAAAGGGTAAAATCCATAACCTAGTATTATTAGCAGAAGGTGTTGGTGGAGCTCAAGAATTAGCTGAATATGTTGAAGGAGTTACTGGAATTGAAACTAGAGCAACAGTTTTAGGTCATATTCAAAGAGGTGGTAGCCCAACAGCAACAGATAGAATTTTAGCTTCTAAAATGGGATCTAAAGCAGTTGAAGTTCTTTTAGAAGGAAAAACTTCAAGAGTAATAGGAATTAAAAATAATGAGATAATCGATCAAGATATAGATGAAGCATTAGCATTAGATAGAAAATTTGATGAAAAATTATTTGAAATAGCAAACGAGATTTCATCTTAGATTATAAATCTTTGATTTATTACTCAAAATATATATGACTATTTTAAGTCAAAATTAATATTTAAAAATATTATATTTAATTAAAGGAGTGTTATTACATGAGAAAAACTAAGATGATTTGTACTATAGGTCCAGCCAGTGAAAATCCAGAAATACTATCAAAAATAATTGAAGCAGGAATGAACGCATCAAGACATAACTTTTCACATGGAGATCATGCAGAACATGCAGAAAGAATAAACTTAGTAAAAGACTTAGCTAAGAAACATAATAGAGAAATAGCTATAATGTTAGATACTAAGGGACCTGAAATTAGAACTGGAAAGTTCGAACCTAAGAAGGTTGAATTAAAATCAGGTAGTGATTTTGTTATATATGCAGGTGGAGATGTTGTAGGAGATACAACTCAATGTACAGTAACTTATGAAGGATTAGCAAATGACGTAAAAACTGGAGATACTATATTAATAGATGATGGTCTAGTTGGATTAAAAGTTGAATCAGTTGAAGGAAACAAAATAAACTGTAAGGTTATGAATACAGGTTTTGTTGGAACTCATAAGGGAGTTAATGTTCCAGGAGTATCAATTAAATTACCTGCTTTAACTGAAAAAGATATAGCAGACTTAAAATTTGGATGTGAAATAGGAGTTAACCTAGTTGCAGCATCATTCATAAGAAAATCAGCTGACGTTGAAGCTATAAGAAAAGTTTTAGTTGAAAATGGTGGAGAGCATATTCAAATATTCTCAAAAATAGAAAACCAAGAAGGTGTTGATAATATAGATGCTATATTAGAAGCTTCAGATGGTATAATGGTTGCTAGAGGAGACCTAGGTGTTGAAATCCCAATGGAAAAACTTCCAGCAGTTCAAAAGATGATAATAGAAAAATGTAATAATGCAGGAAAGCCGGTTATAACTGCTACTCAAATGTTAGATTCTATGATAAGAAACCCAAGACCAACAAGAGCTGAAGTATCAGACGTAGCTAATGCTATATATGATGGAACTGATGCAATCATGTTATCAGGAGAATCAGCAAATGGAGATTGGCCAGTAGAAGCTGTTCAAACTATGGCTAAGATAGCTGTAGAAGCTGAAAAACAATTAGATTATGAAATAGCTATTTCAAAGGCTAAGAAGCATATACCTGCTATAGCAGGAGTTATTTCAAGAGCTGCTGCAAACGCTGCTAACGAATTAAAAGCTTCAGCTATAATTTCATCAACTCAAAGTGGAGCAACTGCAAGAAGATTATCTCAATGTAGACCAGATTGTCCAATAGTTGCTGTTACTCCAGATGAAAAAGTAGCTAAGAAATTAGCATTATGCTTTGGTGTTTATCCAGTTGTTTCTGGACAAATGCAATCAACTGATCATATGATGGAAGAATCAGTTAAAGTTGCAGAAGCTAATGGATTTGTTGCAAAGGGAGATACAGTAGTAATAGCTGCAGGTGTTCCAGTTGATAAAATTGGTGCAACTAATTTATTAAAGATTAGCGTAGTTGAATAATATATTATTAATTAATAGAAGCCTTTATGGCTTCTATTTTTTTAAAATTTATATAAGATCATACTCATATGATAATCAATATCATTAAAATATGATAAAGTGATAATTATGATATAAATTTGTGATAAAATAGTTTAAATTAAGATATAAAATAGATAATTAACAAAATGTTAATAAATATATTGATAAAAGTTAAGTTATAATGTATATTATGAAATGAATAATGTAATAATATTATTATGGAATTAAATGGCAACAAATTCTGAACTTAGGCATCGCTTTGATGCCGTTTTTTTTACCTAAAAATAAATACAGTGTTTATGAATCCACATCTTTTGTAATTTATATATTTTTATGCTATCATAAGATGAAACTTTAGAAATAATTAAATTTACAGGGTTTTAAGAGGTGAAAAATTTGGTTTTAAAAAACAATGAATATATATTGGATATAGTTAGTGTAGGATATGAAGGAGAAGGCATAGCAAAAATTGATGGCTATCCTATATTTATAGAAGGAGCAATTTTAGGGGAAAAAGTTAAAGCTTTAATAGTGAAAGTTAAGAAAAACTATGCCTATGGAAAACTAATAGAAATAATAGAGGCATCTGAAGAAAGAGTTGAACCAAAGTGTAGGGTATATAAAAGATGTGGTGGATGTACAGTTCAGCATATGAATTATAAAAAACAATTAGATTATAAATTCGAGAGAGTTAAGGATTGTATATCAAAAATAGGTGGATTAGATAGCTCATTAGTAAAATATCCTATAGGTATGGAAAAGCCAGAAAGATATAGAAATAAGGTTCAATTACCTGTTGGTATAGTAAAAGGAGAATTAAGTATAGGATTTTATGCTCCAAGAAGTCATAATATAATAAATCTAGATACTTGCTTAATTCAAGATGAAGTAGCAGATAAGGTTGCTAGTATTACGAGAAATTGGATGATAAAATTTAATATCTCAGCAGCTAGTATTGATGGAATCTTTAATAAAAATGGACTAATAAGACATGTAATGATTCGTAAAGGCTTTACTACAAATGAAGTTATGGTAGTGTTAGTATCAACTAAGAGAGAGATTCCAAATTTAGATGGATTCATAGAAGAAATTAAAGAAAATATAGATGGAATAAAAAGTATTATTTTAAATGTAAATAAAGAAAATACTAATGTAATATTAGGTCAAGAATGTATAACTCTATGGGGAGAAGATACAATAACAGATTACATAGATAACTTTAAGTTTAATATTTCTCCATTATCATTTTTCCAAGTAAATCCTGTACAAACAGAAAAGCTTTATTCAAAAGCTTTAGAATATGCAGAGTTAACAGGTGAAGAAACAGTATTCGATGCCTACTGTGGAACTGGAACTATAACATTATTCTTATCTCAGAAAGCAAAGAAGGTATATGGGGTAGAAATAATAGAGCCAGCAATAATTAATGCAAGAGAAAATGCAAGGATAAATAATATAGAAAATGCAGAATTCTTTGTAGGAAAATCAGAAGAAGTAATACCAGAATTAATTGAAAAAGGTATTGCACCAGAAGTTATAGTAGTAGATCCACCAAGAAAGGGATGCGATATAAAACTTTTAGACGCAATAGGAAAAGCAAAACCTAAAAAGGTAGTTTACGTTTCTTGTGATCCTAGTACTTTAGCAAGAGATTTAAAGATATTAGAGGAAAAAGGTTATAAAACAGAAAAAGTACAGCCAGTTGATATGTTCCCACATACAAGTCATGTGGAGACGGTAGTATTGATGTCAAGGAAATAATTAAAAATAGCTAGAAAAGCCTGCAAATAAGACATTTTAAAGGATTAGTGTTATTTTAAAAAGTGGTACCTATGTCAAGGACATTTTAAAAAAGAGAGTTAAGAAGCTAAAAGCTGATTTCTGTATTTAACAGGAGTCAGCTTTTTTAAGTTCCACTGACAACGGTCATTATTATAACAATCAATGTAATCATCTATGATTAATTATAGTTCTTCTAAACTCGAGCAAGATTTATAATCAATTTCATCTTTCATATGTCCCAAAAATGATTCTTGTGGTGCATTATCCCAGCAATTTCCGCGTCTGGACATAGATTGTCCAAGCTTTTTGGATTTCAAAAGTTTTTGAAATGTCGGACTTGTATAATGGCTACCTTGATCTGAATGAATAAAAGCGTCTTTAGCAAGTTTTACATTAGGATTTATCATTAATTTATGTATTGTATTTGTAGCAATATCTAAAGTTATTCTATCTGATAAATTATAAGCTAATATTTCATTTGTTGATGCATCTTTTATGGTCGACAAATAGGCCGTATTAGAATTTGAATATGGCAAATATGTGATATCTGTAAGTAATACTTTACCTGGTATATCTTGTTTGAAATTCCTATTAAGCAAGTTCGGAACTACAGTATGCTCCTTTGTAGCTTTCGCTATACATTTATAAGGATTAGGTTTTCTAATTGGACAAACTATATTAAATTTTCTCATTATTCTTTGTATACGCTTCCTACTATAGTTAATATCAAATTTTTCTTTCAATGTCATTTTAATAGACCTTGATCCTTTTTTATAACCTCTATAATTGAAAGCTTTC
Source organism: Clostridium nigeriense (assembly GCF_050585245.1). GTDB lineage: Bacteria > Bacillota > Clostridia > Clostridiales > Clostridiaceae > Clostridium > Clostridium nigeriense_A. The sequence continues at coordinate 57,765 of NZ_JBNOOF010000014.1, forward strand.
AAAACATTATTTTTAATTATCTCATCTTGTTTTTCACGTTTTCTACGATTATTTTTAGATTTCAAATAATTATAATAACCGGAACGTGAAACTTCTGCTACGTTGCATAGCTGTTTAATTACATTATTTAAAGATAGTTTCTTAACTATAGATTCTATTAGTATAAATGCTTGTGCTGCTACTAATTTACCTTTTTTCACCTGCCTTTCGCGCAGCTCTAATTTTTTTAGTAATTCTACCTCCGCCTTTAAATATTCAATTTCAGCATTTTGCTTTGCTATTATTTCATCTTTAGTGATTTTACGCTGACGCGGACGCCCACTATTATTCCTTCTAGTATCGTCTAAACCTAATACTCCATTTTCTTTATATGCTTTTCTCCATCTAGCCCCTGCGCAGTCTATACGTGGTATTCCGATAACATCAACATCAAATCCAGCTTCCTCAAAAATAACTCTTGAAGTCTTTCCTTTACTGTATTCAGCGATAAAATGTATCTTAAATTCATTAGTATATGTTATTGCTTTATCACTTACTTTAAGAACATATTTATTCTTTGATAACTTATCTATTTCATAATTTGAGAATCTTATTTTACTCATAACTAATTCACCTCATAAATTTATTGTACAAAAAAAGAACCTATATAGATAGACTCTCTTTTATAAGTGTCTATCTTATAGGTTCCATTTTAGATGGGACTCCTGTCTTTTTATTGTTCATGGAACAGAAAAGTTACTGAAATCACATCTATGATTCTATTATTTCTTATTGTTACGTGGTATAATAAATTATCTTATTTGTGTAATTTACTTAAAAGGTGAGGTGGAACTTGTGATAAAGAATAATTTTGAAATTGATGTGAAAGTAAAATGTATGGAAGAAGGTCTTACACAAGTACAGTTGGCTGAAAAGGTTGGCACTTCGGCTCCATATGTTAATAGAATTATTAAGAATTCAGAGGGGATAATAAATAAAACTTTTGTATCTATGATGGAAGAACTAGGATATGACATAGAACTTACATACGTGAAACGTTGTTAGGAGGTGGTGTTATGCCAAATATATTAGTCATTGAAGATGATGCGAATGTAAATCGAGGGATAGCTTTTTCTTTGGAAAAATCAGGAAATGTTGTGTTTTCAGCTGAAACAATAAAGTCCGCAGAAGAGATTGCCATTGCTAATAAGATTGATCTTGTTATTTGTGATATTAATCTTCCGGATGGAAATGGATTGGACTTTGTAAAATGGATGAGAAAACAATACAGAACATATATCATTTGCCTTACAGCTTTAGATCAAGAGATAAGCCAAGTAATGGGGTATGAAGCTGGAGCTGACGATTATATCACGAAGCCGTTCAGCCTATCGGTACTTCTATTGAAAATTGAAGCTTATTTCAACCGTGTTAGAAATAGCAATAAAGAGAAAGAAATAACTTCAAAGGATATTCGAGTACTATCCAGGGAAATGAAAGTCTGGGTTAGAGAACAAGAAGTGTTGTTGACAAAAAATGAATGGAAAATGCTTTCTTTATTTTTAAGATACCCTAAACAGGTTTTATCCAAAAAGCAAATATTGGAAAATGTGTTTGATATTGACGGAGAGTTCGTTGATGAAAATACGGTTGCTGTAAATATTCGCAGACTTCGTGAAAAAATCGAAGAAGATCCAGCAAAGCCAATATATCTGAAAAATATACGTGGACTTGGTTATATATGGAATCAGGAGGTTGGTTAAGCTGGTGAATAAGTTAAAACACAAAAAGCAGCAGATTTTATGGTTGATATTTATAATCACCATAGCCTATGTTTTCAGTAACGGTTTAACAACATGGGTTTATTATAGCAATTACAATACAAGCATGAGTATTTTGGCAGAGGTGGCCACAAAATCCGGACAAGATGGAATTGATATTGTGGCAGATATTCTGAAAGATAATGGCATGAGTTCAGCAGAACAGGGAAAGCAACTACTTGAGAAGTATGGTTATTGGAAAAACGGAAAGAATATTTTATATCAGCAGTTTATTAAAAATATTACAGTAACAGCGTGCAGCAATTTCTTTTTATTTGCATTGCTATTCTATTTGCTGTTGTTATGGTATAGAAAAGTTCAAAAAAGAGAAAAATCCAAGTTTTTACAGATTGAGAGTACGATTACAAGTTTTCGAGAGAACAATTTTGAAGTGGCATTAGAAATGGATAATGAGGATGAACAGGAAATAATTAATTATCAGCTTGATGCCCTTGGTCATTATTTGAAATTGTTGAAGGAAGAAGCCAGATTGGAGAAAGAAGGAACTAAAGAACTAGTTTCAGACATATCACATCAATTAAAAACTCCTGTTGCGGCATTAGATGCATGCTTCAGCGTGCTGCTTCGTGAGAACCTGAGTGAGGAAGAACAAAAGGAGTTCCGTGTTAGATGCAGAAGTGCATTAGATGGATTAGAGATTCTGCTACATTCTTTATTACAAATTTCCAAAATGGAAGCAGGATTAATTCAAGTCAATAGAAAAATGCTCCCAATAATGGAAACAATAGTTAGCGCTGTAAATCGGGTCTATCCTAACGCAGCTTCAAAGGAAATTGAGTTTGTGTTTGACTATGATGAAGCATTAGAAAACTATGAAATTATGCAGGATAAAAAATGGCTGAGTGAAGCGATCATAAATGTTCTTGATAATGCAATTAAATACAGTCCGGCTAATTCGGAAATATTTGTCAGACTACAAAGACGAACAGGATTTACAAGAATTGAAATTGAAGACCAAGGAATCGGAATACCAAAGAAAGAATATCATAAAATATTCCAACGCTTTTTTAGAGGTTCCTTGTCTGAGGTTAATGAAGAAAATGGGTCTGGAATTGGATTATTTCTTTCGAGAGAGATTATTGAACAGCATGGTGGTACAATAACAGTGTCCTCTAATTTTGAAAGGAAAATGGAATTAAACAGGAAGTCTGGCAGTATTTTTATCATTCAACTGCCAGATTATGCTTCATAGATGGTGAGTAGAAGTCTTACAAAACTGTAAGACTTCTACTCATTTTTTGAAAGTGAAATGAAAGATACATTTGATAAGATACAGTAGAAAATAAAAATATGGAGGTCACTTTAATGAGCGTGATATTAGAAACAAATCAGCTATGCAAGTTTTATGGAACTAATGAAAATAGAGTAAAGGCTGTAAACAATGTAAATATTCAAATTAACCAGGGAGAGTTTGTTGCAATTGTAGGAAAGTCCGGATCTGGCAAAAGCACACTGCTTCATATGCTGGGGGGACTTGATACACCGACAAAAGGAAAAGTAATTTTATCAGGAAAAGATATGTACCAGATGAATGAGGATAAGCTTGCGGTTTTCCGCAGAAAAAAAATCGGTTTTATCTTCCAAGCATTTAACTTGGTTTCCTCTATCAATGTTTGGGAAAACATCGTATTGCCGTTGGGACTTGATGGAAAGAAAGTTGATGAAGCGTATGTGAACGATATTATTACCACTTTAGGTATTGAAAACCGCATTCATAACCTGCCAAATACATTGTCTGGAGGACAGCAGCAGAGAGTGGCGATCGCAAGGGCACTGGTAACCAGACCGGAAATTCTGTTTGCGGATGAGCCAACTGGAAATCTCGACTCCAAAACAAGCGATGAAGTAATCGCTCTGTTGAAGATGACTGCAAAAAAATACGGACAGACCATTGTGATGATTACCCATGATGATGAAATCGCACAGGTTGCAGACCGCATTTTAATCATTGAAGATGGACAGGTGGTGGACTTTCGATGAGAATAATTAGCAAAATCTCATACAGCAACGATAAAAAGAACAAAACAAGAAGTATCCTAATTATGGTTGCTATCTGTTTAACGACTATGCTGCTTGCGATTATTAGTACAATCGGAAATGGGGCTATCCGTCTACAACGAGAAAATGCAGCAGAAACTTACGGAAGTAACTATGGGCTGTTCCTGTCCGTAGACGATGAGCAGTTGCAGGAAATTAAGCGACGATCTGAAATAGATACGATTGGTATTATGTGTACGGCAGGTGTCTTAAAAGGAAATGAAAAAGGCGGTTTTGTCAGCGCAGATAATACTGTTATGGAAATGCTTCCTTATAACCAGGAATATAATTTAGAGGAAGGTTCTTATCCGAAAGGAAAACAGGACATTGCCGCAAGCAAGACTTTCTTTCAATCACAAGGTTATAGCAATGTAAAAATTGGGGATACCGTAACCCTTGACTACCGTTCTGGTAAGAAAGACGAATATGGAATGCAGAAATTTGTTGTAAGTGGTATCCTCTTTGATCGAGAGGAATATAGTATCGAGTCTTCTTATGTGGTTTTTTGCTCTTCCGAATTTTACAATAGCCAGTTCGCTGAAAATGAGCGAGAATACAATGTCTATTTCACATTGAGTGACGCTGTGAATGTTTCCATGAATAATGTTGACTCCGTACTTACGAAACTTGCGAATTCCTGTGGAATTGATAAAAGAAATTTGATTGTAAATGATTATTATCTGTCATGGACATTAGAACCGAGCTATGAAATGATTGCAGTATGTGGAATTCTAATTTTGGGAATAGTACTGTTCTCTGTCGTAGTAATCTACAATATATTCCAGGTTGGGATTGCTCAGAAAATACAAGAATACGGTAAAATCAAGGCGTTAGGTGCAACAAAAAAGCAAATGAAACAGTTAATCTTTTGGGAAGGAATGTTTCTTTCATTATTGTCGATCCCCGTTGGATTGGTATTGGGATTTTTTGTAGCAAAGGGAAGTTTTAGTTGGCTGATTGAGCAAGGTAACCAGGTATCTTCGGGAATGAAGAATAATCAAGTTCCATTATTCTCAATCACAATGATGTTGATTAGTGTGATTGTTTCCTTGCTTACGGTTATGTTGGCACTGCGAAAGCCGATGAAAATTGTTTCAAAAATATCGCCGATAGAAGCAACCAGGTATTTGGAGAATTCTACGAAGAAAAATCAAGGAATGCGAAAAGGAAAGAGAAATGTATCAGTCTTTTCAATGGCAATGGCAAATGTTACGGGCAATAAGAAAAGATCAATCGGTACAATTCTCACGATGGGATTATCCTGTGTGTTATTTGTAATAATTTCAAATTTTGTGGGTAATATTGATACCGAATATGAAGCAAGGCGAGGTTTGAACCACGGACAATTTGAATTAAAACTTGATTATTCGCTTGAATGGGATGAAGCATATCCCGAAAACAATTTGGACTCTATTCTTAGGAATAACCCCTTGAATGATACGCTTATTAAGGAAATCAAGAATGTTCCAGGTGTAACAAATGTGCAGACCAGAGAAGTTGCGGTTGCAAACATAAATGGTGTAAAGCAAGTTGTCGCTATCGTAAATAAAGAAGATTTTGAGAATATGCGTTATGAGGGCGATCTTGGTTCAATGAACTATGATGAAGCTGTAAAAAACGGAGATGTTTTCTTCGGTTGGTCTATGTGGATGGAGTCAGATGGATATTCGCTTAATGCTCCAGTTTCTTTTGAATTGGATAATGGAACAGAAAAATTGAATTATAGTGGAAAAATTGCGGGAGCATTTTCAAGTGCAGATACTTACCTTGTTATCCCAGAAGAAGTTTATCAGACAATGCAGCCGAATGGCTTATCTTATGGATATGTTTGGATTGACTGTGATGAAAATGATGTAGTTTCCGTTGAACAAAATGTAAGGAATCTGATTGCAGATACATCTTATGTCAGATTGAAAACATATCACGATGAGTTACAGACCGCTGAATTTGCAAGCAGAATGATGAAGCTTGGATGCTATCTGTTTATGGCGATTGTAGGATTGATTGGATTTATGAATTTAGCTAACACAATGATTATCAATATTACAACCAAAAAGCAGGAGTATGGAGTATTGCAGGCAGTAGGTATGACAAATAAGCAGTTGAACTTAGGCTTGCAGATACAAGGATTAGTTTTTACAATGGGAACAATATGCGTTGCCCTTGTTGTAGGCTTACCACTTGGTCATATGTTGTTTTCTTATGCGAAGCAGAATGGTATTTTTGGAATGAATGTATATTATATTCCAGTTGTGCCGATTTTAGTAATGGTGCTACTGGTTGGAATTTTACAGATCATTTTGTCTTGCATTTTGAGTAACAATCTGAAAAAAGAAACTTTGGTAGAAAGAATCCGTTACCAAGATTAGATTTGATAATAAACTATAATGGATTTTTGACTATGCTTGGTATAAAATAATATATGTAGATTGACCAGTTGTTCGTACGGGCAACTAGTTTTTTAGAAAAATGGCAGAGTGGATAAAGTCTTCGTACCGGTGTTTGTCAAGAGAGTTGTCGTATAAATTTTTCGAAAAAGTTATACTGATGACTCTTTTCAAATTTATTGTATTTTAGTAATAAATTTGAAGTTGATGTTTAAACGAATCTAACTTGAATCAATATACATAATTTTACATTAAATAATCTTTAGTTTGTCCTTGACTTCGTCAGTTGTATTTTATACATTAGAAGATAACCAAATAATCATTAAAAAGTCAGCTATCAGTATATGGTAAAAATGTAAATTAGGCAACTCATTTTTTTGATTCTGTTAGCCACTTTTTGGTTTCTTTCATTCTATAAGAATCTCCATTCATGTCTACCATATATGATTT
>NZ_JBNOOF010000015.1:0-38387 GCF_050585245.1 Clostridium nigeriense
TGCTGGTTTATTTTATACTTAACTTATATTCTGTTCAATTTTCAAAGACCATTTTTCTTCGTCGCCCTCAAGCGACTTCATTATCTTATCACTTGTTTTTTTATTTGTCAACAACTTTTTTAAGTTATTTTCAAATTTATTTGCCGCATCTCTCAGCGACGAGATTTATCTTACCACTTAAAATTATTATCGTCTTATTTATATTTACTATTATGACGAATTTATTTTTATTATACTTTTTTTTTCTTAAATTTTCTTTATTATTCTAATATTGATACACCAGGATAAGATTACGTTAGTTTCAATATATTTTATTTAAAAATATGAAAAAATCGTAATTAATTTACATTTAATACATCTAAATTAATTACGATTTTTATTATATCCATGACTTTAATCTTCTGTTATACCAAAGTCATCTACTACTACTATTTCATTTTCTATTTCAGTGTTTAAATCTTCTGAATAAATTGATTCATCATTTTCTCCTAATGATAATTGTTCTTCCTTTTCCTCATTTCCACCTGATATTTTTGCAATTGCAGCAATCTTTTCTTCCTCAGATGTTCTCATAAGTGTTACTCCCATTGCTGATCTGCTTGTAACAGATATATCAGAAACATTAATTCTTATTGCAACACCACTTGTATTTATTAACATAAGCTCATCTTCTAACTTACATACAGTAGCACCTACCACTTTTCCTGTCTTTTCTGATAGTTTATAAGTAATTAATCCGGTTCCACCTCTTCTTTGAACCTTATACTCAGTAATTGGAGTTCTCTTACCAAATCCATTTTCACTTATAACTAATAAATCCTCATCTTCTACAGCTATATCCATACAAACTGCAATATCATTATCTCTTAAATTTATAGACCTAACTCCTGATGCCGTTCTTCCCATAGGCCTTACATCTACCTCATTAAATCTAATAGCATTCCCCCCCTGAGTTACTAAAATTATATCAGCATCTCCACGTGTAACCTTAACTTTAAGAAGTTCATCTCCATCTCTTAAGTTAATAGCTATTAAACCATTCTTTCTAAGGTTTTTAAATTCAGATAAAGGTGTTTTCTTAACTAATCCTTGTTTTGTTGCCATAAATAAGAATCCATCACTAACATCATCCCTTATAGTAAGAACAGTTTCTATTCTCTCATCCTGTTCTATAGCAATAAGATTAATAATATTAGTTCCCTTTGCAGTTCTTCCAGCGTCAGGTATTTCATATGCTCTTAATTTATAAACTCTTCCCTTATTTGTGAAGAATAGTACATCTGAATGGGTTGAAGTAATATTTACATGCTCTACAAAGTCATCTTCCTTAGTAGACATTGCCTGTATTCCTCTTCCCCCTCTTCTTTGAGCTGAATAAGTATCTGCTGATATTCTCTTTATATATCCTGAATGAGTTAATGTAACTACTACATCCTCCTCTTGAATAAGGTCCTCTATATCAATTTCATTCATAACTTTTTCTATAGAAGTTCTTCTATCGTCATTATATTTTCTCTTAATTTCAATAAGTTCTTCTTTAATTACAGATAATAACTTTTCTTCACTTGCTAATATTGACTTTAAGTATTCTATTTGTTTCATAATCTCAGCATACTCTTCTTCAATCTTATCTCTTTCTAAGCCTGTAAGTCTTCTTAGTCTCATTTCTAAGATTGCTTGTGACTGCTTATCACTCAATCCAAATCTATCCATCAATGTATTTCTAGCTATTTCACTAGTTTTTGATGATCTAATAATACTTATAACTTCATCGATATTATCAAGAGCAATTCTCAATCCTTCAAGAATATGTGCTCTTGCTTCTGCCTTATTTAATTCAAATACTGTTCTTCTAGTTACTACTTCCTTTTGAAACTCTATATAATAACTTAAAACTTGCTTTAAGTTTAAAATTTTAGGCTCATTATTCACTAGAGCTAACATTATTACTCCAAAAGTATCCTGCATCTTTGTATGCTTATATAATAGATTTAAAACTACATTTGGATTTGCATCCTTCTTTAGTTCTATAACTATTCTCATACCTTCTCTATCTGATTCATCTCTTAAATCAGATATTCCAACTATTCTTTTATCCTTTACTAAATCTGCTATATTTTCAATAAGCTTAGCTTTATTTACTTGATATGGTATCTCAGTAACAATTATTCTATGTCTATTGTTTTCTTCCTCAATTTCTGCTTTTGCCCTAACTATTATTCTTCCCTTACCAGTTTCATAGGCAGCTCTTATTCCTGCCTTTCCCATAATAGTAGCCCCTGTTGGGAAATCTGGCCCCTTAATTGAAGTCATCAATTCTAAAATAGTTGCTTCTGGATTATCTATAAGCATTATAGTCCCATCTATTATCTCTCCTAAATTATGTGGAGGAATATTAGTTGCCATACCAACTGCTATACCTGATGATCCATTAACTAAAAGATTAGGATATCTTGATGGTAAAACTACAGGTTCTTTCTCTTCACCATCAAAGTTAGGAATAAAATCTACTGTATCCTTAGTTATATCTCTTAACATTTCAACAGCAATTTTATTCATTTTTGCTTCTGTATATCTCATAGCGGCTGCACTATCCCCATCTACAGACCCAAAGTTACCATGACCATCTACAAGCATGTATCTCATTGAGAAATCTTGTGCCATTCTTACAAGCGCATCATAAACAGAAGTATCACCATGTGGATGATATTTACCTAAAACCTCTCCAACTATTCTTGCACATTTTCTATATCCTTTTTCTGGTGCTAATCCAAGTTCATTCATAGAATATAATATTCTTCTATGTACTGGCTTTAGCCCATCTCTAACATCTGGAAGCGCACGACCAACTATAACACTCATGGCATAATCAATATAGCACCTCTTCATTTCTTTATTTATATCTACCTCTATAACTTTTCCTTCATTTAAGCTCATGTACCTCACCTCGCTTTAGTACTAAATATCTAAGTTACTTACCTTCTTAGCATTTTTGTGTATAAACTCTCTTCTAGGTTCAACCTTATCACCCATTAATATAGTGAATATTTCATCAGCTGCTATAGCATCTTCTATGGTTGCCTTTAATAATATTCTTTTTTCAGGATCCATAGTTGTATCCCATAATTGAGATGCATTCATTTCACCTAGACCTTTATATCTTTGAATATTAGTTGAGTTATCTTTACCTCCAATTTCTTTAAGTATTGATTCAAGCTCCGGATCTGAATATGCATAGTATTCCTTTTTATTCTTCTTAACTTGATATAATGGTGGTTGAGCTATATAAACGTGTCCTCCATCTAATAGTCCTCTCATATATCTAAAGAAGAATGTTAATAATAGCGTTCTGATATGAGCACCATCTACATCAGCATCTGTCATTATTATAATTCTATTATATCTTAACTTACTCTCATCAAAATCTTCACCTATTCCAGCTCCAAATGCAGTTACCATAGACTTTATTGAATCAGCAGTTAAAATTCTATCTAATCTTTGTTTCTCTACGTTTAGTATCTTACCCCTCAATGGTAGTATAGCTTGGAATCTTCTATTTCTTCCCTGTTTAGCTGAGCCACCCGCAGAATCTCCCTCAACTATATAGATTTCACATTCTAATGGATCTTTAGATGAGCAGTCTGCTAATTTCCCCGGTAATGATGATCTTTCTAAAACTGATTTTCTAGTTAATTCTCTAGCCTTCCTAGCTGCATCTCTAGCTCTTGCTGCCATTAATGCTTTTTCTATAATTATTTTTCCTACATTCGGATTTTCCTCAAGGAATATAGAAACACCTTCACCAACTATTGAATCAACTACACTTCTAACTTCAGAATTTCCAAGCTTAGTCTTAGTCTGACCTTCGAATTGTGGTTCAGATACTTTAACAGAAACTACAGCTGTTAATCCTTCTCTAATATCATCTCCAGATAAATTCTTATCACTTTCTTTTATATGATTAAATCTTTTACCATAGTCATTTATAACTCTTGTCAATGCAGTCTTAAATCCTGATAAGTGTGTTCCACCCTCTATGGTATCTATATTATTTGCAAAAGAATATAGATTTTCATTATATCCATCATTATACTGAAGTGATACTTCAGCAATTATTCCATCCTTTTCACCTTCTACATAAATAGGCTCTGGATGCAATACTTCCTTGTTTCTATTTAAGTAAGCAACGAATTCCTTTATCCCACCTTCATAGTGGTAAACTTCTTGCTTATCCTCTTCTCTTTTATCTGTCAGAATTATCCTAATTCCCTTATTTAAGAATGCTAATTCTCTTAATCTATTAGCTAAAATTTCAAAATCATATTCAGTTTCTTCAAAAATCTCATCATCTGGTTTAAAAGAAACCTTTGTTCCATGTTCTGTAGTTTCTCCAATCTTAGCTAAATCTGATAATGCAACTCCCCTATTATATTTTTGCTTCCATACTTCTCCATCTCTTGATACAGTAACTTCACACCATTCAGATAGAGCATTAACAACTGATGCACCAACACCATGTAATCCACCAGATACCTTATATCCACCTCCACCGAATTTACCACCGGCATGAAGTACTGTCATAATGACTTCAACAGTAGATTTACCCATTTTGGGATGTATTCCTGTAGGCATACCTCTACCATTATCTATTACTGTTATTGAGTTATCCTCATTTATTGAAACTAATATTTCATCACAATATCCAGCTAAGGCCTCATCTATACTATTATCGACTATTTCATAAACAAGGTGATGCAATCCTCTCGAACTAGTAGTTCCTATATACATCCCTGGTCTCTTTCTAACTGCTTCTAAGCCCTCAAGAACCTGAATTTGACTTTCATCATAACTTTGCTTATTATTTTCCAACATAATCTCCTCCTTTACGAAATTTTATTTTAACCTGTTGAAGATTTAAAATTGGAATTATGGATTATAATCTATATTTGTTCTCTTTGTTAAAGTTGAAGATGATATTGGTGATAAATAAATTTTACTCATCTTATTTACTTCAGCTATAACAAAAGATTTAGGTTTCTCTTTTGAAATCCTTTCTACAAACCCATCTTCCTCTGCCATTCTTAAAAAAGAACTTGTATCTGAGCTATACATAGTAGTTTGTAAATCAAAAATTCCAATTACATCCTTAATTGGAACGACAACATTTTCTCCTAAATGTAAAAACATAAGAATTCCTCCCTTAATTTAGGATTTCACCATCCTTAACCTTAAAGACCTTGGAACTATCATCTAAATAATTTGTAAGATCTTCTATTCCTGTACATGTTATTATTGTTTGAATTTCCCCTATAGTACTTAAAATATATCTTTTTCTACTGAAATCCAATTCTGATAAAACATCATCTAGCAATAATACCGGATACTCTGATGTTAACTCCTTTATGATTTTTAAGGAGGAAAACTTCATTGTTAGAACAGCACTTCTTTGCTGACCTTGCGATCCGAAACTCTTGGTATCTATATCATTAATAAGCACAGTAAAATCATCTCTATGTGGCCCAATGCTAGTTGAACCTTTTTCAATATCTTTATTTCTATTTTTCTTTAATAACTCATAAAAGTTATCTTCTATATTTTCTAAGTCTTTTACTGTGCTTATATACTTAAATTCTATATCTTCTTTACCAGAAGATATATCCTTATGTATATTCTTTCCATAAAAATTTAACTTATTAATATATTTTATTCTTTCTGTTATTATGTGATAACCAAAACTTGCTAGTTGAATATCATATATATCTAAAATATCTTTATCCGCATTTCTTTTCTTCAAAAGAATATTACGCTCATTCAATACTTTATTATATTGGACTAAGTTATAATAATATTTAGAATCTAATTGACATAGTTCCATGTCAATAAATTTTCTTCTAACACCAGGTGAATCCTTAATTATTCTTAAATCCTCTGGTGAGAACATAACAACGTTGAAGTTTCCAAATAACTCTCCAATTTTAGCAGCCTTAATTTTATTTATTCTAATTGCCTTTTTGCCATCTTTAAGTATATTTATATCAATTGTTTTATCGAGTCTATCCCTACCTACTAACACACTTACATAAGCACCTTCAGCATTCCAATTAATTAATTCCCTATCCTTAGAAGTCCTATGGGATCTCGCAAATGCACAATAATAAATGGCTTCAAGAATATTAGTCTTACCTTGAGCGTTATCCCCCATAAATACATTTACATTCTTCCCCAGTGTTATATTTAAAGATTTGTAATTCCTATAATTCAATATTTGTATTTTCTTAATATACATACCTAACACCTATTTTAATTATAACATATTAGAGGAATAAAAGTAATTATCAGGTTAATGGCAATTAAACTACTCTATATTCTTCTCCATTGAACTCTACTACATCACCTTGCCTAATTTTTTTTCCTCTTTGAGTACAAATTTCACCATTTACCTTAACCATCTCATCTAAAATATACATTTTAGCTTCTGATCCTAATGAAGCTGCTCCGCACCATTTTAAAAAAGAATCTAATTTAATAAATTCTGTAACTATTTTAATCTCATTCATTTTCCAATTTAATGCATATAAATACAAATTTTATGCATATTCCTTTCTATCTTAATAGTCTAACTGGTAATACTAAATATTTAGAATTGTCTCCATTCTTGCATTTAATTACACAAGGACTAACACTTGAAGTCATTTCTAAAACAACTTCATCGTCTTCAATATTCTTTAGCACATCTAATAAATATCTAGAGTTAAATGCAATTTGAATTGATTCACCTTGCAGATTTATACTCACTTCTTCTCTCACCTTTCCCAATTGAGAATTTGAAGTTATTATCATAGTATCTTCTTGAACATCTAATTTAATTAAATTACTATTACTATCTTTAGCCATTAAAGATGCCCTTTCAATACAGTTTTGTAATTCTTGCTTTTTTACATCAATAGATATCTTATGTTCTTGAGGTAGTAAAGAAACATAGTTTACAAATTTACCATCTAATAACCTCGATATAATTTTAGTATTATTTAGGTTAAATAATATGTGATTATTAGTAAATGTTATTTTTACTATTTCTGAAACATCTTCTAATATTCTTGATACCTCATTTAGAGTTTTTCCTGGAATAACAACTTCGATATCATTGTCATTATCTAAAAATGCATTTCTTATTGCTAGTCTATAACCATCTAATGCAACTAAATTTAGGATTTTATCTTTAACTTCAAATAATATTCCTTGTAATATTGGTCTAGTCTCATCTTGAGCTATTGCAAATGATGTTCCTCTTATCATACTTTTTAATATATTTTGAGGAACTTCAACTGATAGATTTTCATTTATTTTAGGTAATTCTGGATAATCCTCACCATTCATATAAACTAGGTTAAATATTGATTTTTCACAAGCTATTTGCATGATATCATTTTCTAAAGTTTCAATAGTAACTTCTGAATTAGGAAGTTTTCTTATTATTTCTCCAAATATTCTAGAATCTATTACAATCATACCCTCTTCTTGAACATCAGCTTCTACTTTAGTCTCAATGGAAACATCCATATCTGATCCTATTATAGTCAATCCATCTTTTTTTGCAGTTATATATATTCCTTCTAGTATAGGCATTGTTGTTTTTCCTGTTATAGCCTTACTAGATATAGATATACCTTCTTGTAGTTTTTGTTTTTCACATATAAACTTCATATAAAAAACCTCCTTAATTTATAAACATATAATATCCACTGAAATATCATAGATATATAGATTAATATATAGATAAAATTTAATAATAGTAGTAATAGGGGCTGTTGATATGTTGATAAGTGGTTTAACCCCTTGAAAATACTAGATTATTTATAAAAAAATATTGTGGATAAGTGAAGCAAAAATTACATATCTTATCCACAGTATTAACAAGTAATATTGTTTTTAGTAGTTATCCACAAATAATTCAATATACTTATGTACATTTGTTGATTAATTTTGAGTTAGTTTCTTTGTTATATCATTTACTGTGTGTTGTAGACTTTCATCTGTATTTAAAGTATCAGATATTTTTTCATAAGCATGTATAACAGTAGTATGATCCCTTCCTCCAAATTCTTCACCGATTTTTGGCAATGACATATCTGTAAGCTTCCTACTTAGATACATAGCTATTTGTCTAGGATAAGCTACATTTCTAGTTCTCCTTTGAGATTTTAAATCTTCTACCCTAAGATTAAAATAAGCAGCAACAACATCTTGTATAACATCTATAGTTACATTTTTATTTTGCTTATTTGAGATTATATCCTTAAGAGCTTCACTAGCTAGTTCCACAGTTATTGGTCTGTTAGTTAATGACGAATATGCTACTATTCTAATTAAAGCACCTTCAAGCTCTCTAATGTTAGACTTAATTTTTGTTGCAATATAGACCATTACTTCATTTGCTACATTTAATTTTTCTACATCTGCTTTCTTTTTAAGAATAGCCATTCTAGTTTCAAAATCTGGTGGTTGAATATCAGCAATTAAACCCCATTCGAATCTTGAACGTAGCCTATCTTCCAATGTAGGAATTTCTTTAGGTGGTCTATCTGATGATAAAATTATTTGCTTATTTGCATCATGTAATTCATTAAATGTATGGAAAAACTCCTCCTGAGTTCTTTCCTTTCCTGCTATAAACTGAATATCATCGATTAGTAAAATATCCACACTTCTATATTTATTTCTAAACTCTTCATTTTTATCGTCTTTAATGGCGTTAATAAGCTCATTAGTAAACTTTTCCGAAGAAACATATACTACTTTTGCATTAGAGTTATTTTGAAGAGCATAATGACCAATAGCATGCATTAAGTGTGTTTTTCCAAGTCCAACGCCTCCATAAATAAACAGAGGGTTATAAGCCTTAGCAGGAGCCTCTGCAACAGCTAAAGATGCAGCATGAGCAAATCTATTACTATTACCAATGACAAAAGAATCAAAGGTGTATTTAGGATTTAATGTACTAGACATTTCATCATTTACAGTAACAGATGATTTATCATCAAGCTTTGTATTCTTCTCTTCCTTTTCGTCAACTTCTTGAATATCGGATGCAACTATAAAATCTACCCCGTAAAGTTTTGAGCAAGCAGCCTCTATGGAGTTTACAACTAAGTCCTTATACCTTTTTTCCAAGATGTCTTGAGTAAAGGAATTTGGAACGCTGATTTTTATAGTATTGGAAGATATAGAAATAGGTTCGCAGCTTTTAATCCATGTATTAAAGCTAACTTCACTCATTTCACCTTTTATAATATTTAATGTTTTTTCCCATAATGATTTAAGATCATTATTCATTGTATATCCTCCATAAAAAAAAATTTAGTTTAAGATATATTAGTTAATAACAATATATCAACACATTTATTAACACATGAAAATGAATGTTAATAAATATAATATAAATAATCACATGTTAATAATTATGTTGATAAAATAATTTATAAAAAATTATCCACAATATCATTATGTACATTTTTACACATTATTAACATAGTATAAAAGCATTAATTTAGCTAAAAATAGAGTATAATAGATAAGAAATAAATAAAAAGCGAACAAGTTATTCACAATTTAATCCACAACTGTGGATAAGTTCACTTTAAAAATAAATTATTCACATTCATTACTAATAATAACATAAGTTAAATAGAGTATTCAAGAAGTTATCCACAAATTCTGTGATAATATTGCTTATATTTATCAACAGAATTTGAAAATTATAGTGTATTGACATAAAAACCTGATATATATATAATAATAAGGTAAATTTAAAAATGGGATTATAGTTTTTACTATAGAAATTACAATTTAAAGGGGGTGTAGTGAAATGTTCATGACATACCAACCAAAAAAGAGACAAAGAAAAAAGGAACATGGATTCAGAAAGAGAATGAAAACTTCATCAGGAAGAACTGTTCTTAAGAGAAGAAGACAAAAAGGTAGAAAAAGATTAACAGCATAAGGGCCGCAAATAGTGGCCTTTTTTCTGCAATAGCAGGAAAAAAGGAGTATAAAGTTTCTAATGATGTACAGGTTAAGAAAAAACAATGAATTTAAATTAGTTTATAGAAGGGGAAGATCTTTAGCTAACAATCTTTTAGTTTTATATATATATAATAATAGAAGAAATAAGACTAAAGATGGTCATACTTATAATAAAGTAGGAATTTCAGTTAGTAAAAAGGTTGGAAATAGCGTTGTCCGTAGTAGGAGTAAACGATTGATAACTGAAAGCTATAGGTTGAATGAAAAAGATCTTAAATCGGGCTATGACTTTGTTTTTGTAGCTAGAAGTGCCATTGAAGGAAAGAGCTACTTTGAAGTAGAAGAAGCTATGAAAAAACTTTTTTCAAAGGCAGGCTTATATAGATAATGAAAAAAATAATGTTGAAATCTATACATTTATATAGAAAATATATTTCACCAATGAGACCACCAACATGTATTTATGTTCCTACATGTTCAGAATATGCGATAGAAGCTATAACTAAATATGGAGCGATAAAGGGTGGTTTTTTAGCTATAAAGAGAATCTTAAGGTGTCATCCATTTGCTAAAGGTGGATATGATCCATTAAAATAAGGAGGTTACGCACAAAATATGATGAGTTTCTTACAACCTATAACAAACTTTTTGACGGTTATATTTGAAGGTATGCATAAGATAATCTTAAATCTATTTAATATGGAGCCAAGTGGGGCATCATATATATTAACAATTGCATTATTTACACTAATAATAAGATTATTAATTCTTCCTTTTAATATAAAGGCAAATAGATCTAATGCAAGAATGCAGGAAATTCAACCAGAATTAAATGCAATTCAAAAGAAGTATGCTAATGATCCTCAAAAGATGCAGGCTGAATATTCAAAATGTATGAAGGAAAATAATGTAAGCATGCTTGGGGGATGTCTTCCATCATTATTACCATTGCCAATACTTTTTGCACTTTACTATGTATTTTTGAACATAGATAAGTCATCTGTAATTCATCCATCATTCTTATGGATACCGGATGTATTTGAAAAAGACCCTTATTTTATATTACCAGTATTAGCGTTCTTAAGCACATATGTACCAAGTTTATTATTAACTAAATCTATGCCTAAGAATGAAAATGGTCCGCAAATGAATATGGGATCAATGAACTTAATGATGGCAGGTATGATGGGGATAATGGCAATTAACTTTAAATCTATCCTAGTGATTTACTGGATAATAGGTGGAATTATTCAATTAGTTCAAACTTATTTCTTAAATTACATGCCAGCTAAGAAGAAGATGCAAGCTAAGGAAGAAGAAGCAAAATTAAAAGCAGTAGTAAATGCCAAAAAAGCAACACCAAAGACTAAGAAAAAAAATTAAATATTTAGTATTACTAGGTGGTGAATAGGGTATGAAAACATTAGAAATGACAGGTAAAACTGTAGGTGAAGCATTGGAAAATGCCTTAAAACAATTAAAACTTACAGAAGATAGGGTTGAATATGAAGTTTTAGATGAAGGTTCTAAGGGATTTTTGAATTTTATAGGTACGAAACCTGCTAAGATATTAGTTAAAGTAAAAAGGGACTATAAAGAAGAAGTAAGATTATTTTTAAGAAATGTTCTTAATAATATGAAAGTACAAGCAGAGATTAGGATTAAAGAAGAAAAGGACGTAATTAATATTGATTTAACTGGTCCTAAGATGGGAATTATAATAGGATATAGGGGTGAGACCTTAGATTCTTTACAATACCTAGCTTCTTTAGTTGTTAACAAGGATCACGATATTCCTTATAAAAAGGTAGTTCTGGATATCGAAAATTATAGAAAAAAAAGAGAAGAAACTTTAGTAAGAGTAGCTGAAAAAACTGCATATAAAGTTATAAAAACAAGAAGACCTTATAAACTAGAATCAATGAATCCTTATGAAAGAAGGATAATACACTCTGCTTTACAAGATAATGAATATGTTTATACTTTTAGTGAGGGAGATGAACCTCATAGAAGAATAGTAGTAGATATTAAAAAATAAAGGTGGGGAGGCCGTAAGGCTTTCTTGCCTTTTATTTTTTGATATCTATCACTTATTTATTTATTTTGACTTACTATAAATAGTTTTGTAAAATGAATATTAGTTAAAAAGGGATATACTATAAATACAGACTTATTTAAGTCAAGACAAGGAGGATAGAAGTTGAAAGAATTTGATACAATTTGTGCTATATCAACAGCTATTGGTGAAGGTGGAATTGCAATTATCAGAGTGTCTGGAGATAAGGCTTTAGATATAGTATCTAAGATATTTAGGCCTAAGAACGGTAAAGATATAAAAGAAATGAAAACTTATACTATGAGATATGGGCACATAGTTGACATAAATACTAATGAGTTAATAGATGAAGTAATTATTAGCTACATGAAGGGTCCAAGAAGCTTTACAGCTGAGGATACTGTTGAAATAAATTGTCATGGTGGAGTAACATCTACTAATAAGGTATTAGAAACTACCATTAAAGCTGGTGCAAGACTAGCAGAACCTGGTGAGTTTACTAAGAGAGCATTTTTGAACGGAAGAATTGATTTATCTCAAGCAGAGGCTGTTATGGATTTAATAACTGCTAAAACTGAACTTGCCATGAAATCTGCTTTAATGCAAAGTAATGGATCCTTATCACAAAGAATTAATAAGCTTAATGAGTATTTATTAAATGTGTTAGCATTAATAGAATATGCTGTAGACTTTACTGAAGATGATGAAGAAATAGACCCAACAATTCCAATTAGAGTTAAAGAAAGCTTAGAAAAAGCTCATGAGGATATCGAAAAACTTCTTAAGAGCGCAGATGAAGGAAAGATAATTAGAGATGGATTAAGCTTAGCTATAGTGGGTAAGCCCAATGTAGGAAAGTCATCTTTATTAAATGTTCTTCTTAAAGAGAAGAGAGCAATAGTAACAGATATAGCAGGTACTACTAGGGATGTCATAGAGGAATATATTAACTTAGATGGAATTCCAGTTAAGATTATAGATACTGCAGGAATTAGAGAAACTGAGGATTTAGTTGAAAAGATTGGTGTTGAGAAATCTAAAGAAAAGATTAATGAGGCAGATTTAGTCTTATTGGTTTTAGATTCGTCAAGGGAACTTGATAAAGAAGATATTGAAATAATTGAGGCTATAAAAAATAAAAAATCTATAGTTTTATTAAATAAAATTGATTTAGAAAATAAAATAGATAATTCATTATTAAAAAAATTTGAAAATATAATAAAAATTTCAGCTAAAGAAGATATTGGTATAGATGGTTTGAAAAATGAGATTAAGAAGATGTTCTTTAGTGGTAAAATAGATAGCGAAAGTTTAATCATATCTAATTCAAGACATAAGCAGGCTTTAATAAGAGCAGGCGAGAACTGCAATGAAGCTCTTATAAGACTAAATAATAATGAATACTTAGATTTAATTTCAATATTTGTAACAGCAGCATTAAAGGCTTTAGGTGAAATTACAGGATCAGAATTAGAAGAGGATTTAGTTAATAAGATATTTAAAGAATTTTGTTGTGGAAAGTAGGAGAAATATAAATATGAAATATAAAGCAGGAGAATATGATGTAGTAGTTGTTGGTGCTGGTCATGCTGGTTGTGAAGCTGCATTAGCATCAGCTAGAATGGGCTTAAAGACATTAATATGCACTACAAATCTTGATTCTGTAGCTATGATGCCATGTAACCCTAATATAGGAGGAACTGCAAAAGGACATTTAGTAAGAGAAATTGATGCTCTAGGTGGAGAAATGGGTGTTAATATAGATAATACTTTTATTCAATCTAGAATGTTAAATACTTCAAAGGGCCCAGCAGTTCACTCCTTAAGGGCTCAAGCAGATAAGAAAAAATATCAGTACAGAATGAAGAGTGTTTTAGAAAATCAAGAAAATTTAGCTTTAAGACAATTAGAGGTTGTAGAGTTAGATGTAGAGGATGGAAAAATTAAAGGTGTTCTTACTAAAAATGGGGGATACTTTAATTGTAAGGCTGTTATATTAACAACAGGAACTTATTTAAGAGCTAAAATTATCATAGGTGATGTAACATATAACAGTGGCCCAAATGGATTATCAGCTGCAAATGAACTATCTCAATCTTTAATAGATTTAGGAATAGAATTAAGAAGATTTAAAACTGGTACTCCAGCAAGAATAAATAAAAGAACAGTAGATTTTTCTAAGATGATAGAGCAACCTGGTGATGAAAAGATAGTTCCATTTTCTTTTATGAGTGGAGATATTTCAAGAGAGCAGGTTTCTTGTTGGTTAACTTATACTAGTGAAGAAACTCATAATATAATTAGAGATAATATAGATAGATCTCCAATGTATAATGGACTAATCGAGGGGGTAGGTCCTAGATATTGTCCATCTATTGAAGATAAGGTTATGAGATTCCCAGATAGAGAAAGACATCAATTATTTGTAGAACCAGAAGGTGAAGATACTCAAGAAATGTATGTTGGAGGAATGTCTTCATCATTACCAGAAGATGTTCAATTACAAATGTTAAGAACAGTACCTGGTCTTGAGAATGCAGAAATAATGAGAACTGCATATGCTATCGAGTATGATTCAATTGATCCAACACAACTAAAGCCTACATTAGAGTTTAAAAACTTTGAGGGATTATATGGAGCTGGACAATTAAATGGTAGCTCAGGATATGAAGAGGCTGCAGGGCAAGGACTTGTGGCAGGTATTAATGCTGCTTTAAAAATAAAAGAAAAAGAGCCTATGATCTTAACTAGATCAGATGGATATATAGGTGTTTTAATAGATGATTTAGTTACAAAAGGTACTAATGAACCGTATAGAATGATGACTGCAAGAGCAGAATATAGATTATTATTAAGACAAGATAATGCAGACTTTAGATTAACTGAAACTGGTTATAAGGTTGGACTTGTAACTGAAGAAAGATATCAAAAGTTTATAACTAGAAAAAATAATGTAGAAAATGAAGTTAATAGATTAAAAGAGCTTCAAATAACAAATAAAAAAGAAGTTAATGACTTCTTAGTTTCTAAAGGCTCAGTTGAATTAAAGAAACCAATCAGTTTTTATGAGCTTATAAAGAGACCTGAATTAGATTATTTTAATTTGTCTGAATTAGATCCAGATAGACCAGAGTATAGTGAGGATATTGGTGAACAAATTAATATAATTACTAAGTACGAAGGTTATATTAGTAGCCAATTAGATCAAGTTAAGCAATTTAGAAAATTTGAGAAGAAATTACTTCCAGAAGATATAGATTATAAGGAAGTTAAGGGTTTAAGAACAGAGGCTATTCAAAAGTTATCTAATATTAGACCTATTAGTATAGGGCAAGCTTCTAGAATATCAGGAGTTTCTCCAGCAGATATATCTGTACTATTAATATATTTAGAACATCAATATAAGAAATAAGCTTTTATGGAGGAAATATGGAATATTTTCAATTAATGAAAGAAGCTTCATTAGAAGTTGGACTAGATTTAACTGAAAAACAGTATAATCAGTTTATAACATATATGAAGCTTTTGCAGGAATGGAATGAAAAAATAAATCTTACTGCAATAACTGAAGACGAAGAGATAATTAAAAAACATTTTATTGATTGTATTAAGGCTTTTAAGTCTAACGCAGTTAAAAATGCAAAAAGTATTATAGATGTAGGTACGGGGGCGGGATTTCCTGGCCTACCAATAGCTATAATGAATCCCGATATAAATGTAACATTATTAGATTCATTAAACAAAAGAATTAACTTCTTAAATACTGTCGTATCTGCTTTAGAATTAAAAAATGTAATTACGATCCATTCAAGAGCGGAAGATGGAGCAAGAAAACCAGAATTTAGAGAGAATTTTGATGTAGTAACATCAAGAGCTGTTGCTAATATGGCTGTTTTATCAGAATTTTGTCTACCTTATGTAAAGTTAAATGGACATTTCGTTGCACTTAAGGGACCAGCTATAGAAGAAGAACTTAGAGAAGGGCAAAAGGCTATTAGCACCTTAGGTGGAAAATTAGAAAATATAATAGAAGTAAATATCGAAGAATCAGATTTAAAACATAACATTGTAGAAGTTAAGAAGGTTAATAAATGTCCTAAAACATATCCAAGAAAAGCAGGCACAATAAATAAGAAGCCTATTAGATAATGTATTCTACAGCATATGTTAATAAAATTAGTCGATATGAGAAGCAATACCTAATTATATGAATTCATTTGTAATTTTATATAAGATAATAAGTGAATTTGTCTTACAAAATTAGGAAATAAAAGAAGGAAATAATAAAGAAAAATAGAATTTTTAAATTATTGAGTTTAGTGGTAATTTATTTTAATAAGGGATGGTTGGGTGCATATGAATAGAGAAATTACTAATATAAGTGTAGATAGAATATTTCCAAATACCTATCAGCCAAGAAGATTTTTCAATGAAGAGGCTTTAGAAGAATTATCTCAATCTATAAAGGAACATGGAATTATTCAGCCTATTACAGTTAGAAAAAGAGGAGAAAATTTTGAGTTAGTTGCAGGGGAAAGACGTTGGAGAGCCGCAAGGATGGCATCACTTGAATCTGTTCCGTGCAATATAATTGAAATAACAGATAGTGAATCTGCAGAAATTGCGTTATTAGAAAACTTACAAAGAGAGGATTTAAACTTTATTGAAGAGGCTGAAGCTTATTATAATTTAATTAATGATCATAAATTTACTCAAGATGAACTTGCAAAGAGAATGGGTAAAAAGCAATCTACTATAGCTAATAAGCTTAGATTATTAAAGCTTAGTTCAAAAGTAAGAGAAGTTTGCCTAAATAATAAGTTAACAGAAAGACATGCAAGAGCTTTATTATCATTACCTAATGAAGAATTACAACTTAAAGTTGTTGAAAAAGTTGTTAAGGATTCTCTTAATGTTAAATCTACAGAAGAATTAATAAATAAAGAGTTATTAAAATTAGCTGGAGAAGAATTAAATAATAAGGAAAAGAAGAGAGTCAAGAGTGTTTTTCCTGCAAAGCTATATGTTAATACAATTAGACAAGTTTTTGATAAATTTAATATACCAGCTGAATATAAATTTAAGGAAGAAGAGGAATTTATACAAATAACCGTTTCTATTCCTAAGAAGTAAGTATAAGGCACTTTGTGCCTTTTTTATTTTATAAAATTATAATTACTAATAAGTTATTTATAGATTTAATATTTTATTGAACCTAATAATCATAGAATTAGTATGTAATTAGTGCGTAAATATTACATAAATATTATATTTAGAAAAATTTATAAAATAATATAATATTTATTCACTTTTTTATTATGTTAATCTTTTAATATTATTTAAAACTATATATAATATTAGTATGTGAAGGGGGGTGAAGCTCTAAAATAGAGCTTTTTAGATGAAGAAGGTTTGTATATTTAATCAAAAGGGTGGAGTTGGAAAGACTACAACAAACATTAATCTATGTGCATTTTTAGCAATGGAAGGATACAAGGTATTAACTATAGATATAGATCCCCAAGGAAATACGACTAGTGGATTAGGTTTAGATAAAAGAAATTTAGAAATGTCAATGTACGATGTTATAACATCAGATGCTTCATTAAAAGAAGTAATTTTAAAAAGTGAGCTAGTACAGAATTTAGATATAGCTCCTTCAACCATGGAGTTAGCAGGTGCGGAAGTAGAAGTTATAGGAAAAGAAAATAGAGAAGTAATTCTAGCTAATAAAATTAAGGAAGTAGAAGATGACTATGATTTTATATTTATAGATTGTCCGCCATCTTTAGGAGTACTTACAATTAATGCACTTACTTCTGTTGAATCCGTATTAATACCAATTCAATGTGAATTTTATGCTTTAGAAGGAGTTGGACAACTTATTAATACAATTAAACTTGTTAAAAAATCTTTAAATAAGGACTTAGAAATAGAAGGTGTAGTCATGACTATGTATGATTATAGAACTAATTTAAGTAATGAGGTTTTTGAAGAAGTAAAGAATTTTTTCAATGAAAAAGTATATAATACTACTATTTCTAGAAATATTAGATTAGCTGAAGCCCCAAGTTTTGGGTTACCAATTATGCTATATGATGAAAAGTGTAAAGGTGCAGAATCTTATAGAAATTTAACTAGAGAATTCTTAAGTAGGCAATAATAAGTAGGTGATTAATATGAATAAGAAGTCAGCATTAGGAAAGGGATTAGGAGCTTTAATTCCTAACGATGTTCAAGTAAAGGAAAGTAACAAACCGACGGTTATTTCATTAAATTTAATTAAGAGTAATGATGAGCAACCTAGAAAATCCTTTGATGATGAAAAGATAGCAGAATTAGCTCAATCTATAAAAGAGCATGGAATAATTCAGCCAATTATATTAAATAAGAAAGATAAATATTATGTTATAGTTGCAGGAGAAAGAAGATGGAGAGCTGCAAAGCTATTAGGATTAAAGGAAGTTCCTGCAATAGTTATGGAATTAACTGATAAGGATATATTAGAAGTTTCGTTAATAGAAAATATTCAAAGACAAGATTTAAATCCAATTGAAGAGGCCTTAGCTTATAAGAAACTTTTAAGCGATTTTGATTTAACCCAAGAAGAATTAAGTAAGAGAGTAGGAAAGTCAAGAGTGGCTATTAGTAATATTATTAGATTAACAGGACTTTCTGATACAGTAAAGCAATATTTAATAGATGAAGTTATTACTGAAGGACATGGTAGATCATTACTAGCAATAGAAGATCCTAAACTTCAATGCGAAATAGCTCAAAAAGTTATTGATGAAAAATTGTCTGTTAGGGAGCTTGAAAGATTGATCAAATCTTTAAAGGTTGAAAAGCAACCAAAGGAAAAAGTAAGAGAGTTAAATCCTTATTATAAGGATGTTACTGAAAGACTTCAAAATTACTTTGGAACTAGAGTTAACATAAGTAATAAAAATAATAAAGGGAAAATTGAAATAGAATATTATTCAGATGAAGATTTACAGAGGATATTAGAAATAATTGATTTATAAATGTTTCACGTGAAACATTTATTTGAAATTTTTATTAAATTGTTTCACGTGAAACATTATAGTGTTATTTCTGAGCTTAGGAAGGAGCACTTAAAGTGGAGTATTTAATTAATATAATAAATGAAAACATTGCTTTTATACTTATTGGATTACTAGTGATTATATTCTTACTGTTTATTCTAGTTATTTCATTAATGAGATCTACTAAGAAACTTGAGAGGAGATATACAAGACTTATGAGAGGGGCAAAATCTAAAAATCTTGAAGAGCTTATTACATCAAAGTTAGATGAAATTGATAAAGTTATGGCTAAATCACAAAAAGCAATTAATGAGTGTGAAGTGATTAAAGAAGAAATTAAAGGCTGCGTAAATAAAGTAGCAATAATGAGATATAAAGCTTTCCCAGATGTAGGTAGCGACTTAAGCTTCTCTATAGCTATATTAGATTCATATAATGATGGAGTATTAATTACAGGTATTTATTCAAGGCATGATAGTACTACTTATGCAAAACCTGTTGATAAAGGAATATCTAGATATGAATTATCAGAAGAAGAATCATATGTATTAAATGAAGCAATAAATAAAAAATAGAATATTTAAATGAGCTATTACAAAACTAAATTATTGGCTTTGTAATAGCTCATTTTTATTATACCAGGAAATTATAAAAATGTTACTCTGTGAATAGCGCTTTATATTTTTCTTCCTTTAGCTCTGAATTGTTTCTATTAATTATGCGATGATTTGGAGCAAATGCGACGGAATAAGAAAAAATATATAAAAGTACCTTTTTATTTAGTATAGTGCTAGTGAGTCTGAAGTATCTATAATTTTTTTTGTGAAATAAATTATACCTTGAGATATACAATCTGCTAATGACATAACAGTATATAATCGTGTATTTTGTAATATTATAAATTCATAGTTTCCGGATATATTAACTATTCCAGTAATACTTAAGTCTCCAACAAGAGGTAAATCTTTATTTAGAGCCAGGCCAGGTGAAATAGGCTTATTTTCTATAAATACTTTTCCAATATTATTAATTTTACCAAGGCAGGAATCTATAGCGATTATATATGGATTATTAAAGTTTGCTTTTATTCTATCTATTATCTCTAATATGTTTTTAGAATGAATTGGATTTTCTAAGGAGCCATAAATATAAATATTATTTTTAGGTAGTTCTTTATAAAATGATTTTAATTTATATCCAACTAATGGTCCAAGCGAATCTCCAGTACATCTATCAGTTCCTATACATATGAAAACTATTTGTCTATTATCTTTAATAATTTCTTTTAGATTTCTATATAAAAATTCTCCAAGTTCAATATAGGAACTTGGAAATAGTGAGTCTATAGTTAATTTATTTTGTGAAACCATAAAAAACCTCCTTTATTGAAATTATTGACAATAAGGGAGGTTAGTATTCATTTTGATATTTTACTTAATGAATTTAATGTATATTCAATATCTTCTTTATTATTAAAGTAACTAAGACTTAGTCTTACAGTTCCTGTAGGGAAACTCCCTATGGTTTTATGAGCAAGAGGGGCACAATGCAGGCCAGATCTATTTTTTATCCCAAAATCACTGTCTAACATAAATGATAATTCAGCAGTATCTATTCCTTTAATATTAAAAGATACACATGATGTATAATTATCATTATTAATATCTTCATATAAAATTATATTATTTATATTTCTTAATCCTGAGACTAATTGATTTCTTAAAAATTTATTTTTTTCGTAGATAGTTTTCAAACCTTCTGATTTTATAAATTTAATTCCTTCCATTAGTCCAACTATACCTGGCATATTAAGTGTACCTGACTCAAATTTATCTGGTAAAAAATCTGGCTGTATAAGAGAATGAGAAAGACTTCCTGTTCCACCTAATATATATGGATTACATATTTTATTTAATTCATCACTAATAATGAAGCCTCCTATACCTTGGGGACCAAATAAGCTTTTATGTCCAGTAAAAGCTAATGCACTTAAATTGAGTTCTTGAAAGTCTACATTTAAAACTCCAGCTCCCTGAGCAGTATCAAGTATGAAATAAATATTATTTTCTTTGCATAGTTTGCCTATCTCAATTATAGGTTGAATGCTACCTGTAACATTAGATGCTTGAGTTAAAATTATAAATTTAGTATTTGGTTTTATCATATTTCTAATATCTTCAACATTAATAAATCCAAATTTATCTGCTTCTATTATATCTAACTCAATTATATTATTTTCTTTTAAATTAACTAAAGGTCTTAGTACTGAATTGTGCTCCATAGAAGATGTAATAATATGGTCTCCTTTTCTTGAACATCCATTAATTAAAGTGTTTAGAGAAGTTGTTATATTATTAGTAAAAATAACATTATCTATATTTTTAAAGTTAAAAAAGTTAGCAATAGTTTCCCTAGCCTCTAATAACAATCTATTAGATTGAAGACCGTTCTCATGATTAGAGCGACCGGGATTTCCACCTATATTAGTTAAAAAGTTATATATAGAATCAACCACATTTTGAGGCTTAGGGAATGTAGTCGCAGCATTATCCAAGTATATATTATTCATGAAAGTAACTCCTTTATAAAAATATTAAACTATATTAAAATTATAGAATATATTATCTTCATTTACAAAAATATATATAATATAATTAAATATAAATATAGATTATTAAGGAGGAGAATATGAAATATTATATTATAGTTTTTAAGAATACTCTTGATGCAATGAATGGGGAAAAAGCATTAAAAGAAGAAAATTATATTTTTAAAATGATGCCAACCCCTACAGCCATAACTCAAAGTTGTGGAATATGTGTTAGAATAGAAGATAAAAAATACATAGATGAGATAATTGAAAGGAATATTATAAGATATAAAAACATTTATATTAAAGAAGAAAATGGATTTAAAGAAGTAGTATAGGAGAGATATCATGAATAATTATTTGACTTGGGTTACTACTACTAAGGATGAGCTTACTGGAAGGCTTTCTTTAAATGTTGACTGGGATAAGGTTATTGAAAGTTCAATATCTGGAGCAGGATTTGTAATAAGTAAAATTATATCACTAATCATATTAATAGTTATTATGTATTTAATTATAAAAATAGGAGACAAGGTAATAGATAGATTTGTTAATAATCAGGCCAATAGTAAGCGAAGTTTTTCAATGGATAAGCAGAAGGCATTTACAGTTGGAGCTATACTTAAAAGCTCATTAAAATACGCAGTTTATTTTTCAGGTGCTGCTATTATAATTGGGAGCACATTTAAAGTTTCTGCTGGTGTTTTAAGTGCTATAGGGTTCGTAGTTGGTATAGGAGCACAAAGTTTAGTCAAGGATATAATAAACGGATTTTTTATATTATTTGAAGATCAATATGGAGTAGGAGATTATGTAACTATAGGGGCATATAGCGGAATTGTAGAAAATATAGGGATAAGATCTACTGTTTTAAAAGATTTTAGTGGGGACACACATAATTTACCCAATGGATCTGTAACGGAAGTCACAAATCATTCTAGAGGTGATATGAGATTTATAGTCGATGTAGAAATTGCTTATGAAGAAGATATAGATAATGCAATTAATATTATTAAATCTACATGTAAAAAATTTGAAGAAAAAAATAAGGAAGATATTAGAAATGAAATAGAAGTATTAGGAGCAATTTCATTAAATTCTTCTGGAATCACCATAAGAGTAGTTGGAAAAGCAAAACCAATGTCTCAATGGAAGATGGAAAGAGATTTAAGAAAAGACATAAAAGTTGCTTTAGATGAGGCTAATGTTGAAATTCCATATCCAAAGACTCAATTAGTAAATAATAATATTAATTAATTTAGGAGGGCTATAATGATAGAAACTTTTGATTTAGGTGATATAGTAGAAATGAAAAAACAACATCCTTGTGGAAGTAAGGAATTTGAAGTGATAAGATTAGGAGCAGATATAAAGATTAAATGCACAGGCTGTGGAAGAATAATAATGCTTCCTAGAAGTAAATTTCAAAAAGATGCCAAAAAAGTAGTAAATTCGTAAAATTTTTTAATTATATCTTGCAAAGAAAATTAAAAAATGTTAAAATATTTAATTGTAATCCCTGCTGTGTAAAGCACAGCCAAGGTCCGAGGGGAGGAGGTGAAAATGATGAGAAAGTACGAAACTATATTCATACTACACCCATCATTCGACGAAGAAGCTTGTAAAGCTGCAATCGAAAAATTTAAGGGTGTAATAGAAAACGGTGGAGGAACTGTAGAAAATGTTGACGTTTGGGGTAGAAGAAAGCTTGCTTACGAAATCGCAAAAGTTAACGAAGGTTTCTATACATTAATCAACTTCAATGCTGATTCAGAACTACCTAAGGAATTAGACAGAGTATTCAGAATTACTGATGGTGTTATAAGACACATCATCGTTAAACAAGAAGCGTAAGAGGTGATATTGTAATGAATAAAGTAATACTTATTGGAAGACTTACTAGAGATCCAGAGTTAAACTTTGCTGCTGGAAGTGGTACTGCTGTTACTAGATTTAGTTTAGCGGTAACAAGACCTTTCAAGAAGGATGAAACTGATTTTATCAATTGCATAGCTTTTGGTAAAACTGGTGAGACAATAGCACAATATCTTACTAAGGGCAGACAACTAGCTGTTACTGGAAGCATTAGAACTGGTAGTTATGATGCTAAGGATGGAACTAAGAGATATACAACAGATGTAGTTGTAGATTCTTTTGAATTCATTGGATCAGGTAACAATGGTGGTGCTGGAAGAGACCAAGGTTCATATAACAATGGATTTGGTGCTTCTACAGGTTCTGATTATTCAAATTCATCAAATGGTTTTGGTGGAATGAATTTTGAGGAGGACATGACTCCTGTAGATGATGGAGATATGCCTTTCTAATAGTCTATAAAAAAGGAGGGAATTAGCATGAAAGATATGAAGAGATCTGGAAAAATGAGAAGATCTAAGAGAAAAGTTTGTGCTTTTTGCGTAGAAAAAGCTGAAGCAATAGATTACAAAGATATTACTAAGCTAAGAAAGTTCGTAACAGAAAGAGGTAAGATATTACCAAGAAGAATTTCTGGTACTTGCGCTAAGCACCAAAGAGAATTAACAACTGCTATAAAGAGATCAAGAAATATAGCATTATTACCATTTACAACTGAGTAAAATAATTAACCCCTGGCTTGTCAGGGGTTTTTTGTTATACTAATACAAAATAATTTTACAAAATATGTAATTGAGTCTATAAGATGTTGCATTAAAAGTCAAATATATTTAAAATATAGATACAAGGGTATTAGTATAGGGGTGAGCAGGGTGAAGAGAGATGATTTAAATATAATGGCCAATATAAAAATGATAGAAAAGCTAAAAGCAAACCTTTTATGTATAATAGGAGAGTTCTATCATTTATTAACTAAGGGAAGTAATGTAGCTCAAGATGCAATTTTAAACTGTATATCAGGAGCTATAATTATTTTATATGTATTAGCCCAAAAACTTGGATATTCATGTAAAGATGTAGATGATGATATGAAGAAAAATCTACAAGTAGGAATTGCAGAGGGCCATGAATATGAAAGCGATGGAAGGAGTTTAAGTAAACTTCAATTACATTTAAAGGAGCACCATTAAGCTTATGGAATGGAAAAAATTATTTGAAAAAGGGATTGAAATAATTAGACCGATAATTACACCAATTATGTTTATAGGAGCTTGCATAGGATTTTACTATATAAAAAGCACTCTTTTAGGAACTTTACTATTAATTATATTTATAGCCTTTACTGTTAGTGAATATAGAAATGATGAAAAAGAAGAGGATAATATTGAGAGAGTAAGAGAAATAATAAATAAAGATATTGATGATAATATTCTAAATTTAATATTTCCAGTTGCTTTAATAAGAGAATCAGGCGAAATTATTTGGAACAATAAAGAGTTTCAAAAGTTTACTCCAGATGAAGATTCCTTAGGATTAAATGTAGTTAGCATTGCAAGAGGATTAAATCTTTCTAGACTATTAACTTGCGATAGGGATTTACATCAAAAAATTAAAATATTAGATTCCTTCTATAAAGTGTATGCAAGTAGAATTGAAAATAGCAATTTAGATGAAAATTTATATGTAGTTTATTTTAATGATATAAGCAATAATAAAAATATAGAAAATACTAAAGAAAGTATTATGCTTATAGAAGTAGATAATTTATCAGAAGTATTAGAAACTACCATGGAAAGTGACAGACCTATGTTAGTGGCAGAAGTTGAAAAAACAATAAATGCATATGCTCAAAGACTTAAGGCTATGATAACAAAGTATGAGTCTAATAAATATGTTTTATCAGTACAAGATAAATATATTGATGAAGAAATAAACAATAAGTTTTCAATTTTAGATGAGGTTTCCGAAATAGATAGAGGAAATAAATTTGAGGTAACATTAAGTATAGGTGTAGGCAGGGGAGGTACATGTCCTTTAGAAAATAGTAACTTTGCAACAACAGCTAAAGAATTAGCTTTAGGTAGAGGTGGAGATCAAGTTGCTATTAAAAATAATGAAAAAATTAAGTTTTTTGGAGGCAATACCAGAGAAATAGAAAAAAGAACAAGAGTTAGAGCTAGAGTTATTTCTCATGCTTTGAAAGAATTAATATATGAAAGTAGTAATGTATTTATTATTGGACATAAGAATCCGGATATGGATTGCTTTGGATCGTCTTTAGGATTGTCTTCAGTAGTTAGACAATTAGGGAAGCCATGCAACATAATATTAGGAAATGAAACTGCTGCTATAGATTATTTTTTAAAAAAATTAAAAATAGATTCTAGGTATGATAATCTTTTTGTATCAGTTGAAGAGGCATATGATCAAATTAATGAAAAAACATTACTTATAATAGTGGATGTTCATAATACAGGATATATATTAGATAAGAGAATAATTGAAAAAGCTCAAAGAAAGATAATTATAGATCATCATAGAAGAAGTCCAGATATAGTTGAAGGGGCAATATTAAATTATATAGAAGTATACGCTTCATCAACATCAGAGATGGTTACAGAAGTTATTCAATATATGGTTCAAAAACCGAATCTAACAAAAATTGAAGCAGAAGGATTACTAGCAGGTATATTTATGGATACTAAAGGATTTTCATTTAAAACTGGAGTAAGAACCTTTGATGCAGCTTCATTCTTAAGAGCTATAGGAGCAGATACTATAGAAGTTAAAAAGATGTTTATGGATAATTTACAAGATTTTTTAATTATAGCTGAGACTATAAAATCAGCAGAAGTAAAAAACGGCTTAGCTATAGCAATTGCGCCAAAGGGTTTAAAAAAATCATTTATGGCAGCTAGAGCAGCAGATGAATTATTAAATATATCAGGAATTAACGTATGCTTTGTATTAATAAAAATAGGCGATGATGTAGTGATTAGTGGTAGATCAATTGGAGATACTAATGTTCAAGTAATTCTTGAAGAATTAGGAGGCGGAGGTCATATGAATATGGCTGGAGCACAATTGAAAAATACTTCATTAAATGAAGCTAAAGAAATACTTAAAAAATCAATAGAAAAACAGTTGAAGGTTGGTGAATAACATGAAGGTAATATTATTACAAGATGTTAAAAAATTAGGTAAAAAAGGTGATGTTATAGAAGCATCAGATGGATATGCAAGAAACTATTTATTTCCTAGGAAATTAGCAGAAGAAGCAACTAGTGCAAATATGCATGTATTAAATGCTAAAAAGGAAAATGAAAGAAAGAAAAAATTAGCAGAAATTGAAGCTGCTCAAAAATTAGCTTCAGAATTAAAAGGAAAAGAAGTTAAGATTGAAGCTAAAGGAAATAATGGAAGACTATTTGGTGCTATAACTAGTAAAGATGTAGCAGAGTTAATAAATAAAGAATTTAAGTTATCAATAGATAAAAAGAAAATTGTTATGGATACAATAAAGGTTACAGGCAGTTATGATATAGAAATTAAAATATATCCAGAGGTGTCTACTAAGATGAAAGTAACCATTGTAGAGCAATCATAAGGAGGACTAAGTTTGAAGACTTACGACGAAACAAATATAGAGGGTTTATTAGATAGTGAGTTATCTTTAGATGCACAAGTAAATGTAATAAATCAAATATTAAATAATGTATTAGATGAGGGAGCAGTAAGAGCTAGAACAGTAAGATTTAAGCTACAAAAATATATAGGCTCACCTAATATATGTGAAAGGATATATGCTTTAAATGTAATTGCTTCAGATGGAAAGGGTATTAAGACAGTTCCGAATGAAGAGGAATTACGTGGTGTGTTAGAGGATACAATTTATTATATATCAGAAAATATAGCAAGAAAATATGTTCAAAATAAAGTAGAAACACAAGTTGAAAAGGCTCTTCAAGAAAGACAAGATAAATTTATGGATGATATAAAATTATCTATAATTAAAAAGCAGAAGGGGCCTGAAAGCTCGAAGACTACTAAAAAGTTAGAAAAATTAGAAGAATTAGATGCTAAGAAAATAAATAAGAATGTTATGAGTCTTTTAAGACCAGAAACTTTTGATGAAATAATAGGTCAAGAAAGAGCTATAAAATCTTTAATTTCAAAAATGTCATCACCATATCCACAACATATAATTTTATATGGACCTCCTGGAATAGGTAAGACATCAGCAGCAAGACTTGCATTAGAAGAGGCTAAGAAGTTAAACTTTACTCCTTTTGATGATGATTCAAAGTTTGTTGAAGTTGATGGAACTACATTAAGATGGGACCCAAGAGAAATTACAAATCCATTATTAGGATCTGTACATGATCCGATTTATCAAGGAAGTAAAAAGGATTTAGCAGAGGTTGGAGTACCAGAGCCAAAGACAGGACTTGTAACAGAAGCTCATGGTGGAGTTTTATTCATAGATGAAATTGGAGAGTTAGATGAAATTCTTCAAAATAAGTTATTGAAAGTTTTAGAAGATAAGAGAGTTGAGTACTCATCTTCATATTATGATCCAGATGATGAAAATACTCCAGAATATGTAAAGTATCTTTTTGAAAAGGGTGCTCCAGCAGACTTTGTTTTAATTGGAGCAACTACTAGAGAACCAGGAAGAATAAATCCTGCATTAAGATCTAGATGTACTGAGGTTTATTTTGAACCTTTATCAGCAACAGATATAATTGGAATAATAGAAAATGCGTCTAAGAAGCTAGATGTAACTTTAGAAGATGGGGTTGCTGAATTTATTAGTAGATATACTATTGAAGGTAGAAAGGCTGTAAATATATTAGCTGATGCCTATGGTTACTCTTTATATAATGCTAAAAAAGAGGAAAATAACATAATAACTTTAAAAGATGTTGAAGAAGTTATTTCTATTGGAAGATATGTTCCTTATGAAACAATTGATGAAGTGGAAAGCTATGAAGTAGGTCATACTTATGGTTTAGGAGTAAGTGGATTCTTAGGATCAACTTTAGAAATAGAGGCCGTAGCCTTTGAATCTAAAAAGCCAGGAATGGGTATTATTAAGTTTAATGATACAGCAGGCTCTATGGCAAAAGACTCTGTATTTAATGCAGCTTCAGTTATTAGAAAACTTACAGATAAAGATATAAAGGATTATGATATTCATGTAAATGTCGTTGGTGGTGGAAGAATTGATGGACCATCAGCTGGAGCAGCTATTACTATTGCTATAGTAAGTGCCCTACTTGAAAAGCCTATAAGACAGGATGTAGCTATAACTGGTGAAATATCATTAAGAGGTAATATTAAGCCTGTAGGTGGAATTTTCGAAAAGATTTATGGAGCAAGAAGAAAAGGTATTAAACTTGTAGTTGTTCCTAAGGCAAATGAAAAAGAGGTTCCATCTGATTTAAATGATATAGAAGTTAAATCTATAAGTAGAATTGAAGAATTAATGGATATAGTATTTGAAAAATAATTAAAATTAAGCTTCCTTATTTGGAAGCTTAATTTTGTTCTATACAATAAAAATTTTTGATATAATGTATTTATTATGGAAAGGAAGGAGGTTACAAATTGGATACACCAATAATGAGAAGCTTACCTCAAAGTTTAGAAGCTGAACAATCTGTTATTGGAGCTATGATAATAGATAAAAGTGCAATAGCCAAAGCTTTAGAAAAATTAAATGATGAAGATTTTTATAGAGATGGTCATAAGGTTATATTTAAGGCTATTAGAGAGATGTTTTCTAAAGATATGGCTGTTGACCTTGTAACCTTGTTAGAATACTTAAAATCAACAGATATGTTAGAAAAGGCTGGTGGAGTTACTTATATATCAGAAGTAAGCTCATCAGTTATTACAACCGCTAACTTAGAGGCATATATTAAAATAGTAGAAGAAAAATCAACTTTAAGAAAGTTAATTAAATCAGCAACTAATATTATAGAAGAAAGTTATAATAAGCAAGATAAAGTAGAAGAAGTATTAGACTTAGCCCAAAAGAAGATTTTTGATTTGGCAGAAAAACAAGGATCTAATGACTATGAACCTTTAGCAAATGTATTAGAAAGAGGATTCTTAGAAATTGAAAGATTATTTAATAACAAAGGATCTATTACTGGAGTTGGTTCAGGTATAAGGGATTTAGATGCAAAAACATCAGGATTCCAAAAGGGCGATATGGTACTTATTG
This sequence comes from Clostridium nigeriense, assembly GCF_050585245.1. GTDB lineage: Bacteria > Bacillota > Clostridia > Clostridiales > Clostridiaceae > Clostridium > Clostridium nigeriense_A. The sequence goes on from NZ_JBNOOF010000015.1 coordinate 29,823, forward strand.
CTGCAAGACCCTCTATGGGAAAAACAACTTTCTCACTTAATATTGCAGAGCATGCAGCTTTAAGAGAGGGAAAAAGTGTAGTTATATTTTCTCTGGAAATGTCAAAGGAACAGCTAGCATATAAATTACTTTGTTCAGAAGCTAATGTAGATATGTTAAAACTTAGAACTGGTAACTTAGACGACGATGATTGGGAGAGAATAGCAAGAGCTACAGGACCTTTATCTAAGGCTAGAATATACATAGATGATACTGCAGGTCTTAGTGTTATGGAAATGAGATCTAAATGTAGAAAAATTAAAATGGAGCATGGCATAGATATGATACTTATTGACTACCTCCAATTAATGAGTGGTAGTTCAGGTAGTGAGAGTAGACAACAAGAAGTATCTGAAATATCTAGATCTATAAAGGCTTTAGCTAAGGAAATGGAATGTCCAGTTATAGCTTTATCACAGCTATCCCGTGCCCCTGAACAAAGAGCAGATCATAGACCGATGCTTTCAGACTTAAGAGAATCTGGTTCTATTGAGCAGGATGCTGACGTTGTTATGTTCTTATATAGAGATGAATATTATAACAAAGAAACAGAAGATAAAAATATAGGTGAATGCATAATAGCAAAACAAAGAAATGGTCCAGTTGGAACAGTTAAAATGGCTTGGATTGGAGCTCATAGTAAATTTGCTAATTTAGAGCTAGTTTATAAAGAATAGATAATAGGGTGCTGTATCAATTAAAATTTATTGATACAGCCTATTCTTTTAATTTTTAGGAATTTTTAAATAAATTAAATTAGCTTGTACTGAATTTTGTATTTTATCTATATTTATTTTATTTAAGTATAAGATTTTTTTAAAATTTACTAAATCATTATACTTATTCTTTAAGGAGAGGTTTAATATAAGAAAGTTATTTATGTATTTTAATATAATCTCATCTTTGGTAAGGTCTCGAAGAAAAATATATATGTCGTAAAAACTATCTCTATCTATTACTTTAATAATGGGCTTTGTATTTTGATTAAAAGAGTTAATTTTTATTAAATCATTTTTCATAACTATCCCTCCTTATATAAATAGTTTGTAACATAATGATAAAGCTATCCTATGAGTATAATGGTGAAGTTTATAAATTATAAAAAAATAAGAAATTTATTTACAATAAATATTTTTAAGGAAGTGAAGGCAATGAATAAAAAAATAGGATTTATAGGATGCGGAAATATGGGAAAAGCTATTCTTGGAGGAATTTTAAATTCAAAAAAAATAGCCAAAGAAGATATTTTAGTATCAACTAGAAGTGAAAAATCTAAAAATGATATTGAAAAGGAATTTGGAGTAAAAGTTACATTAGATAATAAAGAAGTTGCAAAGAATTCAAATATATTATTTTTAGCAATAAAACCAAATATATTTAAGAATGTATTATTAGATATAAAGGAAGAAATAAGCAAAGAAACTATAATTATTTCAATAGCAGCTGGAATATCAATGAGTGATATGGAAGAATGGCTTGAGAATGATTATAAGATAATTAGAACTATGCCGAATACTCCAGCTTTAGTAGGAGAGGCAATATCTGCTATTTGTCCAAATAAAAATATAAAAGAAGAGGAATTAGAATATATTTGTAATATATTTAATATGTTTGGTAAGTGTGAAATATTAGAAGAAAAATATTTTCATGGATTTATTGCATTATGTGGATCTTCACCAGCATATGTATTCATGTTTATAGAAGCTATGGCAGATGCAGCCGTTAAGCTTGGACTTCCAAGGAATAAGGCATATAAGATGGCTGAACAAGCTATATTAGGATCAGCAAAGCTTGCATTAGAAACTGGAAAGCATCCTGGAGAATTAAAGGATATGGTTTGTTCACCGGCAGGTACAACAATAGAAGCAGTAACAGAGCTTGAAAATGGTGGTTTTAGAAGTACAATAATTAAAGCCTTAGAAAAATGTGCTGAAAAGTCTCAAAGAATGTAAATTTAATAAATAATAGAATGCCTATTTCGTTAATCACTTCCATTAGCATTCTATTATTTTTTATAAAAAGTAAATGAAATAATACCACATACTTAGGTATTATATAAATAAGTTCTGTGTTAATTAATTTAAATTAGTTAGAAGCTAATACTATTGGCTATTTATTATAAAGTTTAGATACACCGGTTTTTATAGCAGCTTCCTTAACTGCATCTGCAACTGCCTTTTGAACACTAAGATCAAAGGCTTTAGGTAGTATAAAATCATAATCTAAATCTTCATGTTTAACTGAGTTAGCAATGGCATAAGCAGCAGAAATTTTCATTTCCTCATTAATTTCAGTTGCTCTTACATCTAAAGCACCTCTAAATATTCCTGGGAAGGCTAATACGTTATTAACTTGGTTTGGAAAATCTGATCTTCCTGTTCCAATAACTTTTATTCCTGCCTCTTTTGCTATTTCAGGGAATATTTCAGGAGTTGGATTTGCCATAGCAAAAATTATAGCATCTTTATTCATAGTAAGAGCCATTTCTTTGCTTACTAAATTAGGAGCAGATACGCCTATAAATACATCTGCATTAATTAGGGAATCTTTTAAGCCTCCTTTAATATTATCTTTATTAGTTATTAAAGATAATTCTTTCATAGAATCATTTAAAGAATCCATATCTCTATTAATAATTCCTGTTTTGTCACAAACAATTATATCTCTAGCACCAAAGGATATAAGTAATTTACAAATTGCAGTACCAGCAGAACCAGCACCGTTTATAACTATTTTTATATTTTCAATTTCTTTTTTTACAAGCTTTAGTGCATTTATTAGTCCAGCTAAAACTACTATAGCAGTACCATGTTGATCATCATGGAAAACTGGAATATCTAATTTTTCTTTTAATTTTTTTTCTATTTCAAAACATCTAGGAGCAGATATATCTTCAAGGTTAATTCCACCTAAGGAAGGTGAGATTCTAACTATAGTATCAACTATTTCATCAACATTTTTAGTGCCTAAAACTAAAGGGAATGCATCTACATTAGCAAATTCCTTAAATAATATTGATTTACCTTCCATAACAGGAATAGATGCTAATGGACCAATATCGCCTAAACCTAAAACTGCTGTACCATCAGATATAACTGCTACAGTATTCCATTTTCTTGTATATGTATAAGCTAAATCAGGGTTTTTATATATTTCTCTACAAGGTTCAGCAACTCCAGGGGTATAGGCTAAGCTTAAATCTCTTGAGCTAGTTATTTTACAATTAGATTTAATTTGATACTTACCTTTTAACTCTTCATGATATTTTAGAGACTCTTCGTAAATATTCATATATAAACTCCTTCTATAAATTATTTATATACTAATTATACGAATTATTTATATATAATGCAAAAAAATATTCGCAAAAGAAGTTGAAAGTTTTTTTTTACTTTGTTAATATGTACTTGTAAATTAATTTTATTAAAAGGGGCTAATTAAGTCCTTATACAAGGAGGCAATTTAATGTCAGCATTTGTTGTTTTAGGAGCTCAATGGGGCGATGAAGGAAAAGGAAAGATGACAGATTATCTTGCAGAAGAAGCAGAGGTAATAGTTAGATTCCAAGGAGGTAATAATGCAGGTCATACTGTTGAAGTAGGTGACAAGCAATATAAACTTCACTTAATCCCATCAGGAATACTATATGATAATAAATTAAATATCATTGGTAATGGAGTAGTTGTTGATCCAAAAGCTTTATTTACAGAAATAGATTATTTAGAAGAAGAGGGTGTTAAAGTTACACCAAATAAACTTATAGTAAGTGATAGAGCTCACGTTATAATGCCTTATCATAAAATCTTAGATAAGTTAAAAGAAAAATCAAGAGGAAAGAATGACATAGGAACAACTGGAAAAGGAATAGGACCTTGTTATACAGATAAATTTGAAAGATGTGGAATTAGAATTTGCGATCTTATAGATGAAGAAATATTTAAAGAAAAATTAAAAGAAAATATAGAAGCAAAAAACAAATATATAGTTAATGTTCTAGGTGGAGAAGAGCTAAACTATGATGAAATTCTTAAAGAGTACCTAGAATTAGCTGAAAGATTAAGACCGTATGTTCAAGATACATCTGTCAGACTATATGATGAGATAAAGGAAGATAAAACTGTACTATTTGAAGGGGCACAAGGAATGCTTCTTGATATAGATTATGGTACTTATCCATATGTAACTTCATCTAATACTACTGCTTGTGGAGTTGCTAGTGGTTCAGGAATTGGGCCAACAATGATTACTAATGCAGTAGGTATAGCAAAAGCTTACACTACAAGAGTTGGTAAAGGACCTTTCCCAACAGAGTTAGATAATGAAATAGGTGAATGGATAAGAGAAAATGGTCATGAATATGGAGTAACTACTGGTAGATCAAGAAGATGCGGATGGCTTGATGCTGTTATATTAAAAACAACAGTTAGAGTTTCTGGATTAACATCTTTATGTGTTACTAAAATAGATACTTTAGCAGGCCTTGATAAATTAAAAATTTGTGTAGGATATAAATTCGATGGAAAAGTTATAGATTACTTCCCAGCAAGTCTAAGAGATTTAGAAAAATGCGAACCTGTATATGAAGAATTTGAAGGATGGGGAGAAGAAGTAGCAGAAGCTAGAAGCTATGATGAACTACCTGAAAATGCAAAAAAATATTTAGCAAGAATTGAAGAACTTACAGGAACTAAAATTTCTATTGTAGGTGTTGGTCCAAAAAGAGATCAAACTATTAGAGTAACAAAAGAACTTTAAATAGAATAATATTAACATAATATAGGGGCTGTCGAAAGACAGTCTCTTTTTTATTCTTTAGGAAATTATAAAAGGTTACCCTGCGAATAACCTTTTATAATTTCCTTCCATCAGCTCTGAAGTGCTTCTATTAATTTTGCGATGACTTGGAGCTCGCGACGGAATAAGCAAAATTATATAGAAGTACTTTTTTTATATGTATCATTTTGGTAAAAATATTTAAAAATAATAATAAAATAGTAAATAATTATGATAAAATAATATATATATATAGTAATAGAATGTTTTAGGGGGGCTTTTATGGAAAAAAGGAATGGTCAATTAGTAATAACGGAAATTTTGTCTAGGGCATTTAATATATGCAAAGATAATGTTTTGGAAATTCTAAAAGCTATAGGAATATTTATGGTTCCGTCGTTTATATTAACAATGGTAATGAGCTTTACGTTTATTACTGCAGTATTTTTTAGTGTATCATCTATTTATTCATATCCTTATTATGATAATAGTTTTTCAGTTATAGGAGCAGGAACTATATTAATACTAATAATAGTAGGAATAATTACAGGAATTTTATCTTTATTTGGTACATTTGTAATAACTAAGATTTTAGATGATGCTAATAAGGGTAATGAAGTAAGTTGGAGGAGTGCTACAAAATATATTTGGGAAAAGAAATGGAGTGCTTTAGGGTTAAGTATATTAGTTGCGTTAATGATGATCATAGCAATGACAGTTCTATTTATTTTAACGTTATTATTTTCTTTATTAACTTTAGGAATAGGAACTATAATAGCAGTTCCTTTAGCAATTGCAGTAATAGTGGTTATAATACCATTATGTTCTTTGTTTAATTCAAGTTTTGTAGTAAATGATTTAGGCACAATGGATGCAATTAGAGAAACTTTCCTTTTATTTAGAAAGGGATATTTCTGGTCGACAGTAGGAAGATTGGCAGCCATTTCAGGTATTGCAATACTATTAGGTATATGTTTAGTAATACTTGAGTTTATACCTATTTTGGGTGTTATACTATCAGTGATATTTCCAGTAGTTATTAGTATATATGTGGTAGCTTATTTAAATATATTTGTTCTAGATAGAACTAAGCCACAAATTGATAATTTCCTAGGTAATTCTGGAGAAGATAATAATCAAGATGATGGATTTATAGACCCAATAGTTTAAAGTACAATATTAAATAATTTGCATTTAAATATTAAAACTCTGTATTTTTACAGAGTTTTAATATTAATTTTTAGGAGGTATATTATGGGGAAGGCTTATGAAAAAGAATACGAATTACATTACTACGACGTGGATAGAAACTTAAGAGGAAATATGTCAACTATAATTAATATTCTATCTGACATTGGAACAAAGCAATCTGAGGAATTAGGATCAGGTATGGAGAGTCTTATTGAAAATAATATGACTTGGGTATTTTATAATTATCATGTAAAGATATTTAGGAATCCAACCTATGGTGAGAAATTGAGGGTTAAGACTGAGGCAGTTGGATTTAAAAAATTTTATGCTTTAAGAAATTATGAAATTAAAGATAGTAATGGAAATGTTATAGTCATTGCAAATGCAATATTTTTATTAATAAATATAGAAAAGAGAAGGATGATGAGAATTCCTAAGGATCAATATGAGGTATATGGTGTTGATGGAGATATACAAGAAGACTTTAAGATTCCAAAGCTTGAAGCCATTACTGATTATAAATATGAAGATACATTCAAGGTTAGGTATTCAGATATAGACTCTAATAAACATGTAAATAATACAAAATATATTGATTGGGCTATTGAAACTTTACCAGAAGAAATAGTTAATAATTATACATTAGATGAAATTAAGGTTACATTTGAAAAAGAATGTAAATATGGAGAAACTGTTAGAGTGATTACAGATATTAGAGAAGAGGAAGGGGATTCTTTAGTAACTATACATAAGATAGAAACTTTAGATAATAGAGAATTAACTAGATTAATAGGATGTTGGAAGAAAGATATCAATAATTAGAAGATGAAAAATAAATTAATAAATTGAGGAAGCAATTCGTAAAGGTGAATTGCTTCCTCAATTACTTTTTATATATTTAATTATTACTAGTTGCAATGTTTTTAGCTACAAAGTGGCCCGAACTCCATGCCCATTGAAGATTAAAACCACCACAATCACCGTCGACATCTAAAATTTCTCCACAGAAATATAAGTTTTTTACTATCTTCGATTCTAGAGTGGATGAACTAATTTCTTTAGTATTTATGCCACCAATGGTAACTTGAGCTTGATTAAATCCATTAGTATCTACACATTTAAACTTCCAAGATTTTAATATATTTATTATATCTCTTTTATGATGCCATTCTAATTCATAACAGGGCATATGTAAATTTGGAATATTTGCTGCTTTCAATACTGTAGGAATAAGTTTTTTATTAATAACCCCAATAAGAGAATCTATAACTGCTCTATGTGAAAACATAGCAAAATGTCCTTCAAGGAAGTTTTGTACATCTTCAATATCTTCATTAGGTAACATATCAACAACTACTTCTACATTTTTATTATTTAGTAAAGCCTTTGAGGCATAACCTGAAATTTGAAGTATAGGAGGTCCTGATATTCCATAGTCAGTAAATAAAATTTCTCCAAATTCTTTTCTTGTAGCATCTCCATTTACTAATAAAGTTGCATATCCATCAAACTTTACTCCAGAAATAGATTTAAGATAAGGATTATCTAATTTTAATTGAACTATTCCAGGAATAGTTTTAATTATTGTATGACCTAAAGATTTTGCTAAGTTATATCCAGATCCATCAGATCCAGTTTTAACAGCAGATTTTCCTCCACAGGCTAAAATTAGTTTGTTACATGTGAATAATTTTTTATCATCGTTACTTGTGGATAATTTAAAAATTTTTCCCTTGTGGATATCTTTTACTTTACAATCTGTGTATAAAGGAATCCCTCTATCATCAATAGCCATTTTTAATATATCTACTACTGAAGAAGCTTGAAGAGATTTTGGATACATTTTACCGTTTTTTAGCTCTACAATAGGAAGTCCCAGAGATAAAAAGAAGTTTTCAGTATCTTCAACTCCAAAATTAGATAAAGCCTTTGAAAAAAATCCTGTATTTTCACTATGATATGAGAGAAAAGGAAATGAAATAGTTCTATTAGAAATATTACATCTACCATTTCCAGTAGTTAAAATCTTTTTACCTATTCTATCAGTACCCTCTATTATGGCAACATCTAAACCAAAATCCTTTGCGTTAATTGCAGCAAATAATCCAGATGCTCCACCACCTACTATAATTAAATCATGATGTATCATAATAAAACTCCTTAAAAAATTAATATAATAAATTTATAGTAAAATATGATATAATAAGATTATAATATATTTCTAATAAATATAAGAAGTTTAATTTAGTCTAAAACCAATATTTTTCTAGGTTTTATAAGGTTTTTTAAGCAGTAATAAAAAAAATAAAAAAAAGTTATAAAAAAGTGTTGACACTATATTAAAATTTATGTATTATAGTTAATGTGCTCGCCGGGAGAAAGGCAAGCGCAAGAGTGATAAAAAAAGATATGGCTCCTTGGTCAAGCGGTTAAGACACCACCCTTTCACGGTGGTAACAGGGGTTCGATTCCCCTAGGAGTCACCAAATATGGAAGCATAGCTCAGCTGGGAGAGCATCTGCCTTACAAGCAGAGGGTCACAGGTTCGATCCCTGTTGTTTC
>NZ_JBNOOF010000016.1:0-27868 GCF_050585245.1 Clostridium nigeriense
TTTGCTAATACTGTTGTGATAGCAGCTGTTAAAGTTGTCTTACCGTGGTCAACGTGACCGATTGTTCCAATGTTTACATGTGGTTTACTTCTTTCGAATTTTTGCTTTGCCATTGTAAAATCCTCCTTTAATCTTTGTAATAAACTTTGCCTAGCGTTTTCTAGTTTTTTTGTTGATATATTGAGCCCACACAAAGATCAAAGCAACCTAAAATTACAATAATCGCAATTAGTGAGCACTCAACTATATTGGAGCTCATGATCGGGATTGAACCGACGACCTCCGCCTTACCAAGGCGACGCTCTGCCTACTGAGCTACATGAGCATTTCCATCTTTTTAGTTTACATTTTAATATACCAATTATAAAGTTTACTATTGTTCAAAAAATTTGTCAATATGAATTTAATGACTTATTTTTCACTATAGAGACATTTTTCAAGTTTTCTCTTAACCCTTTGAAGTGCATTATCTATAGACTTCGCTTGCCTATCTAAATCGCAAGCAATTTCCTGATATGATTTTCCATCTAAATAAGATTGAAGAACTTCCATTTCTAGGTCCGAAAGTACCTTAGCAATTTCTCCCTCGATATGTTTTATTTGTTCTTTTCCTATTATAAGTTCTTCAGGATCTGTTATCTTAAATTCAGATAATACATCAATTAAAGTTCTATCCGACTCTTCTTCGTAAATTGGTTTATTTAAAGATATATATGTGTTTAGGGGGATATGTTTTTGTCTAGTAGCTGTTTTTATAGCTGTTATTATTTGCCTGGTTATACAAATTTCTGCAAAGGCCTTAAAGCTAGTTAATCTATCAGCTTTAAAATCTCGGATAGCTTTATATAAACCTATCATTCCCTCTTGATAAATATCTTCCTTATCTGCTCCAATAAGGAAATACGATTTAGATTTAGCCTTTACAAAATTTTCATACTTTGAAATTAAGTATTCTTGAGCTCTGCTATTTCCTCTTTTAGCCTCATCAACTACTTCTTCATCTGGTTTATTTTGGAATTCAACATATAAAGTTTCTTCCATTCTGATACTCTCCACTATATATCCCCCCCCTTTAAGCTCTATACTATATAAGTACATATATTATTTACTACGTCTCATAGCTTCTAACTTCTTCAAAATATCATCATCTATATTATCAAATAAACTATTTTTATTTGATATATTAGTATTTTTTAACGTTTTTCTTTTTATTCTATTTTGCGTATCAAGAACTTCATTATAAAATTCAATCGAGGACATTCTAACTGCTCCTCTTTGAAAAATAGTTTGTTGCTCAAGCCAATCCGATGTCACAACATAAACTTCAAATCTTCTGCCTATGTTATTAACTTCTCTCTCTATATAAGAGTCAGCTGTTTCTCCATCTTTAGTAAAAACTATACTTATATTATTGTTTATATCTTCTTTCTTTTCGATGCTTCCATTTACCTTATGCGCATCAAAAACGATTATAATCTTACATCCCTCATAAACCGAGTAATTATGTAAACTATCTATTAAGCTTTGCCTAGCTCCATCAAAACTATAATCTTTTTGAGCTTTTAGATTAGGCCAACTATTTATAACATTATACCCATCAACAAATATTATTTTCACATGGTACCTCTTACGAAATGACTATTTTGCTAGTCTTCCCTTCAATATTTCATACATCATTATACCACCTGCAACCGAAGCATTTAAAGAGTTTATTTTACCTACCATAGGGATTTTAACCAACTTATCACATTTTTTTAAAGTAAGCTTAGATATTCCTCTTCCTTCACTTCCTATAACCATAGCACATGGTCCTCCGAAGTTAACCTCATAGCTATATTCATCCCCAGCTATATCTGCTCCATATATCCAAAGCCCTTCTTTTTTTAATTCATCTATAGCAGAGTTTATATTTGTTACCTTTGCTATCTTCATATGTTCAATAGCTCCTACTGAACATTTATAAACAGTAGATGTAATACCAACATTCCTTCTTTTTGGTATAATAATACCATGAACACCACATAATTCAGCAGTTCTTATTATAGAACCTAAATTATGAGGATCTTCTATTTCATCCAATATAACTATGAATGGATCTTCGCCTTTTTTCTTAGCTAAATTCAACATATCTGGTATTTCACAATACTTATATGGTGTAACTTGAGCTATTACACCTTGGTGGTTAGTTCCTCCACTCATAACATCTAGTTTTTTTCTATCTACTTCTTTTAAAACTAGTCCTTTTTCTCTTGCTATATTTATTATTACCTTTATAGATCCTTCCATATGTCCATTTGCAATATATATAGATTCTATAGTTCTATCACTTTTAAGAACCTCCATTACTGCATTTCTACCTATAATTAAATCTTCTCTAGGTTCCGCTTCATTTATTTCAAAAGAATTTTCTCTATTATCTAATTGTTTTTTATTTCCTTTAGAAAACTGTTTTTTAGGCTTATTCTGACTATCTTCAAACATTTGTCTTTCCATTCTAGCTCTCATTCTAGCTTCTCTTGTTCCTTTAGTCATCTTAATCACTCCTTATCTCTATTATATACCTTTTACAAGTTATGTTAACTGTATTTCAGTAGATTTTTCTAATATATTAAATAGTCTTTCCTTATTTCCCGTCAAGTATAAATAACCAAGTAACGCTTCAAAACCAGTTGCATTTCTATAATCTATAACATTTGCATTTTTAGGTACTGTAGCCGACTTAGTATTTCTTCCTCTCTTATAAATATACAATTCATCTTCTGTTAACTCTTTTTCTATTACATGCATTATATTAGATTGACTTTTTGCTTTAACGTAACTAATAGCCTTTACATGAATTTTATGTGCAGATAGTTGTGTATTATTTGAAAGAATATAATTTCTTATATACACTTCAAATACACCATCTCCTATTAATGCTAACTGCAAAGGATTTAATTGCCTAGCTTCTTCTATACTAAATTCTCTAATTCTTAAATCCTCTAACATACTTTCTCTCCTTTAAATAAAGGCTGCATTTTGCAGCCTTTATATTAATTTGTTTTTTTCCATCTAACACCTTGAGGTGTATCTTCTAAAACTATATTTCTTGCTTTTAAATCATCTCTTATCTTATCAGCTAAAGCAAAATTTCTATCTTTCCTTGCTTGTTGCCTTTCTTCAATTAGTCTTTCTATTTCCTCTTCTAAGCTACCTTTAGTTGACTTTTGAAGGATTCCCAATGGATTTCCAAGTTCTCTTATTAACTCAAGTGCCTTTTCGCAAAGTTCCTTAGATGATTCTATAGAGATATTTGTATTAATATCCTTTATAAGATCAAATATAGCAGTAATTGCATCAGCTGTATTAAAATCATCATCCATCTTATCTATATACTTTTGTCTATAAGCATCTAATGAATTTAAATAAGTTTCTTCCGACTCATCCATCTTTTCTTTCTTAACTTCTTCAATTAAATTTTCCAAATTTGAAATAGCATTATATAATCTTTCTACTGATGCCTTTGCAGATTCTAATAAATCATCGCTAAAATTTAATTGTACTCTATAGTGAGCAGATAACATTAAAAATCTAATTACATCTGCATCATATTTTTCAAGAGCATCTCTTGCAGTTAAAAAGTTATTTAAAGACTTAGACATCTTTTGATTATTAACATTTAAATATGCCGAATGCATCCAATACCTAGCAAAAGTTTTACCTGTTAAGGCTTCACTTTGAGCTATCTCATTCTCATGATGTGGAAAAGCTAAATCCATTCCACCGGCGTGAATATCTATAGTTTCTCCAAGCAGTTTTTTTGCCATACATGAGCATTCTATATGCCACCCTGGTCTTCCTAACCCCCATGGACTTATCCAAGCAGGTTCTCCTGGTTTTTGTGATTTCCATAAAGCAAAATCCATTGGATCTTCTTTTCTTTCATCTACATTTATTCTAGCACCTGATTGAAGATCTTCTAAACTTTGTTTTATTAGCTTTCCATAACCACTAAATCTTTTAGTTCTAAAATAAACATCTCCATCTACTTCGTAAGCATATCCCTTTTCAATTAAGCCCTCAACAAAATCTATAATATCTTTTATAAATTCAGTAGCCCTTGGATTAACAGATGCTCTTTTAATATTTAATCCATCTGCATCCTTATAATACTCATCTATATATCTATCACCAATACATGCAACTGTTGTGCCTTCCTCATTAGCTTTCTTTATCATTTTATCGTCTATGTCTGTAAAATTTTGAATAAATTTAACCTTATATCCTCTATATTCAAAATATCTTCTAATAGTATCAAAAACTATAAATGTTCTACCATTTCCAATATGAAAGTAATTATAAACAGTAGGCCCACAAACATACATCTTAACTTCGCCTTGAGTAATTGGCACAAACTCCTCTTTTTGTCTCGTTAAGCTATTATAAATTTTCATTTAATTACCTCCTATCTAACAGATAATTTGTTTTTCTTAAATTCTTCCCTTATCCTATTAACTACTTCTTCTATTTTTATATTTTCCATTTCAGCTGTTCTAAGTTTAAATTCCACTTCACCTTCTGAAATCTTCTTGCCTACAGTAACTCTCATTGGAATTCCCATAAGTTCTGAGTCTTTAAATTTAACTCCAGCTCTTTCATTTCTATCATCTAATACTACATCTACGCCAATAGCTTTTAACTCTTCGTAAATCTTATTAGCAATCTTCATTTGCTCTTCATCTTTAATATTTACTGGTATTACATTAACATGATATGGAGCTACTGCTAAAGGCCATACTATTCCATTTTCATCATTGTGTTGCTCTATTATAGATGCCATAGTTCTAGTTACTCCTATTCCATAACATCCCATTACAAATGGCTTTTCTTTACCATTTTCATCTATGAATGTAGCCTTCATAGCTTCAGAATATTTAGTTCCAAGCTTAAATATATGACCTACTTCAGTTCCTCTTGCTATAGTTACTTTTTCTCCACAAACTGGACACTTTTCACCTTCAGTAATATTTCTATAATCTCCAACTACACCTTTGAAATCTCTTCCATAGTTTACATTTTCAATATGATATCCAGTTTCATTTGCTCCTACTATGAAATTATACATATTTGCAACTTCTTCATCAACTAATAAAGTATCTACTTTTATATTTATAGGTCCCGCAAAGCCAACTTGCGCATTGGTAGCTTTCAAAACCTCTTCTGGTGTAGCCATATTTAAATTAACTACTCCACCTAGAGCATTAGATACCTTAACTTCGTTTGCTTCTCTATCTCCTCTAACCATTACAGCTACTATTTTTCCATCAGCATTGTATATTAAAGTCTTTGCAAATTTATTTTCAGTTGTATTAAAGAACTTTACTAAATCCTCAATAGTTCTTATATTAGGAGTTTCAGTTTTAATTAAGTCTTTTAATTCTTCAATCTCAGCCTTTTCAACAGTAGACGGTGCTTTTTCTATATTTGCAGCATAATCACAAGAACTACAGAAAACTACATCATCTTCTCCTACTTCTGATTTAACCATAAACTCAGCTGAATTTGAGCCACCAATTGCTCCTGAATCTGCTTCAACACATTTTGCATCTATTCCACATCTATTAAATATTTTTATATAAGCTTCATGCATCTTATTATATGATACATCTAAACCTTCTTGATCCTTATCAAAGCTATAAGCATCTTTCATTATAAATTCCCTAGATCTCATAACTCCAAATCTTGGTCTTCTTTCATCTCTATATTTAGTTTGAATTTGATAAAGATTTACTGGAAGTTGCTTATATGATTTAATTTCATTTCTAGCTATATCCGTAAATACTTCTTCATGAGTAGGTCCTAGACAGAAATCTCTATTATTTCTATCCTTAAGTCTAAACATTTCTTCTCCGTAAACATCCCATCTACCTGATTCTTGCCATAATTCTGCTGGTAATACTGCTGAAGCTAAAAACTCTTGAGCTCCTGCATTATTCATTTCTTCTCTAACTATATCTTCTACCTTTTTTAAAACTCTTAAACCTAATGGCATATAATTATATATACCTGATGCCATTTTCCTAATCATTCCAGATCTTAACATTAATTTATGACTATTAATTTCTGCCTCTGCTGGAACCTCTCTTAATGTTGATATTAACATATTAGACATTTTCATTTTTTTGCTTCCTCCTATTACTTTTATCTATATTTTATAACTATTAGCACACCGCTTGAATATAATATTCTTATATAACTCTATAAAAATATTTTCATTAACTTTTGTAAATATATTTTTAAATAAAAAAAGCCCACCCCAATTGATTAGGGCGAACTTGTATCGCGGTACCACCTAAATTTGTACTTTAATAATTTTAACGATATTAAACCGATAGTTTTTTCCTACAACTCCAAAGCTGGTTCAAATCCTATTGAAAATCTTACAGCCTATGAATTTTCTCTCTGAAAAAGCGGATTCTACTATTCTTCTTCACTGTTTTAAACCTATTTAATTTTAGCTTAATTTATTATATATTCTAACTAAACTAATGTCAATATACTTGGAATATTGATCAAACAAGTTTCTCAGCTAATATTAAATCTTCTGGCGTAGTTACCTTAATATTAGTATAGTCACCTTCAAACAAATAAACCTTATTATTATAGCTCTCAACTACCATGGTATCATCTGTAACTATTATTTTATCTTCTTTTACTCTTTTATGACATTTCTTTATGATATCAAGCTTAAATACTTGGGGTGTTTGAATAGCCACTAATTCATTTCTATCTGGGGTAGAAAGAGAAAAACTATTCTTATCCTTGATCTTAATAGTATCTTTAGGTGTAACCCCAGGAGCTGCTGATCCATAAAGCTTTGCATATTTTATGCCATCTTTTATTATTCTTTCTGAAACAAAAGGTCTAGCTCCATCATGAATTAATACTATTTCATCACCATCTAGCTTATTTAATGCGTTAAATACAGAATCTTGTCTCTCTTTTCCACCTTCAACTATAATATCTACTTTTAAAGAATACTTATTTAATATTTCCTTAGTACAATATTCTATTTCATCTTTTGGTAATACTAAAACAATCTTATCAATATCTTTGCAAGCAGCAAATTTCTCTAATGTATAATATAAAATAGGCTTACCCTTAACTTCTATATACTGCTTACTAACTTTAGCACCCATTCTCTTTCCTTTTCCACCTGCTAAAATTATAGCACTAACCATATAAACACCTACTATTCATCTTTTGGTTTTGCAAATATCATTCTACCTGCAGCAGTTTGTAATACAGATGTAACTATAACTACTATTTGCTCACCCATGTACTTTCTTCCACCTTCTACAACTATCATAGTTCCATCATCTAAATATCCGATACCTTGAGTAGCTTCTTTTCCATCTTTAACCACTACCACTTTCATTTCTTCACCCGGAAGAACCACAGGCTTAATAGCATTTGCTAGTTCATTAATATTAAGTACTGGAACGCCTTGGAATTCAGCAACTTTGTTAAGGTTAAAATCATTAGTTATTACCTTACCTTTTAATGTTTGAGCAAGCTTTAACAACTTACTATCTACTTCTTGAATTTCTGGAAAGTCACCTTCCCAAATTTGCGTTTCTATATCTAATTCCTTTTGAATTTTATTTAATATATCTAGTCCTCGTCTTCCTCTATTCCTTTTTAGAGAATCAGCTGAATCTGATATATGTCTTAACTCATCCAAAACAAAATTTGGTATAACTAATGGTCCTTCAACAAAACCCGTTTGGCATATATCAAATATTCTTCCATCTATTATAACTGATGTATCCAATACCTTAGGGCTACTCTTAGGACTAACCTTTGATCTTTTATCCTTAATACTGTTTTTTCTTAAATTTAAAAGGACATTTGAAATATCATCCCTTTTTTCTATAAAAATATTAGCAACTATTATTGCAAATATTAAGTTTAATAAAACAAAAAGTATCGGTCCTAGGCCAAATAAATCTATACTGTTTAAAGGTAATCCTATCAAAGATGTTAGTATTAATGATATTAATGCTCCAAATCCTCCGTAAATAATTTCAGTTGCTGTAAGTTTTTGAATGTTTTTTTCTATATATTCAATAGCTTTAACAATAGAGTCATAAATACGTGGTGAAACAATATAAAGAATAAGTCCAAATAATAAAGTTATAACGATACGAAAAGATATAATTCCAATTGGTTTAGATAAAAAAGAAATTCCACTTATAAGTATTATATTTAATAAGAGTCCACTAACAATGTATCCGCTTATTAAACCTATTATGGTAAATATAACTCTTATAATCTTTTTTAACATATTTTCACCTCCTATTATCTATATATACTATTTAATTATACCATATAAAGGTATTTACTAATATTAATAATTATTAAAATCTTATTAATTTAACAATACCCCCTATAAAAATTTAAATATTTAATTTATTATAGGTTTAAGTTAATTACTATTTTCTTTTCAACACTATAACTATCATAAACAACAGCCATAACTTTTAAGGAGTTGATGTATATGAAAGATATAATATTTGATAGTTTTCAGAATGATGTTAATGAATCTTTACTACATCATAGAAGTATTTTAGATATAATGACAAAATTAAATGAAGCAAACGCTAGAGTCAATAGAGCTCTTGCTAAAGCAGTAACTAATTGTGGCTGTATAAAAATATCTGCAAAAAAACAAGATACTTTTATTGATACTAACAACTCACCCCCTTCTTTAAGCACTCATATAGAAGGAGAGCTTTGTAGTAATTGTCGTGAAGTTATAGAAAATGAAATCGGAAATAATATATTTTATCTTACTTCTTTATGTAATTGCTTAGACTTGAATTTATATGACATATTCCTAAAAGAAGAAAATAAAATTGATATCTTAGGGAAATTCATCCTTAGATAGTTTTAAAGCAGGATAACCCCTGCTTTTCTATTATTATCTATTTTTTTTGCTTTTATACATTTTCTTACTAAATCTCATTTTTTAAGTATATTTGTTCTTTTATCCTCTTCAATCCACTTCTAATAGCCTTAGCTCTAGCTTCTCCTATTCCATCTACACGATCTAATTCTGAAGTATCAGCTTTAATTACATACTTAAGCTCTTTAAAATGTCTTACTAAATTTTCTATTACCGATACTGGTATTCTTGGAACTTTAAATAATATTCTAAAACCTTTTGGAGAAATTAATGTATCAGTTAATGGCATTCCTGAGTATCCTAATAACTTAGCAATTAAATCTAAATCTACCAATTCTTCTGATGTAAGTCTTTGTATTTCATTATATATTTCATTATAATCCATATCTTCCTTACAATAATCTCTTATTAATAATATCCCATCTCTTTCAATAAATCTTATCAGCTCGCTAAGCTGCATTGAAATCAATCTTCCTTCATTACCAAGTTCTACTATATATCTTTTTATTTCCTCTACTATTCTCATTACCATCTCTGTTCTTTGAATAGCCGTAACTACATCAAATATAGTAGTTAAGTCCTGAAACTCTAATAAATTTAAATTATTTATTACTCTATCAAGTACATTTACATATTTCTCTAAAGTTTGTATTGCTTGATTTGCTCTTGCAAGAATAATACTGCTTTCTTGAAGAACATATTTTAAGTCGCCCTTGTAGACTGTAATTATATTTCTTCTTTGAGAAATAGCTATAACTACATTTCCTGTTTGTTTTGCAACTCTATTTGCTGTTCTATGCCTAGTACCAGTTTCATATGTTGTAAGAGTATAATCTGGTACTAGTTGTGTATTTGCATAAATTATTTTTTTTAAGTCACTACTTAAAACTATTGCTCCATCCATCTTTGCTAATTCATAAACATATGCTGGCGAATATTCGGAGTTAATATTAAATCCTCCATCCACTATTTTCATAACTTCTTCACCATCACCAATTACTAGTAATCCACCAGTTTTAGCTCTTAATATGTTTTCTAATCCTTCTCTTAAAGCTGTTCCTGGACTCATAAGCTTTAATATGCTTTTTATTTCTTCATCATCTTTTATCCTCATACATACACTCACCCAATCTATTAGAATATCTTATTAATTGCCTCTCTTAAATTGCTTACACCTATTATATTAATAGTACTACTATTTGCTTTATCTTTATTTCTTTCTGGAATTATAGCATTTTTAAATCCCATTTTTTCAGCTTCTTTAATTAATCTTTCACAAGAAGCAACAGGTCTAATTTCTCCAGTTAATCCAACTTCACCTACTATAACCGTTCTCTCAAGTTTTAATCCTGTATTTTTTACACTAGATAATAGTGCTAAAGCCAATCCTAAGTCACCTGTAGTTCCATCTAAAGTAAGACCGCCAACTACATTAACATAAACATCATATTTATAAAATGGTACTCTTAGTTTCTTTTCTAAAACTGCTAAAATAAGTCTTAACCTTTGATTATCTATACCTACAGCCGTTCTACTAGCTAAATGCGTGTTGCTTTCACTGACTAAAGCTTGCATTTCAACTAATATAGGTCTAGTACCTTCCATAACTCCTATTACAGCAGAGCCTTCTTGATTAAAGTTAGTATCTTCTAAGAATATTCTTGAGGGATCATATATTTCTTTTAATCCCTCCTCTGCCATTTCAAATACTCCTATTTCACTAGTAGTACCAAAACGATTCTTCATAGTTCTAAGGACTCTAAACTCTTCAGTACGTTCACCTTCAAAGTATAATACAGTATCTACCATATGTTCAAGAACTCTAGGTCCTGCTAATTCTCCTTGTTTCGTAACATGCGCCACTATAAACAATGGAATGTTTTGACTCTTACCTATTCTCATTATGGCATTAGAACATTCCTTAACTTGAGATACACTTCCTGGAGCTGATGTTATAGACTCCTTATAAACGGTTTGAATAGAGTCTATAATTACAAATATAGGCTTTAATTCATTAATATATGCTTCTATTAGATCTAAATTAGTTTCAGATAATATATAAAGTTGATCTGCGTCAATACCTAGCCTATCTCCTCTAATTTTAATTTGCTCCTCTGATTCCTCTCCTGAAACATATAATACCTTACCATAATTTTTTGATATAGAATGTGCAGTTTGAAGAAGTAGTGTAGATTTACCAATACCAGGATCTCCTGATATTAAAGTTAACGAACCTCTGACTAATCCTCCACCTAATACTCTATTAAGCTCTTTTAAGCCAGTATTATATCTTTCCTTTTCACCTGACTTTATATCTCTTATGCTCTTTGGCATATTTTCTAATACTCTAATATTGTTAACCTTAGATTTTACTTCTTTTTGAGTTTCTTTTATTTCTTCTACTAATGTATTCCATTTATTACAATCTGGACATTTTCCTAACCATTTAGGAGACTCATATCCACATTCTTGACAAACAAACATGGATTTAATCTTTGCCATAAAATTTACCTACCAATCTTGTTTATTTCATATTAAATTTCTATAAATACTATATCATAAGAAAATTATAAAAACCAATGATATAAAATATAATTTTCTAAAAAATATAAAAGAGTTGTAATAATCATATTATTACAACTCTTTTATAACATTATATCTAAATTCTATAATAATTTTGCTGCTGCTTCATCAACTATTACCACAACATCTCTATGCATTTGTAACATAGAAGCTGGCATATTTGTGCTTATCTTTCCATTTACCATTGATCTAACAGCTTCTGCTTTTGATTCACCACTTGCTATAACTATGATTCTCTTAGATTTCATTATTCCACCAAGTCCCATAGTTAAAGCAGTCTTTGGAACCTCATCAATTGAATCAAAAAATCTTGCATTTGCTTTAATTGTATCTTCAGTTAAGTTAGTTAAGTGAGTTCCTGATACTAAAGCATTATCAGGTTCGTTAAATGCTATATGTCCATTATTTCCTATTCCTAATAATTGAACATCTGTGCCACCTAATTGAGCTATCTTAGAATCATAATTTTTACATTCTTCTTCTACATCTTTCGCTAATCCATTTGGAACATAAGTGTTTTTCTTATCTATATTAATGTGGTTAAATAAATTATCATTCATGAAGTATCTATAACTTTGAGGATGATCTCCACTTAAACCAACATATTCGTCAAGATTTACTGTGGTAACATTTGAGAAATCAATTTCTCCCTCTTTGTTCATTTTTATTAATTCTTTATACATGCCTATTGGTGAGCCACCTGTTGCCAGTCCTAATATAGCTTTTGGATTATTTTTAACAACCTCAGCCATTTCATTAGCAGCTACTTTACTTAATTCTTCATAGTTCTTTGTAACAATTACCTTCATCGCATTTTCCCCTCTCTTCTAGATATATTTACTTGCAAAATAAATTTATCAGATCTATATATAGCTTCTTCTATAAAAATAAGTTTATTATTTAAATCATATGTCTTGCTAATAATCTTTAGCATAGGAACCTGACTGCTAACTTTAAATGCATCCTTAAGTTCATCATCCATAATGACCGACATAATTGATGATTGGGAATTATCTATTATGTACCCAAAATCCTCTAAAATCTTGAATAAAGACCCTTTTAGCATTTCTTCATCCATATATCCACAATAATCTACTGGTATATAAACTTTTTCTAGTGCAACACACTCATCATCAACTATACGCTTTCTAGTTATTTTATATACTTCATCTAAACAAAAAATATCTATAAAATCTTCTGGGGTAGGAATTTTATCAAATTCAACTACTTCAGATCTTAAGTTTTTCCCCATTTGCTTTATTATTTCAGTAAAACTCATCATATCTTTTTGTTTGAAAGTTTGCTCGCATACAAATGTTCCTTTTCCTTTAATTCTTAGTAGTACTCCCTCTTGTACTAGCTCTCCAATAGCCTGTCTTATGGTCATCCTACTAACTCCATATATTTCACATAGCTCTCTTTCACTTGCTATACATTCCCCAGGCTTCCATACACCTTCAGAAATCTTAGATGTTAAATCATTTTTTAGTTGATAATAAACCGGAATTGGACTACTCTTATCTATCATCGTTAATCCTCCTATAAATATTATATTAAAAATTGCTATAGATGTCTAGACCAGTTGTTTAATTTATTTTAATGTTATAAAAATTACTGTTTTGCAAAAAATAATCCTATAACCTGAGAAGGAGTGATTTTATGGTTAGTAGAGATTATTTTTCAAATATGACATCAAAAAATGTTGTACGAGAATATAAAAGTAAAGTTCTATCTGAAGACTTATTTTCCAATTATACTGACAGCTCTTTAGATAATATTATTCTTAACTCTAACTTAGAAAACAATAATATTATTAAATAGTTTATACTTATATTTCCCATTGATATAATACCACATTCTTTATTTTTTATAAATTGTAATATAAATGTTGAATTTAGTGGTAAAATGGTGTAAACTTTATATTAAATAATATTTATTATCTATTGATAATAAAAAGGAGGCTTTAAAATGGTTAAAGTTTATAGTACAAATACTTGTCCATGGTGCGTAAAAGCAAAAAATTATTTAAAATCAGCTAATGTTGAATTTGAAGAATTTAATGTACAAGAAGATATGACTGCTAGAGAAGAAATGGTTAGCAAATCAAAACAAATGGGAGTACCTGTTTTAGATATAAACGGAACAGTTATCGTTGGTTTTGATAAAAACGCTATAGATAAAGCATTAAATATTTAATCTTAAAACATAAAATGTTTCACTAAGTATATATATTAATATTTTTGACTTTTATCATATATTAATATAACAAAAAGGAGTAGTTCTTCGGAACTACTCCTTTTTGTTATATAATTATCTTCTTATATTAATTACTGTAGCCTTTGGTCTTGACATTGCTTCTATTGAGTATTTTATTCCTTGAGTTCCTATTCCTGAAGCCTTAACTCCTAAGAATGGGAAGTGATCTGGTCCTCTTTCAGTTTTATTATTAACTTGAACTGTACCAACCTCTAGTCTATCAGCTACATAGAAAGCTTCATTAATATTTTCTGTAAATACTGATGATTGTAAACCATATTCAGACTTATTAGCAATTTCTATCGCTTCATCTTTATTCTTAACTCTAATTATAGGTAGAACAGGTCCAAATGGTTCTTCCCAAGCTAATCTCATATCTGTTGTTACATAATCAAATAATGTTGGATAAATTAAGTTCTCTTCTCTCTTTCCACCAACTAATAAATGAGCACCTTTCTCTCTGGCATCATCAATTAATTCCCAAACAAAATCAGCAGCCTTATTATCTATTAATGGAACTACTTCTGCTCCATCTACAGGATTACCAACCTTTAGTTTTTCAACCTTTTCTTTAACTTTTTCAACTAATTGGTCTGCAACTGCATCAACTACTAATATTCTCTTAACAGCTGTACATCTTTGCCCTGAATAAGAGTATGCACCTGAAACTATATTAGATGCTGCTAAATCTAAATCTGCATCTTCTAGTACTATAGCTGCATCCTTACCACCAAGTTCCATTAGCAATGGCACCATACTTGTTATTTTAGAAATTCTAGTACCAACTTCTGTACTTCCAGTAAAGTTTATAAAATCAATTTCAGGATGTGTTACAATATAATCCCCTATTTCACTACCCCTTCCAGTAATAGTATTTAGTACACCTGCTGGCACTCCTGCTTGCTCAAATATCTTTGCTAAATATAATCCACAAAGACTTCCTTGAGTTGCTGGCTTTAACACTACTGTGTTACCAGCAATTAATGCTGGAGCAATTTTTGAAGATGCAAGGTTAATTGGGTAGTTAAAAGGTGATATAGCTAATACCACTCCTAACGGCTCTCTAGTTACTAAAGATATTTTATTTTTCTTAAATCCTGGGAAGCTATCCCCTGGAATACTTTCACCAGATAAATTTTTTGCTGTATCAGCTGTAAATCTAATATAATCTGCTGATCTTAATATTTCTGACTCAGATGACTTCTTATCTTTTCCAATTTCCCTCATCATTATATCAGACATTTCATCTGCTTTTTCTACTAGTAAATCTGCAGCTTTATATAATATTTCTGCTCTTTCATTTACAGGTATATTTTTCCAAGACTTTTGTGCCTCATCTGCACATTTAATTACAAAGTCTACTTCTTCCTTCGTCATTGCTGGAACCTTACCCACTAGGCAATTTCCTACTGGTGAATATATATCAATAAATTTGTTGCTCTTACTAGTTATCCACTCACCATTTACTAGATTCTTAAAAGTTAACTCTTCTCCTTTTATACAAGTAAACATTTTATGCCCCCTCTTATTTCTTTGCTAATTCTATTTTATTCTTATCAAACCCAACTATAATTTCTCCATCAATATCAATAACAGGTACTGTTCTTTGTCCTGAAACTTTAAATACCTCTTCTCTATCTTCATGTTTATCAGCTACATTTATTTCTTTATACTCCCATCCTTTCATATCAAAAAATCTCTTTGCTTTGATACAAGATGGGCACCATGATGTTGAATAAATTTTTATCATTTTATCTCTCCTTACTACGCTTATTACTTTCTTCTCTTCTTATCAACTACAAATTTTTCTGCTTGTAAAGCTGCTATTGTTCCATCTGCAACTGCTGTTGTTATTTGTCTATATTCTTTTTCTCTAACATCTCCAGCTACAAAAACTCCATCAATACTAGTTTTCATACCTTCATCACTTTTTATATAACCAGCTGGTGTTAAATCTATATAATCTTTAAAGTATGCTGTTTTAGGTTCAGTTCCTATGAATCCAAATATAGCATCCATTTCCATTACTTTTTCTGTACCATCCTTAGTATTCTTTATTATAGCTCTTTGTACAAAGTCATCACCTTCAACATCAACTAAATCCTCATTAAATAGAACTTCTATTTTTGGATGGTTCATCACTTCTTCGATAGTTGCTTTTTCACCTTTAAAGTAATCAAATCTTCTTATCATATATACCTTAGTAGCAAATCTAGTTAAAAATAAAGCTTCTTCTAATGCAGAGTTACCTCCGCCAACTACTCCTATTACCTTTCCTTCGTACATTGCACCATCACATACTGCACAATAATGTATTCCCTTTCCTGAGAATTTTTCTTCATTTGCAATAGGTAACTTTCTAGGAATAGCCCCTGTTGCTATAATAACTGTGTCAGTTTTATATATATAATTATTAGTTTCAATTATTTTTTCATCTCCACTAAAATCAACTCTTTCAACCATATCAAACTCATCAATTTCAGCACCAAGTTCCTCAGCTTGTTGTTGCATTAAATCTGCAAGCTCTGCACCTGAAACTTGTTTAAAACCTGGATAATTTTCAATAGTATAACTATTTCTTACTTGACCACCTAATATTTGATCTTCTAATAAAAGCATATCCAGCTTTGCTCTTGTTCCGTATATTGCAGCAGTTAAACCAGCAGGTCCACCACCAATTATTATAAGTTCTTTATGTTTTATTTCCTTACTCATACTTTTCTCCTCCTACCCCCTAGGGGTATATTCTTTAATTTAATTATATGCTTCTATATTTTAAAATGCAACTACTTTTAATTAATAATTTTTATTAATTCTATTTTCTCCCCCCTTTTTATAGTATTAATTCATTGCTTAAAATTTATTAAAATAATAAAAGAAAGATTTCCCCAAAGAAAATCTTCCTTTATATTATGATATATGCTTAAAATAAAGTTCCTCACCATCACAATAAACTTCTAAGTTATCTCCACCCTTAATACAACCCTTTAGCATTTCTTCACTTAATTTATCTTCTAACTCTTTAGCAATTATTCTTCTTAGAGGTCTTGCTCCATAGTTAATATCTACACCTTTATTAACTAAAAACTTTTTACTATCATCATTTAGATTTATTGTTATCTTCCTTTCCCTTAGTTTATCTATGGTATTATTTAGCATTAAATTAACAATCTTTAATATATCCTTATCCATTAACTTACGGAAAACAATAATATCATCTACTCTATTTAAAAATTCTGGTTTAAACTGCTTTCTTACTTCTTCCATTATATTTTTTCTCATTTTCTCATATTCATTATCTTCAATAGTACTTTGATTTAAAAATCCAACTGTACTTTGCTTTTTAATCCCATGAGCTCCAACATTAGATGTCATTATAATAATAGTATTCTTAAAATTAACAGTTCTACCCTTGCTATCAGTTAACTTTCCATCTTCCATAATTTGTAGAAGTATATTAAAAACATCTGGATGTGCTTTTTCTATTTCATCTAATAGAATAACAGCATACGGACTTCTCCTAACTGCTTCAGTTAACTGTCCTCCTTCTTCATATCCTACATACCCGGGAGGGGCACCAATAAGTCTAGATACAGAATGTTTCTCCATATATTCAGACATATCTATTCTAATTAAATTTTTTCTATCTCCAAACATCACTTCTGCCAATGTATTTGAAAGTTCTGTTTTACCTACTCCCGTTGGCCCACAAAAAATAAACGCACCTATAGGTCTATTTGGATCCTTAAGTCCAACTCTAGCTCTTCTTACAGCCTTTGCAACTGCTGTAACAGCATCTTTCTGTCCTATAACTCTTTCCTGAAGAACATCTTCAAGTTTTAATAGCCTTTCAGACTCTTCTTCTGTTAATTTTTCTAATGGTATTTTAGCCCAAGTTGAAACTACTTTTGCCACTTGTTCTCTATTTACTACATTGCAAAGCTCGCCAATATTATAAGTAACTTCTAATACACTAAGCTTATCTTTAATTTCTCTTTCTTCATTTCTTAAATAAGATGCCCTTTCAAAGCTTTGACTTTTAATTGCTACTTCCTTATCTCTTGATATTTCTTCTAAACTTTTCTGCAAATTGCCTATTTCAGGTGGTGAGATTAAATTATCTATTCTTACTTTTGCTGAAGCTTCATCTATTAAATCAATTGCTTTATCTGGCATAAATCTATCACTAATATATCTATCTGATAATTCTACAGCTGCCTCTAAAGCTTCATCCTCTATCCTAACCATATGATGAATTTCATATTTTTCTCTAATGCCTTTTAAAATTTCAAGGGTAGCTTCTCTTGATGGTTCTTCCACCATAACAGGTTGAAATCTTCTTTCCAGTGCAGAATCTTTTTCTATATATTTTCTATATTCATCTATTGTTGTTGCTCCTATGCACTTTATTTCTCCCCTAGCTAAAGCAGGTTTTAAAATATTAGAAGCATCTATTGCGCCCTCAGCACCCCCTGCACCAACAATTGTATGAAGTTCATCTATAAAGATAATTACATCTTTAGAATTTATAATTTCATCCATAACTTTTTTTAATCTATCTTCAAATTCGCCTCTATACTTAGCTCCGGCTATCATAGCCGTTAAATCTAAAGCTATTATTGACTTATCCTTTAATATATCCGGAACTCTTCCTTCAATTATCATTTGTGCTAATCCTTCCACGACAGCAGTTTTTCCAACCCCTGGTTCACCTATTAGGCAAGGATTATTTTTCCCTCTTCTACATAGTATTTCTAGAACTCTCTTATTTTCAGACTCTCTTCCTATTACAGGATCTAGTTTACCTTCTCTAGCAAAATTAGTTAAATTTCTTCCATACTGATTTAACATTGGTGTTTTAACTAAATTTTTTTTATTCTTATCTTCTATAGATTTTACATCCTTTAAGTCATTTTTCTTAAGATAACTCATCAATTCATTTTTTATTAATTTTAAATCTATCTTTAAACTTAAAATTATATTATATGCTACACTTTCAACATCATCTAATATAGCAAGTAATATATGCTCTGGATTTATACAATCATGATTGTACATCATTGCTTTAGCTAAACTATCATCGAAAACTCTCTTTGTTCTAGGATTTAATATCATCTCTCCTAGTGATATTTCTATATCACCAAATCCTAAATATTCTTCTATAAGCTTTCTAGACTTATCTATTGTAACACCACTAATATACAAAACCCTATTAGCAAAGCCACCTTCCTTTAATATACCCAATAAAATATGCTCTGTTCCTATATACCCATGTTTAAAATACTGTGATTCTTTTTGAGCCTCTACAAGTACTAATTGTGCTCTTTCTGTAAATTTACTAAAAACCATAAATACCTCCATACCCTATTGCTAAATTACAATTTACAGACAACCCCTAGATATATAACATACTTTAAGATAATACAACAGCTAGAATTCCCTTAAGCATATCTGCCCTTAACTTATTTTTATCTTCCACAGATGCTAAGGTTCTATCATTTAAAGATATTTTTATAATTTCATATTCATTATTAGTAATCGATTTAGTATCTTTTAAATGATCTAAAATAGATAAAGCATTCCCATAGGTTATACTTTCACCTATTGAATTATTGATTACATTTAATCTTTCAGCCTTGTCATCGTATGTTATCTTTCTAATAACTATATAACCTCCGCCACCTCTTCTACTTTCTATAATATATCCCTTTTCATAAGTAAATCTTGTAGTTAATACATAATTTATTTGGGATGGTGCGCAGGAAAATTTATCTGCTAATTCATTTCTTTGAATTAAAACTTGTCTTTCTCTTTCTTCATTTAACAATTCTTTTATAAAATTTTCTATTGTATCTGAAATTCTTGCCATATATTCACCTTCTTAAACTTAAATTAAAAATTGACCTTCTTTGACTTTTATTATATATTATAAGTCTTAATATGTCCAATTTACTAATATTTTTTCATTTGGATGAATGATGTTATTCCATTTGTCTAAACTATAAAAGAGGTGATAAATATGGAAATTAAGTGGATCGGCCATACAAACTTTTTAATAAAAAATTGCTTAGGTAAAAAGATTCTTCTAGATCCAGTACAAATATATCCCTATATACAAAAATATGATTTAAAAGCAGATATAATTACTTTTAGTCACTTTCATAGTAATGAAATTGTTAATGAATATATAAATAATAATTATAAAATAATTAATTCAGCCACTACATATAGTAATACTTATTTTAATATTCAAGGATTTACTAGCTTTCGAGATAATTTTTCAGGATTTAAGAGAGGGAAAAATATAATTTATCTAATAGAAATTGATGGATTTAAGATTTGTCATCTTGGTTTATTAGGTCATATTTTAGATAATGAATTAATAGATAAACTATCTAATTTAGATTTTTTGCTTATTCCTGTAGGTGGGCATTTTTGTTTAGACGGAAGTTCTGCTGCTAAACTGGCTTCTATTTTAAAACCTAACTATATTATTCCTATGTGTTTTAAAACTTCCTCTGAAGACTTCTATTTAGATGGTCCATTAAAGTTTTTATCTTCATATAAAAATATATCTTCTTATGATTCTAATACTATTTATTCTAACGATTTATCATTTAATAATAAACCAACAGTTATTTTGTTAAGAGAAAACAATAAAGAACCGCTAGATTAGCGGTTCTCTATGTAAAAAATTATGCTTGTACTGGAGCTCCTACTGGACAAACATTTGCACAGTTTCCACAATCTATGCAAGTGTCCTCATCGATAACGAATTGAGTATCTCCTTGGCTTATAGCATTAACTGGACATTCTGCAGCGCAAGCACCACAATTAATACATGAATCTTCTATTTTGAATGCCATAATAAGCACCTCCTAATATTATGAATTTATTTCACTGACTATTTTATCACATGGATACAAAATTTTAAAGGTTTCTAAAAAAAATATTGATTTAATATATTTTTATTTTACACTATATCCCAATTCTTCAACTGATGCTACTATTTTTTCAAGATCTACAGCTTTATCGTCATAAACAACATTAACTTCTTTCTTAGATAAGTTAACTTCACAAGCTATCACGCCTTCATTATGGGCTATAACATCTTTTACACTGATAACATCTTCGTTTGTATTAAGATTTGAAATATTTAATACTGTCTTCATATAATCCCCTCCTTTAATTATCTTTTATAAGGTCTTTTATTAATTTTTTATCTTCTGGTGATTCTATTTCAAGCTTAATTTCAGATTCATCTACTGAATCTTCATATCCACCTTCAACCAATTCAACATCATCAATTTTAAAGTCTTCAACTATTTCTTCATCGCCTCTTCTGTATTTAACCTTTATACTTTCTTTTACTGTATTATTACTAATAACTTCCCCTTTAGTATCACCTATATTTACTATAGATCCCACTTTAGGCAATCTCTTTCTTATATCTTCATAAGTGCTTTGCTCATAATTTAGGCAACACATAAGTCTTCCACAAATACCAGATATCTTAGTTGGATTTAGTGATAAGTTTTGCTCCTTAGCCATCTTTATAGATACAGATGCAAAATCTCCAAGGAAAGTAGAACAACATAAAGTTCTACCACAAGGTCCTAATCCCCCAAGCATCTTAGCCTCATCTCTAACCCCTATTTGTCTAAGTTCAATTCTAGTCTTAAATATAGTGGCAAGATCTTTAACTAATTCTCTAAAATCAACTCTTCCATCTGCTGTAAAGTAGAATATTACTTTATTATTATCAAATGTATATTCTACATCTATTAACTTCATATTTAATCCATGTTCTTCAATTTTCTTTAAACATATATCTAAGGCATCTTTCTCTTTTACCTTATTCTCCTTATGTTTATTTATATCCTCTTCTCCTGCAACTCTTATAACGCTCTTTAATGGAGAAACTATATCTGATTCTGGAATTTCTTTAGGTCCTATTACACATTCACCAAACTCTATTCCTCTTGCTGTTTCAACAACAACAAAGTTACCTTTCTTAACATTTAATCCACTTGGATCAAAATAATATATTTTACCGGCCTTTTTAAATCTAACGCCTATTACTTTTATCATTATTAAACCTCCATAAAACCTATAAGCATTACTCTAATTGTCAATTGAAAATTGGAATTGCTTAGTAATGATCTTCTAGCTTCTCCTATTTTATCAATAATATTGTTGAGTCTCTTATAGGAAAGTTCCATAGCTAATTTTTTTATGCTTTCTATTTTATCCCCGTTTATTATTCCATTACCGTCTCTAATTTCTTTATAAATTATAATATCTCTTATAAAGGAGGCTAAAATGTTTAATATATCCTCTTTCTTATCCTTAAAGGCTATTATCTTATTTTCAAAATCTAAAAGCTCCTTAGAGTTACTTTTAGTTACAATAAATAATAAATCAACTAAAGTATTTCTTAGTTCCTTTAAAGAAGAATCCCTTAAAAATGCTTCCGCTCTTCCTGGGATCCCCTCACTATAAGCAATAGCCGCATTAATCTCTTCTTGACTATAATTATAATCATTTATTCTATCTATATAAACTCTTATATCATCCTTAGTTAATGGAGTTAGTTTATAAATTTGGCATCTTGATTTTATAGTATCTAAAATAAGCTCCAAACTTTCACACAATAAAATTATATAAACTCCCATTGGCGGCTCCTCTATAGTCTTTAAAAGAGCATTCTGTGCCTGAACAGTTAATTTATTTCCATCATAAATTATAATTACCTTTTTATCTCCTTCAAAAGGCTTCTTATTTATTTCATCGACAATATCTCTAACATCATCAACTCCAAAAGAAGCCTTTTTACATCTATAATTTATAATATCAATATAATCTTTCTCTTCAAATCTACCTAATATATTTCTGGCTAATTTATTAGCTAAATTGCTTTTTCCAATACCATCTTCTCCAACAATTATGTGTGCATGGGAAATTTCTCCTGAATCTACTCTTTTTTTAAAACTATCTATTATACTTTTATGTCCAATAAATTGTCCCATTACACCCTCCAACCTTATATTTTAATGAACTGATCTACATCTACTACAAATATTGTAGCTCCTCCAACTTCAACTTCAATTGGATATGACATATACATATCTACATTTCCTGTTATAGTAGTTGGAGTAGTAATGATTTGTTTCCTAGTTTTACAAATCTCTTCTACTACATCTATAACTTTTTGAACTTTATTAGCTTCTACACCTATAATTAAAGTTGTATTGCCAGACTTTAAAAATCCTCCTGTTGATGCTAACTTAGTCACTCTAAACCCAGCTTCAGTAATTGCATCTACTACATCTAATGCATCATCATCCTGTACCATAGCTATTACTAATTTCATATTGATCCCTCCATAAATTTATCCCCTATTAACATTTTATCACAAAATATATATAAATTAATCAAAAAGTTTATATTATACTATATTTTATTTAATAAAATTTATAATTATTTCCTTGACTTCATTAAAAACTTCATCTATTGATTTTTCTGCATTAATAATTGCAAA
The DNA here is from genome assembly GCF_050585245.1 of Clostridium nigeriense. Lineage (GTDB taxonomy): Bacteria > Bacillota > Clostridia > Clostridiales > Clostridiaceae > Clostridium > Clostridium nigeriense_A. The sequence goes on from NZ_JBNOOF010000016.1 coordinate 23,328, forward strand.
TTTATCATTATTTTCTTCTACTAATTTATAATATCCTTCCATTACTTTTTTGTGGAAATCTATTTTTTCAAGATCAAGTCTATTAACCTCTCTATCTTTATTTTTATTTATTCTAGATAATCCTACCTCTGGAGAAACATCAAATAATACATTTAAATCTGGCATATATTCTCCTACAGCGAACTTATTTATTTGAGATATTTCTTCAATATCTATTCCTCTAGCATAGCCTTGATATGCTAATGAAGAATAAATAAATCTATCACATAGAACTATAGTACCCTTATTTAATTCCGGAATAACTTTCTCTACTAAATGTTGTCTTCTTGCAGCAGCATATAATAGCGCTTCTGTTTTTCTATCCATTTCTGTGTTTTTAGTATCTAATATTATACTTCTTATATCTTCAGAGATTTTAATTCCACCCGGCTCCCTAGTTTTTATACATTTTACTCCGTTACTAACTAGATAGTCATATATCATTTCTAATATTGTACTTTTCCCCGAACCATCTCCACCTTCGAATGCTATAAATTTTCCTCTGTTCATTTTATTTACCTCATGCAATTAAATTATATTTGCTTAAAAGCCAATTTTTAATTTTTTGCTTATAAAAATTATACTCAATATCATCTAAATTAATATTTGAAATTATTTTATTACATTCATGGCATAATAAGCGTATGCTTATTATTATATCATCTTCATATATTTCTTTACTACAGACACTACATTTATTTTTTTCATTATCTATAGTTTTAAATTTTAAATTCATAAAACCAAACCTTTCTAATTTTTATTAATAATTCTCGCCCATATTGGCAAGTTTTATACTTTTTCTAAAAACTAATATTTAATAAATAATTATTGAACTTTAAGGGAAAATTAAAGGCAAGATAATTTGGGAGGAAAAAGAAATGAAACAAGAAATGATTAATTTTATAGAAAAACATAAAGATGATTTATTTGACTTAAATAAATTCTTATATGATAATCCTGAGAAAAGCTATGATGAGTTTAACTCATATAATTATATTTGTGACTTATTAGAAAAACATAATTTTGAAGTAAATAGAAACTTTCTAGATTTAAAAACTTCTTTTTATGCCTATAAAGGAAATAACCATCCTAAAATTTGTTTCCTATGTGAATATGATTCTATTCCAGATGAAGGGCATATAACTGGACATAATCTCTTAACAACTACTTCAGTGGCAGCAGCCTTAGCATTAAGTTCTATAATTGAAAAAATTGGAGGATCGGTAGTTATAATTGGTTGTCCTGGTGAATATCTAGGTGGAACAAAATCAGTTATGGTTAAACAAGGAGCTTTTAACGATATTGATATAGTCTTAACTGCTCATCCTGATGTTGTTACTTCAGAAAGTGGAAGTTCTTCTGCTATTATCCCTTTAAGTATCAAATTCTTAGGCCATAACGGACTTAGCTTTTTGAACAAAGGTACCTATACATCATTAGATGGAGTATTATTAACATTTAATATACTCAATTCATTATTAAAGGGATTTCCTAAAGATGTAGAAGTAAATTCAATATTATCTAAGGGAGGATTTACCCCTTTACTATTACCTATAGAATCTGAAGCAAAGTTTTACATAAGATCAAAAGAAATGGATGTTGCAAGAATAGTAGAAAGTAAATTACGAGAAATAGCCATATATGTTTCTAAGCTTATTAGAGTACAAAATTCTATTTCTTTATATGAACCAGAAAATGAAGAACTTATAACTAACAGGTCATTAAATAGGTTATTTAGCCATAACCTTAAAGAAACAGGAATTATTAATATAGATGGGCCTAGAGATATTTACTCTGGTTTAAGTCTAGGAATTGTAAGTAAAAATGTGCCATCAATTCAACCATTTTTCTCAATAACAAATGATGAAAGCATAAAATATGGAACAAAAGATTTTGCCAATGCTACTATTACTGATTATGCTTTTAAAGAAGCTATGAAAACAGCATTAGCTTTAGCCTTTACAGGTTGTGATATTATTTCGAAAGAGAATCTTCTTGCAGAAGTTAAAAATGAATTTTACAAAAAATAGGCTCTATACAGAGTCTATTTTTTCTTCATAGAGAGTAAATTATATTTATTTTCTACTATCTAACTTACATTTCAATTATAATATTTCTATGAATATATTTAATTATTTATATTTTTTTATATATAAAATTAAAAATTAAATTTTTAATTTTGATACAAAATCACTTATAAATAGTATAATTATCTATGAATTCTATTTAAGGGGGTTTTTTAATTATGATAAAGATCTATAAAAGTATTAGTGAGAATAATCCTTCACTAAAAATTCTTGATAATTTAGAATCAGGATGTTGGATTAATATAATAGCACCATCAGATGAGGAACTTATTTTAATATCAAAAAAAACCGGTGTACCTTTATCTTTTTTAAAGGCTCCATTAGATGATGAAGAAACCTCTCGTATAGATATTGAAGATAATTGCTTATTAGTTATAGTTGATATACCATTTACTGAAATGGAAGATAACTCATTAACATATGACACATATCCTCTAGCTATAATTCATACTGAAAAACAACTTATTACTGTATGCTTAAAGAATAGTAGAATATTAACTGATTTTATAAACGGCAAGGTAAAATCATTTTATTCATTTAAAAAGTCTAGATTTATATTACAAATATTAAGTAGAATATCTAATGCTTATTTAGTGTATCTAAGGCAAATAGATAAAAAGAGTCTTATGATAGAAAAAAGACTTCATAAATCTATGAAAAATAGGGAGTTAATTCAACTTCATTCTTTAGAAAAATCTTTAGTTTATTTTTCTACATCGCTTAAGGCAAACGAAATAACCTTAGAAAAAATGCTAAAATTAGATATTATGCAAAAATACGAAGAAGATCAAGATGTGCTAGAAGATGTTATTATAGAAAATAAACAAGCTATAGAAATGACAGAAATTTATAGTAATATACTTGCAAGTACTATGGATTTCTTTGCATCAGTAATTTCTAATAACCTAAATATAGTGATGAAAGTACTTGCTTCTGTTACGATTTTAATGGCTATACCTACCGTAATAGGTGGTATATTCGGAATGAACTTTATCAGAATGCCTCTTATCAATAATGAATATGGATTTGAAATTACTATGATTATCACATTAGTTTTAACCTTTGGTACTGCCTACTTACTTTATAAAAAAGATATGTTCACATAAAATGGAGCTGTCGAAAAGACAGCCCCATAAATTAATTACTCTATTTTTCTCTTTAAATTAATCTAAAATCATATCAAAATTTATCTTTTAACTATAATATCTCAAATAATATAATTTATTAAAAATTAATCATATAATTATAAAATAACTTTCATAATATATTATATAAATATTATAAAGTGGGTGTATTTCTTTGTTTAAAAATAAACTTACTAGTCTAAAACCATCAGCAACTATAGGAATAGTAGCTCCTGCATCCCCTGAATCTAGAGATTTCATAGATAGAAAAATAGATCTCTTTAAATCACTAGGCTTTAAAATAAAAAAAGGAAAACATTTATATGATAATTATGGGTATTTAGCAGGTAATGATAAAGATAGAGCTGAAGATTTAAATACAATGTTTGCAGATAAGGAAGTCCAAGCTATAATTTGCCTTAGAGGTGGGTATGGCTCTGTTAGAATGGCCCCTTATTTAAATTTAAAACTAATAAAAAAGAATCCTAAACCTTTCTTTGGTTATAGTGATGTAACATTGTTATTAAACTATATTAGCAATAAATGTAAATTTACTACTTTTCATGGGCCTATGATAGCTTCTGACTTTAATGATATTACAACTAGAGAATACTTTCTTAATATAATAAGTCATGATAATAATAAAGTTATCTATAACTTGAATGATATCTGCCATGATAACTATCTAATTTGGAACAAGAAAGATTTTAGTGGAACTATAGTCGGAGGAAATTTATCTATTATTTCTTCTACTATAGGCACCCCTTATGAGATAAGATTTAATAATAATATTTTACTTGTTGAAGATGTGAATGAAAGTCCTTATTCTGTGGATAGAATGTTATCTCAACTAATTTCTTGTGGAAAACTTCAAAAATTATCGGGAATAATAATAGGATATTTTACAAATTGTGTTAGTAAAGATAATAAACTTAATTTTGAAGACATAATAAGAGAAAAGCTTATTCCATTAAATATACCCATTATTCAGGGGGTTAAAATAGGACATGATTATCCCAATATAACTCTTCCAATAGGATGCAAATTCAAATTTTCATCTAATGAAAACTTACTTATTCAAAAAGAAATTATATTTAAATAAAAAAAAATCCTACAAAATAACTTGTAGGATTTTTATTGGAGGCGCCACCCGGATTTGAACCGGGGAATAAAGGTTTTGCAGACCTCTGCCTTACCACTTGGCTATAGCGCCATACCTGGTGGCTCGACCAGGAATCGAACCAGGGACACGAGGATTTTCAGTCCTCTGCTCTACCGACTGAGCTATCGA
>NZ_JBNOOF010000017.1:0-17489 GCF_050585245.1 Clostridium nigeriense
CTAACTTTATTGCTTTTATCTTTAAATTGCATTGTAGGCCCTACTATAGTTATTCCACCATCATCACTTGCTACAGTGAATTTATTAGTAGAAATAGTTCCTGCTTTTAATTTATTTAAGCTAAGACTATCTATCATAGCATCTTTTATTACCGCATTTGCTATAACAACATTATCTGTGGTAAGATTTAAGAATTGTCCGTTTTCTACTGTTACAAATTTAGCTAGTAATGTTTGTAGGTCCATTATGTTACCAGAAGCTGTATCAAATTTTATGTTTCCTGCTGTTAAATCTCCTATATAAGCTACATCTATAAGTGCTCTATTAATGAGTGCAAGTTCCATTACAACTCTTTCTACTTTCTTTGCAGATGGTCCACTTCCAGAGAATTCATTCTTATTTTTATTTTCCCCTTTTGCAGATATTTCACTTGTTAATCCACCTGTATAAGTAAATTTTTGAGATAGAATAGGATGTTTTCTTACTACTCCCTTTTTATCTGTAATAGTTACTGTATCCCCTACATCTATACTAGGATCACCTTGCCATTTCATAGAATACCCTAGATATTCAAATCCATTAAGTTTGGTATAAATATCAGTAAGTATAGCAGAATTAACCCAAGGATTTTCGAATTGAAGTTCCATAGAATCAACTCCTATAGAACCTTTGCTTAAAACTTCTTCTCCTGCTTGGCAAGATATTTTTCCTATTTTATATTTAGTTTCTTCCCTTGTATAATCAAAATAATTAGCTGTTCCTATAGAGTAATTAACATCTTTAGGAGTTATAATAGTAAACTTACCATCACGAGTAATAACTGCATTTCCTCCACATATAGAAGCTAAATATCCAAGAACTTCTCTACAAGAAAACCCCTCCAATTTCTTAACTGTGTAAGATGGAAGGGTTCCAGTAAATTGCACTCCTGTTATTCTTGTTAATTCACTTGCTACTTGTTGCAATGTTAAAGTATCACCGAGAGTAGTTGAAAAGTTTCTTTCAAACTTTATCATATTATCAAAGGCTGTTATTTTAATTGTATAGTCAGTTTTTTCTATATCATCTATGTTATATATACCTATAGGAATATACTCTATTGTATTACCTATTTTTAAGCCTATTTCTACTTTTATAGTGCTAGTACCATAAACCATATCACCTTTATTTAGTAGTGTTAAATCAAGAGATTGGCTAGTTGTAGCACCTATCATAAATCCATCACTAGGTTGTATATTACCATCAATAATAATGTCTACTATATCTTCATTCTTATAAACCTTATCTAATATTGTTACTCTACATTCAAATGTTCTTGAAGCTTCTTTAATTGCTGTTTTATATGCTGTACTTGTAGTATAAATTTTATATCCCTCCTTTCTTATATTTTAGAAGGATCTATTTAAACATATAATCAATAACCATTAACTCGCCTGGAGTAATATTTATATCTGCATTTACACTTTCTAAATCTATGAGATGTATATCTACTTCTGTTTCTATTTCTAGGATTTCCTTTAAATCTTTATTAAAATTATCTATGTCTAGGATATTTATAGTTCCATCTTCCTTGGTTTTTAAATTTCCTTCCTTATCCTTTTCCCCATACTTTTCAATTAGCTTTTGCCTTTCCTTGTTATATGCAGTTAATTCTCTATCTATCTTAGTTATATTCTTAGAAAAAGCATAACTAATCTTAATAGGTAACTCCATATTCGTTAATTTACTTAATACCCCTATACTATTTACTAATCTTTCATTACTTAATTTCATTACTATTCCTCCTACTTTTCTATAAAATTCATTTTTAAGCCCTGCCATTTAACTTCTCCATTAATGTAAGAATAAGCTGGTGCTGTTCTATCTCCTACATACATTGTTTTAGTTATCATTCCAGATTGAGGATCTGGAAAAGTAACAGTAAAAAAAACACTACTTACAGCATTAAGTAATGTTTGTATTTCAGATTGTTTTAATGGTCCCCATTCTAAATTTAATTTTCTTTTTACTGCTATTCTATCTCTTACAAGTTCTCCATTAGCATTTCTATTAGATTCTCCATCTAAATCACTTACAGTTGCTTCGTAAGTTTTAGGAGTAGCAATATCTACTCCATTAATCTTTATCAATATTACCACTCCTTTATACTGGTATTAATGTTATATTACCTTGTCTTTGCATTTTTCTTAATTGCTTAAGTGCTACTTTTCCTATTACGCTACTATCTATTTGGAAGATTAAATCTCCACTAATGGAATTATCTCCACTACCTTGTGGCATTCTAGTTGCAACTTTTTCTGCTAAATCTGTTATCCAACCTGTGTTGTTTTCTAAAGGCATTACTGCTTCACGCCCCTGTTCGCCTATTAAAGAAAGTGTTGGACTATCTACAATTCCTCCTTTTGCAAGTTTAGGAATTTTAGGTACTGTTGATATATTTACACCTGGTACTTTATTAATAACTTTAATCATGGAATTAATTCCTGATATAGCTGTGTTAACCAAATCTATTATCATATTTAATGGCCATTTAGCTATTCCGACAAGCGAATCAAATATTCCTCCAAAAATATCCTTAATTCCTTGCCAAGTTTTACTCCAATTTAAAGTAAATATTCCAACAAGAAAATCTATAATTCCTCCAAAAACTCTTAACAAGCCTTTTACTATATCTGATATTACAGCTATAGCTGTTCCAATGCTATCAACTATATAATTGAATACAGTCACAAAAATAGGACCTAATGTTTTAACTAAAAAATCAACAATTGGAGATATAAATTTATTCCATATCTCAAGAACTCCATTTACTAGCTTCATTATAAATTTCCCTAATTCTTCAACTAAACCTTTTAAGTGATTATCCCATAACCATGTCAACATCTCTAATGCATTAGTTATTATAGGCTTTATTACACTCTCCCATATAGTAACTATTATATTTTGTATACTTTGCATAAAACCTTTTAGATTATCTATTAATGTTTGTCCATACTCTTGCCATAGGCTTGTCAATATAGTTCCTATATCTGTTACAACTGTATTAATAAACTCTTTTATATTATTCCATACCTCTATAACTGAATTTCTAAAGCCCTCATTAGTTTGCCATAGATAAACTATATTTCCAACTAAAATTCCTATCATAGCTGCAATAGCTAATATTGGTAAGCTTATTCCACTTATTGCATATCCTAGTGCGTAAAAAGCTAATTGAATCCCTTCTATTATTGTAGTCCAATTTGACATTACAAAATAAGATGTAAACGTAGCTGCTATTCCTGCTAAAGCAGATATTATTGCCTCTTTATTTTTTATAATAAATTCTTTTAAAGTGTTAAAACATGTTTTAATTTTATCAGTAAATGCTTGGATTTTTTCGCTTACTTCTATAACACTTGATAAGAAACCACTGTCACCTAAATCAAGTCCAGAAGTATCTATTCCACCTCCTGCACCACTAGTTCCTCCAGAAGTTCCAGAACTTCCACTATCTTGGCTTAATACATTTAATTCATCAAATCCAGCTAGTGATTTAATAGCTTTTTTCGCACTATCTGCACTGTCTGCAGTATCGTCTAAACTATCTCCTAAACCACTAACAGCACTAGATTGATTAGATATAGCTTGAGTTTGTTCTTGAGTTGCTTTAGGTTTACCAAATAGAGCAGTTGTAAACTGTGCTATTATAGATATAGCCTTGCTTAATGCATTCATGAATATTGTTAATGGAGGAAGGATGGCATTGTAAATAGGTAAAAATGCTTGTCCTAAAGTTAGCTGAACATTCTTCAAACTAGCAATAAATTGATTGTGTCTAGTTTGCGTTGTATCTGCTAATGTAGTTCCATATCTTGCATAAGTTTGTTCTAATATAGCTGCTAATCTTATTTGTTGTTGTGTTTGGAAATTTAATTGTTGCCACGTCTTACCATCTGCTAGTTGTTTAAATGCTTCTGTACTCTCTAGCATAGAAACTTGAGTATAAACTCCTAAATCTTCAATAGCCTCTGTAGATCCAAGCATACCAGATCTAATTCTTTCTGCTGTATCTTCGAATGTTCTACCAGTTTTACTAGCTATTATTGAGGTAGCTTTCATTAATTCCTGTGTACTATTAGCTATTTCTTTAGTATTACTTTGAAAGCTTGATATTAAGTTACTATAAGTCGAACCATACTTATATCCCTCTTGAATACTCATTCCGTATGCTTGTGATTGACTTTTAACCCAATCTCCAAAAGCTTTTGCACTACCTTGCATGGTTCTGTTTATATTTTCTATTGAAGTTTCAACACTCATGGCATCTTTAACGCCATCTTTTATAAGTTCACCTATCTTTATAGTAGCAAAAATAGTAGCAACCTTACCCATTATGCTCTTTACATTACTTTGAAAATTAGAAAGGTTTTTTTGAGCTTTATTCAGCCCTTTCTGCATATCGCTAAAGTCTGCTCCACCTCTAATAAGTAAATTCTTAACTGCCATTTACCTCACCTCCTAAAATGTTATTTAAGAGTTTTATTTGATTCAGCATTTCTTCATCTGTCATCTCTTTTTTCGGCTTTTTCTTTAAAACATCATCAAGCTTAGGTTTTTTCTTACCTAAAAATTGAATAGTCCATGCAGCATTTATATAAGCTAAAGTTAACTTTTCTTCTGCTTCCTCTTCTCTTCTTTTAGCATAAGCATTAGCAACTAAGCTAAATTCATAGGGAGTTAACTCCCAAAACTCTAAAGGAGACAAAGAACAAAGGGTAGCTATTTTCAAACTTTCCATTATAGAAAATTCTTCATAGTTACCCTCTACTCGTTTTTTTCTTCTATTGTCTTCTCTTCACTGCCAAATGCATCATTAAAGGCTTTCCCCATCATCTCTATTACTTCTAGAAAATTTCCTTTTTCATCTACTAGATCCATAACTTTATCTGGTGTTAGCTTCTTATCTTCATGCATAAGTCCAGCACATATTACAACTGCTGTATCTTCCATAGTTAAACCATCTAAATCTATCTTGGCTATAGGTTTCTTTAATTTTTTCTCTATATATGACATAGCTTTCATACCATATCTGAAATTTCTTGTCTTATCTAATTCTATTGGTGTATACATAACTTCCTCCTATTCCCCCTTAACTGTTAGAGTTGGTTTTCCAGACACTTTAATTGTTGCTCCAAAGCTAATTAAATCTTCTAAACTTGCTCCAGTAGAAAAGCCAGTAACAACACCTTTAAATGCCCATTTAGCACCTATACTCTCTGGAAATTCTATAGCAAAAGCTTGTTCAGCTCCCGACTCAAATGCATCATACATCTTTTTTTGTCCATTAGTCGAATCTATTTTTAAATATCCAGTTAAGCTGACTTCTCCTGCATCTTTAAATCCACCGATGAACTCTCTATATCCTCCATCACTATCTAAAGTAGTAGTATCTAATGTATCTGCACTTAACTCAATTCCTCCTATTTCTGTTAATCCACCAACCTTATCTTCTCCTATTTTAAGGACTGTCCCTAAACTTCTTGTTCCCATTTTTATTCCTCCTTATAATAAACTGTAAAAGCTATAATACCTCGTTGTAGTTTTAATTGCTCTTCATATGTCTCTGATATATCAGTAATATCTATATCTTGAATATATAATCTATCTTCTCCTATATTTCTTAATGGCAAATTGACAACTATATCTTCAATCTTTTTAAGTATATATTTCATTTGTGAATATGAATTACATAGAACATTAAGCATTACATAGCACTCTCTATCTTTTGTAACTCCATCTAAGTCTTTTGATGTTTTTTTACTTGTTATATAAACTAAATAAGGTGGTTTCTGACCTTCTGGAGCATTTGTAGGAAATATCTTATTTTCTAATTCACTAATTTTATTTAATTCATATCTTAATGCTTTCTCTATCATTTTCCACCTAATGCCTTATCTATATTTTTACTTACTTCACTTACTATTTTTCTTGTTATAGTACCACTATTATCTTCCATAGCTCTCTTCATAAAATGAAACCCTGGTATATATCTTCCGTTCCTAGCAAAAAAGCCATACTCTTGAGAAGCAGGATAATATCCAGTAACTTTCCCCTCTTTATTTTTCTTTTGGAATATATTATTTTTCTTCCTATCAAAAACTACTTGATAAACCTTTTTAGCTTTAACTCTAGATTTTTCACCTATTAATTTCATTCCACCTTTTAATGCTCCTGTATCTTCCGGAGCATTCTGCTTGGAACTCCTAAGTGCTATATTCATACCTTTTCTTGCTGCAGGTGTAACACATTTTTGAGGTACTTGTCCTAATTTTCTAAACGACCTTTCTAATTCTTTCATACCTTCAACTTTAAATTTAGCCATTAAACCAACTCCTTACATAAAAGTTGTAGCTCTATATTCTTTTCTTGAAAATTTATTATAGACTCAATAGAGAATATCCTGTTATTAAACTTTATTCTCATGTTAGGACTTAATCCTTCAATATATCTTATTTTAACCTTATGAGTTATTTCGCTATTTACTGTTTCTGCTGAAAAAAACTCTTTACCACTTATAGGGTATATGCCAGCCCTAACAGTTGCTATATCACTCCAAGTTTCTTGATTGTTTACTTCAATTTCCCCATAATCATTTGAAGGAGACTTAAGCTTTTGAATAATAATTCTATGTCTTAACTCTCCTGGATTAATTCTATATCTACTCATATAATCACCTACAATAAATTAACTGAATACATATCTAAGATATTACTAATAACAGTATTAACTTTATTATCTTGAACACTAAATACCCTATTGTCATACATTTCATTACATAAAATCATTAAAGCAATTGTTAAATCTTCTTTTTCATCAATTTGCTTTTCATTTAATCCTGTATAACTTTTAATATAAACTTTAGATGCTAATAAAATATTAGTAAATATCTTATCATCATAATCATGTTCAACATTTGCATATTCTTTTAAGTCATCAATAGTTACTTCACTAATCTTCATTAGCTTTCACCTTCTTTTTAGTTGCTTTTACCTCTTCTACATAACCACAAGAAAGAAGGCCCTGGAGTATAACTTTATCGTTGCACTCCTTTTCTTCTCCCTTATACATAGAAAAAACACCAGCAAAACTTACTAATGCTCTTACCTTCATACAATCACCTAAATTAAGCACCCATTACTAGGGCAGATATTTTTTGTTCATTTTCTATCTTAGAGTCTAATTCAACCCATCCAACTACTCCAATAGCATGTTGAGTAGCATATTTTTCTCTTAAAACTTCAATATTTATATCTTCACTTAACTTAACAGCTAATCCAGACATATCACCATAATAAATAGAAGTCTTTGAAGATGAAATAGCATCCATATTTTCTGATGTATAGACATCTTTTCCTAATAAAGTGTATCCCCACTTCGCTGATACATCTTTATTTAATAAATAGTTTCCATCATTATCTTTTAATTTTCTTATAGCTGATCTAGTAGATTTATTCATTATCCATATTGCTCCTGCTTGATAAACATCTGGAACCATTTCTTGTACATCTATTAATTCATCAGCTGTTACAGCAGTACCACTTGTTGCAGTTACTTTTTGTTTAACTGTGCTTAAACCAGTTATCTTGCTTGATGTACCTTTTAATAACTCTTTTTCAATAAATCTAGCAATACTTTCAGCCATAGCAGTAATAACAAAAGATATTAAATCAAAATTAGAGTTGTTTAATAATGATTTAGATACCTTTGTTAATGCACCTGCTAAATATCCTTTTAATTCTATATTTAAGAACTTACCAGAACTTGATTCTAAATCTGTAAACTCTGTTGCATATGCTGTTGTTATTGCTGATGAAGATTCATCATAGTATGGAATAGTTAAATCACCTTTTACATTGTATCTAGTAGCTAATTGATATATTGGAGATATATCATAAACCTTCTTTATAATTTTTTGAGCAATTGTCTTAGGTATAACTGCTCCATTATCGCCTACTGCTAAATTAGTTTCTCGTGTTTCAACAACCCCTCTTACGTAGTTTGCAAATGCTCTTTCCTCTAATTCTGTAGCTTCCTCCGTAGCACTCTTCTTAGCAGGTATCTTGTTAAAAGCTCTTTGTTCTTCTATTACTTCCAGTGTTTTATCTATTTTTGATATTTCCTTTTTAATTTCATCATACCTAACTTCTTCTTGATCTGTTAATGTTCTTGTTTCAGCTTTTGCAGATTCTACTATATTAGTCATTTCAACTAATAACTCTGTTCTCTTTTCTTCTAATGCCTTTTCGTTAGTTGGTAATGTTCTATATTCTGCAATTTTTCTTTTTATCATAATTAATCCTCCTCAAATTTAAGCAAAATAAAAAAGCCTTATTTTAAGACTTTCTAAAACTTTCTATTTCTTTTTCATACTTGCTATAATAAATATCTGTTCTTTTTTCTTTATTTTTAGATTCATCTATTGTTATAGCTTTAAAATCAGTTACTCTATTTTCTGTTAAGACTTCTTTATCATCTCTCATTTCTATAGATGTAGCTGAATATGCTGGATTTCTTGTATCATCTACTATAGTTACTTCAAATAAATCTAATTGCTCTACGGTTCTTTTCTCATAACCATTTTCTGATGTTTCCCAGCTATCTTTCTCTGCGTAAAACCCAAAGCTCCATCCTCTTAATTGTTTATTTTTAGCTTTTTCAATTACATCTGCATCAGTTACAGTACATATCGCCCTTAAGCCTATATTATCTTCAAATAATTCAAGATTCCCCTCTGAAGTTGAACCAAGCTTTCTATTTTTATCATGATTTAATAATAAATCAACATTAGCTCTTCTCTCCAAACTCCTTTGGAATGCTCCAGGCTTTATTTTTTCTACAAACCTACCTTTAACAGAAGGAATAGGCTTACTCTCTCTATCGACAGCATTTACATAACCATCAAGGATTACTCTGTCATTGCGAATCTCTATTCTCATTATTTTCACCCCCTTTCAAGTTTGATGTTTTATCTGTATTTGGAGTATAAACAGTTTTATTTTTAGTGTTATACAATACATCATTTAAACCTAATAAAATGGTATCTTCAAATAAATCAATAGGCTCTAAATCTTCTTTGTATCTAACTTCATTTACTCCCATGATTTTGTTCTTAATGGCTATTTCATAGGCTTTGAACCTCTTCTCTATATCACCTTTTAACAATTCATTTGCATCATATCCAAAATAAAAAGACTTCTTCTCTTTTTCTAGAAGTAAGTCTCTATTAATACTTGCTATTAAACTATTAAGTATTGGTAATATTGCCATTTTGAACATTTTATCAAAATCACCTTCGTTAGCCTTTCCATCACCACTTATTATGCTAGGTGGAATATTAAATATTTTGCAAATTTCTGACCCATTGGTTATTTTATTTTCATTAAGTTGAAGCTCTGTTGGAGTAGCTTGGCTTTCTTTAAAGTTTAATCCTTTATTAAGCACTATACAGTTTTCAGTATTATTTGAATACATATTTCTCCATTGCTCTTTTAAATTAAGCATAGCTTCAAGCCCTAGTTTGCCCTCGGATTCAATAAATCCTTTTTTATTTCCTCCAGTTTTGCTTAGTATATTCTCATACTTAAGAGAATTATATATAACAGAAAGCAATATAATATTTTCTTCTATTATTCCATATCCATCAAACCCATTATCTGTATGCCTTAATAATTTAATAAAATTATAAGGCTTATATATATGTCCATTTACTAATACATCATAATTTTTAAATATTGGATCTACATTTCTATTTATGCTTACATCACTTTCTTTAACATAATGTAAACTTTCAATCTTTCCCCTTTCTTTATTTATATAGATATATCCATTTCCCATTAGCAAATAATCTATAACTAGAGCCTTTTTCATTTCAAATGAAGTAAGTGTATCTCCAGTTTCTTCATTCAAAAGTTTAAGCCTTATATCCTCTTTTATTTCTGTTACTTCTTCATCTTCTTCTTTGTACAGTTTTATAGGGATACTTGCAACTAAGGACGATATTAATTCTACACACCCAGCTAAAGTTGGAATATTTAAAGCTTCTATTCTAGTTATGTCATCTTCTATTAATCCTGCCGCTAACAATAAATCTTTTAATCCTGTTTCATCCTGCTCTAAGATTGATCGCTCTTCTTTTCTTCTTTTCCAAAACTTTAAATTCATCTATCCACCCCCTCTCAGAGTCAATATTGCTATTGTTTTATAATCTCTTCTATCTTCATTCTTACTTCTTTTGGAACACTCTTATTTTCTAAAATATCCTTAAAAATATTTATAATGTCCCTGAATAAGTCTGTATCTTTCAATCTAACATTCAATTTCATTGAGCTACTCTTATCTGCAAAAGTTGCTTGCCCATATGGCCCTAAATGTCCATTGCACTTTACACATCTTTTCCCATCATACTTCGATATTGTATAATGTCCACATTCTAAACATTTGTAAGCAATAAGCTCCATCAAATTCACTCCTTTTAAATGACTTGGATAGTAAAATCACTTCCTGTTAATTGTTCTTGTTGTAATAAATAAATAGCATTTATTAAAGCTACTACCATATCAACTTTGCCTTCTGACTTCTTTTTATTTACATACTTATTTTTATTAGTATCTTCCGTAACTCTAGCATTTTGAAAGTTTATTTCTAAAAGTCTATTTTCTTCATATTTGAATTTTTTACTTAAAACTTTTTCTTCTAGAAGCTTTGTTGGCATATGTAATACTGAACTATGCTGTTTTATTTCAACCATTTCATATCCTGCAGCTTCTAATTTTTGAGCTGTACTTAAAGCATTCCATCTATCATAGCCTATTTGGAGTATTTCAACTCCATAATTCTCTTCTAATCCTAATATAAAGTCTTCTACTTCCTTATAGCTTATTACTTCATCTCCACATGCAAAACATACACCGTCTTTAATCAGCTTTTTATAATCAACATTCTCTTTTTTAGATTTTAACTCTATTTTATCACTTGGTATGAATCCCCATACACTAGTATAAATATCACTTTCATACTCTGTAACCATAGCTACTGCAGTATTATCTCCACTTTGTGATAAGTCAAATGCTAAATATACTTTTTTCCCTTTCCAGAAATCTTTATTTTTCCCCATTTTACACTCCCTCACCTTCGTTATTTCAATATATCCTTCTACCCCTAATCCTTTATACTTTATGTTATTATGCTTACATAAATAATTTTCTCTTTTATTTTCGTATAAAACAGCCATTGTTCTTTTTTGTTTTATCGCATTGAAAATATGCTCCCACTTTAAAGTAACTGGATTAGCTTGATAAATTATTAAATCCTCACTTTGCCATTTATCCTCGCCTAAAAAATCATCATCTGGCTCGTATAAAAGGCTAAACCTTCTTTCATTATCCATTAATCCATCCAAAACTTTTTTAGAAATATCTATTTCAGTTAACATAGCGTTATTATCATTAGGATATTGAGTTGAAATGATTATCCCTAGCTTATTAAATAAAGTTACTTGTGATGATCTCATTGCTTCAATAGGATAATCGTCCATTGCCCCTGCTTCATCTGCTAAAAATGCATTTGCCAACTTTCCGTCCATTTTATCTTCTGAATAAGCTAAAGGTATATATTCACTATCTGTAAGTAGACATCTAACTTCACTTCTTAGAACTTTAAATATTTCATCATCTGCCAAAAGTGGACTTGATTTAATTATTTTTCTTATAGCAACCTTTAATTCGCTTGATAGTTTTAAATCTGGTGCTACTGAATAGAACCTTGAAAATTGCTTGTCAGTAATAAGCAATATAATAAAAATAACAGCCGAATTGAAAGTTTTAAAATTCTTTCTAGCTATTTCTAGCAAGGCTGTTTCATAATATCTTATATCTAAATTTTTATCATTTTTAAGTTTCGTGCATAATGTCGCTATAATTAAAAACCATGCATACTCCTCTAATCCTTCATCCATTGGACATCTTAAATCTGGATGAATCATTAACTTAAGGATATTTATTATCTTTTTAATTTCCTTTTCATCAACATAAGCTTCTTCGTTATTCCCCTCAACTATATCTAACCATTGTATGGCTTGTTTTTTTACATACTTAGGTACTTTTCTATCTGTATTATTAGCACAGAAAAGAGCATATTCATAAGCTTTTGTACTCTTAACTATTTCCATTCAGCACCTTCAATATAGTTTCTTTTGCACTATCATTTTCAGGCTTTTTAGGGATAACTCTTAATGCACTAGCTATAGTCATTATATTTTCTTTTTCTATGTCTAAAAGCATTTTCCTTTTAGGTTGCAATTGCTTATCTAATTCTACTATACTTCCCATAATTTCAGAAATTGCCTTTGCAAATTTTCTTGTTTCTTTAGCTAAATCTTCTTGTTCTAAATATTCTTTTGACTCTTCAAATTGATTTTCTAACTTCTCAACTAATTCATAGAGTTTATTCTTCCTATCTTCAAAATCTATACATTCAGCATAAATCAAACAATATCTATTTATTACAGCTTCATATATTGCATCATTTTTTTCTATTTTCTTAAGGAGCTCATTAATACGCTTAAACTCTTTATTGGCTATTTTATTTTTCTTTACTTCACTTCTAGCTTTCAATGCAGTTCCAGTACTTAGAGACTTTTCTCCCTGCTCTCTAAGTTTCAACTCTTTTTTAGTTCTATGAGATTTTCCTTCACTTTTTAGAACTGAAAAAGGTTTTGGTGGTGTAGGCATACTATCAACTCCTTTCTAAAAATTAATTTTAAAAGCTGATGTGGGAATATTTTATTTATAAATATGGACACGTGGTGTCGCTAAGACCCCCTCAGAAGCTATACCCCTAGGGGGGATATATATTTTATTCTTCTATCATGCTTCTTAGTAATTCTCTTGCTATTTCTCCCTTTTCAGCTAACTCGTGATGATACTTACATAAACTTATTAGATTATCATCATCTAATCTAAGCTCATAGTCTTCTCTTAGTGGTGTTATATGATGTACTTCTATATCTATATAATTATATTGTTTTAATGTATTATATAGTTTTCTTATACATACTTGACATAATCCTTTATCTCTATCTTTTATATAATTTCTTTTCTTTTTCCAAGCCTGTGTGTTTCTAAACTTATCCTCTTCTGTCTTCTTATAAGTCTTTCTTATTGGTTTACTAGGACATATGTATTTACTATCATGTATTCTTCCACAGTACTTACAACTCTTTAACATACTTCCCTTATTCCTTATTTCTTTTAAAGAAAGTTTCCATAGTAAACTTACATGCAAATTCATAAGCTTGTACTTCATTAAATCCATTCTCTATCATCTCGTCATATACATTCTTTAAAACACTTATTGCACTAGGCATAATTCCTAATAATGTTGATGTGCATCTCTTCAATTCCTTTATAATAATCTCTTCTTCTGCTTTTCTAATAACATCATTACATCTTTCTAAGTAATCTTTCATTTTATATCACCTTTCTTTAAATCTATTAATATTTACACCATCTAATTTTATAGTAGTTCTTGTTTGCTTATTAATCTCTTTTATAATTTTATCTGCAAGCTTATCAATTCCCACACTATTTTCTAATGGAATTATATATTCATCCTCTGTTACATCTTTAATTAAGGTAATCTTTGTAGGCTTTACAATAATTTCATCTTTAAATTCTTCATCTGCTAAAGTAACACTATCTATTGAAAAAAGCATATTTCTCTCGTTCCAATTTAAGACATTCTATATATCTTTCGCACTCCTATTAGTTCTTAATATAATATCCTTACCATCACATCTAATTAATATCTTATTCATTTTTTTCAACTCCTTAATTTTAAACAAAATAAAAGCACCTACAAATGTAAGTGCTATCTTCCTTTCCCTGCTTTAAATTGACTTCCACAATTTATACAAGTTACTATTATTTTATCTTTACCTATCATTCCAGTTGCTACACCAAGCACAGGATTTAATATAATTCCTCCTGCTACTGCTTTCCCTAAACTAAATCCTTTTTTATTAGCGGATAACTGTGTACTTCCACATTTAGGACAACGTACTTGATGACCTTCCGGAACATAGTGTCTTTCTTTTATTTCATTTATTTTTTCTAGTCTTTCTTCTCTTTTAGCTTCCTTTTGTTCTTTGTATCCACCATTACAATTTTCTATGAAGTCATGGTCTATCACAATCTTTATTAAATCACTGATCCACCATATCCCAAATCCTCCACCTGTTAAAGTAAATAGTAATGCTCTCTTATAATTACCTAGATACCAATTATGTAATCCTAAAAGAGAACCAAATAGACACAAAAGAAAAACCGTTAGCCTACTCTTCTCTTTCATTATCTCACCCCCTATTCACAATTTTACAATCTTATGCAAATAATGTAAAGCACTTAATATTCTGCTTTAAGAGGTGATTTTATTAACTATATATAATAAAAAGAACCCTATTTCTAGAGTTCCTTATTCCATTATTCTTTTAACACTTTAGCTGCAACTATTGTTCCTATATCCTTTAATTCATCATATGCTAATTTAAGCAATGAACTGATTTTAATATTTTTTTCTGTTCTTTCATATCCAATTTCATTTTCATAGTTTTCTTTACCGATATTACTTATATATACTAAAGCTTTGTCTGTTAAAACCATTCTATCAACCCACGGTACACAAAAGTTACCTCTACCACTAAACTTTAATCCAGTAATATACCTTTGTTCATCTAACTCTTTTAATATTTTTATAAATTCCTCTGTGTCTAAACCCAATTCTCTTTGATTTATTCTATTATAATCTGTATATTTATCTTTCGTATATTCTTCCCAAATACTTAATAATACATAATCAAAATTTGATATTTCCATGCTCTCACCCCCTTATTAAAATTTTACAATCTTATACAAATAATGTAAAGCACCTAACATTTATTATGCTAAGTGCTTTTCGAAAAAGGGTATGAGAATTTATGAATAACTTTAGGGATTTGTAGGAATCGAACCTACTCAAACCATTAATCCCACGTTACACCTAGCCTTAACTAGGTGTTTTCTATTAATATAGGAGGCTTACCCAATGATGAAAAAATCCTGTCCAATTTCTTCACAAATACTATTATATAGACTTAAATTCTTCCAAGTGGACTTATTTTGTCCTTATTTTGTCCTCATTTTTAATACCATCTATATTCTGCTATGTTTCTAATTAAATCTTCTCTAAGATCATATACTTTATTCTTGCTCATATTAAGTTCTAAAGCTATATCTCTCATACCTATTTTTTCTCCTGGTAATATATTATATTTTAATTCTAAGAACTTCTTATATTCATCTTTAAGCATCCCTATGTTTCCTTCTACCTTTTCTATTTTATATATTAGATTTCTTTCTTCACATTGCAGCTTATATAGTTTCTTAGTTCTTTGTGCTTTTTCTTTCTCCATATCATCTATAGCTTTTATAATAGCCTTTTCTACATAACTTGAATTACTAGAAGATGTTTGTACCCTTTCTCCTTCTCCTGTTCCTCCTTGATATGGATCTATACTAACATTACAAGTTCTTATATTTCTTTCTATAGTATTTATTAAACTACTTACTGTATTTATTTCTTTTCTTACTGATTCTAATCTATTTTTATCTCTATAATATCCATAGAGCATTCCTTCTGTCTTTCTAAATAGTTCTTTATCCATCTACTTCCCTCCTGGTATATACAATACCTTTTCTTCTATCTCTACTACTTTTATGCTTAAATATCCTTGTTTGTATAATTCATTTGCTTGCTTCTTAGCCTGTTCTTTTCCTTGTTGTGGTAAATGTACTACTCCATCTCTATCTATTTCTTTATAAGTTAACACTAGCATTTATTCCCCTCCTTAGCTTCTTTAATTAAATCTAATCTTCTTAATATCTCATTTCTTTCGAATGCTAAATTATCAGCTCTTACATTTATATTTGCTCTTTGCTTCCTTGTCATAGAGAATACATCTTTACCTATGAAGCTTTCTCTATGCTTTTCTATTTTCTTCTCTACCTTTTCTAAATCTTTTTTTAACTTATCTTCTGATATTCCTAAGATAACTCTTATATCTATTTCTAATTGTCTATCTTCATTAATTCTTGCAGGATTCCAAAAGCTCATTACATCACCTTCTTAACATATTTTATATAGAGTAGACTACTCACTGTAGTCCACCCTTTTATTTGAAATGCGAATTATCTCCTGCTTAAAACAGCTTCAACCTCTTTAAGTGTTTTTCTTATAAACACCTTATCGAAATCATAATCTATTAAACATACCCAAGCCATTTGTTTAAAATGTGGTATGTATTCTTTCCAAAGGGCAACTTTATATCTCTCTTCTAATTGCTTTCTTTTTGTCATTTAAAAACTCCTTATTTAATTCGTAATTATTTCAAATTACTCTTTCTCTCTTAGTAGCTCCATATACAAACACTAAGTAAATTAATGCTGCTATTAACCATATAACCAATATTCTCATTATCCTACCTTATAAACCTCCCTTATCTCTTCCATTCTTCTATTGAATAGTTCTATTTCTTTTCTTTGATATTCCTCTAACTCTTCTAAGCTATTAAATGTTATCTCTCCTGCTATAACCTTATTTCCTTCTCTTATATAGCTTCCAAATTCACCTTCTAATTCAACTTTCTTTATCTTTAATTTACTCATAGCCTTTTCCTCCTTAACTTCTTCCTTACTTTCTTCTATCATTTGTCCGACATCAGCAATATGGTCCTCCTTTTCTAACTCTTTCTCTATTTGCCTTGCTACTTCTTTAGCTATCTTTTTAGCATCTTCTTTCTTTACTTCATCCTTAATTTCTTTATTATCTTCTAAAATATATCTAGCTGCTTCTTCTGTATTTTCTAATCTTTCTGATTTAACTTTTTTTATAGCATTAGTTATCATAGCTTTAGATAACATAGGAAAATCTATACTTAATGTTTTAACCATTTCCTTTTGCTTAACCCCTTGGTCTATAAGCTCATTAACTCTTTTCACTATTAATTTTTCTTGTTCATTTATCTTTTTAATTGCCATTTCTAACCCTCCGTATATTCTATTATTTTCTCCCATCTTCTTAGTATCTTCTTCTAAGAAATGGACCATATTATCTCGTATTTCTTGTATAATGCTCCACTCTATATCTAATACATTTACTATTGCAGCAGTCATACATCTATCTAAAACATCCAATGTATTCTTCATATCTTTTTTACTCTGCCAATTAGCAAATTCTTTTATATATTCAACTCTTTCTCCAGAAAGTGAATTTATCCATTTAAATGCCTTTTGTAATTCAGTTTCTTTGGATTTTTTCTTGCTTTTCTTAGCCATTTTTACCTCCTAGAAAGGACAATCCTCTGTATACTCTGGTGTCATATCATCATAAAAACCACCTTGGTTAAATTCATTGTT
>NZ_JBNOOF010000018.1:0-15009 GCF_050585245.1 Clostridium nigeriense
TTTGCTAATACTGTTGTGATAGCAGCTGTTAAAGTTGTCTTACCGTGGTCAACGTGACCGATTGTTCCAATGTTTACGTGTGGTTTACTTCTTTCGAATTTTTGCTTTGCCATTGTAAAATCCTCCTTTATGGAAATTAAATAATATGAACCTTCTTAGTTATTATATCTAATTTAGTTCCATTTTTCTATACTTATATGAATTTTCCTATAGTATTAATATACTAAATTTATCTTTAGTAATGTTACTTATAATTAAATTATTAGCAACATTACTAAAATTTATAACTAAAGCGAATTAGTTTCTTTCGCTTTTAATTTTTTCTTGAATGCTCTTTGGCACTTCTTCGAAGTGATCGAATACCATTGAGTAAGTTCCTCTACCTTGAGTTCTTGATCTTAAAGTAGTTGCGTATCCAAACATTTCTGAAAGTGGAACGAATGCTCTTATTATTTGAGCTCCGTTTATAGCTTCCATACCTTCGATTCTTCCTCTTCTTGAGTTAAGATCTCCCATTACATCTCCCATGTATTCTTCTGGTACTGTAACTTCAACCTTTTCTACTGGCTCAAGTAATACTGGATCTGCTTTAGTCATTGCATTCTTGAATGCCATAGATCCTGCAATTTTGAAGGCCATTTCAGATGAGTCAACTTCGTGGTATGATCCATGAACTAATTTAACTTTGAAGTTAATAGTTTCATATCCTGCTATTATACCATTTTTAGCAGCTTCTTGAATACCATTGTCTATAGCTGGAATATATTCCTTTGGAATAGCTCCCCCAACAATAGCATTTTCAAATGCATATTCTCCTTCAGTTGGTTCCATTTCGATAACACAGTGACCGTATTGTCCTTTACCACCTGATTGCTTAGCATATTTAGCTTCAGCCTTAACAGCCTTTCTAATTGTTTCTTTATAAGCAACTTGAGGAGCTCCAACGTTACATTCAACTTTGAATTCTCTAGTTAATCTATCAACTATGATTTCTAAGTGAAGTTCTCCCATACCTGCTATAATTGTTTGACCTGTTTCTTGGTCTGTATGAGTTCTAAATGTTGGATCTTCTTCAGCTAACTTAGCTAATGCTAATCCCATCTTTTCTTGACCAGCTTTTGTCTTTGGCTCGATAGCTACAGATATAACTGGTTCTGGGAATTCCATTGATTCTAATATTATTGGATCATTTTCTACACAAAGAGTATCCCCTGTAGTTGTATTCTTTAATCCTATAATTGCTCCTAATTCACCTGCTTCTAATGCTTCAACCTCTTCTCTGTGGTTAGCATGCATTTTAACAAGTCTTCCGATTCTTTCTTTCTTTCCCTTAGTAGAATTTAACACATATGTTCCACTTTGCATAACACCTGAGTAAATTCTTGTGAAAGCAAGCTTTCCTACGAATGGGTCAGTAGCAATCTTAAATGCTAAAGCTGACATTGGAGCTTCATCTGATGCTTCTCTTGAATCTTCTTCACCTTCTAAAGTAGTACCTTTAACTGCAGGTATATCTAATGGTGATGGTAAGAAAGCAACAACTCCATCAATCATTTGTTGAACACCTTTATTCTTGTATGATGATCCACAAATACATGGAACTACTTCATTAGCTATAGTTGCTTTTCTTAAAGCAGTCATTATTTCTTCTTCAGTTAATTCTTCACCTTCAAGGTATTTTTCCATTAACTCTTCATCAGTTTCAGCGATAGCTTCTAACATAGCCATTCTATATTCTTCTGCTTGATCAACTAAATCTGCTGGTATTTCTTCATATCTAACATCTTTTCCAAGATCATCGTAGAACATAATAGCTTTATTAGTTATTAAATCTACCATTCCTTTAAATTGATCTTCTGATCCAACTGGAATTTGTATTGGAACAGCGTTAGCCTTTAATCTATCTCTTACAGTGTTTATACATCTAAAGAAATCTGCTCCTGTAGCATCCATCTTATTAACGTATATCATTCTTGGTACACCGTATTTATCTGCCTGTCTCCAAACCGTTTCAGTTTGTGGTTCAACCCCACTCTTTGCATCTAGAACTGTAACAGCTCCATCAAGTACTCTTAATGATCTTTCAACTTCAACTGTAAAGTCTACGTGACCTGGAGTATCTATTATATTTAATTCGTGACCTCTCCATTCACAAGTAGTAGCAGCAGAAGTAATTGTTATACCTCTTTCTTGCTCTTGAACCATCCAGTCCATTGTAGCTGCACCTTCGTGAACTTCTCCTATTTTATGACTTCTTCCAGTATAGAATAATATACGCTCAGTAGTTGTAGTCTTACCCGCATCTATATGAGCCATTATTCCAAAGTTACGGAATTTATCTAACGGATATTTTCTTGCCATCTGTATGTCCTCCTCTCAACGAGTAATTTTAAATTCGACAAAACTGTTTTGGTAAAAGTCCAAAACAGTTTATATTTATTAGTATCTGTAATGAGCAAATGCTTTGTTTGCTTCAGCCATCTTATGAGTATCTTCTCTCTTCTTAACAGCTGCTCCTGTGTTATTAGCTGCATCCATTAATTCTCCAGCTAATCTTTGAGCCATTACCTTTTCGCCTCTTTTTCTTGAAGCATCTAAAAGCCATCTTAAACCTAAAGTCTGTCTTCTTTCAGGTCTAACTTCTATTGGAACTTGGTAGTTAGCACCACCTATTCTTCTAGCTTTAACTTCTAATAAAGGCATTACATTATTCATTGCTTCTTCAAATACTTCTAAAGCATCTTTGCCTGTTTTTTGCGCCACTATTTCAAACGCTTCGTAGCATATTTTTTGAGCTACTCCTTTTTTACCATCTTCCATAACGTTATTTACTAATTTAGTAACAACCTTTGAATTGTATATTGGATCTGGTAATACATCTCTTTTTGCGATATGTCCTTTTCTTGGCACTTTTCTTCCCTCCTTAACATAATAAATTTAAGTTCATTGGTACTCTGCAATTATCATTGCCGTAAAGTGCTTCGCCTCTTCATCTATATAAACTTAATTTATAAATCTATGTAAATGCTGAAGATAAGCACTACTGTAGTTTATACTTTAAACTACTTCTTTGCCTTTGGCTTCTTAGCACCGTACTTTGATCTTCCTTGCATTCTGTTAGCTACTCCAGCACAGTCAAGTGCTCCTCTTACGATATGGTATCTAACACCAGGAAGGTCCTTAACTCTACCACCTCTTATAAGAACAACACTGTGCTCTTGTAAGTTGTGTCCTACACCACCAATGTATGCAGTTACTTCGAATCCATTTGTTAGTCTTACTCTTGCGATTTTTCTTAACGCTGAGTTAGGCTTCTTAGGAGTAGTTGTTTTTACAACTGTACAAACCCCTCTTCTTTGTGGACACTCATTAAGTGCTGGTGCTGTTGACTTGTTGATAACAGTTTTTCTGCCTTTTCTTACTAATTGGCTAATAGTTGGCATTTTTTCACCTCCTGAAATTTTTTTATCTATATATCTAATATTTAAGATAAAAGCATTTTTACGAATTAACAAAGGCTTTTTACATTTTACTCCCTATGTTAAATCTATCAATATTTTAATAAATTGATTGTCTTATTTCTAAGCTATATACAAACAATTATTTCATCATTTTTTATAGATATTATATATTGCTTTCTATTTAATTATATTATCCATAAAGAAATGATTTCATATATAAAAGTTCATAGAGGCATAGCTCATGACTTTGCCTCCATGAATCCATGTAGGCAATTATACTGTTGTGTATCTCTAAAATCATACAATTCGTATTTTATCATTTTCGCATACACATGTCAATAAAATTGCACTGTATTATTCAATTGATTCTATTACTTCATTATTGACTGGAACATCCTCTACATCTAGCTTTACATTTCTGTATCTCATCATTCCAGTACCTGCTGGTATCAACTTACCAATAATAACATTTTCTTTCAATCCTACCAATGGATCTATCTTTCCTTTGATTGCTGCTTCAGTAAGAACTCTTGTAGTTTCTTGGAATGATGCCGCTGATAAGAAACTATCAGTTGCTAAAGCTGCTTTAGTGATACCAAGTAATGCTTGCTCTCCTTTAGCTTCTTCTCCGCCAAACTCCCTTACTCTTGCATTTTCTTCTTCAAAGTCAAACATATCTATCATAGTTCCTGGTAATAGATCAGTATCACCTGAATCTAAAACTTTAACTTTTCTAGTCATTTGTCTAACAACTACTTCTAAGTGCTTATCATTAATATCAACACCTTGAAGTCTATAAACTTTTTGAACTTCTGATAGTAAGTATTTTCTAGCTCCATCTATACCTTTAATCGCTGCAATATCGTGTGGATTTACTGAACCTTCAGTAATTTCATCCCCAGCTTCTATAAAGCTATCATCTGTTACTTTTAATCTTGAACCAAATGGTATTTCGTAGCTACGTTCTTCTCCATCTCCAGCTGTAACAAATACAGTTCTCTTCTTCTTAGTCTCTTCAATTCTAACTGTACCTGCTATTTCACTTACTATAGCTAATCCTTTTGGTTTTCTAGCTTCAAATAGCTCTTCAACTCTTGGAAGACCTTGTGTAATATCGGCTCCAACAACTCCCCCTGTATGGAATGTTCTCATTGTAAGCTGAGTACCAGGCTCTCCGATTGATTGAGCTGCTATAATACCAACTGCTTCACCTATATTAATCTTTTGTGCTGTTGCCATGTTCATACCATAACATTTAGAACATACACCAACTTTACATTTACATGTAAATACAGATCTTATCTTAACTTTTTCAATTCCAGATGCCGCAACTCTTTCTGCAGTATCTAAATCCATATATTGATCTGCTTCAACCATAACTTCTCCAGTTTCTGGATTTATCACTTGTTCAGCTGTATATCTACCATAAAGTCTTTCAGCTAATCCTTCGATGGCTTCATTACCTTCTTTAATCTCTGAAACATAAATACCTTCTGTAGTTCCACAATCAATTTCTCTTACGATAACATCTTGTGATACATCAACAAGTCTTCTTGTTAGATATCCTGAGTCAGCTGTCTTAAGAGCTGTATCGGCATTACCCTTTCTAGCTCCGTGAGTAGAAATAAAGTACTCTAATACTTCAAGTCCTTCTCTAAATGATGCTCTGATTGGTAATTCTATAATCTTACCAGTCGGACTCGCCATAAGTCCTCTCATACCAGCTAATTGCTTAATTTGAGATTTAGAACCTCTGGCTCCTGAGTCGGCCATCATGAATATTGGATTGAATTTATCCAAGCTATCCATAAGTGCATCAGCTACATCTTCTGTTGTTTTAGTCCATTTTTCTATAACTCTTTCATATCTTTCTTCTTCTGATATGAAACCTCTTTTATACATCTTTTCTATTTTTTCAACTGTTTCATCAGCTTCTTTCAGAAGTCTATATTTAGCTTCTGGTACTATCATATCTGAAGCAGCAACTGTTACAGCTCCAATTGATGAATAATGATATCCTAAAGCTTTTATTTTATCTAACATTATAGATGTATTAGTTGGTCCATGAACTGTATAACATTTATCTATTAATTTTCCTAATGTCTTTTTAGTTATTAAGAAGTCAACTTCTAAGTTAAATTCTTCATCTTTGTTATTTCTATTAACAAAGCCTAAATCTTGAGGAATAGATTCATTGAATATTATCTTACCAACTGTAGTAGTAATAATTCCTGATCTCTTTTCTCCATTTATTTCTCTATACATTCTTACTTTTATTTCAGCATGTATAGCTATTTCTCCTACTTCATAAGCCATAATAGCTTCATCTTTAGAAGCAAATATCTTGCCTTCACCTTTTGCTCCAGTCTTATCCATAGTTAAATAGTATGATCCTAGAACCATATCTTGTGTAGGTACACAAACTGGTTTTCCATCTGAAGGCTTCATTATATTTCCTGCTGCTAGCATTAAGAATCTAGCTTCTGCTTGCGCTTCAACTGATAATGGAACGTGAACCGCCATTTGGTCACCATCGAAGTCAGCATTGTAAGCTGTACATACTAGTGGATGTAGTTTTATTGCTCTACCTTCTACTAAAACTGGTTGGAAAGCTTGAATTCCTAATCTATGTAGAGTAGGGGCACGGTTTAATAATACAGGATGATCAGTAATAACTTCTTCAAGTACATCCCATACTTGATTATTTACTCTTTCAACCATTCTTTTAGCGCTCTTAATATTATGAGCTACACCATCTTCAACAAGCTTTTTCATAACAAATGGTTTAAATAATTCTAAAGCCATTTCTTTTGGAAGTCCACATTGGTACATCTTTAACTCTGGTCCAACAACTATAACTGATCTACCAGAGTAGTCAACTCTCTTACCAAGTAAGTTTTGTCTAAATCTACCTTGCTTACCTTTAAGCATATCTGATAATGACTTAAGTGGTCTATTTCCAGGTCCTGTTACAGGTCTTCCTCTTCTACCATTATCTATAAGTGCATCTACAGCTTCTTGAAGCATTCTCTTCTCATTTCTAACAATAATGTCAGGCGCACCTAAATCTAATAACTTCTTCAATCTGTTATTTCTATTTATAACTCTTCTATATAAATCATTTAAATCAGAAGTTGCAAATCTTCCTCCATCTAATTGAACCATAGGTCTTAAATCTGGAGGAATTACTGGAATCACATTAATAACCATCCATCTTGGATCGTTTCCTGATTTTCTGAAAGATTCTACAACTTCTAATCTTCTTATGATTCTTACCTTCTTTTGTCCAGTACTTACTTTTAATTCTTCTTTAAGATCTCTTGCTTGAGCTTCTAAATCAATTTCTCCAAGTAACTCTTGAACTGCTTCAGCTCCCATTCCACATACGAAGCTTTCTTCACCATATTTATCAACAGCTTCTCTATATTCTTTTTCATTAAGAAGTTGTTTCTTTAATAATGGTGTTTCTTTAGGATCTATTACAACATATGAAGCAAAGTATAATATTTTTTCTAAAGCTCTTGGTGACATATCTAAAAGTAATCCCATTCTTGATGGAATCCCCTTAAAGTACCAAATGTGAGAAACTGGGGCAGCCAGTTCAATATGCCCCATTCTTTCTCTTCTCACCTTAGCCTTAGTAACCTCAACTCCACATCTGTCACAAACTATGCCCTTATATCTTACTCTCTTATACTTACCGCAGTGACATTCCCAATCTTTAATAGGTCCAAATATTCTTTCACAGAATAAACCATCTCTTTCTGGTTTTAAGGTTCTATAGTTTATTGTTTCAGGTTTCTTAACTTCTCCTCTTGACCATTCTCTTATTTGATCTGGTGAAGCTAAACCTATTTGTATAGCATCAAAATTATTCAATTCAAACAAGGGTATATCCTCCCTTCAAATTTAATGTTCATCATTTACAAAATCATCAAGTTCTAAGTCTTCTTCATGGAATCCTTCTAATGCAAAGTTATCAAACTCAACATCTTCCTCAACTTCGTCCTCTGACATTGTATAACTATCATCTATATTTACATCTTCTGAAACAACATCTTCTGTTCCTTCGATGTTAACTTCTAAATCTTCCATATCTTCTTCAGCAAACTCTTTAAGTTTTACTTCTTGGTTATCTTCATTTAAAACTTTAACGTCTAAACATAAAGCTTGAAGTTCTTTAATAAGAACCTTAAATGATTCTGGAACTCCAGGTTCTGGTATATTTTCACCCTTAACTATAGCTTCATATGTCTTAACTCTACCTACAACATCATCTGATTTAACAGTTAATATTTCTTGTAGTGTATGAGCTGCACCATATGCTTCTAATGCCCAAACTTCCATTTCTCCAAATCTTTGGCCACCAAATTGTGCCTTACCACCAAGTGGTTGTTGAGTTACTAATGAGTATGGTCCTGTTGATCTTGCGTGAATCTTATCGTCAACTAAGTGAGCTAGCTTTAAGATATACATTATACCAACAGTTACTTCATTATCAAATGCTTCTCCTGTCCTACCATCATATAGTACAGTTTTACCATTTACATTATAACCTGCTTTTTCTAGACATTCTTCAATATCTTCTTCAGTAGCACCATCAAATACAGGAGTAGCTATATGCCATCCTAATTGACTTGCTGCCCATCCTAGGTGAACTTCTAATACCTGACCGATGTTCATACGTGATGGAACCCCTAATGGATTTAAGCATATTTGTAGTGGTCTTCCGTCTGGTAGGAACGGCATATCTTCTTCTGGAAGGACTCTTGATATAACCCCTTTGTTACCGTGACGTCCGGCCATCTTATCTCCAACAGATATCTTTCTTTTTTGAGCTATATAGCATCTTACTAGTTCATTTACTCCTGGGTTTAATTCATCCCCATTTTCTCTAGTAAATACTTTAACATCGACGATAATACCAGCTTCCCCATGAGGAACTCTTAATGAAGTATCTCTTACTTCTCTAGCCTTTTCACCGAATATAGCTCTTAAAAGTCTTTCTTCTGCAGTTAATTCAGTTTCTCCTTTAGGTGTAACTTTACCTACAAGAATATCTCCTGATCTAACTTCAGCACCTATTCTGATAATACCTCTGTCGTCTATATCTTTTAATGCGTCTTCACTTACATTAGGAATGTCTCTAGTTATTTCTTCCGGTCCTAGTTTAGTATCTCTAGCTTCACATTCATATTCTTCAATATGTATTGAAGTAAATACATCTTCTCTAACTAGTTCTTCAGAAATAAGCATAGCATCTTCGTAGTTATAACCTTCCCAAGTAATGAATCCCATTCTTATATTCTTACCAAGTGCTATTTCACCTAAATCAGTTGATGGACCATCAGCTAACACTTGGTTTTTAAACACTATTTCACCCTTATCTACTAAAGGTCTTTGGTTTATACATGTACCTTGGTTACTTCTCTTAAATTTAAGAAGTTTATAAATATCTATTCCGCCGTCTACATCTCTCTTTATTCTTATTTCATTAGAGCTAACATAAACAACTTTACCAGCATTCTTAGCCTTTGGAAGAACTCCTGAGTCTACCGCTGCTTTAAATTCTATACCAGTACCTACTATTGGTGCTTGTGGCTTTAATAGTGGAACTGCTTGACGTTGCATGTTTGATCCCATCAGTGCTCTTGAAGCATCATCATTTTCAAGGAATGGTATCATAGCCGTTGCTACAGATACAATTTGTCTTGGGGATACGTCTATTAAATCAACTTCTTCAGCATTAACAACTATAATATCATGTTTATTTCTAACAGTAACTCTACTATCAACAAACTTTCTATCTTCACCAACTGGTTCCTTAGCGTGAGCTACAAGATATTGGTCTTCTTCATCTGCTGTGAAGTATCTTATTTCATCAGTTATTATTCCTTTTTCTTTATCAATAACTCTATATGGAGTCTCAATAAATCCATACTCATTAACTTTTGCATAAGTAGCTAAAGAGTTAATAAGACCTATGTTTGGTCCTTCTGGAGTCTCAATTGGACACATTCTACCATAATGTGAGTGGTGAACGTCTCTAACTTCAAAGCCAGCTCTTTCTCTTGAAAGTCCTCCTGGTCCTAAAGCAGATAATCTTCTCTTATGAGTTAACTCTGAAAGTGGATTTGTTTGGTCCATGAATTGTGACAATTGAGAACTACCAAAGAACTCTTTAATAGCAGCTGCAACTGGTCTTATGTTAATTAACATTTGAGGAGTTATAGCTTCTTGGTCTTGAATAGTCATTCTTTCCTTAACTACTCTTTCCATTCTTGATAAACCAATTCTAAATTGATTTTGTAGCAACTCTCCAACTGATCTTAATCTTCTATTACCAAGATGATCTATATCATCTACATATCCTACTCCATAAGGTAATCCTAATTCATAGCTTATAGTTGCAAATATATCATCTTTAATTATATGTTTAGGAATAAGTCTATTTATATTTTTCTTAATCTCTTCTTTAATAGTTTCTTCATCATCGTAGTTATCTAATATTTCCTTTAATGTTGGATAATGAACATATTCTTTGATATTTAAGTCTTCTATATCAAAAGATACAAAATTCTTTATATCAACAAAATGGTTGCCAATTACTCTAACTACTCTATCTTCAACTAAAATATCAACTGAGTTAATGCCTACACTTTGGATTTCTTCAGCAATATTTCTGCTGATTTTCTTTCCTTGCTCTACCATAATTTCACCTGTTTGAGGGTTAACTATATCAGTAGCAGCAATTTGATTGACTAATCTTAAATTTAATGCTAATTTTTTATTAAACTTATATCTACCAACTCTTGATAAATCATATCTCTTTGCATCAAAAAATAATGAATCAATAAGAGATATAGCACTATCAACTGTAGGTGGCTCACCTGGTCTTAGCCTTTTGTATATTTCCAATAAGGCTTCTTCCTTAGTCTTAGTGTTATCTTTTTCTATTGTAGCTTTAAATCTCTCATCTTCACCAAAATAGTCTAAAAGCTCTTGATCATTTCCGAATCCCATAGCTCTAGCTAATATAGAAATAGGAAGTTTTCTTGTTTTATCTATTCTTACATAGATAATATCGTTAGAATCAGTTTCATATTCTAACCATGCTCCTCTATTTGGAATAACTGTAGATGAGTATAATTTTTTACCAGTTTTATCAATGCTAAAACTGTAATAAACTCCAGGCGATCTTACTAGCTGACTTACAATAACTCTTTCAGCACCATTAATGATGAAAGTTCCTTGTTCAGTCATTAGTGGAAAATCACCCATAAACACTTCTTGTTCTTTGATTTCTCCAGTTTCATTATTTTGTAACCTTACAGAAACCTTTAGTGGTGCAGCATAAGTAGAATCTCTCTCTTTACACTCCTCCACTGAATACTTAATGTTATCCATATCAAGTTTGTAATCTACAAATTCAAGAACAAGATTGCCTGTGAAATTTGTAATAGGATTAATGTCATCAAATACTTCATGAAGACCTTCCTTTAAAAACCACTGATATGAATCTAATTGTACCTCAATAAGATTTGGCATTTCTGTTACATCTTTAACTTTACCAAAACTCATTCTAGTTCTTTTTCCGACTTGGACAGGATGTACCATGAATTTTCACCCCTTGTATAAAACTAAAATAACCAAAAACACACTTTCCCTAAGGACTTTATGTTTTCGGACAACATCACTAATTAGTATAACCAGCTTTTAAGCTATTATACATTTTTTTCATATGAATATATACCTACCCATAATGAATAGTACATTTAATGATACTATCATATTATTCTTTCAATGTCAATTATTTTATTGTATAACTTATGTAAATCTAAACTTTCAAGTGTTTTTATATAAAACTATATAAAGTATCCCAGCAATTTCATATTTTATATAGTTTTATTTAGACAATTAAAAAGGTGCCTTTACAGCACCTTTTTTAAATTTAAAGTTAATTACTTAACTTCTACTTCAGCTCCAACTTCAGCTAACTTAGCTTTCATGTCTTCAGCTTCTTCTTTAGAAACGCCTTCTTTTAATGTCTTAGGAGCTCCGTCAACTATTTCCTTAGCTTCCTTTAATCCTAATCCAGTTAATTCTCTAACTACTTTGATTACTTTTATTTTTTGAGCACCAGCGTTAGCTAATACTACGTCAAATTCAGTCTTTTCTTCTGCAGCTGCAGCACCACCTGCAACAGCTCCTGCAACTGCTACTGGAGCAGCAGCACTTACACCAAATTCTTCTTCACAAGCTGTAACTAGCTCGTTTAATTCTAAAACAGTCATTTCTTTTATAGCTTGAATTATATCTTCTCTTGTCATTTTAATTGCACCTCCAAAATTTTTATCAGTTATTATTCAGCTGATTCTGATTCTTTCTTTTCTTTAATTGCATTTAATAAATATGCAAGGTTTGATAATGGAGCCTTGAAGCTTCCAAGAAGTTTTGCGATAAGAACTTCCTTTGATGGTATTGTAGCAAGCTTTTCAACCTCTGCTTTGTTATATACAGTACCGTCTACCATACCAGCTTTTAATTCTAATTTCTTGTGATCCTTAGCAAATGTATGTAATACTCTTGCTGGAGCAGTAGCATCTTCATATCCAAATGCTATAGAAACTGGTCCTTCTAAATATTCATCTAGACCTTGAATTCCTAGTTCGTTAGCAGCTAATACTACTAGGTTGTTTTTATAAACCTTGTATTCAACACCTGCTTCTCTTAAGCTTTTTCTTAAAGCTGTATCTTCTTCAACTGTTAAACCTTGATAGTTTGCTAGAACAACTCCTTGAGCTTTTTCTAACTTTTCTTTAATTTCAGCTACTTTAGCTTCTTTAATTTGTCTATTCTTGTTCATTACTGTGTGTCCACCTCCTCACAGTTTTTAACTGCAAATTTATATTAAGAAAGGCCTTCCCATAGACATAGGAAGACCAATAAATAATTACTTACCTTGGTATTCCTCGGTAGGCAATTATTTAAACCTTTCGGCACCTACTGTCTTTGGAATCAGTATTCTTTTTAACAACAGTTAAGATTATATTACATAATCTTTTCTCTGTCAATACTAATCTAAAACTTTTGTTGGGTTAACTTTTGCTCCTGGTCCCATTGTGCTAGAAACAGATACTGATTTAATGTATTGTCCTTTAGCAGCTGCTGGTTTAGCTTTTACTAAAGCATCCATTAATGCACGGAAGTTTTCTTGTAACTTTTCAGTTCCAAAAGATTTCTTTCCGATTGGGCAGTGAACTATAGCAGTTTTATCTACTCTATATTCTACCTTACCAGCTTTAATTTCAGCTATTGCCTTAGCAACGTCAAATGTTACTGTTCCTGATTTTGGGTTTGGCATTAATCCTTTAGGCCCTAAAACTCTACCTATTCTACCAACAACACCCATCATATCTGGTGTAGCTACAACTACATCGTAGTCAAACCAATTTTCAGTTTGGATCTTTTGAACTAATTCTTCAGCTCCAACGAAATCTGCACCAGCTTCTTGAGCTTCTTTAGCTTTCTCTCCCTTAGCAAACACTAAAACTCTTACAGTTCTACCTGTTCCATTTGGAAGAACAACAGCTCCTCTAACTTGTTGATCCGCATGTCTTGGGTCTACCCCTAATCTAACATGTAATTCTATAGTTTCATCGAACTTTGCCTTAGCTGTTTTAACAGCTAAATCTAAAGCTTCAGATGGAGTGTATAATGCACTCTTATCTATTAATTTTGCGCTTTCAATATAATTCTTTCCCATAATTTGCCTCCTTTGTGGTGTTAGCGGTTTTTACCTCCCACTTTTTTACGAATTACTCTTCAACAGTTACTCCCATACTTCTTGCAGTACCTTCGATCATGCTCATAGCAGTTTCGATGTTTGCTGCATTTAAGTCAGGCATCTTTAACTCAGCAATTTTTCTAACTTGTTCCTTTGTTATTTTACCAACTTTAGTTCTATTTGGAACTCCTGAACCACTTTCGATTCCTAATTCCTTCTTTATAAGAACTGCTGCTGGTGGAGTTTTTAGTATAAAACTAAAAGATCTATCTTGGTAAACTGTTATAACAACTGGTATTATTAATCCAGCTTGGTTAGCAGTCTTTGCATTGAACTCCTTACAGAATCCCATAATGTTAACACCATGTTGACCTAATGCTGGTCCTACTGGTGGTGCTGGTGTCGCCTTACCTGCAGGAAGTTGAAGTTTAATCATCCCTGTTACTTTCTTAGCCATGTTAATATTCCTCCTATACTGTGGTAATACGGACTTATGTCCTCCCACCTTATTAAAAGATTAGCTTATATTAAACTAATTTTTCAACTTGTGTAAATTCTAGTTCAGTTAGAGTTTCTCTACCGAACATATCAATTAACGCTTTAATTTTGCGTTTTTCTAGATTTATCTCTTGTATTATAGCCACGAATTCTCTTAGCGGGCCAGAGATAACTCTTACACTTTCCCCTACTTCTAAATCAATTTCTACTGGAGTTTCATTAACTCCCATAGACTCAATTTCTTCATCGGTTAGGGGAACTGGTTTAGAAGCTGGGCCAACAAAACCTGTTACACCCCTAGTGTTTCTAACCACATACCATGACTCATCAGTCATTAGCATTTTTACTAACACATATCCAGGAAACTTCTTTTTTAGAGAAATCTTTTGTTTCCCATCTTTTTCTTCTACAACTTCCTCCATAGGCACTTGAATGTCTTGAAGTAAGCTTTGAAGATTTCTATTTTCAATGGTTTTTTCAAGATTTGCTTTAACTTTGTTTTCGTAGCCTGAGTATGTGTGTACAACATACCATCTTGCTCTTTCGCTCATATTTTCTTATAGGCGATTACCCGCCTAAACCTCCTTTTATTTTAGTTTTAAAAAGAATCCAAAGAGGTTTTGAAAAATATAATCTAACCCACCTACTAATATAAGATATATTAGTACAACTACGCCAACTGCAATTAACGCTTTTTTAGTTTCATTTTTAGAAGGCCAAGTTATTCTTTTAACTTCTGCTTTTACCTCTCTAAAAAATTTGAATACACCACCATTACTTGGTGATTTTTTAGTTAAATTCACATTTTCCTTAACAGCCATTACTTCACATCCTTAATTTTTGTGAGTATATGTCAACACTATATCAGCTAATTACTTAGTTTCTTTATGAGTTGTATGTTTTTTACAGAACTTGCAGTATTTATGCATTTCTAATCTGTCTGGGTCATTTTTCTTATTTTTCATTGAATTGTAATTTCTTTGCTTACACTCTGTGCATGCTAAAGTTACCTTTACTCTCACAGTCTGCACCTCCAGTTTACCGTAAATAATATAAAAATCTACTACTTTATGTTAATTTGTTTTCGTTAATTACTTAAACACATTATCACAAAACATGTATTATGTCAATATATAAACCTTGCATTGGACTAGGTAATGAAACCCAACCCAATGCATTATATAATTAATTATTACTATTCTATTATGCTAGTAACAACTCCTGAACCTACAGTTCTTCCACCTTCTCTGATCGCGAATCTTA
>NZ_JBNOOF010000019.1:0-11484 GCF_050585245.1 Clostridium nigeriense
TAATGTTTGTATTTCAGATTGTTTTAATGGTCCCCATTCTAAATTTAATTTTCTTTTTACTGCTATTCTATCTCTTACAAGCTCCCCATTAGCATTTCTATTAGATTCTCCATCTAAATCACTTACAGTTGCTTCGTAAGTTTTAGGAGTAGCTATCTGTACCCCATTTATATTAATCATACTACCCCTCCTATACTGGTATTAATGTTATATTACCTTGTCTTTGCATTTTTCTTAATTGCTTAAGTGCTACTTTACCTATTATACTACCATCTATTTGTAGGATTAAATCTCCATCTCCAAAGCTATTGTTATTATTAGATGATGTTCCCCCTAATCTCTCCATAAGTTTAGAAGCTAATAAATCTAATCCTTGTGTATTATTTTCTAATGGAACTACAGCTTCTTTACCTGCTTCACCTACCATAGCAAGCGTAGGACTATCTATAATACCACCTTTAGCTAAGTAAGGTATACTTGGAATATTTACACCAAAATGCTTACCACCACCAGCCCAAGAAGGTACCCAATCTGGTATATCTACAGATATTTTATTCAATCCACTAATAGCTCCATTTATCAAACTTATAACTGCATTAAGTGGAGCTTTCATTACTGCACCTAATCCACTCATTATCCCACCAAAAATGTCTTTAACACCTTGCCATGCTCTGGACCAATTTCCCGTAAATACACCAGTAATAAAATTAATTAATCCATTAAATACTTGTTTCACACTATTTATATATTCACCTATAGAACTACATACACTCTTAAATACATTTAAGAATATACCTCCTACAAATGTTGCTAAAGGTTTTAGGACATTATTCCATAGTACAAGTATTATATCTATTATTTTTTGTATCGCTGGTTTCCAAGCATTATAAATATCTATAACTGATTGTATAGTTTTTATAAGTATATCTTTAAAGAAGCTAACTAATGGCTTAAGGACGTTTTCCCATAATGTTTTTATTATCTCTATGACACCTTTAAATGCTAATACTAAAACCTCACCTATTATTTTAGCTAATGGCTCTAATACTGTTTTCCATAAATCTAGTAAAAAGGCTCCTAATGGAACTAAAGCATTATTCCACACATCTAAAGCTGTATCTTTTAATAATTGAAATGCTGGTGCTAAAAATCCACTTATAGCAGAACAAACTTCATTTACCTTATTTCTAAAAGCTTCACTACTTGCATACAAAGACATAAAAGCAACCACTAAAGCTGCTATACCAGCAATCACTAAAATTATTGGGTTTGCTGCAAGTATAGATAATACTTGAGTAACACCTTCTATCCATTTGACTACCCCTATCAGAATAGACAAAGTTTTAAAACCAGCTACCACGCCTAATATTACGCTAATAACTAATCTAAGTAATTCAGTATTTGATGATAAATAATCAATAAATCTTCTTACAGCATCTAATATTGGATTTAGTCCATTAGCTGCTCCTGGTAAAAGATTTATAAACCAATTTATCACGGGAAGTATAAAATCAGTATATATAGCTAATCCCAACTTAATTAAAGATAATCCTATCCTTGCTACATTTTCTATAAATAACTGTACTGGTGGAGTTGCTAATACATTATAGAAATTAATAAATGTTTGCTTTGTAGCTTCTATAGCTCTTTTCATTTGCTCTACTACACTAGCACCATCTTTTGCCCACGCATTTTTAAAAGGTTGAAATATCGTTGAAAATACCCTTTTTACCTTTTCAGCAAGTTCACTCATAGCGCTATCTACTTGAGCTGTATCAAGTGATGGTGTTACTAATGTAGGAACTCCGCTTGCCCCACCACTATCACTCCCACTGCTATTTTGAGAATTTAGAGAGTTTATTTCATCAAAACTAGCTAGTCCTAATGCATCTTTGGCTGCTTCTCCTGCTGCTTTAGCACTGTCGCCATATGCTCCCATAGCAGCTTTTGCATCAATTAAGCCTTGTGTAGCCTGTTTGCTTTGTTCAAAAGTTTTACCAAATATAGCACTTATAAAACTTGCTATGTATTGAGTTGCAATGCTTAAAGCACTCATTAAAGTATTTATAGCAGGTAATATAGCTTCATATATTGGAGTGAAAGCAATCATTAAATTCGACTTAATTTGTGCTAAAGAATTGGAAAACTGTTCATTAGTTTTTAAATTATTAAGAAGTCCAGTTGCCATTGTGCTTAAACCTCTTAAAATCATAGGGAACATTATTCCCCACGTAAGCATACTTCTGGCAATAACACCTATACCACTACTGTAACTTTTTGATGTATTATTAGATCTACCCAATATATTTGTTAAACTCTTAATTCCCTTAGTAGCTTTGTTAGTTATATTGCTAGTATTATTTAAACTTGCATTTGTACTATTTGCACTTTTGCCTAATTTATCTATCTTAGTATCTAACTCTGTTACTTCCGCTCCTAATTTAATTGATTTATTAATCAAGGAGTTCATCCTAGATTCAGTAGATAAAATGGTAGATTCTAATTTATTTCTACCTTCTGCATCAAAAGTATTTTTAAGTTGTTCATTTAATAATTTTAATTTATTTCTTAAATTATCAATCTGTCTATCTGCTATATCTAAATCTTGAATTTTCCCCATCCTAATATCTTTCAAGTTTTCTATATCGCTACTTGGTGGTCCTCTTTTGCTAACATTAGAGTTTATATCTATTGATTTAGGTGTAGAAAAGTTGGTAGGCTTAGGTATATTTATTTTAGGCATTTTTATATTACTTAATATATTTTTCATTGTTTTAGCTATATTAATCATAGACTTTTTTATAGATGAATTTATATTATTTGTAATATTCTTCATAGTATTTTTTGTGCTTGAATTTACATTTTCCAGAGTGCTCTTCATACTACTATTTAAAGATTTTTTTAAATTATTAGCTATTACATTAGATACATTTGAAATTTGTTTACTTATATCACTTTGTATCTCTAAATCTAAACTTATTTTACCTACACTATCACTCATCACTTTCTCCTTTCTGTAAAATAAAAAACACCTAGGTTTAATTCAACCTAAGTGTTATTACTATTAACTTAATAATTTGTTTTTTTGTTTATCAAAATCCTCTTTATTTATTATTCCTTTATCTAATAAACCTTTCAATTTAGATATTTCATCTGCTACACTAATTGCATTCACAATTCTTTTATCTTTAGACATAAATTCATCTATATAAGCTTTTATTTGTAATGCTATATTATAATTATCCTTTCCACTAAAAAGTATTTCATTATCACTTGAAGTATCCGTTATACTCTTTCTTACTTTACTCTCCTCGCCCATAACTTGAAAAAATATAAATCCAGAAGATAGTCCTGGCTTTTTAATCTCTACTGATACTATATTATTTATAAGTATTGTTTTTTCTCTATTTTTATTAAAAGGTAAGTGTCCAAGATTTATTATCACTTTATTGTTATCTACCATTACCTTCTTGCCTAATTTACCCTTAAGCTCTAACATGTATATCCCTCCATTAACATAAATGTCAATTTTAGTATACATTATCCAAAAGCTTTTGCAAATATTTCTTGTACCTTTTTAATTTCTTCTTCTTTTTCTTCTTCACTCATATCTCTAATTGGATTTACTCTATTTCTCCAATCATTTCTTATTTTATGTTGTTCTTTGGTAAAATTCTTTAACATATCCTTATCTTCTTCACTTCTAATAGAAACAATCTGCCCTAAAGGAGTTTCAGGCATAATACCTGCTAATAATGTAGAAAACTCACTCCAAGACATATCAATTTCA
This sequence comes from Clostridium nigeriense, assembly GCF_050585245.1. Classification (GTDB taxonomy): domain Bacteria; phylum Bacillota; class Clostridia; order Clostridiales; family Clostridiaceae; genus Clostridium; species Clostridium nigeriense_A. Next base: position 3,791 of record NZ_JBNOOF010000019.1, read on the forward strand.
TTCCTCAATCTTATTCCGTATTGAGTAGTAAAAGAAGCTTCTATTAAGTCAAAATCATCAAAGATATCGTACCATTTATTCTCTGGGCTTCTTTCTGCCCTTCTTTGCTTCTTCCTCTATTTCTTCTAACTCTACATCAGCTATAGCTGCCATAATAGCATTTATAATTAATGTGTAGCTAGGCATAGTTAAGTTAAGGTTCTCAATATATTCAAAAGCTTCTGAACCTAATCCAACCTTGATTATCCCATCTAATCTTTCATCCTCTTTTATACCTTCATCTTCTGCCAATGCCATTATCCTAAATGCTGCTGCCTTACTGTTATTAATCTTAAATTCATGTTCTGCATCAATTTTTACTACTGGCTTTTGATTACCATTTTCTAATCTACTTATAATATCATATACTCTTGCCATTAATTAATCCTCCTAAACTACTACTGCAGGCGTATAGGTTGGTTTCCCATCACCTTGCATATCAAATTCAAGTGGTGCTACATTTGTGCTATCTCCACCACCTACATTTTTAACATTGATAACACAATCAAATGTTAATTTAGCTCCATCTGGAAACTCTATCTCCCCCTTAGTGCTACAATCTAAACCATCTTTCCATGCTGTAGCTGCTACATAATCATTACCTGGATCTCCTACATTTCTTTTGCCATTTAATCCTACAGTAAACTTCTTTCCTGTCATTAATGCTCTAGCCCATCCTGCAGTATCCATAGGAGTCCATTCTTCTACAGTTCCATCAATAGATATAGAGAATGTTTCCATATCTGCTATTACTGCCATATCCCCAGGTGCTGTGCTTCCCTTACCTTTTGTCCCAATCTTAAATTTAAGATTATAAACTGGGAATACTCCTGTAAAACTACTTCCTGCCATTTAACATTACCTACCTTTCATAATAAATTATTGTTTCAATTACATATTCAATAATGCCCTCTGAATCAGTTCCTACATAAATAGGAGAATCTGTTTTCATTTTAAATTGAATAATTCTTTTTCCACCTATTGTTCCATCTTGACCAAAGAAAGCATTATATACTTCTTGTGCTTTTAATTCTGCTTTATTACTGTCCTTTCCCCAATGTACTAAAATAGAAATAGCTTTAGTGGTAAAACTTGTTTGCTCTAATCCTCCTAAAGCTATTCTAGGAGCTGGACCAGTTGTATTATAAATTGTAATACTTTCTTCCTTATCTCCTACTTTATTTAAATGCCATTGTGGACTTTCTATTTTAGTTTTTAAATATTCTCTTATCTCACTTAATAACATTAATGTATCAACCCCTTACTAAGTTGCTTTAAGAATGCAGAATAAGTATCTTTAATAAATTGTTGCTTATCTCCAGTTAAATAAGCTTCCATCCACTTACCTTGTGCATTGGCATTTTTATCTTTTCTAAAATTATATTCTGGATGCCAATATAACCTTCTAGCATATGGAGTATCAAATACTACTCTAGCTATAGAGTTCTTTATTTCAGATAAATCTACAAAGCTACTTCTTTCAAGTTCTCCTGTATCTTTAGGAACTACAGTACTTGTTTTTATATCACTTAATACTGCTTCTGTTGTCATCTCTAAAGCTTTCTTATGTGCTTCAATAAGGATATTGATTTTAGCATTATTAAGCTTAATATCTACTTTAACATTCATTACTGTAAACTAAGCTCCGTACTAAATACTGTGCCATCTGGATTCAATGGTCTTTCAGTAGAATAAATCTTTTTCTTTACTCCATTTACTATCACATAACCTTGAAATGGTCCGTCATAAATAGAACCTTCAATTACAGCTTTTCCACTTAATAATATTAATTGTCTTTCAGCATTAAGCACTTGATGAGCTTTATCTGTATAGATGCATTTACCATCAAATATTTTCTTTTCTTCATAATCACCATCTGTATTAGTTCCTTCAAACCATACTTCTATAGGTGTATTAGCTAACCATTTAGGAAATGGCAATTTTAATCCCATACTATAACCTCCTACAAGTTAATCCTGTTTGCTTAAGATAATTTAATACTTCTTGTGTAGTAGTTATTCCATTAATTCTCTGTGCATTAAAACTTACACTAACACTCCCAGCGCTAAAGCTACTTAAAGGCATATCTATATAACTTCCATACTGCTCTATAAATTCAGCGTGAATACATACAGCCTTTTTAACCTTATCCTTTTGAAATTCTGTAAAGTTATCAAATCCTATTCCAACAATTCTGTTATAAGTGAGTGTATCAATTTGATCTGATGCTCTTTCTAATTTTATATCTATAGAATCCTCTGGAATAATCGTTCCTCCAAAGGACATTTCATAATATGTGCTGTCTACGTAAGACATATAATCACATCCTTAAACTAAAAGAAGGATACTATTGAGCACCCTTCTTTAATTCCTTATTCTCTTTCTTTAAATTTTTATTATCTTCTTCTAATTTACTAACCTTTTCTTCTAAAGCTTTGTATTCTTCATATGACACTGTCTTACCAGCTCCATATTGAATTACCTTTCCTTCATCATCTACTATGTCATAACCTTGTGCTTGATACATAGCTTTTTGAGTTTCATCTATTGTATAAACTTTATTTCCTCTAGTTGCTTTCATTCTATCCCTCCTATGCTTCTGCTTCTGCATTTATAGCAATACCAGTAGCTTTATTCTTGATTAAGAATGTATCACCATATTCTCTTGTTTGGTATACATACTTATCTGCTGTTCTTGAATCTGTACCAGGAGTGAATAACTTCATGTAAGCATATTTCTTTCTAGTAACTTGGCATGATGGATGAATCAGTATCATATTAATTTGCTTTGCATCACCTGCAGCAACACAACCATTAGTAAAGTTATACTTAGTTTTCATTCTACTAGATGGTACTTTCTTTATTTTTACATCATCTAAAGAATAAACTCTTCTATCAATGTTTCCATTATTGCTGTTAGCATCAATATTTCTTGTTAATCCTTCTGCTTGCTTAAGCATTTTATGGATTGATGGAATAACATAAAGTATTCTACCTTCTGATGGTACTCCTGCATCATCCATGTTCTCCATTTGAGTATCAAACCAATCTAAAATATTAGCTGTAGTTAATTTTGTAGTAGTATCTACTACAGCACCATCTGAAGTATATGTCTTAGCTTCTGCATATAACTTAGAGTATCTGTAAGAATCTCTTTCTGGAATAGCCTGCTCAGTTTCAAATACATTTTGTACATTAGCTACTTCTAAGGTTAAATTAGTTTCGTCTATATCCATTGGATCTAATGCAAATTCTATATCTCTATCATGAGCTAATTTCTTTGGCTCCCACTCATTTGTTATTGTTCCGGTATTAAAGCCCATACTACCTCTATTATGGTCTTTATACCCACTAACTGTAATACTAGGTAATTTAATAGTTTGTGCATTGATGAACTTAACTTGTGGATTAGAATTTTCTAAATCATTTGAGGTTTGTTCCCTTGCATATTTTTGTTGTAATTCTCTTTCAAATTGTTCAGCGTAATTATATACTGCCATTTAATCATCTCCATTTCTTATTTTTATTTATTACCAAATGCTCTTGCTAAAGCATCATTGGAATTTTCTTTTTGTTTTTGACTACCAGCACCAATTACAAATCCTTTTTGTTCTTCTTGTTGCTGCTCTCCTTTAAAGCTTGGATACTTTTCTAGTACCTTATCAATAGCCTGTTCAATAGTTACTTCATCTGTAACCATAGCCTTAGCTAATATAACTACATCATCTACAGAAGTTGATACAACTCCTTTAGATAAACAAGTTACTTTTGCTTCAAGTGCTGTTGCCCTTTCTTCTGCTGCAAGTCTAGCTTTTTCAGCATTAGTTAAAGCCTCATTCTTCTTTTCTTCTTCCGTCTTTTGACTTTCTTTCCACTCGTTATAAGCCTTTAATTCTTCTTTAGATAACTGATTTTTTCTTTCTCTAGCTACTCTTTCTTGAATTAACTTATCAACATCAGCTTGAGTAAAAGTCTTTTCTTCTTGAGTAGTTTCTTGTGCATCTGTTTTAGTTTCAGTAGTTTCTGCATTACCGGTATTTACTCCACTACCTGCCCCGTTATCAGCTTCCATAAGTCTACTCATTCTTAAAATTCTTAAAAACATAAATACCTCCATTTATAGCCTGTCGGCTGTTATTCCATGCACAGTTTAGAGCCTTAAGCACGTTTTGGGCAAAATAAAAAGCCTTATTTCTAAGACTTAATCAACTAATTCATATGTTTTTTCAAAGATATCAGGTTTACATGGATAAAATTCACCATTTACACCTTTAATTAAATAATCTCCTAAAGAACACTTCATTTCACCTTCTAATGTTGGTATTAATAAACACGGTTTCCCGTTCCCATCAAAAGACGGTTGTATATTATATTGACTTTCCTTTGACCAATTATAAACTCTATCTTTTCCTTCGTCAGTAAATTGAAATGCTTCAACTTCCACTGGTTTCTTTCTATATTTCATTACTTTTCATCCCTTCCTAATACATTTCTTTCAATTCTATCCTCAACTCTTCTATTCATCCACATTAAAGCTTCTTCTATATGAGTTAATGTACATGCATTCTCTCTCGATGAAAATGGTCCAGATTGAAATGACTTTAATCTATCTCTTACTATCTCTAATAAATCAGTATCGAGAACTCCATGAATTGACCCCTCTATATTTCTAGCTCCATTTTGGAATTGAATATTTGCCAAATCTTGAATACATCCATCTAATGAAGTTCTAATTAGATATTCGTGATTGGCTCCTCCATTTCCTTTTTCATCTACTGCGTAAACCTCGTTTAATTTTTCTCTTTTTTGAATAGTTGATAATCTTTCCATTCCTTTTTCCTCCTTAATTTTAAGCATAATAAAAGCACCTACTATTTAACTTAGTAAGTGCTCTTATATAATCTTTTCACTATTTTTATTTATTCTCTTTATTACTTCTTCTGTTAAATGGTCATAATTAATTGAAAGATTATCTTTAAGTTCTTTATAATACTCTTTCATCTTAATAATTTCTTTTTGTGATTCTTTAAGTATTTTATTTCTTTCCTCAAGCTTACTATTTAACTCTTGTTGAGCTATATAAACTTTATTATCTGCTTTTATGACTTCTTTATTAGATTTAATCCTCTTAATATCAATAATCATGCTACTTACTATTAAAATTATTGCTATTAAACTTATTATTAAACTCATAATAATCCTCCTTAATTTTAAGCATAAGAAAAGCACCTACCATTTACTTAGTAAGTGCTTTTAAATAATCTTTTCACCATTTTTGTAAGCTTCTCTAGCTTCTCTTAATGTCATTTTATTACCACCAACATAGTCGTCACTTCTATCTGGACCCCCATTTTGCCAATTGCATTTATCGCATATATCAAACCATTCTACATCATTACTACATACAGGACATTTGATAATGAAATCATCTTCCATAAAATATCACCCTTTCTTTTCAAATAATTTTCTCTCATTTGTAAACTCTTCATAACCTTTAATCGGTTTATATAGTGTAGAGATTACATTCTTATCATTTCTACCTATAGCAAGATCATTTGTGCTATGTCTATATTTATAAATGAAATTAGCTTCACTAATAAATCCTTCTATATCATTACTTAATGGAGCTACTAACAAATCTCTAGCTGTATTCAAGTAATCTTCTGGTGTTATATCACCATACTCTGATAAGTGTTTCTCTATATGTCTATCATATTTCTTTTGTGTTGAGAAGTTGGCTTTTAACCATTTCCTATCTATAATTTTATCACTACTACTAACTTTATCAATAGGTATTTTATCTATTTCTCTTTGTGGAGCTCTTCTTAACTCTTTATTATTATCTAAGTGATTCTTTAATTGAGATTCTAATTCCTTAACTCTTTTAGCTGCATCATTTACATTTTTAGCATCAACTGATCCTGCCTCAATCCTTTTCCACTTTCTTATTTGTCTTTCTAAAGCTCTTTGCTTTTGTTCTGCTTCATATACTCTTATAGCTTCTTTCCCATCTGGAACTACTGGAAGTGTTGTTATACCAGGAAAGTAAGTTATTAATGAATGTCTACAGTTAGGGATGGAGCAATCCTTCTTCTATCGCTCTAGATAACAAAGGATATTCTTTTTGCTCCACACCACCTCCATTCGAAAATACATCATCTATTAATATCTTTCCTTGCCATGGCTCACAATGTTTGCAAGTGTTTCCATGAGCGCTTACAACTACTGTATATATCCCATATTCATCTCTCTTTTTGCCTTCCCCTAGTAATGTTGCTCTATGTGATGCAGTTCTTAAACACATTTCTGCATATGAAGCTATATTCACTCTAGCACCATTCTTATATTCTATAGAATTAATCCCTTTATCTAAAAAATCTTTAGTAGCCATATCTATAGCTTGATTTAATGTCTTAACACCATTCTGTAAATACATATGAGATTTAAATATAGTTTCTCTATATACATCATCCATCTTTCTTAAGACAGAATATTGAACTTTATTTAAATCATTGTTTACTGTAGATATTAAAGCTTCTAATTTCTTTTCATTAACTCCAAAGAAGTTATTTTCTTGTGGTACTGCTCCTGGACTTCCTAACTCTTTAGCTATGTATCCTTTCAATGTAGAAGTATCAATATCTTGTGGAAATTCTATTTTATTTTCTTTTCTCTTAAAATTAAGCAACTTCTTAACTTTATCAATAAATCTCTCTACTTTACTCTCACCCTTAGAAAAATTCCCTCTTAATTCTCTGTCTATAGCTTCCTGAATAGGCGCATTATATGAATTAACTATGTCTTTATTTCTCTTTCTATATTGCTCCATAACTCTTAATTTAGATAATTGCCATTGTTCCCATTCAAAACCTTCCTTTTCTTGCTCTCTTTGATGAAAATAAAAAGCCTTACGCATACTAGAAATTAAATCAAGTTCCATTTGCTCAAATATCTTTCTAATATCATAAGACTTTGCTCTTTCCTTAGCTGCATTATCTTGTATAGATCTCTTAGTTATATTCTTAAGTATCTCCCCTAATTTACTAGGCTTATTCTTCTTGGCCATCTAAATCCACATCCTCTGGATTATCTAAGTTATTATAATCTTCATCATCAACTACTTTAGGTTCTTCTGTTTCAATCATTCCATTTTGTTCTTTTACTCTTTGAATTTCAATGGCTTTTTCTTCATCTGTCATTGTATCTCCATAGAGTTCATCTATAGCTTTTTCAATAGACATAATCCCATATGACTTAGCTTTCCCTACGATTTCTACAACTGTATCAAATGAAGGACTAGCATATTCACCAAATGTTATTGCTGCTTCATATTCTCCTGGTATTTTTTTATTTAATACATCATTAGTCTTTAATATTATTTCAACTAAATGTGGTATTACTTCTGTTAAAGTATCAACTATTTTATTTCTAGTGTATAAAGTCGTCTTTTCCTTCTCTCTTTGAGCTTCTGCATTATCTGTTTTCTTAAGGTCTATTCCTAATGTAGAAGGTGAAATAATACCTTGTAAACACATATCTATTGCATTAGCATAGCTCTCTACATAAGCTAAGTAATTAATATCTGCTTGTTTCATATCTATTTGATTATTTGCATTTTCTGCAAGGCTTGTACCTACAGCTATAAACTTATTATC
>NZ_JBNOOF010000020.1:0-11240 GCF_050585245.1 Clostridium nigeriense
AACTTATAAAACTAAAGATAAAGCTTATTTTAGAAAGAAGATAGACAAGCTTATAAAGGGGTGAGAAAAGTGATTGAATATGATAGTCAAGGCAGAATGAAATATAATGTAGAGCTTCATGATAGACAAGGCTTACCTTGGGAAGAAAATGAAATAGAATATCTTATTAAATGGTATGACATTATTGGAATGGAGGAAATGAGTTTAGCACTTGGCAGGACAGAAAATACAGTTGCTAGCAAAGTTCAAAGATTGCGTAAAGAAGGCAAAATGCCAAAGGCCAATGTTAAGAAATATACTGTAAAAATTTTAAAAGAAGAAATTGATGGAAAGGTAATTCTAGCTTATTAGAAAGGATTATGTTATGGGATTAATTTTAGACATTATAAATAACGTTGTTCCGAGAGTACAAGACAGAGTTGATAAAGGCGAAGGCCTTAAAGATGTGCTAAGGGAAGAATTAGAAAAAGAAATAGCTCAATCCCTTACCGACCAAGATAAAGGGAAAGAGCCTAACAAAACAATCAATGATATTCTAACAGATAAAGTCGGTATAGACAATGGAGATATTTACGATATAGAAACAGGAGAAACTGTAAGAGAGTTATAGGAGGGGAATATGAACGCTTTTAAAGTATTATTAAAAATCTTAATAAGTATTATAAATATACTTAATGAAGAAGGATTCAATCTTTATGATTCAGATAACCAAGATTACTATATTTCAAATATTAGATATGAAGGCATGGATGATAGGTTGTATTTTGATACAAAGGAGGATAAGTAAATGGATAAACTTGAGTGGCTTAAAGAAAGACAATGTGGAATTGGTGGAAGTGATGTAGGAGCTATTCTAGGAGTTAATAAGTATAAAACACCATTTGAAGTATATCTAGAGAAAACAGAGCCAATAACAGATGTTGGAGAGCAAGGTGAGAGTGCTTATTGGGGAGATCAGCTTGAGGAAGTAGTTGCAAAAGAATTTGAGAAGAGAACTGGTAAGAAAGTTAGAAGAGATAGAAAGCATTATAAACATAAGGATTATCCATTTATGGTAGCCAACATTGATAGAAGAGTTGTAGGAGAAAATGCAATTCTTGAATGTAAGACTGCTAATCAATATTTAACTAATGAGTGGCAAGAAGATGAAGTACCAGCAAGTTATTTACTTCAAGTACAACATTACTTATTTGTTACAGGAGCAGAGGTAGGATATATTGCAGTATTAATTGGTGGACAAAAGTTTATATGGAAAGAAATCCAAAGAGATGAAGAATTAATTCAAATGATTATTGAAGCTGAGAAAACTTTTTGGAAAATGGTAGAGGATAAAACTCCACCAGCTTTAGATGGATCTAGTGCTGCAGAAAAGTATATTAAAGAAAAATATAAAGATGTTGAAGAAGGTAAATCAATAGAACTAGGCTTTGAATATAAAGATAAGATTAAAACTTATTTAGAAATGAAGGAGCAATTAAAAAGCTTTGAAACAGAAGTAAAAGAACTAGAGAATCAAATTAAGTTTGAAATAGGAAAATCAGAGTATGCATATGCTCCTGGATATAGTTTGAGTTGGAAGAAGGTTTCATCTAATAGAGTTGACACTAAAAAACTTAAAGCAGAATATCCAGAAGTTTATGAAAAAGTAGTGAAGGAAAGTGTAAGTAGAAAATTTAATATCAAGGAGGATAAATAATTATGGCAACAGCAAGTAGTCTAAAAAATCAATTAGCAAAGAAGGAAGGAGTAGGACAAGCTCCAGCAATAGCAAATAGTGTTAAAGGTCTTATGGATAGTCCAGCAGTTAAGAAAAGATTTGAAGAGGTTTTATGTGAAAGAGCACCACAGTATATGAGTTCAATAGTTAATCTAGTTAATTCAGATACTAATTTAAAGAAATGTGAGCCTATGAGTGTAATAGCATCATGTATGGTAGCAGCAACAATGGACCTACCAGTAGATAAAAACTTAGGATATGCATGGGTAGTACCATATGGAACTAAAGCACAATTCCAAATGGGATATAAGGGATATATTCAATTAGCTTTAAGAACAGGACAATATAAAGCAATTAATGTAGTTGAAATTAGAGAAGGTGAATTGATAAGTTGGAATCCATTAAGTGAAGAAGTAGAAATTGATTTTACTCAAAGGAAGTCAGATAAAGTTATAGGATATGCAGGGTATTTTAAATTATTAAATGGATTTGAAAAGACAGTTTACTGGAGTAGGGAAGATGTAGAATCTCATGCTAAGAAATTCTCAAAAACATATAGCTTTAAAAATGGAGTATGGCAAACAGATTTTGATAGTATGGCTAAAAAGACGGTTCTAAGAAATTTATTATCTAAGTGGGGTATTTTATCTATTGAAATGCAAAAAGCATATAGTGCTGATAATAACTCAGTAAAGGATAGTATCATGAAAGAAGATAATGTTGAAATAGATTTTGAAACAGGTGAAGTAATAGAAGATGTTGAATACACAGATCCAGTACAAGAAAATTTTGAAGATACACCTTTTGAAGAAGCATAATAAGTAGGTGATTTAATGGCAAGACCACAAAAAAATGGATTAGATTATTTCCCTTTAGATGTAGATATTGACCAAGATGATAAAATCGCTCTCATAGAAGCACAACATGGAGTAATAGGTTTTGCTATAGTTATAAAACTATTAATGAAGATTTATAAGAACAGCTACTTCTATGAGTGGACTGAAAAGGAACAATTACTATTCTCCAAAAGAATTAATGTTGACATTAACTCGATTAATGTAGTCATTAATGATTGTATTAAATGGGGGTTGTTCGATAGCAACCTCCTAAAAACTAAGGAAATACTTACTTCTAAGGGGGTTCAAGCCAGATATTTAGAAGCTGTAGGGCGTAGAACTAAGGTGGAAATGAAGAAGGAATACCTACTTTTAGATGAAAATATAGTTAATGTATACAAAAACTTAATTATTGTTGACATTAACTCCAATAATGAAGATGTTTCTGACAACATTAATCCCCAAAGTAAAGAAAAGGAAAGTAAAGAAAAGAAAAGTAAAGTAAACAACAATAAAGAAGATAGTTGTAGTAGTGATTTTAATATTTATAGATATATGCAACAAAGAGGCTTTGTAACTATAAGTCCTCTAATCGCAGAACAAGTACAAGCTGATATAGATATGTACTCATTAGAAGAAGTTAAACAGGCTATAGATATAGCTGATAATAATGGAAAGCATACTTACAGTTATGTTAAAGGGATATTAGAGAAAAGGAGGGCTAATGGAACAGATGGAAGCACTAGACAGGATACTAAACCAAGTGAAGATAAATGGAGCCAATATGAGTTCGAGTAATTATAAGTGTTCTAAGTGCAAAGATACTACTTGGATAGCAGGAGAAGAAGGAGCATATACCAGGTGCTCCTGCTATACAGAAGAATACTTAAGTAGGCTATGGGAAAACTTCGGTGTAAGAATACAGGACATAAAATTACTTAAAGATTATAAACCTTACAATGAGCTAACTCAAAAGGCTAGAGAAAAGGCAGCAGATTATATCATGAACTTTGATGAAATCCAAGGCGATAGAGAAAATGGATTTGCATTATTAGGACAACCAGGAGCAGGAAAAACTCATATAGTTTTAGCTATAGGAAAAGCACTATTAGAAAAGCAAATACAAGTAGTTTATATGCCTTATTTAGAAGTTATAAAAGAACTTAAAGCATTAGCTATGTATCAGGAAGATTACGAGAAGCTATTAAATAGATATACCAGGGCGAAAGTATTAATTATAGATGATCTATTTAAAGATAAGGTTAAGAAAGGAAGAATTATGGCAGAGTTATCCGAAACAGATATGAAGCATATATACCCGATTCTTAATTATAGATACCTTAACTATTTACCAACGATAATAAGTTCTGAATGTACTCCTAATATGCTTTTAGATTTAGATGAAGCTTTAGGAGGACGGATATTAGAAACAACAGGTCCAAGATTTAGCCTTACATTTAAAGGTGAGTGTAATTATAGATTAAGAAAATTTATGAAGGAATAAGGAGGATATGTAATGAGTAAAAATTTAAGATTTTGTTATAGAGTAGATAAAAAGGTTGGTTTAGCAGAAGATGAATTTGGGAATCCAGGAGAAGCATTTATTTGCTTAAAGGCTAAAGATGTAAAGAAGTACATTGTAGAAAAAAATGTTTATAAGGATATGCAAAATGCTTTTAGAAAGATAGCAGCTAATCAATTAAAATGTGATGAAGGATTATTAACTCCGATAACAATAAATGAATATTTAGATAAAACAGATACGGATATTTAATGGAGGATATTATGAAAATAAAATTATATTTAGCAAGTGATTTTAAAGATATATTTCAAAAATGGGAAGACACTCCTATATTTAAAATAGTAGATGTTGAAGAAAATATTGATTTGTGGAATAGATCAATTGTTTTAGGTGGTAAAAACTATTGTATTTGCAGTAAACAAGGTAACAATTATAGCATAAGAGAATTAGAATATTTAAAAGTTGATGAAGATATAAAAGATTTAGAAACATATGGTGAAGATGATATTAAATGTCCTGTATGTGGGTGTGAAATATCAGATAGTTGGGAGTATTCAGAAGATGATGGGGAAGAAATTTGTAATGATTGTGGAGCGACATTAGAGTGGACGAGAGAAATAGAAGTAAGTTACTCAGCATCAGTTAAAGAGATAGTAAAACCAATTAAATTATAGATAGGAGAGAATAGGAGTAATCCAGCAATAGTTATATGCTCCTATTATCAAATGAAAATCAAATAAGAATTAAGAAGGTGAAGAAATGAAGATAGGAGATAAAGTAAAAGTAATATATAAAAATGAATATTTTAAAGGATTACCTACTAAAAGAGAAGGAAGTATAGCAGTAATAACAAAGCATTTTTTAGTGATACAGTTTGAGAAATATAAAGAGAGTTTTAAGAAAACAGATATACTTGCTAAAGGTTGGGTAGATATGGAATTAAAGCAAGGTAAAGAGTGGATAAAGGTAGATAAGGAGATACTGAAATGACTAATAGCAAGCAAAAAGGAGCTAGAGGAGAAAGAGAGCTATCTTCTAAGCTGAAAGAATATGGATATAAAACTAGACGAGGACAACAATATTGTGGTGCAAATGGTGATGCAGATGTAGTTGGATTACCTGGTATACACATTGAATGTAAGAGAGTAGAAAGACTTAATATATATGATGCTATAAGCCAAGCTAAGGCAGATAAGAAAGAGAATGAACTAGGAGCAGTATTTCATAGAAAAGATAGAAGTGAGTGGCTTGTAACAATGACATTAGATGAATGGATGAAATTATATAAGGGGGAAATAGATTAATGAAAATTAAATTAGGAGATTATTTTATAGAAACAGATGAAAGACAATTTAAAGTTAAGAAGTATATAGGTAAGGATAAAGATGGAGAAAAAGATTTATATAAAACATATGCTTATTGCACAACACTTACTGGAGCACTCAAATTTATACCTCAGCAAGTCATTAGGGATAACGAGGATATAAATATCATTAAAGAGAAACTAAACGAAATTGAGCAAGAAATAAAGGCTATGAGATAAGGAGGGGCTTATTTGATAGAAAAGAAATGGACTATAGATGAAATTGATAAACTTAAAAGAATGTATCCTTATTTAAGTAATGAGGATTTATCAAAGATTTTAAATAGATCAATAAACTCAATACAACATAAAGCAAGTAGATTAAAACTAAGTAAAGATAGAGAAGTTAATAAACTTATTAGAAGTAAATCTAAAGAAGGTGAAAAGTGTCCAACTTGGAAGGGTGGGAGAAAAATAAACAGGAAAGGACATGTACTAATCCTAAAGAAAGGACACCCATTAGCAGATAAAAGTGGCTATGTGTTGGAACATAGATATATTATGTGTGAACATTTAGGAAGGATATTAAGGAAAGATGAAATAGTACATCACAAGAATGGTATAAAAACTGATAATAGGATAGAAAATTTAGAGATAATGACAAATGCAGAGCATACCATTTTACACCATAAAGGCAGTAAAAGAAGTAAGGAAACAAGATTAAAAATAAGTGAAGCAAGAAAAAGGAGAATGAAGAATGAATAAATGGATTGGAATAGGTCGCTTAACTGCCGACCCGACATTAAATTTTGCAGCAGGAACAGGTACGGCAGTATGTAGATTCTCTTTGGCAGTAACAAGACCTTTTAAGAAAGATGAAACAGATTTTATAAACTGCATAGCTTTTGGAAAAACTGGTGAAACAATAGCACAGTATCTTACTAAGGGGAGACAAGTAGCTATAGCAGGAAGAATACAAACTGGCTCATATGATGCTAAAGATGGAACTAAGAGATATACAACAGATGTAGTTGTAGAAAGCTTTGAGTTTATAGGGAATAGTAACGGAAGCAGCAATAACCAAGGTGGACCATCTAACAATGAATTTAACCAAGGTGGTTTTTATGATGATATGACACCAGAGTATACAGAGGATTGTCCTTTCTAGGAGGTTTTTATGAAAAAGATAGATGAAATATATAAATACTTAAATAGGAATTCAAGTAGAGAAAAGAATCAATTATTAAAAAATATTGCAAAAAAATTTGAATTAAGTAATGAAGATGCAGAAAAATATTATAACAGTTGGAAGAAGGAATATATGAAACCTAGCAATATAAGCACTAGGAAAGAAGATGCTAAAAAGATAGCTAAAGAAGTAGCAAGGCAAATAGAGAAGGAATTAGAAAAAGAGGACCATATTGCTGATGTCGGACAAGTGGTAGAAGAAAGTAAAGAAGAAGTTAAAGGAGAAAAGGCTATGAGTAAATTAAAGATAAAGAAAGTTGAATTAGAAGGTGAATTTGGAAGCTATATAAGAGAAGGAAATAAGGTTATAGCAGGAGAGATAACATTTAATAGCTTAGAAGAGTTAGAGGAATATCAAAGAAAAGAAATAGAACTATTCAATAGAAGAATGGAAGAGATAAGGGAGGTTTATAAGGTAGGATAATGAGAGTGTTGGTTATATGGTTAATAGCAGCATTAATTTATTTAGTGTTTGTATATGGAGCTACTAAGAGAGATAAAGAATAAATTGAAATTATTGCGAAGGGAAGGAGATTAAGAATGAATCAAAATTTTAAAATAAAAGAAGCTAAAGAACTACTAGAGAAAGAAGGGTATATAGTTTTCAAGCCAAGTAAAATACAGTTAGAACATTCAAAAGAGTGTGAAGAGTGTGGGTTTGAAGGGGATTGTTTTGACTGTGCTTGTAGCATTTGTTTAATGCAACAGTAATTCGTCATTCAAAAATAGGAGGAAGAAAAATGCTAGTAGTAACTTATAAAGAAATAAATAAAGATGGAGTAATACATTTACCTTTTGAGAAAAAGAAAATGAAGAATGCTAAGCAACAAGCAGATAGGTTTCATAAAAAAGGTTACTTAAATGTAAAAGTAGTAGAGATAGAAGAAAAGATAATTTATGAGCCAGAGGTGAGATAGATGGAATTTATAACAATGGAACAATTTCAAGAACAACCAGCAGAAATACAGAAGGTATTTTTAGATTGGTGGGAATGTGATTATGGAGATTTATATTATTACAATGAAGATCCACTAGAATACAAAGATGTAGAGATAATAGATAATAACTTAGAATGTGATTTAAATGGAGATTTTAAGTATTTTAAAAGTATTGGACCAATCCCACTATTTACAGAAGGGCAATTAAGAAAGTTTATAGAGGATAAAGCTAAGTGTAAAGTAATGATTGAATATACTTCATGCGAAAATATAGTTATAAAGATATGTACGCAAGATGAAGTTACTGGAGCATTAAGATATAATCGAAAATTAACGTTCCCTAATAATAAATTTGATTTAATAAATTCATATTGGAAAGTAGCTTGTATGATAGCAAAGGAGGAAGTAGATGGATAAAGAACTATTTAGAAAGACAGAAGGAAAGTTATATAGATATTATGAAAGTAAGAAGTCTTTACATGGTTTAAGTGAAAAGATAGCAAGATTAGAAAATCATAAAGAAACGATAGAATATGATATAAGACATACTAATATTAGAATAGATCCTTATCAAAGTGGACCAGGGATAAATGAAAGAGTTCAGACATCACCTAGTGGTACAAGCTATGCAGAGCAAGAAATAATAAATGAAATAGAAAGATTAGAAAGAGAAAGAGTTAAGATAGTTAAGCAAATATTAAAGACTAAAGCAAAGAAAAGAGAATTAGAAAACTATATAAGCAATATGGATTTTAATATAAATATGCTTAATGAAGAAAGTAAGAGATTCCTGGAACTAAAGTATAGCGATAAAGCTAAAGTTATAGCAATAGCACAAAAAATGAATATGGCAGTAGCAACAGTTTATAGAATTAGAGAAGAGATAGTAGAAAACATAGCTAACTTTATGAATATCATAAAATAGTGAGAAGGTTTTGAGAAAAACATGAGAAATTTTTAAAAGTATTGAGGTTTATAATTATATTGTGGAAACGTGGACAGGGTTTTCATTGTGATTGACTCCTATAAATATAGCACCTAGTATAAAAGCTAGGTGTAACGTGGGATTAATGATTTAAGTAGGTTCAACTCCTGCAGATCCCTAAAGTTATTCATAAATTCTTATACTCCTATAACATAGAAAAGCACTTAGCATAATAAATGGTAGGTGCTTTTGAAGGATTTAGCAATTAAATGTAGAATTGTTAAATAAAAGGAGGTGAGTAGATGGCTGAAAAGTTAAATGATTTAAAGCAAATGATTGATGATGATATAGTTATAGAAAAAGCTAAGAAAGAAGTTATAGAGCATTATGAAAATTTGTATAATTCAGCTTTAGAGGAATTAGATAGAATAAGAATAGAAAAAGTAAAGTTATATTTTCTTTTTAGAGTTAATGAAATTACTGAAGAAGAATATAATACTAAAACAAGTGAGATTTATACCAAAATAAGAGAATTAGAAGATAAAATGAAAAATTATAGAAATAAAAGACATCAGGTGAATTACATAAATTATTAAAAATAAAAGGAGCTCTATTTATTAGTGATATAAAAATAGGGTTCTTTTTTTATTTTATATATAAAAGGAGGTGGCATTAATGGCCAAGCTAACAGATAAACAAATGATATTTGCTAATGAATACCTAGTAGACCTTAATGCTACTAGAGCTTATAAAAAGGCTTATCCTAATGTTAAGAAAGATAGTGCAGCAAGAGCAAATGCGAGTAAGTTACTAACAAAAGCTAACATTAAAAATTATATAGATGAACAGCTTAAAAAAATAGAAGATGAAAGCATAGCTAATGCAACAGAAGTTATGAAATACCTTACAGCAGTAATGAGAAATGAACTTAAAGAAGAAGTTGTTGTTGTAGAAGGAGAAGGAGAAGGATGTTCATCTGCAAGAATAGTTAAGAAAGATATATCAGCAAAAGATAGAAATAAAGCAGCAGAGTTATTAGGTAAGAGATATAGGTTATTTGTAGATAAAGTTGAAAGTGATAGCAATGTAAATGTAAATTCAACTAAGAAGTTAGATTCTATATTAGAACAATTAGGAGAAGATGAAGAGTAATTTCGGATAATTCTAATTTAGCGAAATTGATTTAAACAACGTAGTTAAGCCGTTTATAAATAATAAAATTATAAGATTTGGTTTACTTTAACTAAACTTTAGAATGAAAAGATACTATTTCGTAACTATATATGCGAAATTTTAATTTTAAGGGGGTGATTCCTATTGTCAGATGAATATAAGTTATCTAAGAAGTACCTAGATTTTTTAAAACATAATGCACCAGTAGAAGCACTTGAAGGGACAACAGCAGCAGGGAAAACTACAGTAGGAATTACTAAGTTTATGCTAAAGGTTGCTAAGTCTAAAAAGAAAATGCATGTTATAGCAGCTAAGACTACTGGTGTTGCAGAAAAGAATATAATTCAAAAAGAATATGGAATTATAGATGTATTTGGAGATTTAGTTAGGTATAACGGTAATGGTGATAAAGATAATAAAATACCACATATAAGATATACAACAAGTAATGGAGAGAAGATAATCTATGTATTAGGCTATGACAACGTAGATAAGTGGAAAATGGCTTTAGGTTCTCAATTTGGTTGTGTTCTTATAGATGAGGTTAATACAGCTAATGTTGAGTTCGTAAGAGAAATATCAACAAGAAATGATTATATGATGATGACATTAAATCCAGATGATCCTAACTTACCTATCTATGATGAATTTATAAATTGTTGTAGACCATTAGAGAAATATAAGAAAGATGTACCAGCAGAGATATTAGAGCAACTCAATTCAGAAGAGAAGCCTAATTGGACCTACTGGTTTTTTAGTTTCTATGATAATGCAAGTCTTAGTGAAGCTGATATAGAGAAAAAGAAGTTAAGTGCTCCTAAAGGTACTAAGTTATATAAGAATAAGATATTAGGGCTAAGAGGAAGAGCAACAGGTTTAATATTCTCTAATTTTGAAAGAAAGAATAATGTAAAGTCTAAACAAAATATTAAGAAACTATTAGAAGATAGGAAATTAAAATTTATTCAATTTACAGCAGGATTAGATACAGCATATTCACAAGAAAGTCCAGATACATTTGCATTTACTTTCCTAGGTATTACAGATAAAAAGGAAGTAGTAGTATTAGATGAAGAAGTATATAACAATAAAGATTTAACAATACCATTGGCACCTAGCGATATAGCTCCTAGGTTTTTTAATTTCTTAGAAAGAAATAGAAAGGAATGGGGACTTGCAAGGGATGTATTTGTAGATTCAGCAGACCAGGCAACTATAACGGAGTTAAAGAAATTTAAAAGGATAAATCCATGTGTATATAATTTTATAAATGCCTATAAAAAGGTAACTATCGTAGATAGAATACATTTTATGCTAGGGTGGATTAATACAAATGGAAAGATATTTTATTATGTGTTAGACCATTGTATTAACCATATAAGAGAGTTAGAAACATATTCATGGAAAGAAGATAAGTATGAACCAGAAGATGCTAATGACCACACTATTAATAGTGTTCAATATGCATGGATACCATTTAGAGCAAAGATAGGAAATTATGAAGGAGAATAGATATGGGATTAATAGGAGGATTTAAAAGTATGTTAACAAAAGCAGCAATTAAATATTTAAATGTTC
>NZ_JBNOOF010000021.1:0-10689 GCF_050585245.1 Clostridium nigeriense
CTGGTTTATTTTATACTTAACTTATATTCTGTTCAATTTTCAAAGACCATTTTTCTTCGTCGCCCTCAAGCGACTTCCTTATGTTATCATTTATCATTTTTCTTGTCAACATATTTTTTAAAACTTTTTTTGTTGACTAGAAAACCCGTTTCACAAGGAACGATTTACATATTATCATCTTTTCATACTTATTATTTCTATAAATATCTTTTTTATTCAATTTATATTATATTTCCTTCTTATTACTTTATTTTTTATAAAATTTCTCATAAAGATATTCTAGGTACCGTTTTTGCCTAAATATAATAAATATACTATTATTAAATATAGAAATTTAGTTAAAACTACTTTATGTTAATACAATAAAAATAATATTGAGGTGATTTTATGAAAAAGATATTAGATAATGACTGGCAAGATTTATTACAGGATGAGTTTGAGAAAGAGTATTATCAAACTCTTAGAAAGTTCTTGATTTCTGAGTATAAAAACAAAACTATTTATCCACATATGAATAATATTTTTAATGCACTAAAATTTACATCTTATAAAGATGTAAAAGTTGTTATTCTAGGTCAAGATCCTTATCATGGACCAAATCAAGCACACGGTTTATCCTTCTCCGTAAATAAAGGGATTAAAATTCCTCCTTCATTAGTTAATATTTATAAAGAATTACATGATGATTTAGGCTGTTACATCCCAAACAACGGTTACTTAGAAAGCTGGGCCAAACAAGGTGTATTATTATTAAATACAGTTCTTACTGTGCGAGCTCATGAAGCAAATTCTCATAGAAACATGGGATGGGAACAATTTACTGATAAAATAATATCAATACTGAATGATAGAAAAGACCCTATTGTCTTTATACTTTGGGGAAATCCTTCTATATCAAAGAAAAAACTAATAACAAATAAAAGACATTTAATAATTACATCCCCTCATCCAAGTCCCCTTTCTGCTTTTAGAGGTTTCTTTGGTAGTAAACCATTCTCTAAAACAAATAATTTTTTAAAATCTATTGACAAGATGCCAATTAATTGGCAAATAGAGAATATATAAAAAGGCACTAAACAAGTGCCTTTTTATATATTTCTATATTTTATCTTTTTATAAACTGAATATCCAAGTGAAGAAATTATCCCAATTACAGTACATGCTGAAAATGCTAATATTATATCCTCTACAAATATACCTAGAAGTATTCCTATTCCTGCTCCTAAAGCGATCCCCTTTGCCAAATAATCATAATCTTGATCTGATAAAATTAACTTTTCCAACTCCAATACACCCCTTTTATTAATTAAACCTGTTTATATTTATATTCTAATTCATACTTCTTAAATAATTCTTAACTAAAACTTAAAGTATGATTAATTCCTTATAACAATATTATAAATAATTTAAATTAACTTGTAAAGGGTTATTTTATACCTTATTATTTGTTTTTCTATATCTTTTATTGGATTTTGTAGTTTTTTTCTCTGTAATAAAAAAAGCTAACTAATTAAATTAGTTAGCTTTACCTGGTGGCTCGACCAGGAATCGAACCAGGGACACGAGGATTTTCAGTCCTCTGCTCTACCGACTGAGCTATCGAGCCTTGACGATATTTATTGTAATAAATTTTTAACAATATGTCAACGATTTATTATATATATTTTCAAATCTAAGTTATTTTTATTATTTTTATAAAATATAATAAACTATAACATTGTTCGGAGTGTATTATGAAATATATAATTTTTATCTTACTTATTTCATGTTTAGTCTTTACTTACTTTTATTATAACAAAAAAATAGAGTTATTAAGAAAGCAATTACTCATTACTAGAAATAAATACTCTGTAGTAAGAAATAAATATGATAATAGCAAAAAAAGCATAAGTAATTTATCTGTAAAATTTATTATACCTAGTTATAAAGGAGGCACCCTAAAAGCAAATTCTAGATTATATTTATCGCCCTTATTATCTTCAGAAATTTTAAAAGAAATCAATTATAGTACTGAGGTTGGAATTTTAGATTGTGCAGAGATAAATAATGAAACATGGTTTTATATCAATATTCCAAGTAGTAGTAATTTAAATTGCAGGGGATGGGTTAATTCTATGGATATTTCAATATTTTATAGTAGGTCCTCTTCTATATCTAAAGTAAATTAAAAAAGTTAGGAGAACTTATAGCTCCTAACTTTTTTTACATTGTAATTGCCATAATCACTATATATACTATTATAATTAATATGAATGGTATATCTATCACTTTCTCTTTTATATATTCCTCTTCTTTCAATATTTTTCCATCCCCTATTTTTCTTTTTTCATTTAATTTCTCTAGAGCATATATAATAAGAAATATAAAAATTGAAAATATTATAGCTATAAATCCATAAACTAATAAAAGTAACATCTTTTCTCCAAAAGATATATTTCTTAGTGTTAACTCTGTTGCCTCTGTTGCTATTGGTAAGCTATCTGATATTATTTTCGAAATTTTAGCCAAAGTTACAGAGGTACCATTAACAATAAAATGTATTATCATGGATGCATATATGCTATTTGTGATTCTAACTACTAAGGCAAAAATAAATCCTAAGACTGTAGCATATAGAAATTGTTGTGGATCTAAATGAAGTATTCCAAAAAACAATCCAGTCACTAAAGCTGCAACATATTTGTTTTTATTATTATATCCAGAAAGGACTATTCCTCTTATAGTAATTTCCTCTGTTATAGATGGTAAAAGTGCTACTAATCCTAATAACAATATATATGGTGTAGAAGTTATTTCAGAAATGAAGGAACCAACCTCATTGTTAAAGAAAAAGGTAGCTATTAATGAAAAGAAAGTCATAACTGGCTGAACTATAAACCCTAATAATATTATTAATAATGTATCTTTCCAATGTAACTTATTTAGTCTTAATGTATCCTTAAAGGATGATTTTGTTACTATTAGGTATATTATTGCTGGAATTAGAAATAATATTAGATGATTAAACAATAAAATTAGTCTTGTATCACTTAACCCAATAGTAAGATAAATAGGCCTCAAGGCATAAGGCCCAAGTACTTCTATAAGAAGTATAATTAAGAAGTATATATTTGCTTTAAAAACTTTTTTCATATTTCAATCCTTTCCTCAAAATATTTATATATTTTAATCTTATAGACTACTATTGTAGTCTATTTTTCTATAATATCAATTTTCTTGTAAATAATGTATAGGAATCTTACTTAATGTACATAATTATAAATGAAGCGAGAAAGTTTCCACAGTTAATCGCCTCTCCCCCATTTTATTTATATACGAAAATAATCCCCTAGGTGTTTTAACATAAGG
This sequence comes from Clostridium nigeriense, assembly GCF_050585245.1. Taxonomy (GTDB): domain Bacteria; phylum Bacillota; class Clostridia; order Clostridiales; family Clostridiaceae; genus Clostridium; species Clostridium nigeriense_A. The sequence continues at coordinate 3,349 of NZ_JBNOOF010000021.1, forward strand.
GGATTATTTACTTTTATTTTAATAATTCCTTATTAATTCTTTTCTTAATATATTTAATGCATTCATAGTAGTTTTTCTTCTTACAGCTTCTCTATCACCTGTAAAATTAAACTTTTCTACAATTACATTCCCCTTTATATATATCCCAATATACACCAATCCAACTGGTTTTTCTTCAGTCCCACCACCTGGTCCTGCAATACCTGTAGTTGATATAGCAATATCTGTTTTAGCCTCCCTAGCTATACCTTCTACCATTTCCTTTGCAGTTTCTTCACTTACAGCGCCAAAAATTCTTAAAGTATCTTCCTTTACTCCCAGTCTTCTCATTTTAGATTCATTAGAATATGTAACTGCTCCTTCTTTAAACACCTCTGATATACCTGGATAAGATATCAAGGTTTCCGCTATCATTCCTCCAGTACAAGACTCTGCAGTTGATATACTTAATTTTTTATTACATAAAAGTTCTGCTACAACAGTGTCTAATGAAGTTTCTCCTTCTCCATATATATATTCTCCAAGAATAGATTTTATTTCTTCACATTTTGGATTTATTAAATCCTCACACTTTTCTTCACTTTTTTCTTTTGCTGTAACTCTTAAAGTAACTTCATAATCTTTAGCGTATGGTGCGACAGTAGGGTTAATGCTATTTTGAATTATATCATTTACTTTTTTAGCCATTAGACTTTCACCAATTCCAAATATCCTTAAAGTTTTAGATTTAATAACTTCTCCTGTTATATCTGAAAGATATTTAACCACATGATTAGTAAACATTGATTTCATTTCTTTTGGTGGCCCAGGTAATATAATTAGTGTCTTATTATTTTCAGATATTATTGCACCTGGTGCAGTTCCTTTTTCATTAGGCAATATTATTGCACCCTCTGGAAAATATGCCTGATTCTTATTAGCCTCTAATACCTCTTCATCTTTAATATCTAAGTAATTTTTTATCCAATCTAATGAAGGCTCATGAAGTATCATTTTTTTATTGAAATATTTAGCTCCAAGCTCCTTAGTTAAATCATCTTGAGTTGGTCCTAAACCTCCTGTTGTTATTATTATATCGCATCTATTAAAAGCTTCATTAAAGGCCTTTAATACCCTTTCTTCATTATCTCCAATAACACATTGATGATATACATCTATACCTAAATTTGCAAGTTCTTTAGCTAAAAACTGTGCATTAGTATTTACAATATCTCCTAACAATAATTCTGTTCCAATTGATATTAATTCTGCTTTCATATTTTCCCTCCTAAATATAGATTATATTTAATATTTTACCATAAATTAATAAAAGGCAAGTAATTAATTAAAATGAGACCTATATAAATAGTAAATTTCTATTATATGGTCCCACTTTAAATTTAATTAATGCCATTATTACTCTTTTTTACTTGCATTTATATAGTATTTTCCATTAACATCAATACCCTCATTAACTATTGAAAACTTACTATCTTTAAGCATAGAAGTTATAATATTTATATTTTCCTTCTCATCATTTCCTAATGTTATTGTAAAATTATCCTTAATATCTACAACACTCATATAATCAAATATGTTGCTATACTCATCAAGTCCCAATTCTCCATTTATATCCATCCTATAATCTGGCATAGTATTCCTCCTAAGCTTATTCTTCTGTAATCAAAATTCAATATATATTATTTTTTCTCAGAAAATACTATTTATACGCCTTATTTGTAGTTATTTTTTCCCAATATCTTCAATTATTTTTTTAGTCTCTGATTCTGAAACCTCTTCATATCTTTCAAATTCACTTGTAAAATTTCCTCTTGCTTGAGTCATAGATCTTAAATCTGTAGTATATTTAAACATTTCCGATAAAGGAACCTCTACACTTACTTTTTGTAATCTCCCATTTTGCTCCATACCTAATACTCTACCACGCCTCTTATTGATATCTCCTATAATATCTCCCATATATTCATCAGGAACAAATATTTCAACTTTCATTATGGGTTCTAATAATATTGGTTTTGCTTGCTCCAATCCTTTTTTATATGCAATGGAAGTTGCCAATTTAAATGCCATTTCTGATGAGTCTACTGGATGGTATGAACCATCATGTAAAGTTGCTCTTAAACCAACCACTGGATATCCAGCTAAAACTCCCTTATCCATACATTCTCTTAATCCCTTTTCAACTGCAGGTATAAAGTTTCTTGGAACAACTCCACCTACAACATTATCCACAAATTCTAAATCGCTTTCTCCATCACTTCTTGGCTCAAATTTAATCTTTACATCTCCATATTGTCCATGCCCACCTGATTGCTTTTTGTGCTTTCCTTGAACATCAGCCACTCCTTTTATTGTTTCTCTATATGGCACCTTTGGAGTTCTTAAAATAACTTCAGCTCCAAATTTATTTTTCAATTTACTTGCAATAACTTCCAAGTGAATTTCTCCAACTCCTGAGATTATAGTTTCTGCATTTTCAGTATCTCTTCTTAATGTAAAGGTAGGATCCTCTTCTAATAACTTTTGAAGAGATGCTGATATTTTATCTTCATCTCCCTTGGCTTTTGGTAATACAGCCATTGAAATATTCGGTTTAGGGAAATTCATCTTATCATAAATTACCTTATTATTAATATCACATAAAGTATCTCCAGTTTCAGTATATTGTAATTTTGCAACTGCAGCTATATCTCCTGCTACTACTTCCCTAGTAATAATTTGACTCTTTCCTCTCATAAAGAATATATTAGCTAATTTTTCTGTCTTATCTTTATTACTATTGACTACCGATATTTCATTAGATAATTTGCCTGTAATAACTCTAAATAATGAAATCTTTCCTACGAAAGGGTCAGCAATAGTTTTAAATACTAAAGCTGAAAATGGTTTATCCTCATCAAGCTGTATGAAAACCTCTTCATTACTTTTAACATTAATGGCCTTTTGTGGAATTGAATATTTAGGTGATGGAAAACACTCTACTACGTCTTCAAGAAAACATCTCATTCCTATTACCTTTAATGCACTACCGCACATCACAGGTGCAATATCTCCACTTGCACAGCCCTGAATCAGCCCATCATATATTTCTTGATCACTTAATTCACCTTCACTAAAATATTTATCTAATAATTCTTCATCAGTCTCGGCAACAGCTTCCATTATCATTTTCTTACATTCATCTATCTTTTCTAATAAATCTTCTGGTACATCTACTTCTTTTATCTCATCAGTTTTACTATCATGTACTCTAGCTTTCTTAGATATTACATTAATTACACCTTTAAAGTCATTCTCTATCCCAATTGGATATTGAACAGGCACAATACTAATTCCAAATGTTTCTTTTAACTGAGCTAATGTTTTATCATAGCTTGCATTCTCTCTATCTAATTTATTTATAAAAAAGGTTCTTGGCAACTTAATTTTATCACAATAGTCCCAAGCTTTTTCTGTTCCAACTTTTACACCTGATACTGAAGATACGACTATTGTAGCTACATCTACTGCTCTCATACCCTGTATAAGCTCTCCTGAAAAATCAAAATATCCTGGTATATCTACTAAATTAATCTTAGTATCATTAAACTCTATTGGTGTTATAGAAGTAGACAAAGATATTCCTCTCTTTTTTTCTTCCGGATCAAAATCTGATACTGTTGTTCCTTCTTCAACTCTACCTAGCCTATCTGTATTCCCAGTATGAAATAATAAGGCCTCGATTAAAGATGTCTTACCTGATCCACCATGTCCTATTAGACCAATATTCCTTAAGTTTTTTATCGTATAACTTTTCATACTAACTCATAATACTTTAATAAATATTATGATTCCACCTACCTTTCATTTAAAATCTGATTAGTTTTTGAATCAATGCATTTATTGTAATGCCTTTTAAACTCTTCAGTATATAAATTTAAAATCTCTGTGTTTATAAAAAATTATCTTAAGTAATCTCTAGTCTAAATTTATGTTAATTATAGAATAACCTAAATAAACTCCACTTTTTCAGATATTTAATTTGTTATTCACATGATATTAATATTATTTTATTCATTTGTAATATAAATAAGTACCCCAAACTCAATATCCTTTTAATATCTTAATTTTAGACACTTCAAATTTTTTTAATCAATAAAACGCATGTACAATAAGTTTATACTATTATAAAAATTAATAAATAGCTTAAAAATATCTAATATAGGTTATACTTATTATTAAACTATACATATGTTATCTTTTTGTTTTTTTTGAAAATCTGTAAATATATTATTCATACAAGGAGGTTATTTAAATACTTGCATTTAAAATTATTGTCCTTATTTCATTTATAATCAACTTATTTATTATTTTTATAATTATCCTATTTGGTAAAAAAAGACCCGAAAAAACTTTGTCTTGGATGTTAATTTTAATTATTCTACCTCCTATCGGTTTAATACTATTCATATTTTTAGGAAGAAACTGGAAGGTTAATACTCTTGATAAAAAATCAAAAGAGAGGGCAATTAATTTAACCACTTTCAATCTACTGAAAGAAAATGAAATATTAACAGAATATAAGTCGCTTATTACTTTATTAGCTTCTAATTCATATTCGCCATTATTTCTTAATAATGAAATTACCATACTAGATGGTGGTGTAGAAAAATTTGAAAGAATGAAAGAAAAACTTCAAGAAGCAAGTGATCATATACACCTTGAATATTATATAGTTAAAAATGATAAAATTGGAAATGAAATAAAGGATATATTAATACAAAAAGCTAAAGAAGGAGTCAAAGTAAGATTTATAATAGATAAGGTTGGCTCTATAAAACTCAATCATAAATACATTAAAGACTTAAAAAAGGCTGGAGTAGATGTTGTTTTTTATTCTTATGTATTAGCTCCTCTCTTAAGATTTATAAACACACAAATTAATTATAGAAATCATAGAAAAATCGTTATTATAGATGGTAAAGTTGCTTTTTTAGGTGGAATTAATATTGGTGATGAATATTTAGGATTAGGTAAACTTGGTGATTGGAAGGATTGTCACATAATGATTGAAGGTGACTGTGTACTTGGCCTACAATCAGTATTCCTGGATGACTTCTCTAGTATAAAAAAATATAATAATGAACAAATATCTGTTTTGAGCAATGTAGAAAACTACTTTAAGAATCATAGTTTTAATGGAAATATACCTATGCAGATAATTAGAAGTGGCCCTGATTCAGAATTTCCTAGTATTATGCAAGCTTTAATTAAAATTATTAGTAGTGCTAAAAAATCTATAAATATAATCACGCCCTACTTTATTCCTTCAGAAGGTCTGATGGATTCATTAAAAATTGCTGCTTTAAGTGGAATAAAAATTTCATTAATTTTTCCTGAAAAAGCGGATCATTTTACAGTAAATAGAGCTTCTCAAACCTATTTATCAGAGTTAAAAAAATCCGGGGCAAATATCTATATGTATAATAAAGATGCCTTCATACACTCAAAATTATTAACAGTTGATGAAAAAATATGCACAATTGGTACTGCTAATATGGATATTAGAAGTTTTGAATTAAACTATGAAATTAATAGTGTTATCTATAATGAAGATATAACCAGAGAACTTGATAATATATTTAAAAACTTACTTAAAAATTGCAGAAATTTTAATTATAAAGAATATGAAAATAGATCTATATTAACTAAGCTTATAGATGGGATTTCCAGACTTTTGTCTTCAATATTATAAAGACCAGTATTTAGCTGGTCTTTAATCTTCTAACTTTAACTTTTTCTATTAATGTAGCAATAATATAGCCTAATACACCTCCTGATGTGTCTATTAACACATCTTTAAAAGCCATTACTCTTCCAGGAATAAAATATTGGTGCAATTCATCTGAGCAAGCATATAAGAATACAAAAGCTATTAAAAGAATCCTTGCCCTATTATTATTAACATAATATCTAGTTACATTATACGCTAATAAAAATAGTATCATATACTCAGAAAAATGAGCTGTTTTTCTAACTACTAAAGTTGCAAGCTCTCCAAAATAATCGTTTAATTCTATTCCAATTAAGCTAAATATTTTTATTACTAACTCACTTTGTCCACTAGAAATTTCTCCTGGCTGATGAGACATTATAAAAATTAACGACATCCATGCAATTAAAATAATCCACGATATTATCTTTTTGTTTTTCTTCATAACCCTCTCCCTATGTTTATTAAAATATTAGTCTTTTTCAACTAAATATCTATTTATATAAGCAAGTGATTGCTCTAAAATATTTTGACTTCTTTCTAAATCTTTAACATTTACTTCTAAATTGTATATTCTTTGCTCCACTAAATTCATTATTTGCTTTATGTCATTAAGTAGTTTTGCCTCATAAGATACCTGAACACCATCAGAATCTACATAAAGTTTTTCTGGTATTTCTCCACAATTTGAACACTTTAAATAAACATTATTTTTATCTAAATCTCTATAAACTTTGAATGTATCATTATTGCAACTAGAGCAATTTGGTAAGATTATATAATCATTATTACTTACATCTATATTATATCTAGATTCACATTGAGCGCAAATTAAATTTAAATTATCTTCTCCACTTTCTAAATAGAATCTGTTACCACTACAACCGTCTTTTTCACATACAAAAGTTCTTATCATTTTTACTCCCCCTCTTTAATTAGAAAGATACTATTCCTTTACAATTAATATGCTATAGTAGAATAAATTATTCTTAGAATAATTTATTCTACTGATAGAGAGGAAAGTAAAATAGACCTAAACTTATACTTTAGGCCTATTAAATATTAACATCCATTTCTTTTATTTCATCTTCTACTTCTTTTATAAGCTCGTCTATCCTATTTGTATTTTTACCTGCTAATACTAATTCCCTTTTTTCTAGTTTTAAATTTATTAGTTTTTCCTCTAACTCATCCTTTTTGCCCATACCAACACTCCCCATCTAAGGATAAGACCTTAAAACTTTTACATTTTATATTAAACAACTTATTTATATATTAATTATATATTATTTTATATTTTATTCCTAATTAAAAATTTAGAAATTTTTTAAATTTTTTCGACATATTTAGTTGTTTACTACATTATATTACCATCCTTATTAATAATTTACTAATTTTCGATTATATATGAAGCTATACTATACTCATATTACTTTTCTAATTTATTATAAGGTTATTCACAAGGTAATATCTTTATAATTTTCTAAAAAGTAAAAAAAGAAGTTATGTTACCATAACTTCTTGGTGGAGGTAAAGGGATTCGAACCCTTGACCCCTTGCGTGCAAGGCAAGTGCTCTCCCAACTGAGC
>NZ_JBNOOF010000022.1:0-10080 GCF_050585245.1 Clostridium nigeriense
CCAGGAGCAGTACCACAAGAAAATAACTTCTTTGGAGTTAATGAAAAGAAATTAGAAGCTTTAATATCTACAGTAAATAACGATTTAAATAAAGCTCAATACTCAGTTCTTAGAAAGATGGATGATGTATATAGACAAACTATATTTAAAAGTCATATGTACTTACAGAATGGTGCTAAAACATTATATCAAGCTATAGATATGGCTACTAAAGATTTTTTAGATAAGGGTATTAACTCTATAGAGTATAAAAATGGTGCTAGAGTAAATATTGCTTCATATGCAGAAATGAGCTTAAGAACTGCATCACATAGAGCAACATTACTAGGGGAAGGCAAAAAGAGAGATGAATATGGAATACATTTAGTAGTTGTTTCAGCCCATGGGAATACATGTAGACTATGTGAACCATGGCAAGGGCAGATATTAATTGATGATATATTTAGTCATCCTAGTAAAGAGTATATAGAGCAATATAAAGATAAATATAAGTTATTAAGTGAAGCCATAGAAAAAGGATTATTGCATCCTAACTGTAGACATTCATTAATAACTTATTTTGAAGGTATAACAACACTTCCTAAAGTACCAGATGGTAAAGAAGCTATAAGAGTATATGAAGCAGAACAAAAACAAAGGGCTTTAGAAAGACAGATTAGAAAGTGGAAAAGGATTGAAGCAGGATCAGTATATGCTAAAAATGTAAATGATGCAGCTAAGAGAGTTAAGGAACTAGAATCTCAATTAAAGAATCACTTAGATAATAATAAAGAGTTAAGAAGAGCTCCACAAAGAGAAACAGATAAAATACCTATTGATAAAGTTAGTAGTAGTGATAAAATTATAGATAGGAAATGGTTAAAAGCCAACTTCTCAACACAAAAGAAATATGATAGACATATAGAGAAACACTTATCAGAGTATGGTGATATAACACCAGAGGATTACTTGAATACTGCTAGAGATTTATTAGCAGCTCCTTTAAGTGATGATATAGAAGGATTTATTAGTGAAGCTAATTTCATTTATAAATATAGACATAGCACAAATGATCTTGCTATAGGTAGAAATGATAAGAATGTAATCTCTACACTGTATAAACCGATTAAAGGTTATGAAGAGTTTACAAATGAGAGAAAATTATTTGAAAAGAAAGGATGATATTTTATGGAAGATGATTTCATTATCAAATGTCCGGTATGCAGTAATGATGTAGAATGGTTTGATATATGCGATAAATGCAATTGGCAAAATGGAGGTCCAGATAGAAGTGATGACTATACTGGTGGTAATAAAATGACATTAAAAGAAGCTAGAGAAGCTTATAAAAATGGTGAAAAGATTATTTAAAAGCACTTACTAAGTAAATGGTAGGTGCTTTTATTATGCTTAAATTTAAGGAGGAAAAGGAATGGAAAGAATATCAACTATTCAAAAAAGAGAAAAATTAAATGAGGTTTATGCAGTAGATGAAAAGGGAAATGGTGGAGCTAATCATAAGTATGTGATTTCTTATGAAGTATTCCCAGTTGGTAAACCGAAAGAAACTCATGAGATTGCAACTATTCAACTTCAAAATGGAGCAAGAAAAGAAGAAAATTCAATTCATGGAGTAATTGATACAGATTTATTGGAAATAGTAAGACATAGGCTTCAATGTTTCCAAATGGGGCCTTTTGCAAGCAGAGAGAATGCTTGTGCTTTAACTCATATAGAGGAAGCCCTTATGTGGATGAATAGAAGGGTTGAGGACAGAATTGAAAGAAATGTATTAGGAAGGAATGAAAAGTAATGCCTAAGTATAGAAAGAAACCAGTTGTTATTGAAGCTATTCAATGGACAGGAAACAACCTTAAACAAGTATTAGAATTTTCCAATGACTTATATATATCAGATGATAATTTTACATTAAAGGTGGAAACACTAGAAGGAGTAATGACTGCTAATAAAGGTGATTACATTATAAAAGGTGTTACTGGTGAATTTTATCCATGCAAGCCAGATATATTTGAACAGACATACGAGTTAGCAGATAAAGAAGTTGTCGAAACAGCTAAAGCTGTAGTGGATGCAATTAACAAAATGCAAAGACAGACATTAGCTAGTAGCAGCATATTAAATATTTAAGTCTTAGGAAACTAAGGCTTTTTATTATGCCCAAAACGTGCTTAAGGCTTTAAACTGTGCATGGAAATAACAGCCGACAGGCTATAAATGGAGGTATTTATGTTTTTAAAACATCTAAGAATGAGTAGACTTATGGAAGCTGATAACGGAGCAGGTAGTGGAGCAAATACCGGTGATGTGGAAACTACTGAAACTAAAACAGATGCGAAAGAAACTACTCAAGAAGAAAAGACTTTTACTCAAGCTGATGTTGATAAGTTAATTCAAGAAAGAGTAGCTAGAGAAAGAAAAAATCAGTTATCTAAAGAAGAATTAAAGGCTTATAACGAGTGGAAAGAAAGTCAAAAGACAGAAGAAGAAAAGAAGAATGAAGCTTTAACTAATGCTGAAAAAGCAAGACTTGCAGCAGAAGAAAGAGCAACAGCACTTGAAGCAAAAGTAACTTGTTTATCTAAGGGAGTTACAGCAACTTCCGTAGATGATGTAGTTATATTAGCTAAGGCTATGGTTACAGAAGAAGTAACAATTGAACAGGCTATTGATAAGGTGCTAGAAAAGTATCCAAGTTTTAAAGTAGAACAGCAACAAGAAGAACAAAAAGGTTTTGTAATTGGTGCTGGTAGTCAAAAACAAAAAGAAAATACTAATGATGCTTTAGCAAGAGCATTTGGTAATAAATAAAAATAAGAAATGGAGATGATTAAATGGCAACATACAGTTATGCTGAACAATTTGAAAGAGAATTACAACAAAAATATGCAAGAGAAATGACATCATATGCATTAGAACAATCTAACCCACAAGTTAAATTTATTAATGCACAAACTATTAAATTACCTAATATCACAGTAAGTGGGTATAAGGACCATAATAGAAGTAATATGGGCTTTAATACAGGAACAATATCTAATGATTGGGAACCAAAGAAGCTGGCACACGATAGAGATATAGAATTTGCTTTAGATCCAATGGATATAGATGAAACCAATTTAACTTTAGAAGTAGCTAATATCCAAAATGTATTTGAAACAGAGCAAGCTATTCCAGAAAGAGATTCTTATAGATATTCTAAGTTATATTCAGAAGCTAAGACTTATGCTTCAAATGGAGCTGTAGTAGATACTACTACAACATTAACTACAGCTAATATTTTAGATTGGTTTGACACTCAAATGGAGAAAATGGATGATGCAGGAGTACCATCAGAAGGAAGAATACTTTATGTTATTCCTTCAATTCATAAAATGCTTAAGCAAGCAGAAGGATTAACAAGAAATGTTGATGTTAATTCAAATAACGGGAAAATTGATAGAAGAGTTTACTCTTTAGATGATGTAAACATAGTAAAAGTTCCATCTGGTAGAATGAAAACTAAGTATGAATTTACTAACGGATGTGTTGCTGCAGGAGATGCAAAACAAATTAATATTATACTTATTCATCCATCTTGCCAAGTAACTAGACGTAAATACGCTTATATGAAGTTATTTACTCCTGGTACTGATTCAAGAACAGCTGATAAGTATGTATATCAAACTAGAGAGTATGGTGATACATTCTTAATTAAGAATAAAGCGTGTGCAATTGCTATTAATGCAGAAGCAGAAGGATAGGAGGACATAGTATGAAAGCTGTAATGGAAAATAAGGTTTATACAATAGATGAAACTCAAAAAGCTATGTATCAAGCACAAGGATACGATATTACTGAAGATGATGGAACTATAATAGAATATGGAGCAGGTAAGTCCGTTGCATATGTGGAATATAGAGCTTTAGAAGAAAAGGTTGCAAAGCTAGAAAAAGAAAATAAAAAATTAAAAGAAGAAAATAAGGAATTAAAGAAGGGTGCTCAATAGTATCCTTCTTTTAGTTTAAGGATGTGATTATATGTCTTATGTAGACAGCACATATTATGAAATATCTTTTGGAGGAACGATTATTCCAGAGGATTCTATAGATATAAAATTAGAAAGAGCATCAGATCAAATTGATACACTCACTTATAACAGAATTGTTGGAATAGGATTTGATAACCTTACAGAATTTCAAAAGGATAAGGTTAAAAAGGCTGTATGTATACACGCTGAATTTATAGAGCAGTATGGAGCATATATAGATACACCTTTAAGTGCTTTTAGTGCTGGTAGTACATCTGTTAGTTTTAATACGAATAAGGTTAATGGAATAACTACTACACAAGAAGTATTAAATTATCTTAAGCAAACAGGATTAACTTGTAGGAGGTTATAGTATGGGATTAAAATTGCCATTTCCTAAATGGTTAGCTAATACACCTATAGAAGTATGGTTTGAAGGAACTAATACAGATGGTGATTATGAAGAAGAGATAATATTTGAAGGTAAATGTATCTATACAGATAAAACTAGACAAGTTCTTAATGCTGAAAGGCAATTAATTAATCTTAGTGGTAAGGCTGTTATTGAAGGCTCTATTTATGATGGACCATTTGAAGGTTATGTAAAAGTAAATGGAGTAAAGAAAAAGATTTATTCTATTGAAAGACCTTTAAATCCAGATGGAACAGTATTTAGCACGGAGCTTAGTTTACAGTAATGGGTGTAAGAGTAAATATAAAGCTTAATAATGCTAAAATCAATATCCTTATTGAAGCACATAAGAAAGCTTTAGAGATGACAACAGAAGCAGTATTAAGCGATATAAAAACAAGTACTGTAGTTCCTAAAGATACAGGAGAACTTGAAAGAAGTAGCTTTGTAGATTTATCTGAAATAAAGAACTCTATAGCTAGAGTAGTATTTGATACACCATATGCAAGGCGTTTATATTGGCACCCGGAATATAATTTTAGACAAGATAAAAATGCCAATGCACAAGGTAAGTGGATGGAAGCTTATTTAACTGGAGATAAGCAACAATTTATTAAAGATACTTATTCTACATTCTTTAAGCAACTTAGTAAGGGGTTGATACATTAATGTTATTAAGTGAGATAAGAGAATATTTAAAAACTAAAATAGATAGTCCTCAATGGTACTTAAATAAGGTTGGGAATAAGGAAGAAAGTATTACAATTTATAATACTACTGGTCCAGCTCCAAGAATAGCTTTAGGAGGTTTAGAGCAAACAAGCTACACCACTAAGGCTATTTCTATTTTAGTACATTGGGGAAAAGATAGTAATAAAGCTGAATTAAAAGCACAAGAAGTTTATAATGCTTTCTTTGGTCAAGTCGGTTTAATTGGAGGCAAGAGAGTCAAATTGTTTAAGATGAAAACCGATAGCCCTATTTATGTAGGTATTGATTCAGAAGGCATTATTGAATATGTAATTGAAACAATAATTTATTATGAAAGGTAGGTAATAATATATGGCATTTACAGGAGTATTTCCAGTTTATAATCTTAAATTTAAGGTTGGAACTAAAGGAAAGGCAAGCACAGATGAAGATATGGCAGTTATAGCTGAAATGGAAACATTCTCTATTAGTATAGATGGAACAGTAGAAGAATGGACACCAATGGATACAGCAGGTTGGGCAAGAAGCTTAATGACAGGTAAGAAGTTTAGTGTTAGCTTAAACGGAAAAAGAAATGTTGGAGATAAGGGAAATGATTATGTAGCAGCTATGGCATGGAAAGATGGTTTAGATTGTAGTACAAAAGGAGAAATAGAGTTTCCAGATGGTTCTAAAGTAAAATTTGATTGTGTTATCAATGTTAAAAATGTTGGTGGTGGAGATAGTACAAATGTTGCACCACTTGAATTCGATATGCAAGGTGATGGAAAACCAGTATACACACCAGTAAGCTCAATAGGAGTATAGGAGGATAAATTATGGCAAGAGTATATGATATTATATCAAGATTAGAGAATGGTAATCAAAAACCAGTAGTAAAAATAGATGAAGATCATGAGTTTAAAATAAATAATAGTAAAGCAGCTGCTTTTAGAATAATGGCTTTAGCAGATGATGAGAAAATAAAAGAAGATGAAAGACTAGAAGGAATAATTAAAATTGGATTAGGTAAAGAAGCTTTTGAGTATATTGAAAGCCTTGATTTAAGTATGCCTAATTATAACTTAATCATAAGTGCAATAATGGCAGCTATAGGAGATGTAGATATAGAAGAAATAGAGGAAGAAGCTAAGAAAGCTAAAAAGAAGCCCAGAAAATAAATGGTATGACATAATAGAAGACTTTGACTTAATAGAAGCTTCCTTTGCTATGCAATACGGAATAAGGCTTAGAAATGATGATATGTCATGGAGTGAGTTTTGTACTTTATTAACTGGAATAATGCCTAAGACACCACTAGGGGAAATTGTTTCTATAAGAAGTGAAGAAGATAAAGACATGCTTAAAAACTTTACTAAAGAGCAACATAAAATAAGAAATGATTGGAGAAATAGAGTGAATCCAATAAGAGATATGTCTAATGAAGAAAAAGAAGAAAAAATGAGGGAGTTCCAAGAAATAATTATAAAAGCATTTGGATAAGCACTTAGTTTCCTAAGTGCTTTTTATTATGTATGAAAGGAGGAATAACATGAGTGATAGTGTAGGAAAGATAAGTTTAGACTTAGAGATACAGAGTGATATAAGTAAGCAAATATCAAATGTATCTAATATAATTGGAAACAATCTAAAAAAATCTTTAAATAATAGTATGAAAAGCACTTTAGAAAATGTGAATTCAAGCACTAAAAAGACAATGAATAATATTACAAGCAATATAAATTCATCAATGAAAAAATCTATGTCTAATATAGCTAAGACTATGAAAAGTATTTTAAGCAATATAAAAATGCCTAAGATGAATATTCCTAAGCCTACAAGCTTTTCTACTCCTAAGTCAGCAGAAACTGGAACCAATGTTAGTAAGAGAGGACCTCCTATTAATAATGAGGTATTGAATTCTCAAATTGCTAATGTCACAGCAACTTTAGATAATGTTAACGCAAGGATAGAACAACAGAAAGAGAAGTTAGCTCAACTGAAAGAATCATATAATAGTACTTTTAATAGTGTGAGGAAAAATAAAATACAAGAACAGATACTAAAAACTCAATCTAGCATTAATAAATTAATAGGACAATCTGATAAATTGGGATTTAAGTTAGCTGATTTAGACGGTAAGCTTGCGAGTTTAGGAAATGAAAGTGTTAAGACAGGAAATAAATTAGGATTATTTAATAGCTTATCTTCTAAAGGAAGTAGTTTGAGTAAAAGACTAGGTAATTCTATAAAAAATTCAAGTGGAAGTATGAAGTCATATAAAGCAGGTATAGGAAGTACTATAGGACAAATGTTTAAATGGATGATAATTCTACCTATGATTGTTAAAGGACTTCAAGCTATGGCTACAGGTCTTTATAACAATTTAATGACTAATGAACAGTTTTCAAACTCTTTAGCACAAATAAAGTCTAATTTAATGATTGCATTCACCCCAATATATGAAGCTATTTTACCAGCTATAAATGCTTTAATGAGTGCTTTAAGTGTGGCAACTCAATATATAGCAAGTTTTATAAGTGCTATATTCGGTAAGACATACGAACAAAGCAAGCAAGCTACACAAGGATTAATAGATGCTAAAAATGCTATGGGAGTATATGGAGATAGTGCAAAAGATGCTGGAGAAGCTGCAAAAGATGCATTAGGTTTAGCAAGTTTTGATGAAATAAATACACTTAATTCTAATAATAACTCATCTGGAAACAGTGGAAGTGGAGGAAGTTCAAGTATTCCTCAATTAGTTACACCAGCATTAGATACATCAAGTGTTGATAGTGCAATGAAAAAGCTTACTGATAAGATTAAATCATATTTTAAAACATTTAATTTTGATCCATTGATACAATCATTTAATAGACTTAAGAAATCAGTAGAGCCTATAGTTAATAACTTAGGAAAAATTATTAAATGGTTTTTAGTAGAGATACTTGATCCTTTAGCACATTGGACTATATCAGATTTATTGCCAGCCTTTCTTAATTTAATAGCTGGTGCATTAGATTTTTTAAATCCAATATTAGAAGTATTTATGAGTTTAGGTTCTTGGTTATGGGATAGTTTCTTACAACCAATAGCAAGTTGGACAGGTGGAGTTATAGTATCAGTATTAAATGGATTAGCTGATATATTAAGTAGTATTGGAACTTGGATTAGTGAACATAAACCTATTGTAGAAACATTTGTAATAATCTTAGGAAGTTTTGCAATTGCATGGGGATTAGTTACGTTAGCTTTAAATGCAATATGGGTAGCTGCTGTAGCTTGGAATGCTATATGTGCTATATCAACAATAGCAACAACTGCTTTTGGAGCCGCGGTTGCATTTTTAACAAATCCTATAACATTAACCATAGTGGCAATAGGAGCTTTGATTGCAATAGGGGTTCTTTTATATAAGCATTGGGATGTTGTAAAAGCTAAAGCAATTGAAGTATGGAATGGAATAAAAGCTAAATTTGAAGAATTTAAAAATTGGCTTGGCAATGTATTCGCAACAGATTGGTCACAAAGGTTTGGATTCTTTGGAGATATATTAAATGGCTTCTTAGCAAATGTAAGGAACATATTTAATAGTGTTAAGCAAATATTTAGTGGAATAATAAGCTTTATTTCGGGAATATTTACAGCTAATTGGAGTAAAGCATGGCAAGGAGTTGTAAGTATATTCTCTGGAATAATGAGTGGATTAGATGCAGTAATGAAAGCTCCACTTAATGCAGTTATAAGTTTAATAAATGGAGCTATTAGTGGATTGAATAAAATATCTGTAGATATACCAGATTGGGTACCCGGATTCGGAGGTAAAACTTTTGGATTAAGTATACCTAAAATACCTATGCTTGCAAAGGGAGGATTAATAGATTCTCCTACATTAGCAATGATAGGGGAAACTCACAAGAAAGAAGCAGTAGTACCATTAGAAGGTGATGCTAAGGCGTTAGGTTTAATAGCAGATAAACTTATGGAGAGATTAGGGGGAACATCATCTAATAATAACAATTTTGGAGATGGAGATTTAATATTACAAATAGATGGTGCTGTAATAGGTAAGGTAGCTCTTAAGCAATTGAGAAGGATGCAAAGACAAGGAAATATAACTTTAATACCAACATAAAGGAGTGGTGATATTGATAAAGATTAATGGAGTAGATATTGCTACTCCTAAGACTTATGAAGCGACAGTGAGTGATTTAGATGGAGAATCTAATCGTAACGCAAATGGAGAGCTTATAAGAGATAGAATAGCAGTAAAAAGAAAATTAAATTTAGAATGGGGACCATTAAAACAATCTGAAATACAAACATTACTTAATGCTGTAAGTAGTGTTTTTTTTACGGTTACTTTTCCAGATCCTCAATCTGGAATAATAACTAAAACAATGTATGTAGGAGATAGAACTGCTCCGGCATATATGTATGATGAAGAAGCTAAAGAAGTTAAATGGCAAGGTCTGAAAATGAATTTTATAGAGAAATAGGAGGAATATTTATGTTTATAAGAAAAAAGACATTATTAACTATGATTGAAGTATTAAAGGGAGAAGTAATTAATCTTAAACAAAAAGTATCAGAACTTGAAGCTTTAAATAATACAAGAAAGATTAATTTCAATATTAATGGTAAAGAAATAGGAACAATCACAGCCGAAAAAATTTATAAGGCTAACACTAAACCTATATTAAGCTGTGATAGTAAGGGGAATATAACTATTAATGGGGAAATAGCTGTTAAAGGTAAAAAGAATGAAGCATTAGCAGAAGGGGAAATTGTTAATGAAATTAAGTAATGAAAAGTTAGTTAATAGCATAGGTGTTTTAAGTAAATTAACAAATATGGAGTTACCTATTAAACTAAGCTATGCATTTTCTAAAAATATAACAAAGATAGATAGAGAATTAACTGCTTATAATAAAGAAAGAGAGAAACTTATTAATAAGTATGGAGAGAA
>NZ_JBNOOF010000023.1:0-9210 GCF_050585245.1 Clostridium nigeriense
CTTAAAAGAATTGCTGGTTTATTTTATACTTAACTTATATTCTGTTCAATTTTCAAAGACCATTTTTCTTCGTCGCCTCAAGCGACTTTCTTATCTTACTACTTTCAGATTTATTTGTCAACAATTTTTTAATTTGACTTTTTTAAATCTTTTTTCTTAGCAAGTTGTTCCTTATTAAGTTGTTTCTCTTGGGAACGAAACTTATCTTACCACTTATACCTATAATCATTTTTAATAAACTAATATTCCATACTAAAATATATGTAATTTTCTAAGTTTTTCTTTATATTTCTACATTTTTCTACTATTGATACACCTGGTTCATTTGTTATTAAGTATTTATATTTTTTATACTGATATCATAAAACTTTATAAAAAGGAGATAGAAAATCTTTAATATCTCTGCTTTATACGAAAGAATATTTTCTACCTCTTCTAAATTTCTAATTTGCTAATTCCCTATATTGACCTTCTTCTTTGTATTGTAACTGGATAATTATCAGTTCCTTTTACAACTTTATTTTCAGTAACTAATGTTCCCTTATCAGCTATAACATTATTCATTATCACATTCGTTCCTATAATACTATTTTGCATTATAATACAATTTTCTAATTTGGCTCCTTTTTCTACTATTACACGCCTACCAATAATGCAATTTTTAATTTCTCCTTCTATATATGATCCATTAGCTATTATAGAATTCGAAACTAAACTTTTTTCTGTATATTGAGTTGGTGGCTCATCTTGTGATTTGGTATAAATCGGCTTCTTGTTATAGAATAATTCCTTATTAATATTTTGACTTAGTATATCAATATTAGTATCAAAATAGGATTTTATAGAATTTATACATGATAGATAACCATCAAACTCAAATGCTCCTACTTTTAGACTTCTTAAATTAGAGGCTATATACCCTTTTATTTTTCTATGAATTCCAGTTCTTATACATTCATGAACTATATTAGTGAATAATTCCGTTTTCATAATATACATTTCCATATTTATTCTTGCATTCTTCTCTCTACCAATATTTTCCCCAATACTTATTACTCTATTATCCTCATTTATATTAAGTATCCCACATTCTAAAAAACTCTTATCAGCCTTATCAACATTCTTATATACTATAGTAACATCATTTCTTGACTTAGTATGATATCTAAATACCTCATTATAGTCTATATTGCAAATCATATAAGAAGGACTTATTAAAACATATTCCTTTCTGCTCTGTTCAATAAACTCAATGTTATCTGCAAAGTTATGAACATCATCTATATTAGGATTATAATCTCCAAAATTAAATACCCTGAGTCCATCCTTTTTTCTATGGAGGTCCCAGGGCCTTCCATTAGTTAGATGATTTATTAATGATCTTGACTTATTTGCAGTAAAAATTCCTATTCCCTCTATTCCTGAATTAGCCATGTTAGATAAAACAAAATCTATAACTCTATACCTTGCAGAAAGTGGTACTGATGCAAGTGTTCTATATCTAACTAACTCCCCAATTCTATCTTGGTTCTCATCTAAATTTATAATTCCTAAACAGTTTTTCACACCCTTCTCCCCCTAAATATTAACTATTTTATTGTTCTCTGTTATTTCTTTATAATTAAGATTCGGATCATTAATCACATATTGATATGCACCAACTACATCAATTTTTTTCATATCTCCAATATTACAACCATGATTAATTATTGCATTGTTACCTACAATAGCCTTTTCTATTTTAACGTTATCTCCTATTTGTACATTAGGCATTATTACAGAATCTCTTATTAGTGTATTTTTACCAACATAAACGCCTTGAGATAATACGGAATTTTCAACTTTACCATGTATTATGCACCCTTCAACAATTAATGAATTTATTATTCTAGCCTCTTCTCCTATATAATGAGCAGGCCTTACCTGATTTTGAGAATAAATCTTCCATTCATTATCATATAAATTTAGATCATTATCTCTTTTTAACAAATCCATATTAGCTTCCCATAAGCTTTCTATTGTCCCTACATCCTTCCAATATCCTTCGAAAGGATATGCCATTAACTTTCTACCACTATTCAACATGTTAGGTATAATATTTTTTCCAAAATCATTACTTGAATTAATATCTCTTTCGTCTTCTCTCAAATATCTCTTTAATATTGACCAATTAAATATATAAATTCCCATTGATGCATTAGTACTCTTCGGCACTTTAGGTTTTTCATCAAACTCATAAATAGAATTATCTTCTCTAGTATTCATAATTCCAAATCTACTAGCTTCTTCTATTGGCACATCTATAACTGCTATAGTTGCATCTGCATGATTCTCTTTATGAAAATCTAGCATCTTATAATAATCCATCTTATAAATATGATCTCCTGACAAAATAAGTACATACTCAGGATCATATCTATCTACAAATTTAATATTTTGATATATTGCATTGGCAGTTCCTTTATACCAGTCACCTCCCTTTTCCTCTTGATAAGGTGGTAAAATTGATACACCTCCATCTCGTCTATCTAAATCCCATGGATCACCAATACCTATATGTGCATTCAAATCCAAAGGTTTATATTGAGTTAAAACTCCTACAGTATAAATTCCTGAATTCGAACAATTACTTAAAGGAAAATCTATAATTCTATATTTCCCTCCAAAAGGTACAGCTGGCTTTGCTATATTTTTAGTTAATATTCCCAACCTTGATCCCTGTCCACCAGCTAAAATCATTGCTACGATTTCCTTTTTCCCCATTCTTATCCCCTTTCATATACCACCGCTATTATTTTTAAATCAATTCTTATGAGTTATTACTTAACAACTCCCTATATATCCTCATATATTCTCTTGCTGATTTTACCCAACTATTATCTGACTCCATTGCACTATTAACAATTTTAGTCCATCTATCTTTATCTTTAAAAATACTTAATGCATATTTAATAATAACTAAAAGCTCCTCATATGAGTAATTTCTAAATCCAAATCCATTTCCACTTTCATCATATTCATTATAGGGATTTACAGTATCCTTTAACCCACCTGTTTCTCTTACTATAGGGACACTTCCATATCTAAGAGCGATAAGTTGTCCCAATCCACAAGGTTCAAATAAAGATGGCATTAAAAACATGTCAGATGCAGCATAAATCTTATGAGCCAACTCATTACTAAATCTTATATTTGCACTAAGTTTACTTGGATATCTAAAAGCAAAACTCTTAAAACTTTCTTCATACATTTGATCTCCTGTCCCAAGTATAACTATTTGAACATCTTCTTTTAATAAATCTTCAAGAATTTTGATAATTAAATCACAACCCTTTTGATGAGTTAATCTAGAGACTACACCTATCATTGGGATATCTTTATTTACAGGCAAATTAAGCTCTTTTTGTAATTCCTCTTTATTAAGTACCTTATTTGCTATTGTCTTATAATCATATTTAAATTTTATATATCTATCATTTTCAGGATTGTATTCCTTATAATCTATACCATTTACTATTCCCTCTAAATAATCTCCTCTATATCTTAATAGCCCATCTAGTTGTTCTCCATATTCAGGGGTTTTAATCTCTTCAGCATAAGTCTTACTAACAGTTGTTACCTTATCCGAATAATTAATTCCACCCTTTAAAAAACTCACTGCGCCATTATGCTCTAAGCTTCCATTAAAGAAAGCCTCATAATCATAACCAAAAAGTTCTGGTAATACTTCTGGAGAAAAGATTCCCTTAAAAAATAAATTGTGAATTGAAAGTAAAGTTTTTATATCTTTAAATTTGTCATCATTAATATATTCTAATTTATGAAGTACAGGAACCATTGATGTTTGCCAATCATTACAATGCAGTATATCCGGTGTCCAGTCTATATATTTTAAGAACTCTACCACAGCTCTACTAAAAAATGCAAATTTTTCTCCATCATCATAGTATCCATATAGTCCCCCTCTCTTAAAATAGTATTCATTATCTAATAGATAAAACATAACACCTTCATATTCATATTCTAAAATTCCACAATATTGATTTCTCCAGCCTACATTTACATTAAAATTACCTATATATTTAAGATTACTTTTTATTTCTTCATTAATATCTCTATAATTAGGAATTACCACTCTTACATCTTCACCCAATTCTTTTAATGCTACTGGCAATGCACCTATAACATCTCCTAATCCTCCAGTCTTTATAAATGGATGTGATTCAGATGCTACAAATAAAATTTTCAACCTTATTCCCCCTTATTTCCTTTATCATTTATTTTTGATATTTTAAATATTGATGTTGCCATAGGTGGTACCTTTATGGATATAGAATAAGGCTTTTTGTGATATTTAATTTCTTCTGAAACTACTAATTCTTCATTTAATAGATTAGATCCACCAAATAAATTAGAATCAGTATTAAATATTTCTTGATAATTAGCATTATAAGGAACCCCCACTTTAAAATCATAGTAAACTACAGGAGTAAAGTTACATATAAATATCAATGTATCCTCTACATTGCTACTTCTGCGCATAAAAATAAATATACTCTGATTTGAATTATCTGCATCTATCCATTCAAAACCAGAGATATCATAATCTAATTCCCATAGTGCTCTATTTTCTTTATAGAATTTGTTTATTTCCTTAAAGAAAATCTGCGTCTTTTTATGCATATCAAAGTTATCTATTAGTTTCCACTCTAATTCCTCATATTCTCTCCATTCTATAAACTGAGCAAATTCACATCCCATAAAGGTTAATTTTTTTCCTGGATGACCCATCATATATGATAAATATAATCTTAACCCAGCAAATTTATTCCAATAATCTCCCCACATTTTATCTACTAAAGATTTTTTTCCATGAACTACTTCATCATGAGATATAGGCAAAATAAAATTTTCTGAGTAATTATACATCATAGAAAAGGTCATTTTATTATGTTGATATTTCCTATATATAGGATCCATTTCAATATATTTTAAAGTATCGTTCATCCAGCCCATATTCCATTTAAGATTAAATCCTAATCCACCATCTTCTACCCTTTTACAAACATTAGGCCATGCAGTTGACTCCTCTGCTATCATAAGAATATTATTAAACTCATCAAATACATATGTATTTAATTCTTTTAAAAAATCAACCCCTTCTAAACAGCTATCTCCTCCAAACTTATTAGTTTTCCACTCTCCTTCCTTTCTTCCATAATTTAAATAAATCATATTTGATACTGCATCAACTCTTAACCCATCTATATGAAATTCTTTTAACCAAAAAAAAGCATTAGAAATTAAAAAACTCTTTACTTCTGGCCTTCCCAAATCAAAATTAGAAGTTCCCCACCCCTTATTTTCTGCTTTCCACTCCTCCTCATACTCATAAGTCGGGCTTCCATCAAACATATATAAACCATGTTCATCCTTACAAAAATGTCCTGGTACCCAATCTAAAATTACACCTATATTATTTTTATGAAGAATATTAATAAGTTCTTTTAATTCTTTTGGATTTCCATATCTACTAGTTACTGAATAATAACCTGTCCCTTGATACCCCCAAGAAGCATCTAAAGGATGTTCAGTAAGAGGCATAAACTCCACATGAGTATATCCCATTTCGACTAAATACTTAGGCAGCTCATCACATAACTCTTTATATGTCAGATATTCTCCGTTTTTTCTTTTCCATGATCCTAAGTGCATTTCATAAATATTAATAGGCTCTTTTAATACCTCTATTTTTTCCCTCTTATTTAGCCACTTCTTATCAGACCATCTAAATTTATATTCTTCCCTAACTATGGAAGCTGTATTAGGTCTAAGTTCTGAATTAACGCTATAAGGATCCGATTTATACTTTCCCTTTTTAGAATCCTTATTTACAATATAGAACTTATATCTAGTTCCATCCTTTATTCCTTGTATAAATATGCTCCATAAACCTTTATCATTAACCTTTTCCATCTTGTATTCTTCCAAAGGCTTAAAATCACAAAAATCCCCTACAACATATATCTCCCCTGCCTTTGGGGCCCAGGTTGTAAATCTTACTCCTCTTCGCCTATTTTCACTTATACAATGAGCTCCCATAAAGCTATAACTTTCAAAATTTTTCCCCTTATGGAATAGCTCAATATCTCTATTAATAAATTGCTCTTGCTTATATTTATTTTTTTCTATTTGAGACATATTGATCACTCCCTTAAACTTAACATAATCTATTGAAAATATTATATCACCATATTACATATATTTCTATTTTTTCAATAACACAGCAAATATCAGTATTTGTTATTTTATCTTATCTATTTACAAATTAATCCATAAAAATTTGTCTTAAAATTAGAATCTATAGATAAAAAATGTATAAAATATTGTTTTTTATCTATAAATTTTTATAAAAATTATAATTAAGATTTAATTAAGTATATATTAAGATTTATTCGAACTTATAATTAAGATTTTAATTTTAAAATTAATAATGAAAAATATAACTGGAGGTGCAAAATTGAAAGTTTTAGAAGTAAATAATCTAAAAAAATCTCTAGGTAAAAGAGATATAATTAAAGACATATCCTTTTCAATAGAAGAAGGAGAAATATTTGGTTTCTTAGGGCCAAATGGTGCTGGAAAAACTACTACAATAAGGATGTTGGTTGGACTTATTCACCCAAACAGTGGTAGTATTAAAATTTGTGGACATGATTTAAAAAGTGATACAGAAAAAGCATTAAAAGAAGTTGGAGCAGTTGTAGAAAATCCAGAACTATATAAATACTTATCAGGTAGAGAAAATTTGATGCAGATTGCTAGAATTAGAAATATATCCAAAGAAGATGTTGAAGATACCATTCGATTAGTTGGTCTCGAAGATAGAATAGATGATAAGGTAAGAAAATATTCTTTAGGTATGAAACAACGTTTAGGTCTTGCAGCTTCTCTTTTATCTAAACCTAAACTATTAATTTTGGATGAACCTACTAATGGTCTAGATCCATCAGGAATATTGGACTTTAGAGAGGTAGTTAAAAACGCTGCTAAAGAAAAAGGAATGGCTGTATTTTTATCATCACATATATTATCAGAAGTACAGCATTTATGTGATAGGGTTGCTTTTATAAATCATGGAACTATAAAATCAGTAGAAAGTGTAATAAATGATTCAATGAAAACTGATACTGATATAATATGTTTAAATCTTACTGAAGAAATAAATATAAAGGAACTTGAAAAGCTTGAATATGTTAATTCAGCAAAAAAAATTGACGATGGGATTGAAATTATATTATTAGCTAATAAAACCCCTAAACTAATAGAACATCTTGTTAATAAGAATTTTCACGTAGAAGAGGTTTATAAGCTTAGAAAAGGCTTAGAGCAAAGATATATGGAATTAGTTGAAGGGGGTATAAGATAATTATGTTAACACTTATAAAAAATGAATTTATTAAGATATTTAAAAGATCGAAAACTTGGATAGTATTCGGCCTATTCATTGCATTTATTGGTATAACTATCTTTGGAACATGGATGAATGATAAAAATATGAGAGAATGGATATCACCTGAATATCAAATAAAGCAAGCTGAGGAACAACTAGTTTATATACGTAGCAATATAAAAATGGCTGAAGCTGATGGTGATGAAAATTGGATTCAAAGCTCAAAACAAATTGAAGAAAATCTATTAAAACAAATTGAAGATAATAAAGAAATCATTAAAAATGGAATTTCTGAGGATGGATGGAAAAAGGAATTAGATGAAACTATAGAAAATCTTGAAAATGTCATAAAAGATTATGCGGAAAATGGAATTAACGAATGGAATAAAGAATGGTATGCTCAATCTAAACAAGATCTAGAAGATTATAAATACTTAAAAGATAATAATATTAAGCCAATACAGGAATGGGAATACAACGAATTCACTTTCTTTAAAAATTTATGCAGCTTCTTTGGATTTGGATTACTTATAGCAGGTATTTCAGTATTCATGAGTGATATTGTATCTGGAGAATGTACCCCTGCTACTTTAAAATTTTTACTTGTTCAACCAGTAAAAAGAGGTAAAATATTATTTTCTAAATTTATTGTTTCAATAGTAACAGTTCTTTCATTAATAATTATTCCTCAACTTGCTGGTATGGTAATAGTTAATGCTACTAGTAATATACAAGCTTCTGATTATCCTATTAGAATAGAGCAAAAATATGAAAAATCATTTGATCAAAACTCACAAGAAATAATTATGAAGCAAATTCCTGATACCTCAAAAGTCGTAACTAATTCTGAATTTACTTTAATGAGTATTGGATATGAAGCTTTATTCATTATAACTGCATGCTCAGTGATATTTATGATTTCAACTATATTTAAAAGTAGCATGATATCTATGGCGGTTTCTGTAATATTAACTATTTTCCTAACTATAGGAGCCCAAGCTATTACTACTATTAAAGAATATAGCCATCTATTATTTACAACATATGCAGATGCCAGTAGTATAATAAATTCTAATTTAGTACTAATGTATCAAAACCCTAAATTAACAATAGTAAACGGAATTATTTGTATGATTATCACATCAATTTTAGCTTATATAATTGCACATATTAATTTTACTAAAAAGGATATCTTAATTTAAAATATATTATCCACACATAAATAAAGTTATCAACAAAAACATATAAAAATGATATAGAATTGTTGATAACTTTTATTTTTTATTAATATTAATTATTTTTAATATTATTGATAATTAATATCTATTAATATATAATGTTCATATAATAATCTATTTTAAAAGGAGTGTGAGAAATGAATTCACAAGAAAATGATAATAAGAAGCCCCAAGAAATAATGGCTCCTAAAAAAGTAAAATATCAATGTTTACACACAAGTGAAGCTAGAGAATGTACTTGTATCAGAAGTAAAGGTCTTGTTTTAAATAAATAATAAGACTTTTTATTTAAAAATGAGTTATTCTGTAATATATTAATTACAGAATAACTCATTATTTTTATTCTTTAGTAAATTATAAAACATTATTCACAGAGTAACATTTTTATAATTTACTAAAGAGTAACAAAAAAGACTTAAGATAAATCTTAAGTCTTTAACTAACCTGGCAACGTCCTACTCTCCCACACAGTCTCCCGTGCAGTACCATCGGCGCTGTAGAGCTTAACTTTCCTGTTCG
>NZ_JBNOOF010000024.1:0-5944 GCF_050585245.1 Clostridium nigeriense
GAACATTTAAATATTTAATTGCTGCTTTTGTTAACATACTTTTAAATCCTCCTATTAATCCCATATCTATTCTCCTTTATAATTTCCTATCTTTGTTCTAAATGGTATCCAGGCATACTGACTAGAGTTAATTGTATGGTCGTTGCTATCTTCTGGTTCGTATTTATCTTCTTTCCAACTATAGCTCTCTAACTCTCTAATATGCTCTATACAAGTATTTAAAACTTCATAGTATATTTTATTATCAACATTAATCCAACCTAAAGCTAAGTGTATTCTGTCTATTATTTCTACTTTTTTATAAGCATTTAAGAAGTTATATACACATGGATTAGTCCTTTTAAATTTCTTTAATTCTATTATTGTTGCCTGGTCTGCTGAATCTACAAATACATCTCTTGCAAGTCCCCATTCTTTTCTATTTCTCTCTAAGAAATTAAAAAACCTAGGAGCTATGTCACTAGGTGCTAATGGTATTTCTAAATTTTTATTATTATATACTTCCTCATTGAGTATAACTAATTTACCTTTATCAGTTATTCCTATAAAAGTCATAGCTAATGTATCTGGACTACTCTCAGAATAAGCTGTATCAAGCCCAGCACTAAACTGAATAAATTTATATGTTTTAGCCTTCTCTTTAGTAATAACGTTATTCTTTCTTTCAAAGTTTGAGAATATTAATCCTGTTGCTCTTCCTCTTAGCCCTAATATCTTATTCTTATATAACTTAGTACCTTTAGGAGCACTTAACTTCTTTTTCTCTATATCAGCTTCACTAAGACTTGCATTATCATAGAAACTAAAAAACCAGTAGGTCCAATTAGGCTTCTCTTCTGAATTGAGTTGCTCTAATATCTCTGCTGGTACATCTTTCTTATATTTCTCTAATGGTCTACAACAATTTATAAATTCATCATAGATAGGTAAGTTAGGATCATCTGGATTTAATGTCATCATCATATAATCATTTCTTGTTGATATTTCTCTTACGAACTCAACATTAGCTGTATTAACCTCATCAATTAATACACAACCAAACTGGGAACCTAGAGCCATTTTCCACTTATCTATATTGTCATAGCCTAGTATATATATTATTTTCTCACCATTAGATGTATTATATCTAATATGAGGTATTTTATTATCCTTATCACCATTACCGTTATACCTAACTAAATCTCCAAATACATCTATAATTCCATATTCTTTTTGAATTATATTCTTTTCTGCAACACCAGTTGTTTTAGCTGCTATAACGTGCATTTTCTTTTTAGACTTAGCAACTTTAAGCATAAACTTAGTAATTCCTACTGTAGTTTTTCCTGCTGCTGTTGTTCCTTCAAGTGCTTCTACTGGTGCATTATGTTTTAAAAAATCTAGGTATTTAGGAGATAACTTATATTCATTTGACACTGGGAATCCCCCCTTAAAATTAAAATTTCGCATATATAGTTACGAAATAGTATCTTTTCATTCTAAAGTTTAGTTAAAGTAAACCAAATCTAATATTTTTATTATTTATAAATGGCTTAACTACGTTGTTTAAATCAATTTCGCTAAATGCAAATTATCCGAAATTACTATTCTGTTCCTCCCATTTGTTCCAGAATAGAATCTAGTTTCTTAGTTGAACTTACATTTATTTTATTATCACTTTCAATTTTGTTTATAAACATTCCATATGTCTTAGCTAAACTTTCTGCTGCTTTATTTCTATCTTGCAATGATGCATCTAAACCAAATTGGTCTTTTTCTTCCCCCCTCATAACTCTGGTCCAATACTCTTTAACTTCTGTTATTGAGGCAATTCTCTCACTTTCAATTATTTTATTACGTTCTTCTATATATTTAGAAATTGTAGTATTTTGTAGTAGTTTATTAGCATTAGTATTCGCATACTTTTTGCTATATCCTGCTTTTATAGCTGCTTGTGTTGCATTTCCACCATTTTCAATATAATAATCTGCAAAAGCCTTTTGTTTAGGTGTAAGTTTCTTATCCATCTGCTCCACCTACTTCCTTATATAGTTCTACAAGCTTTAATAATATATCTACTTGATTAAATGAACTTTCTATCTCTACTTTTACATTATCATATTTACCAGGATCTTTTTTATCATCTGGATACTTATTGTTATATTCCTCTATATTCATTAAGTGAAATAACTTATATATAGAGCATACTTTATTTGATTTTTTACTTAAGAATTGTTCTTTATTTACTAGGTATATATATCCTTTTGTATTTAAAGCTTTTATTAATTTTTTTATTTTGCTTTGTATATTCATTATTTCACTTCCTTTCTTTATAAAATAAAAGAACCCTATTTCTAGAGTTCATTAACTTTGTTCTTATTTACGTTTTATAATTTGTTTAATTTCTGCAAAATCTTCTTTATAACTTTCTATATATTGAGCATTAAATTCAATACTATCTAACTTATCCAATATCTTTTCTAATAATTCTATTATTTTATCTTCTTTATTCATTCTCTCACCCCCCTATTCATAATTTTACAATCTTATGTAAATAATGTAAAGTGCTTAATATTCTAGTTTAGGAGGTGATTTTAACAACTAGATATAATAAAAAAAGAGCCCTATTTCTAGAGTTCTAATTTTCTATGCTATTCGTACATTTCTAGTCTATTATCATAGTACGCTTTTATTTTCCCTTTATCGTACCATGCCATACATTTTAAGTGAATTAATTCAAAAATTTTTTGTCTATTTTTTATCTCGTTGCTATCTAAATTATATAGACTATAATATTGGTTTAATACCTCTTCTGGAATATTATCATAATTCCCATAAAAGTCTACTAACTTCATATAGCTTCTAAATATCCTGTATTCTTCTGGAGTTGGCCTTTTACTTAAATCTTTTTCATACAAGTATATAAAACGATTAAGGTGACTTCTTGCTCCTCTTTTTCTTCCTACTTTATCTATTTTAAATGCTTTTCCTAACCTTCCTTTTGGATATATTTCTATACTTCCTAAACTTCCGTTCATCCAAAATTCTGCACCTAAATCATATAGTTCAATAACCAACGCATCAAAATTTTTAACATTTATCAGCTTTTCAATCTTCTTGCTCATCACTTTCAATTCATCTATTGTTATATCCGGCTCAATAATCACCCTTGCTCTAAAAAGTATTGCTCCTTCTAGACTTACATTCTCTATTTCATATAATTCATACCTCAACCTCAAAATACTCTCCCCCCACTTGCAATTTTATACTCTTATATAAATTAAGTAAAGCACCTAACATTTATTATGCTAAGTGCTTTTCTATTTATAGGGGGTAAAATATTGTGATGTTTATCTATTCGGCTATGATGCCCGTAGGTAAGGTCTTACTCGCCTGTCAATAGATTATTTTATTGCTTCACTCCTCTTATACTACCTACTGACATATAAGGATCATAGTTCGCTTATGGATGAAAAAATCCTGTCCAATTTCTTCACAAATACTATTATATAGTCTTAAACTCTTCCAAATGTCCTTATTTTGTCCCTATTTTGTCCCTATTTTTAATACCATCTATATTCAGCTATATTTTTTATTAATTCCTCTCTAAGATCATATGCTTTATTCTTATTTATATTAAGTTCTAAAGCTATATCCCTCATTCCTATTTTTTCTCCTGGTAATCTATTATATTTTAATTCTAGGAATTTCTTATATTCATCTTTAAGCATCCCTATGTTTCCTTCTACCTTTTCTATTTTATATATTAGGTTTCTTTCTTCACATTGCAGCTTATATAGTTTCTTAGTTCTTTGTGCTTTTTCTTTCTCCATATCATCTATAGCTTTTATAATAGCCTTTTCTACATAACTTGAATTACTAGAAGATGTTTGTACCCTTTCTCCTTCTCCTGTTCCTCCTTGATATGGATCTATACTAACATTACAAGTTCTTATATTTCTTTCTATAGTATTTATTAAACTACTTACTGTATTTATTTCTTTTCTTACTGAATCTAATCTATTTTTATCTCTATAATATCCATAGAGTATTCCTTCTGTCTTTCTAAATAGTTCTTTATCCATCTACTTTCCTCCTGGTATATACAATACCTTTTCTTCTATCTCTACTACTTTTATGCTTAAATATCCTTGTTTGTATAATTCATTTGCTTGCTTCTTAGCCTGTTCTTTTCCTTGTTGTGGTAAATGTACTACTCCATCTCTATCTATTTCTTTATAAGTTACTACTAGCATTTTTCTTCCTCCTACTTTTGAATTGCGAACTAAAAAATACCGCATATTCATTTTTGAATAATGCGGTATTTTTAATAATTTATTATTTTATATTTTTACATTTTTCTTTAATAAATTCTTTAAAAGCTTTTTTCTCTTCATCGCTAAAGCAATTTTTTAATACTAAAACGGATTGTCCACTTTTTGTAAATAAGATATACATAGAAGGAGTTTCTTCTAATCTAGAAAAGAACTTATATTTAATTTCAAAATTAGTTGATGTTGTTAAATTTTGGTGAATGGCTCCGGTTTCATTAAAAAATGTTTTAATTTCAAAGTAACTTTTATCAGATATTTCTTTTAATGCTTCCATATTATTTTTTTTAAACTTATATTGAAGATATGGAATAAGACCAATACCGCCAACCGCTAATAATTCAAGTAAAAAAAACATAAATATTAAAAATTGGTTAGATGCTATTAATCCAATAACGATAGCAATTAATCCTAATAAGCCATAT
The DNA here is from genome assembly GCF_050585245.1 of Clostridium nigeriense. Lineage (GTDB taxonomy): Bacteria > Bacillota > Clostridia > Clostridiales > Clostridiaceae > Clostridium > Clostridium nigeriense_A. The sequence continues at coordinate 4,736 of NZ_JBNOOF010000024.1, forward strand.
ACAATAGCAAAGATTTTATAAAACTTCTTTTTTTTAGGACTTACAGCATATACCTTTAGTTCATTTATTATTTCTTCATTAAATTTACCATTAGTTTCAAACATATTATCTCTCCTTGTAATAAATCAATTATAATATTAAAAGTTTGAATTTATTATAGCATATTTTTCCAAATGCCGCATTATTCAATTTTTAAAGAACATATTTTTATTTAATTCGCAATAATTTCAAATTATTTTTCTGTTTCAAAGTATATAATTGTTGAAAATCTAACCTTAAATTCTTTTTCACATCCCTCACAACACATTTCAAATTCTCCATCCATAAGACCTGAATCATCTACATACTCAAGTCCATCATATTCCTTATTACAATGAGGGCATTTTATAATCCATTTTATTTTCCCCATATTAACACTCCTTTTTAATTCGTAATAATTTCAAATCATTTCTTATCTCCCTTAGTAGCTCCATATACAAACACTAAGTAAAGTAATGCTACTATTAACCATATAACCAATACTCTCATGCCCCTACTCCTTTACATATATTTCAATTTTATATCTCTCCGAACATCATTTTAAATTCATTACAAAAAGCTTCTAATTCATCTATACTTCTAAAAGCAATTTTATATCCTTCATTTTCTAAAGCTACTCCTACACCTGTTTTTGCTTCATATATGCCGTTTATTCCTTTAGCCTTTACTGTCTTTACTACTTCTTTCTCTATTATTTCTAATCCATTTTCTTTAGACATCCCTTTTCCCTCCTTAACTAATTCCTTCTCTACTTGCCTTGCTACTTCCTTAGCTATCTTCTCAGCATCTTCTTTCCTAATGCTTATATTACTAGGCTTCATATATTCCTTCTTCCAACTGTTATAATATTTTTCTGCATCTTCATTACTTAATTCAAATTTTTCTGCAATATTTTTTAACAATTGATTCTTTTCTCTACTCGAATTCCTATTTAAGTATTTATATATTTCATCTATCTTTTTCATAATTTCCCTCCTAGAAAGGACAATCCTCTGTATACTCTGGTGTCATATCATCATAAAAACCACCTTGGTCAAAGTTATTATCTTGATATGATGTATTACTTTGACTATTGCTGCTTCCGTTACTATTTCCTATAAACTCAAAGCTTTCTACAACTACATCTGTTGTATATCTCTTAGTTCCATCTTTAGCATCATAACTACCCGT
>NZ_JBNOOF010000025.1:0-4084 GCF_050585245.1 Clostridium nigeriense
TTCCTGCTGCAAAATTTAAATCTGGATCCCTTGTTAATCTTCCGATAAGTACTACCTTATTCATTATCCTTATTCTCCTTTTCCAATCTATCTAATGCTCTATTTACAACTAATGCTATATCTCTTATTTCCTCATCATTTAATGAAAATGCAATATTTCTAATTGTTTCTAATAAAACTCTAACTGCTGAAATGTTACTCATTACCTCTCCCTCCTTTTAAATACATATCATAGTAAGTTACTCCCACTGCATAAGCCTGCCATATATCCTTTTTAAATCCATAAAACCATCCTGGTTCTTTCTTAGTTCCTTTTCCTTTATTAGGTGTATTAGGAGCGAATCTATCTATTAATGCTTGTACTATATTGCTATCTTTAGCTTTCATAGAATTGCATAAATTCATTTTTTCATCTTTTCTGTAGATGTATGTTACTTCTACATTCCACTGCTTAGCCTTTTCTGTAAATCTTCCAATCCAAACACAAGTATCAAATACTGTTGCTCCAACGGCCATCCCATAACTAGCAACCATTTCTATTGCTACATCTGATTGCTTGTAATAACAAGCACTATTTATTATGTTTAACATTTCCTCATTTATAACCTTGCCTTTTCTTCTTACACTTAAATCATCATTGAGAATTACATATCCACTTTCTATATTCCCTGGATCTATTGCTAATATCATTTCATCACTTCCTTATCTACATTTATCCACTCTCTGCCTTGCTTTAATTCCATATCTACCCAACCCTTAGCGAGTATATCTGTTTTCTTAAAGCTCTCTTTATATTTCTCAAACTGTATCACTAAAAAATGCTTTGTTATTACTGCTATACTTCCTTCTCTTTTAGTAGGTAATCCTTTAAAATATTCATTTTTATATATTACTTTTACTTTATCTCCTATCTTCATTTCTTCACCCTCTTAATTCTTATTTGATTTTCATTTGAGAATAGGAGCATATAACTATGTTGGATTTACTCCTATTCTCCTTGTATTTAATTTTTATTCAAAGTATACTTCCGGTTCTTTTTCTGGTCTTACTTCTTCATTGTCATATACCCTATCTATTTCTATTTCTACTCCTGCTTGACTTAATGACATAAGATATAATGAAAATTTATCTAAATGTCTTAATGAAGATATCTCGCATTTTTTATCATAAATAAAATCCCATTGATCTTTTTCGTGTATATCATTCCATCTATAAACATCAATACAGAAATTTAGTTTTTCATCATGTTCACATTCAAATAATATTCTTCCACTTTCTCTCTTTACCCAATTTCTTTCTTCAGCTTGATCAAATTCATAGCTTACATCTACACATTCATATGATGGACCATCTTCATACTCAACTCCTAGACCTTGTGTATCAACTTCCTCTGCAACATACTCGCACCACTTTGAAAATAAATCTGATACCTTTATAACTTTTATATCTATTTTAGAAACCATTAATTCTTTAAAGTTTTCTAATATCTTTTTGTTATCGAAAGCTGTATTTTTTAACACATGAACTAAAACATCATCTAGCTTTGTAATATACGCTGAGTAATCATAGTTTTCTAAATAAGGAACCATAACTCCCTCTACTTTTTCTTCAATAACTTTCTTTACTGCTCCATTCCATTTGAATAAATCTTCTAATGAGTTCTCAATACATTTTTCTAACTTATCTGTTATAACTCTCTCTATAATTCCCTTTTCTAACTCTCTTGTTATACAATCCTTTATGCTATTTTCTAAATTACTCATTCTTATATATCCTCCCTATTATTTCTTAAATCTTCTTTACCTTGCTTATATATAACCCTAGAATCTCTATGAACTTCATCTAAATACTTAACTATATTTTCTAGTAGGTCCTTTAACTCTGCTCTCTCTCCACGCCTTAAGCTACTTCTTATTTCACATCTTATTACGCTCCATCTAAAATAAGCTTGTAAGCTATCTTGCATTAATCTAAATGCTCCTGCTATATCATTTTCATTTAGATTATTTTTTCTTTTGATTATGTTTCCTAAGATAATACAGTCATCTAGATATTGATTTTTTAATTCTTCCACTTTTAATTACCTTCTAATAACTCTGGATTTTCATATATATTGCCTATTACTTCTAAAGTGAAAGCTCTTACTCCATAATGATGATATTCATTATTCCCCCATTTTTTATCATTCCACCTTAACATAAACATTGCACCTTCAGAGAATATAACTTCGCATACGATATTACTTTCATAAGCTTTTACTATATCTCCCTCATATATTTCTTTTCCATTCTTATCTTTAAGTCCTGTATATTGCATCAGATCCTCAAATACATACTCCACATTCCAACCATATGGCATTGACTCACCAGTTTTAAATGAATGTCTTTGTATTGGTAATATCTTTTTTCTTTCACTGTCCCAAACTCTAAATTTAATTTCTCTCATTATTACACCTCTATATAATTAATTTTCCACCCATACAGGCTCTTATTACATCTTCTTTGATATATTTATCCTTCTGTAAAGTTAGCCTCTTTAAAAGCCTATTTAATGCCTTATCACTTATCTGTAATACTTCGTTTATTTCTTCTCTAGTTAAATACTGCTTGTCCCATAACTCTTCTAGTTTATTTTGAAACTCTAACTTTAATTCTTGGTCCAATTTATGTCCATACTTTCCATGTACTCCATAAGTACCTTTGTGATGATACCAACATAAATTTATTAAATTCAATTTACAGTTTTCTAAATACTTAGCTTGTTTACGCTTTACGATATGATGTGTTTCTACTAAGTAATTAGATTCGCATTTATCACATATTTTTATTTCTCTAGTCATTTATATACCACTTACCTCTAATTTCATCTAAATGTATTTCAAAACCATCTTCACATTCAATCCATTCATCTTTAATACTTGTAATTAATTTAAAACAATCTGCTCCATTACATTTTTTATATTTATAACTTTCACTCTCTATCTCCTTACCCTCTTCATATTCTTTAAATGCTTCTTCAAATGTGTATTCTTTTCTTTGTAATTTATATACATTGGTATCACGGAAGAACATTTGCCCATCTGGTACAAATCCATCTTTTCTTATAATCGAAATACCTTTTTCATTTCTTGTTATCCTATAAACAGAGCTTTCCCAAACTTCTCCCTCTTTTATATCTGCTATTACTTCTCTAAATGTCTTTTCCATTTTATCCTCCTTAACTTCTTCTAGCATCTCATCTGTCCAATAGTAGTCTGCTCCTTCAAGGTCATATCCTCTGTCATCTTCAAAATTTATTTTTAATATTCTCCCTTTATGTTTCTCCATATATTTAACGAACGTTTGGTGCCCATACATCTCCCCTGCAATTAAATCTTCTCTAACTCTAACCTTATCTCCAACTTTAAATTTTGACATTTAAAATAATCCTCCTATATAACTTCTATCTTCTTTAAGAAAATATAATATAATTTATCCTTAAACCTATCCCTAATAACTTCTCTATTGAAATCATTATTAACTTTTATAGTTATTTCATTATCTGTTTCGGTTATCTCTGTATCTATAAACCAACTTCTATAACTTACCTCAGATATTTCTTCATAAATTTTCTTATGTGCTTCTGTGGAGAATGAAAGGGATGGAAGTACAGGCGCTTCTTCTTTTCCTTCTCCTCTTTCTTCTCCTTCTTCATCATTCTTTATATATTCTTTATCATTCTTGTTTGTTTTCTTTTGTTTTTCCTCTGCGTTTCCTTCGTGTTTCTTCTCTGTTTCTTCTGTGTTTCCTTGGTGTTTCTCTTGTGTTTCTTCTGTGTTTCCCCCATCTTCTCCTAAGCTAGTATTATCAATGCTTAAGGGTGTTTCCTTTCCTTGATACTTATCATAATTTACTATTGTTATAACTGTCTTTGAACTATCACTTATATACTTAATCATGTTGTCTTTGACTAACTGGTCAAGAAAGTGAGTTACCTTCTTTGTTGACCACTTCCATCTATCAGAAAGTTTCCTTATTGATGTAATTCTTTGCCCTCTTTCAACAACTTCTAAACTGCTATTTATCATTATTTTAGCTTCCTTATG
>NZ_JBNOOF010000026.1:0-3662 GCF_050585245.1 Clostridium nigeriense
TAAAAGAATTGCTGGTTTATTTTATACTTAACTTATATTCTGTTCAATTTTCAAAGACCATTTTTCTTCGTCGCCCTTAAGCGACTTCCTTATCTTATCACCTTATTTTTTAGCTGTCAATATATTTTAAAATTTTATTTTTCAAAAACATGTTGACGCCCTTAAGCGATGAATAAATATTATCATTTAAAAATATCTTTGTCAACATTTTTTGATAATTTTTTTAGTAAAATTATATATTAACATTAAAGTCTGATTTTGAATGCTTACTTTCCTATTATTTGCTATATCCTAAATCTTTTAATATTATCAATGCTGTATCTTCTATTGCCCTTTGTGTTACATCAATAGTCTTACACCCAATTCTTCTCATTACTTTATCTGCAAATTCAAATTCTTCTAAAATTCTAGCATCACCTGCATATTCTATTCCTGTAGGAATTCTATGAAATTTATCTAATCTTCTTTTTCTTATTTCTATTAAGTGAAGTGGATCTATTGTTAACCCAAATACTTTTTTTCTATTTATCTCAAAAAGTTCCTTTGGTATTTCTACTTCAGGCATTAGTGGAATGTTTATAGCCTTTAAGCCCTTGTTTGCCAAATACATACATAATGGGGTTTTAGATGTTCTTGATAATCCTACTAGCACTATATCTGCATTTTTTAATCCTCTATAATCCTTGCTGTCATCATATTGCATTGCAAATTCCATAGCTTCTATCCTCTTATAATATACCTCATCTATATTTCTCATAGCGCCAGGATTATTATCAGGCATTCTATTTAATATAGATGATGCTACATTCACAATTGGACTAAGAACATTAATCACAGATATGTTCTTTTCTAAACATTTTTGAGTTAAATACTCTCTTACTTTTACTGTAATTATAGTAGACACTATAATGCAGCTTTCACACTCATTTACCTTCTGCATTAAATCTTCTACATCATCTAGCTCCTTAACATACGGTACTCTCTTAACCTCAACTTCTCCCTTAAATTGACTGGCTGCTGCTAATGATACCTGCTCTGCTGTTTCTCCAATAGAATCTGATACTGCAAAAATCTTTAACAATTCGATTACCTCCTATAGTTCCTCTCATCACCTTATTATTTATACAAATAATTTAAATATTCATTATTTTGTATTAATTATAACAATAATTAAAATAATTTGTTAGTCTTATGTGAAATTTATAAATATATATGTTAAAATCTTAATATCTTAATATTATCTAGGAGGAAAAAATGTCTAATAAATTTAATAAAGAAAAGTGGTTAACTATAGGATTACTTCCCATAATGTGGCTATTGTATTTTTCCTTTGAAATAATCACAGGAAGAGTAAATGATTTTTATACATTATTTATGAATTTACTACTTACTACTATATTTGCATTTACAGGATGGATAATATATATTATTTCTAATAAATATAAAAAAGGATTTTCCAGCAAATCTACTATTTTTATATTTATAGTTCTTATGTTAATTGATCAAGGATGTAAAATAATAATTAAAATATTTTTCTTTAATGATTATATCGAAATAATAAAAGGCTTTTTATCTTTTGATCCTATAATCAATACGGATGGTTCATGGCTTAATGCAAGATTCGGATTAGGAGTTGGATTTTCATCACTAATTCTTTTAAATATTATTGCAGTTATTTTATTTATAGAAGTCTATAGATATTATATTTCTAAAGGAAATAAAGATTTCTGGTCCGATATGTCATTTTTATTTATTACATCTGGAGCTTTATGCTCATTAATAGATAAAATTTTCTATGGTGGTAGCTTAGATTTTATTGGTATTAGTAATTTATTTATTGCTGATATTAAAGATATTTATATTAATTTAGGAATATTATTCTTTATTATGTTGATATACATAAATGGTTATTTTAAAGAAGATGAAAATAGCACTTTAAAAGATGATTGGAATTCAATAAAGAAATTCTTTAAATTTTTGAAAAAAGATATATTAAAAAAATAAGAAGGATTTAATCCTTCTTTTTTTATGTAATGCTAAGCAAGTTTTTATAAAAAAATCACTTCATCAAGAAGTGATTTCTGGTGGCTTACCCGGGAATCGAACCCGGTACACCTTGATTAAAAGTCAAGTGCTCTACCGATTGAGCTAGTAAACCTTATGACCTGGCAACGTCCTACTCTCCCACACAGTCTCCCATGCAGTACCATCGGCGCTGTAGAGCTTAACTTTCCTGTTCGGAATGGGAAGGAGTGTTTCCTCTACGCCATCATCACCAGATATTTTTCCCTCAACAAGAATTTATTATATAGACTTCTTACAATAATGTCAACATATTTTTTAAAATAATTTTATATTTTTTATATTTGATATAAATTAATTAAAATTCTATAGGAAATTATCATTAAATTAAGCCATCAAGAATAATTTTTTTATTCTTGATAGCTCTTATTTACTACTTATTTAGTTTATTTATATACTCTCTTAATATTTCATTTGAAGCCTTAAATTTTCTAAGTTCTTCTTCAGTCATATCTATTTCTACAACTTCCTTAACACCCTGACTATTAAGAACTGCTGGTACTCCACTAAAAACATTATATTCCCCATATTCTCCATCTAATAATGTAGATACTGGAATTATCTTGTTTTCATCATTAATAATAGCCTTTATTATTCCTACTGTTGCAGCTGCTATAGCATAATAAGTTGTTCCCTTTCTATTATAAACTTCCCATCCAGCTCTAGCTGTATCTAAGACCAACTTATCTAAATCAACTTCACCTGCTCTATCCTTGTTATCTTCAATTACTTTATTAAATGGCTTCCCTCCTATATACACATGAGACCATGGAACCATTTGAGAATCTCCGTGTTCCCCCATAGAGTATGCTTGAACACTTCTAGGATCTACATTAAATAAATCCCCAATAAAATTCTTTAGCCTAGCTGAATCTACCGAAGTCCCAGAGCCTATAACATTACTTTTAGGTAAACCTGATAATTTATATACATGATAAGCTATTATATCCACAGGGTTCGATACAATTATAAAATGTCCCTTGAATCCACTAGCCATTATTGGATTAACTATAGATTCAACTATCTTAGCAGATAAATCTAAAGTATCTAGCCTTGTTTGGCCAGGTTTAGGTGGTGCTCCTGCTGTTATAACTACTATATCAACATCTGAACATTCTTCATAGGCTCCTACTTTAATTTTAGTATTTCTATTTAAATACTCTATGCAATGCTTTAAATCCATTACTTCTCCAAGGGCCTTTTCTCTATTAATATCTATCATAAGAACTTCATCACAAACACCTTGAGTTATTAAACTAAAAGCTGTACTTGATCCAACTAAACCGCTTCCTACTATTGCCACTTTTCTTGTCTTTGAAAACATATTACCCCTCCTAAAAATTATTTTTATCTATTCTTAGTGTATCATGTTTTTACAATAAATATATTAAAAATAAAAAAATCCTAAACAAATGTTTAGGATTTTGGTGCGTCATCAGGGGATCGAACCCGGGACACCCTGATTAAGAGTCAGGTGCTCTACCAACTGAGCTAATAACGCATATTACCTGGCAACGTCCTACTCTCCCACACAGTCTCCCGTGCAGTACCATCGGCGCTGTAGAGCTTAACTTTCCTGT
>NZ_JBNOOF010000027.1:0-2960 GCF_050585245.1 Clostridium nigeriense
CACGGGAGACTGTGTGGGAGAGTAGGACGTTGCCAGGTTAGTTAAAGACTTAAGATTTATCTTAAGTCTTTTTTGTTGTTCTAATATTTAAATTAATGAAATTTAGATAACATATTATTCCTATCCTATTCATATTAATAAATTATGAGAATAAACAAAAGTGAGGGAGTGGGATATGATGAGTAAAAAGGAAATAGTTGCAATGATATTAGCTGGAGGTCAAGGCTCTAGATTAGGAGTTTTAACAAAAAAGCTAGCTAAGCCAGCAGTACCATTTGGTGGGAAGTATAGAATTATAGATTTTCCTTTAAGTAATTGTTCTAATTCAGGTATATATACAGTTGGAGTTTTAACTCAATATAAACCATTAGAATTAAATACACATATAGGCATAGGATCACCTTGGGACTTAGATAGAAGAGATGGTGGAGTTAGTATATTACCTCCATACCAAGAGGAGAAAGGTGGTAAATGGTATAAGGGAACAGCAAATGCTATTTATCAAAATATAGAATATATAGATAGATATGATCCAGAATATATATTAATTTTATCTGGAGATCATATATATAAAATGAATTATGACATTATGCTAGAATTTCATAAGGAAAAGGAAGCAGATGCAACTATAGCAGTAATAGATGTTCCCATAGAAGAAGCAAGCAGATTTGGAATTATGAATACCAAGGAAGATCTATCAATTTATGAGTTTGAGGAGAAGCCAAATGAACCTAAAAGTACAAAAGCATCTATGGGAATATATATTTTTAATTGGAGTACATTGAAGAAATTTTTAATTATAGATGAAAATGATGAGGCGTCAAATAATGATTTTGGTAAGAATATTATACCTAAAATGCTTGCTGATAATATGAAGTTAGTGGCATATCCATTTAAGGGATATTGGAAGGATGTAGGTACAATAAAAAGCTTATGGGAAGCTAACATGGATTTATTAAATATGAAAAATGAATTGAATTTATATGATAATAATTGGAAAATATACTCTGAAAATATAGCAAGACCTGCACAGTATATAGGAATAAGTTCAGAAGTAAATGAGTCTTTAGTTGTTGAGGGATGTGTAATAGAAGGAGATGTAGATCATTCAGTTATATTTCAAGGTGTTAAAATAGGTAGAAATTCTATTGTTAAGAATTCTGTTATAATGAACGATGCCATAGTAGAGGATAATGTAATAATAAATAAAGCTATTATAGGAAGCAATGCAATTATAGGAAGCAATTGTAGTATAGGCGATGGTAGGAAAATAGCAGTTATAGCATCTAATGAAAAACTTGATAGTGGTACAACCTTAGAGCCTGCTGAGGTGCTTTGAATTAGGAGGATATTAAATGAAGGATTGTATTGGGATTATTAATTTAGATGAAAAAGATTATAGTGTTAAGAATTTAATTAATGATAAGACTATATCTGCTATGCCTATTGCTGGAAGATATAAAATAATAGATTTTATTTTATCGAATTTAACAAACTCAGGTGTAGAATGTATAGGAATTTTTACAAGAAAAAAATCATATTCTGTTTTAAAGCATTTAAGTAATGGAAGACCATGGGATCTCCATAGAAAAAAAGATGGACTTAAAGTTTTTAATTATAGTGAATATGATCAGGTTTATGATGACATTCATAGCTTTATGGATAATATAGAATTTATAAAATATAGTAGAAAAGAATATATTATAATGTGTCCATCCTATATGATATGTAATATAAACTATAAGGAAGTTTTAGATAAACACAAAAAATCTGGAGATGATATCACAATTATATACAAAAATAAAAATAATAGCGATAGTCTCTCAAAGTGTGAAGAACTAGTATTAGATACAAATAATAGAGTAAATAAAATAAAGAACTTAGATAATTCAAAGAATAATGTAAATATAAATATGGAAATGTATATTATGAAAAGTTCATTATTTATAAATATAGTAAGAGATAGTATAACGAATGGTATGTATAAAAAAGTTAAGGAGTATATATCAGATAATTTATATAATTTAAAGGTCGGAACATATGAATTCAAGGGCTATTTGGCATGTGTAAATTCTATAAATTCGTACTATGAAATAAATAGAGACCTTCTAAATATGAAAATAAACAAAGAATTATTTTATAATGATAGGCCTATATATACAAAGCAAAAGGATGAAGCCCCTGTTTATTATTCAAAAGAGAGTAAAGTAGATAATTGTATAATAGCAAATGGATCTTATATAGAAGGAAAAGTAGAAAATAGTATAATAGGAAGAAAAGTTATAATAAAAAAGGGAGCAATAGTTAAGAATAGTATTATAATGGATAGTGTGGTTATAGAAAAGGATGCTATTATAAATAATTCAATAATAATATCTAAGTCTATAGTAAATAAAAATATAATAATTAATGGATCTAATGATTATCCGAAAATATTTTAATAAAAAAGTATCTAGTAAATTTATAATAAAACACTAGATACTTTTTACATAATATGTAATAAAAAGGCGACAACTAATCCACATGTATCAATATAAGAAAATTAAAGAATAATGCTCATATTTATATGAAATACGAGAAAAAATATTTATAGTTAATATTAACATAATAATATTAAGTAGATTAACATGATAATATACTTTATGTTCTTAGGAAAACTTCTTTAAGAAAAGGTCAAAAAAAGTGTTGACAAATAAATCTTAAAGTAGTAAGATAAGAAAGTCGCTTGAGGGTGACGGAGAAAAATGGTCTTTGAAAATTGAACAGAATATAAGTTAAGTATAAAATAAACCAGCAATTCTTTTAAGTCTTAAGTGAGAATCTAAATTTTAATTTAGTAATTCGAACTTATAACGCTAACGATAGTAAGCGTTGTTACATCAAAAGACTCAAGGTAATTTGAGCAACAGATTAAACTTTTTATTGAGAGTTTGATCCTGGCTCAGGACGAACGCTGGCGG
>NZ_JBNOOF010000028.1:0-2907 GCF_050585245.1 Clostridium nigeriense
TTTATATACGTATTGTGTTAATCCTGAACAATCAAATCCACTTGGTGTAGTTCCACCCCATACATAAGGAACTCCAAGGTATTTTTTAGCTTCTGCCACAACTTGTTCACCTTTTGTTTGTGATTGTACAACAGCTCCATCATACATAGTTACTAATCTAGTAGTTTGTCCATTAAATTTTCCTACAGCAACTCTTCCAGTAACTCTTTCTGCTTCATAACCTGATAATTCTCTTTGTTTAGTTGATGTAAATTTACCATTTGATTGTAATTCCCATGTAAATATTCCTGTAACATTATTGCCATAGTCATACATAGCAATTATCTTATCCTTACCACTATTGTTTTTTGTTGAAACAACCTTACTATTTATATTTGCGCCGCTAAATGAATTTGAATACCATGTTTCAGATAATGAGTAATTTCCATTATTATTTACTAATGATAATATTCTTGTGGTAGCACTCCCATAATCATAGAACATAGCAACCTCATCTTTACCATTTCCATCAAAATCACCAGCTACTGTTTTAGCTTTAATCTGGCTTCCTGCGAATTGTGTTGCTCTAAAAGCTTCTTTACTTGTAAATTTCCCATCTGTTCCCATTTTTAATTCAAAAACAACAGTTACATTATTTCCATAATCATAAAATATCAATACTTCATCTTTTCCATCTCCATCAAAATCACCTGCTACCATTGCGTTAATCATATCTGCTACAAAATCAGTTGCTCTCCAAACAGATTTTGTGCTAACAGATTTTCCATCACTATTTAATGAAAATTGAAACATTGTTGATGTTCCATTTAGATAGTCATATAATGTCAGGACTTCGTCTTTTCCATCTCCATCGAAATCACCTGAGACAACTTTATTTGTTATACTTTCAGCATTAAAGTTATTTATTCCTGATTCCCAAATCATAGTATAATTATACTTTCCACCATCCTCATATAGACGATGAATTCCTGTATTAGCGCTTCCATAATCATAAAATGCTATAACTTCATCTTTTCCGTTCCCATCATAATCTCCATAAGTAATCCTATTTTTAATTCTATCTGGCGCATAATTTTCTCTTTGTTGAGACCATAAATCTGCAGAACTACTATAATTGTTTATATCCCAAGAGTTAAATTTAACCTTTCCGTCACCTCCAGCATTATATGCTTTTGCTTCCTTTGGAGAAGTACTTAATGATAAAATTAATGCCATTGCCAATGTAGCTAAAACGAGTTTAATTTGTTTGTTAATCATAATCATCCCCCTTAAATTTTATATCCATATTTTACTATAAATTAATTATTATGTCAATTTTACTTGAATTAATTTTTAATGAAAAAGCTAGTAAGTATTTCTACCTACTAACCTTAAAGTTATCTATTCATAGTTGCATTCTTTCTTATATATGCTCGTACTCCATCTATATCTAAAGCATAATAACCGCTCATTTCCCATTGTACAGTTATTAATTCATCCTTATAAAAAGGTTTAATTTCCTTAGTCCATACTCTACATGGATATTCTGTTACTTGTAGTCTAAACCTTCTATATCTTTCATCAGTTAACCCTAATAACTTAACATTAGCCTTTTCTACCCAACATCTTTTACCATCCAATTCAATAACATATGCCCATTGGTTTTCTGCATCTGCAGTTAATAAATCTCCCTTATTGAATATCTTGACTTCTCCATCATAGGACATAGCATCAGATTTCATTTTAAGTGGTAATGGGAATCTACTAACCTCTATCTTTTTATTAGATATTGCTTCTGCTATAGCTTTTCCTATTGCATCTGGACCTAACTTTCTATATAAAGCAACATCTTCTGTAGCTTCTACAAAACATACTTCTACTATTATAGATGCCATCTTAGTTGCTCTAAGTTCATATAATTCTTTGCTTTCTTTTACTCCTCTATTTTTAAAGCCTAATCCAGCTATAGCATTAACTATTCTTGCTGCTATTTCTTCATCTAAAGTTATATTATCTGTCTTAGAGTAAACCCAAGTTTCTGTACCTATTGCTCCATTATAACTATTATAAGCTTTATTAAAGTGTATAGATATAAATAAATCTGCTCCCCATGCATTTGCTTTATTAACTCCATATGCTAAATCTGTCTTTACATCACATGGTCCAGGAGTTACATCTAATACCTCATGACCTAATAATTTTAAGTTTTTAATAATACTATCCTTTACTTTTCTATCTTCTGTAGTTTCATCTATTAATGCACTTGCTCCTGGTGCTTGGAAGTTATGTCCTCCCCTTACTGCTATTTTCATATTATCAATCCTTTCTTTTATAAATTAAAAGAAGCAAGATATTACTCCTGCTCCTTAGTTGACTTAACTGTACTTTTAACTGTAGATTGTCCAAAATAGAAGCTGACTATCATTATTGCTACTGTAGTAAATTGTTCTGTACTTACTACTTCTCTAGCACTTAGAATGCAAAATACTGTTATAACTAATAATGCTATAATCTTCTTTACTTCTATAAGACTTGTTAATTTAGTTACTAATTTATTCATTTTTATTACCTTCTTTCTCTTTTAACATTTGATCTAATTTAGAATCCACGGAATTTACTTTAGTATCCATATGATCCACTTTCTTTACTAAGTTCTCTGTTAAAATCCTATTACTTGTACTTAGTTCCTCATTAGTTTTAGTAACCCTGTCCAATGTTGTTTCTATCCTTATCCATATTTTCTTATACAGAAACCATATTAATAAAATACACATAGCTACAGGAAATACAAAGGTATTAAATAACCCTGTTACTTCATTCATTTTGCACCTCCTTCTTTCTTTATTTTTTTATATAAAAAAGAGACTAGATTTCTCTAATCTCTAAAACATCTTTCTCTATTAATTTATCTGTTTCTTTATATTCTCT
>NZ_JBNOOF010000029.1:0-2765 GCF_050585245.1 Clostridium nigeriense
ATGCGGGTGTAGCTCAATGGTAGAGCCCTTGCCTTCCAAGCAAGTTACGTGAGTTCGATTCTCATCACCCGCTCCAAAAAAAAGCTTACGAGTATTCGTAAGCTTTTTTATTATTTTAACAAAACTATAGCATGCAATTTGTATTTAAATCCAAAGATTAAGAATAAATATAAAAAAATGGATTTTTTGAAATATAATTACCTTATAGGAGGATATGCTATGGATAGTTTTTATGATAAGGATAATATAAAAAAATTTGATGAATTATACAAATATGAAGGTAAACTAGGACCAATTTATAATAATAATAGAACTGTGTTTAAGCTTTGGGCTCCTTTAGCAGAATCGGTGAAAGTAATTTTTTATGGAAAAGATGGTTATGATTATAGTTCAGATTCAAAAGAAGTTATAGAAATGGAATATCAAGAGAATGGAATTTGGAATTTAGAGGTTGAAGAAAATTTAAATGGAGAATTTTATAATTATCTTGTAGAGCAAAGTGGAGTTGAAAAAGAAGTCGTAGATCCATATGCGAAAGCTGTTGGGGTTAATGGCAAAAGGGGAATGGTAATAGATTTGGATCAGACCAATCCTATTGGATGGAATAATCATGTTATTCCAAAGCTTAAGAGTCCTTTAGATGCTATTATATATGAAGTTAATATAAGAGATTTTACGATAGATAATAATTCAGGCGTTGATAATGATATAAAGGGTAAATTTAAGGGGTTTTGCGCAGAAACTTTTAATAATAATAGAAAGATAAAAACTGGAATCAATCATTTAAAAGAATTAGGTGTAAATGTAATTCAAATTCTTCCAGCTTTTGATTATAAAACTATAGATGAAAGATATTTTAGTGAAGAAGAGTATAATTGGGGATATGATCCATTAAACTATAATGTGCCGGAAGGATCTTATTCAAGTAATCCGTATTTTGGTGAAGTAAGGATAAAAGAGTTTAAGGAATTAATAATGAAGCTTCATGAAAATGGATTCAAGGTCGTAATGGATGTTGTGTTTAATCATACAGCTGATACAGAAGATTCTAATTTTAATAGAATATTACCTAAATATTATTACAGGAATAATATTGATGGAAGCTTTTCTAATGGTTCAGGATGTGGAAATGAATTAGCATCAGAAAGAATAATGGTTAGGAAATTTATATTAGACTCTTTAAAGTATTGGGTAGATGAATATAAAATAGATGGTTTTAGATTTGATTTAATGGGACTTCATGATATTGAAACTATGAAGATTATTAGAAAAAAGTTACCAGAAAATATAATAATCTATGGGGAAGGGTGGAAGGCTGGAACATCAATTTTAGAAAATAATTTTTTAGCACTTAAAGAGAATATATCTCGATTTGGAAAATTACAAGTAGGGGCCTTTAGTGATGATATAAGAGATGCAATAAAAGGGAGTGTATTTGAAGCGAAAAAGGGTGGATTTATAAATGGAGGTAATGGCTTTGAGGAAACGATAAAATTTGGTATAGTAGCATCTACAAATCATAAAGATATTAATTTTAATAAACTTAAGTATTCAAAAATTCCATGGGCTCTTGAACCATATCAAGTAATAAGTTATACATCAGCTCATGATAATTATACTCTTTGGGACAAATTAGCTTTAGTTAAGCCTTCGTTTCCTAAGTATGATAGAATTAAAATGAATAAATTAGCAGCAGCTATAATATTAACTTCTCAAGGAATCCCATTTATTCATGCTGGAGATGAAATATTGAGAACTAAAAAGGATAGAAGTGGGACGTTAATTGAAAATAGTTATAGATCATCAGATTATGTGAATAAATTTTATTGGAGTAGAAAAGAAAAATATATAGATGTATTCAATTATTATAGAAAATTAATAGAGTTAAGAAAAAATCATAAAATTTTTAAGATGAATTCATCGAAAGATATAAATGATAATATAGAATTTTTAACCTTGGAAGATAACTTAAAAAATTTTGTTGGTTATATAGCACATGGAGATAGAATTAATGATTCTTTAGGAAAAATAGCAGTATTTTTTAATGGAAATAAACATAATATTGAAATAGATTTAAAGCATAATAACTTTATAGCTATTTTAGATGGGCAGGATATCAATGAAAAAGGACTTTATAGAATAAACAATAATCTAATTAATATAAAACCTATCTCGGCTTTAATAGTTAGATATTTATAGAAAGAATTATAAAAGGACTATAACAATATTGTTATAGTCCTTTTTGGTGCACCTAGAGGGATTTGAACCCCCGACCGATGGATTCGAAGTCCAGCGCTCTATCCAGCTGAGCTATAGATGCAAAATTAATACACAATACATTATAGTATGAATAAAATATAATTTCTACGTTTATACTAACATTAATTAAATTTATTGAAAATATGTAAAGAATATTTAGATATTATACTTAAACATATCCTAGTGTATCAATATATGTAAAATAAAGAAAAGTATATATATAAATGAGAAAAAAATATATAATCTTAAATAAACAAGATAATTTTAGATTCATATATAAATCACTATGATAAAATAGTCAATGTTCTTGGGAACTAAGTCAAAGAAGTTTTGAGAAATATGTTTTAAAAAATGTTTTAAAAAATGTGTTGACAAGAAAAACTCAAGATGATAAGATAAGGAAGTCGCTTGAAGGCGACGAAAAAATGATCTTTGAAAATTGAACAGAATATAAGTTAAGTATAAAATAAACCAGCAATTCTTTTAAGTCTTAAAATTAAGACTCA
>NZ_JBNOOF010000030.1:0-2524 GCF_050585245.1 Clostridium nigeriense
ATAATAACCAAGTTCTGATCCAGAGTACCACGAGACACGTGAAACCTTGTGGGAAGCAGGGAGGACCACCTCCCAAGGCTAAATACTACCTGATGACCGATAGTGAAGCAGTACCGTGAGGGAAAGGTGAAAAGAACCCCGGGAGGGGAGTGAAATAGAACCTGAAACCGTGTGCCTACAACCGGTCAAAGCCCCTTATGAGGGTGATGACGTGCTTTTTGTAGAACGAGCCAACGAGTTACGGTATGTAGCAAGGTTAAGTACTTAAGGTACGGAGCCGAAGGGAAACCGAGTCTTAATAGGGCGACTAGTTGCATGCCGTAGACCCGAAACCGGGTGACCTATCCATGGCCAGGTTGAAGCGGGGGTAAAACCCCGTGGAGGACCGAACCACGTTGCTGTTGAAAAAGCATGGGATGAGCTGTGGATAGCGGAGAAATTCCAATCGAACTCGGAGATAGCTGGTTCTCCTCGAAATAGCTTTAGGGCTAGCGTCGGATATGAGTAATGGAGGTAGAGCACTGAATGGGCTAGGGGGCATATCGCTTACCGAACCTTATCAAACTCCGAATGCCATATACTATGAGTCCGGCAGTCAGACTACGAATGATAAGATCCGTGGTCAAAAGGGAAAAAGCCCAGATCGTCAGCTAAGGTCCCAAAGTGTAAGTTAAGTGGTAAAGGATGTGGGATTTCTAAGACAACTAGGATGTTGGCTTAGAAGCAGCCACTCATTTAAAGAGTGCGTAATAGCTCACTAGTCGAGAGATCCTGCGCCGAAAATGTCCGGGGCTCAAACTTACCACCGAAGCTACGGGCTCAAGATTACTTGAGCGGTAGAGGAGCGTCGTAATCGGGCTGAAGTCGTACCGAAAGGAGCGGTGGACTGATTACGAGTGAGAATGTTGGCATTAGTAGCGAGATGTAAGTGAGAATCTTACAGGCCGAAAATCTAAGGTTTCCTGGGGAAGGCTCGTCCGCCCAGGGTTAGTCGGGACCTAAGCCGAGGCCGAAAGGCGTAGGTGATGGACAATTGGTTGATATTCCAATACCACTATTATCGTTATTATCGATGGTGTGACGGAGAAGGATAGGATGTGCTAGCGATTGGAAATGCTAGTCTAAGCATTTAGGGAGTTAAGATAGGCAAATCCGTCTTAACAATCCTGAGGTGTGATGGGGAAGGTCAAATTGACCGAAGTATCTGATTCCCTGCTTCCAAGAAAAGCATCTAGAGAGAGAAGTAGTGCCCGTACCGCAAACCGACACAGGTAGATGAGGAGAGAATCCTAAGGCCATCGGAAGAATTGCAGTTAAGGAACTAGGCAAATTGACCCCGTAAGTTAGCGAGAAGGGGTGCCTGCGAGAGCAGGCCGCAGAGAATAGGCCCAAGCAACTGTTTAGCAAAAACACAGGTCTCTGCTAAAGCGCAAGCTGATGTATAGGGGCTGACGCCTGCCCGGTGCTGGAAGGTTAAGGGGAACACTTAGCGCAAGCGAAGGTGTGAACTTAAGCCCCAGTAAACGGCGGCCGTAACTATAACGGTCCTAAGGTAGCGAAATTCCTTGTCAGGTAAGTTCTGACCCGCACGAATGGCGTAATGACTTGGGCACTGTCTCAACTGCAAATCCGGCGAAGTTGTAGTGCGAGTGAAGATGCTCGCTACCCGCGATTGGACGGAAAGACCCCGTAGAGCTTTACTGTAGCTTAGCATTGAG
The DNA here is from genome assembly GCF_050585245.1 of Clostridium nigeriense. GTDB lineage: Bacteria > Bacillota > Clostridia > Clostridiales > Clostridiaceae > Clostridium > Clostridium nigeriense_A. Next base: position 1,719 of record NZ_JBNOOF010000030.1, read on the forward strand.
TTTCGATATTGTCTGTACAGGATAGGTGGGAGACTGAGAAGCTAGGGCGTCAGCCTTAGTGGAGTCATCCTTGGGATACCACCCTGACAGTATTGGGATTCTAACCGGACGCCATGAAACTGGTGACGGGACATTGTTAGGTGGGCAGTTTGACTGGGGCGGTCGCCTCCTAAAATGTAACGGAGGCGCCCAAAGGTTCCCTCAGAACGGTCGGAAATCGTTCGTAGAGTGCAAAGGCAGAAGGGAGCCTGACTGCGACACCCACAAGTGGAGCAGGGACGAAAGTCGGGCTTAGTGATCCGGTGGTACCTCGTGGGAGGGCCATCGCTCAACGGATAAAAGCTACCTCGGGGATAACAGGCTGATCTCCCCCAAGAGTCCACATCGACGGGGAGGTTTGGCACCTCGATGTCGGCTCGTCGCATCCTGGGGCTGTAGTAGGTCCCAAGGGTTGGGCTGTTCGCCCATTAAAGCGGCACGCGAGCTGGGTTCAGAACGTCGTGAGACAGTTCGGTCCCTATCCGTCGCGGGCGTAGGAAATTTGAGAGGAGCTGTCCTTAGTACGAGAGGACCGGGATGGACTGACCTCTGGTGCACCAGTTGTTCCGCCAGGAGCATGGCTGGGTAGCTAAGTCGGGAAGGGATAAACGCTGAAAGCATCTAAGCGTGAAGCCCCCCTCAAGATGAGATTTCCCATAGCATAAGCTAGTAAGACCCCTTGAAGAACACAAGGTTGATAGGTCAGAGGTGTAAGTGTGGTAACATATTTAGCTGACTGATACTAATAGGTCGAGGGCTTGACCAAA
>NZ_JBNOOF010000031.1:0-2453 GCF_050585245.1 Clostridium nigeriense
ATAGAACTAAATCGCTAAAAGCGACGGCTGGGGCTAGTGATTAAACTTGATTATATATGGAAAAATAAGAAGTGAAGTTTCTTTCTCAAGGAAGCTTCACTTCTCACATTTTATGCACTTTTTTAAGGAGTGATAAAATGTATAAAAAAATTGAAAAAATGATTAAAGATTTAGAACTTCGTGGTCGTAGCAAAGATACTATTAAAAATATGGTCTGTGCTATGAATAGATTTTCTAAATACTATAATCAGCCACCCGAAACATTGGGTGAAAAACAAATTATCCACTATCTAGATTATTGCATAAATGATAAAAAATTATGCAGGGGAACTGTAAATTATATTAATAGTACTCTAAAATTCTTTTATGTTGTAACACTTGAAAGATCATGGAGTGATTTAAGAATCCCTAGACTTAGATATGATAAGACCTTACCACAATATTTAACCAAGGAAGAAGTAAGACTTTTATTAGAATCTACCACTTATTTAAAACATAAAGCAATATTTTCAACGATGTATTCTGGCGGCTTACGCGATAGCGAAGTTATAAATTTACGAATCTCTGATATTATGAGTTCTGAAATGAAAATTAGAGTTAGAAATGGTAAACGAAATAAGAAAAGATATACTTTATTATCACAGAAAAACTTAGAGATCTTAAGAGTGTATTGGAAGAAGTTTGGGTATAAAAATTACTCTCCAGATGATTATTTATTTATATCAAGGCAAACAAAGAAAAAGTTAACTAATCGTACTCTTCAGAGTGCATTTGAAAAATCACTAAAGAAGTCAGGCATAACTAAAAAAGCTACTCCACATACTTTAAGACATTCTTTTGCCACTCATCTAATGAATGATGGAGTGGATTTAGTAACTATTCAAGCATTAATGGGGCATTCGAATATGAAAACAACCTCAATATATTTACATGTAAGAGATTATAAAATGCTAAATATAAAGAGCCCATTTGATACTTTGGAGTAGGTTTTATGAATTCACTTCAACAGATTATGAAATTACATGGAGAAGCTTATACTAAATCGAAGAAATTACCATCTAATATTCTCAAAGCTTTATATTCTATTAAGGATTGTAGAACTGCTGCGCTAGGCGGTCATGTATATGAGTGTGATGATTGTGGAGAAAGAAAAATTTCATATAATTCCTGCAGAAATCGTCATTGTCCCAAATGTCAGGCTTATGCTAAAGAAATGTGGATTTATGAGAGAAGTAAATCTTTATTACCAACTCACTATTTTCATATTGTTTTTACTATACCAGAGCAACTAAATTCTTTAACTTTGTTTAATCAAAAAGAAATGTATTCTATTCTTTTTACTGCTGTTTCCGAAACTTTGCTAGAATTAGCAAAGGATAAGAAGTATTTAAGTGCAGATATAGGATTTACAACAATTTTGCATACTTGGGGTCAAAACTTAATGTTTCACCCCCACATTCATTGTATAGTGCCTGGTGGTGGATTAAGCATTGATAGTAGTAAATGGATAAAATCAAAAAAGAAATTCTTTATTCCTGTAAAGGTGCTTTCAAGAAAATTTAGAGGTAAATATTTATTTTACTTAAATGAACTTTATAAAAATAAAAAACTAAAGTTTCCAAAAAGCATTAGTGAATTTCAGTTTAAAGAAGTATTTAATATATTTAAAGATAGTTTATATAAAAAAGAATGGATTGTTTATAGTAAAGCACCTTTCAGCAGTGCGGAATATGTCTTAAAGTATTTAGGTAGATATACTCATAGAGTTGCAATATCAGATAATAGAATTATTAAGGTTGATAATGAAAAAGTCATATTTAAGTGGAGAGATTATAGAGATAAAAACAAAGAAAAAATAATGTCTTTAAAACCACAAGAATTTATCAGAAGATTTTCAATGCATATACTACCTGATAGATTCGTAAAGATAAGACATTACGGTATTTTAGGAAATAGAAATAAGAAACTAAAATTTAAGCGTTGCATAGAAATCTTTAGGATCAAACCAAAAGAATTTGAGAACCTATCGTCAGCGGAGCTATTTTTAAAACTAACAGGAATTAAATTAGGTAAGTGTAAGGAATGTGAGAAGGGAAATTTAATAAAGATAGGAAAATTAATGCCTCTTTGTGCTTCATCACCATAAAAAAATTAAAAGTGAATAAGTGCTTGATTTGGGGAGGGGGAAACTATATACTAAAATAAATAACAACCATAATTTGCCAGATAAAAGTATATTAAATTAATAGATTTATTTAAATTTTTATATTTTCAAACTGGTTGTGAGTTTTTGAATGCCCATACGGGTCGGTCAGCTTTAAGCGACTTCGTTCTAGTAATTGATTATGATATTGAGATGCATATATTTAACTTAAATCAAGTTTAAATCACTTGTAAATGATTATATATATGCTATTTTTTTAACCTCAACATCGTAATCAAGCCAACTCATA
>NZ_JBNOOF010000032.1:0-1731 GCF_050585245.1 Clostridium nigeriense
TTATATTTTTCCATATTGGCTATTAAATTAGCCTTAACTTCTTCAAAATTTGTTGTTATAACTGGCAATTGTTTATTTACTTGTATATCCATTTCTCTATCCCCCTAAAATTCAAAATTATCTTGTTGAGTTTCTAATTGCTTTTGCAGTTCTTCCTGTTGCTTTGCTAATTCTTCTTTTTGCTTTCTAGCTTTTTCTGCTTCTATTTTTTTCTTATTATCATTCTTCTTTTTCTCTAGAAGTCTTAACAATTCTGGGTAATCTTTATTTTTAACATCTTCTAGCTTTGTAACTCCTGCATACTTTAAGAAACTATTTATCTCTGTTTCAGTTTCTTCTATAAGCTTTTTCATTACATTAAGATGTACTGTTCCTATCTTCTTTTCTGCTTCTTGCTTATCTTCATCAATTTCTGCATTATCAACAAGATCTGTTTCAGCTATTTCAAAAGCCATCATATACAAATATCTTCTTGCAAATGTTTGTGAACCACCTATAGCTTGTATATCGCTACATCCTTTTAATGCTGGTATCTTTACTGGTGTACTCCATTCTCTCTTAATATCTGGATTATCAGAATCTATTAGATATAAAAACGCTTCTTCTTCTCCATACTTAAACTCTGTATATAATCCAAGTTCATCACAAATTTCATTTACATGTGGTAGAAAATCTCCTAATTCGAAATATTTATAGTTAGAATATTTATTTAATCCTGTTTTCTTAATATCTCTTTTTTGAAGTTCAACTCTAGCTCTTTGTATCTTTTGAAAAATATTAAGTTTCTTTTCCTCTACCATTACTTGTCCTCCTCTGTATCAAAATACAATCTATCATCCATGCCTTCATATCTAATATTTGAAATATAGTAATCTGGATCATTTGAATCATAAAGTTTAAATCCTTCTTCATTCAGTATGTTTATAATAGCTACTAAAATTTTTAATAACACTTTAAATGCTTTCATTGTTACTTCCTTTCTCCACATACAAATAATTTAGATTTATCTATATCAGCTACTAATGCTTTCATTTCATCTTCTTTCAAGCTAGATAAATCAAATCCTAAACCTTCTAGGTATTCAGCTATTTTCTTAGCACTACTCATATTCTTAGATACAACATAAACCTTATGATAATTAGCCTTTACTTCTTCTATTTCCTTATTTCTTCTATCTTTAATCTTTTGTATCTCTCCTTTAAACATACAAGAATCTACTATACTAATCTTTAATCTGCTAATTCTTTTAAATGATTGATCTAAATAATAATTCCCTTCATATGCTACTTCAACATCTTCCTTCATATCTGTAAGTAAATTAGTTATATTGGTTACAACTCTATTAAGTGAATCTTGATACATATTTATTTTCTCTTCATATTTAGATAAAATCTCACTCTTTTTTTCTTCTATTTCTTTATTAAATCTAGCTTCCACACTAGATATAGCCTTTCTTTCAACTCTTTCTATAAACTCTAATAAATCTTTTTTATTCATTCTCATGTCCTCCTAAATCAACTCTCTAATAGTTTGTCCTGTTTCTATATCGTAAATTTCTCCGTTGTCTAAATCTATACCTAGTGGTATAATGTCATTGATTCTTTTGTTGTGCTCGTAACTCTTACTTTGGTCGGTGGAGTTATGAGCTTTTTTATATTGTTCTACAACTTCTCTATAAGCTTCTTTATAATCTTTCTTTTTTGGATAGATTCTTGCTACTTCTTTAGCCAT
>NZ_JBNOOF010000034.1:0-1373 GCF_050585245.1 Clostridium nigeriense
GAGCCTGTAACTGTAAAATTCCCACTAACTTGTGTATGTGTATTTAATAAAGCAGGATAACTTCTACCTGCTAATATAGAGAATAAGACTCCTCCTGTATTTGTTTGGATCATATACCCATCATTTGCAGCATTAACAGAAACTTGAGTACATAATATATTTCTACTATCCCCTGTATTCTTAAAAATCTGAGGTGTAGTTGCACTATAGCCACTTTCAAAAAGTAATTTATTTGGTATATAAACTCTATCTTGTAAATTTACTGCTCCGTGGAATAAAGCACTTTCATGCACTCGTATAGGCGCTGCATAAGTTGGATTTATACTATATTTATCGAATGTCATATAACTTCCAAAAGAGTTACTTCCAGTTCTATACCCCAAAGTCATGTATCCTTGTTGGTTGTGTGCGAAGGAAAATCCTCTTACATTAGGGTAGTCTGTAAGATAAGAACTGTATATTATCCCTAGTTCTCTTGCATTTCTTTCCCAATCATAAAAATATATATTTGTATTATTTATTTCTATTGCCTTTACACCATTACTATTTTTATTAATAAATGTTCCTGTAATAGTAAGATTTCCACTTGTATCAGACGTTAATACATTTGTTCCTGCTTTATTTTGTATCTTTATAGCTCCGTTTTTAACTGTAAATCCTGTTTTATCCATTACAAATTGTGTAGTAGTTATACTACTTGTTCCTGCATTTATAGCATTGCTTATTGTAGTTGTAATCGCTGTAGCTGTTACTTTTTGCTCTACTGTATTTACTTTAGTTTTTAAAGTGCTTACATCACCATTTATATTTTCTATACTGCTTTCATGCTTAGATACTGTAATGTTTACTCCATCTACTGTAGTCTTAATATTTGTATATTTATCACTTAATGTAGTTATATCATTTTTAACTACAGAGCTTTCTTTAATTATTCCCTCTATCTCGCCCTGTGCTACATTTATTGCAGTTGTATTACTTTCTACAGTGGAATTAATACCATCTACATTAGTTTTAAGAGTATTAAATGCTACTTCTAAACTTTGTCCTACAAAGTCTATTGCAACTTTACTAGCTTGTATTAAGCTTGTATTAGTGTCTTTATTAAGTCCAGTAATAAGAGAACTATAATTAATTTGCTTTTCTCCTATCGCATCTGCTGCAACCATATTGGATTTTATTAAATCATCTGCAATTGCTTTTTCTTTTATTCCAGTATGATCTATAAGTGTTGTAGTACCATCTTCCCCACGCAAAATAAAGTTAAAATTCCCTTGAGTATCTTGCCCCATTTGAATTCTAACTTTATTGCTTTTATCTTTAAATTGCATTGTAGGCCCTACTATAGTTATTCCACCATCATCACTTGCTACAGT
>NZ_JBNOOF010000035.1:0-1052 GCF_050585245.1 Clostridium nigeriense
TTCATATCAATGTGGTCTCCTGGCATAACCATTTCCATTCCTTCTGGTAATTTGATTGATCCAGTAACGTCTGTTGTTCTGAAGTAGAATTGTGGTCTGTATCCATCGAAGAATGGAGTATGTCTTCCACCTTCTTCTTTCTTAAGTACGTATACTTGACCTACGAACTTGTTGTGTGGTTTAACAGATCCAGTTTTTGCTAATACTTGACCTCTTTCGATTTCTGTTCTTTGAACACCTCTTAAAAGAGCTCCAATGTTATCTCCAGCTTGCGCTTCGTCTAGTAACTTTCTGAACATTTCGATTCCTGTTACTACTACTTTTCTGCTTTCTTCTGATAATCCAACGATTTCTACTTCGTCTCCTACGTGAAGAACTCCTCTTTCAACTCTTCCTGTAGCAACTGTTCCTCTACCAGTGATTGTAAATACGTCTTCTACTGGCATTAAGAATGGCTTATCTGTTGCTCTTTCTGGTGTTGGGATGTAGCTATCTACAGCATCCATTAATTCTAGGATTGGTGCGATTGCTTTTTCATCTGTTGGGTTTTCTAAAGCTTGTAATGCTGATCCCTTAATTATTGGAATATCATCACCTGGGAAGTTGTATTCTGATAATAATTCTCTAACTTCCATTTCTACTAATTCTAATAATTCTTCATCATCTACCATATCTGCTTTGTTTAAGAATACTACTATGTAGTCAACTCCAACTCTTGATGCTAGTAGGATGTGTTCTCTTGTTTGTGGCATTGGACCATCTGCTGCTGATACAACTAAGATAGCTCCATCCATTTGTGCTGCTCCTGTAATCATGTTCTTAACATAGTCAGCGTGTCCTGGACAGTCAACGTGTGCATAGTGTCTGTTGTCTGTTTGGTATTCAACGTGAGCTGTGTTAATTGTGATTCCTCTTTCTTTTTCTTCTGGAGCCTTATCAATTTCATCATATTTGAATGATTCTGCTAATCCTCTGTTTGCTAATACTGTTGTGATAGCAGCTGTTAAAGTTGTCTTACCGTGGTCAACGTGACCGATTGTTCCAATGTTTAC
>NZ_JBNOOF010000036.1:0-1026 GCF_050585245.1 Clostridium nigeriense
AAGGAGAATAGATATGGGATTAATAGGAGGATTTAAAAGTATGTTAACAAAAGCAGCAATTAAATATTTAAATGTTCAGCCTGCATCACAAAGCAGCATTAATATACAAGAAGCATATACCTATGAAACTAATCTAATAAGAAATAAACTTTGGTATAGAGGAGAAGCTTATGAGTTAGAGCAATTCTTTAAGAATATAAGCAGTGATCCAGTAAATAAAGCTAGGTTTTGGAGTGCTGTACCAAGTGAAAATTTAAGTATTAGAAAAATACATAGTGGCTTGCCTGCTATGATAGTTGATAGGCTTAGTGATATTATAGTTGCAGATATAGATAGCATTGAATTAAAGAAAAAAGAAGATGATAATAAACTTTGGGAAGAAATAAGAAAAGATAATAAGTTTGATGAAATGATAGGTGATGTTATTTCTAAGGTGCTAGTAAGTGGAGATGGAGCTTTTAAAATATCAATAGATAAAGAAGTAAGTAAATATCCTATACTAGAATTCTTTGATGGATCTATGGTTGAATATGAAACTAATAGAGGAAGATTAAAAGAAATTAAATTTATAACTTATTATAATAAATCAAATTATAAAAGATATAAGCTAGTAGAGATATATGGAAAAGGATATGTAAGATATAAGCTTTATGATGAAAGAGATAATGAAGTATCATTATCGGCTATAGAAGAAACATCTAATTTAGTTGATGTAACCTTTAAAAGTGATTTTATTATGGCATTACCTTTAATGTTCTTTAAGAGCGTTAAATTTGAAGGTAGAGGAAAGAGTTTACTAGATAGTAAATCTGATTCATTTGATGCATTAGACGAGGTTATAAGTCAATGGATAGATGCAATAAGAGATGGAAGAGTACAAAAGTATATTCCAGAAGATTTAATACCTAGAAACCCTAACACAGGAGAGTTATTAAAACCTAATTCATTTGATAATAAGTTTATAGCTGTAGGTACAAGCCTTGCAGAAAATGCAAATAATCAAATAGATATGAAACAAGCAGATAT
>NZ_JBNOOF010000037.1:0-1000 GCF_050585245.1 Clostridium nigeriense
AATAAACAATTGCCAGTTATAACAACAAATTTTGAAGAAGTTAAGGCTAATTTAATAGCCAATATGGAAAAATATAAAGGGTTAGTAGTTACAGAAGAAAGTTTAAAGGATTGTAAGGCTACTCAAAAGGATTTAGCAGGACTTAGAAATAAGATAGACAGTTGCAGAAAAGATGTAAAAAAAGAAATGGAAAAACCAATTAAGGAATTTGAAGGTCAATTTAAAGAGCTTATAGGACTTATAGAAGAAGTTGAAAAACCTATAAAACTTGGAATAGCTGAATTTGATAATAAGCGTAAAGAAGCAAAAAGAATGGCAGCACAAACAACAATATTAGATTATATAGAAAAATTAGGATTAGAAGAAAAATACTCAAGCCAATTAACTGTATTAGATAAATATTTAAATTTATCAGCTAGTGCTAAAAGCGTGGTTGAGGATATAGAGCAAAGAGCAGCAGCATTAAAGCAACAACAAAATTCAGATAAAGCTAAAGCTGAAATGTTAAAAGCAACTATAGAAACTACTTTAGAAGCGGTAAATAAAACAATAAAAACTCCATTAGAGTATAAAGACTTTGAAAAGTATATAGAATTTGGTTGGGATATATCAAGGATAGTAAGAGAGATAAATGAAAAGGCAGAACTAATAAGAAAAGCAGAGCAACCACAAGAAGAGCCTAAAGAGGAATTAAAAGCAAAATTAATGCAAACCATGGTAGAAGCAGGAGATAAGGCTTTAAAGGAAGATGAAGAATTATTTTATGTAGATATTCATGTAGAACATAATCTTGAAATGATACAAGCCTTAAGTAAGTTCTTAAAGGACAATGGATATATTTATAAGGTTCATAGTAAAGGGAAGGTAAAATAGCCTTTTAGGAGGTCAGCATGGTAGAAGGTTGGAATAAAATTTATAGAAGCATTCAAGAGCATTGGTTATGGACTTGTGAGCCATTCAGTAGAGGACAAGCATGGATAGACCTTCTACTAATGGCTAA
>NZ_JBNOOF010000038.1:0-990 GCF_050585245.1 Clostridium nigeriense
TAATAAAGATAAATCTCCAATTGAACTATTTGAAAGTGAAAAATGTAACTTACTTCCTACACTTGGAAAATATGAATATGCAAGGCTAGAAATGCTTAGAGTTGATAAATATTCAACTATTGTTGTTGATACTTGTCATTACTCCGTTCCCGATAGGTTTGTGAATAAAATACTAAGATGCAAAATATATTCTAATGATATAATTCTGTATTTTGAAGAAGAAAAAATTACACACCATAAGAAAAATCCTGGATTGCATCAATGGGTTATTGATATTAATCATTATCTTATAACTCTATTTAGAAAGCCCCATGCATTGATAAATAGTTGTGCATTTAAGCAAATAGATACAAATATTCAAGATATGTATACTTCCTATTTTATAGGAAAAGAAAAATAGTTTATAGAATTATTGAACTTAGTAGGTGAAGTTGGTATAGAAAAGGTAGAGAAAAGTATAGAAATGATTCGAAAAGTAACACCTACTTCTATAACATTAGACAAAATAAAGTTTGTATGCCAACGCAATGAAGAAATTGACTATTATAAGCAATATTTTAAGGATAGTGATTCTAGTATTGTTAATAATTCTATAAATTTATTGAATAACTATACCGAGATGCTTTCTGAAAGAAAGGACGATATAGGATAATGAAAAATCATGATAAAAAAATATTTCTTAATGGAATATATGAATATGCCAATTATCTTAAGTTATCAACATTTAAAATTGGTATAGATACAGAAATTAATAGTGCAACTGAAATAGATTCAAGTTATGAGGAGCTAATTTATAAGCTACTTCAAAAAGAGTATGATTATAGTCAGGAAGAAGTTAGAAAAAGTAGAGTACGTATTGCAAGCTTTCCGTATAAAAAATATCTAGATGAGCTAGATATTAATGAATTACCTACAGATGCCCAAAAGAAGTTAGGGACGTTAAGTACCCTAGACTTTATAGAAAAAGGGCAAAATGTAATTTTATCTGGA
>NZ_JBNOOF010000039.1:0-774 GCF_050585245.1 Clostridium nigeriense
ATACTTTAACATTACAACAAGTAGTAAATGAGTTAGTTAGAATAACAGGAGTACAATTTACAGGAACCCTTCCAACTTACAGTGTTAAGAAATTGGAGGGGTTTTCTTGTAGAGAAGTCTTAAGTTATGTAGCTTCTCTATGTGGTGGGAATGCAGTTATTACTCGTGATGGTAAATTTACTATAGTAACTCCTAAGGATAATAATTATGCTATTGGAACATCTAATTATTTTATAGGAGATTATAAAAGAGAAGAAAGTAAATATAAGATAGGAAAGGTATCTTGCCAAGTAGGAGAAAAAGTCTTAAGTAAAGGTAGTTTGGGAGCAGATTCTATGGAGTTAGAATTTGAAAATCCTTGGGTTACTGATTCTATTTTGCAAGATATATATAGTAAGCTTAATGGATTTGAATATTTAGGTTATTCTATGAAGTGGCAAGGAGATTTATCTTTAGATGCAGGAGATATAGTAACTATTACAGATAAAAAAGGAGTAGTAAGAAAGCATCCAATACTAAGTCAAAAGTTCACTTATACTGGTGGGCTTACTTCTGAAATATCAGCTAAAGGAGAGAATAAAAATAAAAATGAGTTCTCTGGAAGTGGACCTAGTACTAAGAAAATAGAACGTGTATTTACAGAATTAGCTATAGTTAATAAAGCTTTAATAGGTGTAGCCTATATAGATGATTTAACAGCAGGAAATATAAAATTTGATACAGCTTCTGGTAACATAATGGACCTACAAACATTACTAGCTAAATTTGTAACAG
>NZ_JBNOOF010000040.1:0-757 GCF_050585245.1 Clostridium nigeriense
AGTAGAAGATATACCAGTTTTTACAGAGGAAGATTTAGAAGTTAAAACAGTAGAAGATACACTTCTAGATGTTCTTACTTTTAGATTAGAAGATATTTTAATGGAGGGATAAAATGAAGATATTAACAGGATTTGCAGTAATAAAAGATAGTGTAGGTCATAGAATAACTTACACTTATAGCGATATAGATGAACAAGGAACTATTACAAGTAGTAATAATAAAGAAAGTTTTGTTGTAATAGAAGAAGAAGTTAAAAGTCTAGTACAACAGCTAGAGAGCAAAATAACAGAAAGAATTTAAGAGTTTATTAAGTAGGCTCTTTTTATTTTGCAAGAAAGGAGCAAAATATGTTTACAATCGGTTTAGATAACAGAATAGAAGTTATTCGAGGAGATACAGGTATATTGGAATTAACTTTAGATAATTACAAGTTAAAAGAGGGAGATAAAGTATATTTTACAGTTAAATCGAGTTATGAAGGTGAGCGTTTAATTTTTAAAGAAGTAACAGAATTTACAGATGGAAAAGCTAAATTTATTTTAACTTCTCAAGATACAGATTTAAAAATAGGTATGTATCTTTATGATGTACAATGCAATTTAGCAGATGGCAGAGTAGACACAGTAATATCTCCTGCTAAATTTAAAGTATTAGGAGGTGTGACAGATGTCTAGTTTGGTTAATGGGAATTTAATAGGAAAGCTTTCTATAGGACAAGGAGAAAGAGGTAAATCTATTGAGTATATGTGGCGAGG
>NZ_JBNOOF010000041.1:0-709 GCF_050585245.1 Clostridium nigeriense
TTATCACTTGTTTTTTTATTTGTCAACAACTTTTTTAAGTTATTTTCAAATTTATTTGCCGCATCTCTCAGCGACGAAATTTATATTACCATGCTTATAAAATAATTTCTATATATATTTTATTATTATATCAAATTATCTTATTATATCTATTTTTATCTTATTATATCTCTATTTTTCTATTATTGATACGCTAGGATAAGTTATTGATGCCTTTAATTACTCCTCTAAGCATCATTAAATAATTTTTTATAAAATAATAAAATTTCATTATCATATAATATTAAAAATATATTTTAAATTAAATTTATTATACTTAAAGCAAAAATCCATCAGATATACTGGTGGATTTTTATTTTGTGACATAGCTCTTTATTATTAGCATCTCCTAAGATGTATACAAATCTCATAAAAACCTTTCTTACTTAATACTCTTAAAATACTCTAAACTCATAACTCACACTTTTAATATATTCTCTTCATAAAATATTTTTTTCCTACATTTGATTTAAAATACAATATAGTATTTTAAACTCTACCTCTAATATAAGAATATCTATAACGTATACGAAAACTCAACATTAATAAGAATTTTTTTTAAATACAAAAAAAGCTACGATATACTCGTAGCTTTGGTGGAGGTAAAGGGATTCGAACCCTTGACCCCTTGCGTGCAAGGCAAGTGCTCTCCCAACTGAGCTATACCCCC
>NZ_JBNOOF010000042.1:0-565 GCF_050585245.1 Clostridium nigeriense
TCTGGATAATCTTCTATTGCTCTAAATTGTGTTGCATATGTAACCCAGTTTGTTGCTGTTTTATATTGTTCTATTAAATTTCTAGGAACATAGATATAGCCCGTTTTCTTTTCGATTGGAGTTGTAACGAACACTCTTGTTCCTAATAAATTAGCAACTTTCGAACCTTTTAGAACTAAAGTTGTTATATTAGAAAGGGCAAAAGCTAAATTGCCTATGTCCGGATTGGTTAAAACTACCTTTCTTGCAGAACAACTATAAAAAACACTTTCACTTATAGTTTTAAGATTTAATGCTTCTATCTCTGTTATATTAGCTACATAAGCAAGAGCATATTTACGAGCATTTATCACATTTATTGTTACTTTTCCAGTTATACTATCATCTACAAGAGCATTAAATAAATCATCACTTCCACCGGATTCTATGCTTTCGATTTCACTTGGCATATTCTTAGCTAAGATTAAGTCGCTTTTTCCAGTTTTAGAACGTATAGCATTAGCTATATTAGACATTGTACTTTCTTCTATAAGAACATTTGCCATTAATAAGCCACCTCATTTCC
>NZ_JBNOOF010000043.1:0-550 GCF_050585245.1 Clostridium nigeriense
CTTACGAGATATTGAAATTATTAAAAACACTATCAGTTATTTAATTTAATTGCAAGGTTGATACCTGCATCTAATATTTCAATTTCACCACCGATATAAACATTGATAAGTCCTTCATTATTTAAGTCAGTTAAATATTCACTTAATTTACGAGGACCAATCATTTGAGTAAGTTTATGTTCTGGGTCTTTAAAACGGCGGGTATCAGAAGCCATGAAAGCAATAAGGTATTTTAATAAATCATATTTATCTTTAATCATATATTCCACCCCCTTTCGATATGATTTTAACATATTTTAGGGGAGTTTATCAAAAGGAGGAACACCATGACTAATACTCAGCAAATGCTAGAAGAAGCAGTAAAACACTTTGGCACAGATGACATAATTACAAAGATGTTAAGTATTAAAAGAGATAAAGAAATAGAAGTAGAGCAAAGACTTATATATGAGAGGTACAAGCAATGTATAGCCTAATACAAGTTTACTTAATAATATTCTTTTTATTCTTATATGTGGCAATTGCAGCGATACCAGCAGCGTTGGTAATG
>NZ_JBNOOF010000044.1:0-245 GCF_050585245.1 Clostridium nigeriense
CCAGCTACAAATAACCGTACAGCCGGTACGTTTGGCAATAGCTGTACAGTCGGCAATATGGTCGGTATGACCATGCGACAGGAAGATAAAATCGGGGTTAATAGATTCAATTTTGATATGTTTAGCCAAATCATTAAGTGAAATAAATGGGTCGAATAGAATCTTTTTACCATTTGTTTCTACTTCAAAACAAGAATGACCGTAATAAGTGAATTTCATATCTGTTAACTAAGTTGCCAAAAATA
>NZ_JBNOOF010000044.1:255-522 GCF_050585245.1 Clostridium nigeriense
TTATAGGCTGCTTTGCCTATCTTTAATTTTCAATTTAGTATATGCGTAATTCGGGTACTTTATGGGTGATAGCAGGCATCATGTTATTGCTCGATTGGTATGTATTTCAAGCGGTTAAAACAGTAACCCAGCCGTTGGGAGAAAAATGGCGGATGCTTATTCATGGGGCTTTCTGGGTTATTTCCGCCCTTACTTTAGTGTCTATCCTTTGCTTCCCTTTTATTCCTGCTTTACAACAATCGAAAATTTTCCGCAATTATGTATTCG
>NZ_JBNOOF010000045.1:0-511 GCF_050585245.1 Clostridium nigeriense
CAGATGCCCAAAAGAAGTTAGGGACGTTAAGTACCCTAGACTTTATAGAAAAAGGGCAAAATGTAATTTTATCTGGAAACTGCGGTACAGGTAAAACTCATATGGCTATTGGGTTAGGAATTAAAGCCTGCTTAAGTGGCTATAAAGTATTTTTTGCTACAGTCCCATTGTTTATAACACAGTTAAAAGAGCTACGCTCCACGAAAAGTTTACGCTCATTTCAAGCAAAACTAGAAAAGTATGATTTAGTTATATTAGATGAATTTGGATATATTTCTTCAGACAAGGAGGGAGCAGAATTATTATTTACTAATTTATCAATCAGAACAGGAAGAAAATCAACTATAATAACAACAAACTTATCTTTTGATAGATGGGGGGAAGTTTTTACCGACCCAGTCATGGCTGCAGCAATGACTGATAGAATTACATATAAATCATATATGGTAGACATGAATGGAGATTCTTATAGAATGAAAGAAACCAAAAAGTGGCTAACAGAATCAAAAAA
>NZ_JBNOOF010000046.1:0-491 GCF_050585245.1 Clostridium nigeriense
CTTTGAATTTCAATGGCTTTTTCTTCATCTGTCATTGTATCTCCATAGAGTTCATCTATAGCTTTTTCAATAGACATTATTCCATAAGACTTAGCTTTACCTACTATTTCTACAACTGTATCAAATGAAGGACTAGCATATTCACCAAATGTTATTGCTGCTTCATATTCTCCTGGTGTTTTTTTATTTAATACATCATTAGTCTTTAATATTATTTCAACTAAATGTGGTATTACTTCTGTAAGAGTATCGACTATCTTATTTCTAGTATATAGAGTAGTCTTTTCCTTCTCTCTTTGTGCTTCTGCATTATCTGTTTTCTTAAGGTCTATTCCTAATGTAGAAGGACTTATAATACCTTGTAAACACATATCTATTGCATTAGCATAGCTCTCTACATAAGCTAAGTAATTGATATCTGCTTGTTTCATATCTATTTGATTATTTGCATTTTCTGCAAGGCTTGTACCTACAGCTATAAACTTATTATC
>NZ_JBNOOF010000047.1:0-489 GCF_050585245.1 Clostridium nigeriense
ATAGCAGCGAGGATTTTAATTTAGCCTGTGCATTGAGACAAAGTATCTCAACCATTGTAAAAGTTTTCACTATTTTTTTATTGCCTGCTGCATTGTTAGGCGTACCCACAAACGTAATTGCTATCGTTGCTCCTTTACATTTATTTGCCCAGTTCTGGTATCATACACAACATATTGATAAAATGGGCTGGTTAGAAAAAATCATTGTAACACCTTCTCATCATCGTGTGCATCATGCTTTGAATCCGGAGTACTTGGATAAGAATTATGGACAAATTTTTATTTTTTGGGATAAATGGTTTGGTACTTATCAGGAAGAGTTACCGACAGTGAAACCCGTTTATGGTATAACCCGGCCGGTACAAACCTGGAACCCTATAAAAATTAATTTTATGCATATGGCCACATAAATATAAAGCAATATCATAATCATATAATAAATAAACTAATGATTGTTGTTCCTTATCATACAAGAACTCTAATCAATGG
>NZ_JBNOOF010000048.1:0-487 GCF_050585245.1 Clostridium nigeriense
ATATTAGCAGGTAGAAGTTATCCTGCTTTATTAAATACACATACACAAGTTAGTGGGAATTTTACAGTTACAGGCTCTAAGAACTCTCTGCAAGAAACAGAAAACTATGGACAAAGATTAATAAATGCTTACGAAACGGCAGAATATTATTTTGGCGATATAGGTTTTGGAGTTATTAATAGCGATGGTGAATGTGTAGTTTATATAGATGATATATTCAAGGAGTGCATTAATACAGATTGTGAATACCATGTGTTTACTCAAGTTTATAATGGAGCTATAGGAAAAATAGAAAGACATAAAGATTATTTTATTATATATGGAGAAGAAAACACAGAATTTTCTTGGGAACTAAAAGCTAAAAGAAAAGGATATGAAAATGTAAGATTAGATACACCAGATATAGGTACAGTAGAAGATATACCAGTTTTTACAGAGGAAGATTTAGAAGTTAAAACAGTAGAAGATACACTTCTAGATGTTCTTA
>NZ_JBNOOF010000049.1:0-487 GCF_050585245.1 Clostridium nigeriense
ATATTAGCAGGTAGAAGTTATCCTGCTTTATTAAATACACATACACAAGTTAGTGGGAATTTTACAGTTACAGGCTCAAAAAATTCTTTACAAAAAACTAAGAATTTTGGAGAGAGATTAATAAACGCATATGAAACAGCAGAGTATTATTTTGGAGATATAGGTTCTGGAGTTATTAATAGTGATGGTGAATGTGTAGTTTATATAGATGAAATATTACAAGAGTGCATTAATACAGATTGTGAATACCATGTGTTTACACAGGTATATAATGGTTCTATAAGTAGAATAGAGAGATTTAATAATTATTTTATAGTACATGGTCAATATGGAACAGAATTTTCTTGGGAACTAAAAGCTAAAAGAAAAGGCTATGAAAATGTAAGGTTAGATGTACCCGATACTGGTATAGTAGAAGATATACCAGTTTTTACAGAGGAAGATTTAGAAGTTAAAACAGTAGAAGATACACTTCTAGATGTTCTTA
>NZ_JBNOOF010000050.1:0-485 GCF_050585245.1 Clostridium nigeriense
ACGTATAGCATTAGCTATATTAGACATTGTACTTTCTTCTATAAGAACATTTGCCATTAATAAGCCACCTCATTTCCATTAGGGATTCTATTTAAAACTTCTGTTATTAACTCCTCTTTTTCTTCCTCGGTATAATAATCCTGTCCTTTTACTGGAGTAATCCCATCTGCTCCATCTTGTCCGTTAGTTCCATCTAAACCATTCTTACCATCTTTACCTGGTGGTCCTGGTACTTGTAGTTCTGTAATCGCTATAAGATTATTCCAAGATTCTTCTCCTTTATATCTCCATTGTATAAATCCATTCCCAACTTGGAGTTCTATCTCTCTACCACTTCCTGCTCCACTACCAGCGAGGTCTACAAACTGGTATTCTTCTTCTCCTTCTTGTCTTATACCTAATTCAGTACCTCGCCACATATACTCAATAGATTTACCTCTTTCTCCTTGTCCTATAGAAAGCTTTCCTATTAAATTCCCATTAAC
>NZ_JBNOOF010000051.1:0-482 GCF_050585245.1 Clostridium nigeriense
TATTGTTCTACAACTTCTCTATAAGCTTCTTTATAATCTTTCTTTTTTGGATAGATTCTTGCTACTTCTTTAGCCATTTCAAGTTCTTTGTTAACCAATTTTCTTCCCTCCTTTCTAGCTTTATAGCATTACTATTAATAAGTAATAACTTGTTCACTATCACACCTCCTTAGAAGTCTTTGATGATAAATTTTTTTATTAGGTATTTCCATTAATCCATCTTTGCGTAATCTACAGACTTTAGTTCTTAAAGTTATTTCTGTTCTTCCTAAAGCTAATGACATCTCTTCATAACCAATTATCTCTAGCCAATCAATTAAATATTTGGTATCCTCATATGACCAAGGCTCACCTTGGTTAGGATGGAGTTCAGGATTATATTTCATTCTTCCATAATCATCAAACTCAATCACTTTTCTCACCCCTTTATAAGCTTGTCTATCTTCTTTCTAAAATAAGCTTTATCTTTAGTTTTATAAGTT
>NZ_JBNOOF010000052.1:0-481 GCF_050585245.1 Clostridium nigeriense
TTGCAAAAAGTAAAAGTAGAAGCAGGTGATTTGGGCAAAAAAACAGGGAAGGGATTTTATAACTATTTATAGGTTAATCGTTACTTCATTATCCCAATTACTTTTTACGGATAATGGTTTTGTAATCAGTTGAACAATTTCAGGTTGTTTTTTTGATTTAAAATTACCGGTATCCCAAATTCCATTTTTATTGGTATCGTATAGAATACGCATTTCATAGGTGCCTCCCCTGAAAAATTTTCTAAAGAGCTCACTATTATTGAGTGGAATAGATTCTATAAGCTTATCTGATTGTATAAATTGTAAAACCGGGTTCTGATTTAGTTTTAAATTGGTAAATCGTAACCTGATACTGCCATACTCAATCTCTTTTCTAGTACTAAAACGAATGGTATCCGCTTTTGGTAAGTTTATACCGGCGGTATCTGTAAATGCCTGCTTATCGAGTACTAGCCTGAAATTATTATTTTCACGCCATCCA
>NZ_JBNOOF010000053.1:0-465 GCF_050585245.1 Clostridium nigeriense
CGGCATAAGAGCCTAGGTTATCTTGGCTACCTAACTGACCATAGTTAGCACGTATAGACAGGTCACTAAACCACTTTCCAAGTGCTTTCTCGGCCCAACCTTCTTGCATTACTCTCCATTTAGCAGCAAATGCCGGGAAAGTAGCATAACGGTTATTGGCACCAAACTTAGAAGATCCATCTCTACGTACGGTAGCAGTTAAGAAGTATTTATCGTTATAAGTGTAGTTTACACGACCAAATACTGATTGTAACTCGTTTCTATTATAATCAGGAACGAATGTTGCGTAATTAGTGAAATTGTTATAATTCTTAACAAAAACATCAGTTGGGTTTACAACAGGTGTAGTTAAACCCCAACCTACACTACCTCTATATTGGGTTTCAAAATTTTGAGAAGAATAACCTGCAACAGCATTCACATTGTGTTTGTTGTTAAAAGTTTTGTCATAAGTAACATAGTGTT
>NZ_JBNOOF010000054.1:0-455 GCF_050585245.1 Clostridium nigeriense
CCATCAGAAGGTTGTATATTACCCTCTATAATAATATCTGCAATATCCTCATTTTTATAGACTTTATCTAGTATTGTAACCTTACATTCAAAACTTCTTGTAGCTTCTTTTATTGCTGTTTTATATGCTGTACTTGTTGTATAAATAATTCTCCCTCCTTTCTTAGATTTTAGAAGGATCTATTCAAACATATAATCTACTAACATAAGCTCTCCAGGAGTAATATTTATATCTACATTAACTTTTTCTAAGTCTATAAGATGTATATCTACTTCTGTTTCTATTTCTAGAATTTCTTTTAAATCCTTGTTAAAACTATCTATATCTAATATATTAATAGTCCCATCTTCCTTGGTTTTTAAATTACCTTCTTCGTCCTTCTCTCCATACTTATTAATAAGTTTCTCTCTTTCTTTATTATAAGCAGTTAATTCTCTATCTATCTTTGTTATATT
>NZ_JBNOOF010000055.1:0-451 GCF_050585245.1 Clostridium nigeriense
ATCGGAAGAGCATACGTCTGAACTCCAGTCTCGGCGCGCGCGAAGAAGATGTGGGCGCGCCCGGGAGCGCCACCGGAGGGCCGCTCGAGCACCCAGCAGCCACGTCGACGTAGCCAGTCCGCGATCTCGGGAGCGAGGTACTCGCCCATGTTGGCGTTCTTGGTGTCGAGGTCGATGACGCCCGCGCCTGCGCGGAGCCGGCCGAAGATCGCGGTCACTCTCCCCTTGCCGATCAGGGCCAGGCCCTGGTGGAGGGAGGGGACCGTGATGGGGAGTCGACCATTGCTGGCAGCACCGAGCGCATGCCAGCCGGTGGGGGAGAAGAGCCACTCGTCGAGAGCGAGGCTGTTCTGGGCAGGAGACAGCGCGGCGTGGTCATCGCCACGCGACACTGCGAAATCGACAGGGCCGATTTCCGGTTCGTCTGGGTTGGGCGCTGTTAAGGGGGGCA
>NZ_JBNOOF010000056.1:0-448 GCF_050585245.1 Clostridium nigeriense
TTGCTTAGATAATCCAGTTAGCCTTTTAGTTTTATTTTCATCTAAATAAAACTTAATACGCTTAATTAAAGCATCTGTAACAACAGTTTTTATTCTTGGAGATGATTTGTATTTTGGTTTATCTGTAAGCTGTTGAATTAATTCTTGATGTTTTATATTATCATTATCATCAATGCCTAACTCTAATAAATTAGCTTCATAATCATTTATATACTTATCAACCGTTTTCCTGGCAAAGCCAGTTTCACGGGATATACATCTCTTGGATTTTTTATCTCTAATATACATTAGAATAATATCTTGTTTATTCATCAAATTAATCACCTTCCACACTTCCTCTAATACATAATATTATTTCCAATTTATTATGTGTTTTAGAGGCTTTTTTTATGAAGGGTGGCTTACTTTTTAATGAAATTTATGGTCTACTTATAGTCTCCCCTATACA